>NZ_JARVHP010000003.1:0-11611 GCF_040459695.1 Bacillus cereus group sp. RP37 | reverse complement strand
TTGCGTTGGTTTCAGGAATTATTGCTCTTTTGAGTTTTTCGATATTTTTATAAGGTGAAAAATGAATGTAAACCTATTTAAATGTTTACATTGAATAATAAGAAAAAGAACCTGGTTTTTAGGGTTCTTTTTCTTATTATGATAATATCTGTATTGTATGAGTTTAAAGTAGAAAAAGAGGGTTAAATGTTGTGTTTTTGTAAGGGATGGAAAGCTTTAACAAGGGTTTCATGTTATTATAAAGAAAGACGTATAAACGAGAAAAACCGCCCATGCTTTGGACGGCAGGCGGTTTTTCATAATAAGGTTGGAATCAACCAATATATATTCTATATACATTCTAACATATAAAAGTTGATTCCTTCCACTAGGGGAGAGAATTATTTTATGACAAAAGTTGTAGATTTTGGACAAGCTGAAAAAAAAGCAATAGAAAGAGATAATAAGATTGATAATATTTATAATCAATTGCAAGCTGGTGGCTATTCAGAAGAAGAAAAAGCAATGCTTTTGCAGTTATTAAGTAAGGCGACTGGAGGAGAAGAGTATTTCATTGCAAAAAAGAAAAAGCCGACGGATCGGGTGAAATTTGTGCAGATTATTATGGATAACTATAATTATCTAAGTGAAATCGAATACTTAACAACATCTGAAAAAGCTTTTTTAATGGATCTTATACCTTATGTAGAGTTTAAAACAAATATTTTAGTTGAAAGGGCTAGCAAAGAGAATGAATTTGATTCTGATAGTGCAACGCCTACTTATTTAGCTAAGAAATTGAATAGAACTAGAGGAAAAGTTTCTCAATTAATGAATGGTTTAATGAAAAAAGGATTATTGGCTGTTGCAGAAACTGGTACAACAACAGAAGATGGACGTATTTGTACAAGCCGTACTTGGTTTGTTAATCCTAATATTATGTGTTGTTCTCCAAAAGACGGAGTGGATAAAGCAACTCAAAGAATCTTTAAAAAAGCACTTAGAAATTTTATAACTGAAGATGGTAAAAAACATAAATTACCAATTTATTTATTTTAAATAAAATATTTTAAAAAGAGAGTGATTTTTTATTGCTTTCTTTTTTTTTATATGATTTTCCATTTTTTAGGTGTTCCATTTTGGGTACACAGGTGTTCCATTTTGGGTACACCCTATGTCTCTTAAACCCTTGATATTACTAACTTTCTTTATTTTCTCTATCTCACTCTTATATATAGGGCTAAAAGTTCCGCAAGGAACAGGTAGTATTTTTGAGAAGAACACTCAAAAATCTCCACCTTTGTTAGAAAAAAGTCGCCTCGTCAATCCTCGGCTAAAGTCAAAGACTTTTCTTTTTTCTAACATCCTTGCGGAACTTTTTTTGGCTCGTTTGCTTCCATCGCCAAGCCGATAAACTCAAAAGTTGGATTTAGGTATATCGGCTTGAGCTACTCATTATACGAGCCAAACCGCTTGATTTAACGTTCCCAAATTAGTTCTTATTCTATTTTTAGATACGCAATACGTGGGGTCTCCCCACACCCCGGCCAGCCTCTACCTCAAAAGTAGGGGGAAGACTAAAAACACTTACGATAAGTAAGTGTTTATTGTGGAAGTGGTTTCTCTCGCTGAGATTCGTAGGAATCGTTGAAATTTAAACGTCTAAATAGATTTGTATTCCGGATTTTAATATTTTTTGGATCAATCATAGATTGCCATGGTTGTAAGTTCTTTTTATTTTCTCTAAGTTTAGTAATTCTACTGATAACATTGTTTAATTCACGCTTATGATCTTGGTTCATTACAATAAAAGTAAAGCTTGTTATCACTGTTGGGAAGCAAATCTTTAATAAAAATTCAATATGATAGATATCAGAAATAAGGTTATTAATTGTGATATAAGATGTCCCTGGTATTGGGATAATATTTGCTACAATCCGTAAGGATTCTTTTTGATTATTAATAAGTAATTTAAGAGAACAACGTGTAGTAAGAATCTTAAAGAGTTCATCTATGAATGTAATAAGTACGTGAAGTTGGGTATCGGGCGTCTCTTCATTTATTAACCACAATCCTCTATTTTCTTTTTTTGTCTTTATGAGAAAGTCTGTTATAAATTCCATATCAAGATTTTTAGGTATTTTGTTGTTTGGAAAGTATTCTCCAAAGTAACGTGTATCTTTTTCTTGTATTGGGTTGATTTGGAAAAAGGGTTCTGTATGTAATAAATAATAATGCTCGTGAGAGCAAAGTAATGCGGTTAATAATATTGGATCTGTATATTGTTTACTTAATTCTAGATAGTCTTCCATGCGGGTAAAATGGCGGAAGAGTACATTTTCTCCAGGTGCAATTGGTAGTACCTTTTTTTCTTGGCCAAAATAATAATAAGCACGATAAGATAAATAAATATATTCCGCACCATAAAAGGATTTAGAACCAATTAACAGTTTATCTTCTAACTCCTTTAATTTTGCATAACCAAGTGTTCTAGATTTATTCTTTTTCCCTTTTTGGTAGCCGAATAAATCTAGGAACTGTGACTTTAACATGTAAGGTTGATGATGGAGCATAAATGTAAATAGATTATGATAATGCTTCATGATAAATAAATGTAATTCATCACTTAATTTTCTCTTATGTGGATCTTCCTGAATGTCATGTAAGTTTAAGATATAGGGTGAATTCGTATTATTCATAATTTCATGTACTGTATAAAAAGTAGGTGGAACGATAAATGTTGGTTGTATTGCCATGTTTTCTCCTCCTATAGTTGTTCATATCCGGATAAAAATGTCTTTGCAAATTCTTGTTTTTGTTGAATATCAATCTCTTTATAGTTACGTGTTGTTACTTCTATGGCAATGTGACCGCTATGGACTTCACTATAGACGGCCCCATCGGGCGTTGGCTGGAATTTCCCTTGCGGATGGGACTCTACTATTCTTTTTTTGAAATCGTCGTATCTGGGGTCTTTCTGAGCTTCTGAATGCAATTGTTTTTCTGTTTTCCATGTTTCTCTTGTTTCTTTTGGTAGAGAGATGTATTTTTCAGAGAGACGAATATCATGTTTGGCATTATTTATACCGGTTTTATATTGATACTCTTTTCCCTCTTTTTTAAACTTTTCTATCCCTTTTTCTCCTAAAACAATTTTTCCTGTACGTTCTTCTAAATATCCGCTATGACAAAGTTTTTTCAGGCGATCTCCTTTGATGTTATATTCTCTTTCCATTTGTTCTCTGGTAGCTGTTCCAGTTTTCCAAAGCATATCCATGCCTTCAATTTCTTTTGTTTTGAGAATCCTTATATGTTTTCGTGGCGCGGCCATAGGGATGCCTCCTGTCTTTGCTATATTTGTGCATTTAATTATTTAGGAATCCATAGCGAAGCTATGTGTCTTTGCTATGTGAACATGTGTACATTTACACATGTTCACATAGTTCGTTTTTTATTAAATAAACATTTGTTTAAACATGTTTATTTAATTTCATTCAAAAAAGCGTAAGCTGGTTTTGAATGAACCAATCTAATAGCAAAAGCTATAGATTGGAAAATACAAAATGTGATGCGGAGCATGAAATTTTGATCAAACAAATAAAAATGCCGGAAGGCGATTTTATTTGTCTTTTTCTAAGAAGCGTCAGCTGATTTAGAAAAAGAATCTGGACAGATGCGAAGCATTCTGGCCAGGAAGTCCCGCAGGGCAAAATACGCCTGAAGACCATTCACTCGGCTTGCCGAGCTTGTTTTTGGTTCAAGCGTAGCGAGAATCAAAAATGAATGCGTCTGACCGCAGGCATGGAAAAGCGTCAGCTTTTATCATGCCAAGGCAGGCGTATTTTGCCCTGCTTGAATCTTGCAGGACGCAGGACGGCAAGATGATCAGTGGATAGGTCTTGAACTTCCCGGTTTTAAGCCGTTAAGGCGATAAACCGGGCTCCCCGTAGGGGAGAATATGTACTTGATTCTATATGATACCAAATAGAATATGATTTAACTATATTATACAATATATTAATTTAAATATAGGGGATTTTGTAATATGAATACATGGGAAAATAGCTAGAGAAGGGCTGATCACTGAGTCCGGAACGTTTATGCCGCGAAAGTCACTTGACCATGAGGGGCACCCTCATGCAAACTCATCAGAGGTGGCCCCAGAAGGGCGGTTTTTGCCCGCTGGGGTTATCTTTGGGAGTTTGAGGGTGTAGAGGCTCGTGGTCAAGTGAATCGTGGAATAAAAAGTGTAGGACGGAACCCCAGGAAAGGGCAAAAATCAAAAGGTATAAGGGATTATTTTTTGTTTTAATCAATTTGATCTGTATTATTTTGTTTAAGGAAGTTTCCTGTATCACTAATTGCTTGAATGGACTTAATTTTAATGTTGATTTTATTTGGTGATTGTATAATTTTATTAGTTGAATTATCTTTTACTTGTACATTTGGCCCAATAATAGTAATTGATTCTTTATCAATATTCATTATAAAACCTTTAATATGAATTTGCTCTAAAAACACTATGATGGGTAAATGAATTAACTGATAATCATGTAAAAGTCTTTGTATTTCATTTGTAACGTCTGTGATATTTCTAGACGTGTCGATTTGATATTTAGATATTTCTTTATTAAATATTAATTGTGAACTATTTTGTTTTATTTTAAATTTTTGTGATTTGAGTTGTGATGCGGAGGGTTTTGGTAATTTTAATAAGACAGTAGAATTTTTTTGTGATTTTAGTGGAGTATTAGCTGTTTCTGGTGGAACCTTAGATTTCTTTTGTGATTTTAGTGGAGTATTAGCTGTTTCTGGTGAAATCGTAGGACTTTTTTGTGATCTTGGTGGAGTGTGAAAAGGAATAGGATTTATATTAAACAATCTGAATTTAGGTTGTTTAATATTTTTTTGATTTGAACAAAACTGACACATCTAAACACCTCCTAGTAAAGGTTGTATTATATAGTAAACATATTATGTAAAAGAGTGATAATAAAAAGGATAATAAACAAGCCAAATTATTTCTTGTATAAGTGATTTTTAAAGCAATATTTTAGACTAATTTATACTAATTAAGATTTTGTAAAATAATATTTAAAAAATGCAATGGGTATTTATAATCCCATTGCATTTTTTGACTTTATTTATTACGCTCCTTGGTCATCACTAACTGATAAAATTGAACTGATTTTAACACTAATTTGGTTTGGATTTTCAAGGTCTTCACCATTAGCATTACTTTCTACTTCAACTTCATCTCCATTACCACGAAGAGTAACAAATTCTTCTCCAATTCGAGTAATAAGACCCTCTACATGGAATGATGGTAAAAATAATACAACTCTTGCTCCAACTAATTGAAATGCACGTAACAAAGCACGGATTTCATCATGATGTTCTGGCATTTATATCATCCTTTCCTATAAATTAAAAAAGTAGAAAAAGAGTTTTTTAAAACTAACTCTCTAACTACTTCTCAAGATAGGATATGTTGGAAAGTGGTTATTGTAATAGACGACTGGGTAATTAAGTTTCAATGTTTTATTAGGGTTTAATTGTCTTTATAGTAAAAAATGCTTAAAGGGTTATTAGTCTTTAAGATTTTAGTTGTTTTAGTGTTTTAAGTAGTGGGTTATGGTTTTTTGGCTAATTTTTAGATTGTAGATTAATAAAAATTATAGAAATATCGTTATGAATAAATATTTAGAGTAAGCTAATATAATGTTCTATGATCGGTAGCAAATATTTGGATAGAATTTTCATTTTTACTAGGTATTTTGTTTCTATGTTTATTTGTCTCTTATAAAATCTTCTATAAAACCCTGATATTACTGACTTTCTTTATTTTTCTTTTCTCACTCGCTATATAAGAACTAAAAGTTCCGCAAGGAACAGGTAGTATTTTTGAGTAAACACCATTCAAAAATCTCTACTTTGTCCGCTTTGCCCCCTCCTTGCAAAACTTTTTTCGGCGGGTTTTTAGTTTTCCTGAAGCCGAACAGACCAAAAACGGGGTTAAGTTGCTCGACTTGGATCAGCAATTATACCCGCCGAAAAAAGTTTTATCGATTTAAATAATAAGCTTATTCCATATTCAGTTACGTTAAGTTCCTGGGGGCTAGCACTTATACCCAAAAACAGGGGGAAATAGCATGATAAAAGATTTTTACACCTTTAGAATCACGTTATTATAAAGAAATTTGGTAGTCTTTAATTAGTCTTTAACTTAACCTCAGACTTAAGGGAGATATATAGATGAACATTGGTAGACAAATACAATATTTTCGTAAACGGGATAATATGTCCCAAGAGAAGTTAGCAGAAAAAATTCATGTTTCCAGACAATCTATTTCCAACTGGGAAAATGAAAGGAACTATCCAGATATTCATAATTTACTAATGATGAGTATTCTCTTTAATGTCTCCCTGGATGATTTAGTTAAAGGAGATGTAAAGATCATGAAAGAAGAACTTCAAAAATCAATTTTTTTTAAGTGGAGTTACATCATGCTAGCATTAATGATTATACTTCCTATTTTTACTGCACCTGTATTTTATTTTTTTGGTTATTATGGTCTTATAATACCTGTGGTACTTGTGATTTTGCTTATGTTTTCATCACAGCAAGTTGAAAATATAAAAAAAGAGCATAATTTAAAAACTTATTGTCAAATAGTTGATTTTATAGAGGGAAAACCTGTAAGTGAAGTAAAGCCTAATATAAAAGATAAATTATTAAAAGTAGGCTTGATGCTTGCAAGTGCTTTACTTAGTTATAGTTTGATTTATTTAGGATTGAGTGTATTTGGAAGATAACTTAGAAATATTGGTTTGGTTTTTTTGATGAGAGTAACATTTTTTTACTCTTTTTGTTTTAGTCTATAAATAAAGATTTATGTGAGGTTTACATAAATCTTTATTTATTAATTTAGGAACCAAGTTAAAACTTTTGCATAATATGTAATTAGGAAAAACAGTTTTGGAAACAAAACGCCCTTTCCATCGGGGTAACCCGAAGGGAAG
Organism: Bacillus cereus group sp. RP37; assembly: GCF_040459695.1. NCBI lineage: Bacteria > Bacillati > Bacillota > Bacilli > Caryophanales > Bacillaceae > Bacillus > Bacillus cereus group sp. RP37. Next base: position 4,609 of record NZ_JARVHP010000003.1, on the reverse strand, counting down.
ACCGATGTCTTCCCGCCCTACATAAAAAAAGTCCTCCAGATCGTTTAGCTGGGGGACTTTCGTGTTTACATAATTATCGTTACAGGAAGTTAATTTTTAAAATATGTGATAATTGGCAGCTTTACCATTAAACCAATGACTTCCAATATACTCCTGTGCCTTGTTCTCAAGTTCATTTGACTTGAGTTTTATATCTAAAGCATCTGATGTTAAATAGGTAATAACTCCACCATTATCAACCTTAACACTGTTGTACCAAGAAAAGGATTCTACATTTTCTTTTCTTAAAACTTCTAAAAGAGGGGGTCCAAAATAATTACACCAGAACACTCCTGATATTCGTTCTTGAATTGTACCTGTAACATGTTGGCGATTAACTGCAATTTCATCACTTATGTATCCATACAAGCCATTCGTAAGAATAATAAGATCTTTAAACAGTTCTTGTATTTGAGTCTTATATGCCTTATAAGCCTTTTTCTGAAAATGAAACCATATATAATTCGTTTTTTTCCATGGACAATCCCACCAAACAACATGCATGGTAAAGCCTTGTGTTTTAGATTTTCCAAGCACTCCCCCAGCTTTACCTAAACTTTTATTTGATTCTATATCAAAACATCCTTCATCTTCTAAACACCATATTTCAATACCTTTTTCTTTACTATATTCTTGTTTTAATGGTTCATACAATCCTAGTTTCTCTAGATGTAATCCATGTTTCTCTAGCAAATCAAAAAATTTTGTTGCTAAATCTGTATCATTGAGTTTTTGCAGCGTATCAATCGTTAGCGTTATTCCCATAACTTCACCTCAATTTTATTGTATACCATATACACGATCGGTTAACATAACGTCTCATTATCGGTAGTAAATATTTTGATAGAATCCTTGTTTTTATGGGATTCTTTCTTCTTTTCTATATCAACTCAATATGCAAAATTTTATACATGGTTGATATAGCGGGGATTATAGGGATCCCCGCTATTCTTTTTTTGCATAAAATCTTGTATAAATAAAAAAGAATTTGAAACAAGTGATACGTGAATTATTAGGAAAAAGGGTATATCATTGCTATAGCGAATATATTTTTGAGGTGAGACGCTATGAAGACATTATATAGTCCTGGCGAAGTGGCAGAGCAATTAGGTATCCAATCTAGTACATTACGTAAGTATGCTGATGTACTAGAAAAAGAGGGTTATACTTTCATAAAGAATGAACGTGGGCATAGGAAGTATAGAGAAAGTGATGTAATGGTGTTTCGTAAGGTTATCAACCTAAAGAACGACACAGACATGACATTAGAAAACGCCACAAAACAAATAGTATCATGGCATCAAGGCGTTGAGGTATTGCCATTAGAGCGACATGAAATTGAGCGCTATGAAGAACCGAATTTCAACGCTACAACGCTACAGACGATGCTTCAAGATCAAAATGAGGTCATTGAAAAGCAAAATGAATTACTACAAGAATTAAACAAACGTTTAGTCGAACAAGACCATCGATTCGCACAAAGAGAATCAGAGTTATTGAGCGCTATACAAACGATACAGGAATCCCAAATGCTTATAGCGACGAATACTAGTGAAGACGTAGCGAAGAATCAGGGACGCGATGAAATGCTTATGCAAACAATAAGGGAAGTTCAGGAAGTTAAGAAGATGATTGCAGCAAGTAAAGATAAGAAATGGTATGAGTTTTGGAAATAATCTTTTGCTTCCTCTAAAAAATATAGGAAAATGAATACAAAAGTAAAGCTTAGAGTTATATGTGAACTCTGAGCTTTTTGGGATACTACTGATAATTGGATTTTATGTGAACTAAATCTTAGGAAGAAGGAATTGAAAATGAATAAGAAATGTCCTAATTGTGGTTCTAGAGAAATCGGGCAAGATTCATTAAATGCCCAAGCATGTTTAAGACTTATTAGTACGGATAACCTTTTTAATCAATTTTTAAGAGTGATTGCTGATGTTTGCACGGAGTGTGGTAACATTTTATCTATGAAAGCAGAACATCCAGAGTATTTTAAAGTAGATAAATAAAAATTACTGATAATACAGATTATGTGAACGAGAAATCCCTTAGAAGGAAGATCTGAAGGGATTTTTTTTATAGATTTTGAGATACATGGACTGCTGATAAGTGGGGTTATGTAAACTACTTTCAAATAAAAGTAGAAAAAAGAGATGGTGTCCAGCCATCTCTTTTTTCATATCCGTTAGAAGAGAAAAATTTATATGGATATTTGTAAATGTTCATTGTATTGTATGTGTTAATTTTACTAAAAGTGTTATTGGATTTTATGTATTCGAAATACAGTTTGATTATTCTTCATGGCTCTTATAAACCACGTTTTTACATTGTTTTGAATGTATACTTTCGATAGTGATTTTGGGGGAAAATCGTGAATTACGATAAAGTCAATAAAATAGATGATATGAATGTAAACTAATATTCAAAAGTTTACATTGGTAAAGATATAAAATCGTGCGAAGCTACAAGAATTTTTTGAGTGAGGGAATGAAAAAAACAATATTTTTAGGGTTTTGTATGTAAAATCAGTGGTTTGTTCTTATTTTATTCGCGAGAAGAACATTTTAAATAAACTTAAAATTTGAATATTTATAAATAATTAATTTCCGATGTTGATTTTCCTATCATTTTCCATTAATGTTAGATGTATCAAATTGAAAAGAGGTAAATTTATGAATAAAAAGAAAATTTTAGCATCAATGGCAGCTGCAGTTGTTATTACTTCTGGAATTTTACCAACGGTATCGTCTGCTGAGGAGAATAATACTAGTAATAAAATAGTTCAAAATGCTGAAGTATCACCAGTAACAATTGAAAAATTACATTCAGATTATCAGATTGTTGATGCTAGTATAGAGGGATTAATTCGTACAAATGTTTATGAAAAAAATGGTGAACAGCATATTGTTGTTTTTGATGGTGTAACGGGGAATGTTAAAATTGATAATGTTATACAGGAAGATTTATCATATGAATATGATCCTATTGCAGCAAATAAAAGAAATAATCCAGTTGAAAAGGATAATCCTATAATGAGAGCTGCAGCCCCTAAAGCAGGCTATAAATATGTTGGAACGCTTACAGGTCATACTAAAGAAGCTAAAAATGCTGCAGCCCTCGGATCAACATTAGCTACTACAATACCAGGATTAGGTTGGGGAGCTAAGGTGGCTATCATTTTAACTGGTTATAAAGCTAATGAGAGAATACCTAGTTGTTACTATTCTTATGATTTATATCAAAAAGGTTTTATGACAAACAATTGGTATCAATATTCTACGACTCGATTATATAAAGATAGTAAACGTACAAAGCAGATGGGACAAGCTTGGACAAGCCAACCACAAAAAATCTATTTACCTAATAGTTAATTTTAAAAAAGACTCTTAGTTGAAAACTAAGAGTCTTTTTTTAATTGTTGGTTTTAATAAGTCTATTTATTTTAAATATAATAATTGCCGCAATAATAATAGAATATGAATATATGTATAATGAGGAGATGTTTTCTTCTAACATCCAATATATACAGAAAATAGAGATAGCTATATACATAATAATATCGAAAATAATACTTTTATGGGATTTCATAATATTCATTCCTAACATAATTTTATTTGTTAATGCGCATTACATAATAGTATATCATTAAAACAGATTATAAAGGAGTGAAAATTCTAAATTTTTCCACTCTTGAATTTAGAATTTATTAAAGTTACTAAAAATGATGATTATATATTATTTATTACTGATTTTCTCCAATGTAAACAATTATTCAAAAGATCACTTTCAAAACCATTAAAAAAGAGTCCTGTGTTTATGGGATTCTGTTTTTATTGGTTGATAATATTGTATAAATTAAATATAGAGGATAATATTTAATTTATTAGGTTTATTTTGTTTGGTTGAAGATTAAGATTTAACAAATGTTGATAAATAAGGGGGGTTTAAACGTATATAAAGCTTTTTGACATATTGAAAACAGCTTTTATAAAGATATTTGCTACCATAAATAAATCACCTTGAACTATTTTTGATGTAGAAGGAGCAATCGAAATGAATCTTAGTAAACAAATTAAAAAATATCGAGATAGGGAAGGGTTTTCTCAAGAAGATTTAGCTGAAAAAATTTATGTTTCTCGTCAAACCATTTCAAATTGGGAAAATGAAAGAAGTTATCCTGATATTCATAATTTATTGCTTCTAAGTGTTCTTTTCGATGTTTCTCTAGATGACTTAGTTAAAGGGGACGTAGAAATGATGAAAAATAATCTTCAGCAAGTTAAATTTAATAGGTTGGGCCAGGTAATGGCTATATTTTTGATTTTAGCTGTAGGATCAATAGGATTAGCAATTAAATATTTTGGTAGTTTAGGTTTAATTATTCCAGTTGTTTTTTGGGTAATTGCTATGACAGCTGCTATAAAAATTGACATAATCAAGAAACGTGAAAATATAAAAACATACGCTGAAATTGTTGCTTTTATGGAAAATAAAGATGTGAATGCAGAAAGAGACAAGCGAGATAAGAAAAAATACATCATTCAAAAAACATTGATTGTTGTAGGAG
>NZ_JARVHP010000002.1:0-493011 GCF_040459695.1 Bacillus cereus group sp. RP37 | reverse complement strand
TAAAAATAATGTTATGACGTCCTAACATTTATTAGATAGAAATAATAACATTTTGATTGATTACAATTATTCAAGAATTATAAAGAGGAGTTTTCTCTATATTTTTTTAGAAAGTAAACTCTTTGTTGAAGTGCCCGCTCCTACTTTTGTTACTGATTCATTGTAAAAATTCGACTTATTCTTTTAGGTAATTTTTATCTTATTATACTTAGTAATTCATTTAGACAAAAAAATAATGAGTGTTTCTACATAATTGTTGGTACGTTAAAAATGTGTCTACATGTACTTAACATGAAGGTTCCATTCACATGAAATCAATTAGTTGTTAATTTTATGTGAAGTTCTAATTGCTATCATTATTCGTACTAAATTAATAAAACTTTTAGTGTAATGTAAGTATCACTTTGATGTTAATAAGATAAGGATTTTCTGTTAGTAATCCAATTTACAGAAATATTTCTTTTTCATAGCAGTGATGCATTTTTTAGCATAATACTATTAGAATGTCTTAGTTTAAGAGATTATTTACAGGAATTTTAAGGACTATTGCATTAGTCAGCTTAACCGCTGGCTCTCTTTTTAATATGTTAATTATAATCTGAGATGGTTGCTGTTGTTCATATGAAATTAACAGCCTCTTCTAACGGCTTCCTAAGAGTGACTGAAATTGACATAGAATTGTATTCAAATGAGGCACAGAGCATATTTTTTCTGTCAACATATACATTCATGTGAACTAACAAGTACTAGGTAAAGAACAGCGCATTAACATAACATTAACAATTATCGTCCTTATAAGAGATAGATCCCTTCAAACCAATTAAGTAATAAAAAAACTTAGTGTGAATTGTTATAAGATCTCCATGAAATCTCTTTAGTAAAATATATACACGCGTATGATAGTAGGTGCTTGGATATTGAATATTTTAGATGCGATTTATATAAGCTGTATAAGTAAGAGTTATATATGAAACTTATTTATACAGCTCATATAAAATAATATCATATAATTATTGTAAATTAAATTTGATTTATTGTTGTTATAAAAGCGTTTATGTATACGACTTATATATAAAACTTATATATAAGTCGTATACATATTTTTGTGAGTGTCATGTTAATAAAAAGGAGTGATTTTTCATGTGTTTTTATCAGTTTTTTCTACAGTGTTTTATTACAATTAATTAAAATGTAAATCACATGAAATTTAAGATTGATATAACATGTATACGCGTTATATATACGCTGTATATATAAATCCTTATAAAACATGGATTCTTTATGAATTTATTAATATAAGTCTTATATATAAGACCTATATACAAGTTTTATTTATAATGACTTGATATACGACGTGTAATGATGTACTATGTTTCTAGGAATAATTAACCAATGTTTTAAGGGGGGGACAACTTGAACGAGGTTTTAAGTGAAAAATATCAAACAATCAAGTTTGCAGATGAAGTAGTAAACATGTTTGCTGATATACTCGAACAAGATGAGATACTCTACAGTGTATTTCTATACATAGGAAACGTAGTAAATAAACAATTTCAAGAGACAAAGTACATGAGAGGCATATCGATTAATGAAATAGTGGAAAATGTAGTTATTGATAGGAGAGTAAAGAAGAAAAAAGGTAAATCCTATTCATTAGAAGTTGAACGTACAAATATATCTAGACGTTCAGCAGAAATAAGTGTGAGTACGCTATCATCAATGTCTTTAATCTATGAAAAGACTATGCATCCATATAAATTTTTAATCTCAACTTATAGAGGGCAACAAGTACTTATTGAGTTAGGGAAAAGAAAAAAGGTAAATAAGGAGAGATAAAATAATGGCAAAAAACTTCTTGAAAAATGAAGTAGCAGTTAAAATGACAATGGTTGGATTTGGTCAAGCTGGTACTAGAATGGTAGATAAATTTGCGGAATATACACATACAGATGGCACAGCAGTATATAATTGCTTAGCACTAAATAGTAATGATGGAGATCTAGCTGAATTAAAAAATGTACCAAAAAGTAATCAAGTTTCACTTAAATTAGGTGGTTTAGGTAAGAACCCTGAGCGTGCGTTAAAAGTTCTTGATTCAAATGAGGAAGCAAAAGATAAATTAAAAGAATTTATTACTGAACGTGTAAGACCTTCTGATGAACTTGTTTTATTCTTTGCAGGTTTAGGTGGAGGAACAGGAACTTCTACAATCATTAAAGCTATTGAAGAATTTTCGGCTTTTCATAATAAACCAGTAATCAGACAAGAATTACAAAAAGTTGCTCAGCAATATCCAATGTCTGAAATCAAAGCAAATCAAGCAAAGTTTGCGCGAATTGCCTTTGAAAATGCTATTGAGCGCAAAGATTTTATTAAAATGGGGATTGTTGTAACACTTCCTGTCCGAGCAGATGGGCCGGATGTATTACGACAAGTAAATAAATTTTCACAGGAGATTTGGAAATTAGCAAATGATAAATCCAAAGGTGTAGCCTTTGTAGTATTTGCTGATAACCAGCACTTCTACGATGAATTTAAGGAATTAAATGAAAATGAGAAAAAAGGTATCGCCAATTCACGAGATTATGCGAATCAACGCATTAGTGAAATCATTCATGAGTTAAATACCGCTGCCAATGGATCTGGTACATCTGTAATACTTGATTCTCAAGACTTTAAGCGTATTTTACTTGAGAAAACGGGCTGTTTAGTAATTAATAAGGTTTCACGTAATATGAACCAGATAGAAAATAGTCATGCAATTATCGAGATGTTCCAAGAATCATTAAGTGGTAGCTCTTTCCATCCGCCAATTGATTTGATGAAGAAGAATAACGACGGTTCTGTAGAAGCGTCAAAAGTACATCATTTTGGTATGCTTGCTATCTTAGATGAGCAAAAAAACATTAATGATTCCTTTATGGATGATGCTAAGGTAGAAGTTTCAAATAATCTACCTATAAACGGTACAGTTTTTAATGGATATTTGGTAAGTAAAAATGATTTCTTAGGAAGTGTATATACGTTCTATAAAACTGATGCATTACCATCGAGATTATCTAAAGGATTAGTTGAAGAATTTAATGAGTTTAAAGAAAGACAAAGACAAATTCAGTTTACAAAGTCTCAAATTAGTACTATCGAGAGTATTGATGAGGATGAGGATTTAGGTTTTGCATTTGGAGATTTTATCGATATGGGTAGTGACGAAGAAAATAATAATGCTGGAGCAAATGAAGATGAAGATTTAGCAGATTTTCTAGATCCAGATAAGATGTTTGGTACTACAAAATAATAAAAAAAGTCTGGACTAAGTTCCAGACTTTTTTTATTATTCCACAGAATTCATAAGAGATTTAATATAATCAATTATATTATCCTGTATATACTGTTCAATGAAGAGTTGTTTTTTACCCAAATCTTCCTCTTTTTTAAACCATCCTACCTTTCTAGTACGTTCCTCTGCAGCTTTACTATTCCACAGGCCTTCTGCCTGCTTTCTTAACTCCTGACGTGCCCTATGCTCAATAATGAAATTATCAAGTCTATCTTGGCGCTGTCGTAATTTTATGGTTTCTGCATCTTCGGGTTGTGGTAACTGTTTAAGTATACTGTCTACCCTCTCTTCGTAACGAGACTCAATATGTTTTATTTTTTCTTCTAACTGTTTAGCTACCAATTTTTCAATGATTTCTGCAGTGGCCTGAAGGTTTAATTCAGTAGACACTTCATTTGATTGATTTTCTAATGATACAGGTCTTAAATCGAATTGGTGTGGTAATAGGTCAATAATTGCATCTAAAGACCATTTCTCATCCCTTTTCTGCTTAATAAATAGAGCAATTTCAAGATCTAATGTATTATAAAGTTTTTCATTTGTATTTTGGGTTCTTAACGTTTCGTGGAGCCCTTTTTCCTCTAAAATATTGAACCAATTATAAACGGTATTGTGATGACGTCCAACTAGTTTAGAGAATTCAGTTATTCGCCATGCCTTTTCAAAAATATTATCATCTAATATGTCATCATCGTTAATTTGATGGTCTTGTGATTCGCTTTTTTGTTCAATCATTGTAACAACCTCCTTAAAAATCAGCTCATGAACACTCAATTTGACATTAACATGTGGACTGAAATTAACATGTTAGGTAGTATTTCGCTAATATGTATGCAAATCCCTATGCATTCAGTGGCTCACATGAAATATAAAATTAACATGTAATCGAATGTTTGTTAACAGAACATTAACTATTGATATAGAATACGCTTAATTTGTTGATGCTATTGTCACCCCTAAGTATATAAATGGCAATGTTCTATCAATGGATAACTCTATCTTTTATGTTAGCAGGATTAATGATAGTTGCCATGAGATTAACAAAACACGTTACTTAATACTAATGATAAGGAAATATAGGTATTTTGTAAACAAGTTATGAGGAGATAATCAATGATAGTGCAGAAAATAAGCTGACGTAAGCTAGGGAATTTAAATTATAATGTATAATAGCTAGAAAAAAAGGTAATAATATAACCAAATTAGTAGTATTTTATGAGGACAAATATAGCTAGGAATATAGGATTAGAATTATTGTGAATCCACTTTAAGGTTTAATGTCCACTCTATGTCATGATCAATAGGATATTTACGAGTATTTTAATAGTGTATGAAATATTTGAGATAGATTTATGTCACTGCGTTAACACTTGTGACTTTCAAACAATCTCAAGATGTCATTTGTTTAATTTTCAACAGGATAGCTTTTGTTAAAGGTGGAAAATAATCAATTTGGATGGAGTTTCAACCCCTACTGACATTAACATGAGATGTGAGATTGACATAGAAAGGGTTTTTGGCAAATAAATATCAATGTCTTGTTAACTGAACTATCATTAGTTATCGCTGTATTGGTGGTGTTCTTATTAAAGCGTCTTATTTATATGGGATCAAATATATGAAAGACTCATTCAAATTAACTGAATAAGTCTTTTAATCCCTCTGTAATATTGCTTAATTTAGTGGAGGAACTAACATGTGGTTAATTATTGACCAATTCCGTTACAAACATCTACACTCCTATTATTAACATGAGATCGATATTTAAACGCATTGCTATTATTTATTATCAATTTCATGTTAACTAAAAAGAGGAAATTTTAATAGAGTAGTTTTATATAGGTAATTGATAAATTGAACTTTATACATGATTAGAAATGTCATATCTTGTTAGTAAGTAATTAATTTATTATAAGTTCATGTTACAGAATTAATAGCTATTAATAATATCCCTATTATAAACTGTTTTTATAGGGTTATTAATGGGTATTTATACTTATTGTATTGAATTTATTGACATGAAATTAACATTTCACTCTAAGGTTAATGGTTACATGTCAATGTCGGTTGATATGTAAATGTTATTGCGCATTGTGAAGGCGTTATTTCTTGTTCATATGACATCGATAACAAAGATAATGTAGTTTTGAGAGTTCAATTGTATAAAAAGATTATAGTTTTGTGTACAAAAACTCCAGGCCTCTTGAAGTGATCATTTAAATATAGTAGTACGCTAAAAGGTTTGATTGACATGTAAAAGTTAGTTTAAACGAAAGCGGCGAGGATCTGAATGTATAATCCCTTAAATCTACTCTGCTATCATTAACATGAGATCGATATTTAAACACCTTACTATATTCTATTATCAATTTCATGTTAACTAAAAGTATGAAATGTTAATACGATAGTTTCATATAGATTATTGATAGATTGAACTTGGCACATGATTAGAAGTTGTATATCTTGTAGTGATTAATTTATTTATTATAATTTTAAGTTACCGAATTAATAGCTATTAACAATGTTTCTATTAACAGATTGTTTTCCTATAGAGTTGTTAATGAGTATTTATGCTTTATGCGTCGAATTTGTTGATATAAAATTAACATTTACTGGAGGGTTTATGATTACATGTCAATGTCGGTCGATATGTAAATGTGAGTGCGTATTTCGAAAGGGGCTTTCCTTGTTCATATTACATCAATAACAGGGATAATGTAGTTTTGAAAGTTGAATTGTATATAAAGATTATGGTATTTTGTACAAAAGTTCCAGGTTTCTTGAAGTGAGCATTTAAATATAGTAGTACGCTAAAAGATTTGAATGACATGTAAAATTTAGTTTAAATGAAAGTGACAAGGATCTGAATGTATAATTGTTTAATTTAGTGTGTATAATTAACATATATATAATTATTGGTTGAATCTGTTGCAAATACCTGCACCACTATCATTAACATAAGATTGAATTTAAGTATTTTACTATATTCTGTTGTCAATTTCATGTTAACCCAAAAGATAAAATGTTAATGTGATAGTTTATTAATAGATTGAAATTTGTATTTGATTAGAAGTTTTATATTTTGTTAATAAGTAATTAATTTACTAAATGTTTATATTATAGAATCAATAGCTATTAATAATATTACTGTCAAACGTTTTTTTAGATTGTTGGTGAGTATTTGTATATATTACATAAAAACTGTTGATATAAAATTAACATTTCTCTCTGATTTTTGATTGACATATCAATGTCGGTTGATATGTCAATGTGAGTTTTTGATTAAAAGTGGGTTTTTCTTGTTCATATGACATCAATAACAGATATAATGTAGTTTTGAAAGTTCAATTGTATATAAAGATTATAGTTATTTATACGAAAGCTCCAGATCTATTGGAGTAATTTCTTAAATATAGTAGTGTGTTAAAAGAATTTATTGAAATGTAATAGTTTTTCTACATTAAGATGATAAAAATCTAAATGTATATTGCTATTAACAGATGGTTATTTATAATTTTTTCTGTTAAGAAGTGTATCTTATAAGGTGTTAATAATATCTAATATATATACTTATTCTATTAAAATGTTGATATGAAATTAACAATTCTCCTTGGATTTTTCTCTACATATTAATGTCAGTTTATATATGAATGTGAGTGTACTTAATAAAAGGGGCTTTTATTGTTTACATAATATTAATATGGGGGCGATTGTATGTTAAGCAGTTTTAAAAATTTAATCGTAAATAAAATTACGAGATTTTGTTATAATAATTGCAGATTTTAACTAAATAATCTTCTGTACATTGTATTATTCTAAAAATTGTTTGATTAATATAGAAGTTTGTGTAATTAACTGTATTTTTGAGATTAGATACATGGAAGTATAGAGAAAGAGGAATAAATATATGTGCACAAGGATGCAATAAAGCTATTGACTTTTAAAAATTATAGCTTTATTCTTATGTGTGAATGATAATTATTCAAGATTAATATACAAATTAATAGATTTGATTTCTAGCTAAACGGACACACCGAAGGCACATAACCTGCCATTGGTGTGTCTTTTTTTGTATATATAACATTTGAGAGGGAGAATCCAGGACTATGAATGAAATTGTAAACCTGAGTAAAAAGAGATTTATAAAGTATTGTGAGGATAATACAACATTTGAGGAAAGTATTAATCGTATGATTAATCATTATTTTTTGCAGTTAGGTAATAGAACGAATATCTTACAAGAAAGAGAATTTAATAACGAAGTTGAAGAGCAAAAATTTAAAAACAATGTAAAACGTTTTGAAACTTTATTCCCAGCAGCAGCTAAGAATGCGTTTTTAAAAGGGTATCAACTTTGCCTAGAATTTATACATCATCCTGAAACACAAATTCCGGACAATTTATATATGGATCCGAACTTTATAAAAGATATTCCTTTTGCCTTAGCAAATGCATCTGAATTTGAATTATACGAAATCATTCGAACAGATGAAACACAGGAGTTTTGTGTGTTTGCCATACGAACATATGAGGGGATTCGTCCATTACTAGAACAAGTATTTTGTGAAATTGCATTTGCTGGTGCTGAATGTGCTTTTGAACATGAGCGATTGGAAAAAGGTTTTGAATTAGAGAAAGGTGATATTACCTCGTTAACCAAAGTTCCTGTAGATCGTCTTTTTGCTATTACGCCTTCAATAAATGGAGTTGTTGTGCATGCAGAAGAACATTGTGAGATCTGGAATCTAAATTGGAATAGTAAAGTTACAATTGATGATCCTTTTATTGAGGTTGCAGAGGTTACATTTATTCATCAAACAAAGGATATGATTCAAAAAAATATTGATGAGGGTGTTTTATACTACAGTATTCTTTATCTTGATACACCAATGTATGAGATACAAGATCGATTAGAAATACGAGTAAAGTTAAATTCTGATTTTGGTGCTCCACGTCCAATGGAACAAGTTGAAATGGAGTATATTCTAAATGAGATTATTGGGAAGGTTCATCTTCAGACACAAATTCCAATTGAAAATATGATTTTACTCCAACGTTAGAGTTTGTAGGAGGTCAACTATGGTGAAAAAAATTGTTTTAGCTATTAGTGATACTGTATATACGGCATATTTACGTGAGGATTTTATTGGTGCGGGATTTGAAGTAGCTGATAGTGATGTAATGCACATCAAGTACCTAGATGAAATTCTAGATACGGAACATCCCAATATTCTATGTATTAATGACAAACGACTAAATATTGATGCGGGGCATGAAGAGAAACGTGAATTGATTATCTTACAGAAACTAAGAGATATTCGCTTTAATCGGGATATTCGTATAGTGGTATTTACAGAGCGTGAAAATGATGATGAGTTTTTGGCGAAACTGATTTATCTAGGTATCTATGATATTTTTAACTCTCGTAAAATTGATATTGATAATAAAGTCATCCCACAACTGCTGCAGGAACCGGATATTAAAAATGTAGCAGAAATTGTAGGAGCAAGTCAGGCGCCACAACTAACAAAGTTGCCTGAGGTTCCTGTTGGTAAGGAAGAAGAGGAAGTAGGTAACAGTGAACTTGCCCCTAATTTTATAAATAAACAAAAGCGTAAGTCTATTCCAGAGGAGACGGCAAAAGGAACTATTATAAAAAAACAGTATAAATTGGCTTTTGAGCCGGTATATGAAAAACAAATTGGTATTGCCATTCCAAGAAGAACAATTGTTGTGGCCAGTATGAACAGAAGAAGTGGTGCTACTTTTGTTTCACATCTTTTAGCTGCGTATTTAAATGAACTACAGATTGATGTGAATTATATAGAAAATCTATATGATGATGGCTATACGTTTCCGTTACTAAAGGGATATACAGAAGCACCAGAAAACTATCGTAGTGAATTTATGTTGCAGCGCTATAAGGAGATGTTACAGAAGGAATCTGATATATTATCAATTCAAAAGTGGAAGCAAGGAAGAATAAACTATATCGTAAAGAATCCTATTGTAGACCAAGATTTAAAAAATGAAACTGAGCAGGACTTCGACCATTTTATTAAGGTTTTATTGGCTAACCAAGAAGCATCTTTATCTATTATTGATGCAGGGAGCGATTGGGATAAAGATTTATTCCATGAGATATGTGAAATAGCAGATTATATCTTCTTTGTAGCGGAACCAGATCTGCATCAATTGCTAAAGATAGCGCATCCTCTTACACAAAAAGAGAGAAAGCTCGTTTCCTACTTAGCTTTAGAGAAAACGAAAATCATTGGGAATAAGTTTTCTCCTGCACTTTTAAAGCATGAAGTAGTAGAAGAATGTTTTGGAGATAAGTTATTAACTGCTTTACCACCATGTGAGATAGAAGATGTATTTGAATCTCAATTAAATAGTAGTACGTTACTATCTAGTCGGAACTATTATAAAGAGCTAGAAGGAATTATGAAGGAAATAGCAGAGTTATTGCTACCGAATCAATTGTTGAACCCAAAAAAAAGTTCCATTTTAAGTGGATTTCGATTTCGGAAGTTTGAAAATTAAGGAAGGGTGAAGAGGGATGCAAAAATTTATTATAGGTGCCGCCTCACTATTATTATTTGTTGGTTGTTTATTCTTAATGACGGATATGATTATTGGCGATACAACACATACCGATAATAAGTCTGCATTAGAACGTGCTGGAAGTACAGCAATGGATAAAGCCGTAAAAGTTGGTGTTTTACGGGTCCAAGAAGAAATTGCTATTGATCCAGTAATTGCAAAGAATGAGTTTGAAAAGTCCTATAAACAAAATGCAACATTTAAGGATCCGGCATCAAAACGAGAGTTTTCTGTACATGCTGTACAAGAGCAACCTGCAATGATTGCGGTTGAAGGGGAAGCAGAAGCTTCTAGTTATACTAAACAATTTGATGAAAAGAAAGGCAATATTAAGAGTAACGCAAAACACATATATATTTATGAAGCAGATTCTGATAATAAGAAAACCGGAGGAAACGTGAAATAAATAAGAAAAAGTAGGTGTGTAAGAAATGCAAAATACAATAACAACAGCGCTTTTTCTAACGCTTTCTTTATTATTAATAACTCTTATACCAGAAGGAGTACTGTATGGAATGCAGTTAATAAAGGCACATGATTTTGCTTCTAGTACAGTAGAATTAGCAGAACAAACAGGTGGTTTTCAGTACACGTATGAAGGGGAAAATGTAAATTTAATTCCTGATATAGAGAAGAAAATGAAAGAGCAGAATATGGATGGATGGAAATATGAATATACGAAAGGGCGCGTAGATCATAATCAGCCATTGAATTTTAGGATAAAAGTCAAACATCACTTTTTTATTTTTAAAATGATAGGGATAGACAATGTGAAAGCACCGATATGGGCAAACAAAGATGGAATGGGACAAATCTATTTCCGTTGAAAATAAGAATACGTATAAAAAGGCAAAAAACTATATGTTAATATAAAATCTATAAATTAATATGTTAAATTATTTGGATTTTATATTCACCTTAGGTACAATAAAAGAATCTATGGGAAATGAATCTATTGGAGGAGCAAACAATGGCAAATAAATTTTTAAAAACAGCAACAGCACTAACAATTATGGGAACATCTTTATTAGGAGCAGGAGCATTTACAGCTAAGGCTGATAACATGGATTCATTAAAATTCAATGATGTGCCAGCAAATCACTGGTCTACAAAAGCAATCTATGATTTAGTAAATCGTAAAATAGTAGCTGGATATGGAAATAATGTTTTTGGTTTTGGTGATAATATAACTCGTGGGCAAGTTGCTCGTATGATTTATGCGTACGTAAAACCAGCAGATGTAGATGCTAGTTTCAAAAATCCATTTACAGATATTAAAGGGCACATGTTCGAAAAAGAAATCTTAGCACTTGCTAAAGAGGGTCTTGTTGCTGGTTATGGTGAAGGGAAATATGGTCCAGATGATATTTTAACCCGCGAGCAGATGGCGCAAGTACTTACAAATGCTTTCAAATTCAAAGCTACTAAATCAACATCATTCACAGATGTGGATAAAAACTCTTGGGCATATAATGCAATTAATGCATTAGGGGAAAACGGTGTTACAGCTGGTACAGGAAGTAATAAATATTCACCACAAATGCATGTAACTCGTGAACAGTATAGCCAGTTCTTATTCAACTCTATTAATGCAGTTGAAAAAGAAACAAAACCAGAGATGAAGCCAGATCTAAAACCTGAAATGAAACCAGAAGAAAAACCAGAAGTGAAGCCAGATCCAAAACCTGAAATGAAACCAGAAGAAAAACTAGAAGTGAAGCCAGATCCAAAACCTGAAATGAAACCAGAAGAAAAACTAGAAGTGAAGCCAGATCCAAAACCTGAAACGAAACCAGAGGAAAAACCAGAAGTGAAGCCAGATCCAAAACCTGAAACGAAACCAGAGGAAAAACCAGAAGTGAAGCCAGATTCAAAACCTGAAACTAATTTACCAACGATTTTAGACAAAGGTTTAACTGCAGAAGATGTTACTTATAATCCAATTGCTATGAATAAACAAATTGCACAGAAATCTATTTCTAATGATGCTCAAAATCTGATTAAGAGTGTGAATAGTAAATATGGTACTAATCTTAAATATGCAGATTTAAATGGAACGATTAGACTGCTTGATAAAAATATGTACTTGCCAGCAGGTACAATAGGTGCACAAGTATACATTGACGCGGTAAGTGAGAATGATTTTAAAATTATTTTCCTAGATAATAACGAAGCAACAATTGAGTTAGCTAAAAAGTGGACTACTTTGTTAAATTCAGATTTAGTTCTAGATAAAGAAATTCAGGAAACAGTTGATGCTCAAGAAATCAATAATTATGAAATAGGAAAATATAAAGTTCGTGTAGGGCATTCTACTGCTGATCATATGATGTACATTCAAGTACGTGTATAATATTATTGTGATTTACAGTTTGATTCAAAATATTTAAATATGTAATATAATAACAAATTAATATAAGTGATTTATTTACGTAAAGGACACACCTTACGTACCTAACAAGGTACAGGTGTGTCTTTTTTATGTTTAAAGGAGAGATGTTATGATACTGCGAAATAAGATATTATTAACTTGTGTTTCTGTGATACTTATATGGCCATCGGTAGCTAGTGCAAAAAATGGGGATGTTCCATTTTATAATGGGAATGAAGATACCTCTTTAAAAGCACCTGAATTACAATTGAAAGGGAAACTCCTTAGACCAGGAAGCGGTTATAAATCAGTAGAGTTCAATTATAAAGCAGATTTGCATTTTCCTTCTGTTTATAATGGTACTTTCAATTGGGAAAATCCAAAGGAAAACCTTATCAAAAATGTAGACAAGTCAGAACCTTATGTGCGTATATCAAATGATGGCTATACCAATTCTTCAGTTACAGTTGGAGATCGAATGATAACTGAAATGGAGAGAATTACAAACGGTATAATTGCAAGCAAATATTGGGGTACCCCTGAATTCGTCTTAAAAAATATAATTCCACATAGAATTAAAAATAGACTTTCAGATGAATCTTATGGAGATTTCTATTGGATTAGAGACATAGCATATCTTTCTGGTGGATACGCTGGTTCTGGTGGTGTAGATGATATAAATAGGTATAGCTTGTGGTATGTACGTACAAGTAAACCTCAAGTAAAAGACTTTAAAGCTATGAGTGGGAAAAAAGGTGAACCTGTTAAACTTACATTTAACGGTTTTGAGTATGTAAGTAAAAATAAGGGATACAATGACCGAGATCCAAATGGAACAACTGTAAATCCTTATCAAAAAGCTGCTGGGGAACGAAATCGAGTGAAGTGGATGCTAGATATTACAAAAAATGGTGAACCAGTTCATCATCAGGAAAATTACCTGCGCTCAACTGCTCAAAAAGATAATCAAAAACCAAATGAAGGCGATGCAGGACGATTTACGAAAGAAGATGTAAGTTGGCAGCCACAAATGTGTGGTCGTTATACTGCAAAATTAAAAATTATTGATGGTGTTCAAAGGGATTCAAATGAGAACACAGTTGATTTTATTGTAGATGGTAACTGTGGTACAGAAGTAACACCTAATCCAGAAGATGAAGATGACTTTAAATATAAAATAGACTTTTCTGCTGACCGAATTGAAGGAGAAACAGCAAGAGAAGGAAAGAATATAAAAACAAGAATAGATGTATCACGTGATAATTTTAAACCGGAACGTGACCAATATAGAGCAAAGGTAAATAACAATATTAATAAGTTCCAGCAAGAATTAAATAGTTCTGAATCTGATAGGGATAGTGCACAGTCTAGTCTAAGTTATTGTCGTCGTAATCCAATTCATGAGGTAGATGCCGAAGGGAAGGATCACTACTATGATAGGGACTGCTCTTGGGAAGAAAATAGACTGGATAGTGCTGCAAGTAGGCTAGATACAGCAAGGCAGAAGTTAGAAAAAGAGAAAAATAAAATTAAAAAGTTAGATGCACTAGAAGCGGAATATGCAAATCCTGAAACAGTAGTTGTGCTCAAGCATAACGGACAACAAGTAGTATCACAAAAGGTAAAATTAGCAGAGGGAGAAAAGAAAACCTTGAACCTTGGCTGGCAACATAAGGGGAAAGGAACAATTCAGGCAGAAATTAACCCTGCTGGTAATCGTCTAGATATAGAAGAAACCACATACAAAAATAATCCTATTAAAACAGCTATCTATGCACCATCTCATGAAAAAGGGATGTGCGGAGTAACGAGTGTAAAAGGTGTGGTAGAAACAGTAAGTGAACGTGTGTCAAAAGAGGATACAGTGGGAGAAATGTTCTATGAAACATTAAGTGGAAGTATTGATAATTTAGCACCATCTAAGCTACATGCTGGGTATGGTTTTTCTTATGAAGTTAACGGAAAATATAAAAATGATTGGAATGCCAATTATCCAGTTGTATTTACAAAAGCAACGGCACAATATCCATTTGCAGATGAAGGACTAAAAACAACATATGATTTAGATAGTGTTTCTAATAATGGCTTAACATCAAAATTCTTACCTAAAAATATGTATTTGTCTGAAATAACGGGACATGTCTTTGATAGTAAAAGACCAACTAAGTCTTTATATTGGGATGGACAAGAGAAAATTATTGATGGTGGACAAAAATGGTATGCACCATTAAAGACGAAAGATGGAAAGTATTCTTTCAATGTTGAGACAAATCCTTCCGGTGTTAATGAAATGAGCTTGTGCCTGACTAATGACGTAGAAATTAAAGGTGTCGCGTATGATGACTTTAAGAAGAGAAGGGTGCTTGCAGATCTCCCATTCCCTGTACAAACGCCTGGATGGAACTGGGTTGGAAAAGAACACATAATTACAGACTTATCAAACTGGTACTACATGAAGAATAAAAATTAGTTAAATAGTATTATATAATTAGTTGAATCGATAAAAGTATATAATCCTTCTTAAACTAGTAGCTGAATGGATAAACCAAAGGCACATTCCTTAATGGGGTGTGCCTTTTTTACGTAGAAAGGGGAATTTTCGAATGGATAAAAAGAAAAAACAGCGTATGAAACGAACGATTTTTATTGGAGTTATCGCAATGATTATCTCGCTATATATTGGAAGTGAATTTCAGGATCGGAATGGGAAAAGCTATGCTCCTGCAAAGTATTTTGAAACAGGAACGAAATTGATTTCGTATTAAAAATACTTTGTGTTATTTCCCTAACTATAGTGGATGAATACACATGACATGTACGATAGTTGGTGTTATAATATGTGTAGAAGTATCATAAAGATAGTTTTCGCATAAACTAAAGAAGACGAGATGCTCCAACATCTCGCCTTATGTAACTGTTACCGCAAGTGAACTGGACCCGAAAAGTTAGACACATATTTAAACAGCTAATAAGGATTGAATTCTGTATTTTACAGGAGGCAATCCTTTTAATTTTGCCTTAATCCTTTTATTATTGTAATAATAAATATAATTCTCTAGTTCTTCCCTAAAGTGTTCCATACTTTCAAAATCTTTAAGATAAAGGGTTCTGTTGCAAAGTTTCTTAACAGATAAATATTTAGGGTGAGTACAATTAAATCTTATGCAATTGTAAGTAATTTTTGCAATTCATTGTACGTTGAAAAACCGCGGTTTGGTCGCAAACTGCGGTTTTGTTTATAGATAGCATGAATGGTTTCGATTCCTTTCAATGTACGTGAAGCATGGCGAAGACTTTGAAATCCTGCGGATTTGGAAAAACGTCGCTTGATATGTCTATGATCCTGTTCGATGAGATTATTCAAGTGCTTGATTGTACAATGGGTGGCATGCTTATAAAATCCTTGTTCCCTTAATTTATTGAACGCGCAAAGTAACGCGGGAGCCTTGTCTGTTGTGAGAACCGTTGGTTCTCCAAATGTTTTTACTAGTCTTTTCATAAAGGCATATGCCGCTTGATGATCTCGTTTTTTGCGAAGTTGAATATCCAATGTGTGTCCATCATTATCGATTGCTCGATAGAGATAACACCATTCGCCTTTCACTTTGATATAGGTTTCATCCAGGTGCCAAGATAGCTGTACAGATTTGTTTTTCTTTTTCCAAATCTGACAAATGAGATTTCCATATTCATGAACCCAACGCATGATGGTTGTTGGGTGAATCGAAACTCCACGTTCTTTCAGAATTTCAGAGACATCGCGATAGCTTAAAGAAAAACGACGGCTACCAAAATAATGTCTTTCTTGAACTGTTTTCCTTTAAAATATCGCATGTGTAATTCTCCTCGCCTCCTTTTTCTAGATTGTAACTAGGTTTAAGAAACTTTGCAACAGAACCTTAAATCACTTACGACTACAGCCAACTCTTCTTTTTGGTTGAATTGACGATCGAGTTTGTTTGAACTGTTTTCTTCATTACAGTTAACTCTCTTCGGCTTAAATTGTGCAATTGTATAGTTAGATACTAAACCTTGGTTCTTCATGATCCGTCCAATACGGCGACGTGAAATCACATATCCTAACTTTTGTAGTTCCACTTTTATCTTTCGTGTTCCGTAGTTCTGACGGCTCTCTCGGAAGATTTCTTTCACAAGTGGTGACAATTCATCTACTGTATCTTGTGCCTGTTTGGCTTCATAATAATACGTTGCCCTTGATAATTGTAGGACATTGCACATTGCTGATATCGAGTATTTATGTAGGTTATTCTTCACTACTTTTACTTTCGTCCTAGAATCAGCGCCGCTTACTTTAAAATATCATTTTCCATAAGAAGTTGTTTGTTTTGTTTTCTTTTCTTAACGCTTCCAACTCTAATTGTTCAGCGGTCTTATTATCTTTCTCTTTAAACGAGCCAGACGTATGATTTTGATTGATCCACCGATCCAATGATGTGGTGTTAATCCGTATTCTTTAATGATGTCTTTCCTTGGTTTCCCATTTTGATACAGTTGAACCATTTGGTGCTTAAATTCCGCTGTAAAGGTTCTTCTTTCTCTTTTATTTTTCGTCATAGTAGATTCTCCTCAAATATATTAGTTGTAGTCTACTTGACCTTAATTTTTTTGTCTAATTCAGTGTAGCCTATACAGATAATATTTTTGTTTTCATGGGGGGAACAACACATAATAAAATTGCATTTTTATCACCCCTTATCATCCCTTAACAACAAACAAGACGCCACCAAGATCACGGCAGCGCCTACGATAATTGCTATTGGTTTAAATAAAAGAAGCCCCTTTTGATGGTCCCCTTAAATGTAATTTCTGATATAAGCCCTTATATTCATAAATTCCAGAAATAGTTTTACTTATCTTTCTCCATATATTTTTTAATCTTTCGTTCTTCCCACTCTTTTCCGAATATCCCTAATGGAAAAGTTGTCAAACCGTGTATAACAATACCTATTCCCCAACCCCAAAGTGGATATAAAAACCATAATTGACTTGAGTCAGAGGTTACATTTATTAAAAAAAGCATAAGATTGACTAGTATATAGACCGTTAAATGAATGTAAAACGCTTTTAAATTCCCCACCCTTTTTTTAGCTCGTAAATAAATCTCATCTCGCTCCATCTTTAAACACCTCTTTCATTACTTATTTTACCATATTAATTATTTGTTTCGTGTAATTTGTTCCGAATATGTATAATTACATAAAGTTTATGAAAAAAAAGAGAGTATACTTTGATAGTGTGCAATAAAGCGATAACCTACCTAAGGAAATAGGTGGGTTATCGTTTTATTGGTGGGCATGTAGGGGTTACCATACATGCCCATCAACTTAAGAAGGAAAATAAAATGAAATTTCGTTCATATGAACGAAAAAAATTTAAAATATTTTATGTCCTTAAAAATGAGGGTTCTGTTGCAAAGTTTCTTAACAGATAAAAAATTTAGGGTGAGTACAATTAAATCTTATGCAATTGTAAGTAATTTTTGCAATTCATTGTACGTTGAAAAACCGCGGTTTGGTCGCAAACTGCGGTTTTGTTTATAGATAGCATGAATGGTTTTGATTCCTTTCAATGTACGTGAAGCATGGCGAAGACTTTGAATCCTGCGGATTTGGAAAAACGTCGCTTGATATGTCTCTATGATCCTGTTCGATGAGATTATTCAAGTGCTTGATTGTACAATGGGTGGCATGCTTATAAAAGCCTTGTTCTCTTAATTTATTGAACGCGCAAAGTAACGCGGGAGCCTTGTCTGTTGTGAGAACCGTTGGTTCTCCAAATGTTTTTACTAGTCTTTTCATAAAGGCATATGCCGCTTGATGATCTCGTTTTTTGCGAAGTTGAATATCCAATGTGTGTCCATCATTATCGATTGCTCGATAGAGATAACACCATTCGCCTTTCACTTTGATATAGGTTTCATCCAGGTGCCAAGATAGCTGTACAGATTTGTTTTTCTTTTTCCAAATCTGACAAATGAGATTTCCATATTCATGAACCCAACGCATGATGGTTGTTGGGTGAATCGAAACTCCACGTTCTTTCAGAATTTCAGAGACATCGCGATAGCTTAAAGAAAAACGACAGTAGTAGCCGACGGCTACCAAAATAATGTCTTTCTTGAACTGTTTTCCTTTAAAATATCGCATGTGTAATTCTCCTCGCCTCTTTTTTCTAGATTGTAACTAGGTTTAAGAAACTTTGCAACAGAACCTAGAAACTCAATTTTACAAGGAACTTCTAGATAAGTATGAACAAAAATTAGAGAGAAAGCTAAAAATAGAAGAATTGCAAAGGCAACAGGAAGAGTTGTGTATTCAAAAAGAAAGAATACGTAAAAATGAAGAAGAGCGTATTCGAGTTCAATTAGAAAAAGAAAAGTTGTATAAAAAACAAGAACTTTTAAACAAGGAGCATTATGAGCTACCGCACTTTACAAAAGAAGAAATAGAAGCTTTTCAAGATAAGTTTTGGGATGAATATAGATGTATCGATAAAGAAGAACGTACTGCTTACGAAAGAAAGTATTTCCCTTCAGGGCTACCGCAATGGTTTATGAAAAAAAAGCTTAAACGTGAGGAGAAAGAAATTGAAGCGGAATTAAAACAGGAAAAAAGCAAGATTATAAAGCATAATGAAAACTCTAAAGAAAATAATGATGGATTTATTCAACTTACTTTATTATAAGAATGCTCGTAGGCTAGGACCTTTATTGTGCAAAGCAGCATTTTCATGGACAAAGTGACGTGTAGTACAGTGCCATTACCAATATAAGAGAGGCACATTTATAGAAGCAGGATATATTATAAAAAGGGGATTTGAAATGAAATATAGTACTCTATCATTTGATTTTGAAAATAATATAGTTAAGGATGAAACAAAGTGGGGGAAGTATGGGATAAGTGCTTGATGGAACCGGATAGTTTTGCTGACTATGTATATACAGCTATTGAAAATGCGTCCCATCGTTATGAATTCACACATGATTTTGAACCGGAAGTATACATGTACAATATAGGAAGTTTATATAATGTTAATATTAGGTTAGGTAATGAAAAATATATATTTACGCTAAATTGTTCCGGTGAAAGTCAGCTCGTGTATGTAAAATAACATTTTTCTGTGAGGTATTCTATTTTTTTTATTTTGATATAGCTAAAACGAGGTTATATATTAGAAAAAGGATAAAAATTCCTATATTAGGTAATATTTTATATGGATTTTATTTCCTAATGTGATAAAATATTAATCGCCAGTTTTTTTGATATTTTATAAATTAGACAAATCATTTATTCATGGACAGACATGGTACAGAACCATATTGAAGGTGGGGGGAAGTGAGATGGATCTAGATACCAAGAGATTTATCTATATTTTAGAACAAAAAATGACTACTTGTATGGAAAAGGTATTAAAAGTAATTTATTGTAGTGAGCAAAAACAGTTCGATCGAATTATTCAAGATGCTTTGAGTGATATTAATATAATGATTAGTTTGACCCAAGTTTATATGTTAATAGACAAAGAATCTTCAAAAGACTTAAGACAACTTCAGAGTAAACTAATTCAAGGACGTATATATATTGAGAAGGAACTTACTACATTAAAAGTGGAGATTCGAAGAATGGTTAACACAACTTAAATTCATTTATTTCAATAATAAGTAATTGCGTTTTAGGTGTGATTTTAAGATAGAGAGAGTTTAATTATCTCATTCAAATTGGTATATAAATCATTAAAGAATCAAATGTAAATGCTTTTCTTACAGTATTTCTTGAGACACTTAATAACTTAGTAATGGATTGAATAGAATGTCCTTCTTGCTTCAGCACTCGAATTGCTGTCCACTTTTCAATCGTAATCATTCCCCTAAACAAACCCCTCTCATTTTGTCATGAGAGCATTGTATTTTTATTTTAGGGGTGGGTCAATTTTTATTGTAAATCTACAAAAAACCAGCCAGTCTATAATGAATCCATACTGATAATTTTGTAGAGTTATGGGAGAATTGTGGGAGATGATTAATCTGAAAAAGAAACAAGCAATACTATTGTTATATTTACAGGAGGGATACTCTAGACGAAAAATCGCGAAATTAGGTGGTGTAAATCGTGAAACTGTTAATAAATACATCAATGAATATGAACAGAGTAAAGCTAACTAATTACCAGATTCAAACATGGATACTGGTGAGTTAATTCAAGCAATTGTTGAAAAGCCCAGTTATAAGAAAGGGCCTAGGAAGAAAAGAAAACTAACAGAAGAAATGATAAATAAGATCAAGCTGCATTTAGAAGAAAATCATCAAAAAAACAACGTAGCTTAAGAAAGCAATTAAAAAAATCAAGTGATATTCATGAAGCACTAGAACCTGAAGGATATTATGTGAGTACGGTCGGATTGAATGAAGCGACAATTAAAAAATATATTCAAGATCAGGAAAACACGATATAGCATTAGATAAATTAAGTGTAAAAGAATACACAGACCCTTTTAAAGGGTAGCATGTCATACAAATAGCCCTTCAGGGGTGGCACAATAGAGGCTTGAATGTAGTTGAAAGCTAGCACCTTTAGGCGCTGGCCGGTAGTATAGGCTTATAGCCTTTGTGCAAACCACCCTTTGGAAGGGTGGTTATGATTCTTGGTAGTCATTCCTGTCGTCCTCGTAGCATGGATGACTAATGAGGAATTGTGAGAGTTTATTTTTGTCCATTCTTAAATTCTTCAGGAGAAATGGCAGTAAATAAAATCATCTCTTTTGAAGTTATCAAATTTTCACTTAAAAGCAGGGATTACATATTTTCCAAATAAGTCTAATATAAATGCTAGTTTACAAATGTCCACTTTTGATTGAATAAATACGTCCAAAAATGATTGGGGAAGTCTAGGGAAACTATTGCTACTAAGCCATTTTAGCCCAAAATATACGTACAAGGGTGTCTGGTGTATACTATTTTTTTACTTTTTCATGCATGTAGTTGAATTGGATTTGTGTAACAAAACCGTTTCAACTACATGTATGTCAACAACTGCAGCGTTAGCGAAAGGCGTTAGTACACATCTAGAAACAAAGAATTTCTGTCGATATTTAAGGCATTTCTGTACATCTTTATACAAGCGAAACTGTACATTTAAGAATAATCATTTACAGTCTAAGGATGAAAAAACTTTATGATGTTCTAATCCACTAAAATTCATTACTGTTATAAGGTTTGTAACACCTATTTCACGGTAAGACTGAATTTGTTTAATAACTACTCCTGATTACTGGATTAAAATTCTGTTTAAGGACTTCATATGAGATATTTTTCTCATGTGAGGTATTCATATGAATGTAGTGGAAAGAGAAAGTTTTGTATTCTATAAATAAATTTCTATGATTGCATCGCCTTATCCTTCACAGATGTATACGTTTGATCCAACACTATAGATTATAAGTTAGCTAAGCAGTATGAAAACTGCATCAACTATTTTGCAATAGACATATCGTTTAATGTGGAAAAATCAATTTTATGCCCATAAACAATTGTCCTGCAAAATGAGAAGTGTTAAATAAAAGGGTGAAAAGGTAAAAAAGAACCTTAATGTTTTCGAAGGTTACATCATGAATTTTTGTGAAAATTCATGATGTTAATTATAATTACCAAAAATGTATATATTGTAATATAAGGAAATAAATGATAGAATTACTTTTAGGTTGTATTTTACTTAATTTCAAATTACAACCTATTTTGGTGATAATATGAATATATGCTTATTTTTATCTTTATGAGGAGGTGAATGTAATGCTAAAGGTTAAAATTTTAGAATCAGAAAAAGAAAAAAATGAACTTTATTCAATTAGGTATAAAACGTTTGTTGAGAAGGAAAAAACTATACCTGCTGAAAATTATGAAAATGGTTTAGTAAAAGATGCGTATGATGAATATGCTTACCATTTAGGGTGTTATGAAGGGGATATATTAGTTGGTTTTTTTTCTTTAGTCGTGAAAAGGGGTAATGAGCTATTAGAAGTTGAGAAAACTCATAATTTAATGCCGAAAAAAGGTGAAAAATATGCAGAGGTTTTAAGGCTGGTAGTATTAGATACTCCCTATACAAAAACTGTATCTCTGAAGGGGAAAGTTTTAGAACTTTTATTTAACAAAGCGAAGGATGTTATTATTACTGAGAAAATCACACATCTTCTTTTACAAAGCAGAAGTACGGCAAAAAAGATGTATGAGAGAATAGGATTTTCACAGGTAGGTGATTATAAACTATATAGAGGTAAATCCTACCAATGTCCTATGAAATTAGATGTCATGAAAGTGAATCAAAGGGTAGTGGATATCCAAATATAGACGATGAAAGGATGATTTTTAATGGACAAAATACAAAAAGAAAAATTGATTCAAATGATTGCAGAAGTTCTTGAGGTTGAAATTGAAGATATAAAGGATGACACAGATTTAGTAGAAGAGCTAGATGCAGATTCGATGATGGCTTTAGAGATTTTAGCTGGTATTGAAAAAGAGTTTCAAATTAAGATACCTGAAGAGGAACTACAGAAATTTACATCATTAAATAACATTATTTCTGTAATTGAAGAGAATAGTAAGGAAGGGGTATTATGAATTTTTTGACGCATGAGTATGTGTTAGATATATTGCCACAACGATATCCATTTCTTATGGTAGATAAGGTATTTGAGTTCGATGGCTCTAAAATGATATGTATTAAAAATGTTAGTGGGAATGAACCGTGCTTCCAGGGGCATTTTCCTAATAAGAAAATTTTTCCGGGCGTGTACGTAACTGAAGCGATGGCACAATCAGCTATTCTGTTGTTTGCACAGCTAGAAGGTCCATCAGTAGAAACCAGAAACAATATTCCTCTTCTTTATCATACAAATATAAAATTTAAGAAAATCATTGTACCTGGAGATCAGCTGATGATAAGTGTAAGTGTAGTAAAGAAAATAAGCAATGCCGCTATAGTGGAGGCTACAGTAAAAGTAAATGATATAAAATGTGCATATGGGGAATTAACGTTTACACTTTTGGGAGATGAATAATTTGAAAAGAGTAGTTGTCACAGGGACCGGAGCAATCACTTCAATAGGGATGAATTCTAAAGAATTTTGGGAATCTTGTATAAAAGGATTGTCAGGAATCTCCTTAATTAAAAAAGAGGGGCTACAGTTACTAGCCCCTAAATATGGAGGGCAAATTCATAATTTTAATCCTTCTAAATTTACTAAGGTAAATGATTATAAATCAATAGGAAGAGGTTCGAATCTATTAATAGCCAGTATGTATGATGCTATAAATAACGCGAATTTAAATCGTCATACTTATGAGAAAGCAGATTTATTTGTTGGAACAACTATGGGAGAAATTGCCATTGAGATGACAGATTACAATCGTTACATAGGAAATTCTAGCCCACAGCACCTTCTAGATCAATCTTTTTTACATGGGTTATTAGCAAATGCTTGTAGAGAATTCTCATTGCAAGGAGAGACCATGTTAATTGCTAACGCTTGTTCTGCTGGGAACTATGCAATTATTCAAGGATATGAAAAAATAAGGAGTGGGGAACAAACTATTTGCTTTACAGCAGGAGAGGATCCTTTTTCGACTATAGCGTATTATGGTTTTAATAGATTGAAAGCTATTGCTTCGAGTAAATGCAAACCATTTTCTAAAAATAGAGATGGTATGCTCGTTGCTGAAGGGGCAGGATGTTTAGTTCTAGAAGAATTGAACCATGCTCAAGAAAGGGGTGCTAATATCTTAGCAGAGATAGTTGGCTATGGAGTTTCTTGTGATGCAAATCATATTACCGCACCACACCCCGAATCCGCTGGAATCATACAATCTATGGAGAATGCGGTGCAAAAAGCAAATATTGAGCTAGAAGATATAGATTACATTAGTGCGCATGGTACAGGAACTCAAGCAAATGATAAAGCTGAATCTTTTGCAGTAAATACATTATTTAAGAGGAAAGTACCTATGAGTTCAATAAAGTCAATGATAGGTCATTCTATGGGGGCTGCAAGTCTACTAGAAGCAATTGTATGTTGTAACGCTGTGAACGAAAATACTGCTCCTCCAACAATAAATTTTGAAATAGAGGATGAAAATTGCGATATTGATTGTATACCGAATACGGCACGGAATTTTCATATTGAGTATGCCATGAATAATTCATCTGCATTTGGTGGGGCAAACTCTACCGTGATTTTTAAAAAATTTAGTGAAAACTGATGAGATGAAAGGATGAATATCAACATGAATATTATTGGTGTAGGTAAGGTTCTTCCTTTGAAAGTCAATGCTGATAGTATAAAGAGCGGCATGAAAATAAATGGTGTCAGCGAGCCTGAAGATTTTGATATAAAAAAATATATTAAATATAAAGGACTTCGTTCTCTAACAAAAGCCACAAATTTAGCCATTGCTTCAATTAGTGATGCAATAAATGATGCTGGTGTGAAATACAATCAGCATCGTCCAGAAAGAATTGGGGTCTTTGTAGGAAGTACATTAAATCCTACTGATGGAGCTCTTCATTTTATGTCTGATGTATATGAAACGACAGCAGATTTTGTTAGTCCGTTAAAATTTTCTAGCACGGTATTGAATAATATTTCAGGATGGGCCTCCATTGTCTATGGAATAACAGGAGTAAATTCTACAGTGATTTCTGGGAATCTATCTGGAATTGATGCATTAAAGATGGCTACGGAATATATAAATAATAATGTAATTGATGTTGCAATTGTTACAGCTGTTGAAGGAAATGAAGAAAATTCAATTTATCATTTAGGGAATAACATACATAATGTAAAAACTATTACGGGAGCTGTTACGGTAATTATTGAAAAGAACGAAGATAGTTATGCTTCGATTGAAAAGATTTATAGTTTTCAACATTATGAAGAGAATAGAGAGAAAATAATTTTAAAATTAGAAGAGGAGATGAAAAATGAGCAATTTAATAATCTAATTTATGGATCATCTAACAATAATGATGAACTAATTTCTGCTTACTTAAGAAATAGCATGGTGTCTCACGATATTAATATAATAAATACTGCAGAAAGTATAGGAACTTCGAATTCATTAAGTGGTTTTTTGAAATTAATTACTGCACTAGAGTTAAAAGAAAAAACATTAATTGTTGAAACGAATGAAATTGGTACCGACAGTATTTTAAAAATAAATTCAAAATCTAAAGAGGTTTCATTATGAAAAAAACAGTAATTATAACAGGTGGTACCGGAGACCTAGGACAATCAATAATTGAAAAGTTTTACGAAAATGATTATAACGTTTATTTTACTTACTTAAGTAATGAAGAAAAAGCTAACATGATTAAAAAGAAATATCCTGGAATTACTGCGGTCCGAGTTGATATTAGAGATTATCATCAAGTAAAAGAGTTTATAAATGAGATTTATTTAACCAATGAACGAATTGATTGTTTAGTAAATAATGCTGGAATTAATAAGGATAAAACAATAACATTCATGAATCAAAAATCTTGGAAGGAAGTCATTGATACTAATTTAAATGGCACGTTTAATTGTTGTAAATTTGTGTCTAAATACATGATCAATCAAGGTTATGGTAGCATTGTTAACGTTTCTTCTGTTTCTGGTATTAAAGCTATTGAAGGGCAGGTGAATTACAGTGCATCTAAAGCAGGAATCAATGGGTTAACAAAAACTTTGGCAAAAGAGTTGGGACGATATAAAGTGCGGGTTAATGCTATATGCCCAGGTTTTATTCACTCAGACATGACACGTGATTTAGAGGGAAGTACCCTGTTAAAAATGATTCCGTTACAGCAATTTGGTAGTCCAAGTGATGTGAGTGAATTAACCTATTTTCTTGCAGAAAGCAGTTCAGGATACATAACCGGAGAAATTATCACAGTTGATGGTGGTTTATCAATTTAGTTTAATAATTATCATATTGAGGTGGAACTAATGTCAATAGAACAAACCATTATTAAAGTAAGTAATTTACAAAAAAAATATGGTGAATTTGAAGCTGTAAAAGGAATATCATTTTCTGTAAAAAAAGGTGAATTATTTGCTTTTCTGGGGACAAATGGAGCTGGAAAATCAACAACAATAGATATTTTATGCACTTTGCTCCAAAAAACTTCAGGTGATGTCATGATTGATAACTATCAACTTGGTAAAGGAAACAATCATATCCGAAAAAAAATTGGTGTTGTATTTCAAGAAAGTTTACTAGATGAACGCCTGACTGTTTATGAAAATATTATTAATCGTGGTGAATATTATAATTTGAGTAAAATACAACTCCAAGAAAACTACGATTTCATTTCAGAGTATTTAAATTTAAGTGATATTAAAGAAAAAAGGTATGGTGCTTTATCTGGTGGACAAAGACGGCGAGCTGATATAGCAAGAGCTATTATTCATAAACCTAATATTTTGTTTTTAGATGAACCAACAACGGGTTTGGATCCGCAAACAAGGTTATTTGTTTGGGATGCAATTAAGAGGTTACAAGAAGAAACGAATATGACGATTTTTTTAACGACACATTATATGGAAGAAGCCGCCGTTGCTGATAATGTCGTAGTCATTAAAGAAGGGCGTTTAGTTGCGGAAGGTACACCTAGTCAATTAAAGGATATGTATACTTTTGATAGTTTGCATTTAATATTTAATGATACATTTGATTATAAAACATGGTTAAAAGAAAAAAATATACCCTATACGTTGAGAAATTCAATTTATACTATTCGCGTATCGAGCACCTTAAATGCCTATGATATTTTAAAGGAATTAGAGGGGCAAGTAGAATCTTTTGAGGTTATTAAAGGTAGTATGGATGACGTCTTTATCAATATTATTGAGGGAAAAGGGAGCGTCATACAGTGAAATCTTTATTCTATTTGATTAGCAGAAATAATAAAATATATCGTCGTGATCGAACGTTATTACTTCTCTCACTATTGTCAGTGTTTATTGTGATTTTATTGTATGCAGTATTTTTGCAACAAACCCAAATTGACGCAATTAAAAAAGTTGTCGACCTAACAACAGCTTCTAAAGCAATGGTGAATGAGTGGATGGTCGCAGGACTATTATCTATTACGGCTGTGACGACAACGTTAGGTGCGTTTGGTATTATGGTCAAAGATAAAGAAAGTAAAAAAGCATTTGATTTTTTAACAGCTCCACTATCGAGAGCTACAATACAGTTAAGTTATGTTGTTAATTCATTTGTAATCGGATTGTTTTTTTCGTTACTTGCCCTCGTTGGCTGTGAAATATTTCTTGTCCTAACAGGCAGTGAAGTACTGAGTGGTATGGAAATGTTGAAAGTTATAGGTATTATCATTCTGTCAGTTGCCTTGTCTAGTTCAATTAACCTATTTTTAGTCCTTTTTATTAATACTCAAAATGCTTTCTCGACATTAAGTACAGTTGTTGGAACAGCTATTGGTTTTTTATGTGGTGTATATGTTCCTATTGGTGGCGTGCCTAACTTTGTTCAAAATATTATTATGTATTTTCCCATCAGCCATACGGCAGTTCTCTTACGGGAAATATTCATGAAAGATTCAATTCAGACTGTATTTAAACAGGCGACACCAGAACAAATACTAGAATATAAAACACATTATGGCATAGTATATGAATTGAACGACAAGCTTGTTAGTACAGCATACAGTTT
The DNA here is from genome assembly GCF_040459695.1 of Bacillus cereus group sp. RP37. Lineage (NCBI taxonomy): Bacteria > Bacillati > Bacillota > Bacilli > Caryophanales > Bacillaceae > Bacillus > Bacillus cereus group sp. RP37. The sequence goes on along the minus strand of NZ_JARVHP010000002.1, from coordinate 464,967 downwards.
ATGGATGATTATTATTACGATGGTTGTATTTACTGTGGTATCTATTATGATTTTCAAAAGACAAAATAAATAACTATGCAAATATTTTTATTAGATATGGGTTTAATACATGAAAAACATTATAGTTTGTTAGATACTTGTATAGTAGAAAATAGGAACAGGTATTTTTCAAGTTTGAGTAAGCATAGAAAACAAACTATTTTTGCAGGAGATTTATTACTTCGTTACACTTTGCTGAGGATAGGAATTGATATTTCGAATATTAAAATATATTATGGTGAATACGGGAAACCTTATTTGAAAAGCGCTCCAGTGTATTTTAATCTATCTCATAGTAAGAATATTGTTGTATTAGGGATAGCTAAACAAGAATTAGGAATCGACGTTTTATATGAAAGAAAAATAAATGAAGGTTTTGTCCCATTTTTTTTTAGCGAAGAAGAACAGAGTTATTTACATGAATTAGAGAAAAGTGAAAAAAAAGAGTATTACTGGAATGCATTATGTTATAAAGAGGCATTTACAAAAAGAAATGGTGGACGAATTATAGACATGAGAAATAAACTCATTTGTCCTAAGAATTTACAGTATGGACAAATAATCAGAACAAAAACAGATGGTAAAGAATTTGAAAGTTTATTTTTCAAGGAATTAAATTATCATATGTGTGTTATTGCTGATAAAATACCTAAAGAAACGAATTTTGAGATTTTAGATATGGATGCTATATGGAAGGAATTAAGTGCCTTCAATTTTATCTGAACCTTTTTTCGGGATAAATTCTGATCTATATAATAGAGATGTAATATCACCGTTTTTTCTTTGTATTCCTCCTGTTGTTATTTTCAATAAAATATTGAGGATGTATTATCTTTAAATATATTGTTATCATATGCTATTTCAAAATTAGCATAACCTTAATTTATCTATCGAGATTTTTTGCACCTTCTTGATAAAACATGCATTTCTTTGCAAACCCTACGCATCTCACATGTGATGTGAAACCTAAGAGATAAGGGATGTATGTCCGAAAATTTCTCCGCTGGTCAACTAATACAAACAAATAAAAAATGGTCTCATCTGAAGCAAAAAAACGTGAAATTATTTCAAATTGGCTGAGAGAAGCATATATATCTAAGGCGAAATCTTATAATTGAAGGCTAAAACCAGCAGAACATGAGGATGTTTTAGAACAAGTACTAGCAAAAATTCACGAGCATGAAATATGGATTCCTGAATATGAAGTAGGGAAGTACTATAAAGGGAAAATAAATAAATGGTATAACAAGATACAACCAAATGAATTGGATGAGTAAAAAAACAATTGGAGTATTCCCCAATTGTTTTTTTACAAACTGCTGCTCCATACTTTCTATTCGAATTGTCTTTTTTCTAGATTGTAACTAGGTTTAAGAAACTTTGCAACAGAACCAAATACAGCGACTTCTCTAGCAATTACTTTTAAAATTACTATTATGAAAAGTATTTCCATGCGATCACCTCCTTTCTCCATAAAATGAAAGAGAAAGGATAGCAACCAACCACCCTGAAATATTCAGTTACGTTATATTAATTATACCATATTTATGGATGGGTTAATAGCTTAAAAACCTTGATATGACAGTGTTTTTAAGGGTTTTTGAGTTTTGAAATCAGAAATTTGAAATGGTAAAAATAATATTTTTTTAGAAATGATTGACATAAAACTCTATATATCATAATATTAAAATTGTAATATTAAAGAAATCAAATCCAACATTTTCATATAGACTTTAGATTAGCTAAAAGGACACACCTAAGGCGCATTATGCCATAGGTGTGTCTTTTTTTTGCGTTTAAAGGCTACATAAGGAGGAATACAAACATTGAAGCCATCTAAGTTTCAAAAGAAGCAGATTGTTGCGGTAGGTCTAGCCGCTGCAACAGTAGCGGGTATCTATGGATACAATCATTTCGCAGTAGAAAATGCTGTAAAACCAACAAAAATCGTTGTAGCCGCAAAGGATATACCTGCACATACAGAGATTAAAGAAGACATGCTAGTGGAACGTACATTGCCTGGTGATGCCATTCCACCAAATGCATTACGTGTAAGCAAAAAAGAGGTTGTAGGAAAATGGACAAATGATGGGCAACCCATTGTTGAAAACAGCTATCTTTTTAAAAACAAAGTAGTAAAGAAAGAGGAGTTACCGGACTCTGCCATTTTAAATTTAAAAGATGGAGAAGTTGCATTCCTGTTACTCGTTGATTTGGAAACAAGTTCAGGGAATAGTATTATCCCGAACACGTATGTGGACTTGTATTTCAAACAAGTTGTGAAAGAAGGAGACAATGAGAAGGTTGTCTTTGGTGGTCTGTTCCAACGTGTACGTGTGACGGCTGCAAAAGATAGCAATACAGAAGATGCATTTGTGCTAGAAAAGAAAGAATCAAAAGAGGAACAAGAAGGAAAACAGAAGCCAAAAGTAACACGATTATACACACTGGCTGTCTCACCTGAACAACTTCAATACTTAAATCGTGCAAAAACACTTGGAGATGTGATTCCTGTTGCAGTCGGACAAAAGGTGGAACAAACAGGGAAAGAATTAGAACCAGCTGAAGGATTCTCACAAATATCTGATCAAAAAAACATTTTAGACTATGTAGAGAAACATTCGACTAATCCAATTTCTAAAAATGTAAAAGAGTATGTAGCACAGTATCTGAATGAATCTAAGTAAGAAAGGGGTTATTAAGATGGAGCGGCAAGTAAGAATCATTTCCTTTTATGCCACAAACGAAAACGTTGGAAAAAGTACGTTAAGTATTGCAATGGCAAATGAGTTAGCTCATTTAGGGAAAAAGGTGCTTTATGTAGAAGCAGACCAAGTAAGACCAAGCTTTGCAGTTGGAACTGGTCTTAGCCACGATAGTAAAAATATATTAGAGCTTGTAAGAAAAGAAAATGATTACAACCTCTTGCAGTATATTTGTACCAAGCAAGATTTACTAGAGAAAAAAGTGAATCCAAGGTTGATGCAAAAATTACACGATAAGATGGATTTTCTTGTATTTCCATCAGGTTATAACCTAGCTCAATTCCCTGAGATTCAAAACAAAGAACTGTTTGTAACGACATTAATAGAATCACTTGTAGACACAGAATACGATTATATCATTCTATCGGTGCCGACTGAATTATCAGAGGTGTTGAGTTATCCAATCCTATACCAATCAGACCTTGTTGTTCATGTGCTAAATGGAAATCCTCGTGGTGCGATAGCAATTAAGCGAGAATTACAACTAATAGAAGATGCGAAGCTAACATTACCTCGAATGATTCATGTGCTAAATATGGCAGATGAGAATTATGTAGAAGATATTGAAAAGCTTTCTTCTCAAAAAATAGCAGTAACCATTCCGTATGACAGAGATCGTACGAGTTACGAATGGGGGATGCAATTTGGTTCCCCGCAAATTAATACAAAGGTCCATCAAATTATGGAAGCAGCTAGACTTGGTATTCCATCCCAGCACTCCTCCATAAAAAAGGGTTTCTTTAGTATACGAAATTAAAAAGGGGGGACAGGAGCATGTGGGGCTATTTACAGGAAAAGCAAATCGCCTTAAAGCGAAATCGAGTGGATTTATATCATTTTGGTTACATGATTCGTTCCAAGTCAGCTCGAAAATTAGGAACAACTACAGCGCAACAAATTAAAGATATAACGGATGAAATTCGTGCATTTTTAGTAAAAGACCACCGTGATATTTTAAGCGAATCCTTTATGAATAAAGAGAAGAGAGCAGCTGTAGAACAAATCATTAAAAGCTTTCTATTAAGTAATCAGGTCGTCATTTCAGAGGTACCTTCTGAACAATTACTAAATATGGTATGTGACGATATTGTAGGATTTGGGATTATAGAACCTTTAAAAGAAGATAAGGGTGTAACCGATATTTATATCAATGGAACAAAAGAAATTATTTACGAAAAAATTGGAGAGGGAGAATGTACATATCCTTACCGATTTGAGACAGAAGAAGAGGTAAAGGCTTTAGCCTATAAGATGGTAAACAGTACGTCAGAGTCATTAAATACAGCAAAGCCATATGTGGACTGCGTATTTCCGTATATACGTATCAATATAGCACTAGATGAACTAGGGGGACTCGGAACAACGATAACGATTCGTAAGAATGCAGATCATCTTCGTGCCTCTGAAGAGCGTATGTTATCTACAAATCAAGCATCGAAAGAGATGTTAAACTTTTTGGCCGTAGCTGTGAAAGCAAAAATGAATATTTTAGTTGCTGGAGCAACAGGGACAGGGAAATCAGAGTTTATGAAATATCTTGCCTCTCACATTCCGAAAGGAGAGAAAAAAGAACGTACTCTTGTAGTAGAAGATAACCCTGAATTATATTTGCATCGCATTTTTCCAGAACATCATTTTGTGCCGATGCAGTGTAGGGTATCCGAAGTAGAAGAGAATGCGATCGATTTTGATAGGCTGTTAACAAATGCTTTACGTCAAGGACCAAAACGATTAATCGTAGGGGAATCGAGGGGCAAAGAAGCATTGAAAATGATTAACTTCTTCCAAACAGGACATCCTGGCTTTACCTCTGTCCATGCAAGAAGTGCAAAAGAAGCAGTTAGACGCTTAATGCTCATGTGTCTGCAAAGTGGTGCGAATATCGATGCACAGTATTTATATGAATTAATTTCTCAAACATTTGATTTGATTGTCTTTTTAGAAAAGAAAGATGATGGGAATCGCTATATTACAGAGATGATTGAATTATTGGATTATCAAGGTGACATACAGTTCAATCAGCTTTCTCAATTTATTCCTTCAGGTGAGGAATACGATGAAATGAATGAGAGAGTAGGAAAGATTCATGGAGCTCATATCGTTACAGCAAAAATGTCAGCCGAAATGGAGAAGAAATTCCGTTCTTCTACTGTAAATCCAGCTCTTTATGCGCCATTCCTTTCACAACAGGAGGTGCAGTATGCATAGGTTGTTCGCCTATGGATGTATATTTTTAATTTTTATTAGTATAGTATTTCTCGTTTTACTTTTTGCAAAATCTAAAGGTTCTGCTCTTTCTCAATTTGTACAAGAAAATGAGAAAGAAGAAAGGCGCATGGAACTAAGGAATATTAAGGGGATACGAGTGTATCTACCACAATCCGTTATCCAAGAAGCCCAAAAGTACGAATGGAAATTGACGAAAATCATGTACTGGGTATATACGATTCTTTCCGGAATGAGTATTGCAGCGGTATTATATTTTTCTTTTGGAAGAGATCATTTTACACTGATTTCCGTTTTATGTGGATTTTTAGTTCCGAGATTCCTACTTTATCGAAGAAAAAAACGTTACTACTTGGTTGTCATAGACCGTCTTTCTATTTATATGAAGGCAGTAGCAAATGCACTTCAAATTAGTAATAACGCCAAACGCGTGTTACTACAAGTAAAACCAATGATGCATGAAAGCATTCAAGAAGAAATAGAAAAAGTTTCACTTTTATTAGAAGGTGGAACCACAATGCACCGTGCATTTAGAGGATTCAATGAAACCTTTAACTTTAGAGAATTGGTATTTTTCCATGAAATGTTGGAAGTGTGTAGCCGAGAAGGCGGAGCAAATTCAGTGCAAGTCTTACTAGATATTGCAGAAGATTTTGAAAAACAAAAGCTATACCTGGCAAGATTGCGTTCGAGTTTGTCACAAGCACAACGTGCCTTTGTACAGAACTGCTTAATCGTCATTGCCATGCCAATTGTGATTATGTTGATGTCAAAAGAAGCATATGGATTTTTAGCAGGTTCTATGATGGGGAAAATTGCATTAGCGGTAAATATGTTCATTGTCTTTTTCTTAGCAACCCGTGTAGAAAAAATTGCAAATTATAATCCAACAGAAAGAGGGGAATAAAGTGGCTGCGATTTTAGCTGTAGTGGTATTCGTTGTCATGTACTGGGTATTCTCTACCTTTCTACAAAGTAAAAAAGATAGCGGTAGCCTACTTACAAACTATGTAGAAAATGCAAAACGAATTGAAAAAAAGAATTTAAATCAAATGATGCTTGCTCCCTTCCAGTCGTTATCACATAAGTATCTGACAGAAGAAAAGAAAGAGCAAATCCAGAAAAAATTAGAAGAAGCTGGTTTGGATACGAAACCAGAAGAATATTTGAAAATGAAAGTTGCGTATCCCGTCATTTTCACCTCCGTTTTCTTGATATGTACGGTGTTTCATGATTACTACTTATTTAAAGTAGGCGTTTTGATTTCACCACTGCTTTATTTCTACCCTGATTATCTATTAAAGAAAAGAATCAAGCAGGCGATAGAAGCAAGGAAGTTCGAATTACCAGAGTATCTAATTCCAATGCTGCAGCTGTTAAAAACACATACAACATTAGAAGCAGTAAAAAAGGCGCAGATATATGCTGGGAGACATCTACGACCGTATGTATCTACACTTACTGCGGAATTAGAAATGTATGCGGGTTCGGATCAACCATTTAGAAACTTTGCAGCAGCCTTAAATAGTCCAGAAGTAAATACCTTTACGATTGCATTGCAACAAGCGCAAAAAACGGATAAGGTACAGAGTCTTCGTATTATGGACGCGCAGATTAAAATGATGCGTGAATTAAAACATGAGAACTATAACCGTCTCATTCAAAATAAGCCAATGGAAATGAATAAATTTAATGTTGCCGTTATCGCCTGTATTGTGATTTATCCAATGGTTATTGTTATTCAATCCTTAATGCAAGGATTTGCAAGTATATAAGAAGCTAGTACCCTAAATTGAATAAGAAGAGGAGCAATACACATGTTAACAAAAATGAAGAATTGGTTAAAAAATGAAGATTCACAACTATCCTCAGAAAACGGTATGTTAATCGCCTTGGCGGTAATTATTGTATTAGTGATTGGCCCGTTTGTATGGAAAGCAATTCAAGGCGGATATGACACAATTCTTGCTAGATTTACAAAAGCATCAAGCAATGCAGATGTGAATTCTTGGAACAAGTAATAGAAGTTTTAGATGAATAATTTTTATTACGTACAGCTCAAATACATAGATAAAGGAGTTCTAATCATGTTAGCAAAAATGAAAAATTGGTTAAAGAAGGAAGATTCACAGTTATCCTCAGAAAACGGTATGTTAATCGCCTAGGCTGTAATTATCGTATTAGTAATTGGTCCATTTGTATGGAAAGCAATTCAAGGTGGTTATGAAACAATTTTAGCACGATTCACAAAAGCATCGAAAAATGCAGACGTAGATTCTTGGAACTAAATATAAATTGAATAGTAAACAGGGGGGGCTACTCTAAAGTAGTTCCCTTTTTTAAAAAACAAATATATGCGGATTCAGAAAAGGAGAGAAGAAAGTGTCTTTGTATATTATAGGATTACTACTAAGTTATATGTTCCTAAATGTATTTACTGATTTGAAATATAGAAAAACAAAGAATTTGTGGCATCTACTATTCTTAATTTTTGGAATAGGAATCACGTATTTTACTGGAATAAGAACAGGGAAAGAGATTGTGATTGTACTAGCCATGGCATTAGCATGTGGTTTATTGTTGGAGACATTTAAATTTTCTTCACCTGGTGATACGAAAATGCTTGTGGTAGTAGCTTTATACATTAGCAATGTAGTAGAAGAATCGGCTGTGTTTACCGCAATTACACTAACAGCTTTCCATTTACTATTCTTTTGGATTGCCAGTGTGTATCGGTTAATTAATGTTTTAGGATTTATAGGAGCAATTAAAGACCAATTAGAGCATGCTGCTTCTATGTTTGGCGCAAAACTACCTAAGAAAGAAATACAGCTGATACAGAGCTTTCCAGGGGCTTGTTCTATTTTATTAGGAGCACTAGTTTATGTTGCGTTTACTGTATATCACAACGGAGGTATCTTGGCTTGAACAGTAGAATCATTCATCAAAGAGAAAAATATATTTACTTTACAATATTTGCACTTCTAGGAGTTCTTATTTTAAACATGTTTATTAACATTTTGTTTGTATTAGCATATCCTTTATTGATTGGATTAATCGTGCAGGTTATCTTACTGCAGAAGATTAAAAAGCCGTTTTATCGGAACGGAACAGAATTAACGGAACAATTAAAACTAAAAAATATATTTCTAGTAGAATCAAATATTTTAGGAGATGAAGAAGGAAAAGTCTATGAGGTGCATCAAACGCCATTTGCATTCTCAAATGGATTAATCAATAAGGAGAGGGGGTATAAAGTAGTAAAACAAGAGTATGAAAGTAAAGTAAAAGAAGATTTAACAAAGATTTCAAAGTGGCAAGTTACAACAAAAGCTAGACTTGTTACAACAACACATTTTCGATTATATACAATTTGGCAGAAAAATAGTACAGGCTATCAATTGAAAAAAATAGAGGATTGTATTGATCCGTATGCAAGGATGAACCTTATACAATGGACGATTGCTTCATTCTGTACGACTGGTCGAATCAAGTACGATAAGAAACCAAAAGAGTGGGCAAGCTATGAATGGATTACTTTAAGGTAAATAAAAAGACAGAAGAAAAAACTAAGTAGTTCAGTTATTGTAGGGAAACTTATTAATATACTGTTTGTATTGGCATATCCTTTATTGAATGAATTCATTACGTAGGTTGTTTGCTACAGAAGTTAAATAGTCATTTTATCGAAGCGGAAAAAATTAACGGAACAATTAAAGCTGAAAAACATATTTTTACTAGAATGAAATATTTTAGGAGATGAAGAGGGAATAGTTTATGAGGTGCATTAGATGTCTTTTGCATTCTCTAACGAATTAATCAATAGAGAGAAGAGTTATAAAGTTGTAAAATAGGAGTATGGCAAAAAATGGTGCAGGCTATCAATTGAAAAAATAGAGGATTGTATTGACCTTTACACAAAGTTACATTTTATTTAATAGATGATAGCGTCTTTTTGTACCACTGGCAGGCTCAAATGTAACAATTTATGAGTATAAGAATATTTTCTACCATCTAATCTAATATAAAATTATTTTGATTTAAAGTTTCTTTTGATTTTCATATGAATAATTTCGAAGGCGTTTATTTTATACGAAAGAGAGTTAGAAGTGGCTATTTGAAGAATTTAATAATATTTTGTTTATTGGCTACATTCTGTCTAAATATTGTAGGATGTTCTAATAATTTGAGTTCACTAAGGGAAAAGTCTAAAACTTCAAAACCTATGGAGTTTAAACGAATTAACAAAGCATGGTACAAACATATGTAATAGTTTAAAAGAACTTGAAATGGTTACTGGCTAAAGGTCATAAGGAATAATTAATTTGGCTGATAGCAGATGATGCAGATTGAGAAAAAATATAACGGAATTACATTTGAATTTAAGTAATTATAAGATAAAAATGGTCTAGATTTAGACCGTTTTTTTTGTAGATGTTTTTCATTGAAAAGACACCCTAAGGTGCCTTCCTCCGACTTGAACCATCTTAATTTTAATAATATGTATTGGACCCCATCTAATATAATTGTATCAAGCTAATGCAAAGTGGCAATTGAGAAATACGATTAACAAGAGAATGATAGTAGTGAAGACACCTAAAAATAAGGAAGTAGATTCTTACAGGTTGACTACGAATTCATTGACTCATGGTAACAAAAGTGGCTGTAAACAATATCATTAATAGTATTACAATGATATACAATTCGGATTGAGATATCATAATACCATTCATTATGCCATTAATCCTCCCATTGCTCCTGCTACAATCCCATTTAATGTGGGGTTTATATCTTAAAATATAAATATAATAATACCACTAACAAAAATACCAATCAGGGGTCCTAAAACAGAGGCTGTACTTAAATAGTTGTTACATTATTTGTAAGATATATTTTTTGTTCATTTAAAAATCCAAAAAAGCTTATTAATGCATTACGGAGGTTAACAGGTAAAAACATCAATCATACAGATTTCTGGACTTAAAAAGGGCTACTAAATTATGTAGTCCTTTTTAACAATTTAGTTTCCAAAAATCTATATTTTTTGTAATTCAGTTGCAAACTACAAAATTTCTTTTAAAAGAAATGTACGTACATACACATTATATTTTATTCCATAAGGCTCTATCTTTTTTCACGATAGTTTAATATCGTGAAAAATAAAACATTAGGTACGATATCACTTTGTTTTTTATATAGATTTGTAATTAAACTATATATTGAAATTCGTAATAATAAAATGTATTATTGAAAAGCACAATTTATAATTCAAGCAATCAAGACTATGTACCCATAATAATTTGAACATTCAGAAATTATAATATTGTCTAAAAATGAGGTGAGATTCATAGAAACAGTACATATTAAATGGTATGGATTGTATAGTATAAATGATTTTTGTAATAGAGAAGAAGCTTCTAAGAAGGGGATATTTACTATTTCTAGAGTAGATGCTAAGAATATAACATTGCTCTATATAGGAAAAACCAAAAGAAGCTTTATACAAAAGATAAGGGAACTTAATAAGGAGTGGCTTTGTGATGATAGCGAATTAAAGATTACATTAGGAATAATAGAATTTCCTAGTGGTGAAAGTTACTCTGAAAAGAAGGTAAAAGAGATAAAATCCCTTTTGATTTTACGACATACCCCATTAGAAAACGAAACGTCATTATTATACCATAGAGGGAAATTTAATTTGAAAATTATAAATAAGGGAAGAAGAGGCTTAATTGTTAAAAAGCTTTCTACAGAAGATCTAATATGGACGTAATTGGAATCACCTTTGAATAAAATTGAAGGTTTCTTAAGTGCCGAAGCTTATCAATTTTTAATGTATTAAACTATTTTGAATAACATATGTCAGATGCTTGAAAAAAACAAATTTTATTATGATATGAAATCCTGTATGGAAAGTGTAGTTCATTTCTATTATTTAATAAAAATATTAAGAATTATAGGGATAATACATAAAGAGTAGAGGAGAAAATAAACACGGAGGTTTAAAGAATGGGACAAGTAAGCAGGTTTCAAGAAAAACAACAGAATCGTCGTCAAAAGGCGATTTTTAATATTGCATTTACTTTGGTATTAGTGACAGTTGGTATAGTGACATACCAGTTGTTTACCCCATCAGATGCATCAAAGAAAGCAATTGCTCAAGAAAAGAAAGCAACAAAGATAGAAGAGAAGAAAAATGAAGATAAAGAAACATCAAAGATAGAAGAAAAGAAAAATGAAGATACAGAAGCAACAAAGATAGAAGAGAAGAAAAGTGAAGATAAAGAAGCAACAAAGATAGAAGAAACGAAAAATGAAGATACAGAAGCAGCACAGTTAGAAGGGAAACTAAAAGCAGAAAAATCGGTAAAAACGAACGAAAATGAAAATAAAGAGGCAGAAAAAACGGCATCTCATGAAAAGGGTTCTCAAACTAATTCTTCTTGGAAGCCAATTGGTACAGAGCAAGGAGCAAAACCTGAAATGAAATTTAAAGAAGGAACAGTAGATTGGAGTGAGATGAAAAAAGCAATTTCTTATGCTGTTGATGTTCCAGAGAGCCAATTGATTTTCGATTTTATTGGGAATAATGGTAATAATAAAGCCTACGGTAATGTACGAGATAAGCAAAGTAATAAAAAATATAAGGTTAATATTGATTGGGTAGAGAATCAGGGGTGGAAACCAGAATCTGTTCAGGTGGTAAAATAAATAATAGAAATGTAATTATGTGTTTAAAAGTTTACTTTTGTAAAAACTCAAAAAAGAGTCCGTATCAATCAGGACTCTTTTTGTTATAAATTTATAAAATTTCTGTTGTTTTTTTCGCCGAGATACGTTTAAAACTAGGTTATAGCAATACAAATGTTACTAAACTTTATTTTTCGTTGATATTTGTAACATAAACGCACGTTTTTGTTACGTTTTATATTTGAAAATATGAAATATCCTAATGGTTTAACTAGCTGTAACAAAATACAGTCTCAAAAATAATTTGTAACATTATTAGAAAACGACGGCGAGATGAATACAAACGAAAGAAAATCCTGTGGATCATAAAGGATTTGAGAGCTAGAGAGATACATAACAGCGCAGATAAGAATTAAATCCCCCTGGCGGCCAAATGATAAAAACCCTGCAGGGGATACAGGGCAAGACTAAGGGTATTGAAGAATTGTCGATTCTAAAAGTAAAGTAATTTTTGGAATATTATAAGTTTAACACATGATTCATCTAAACATTATATAAGGATGTTACAGAATTATGAAAAAGGTTGATAATCCAAAGAATCCATAAGGGATTATGTTATTAATAGGACAAGCTCTTGCATGTCGTAAATTCAGGAATCGAATAGAATACCCCGCCTAATAGACAGGTTCCTGGAGTAGGAAGATTGAACTATAACAATCTTTACGTAACTTTTACAACTGATTGAAGTATTTGATTAAAACAAAATTTGAATTTTGTAGAACTGTAGACTAAGGAAATATGCTTAGGGTATTAGCGAAACCCAACCCTAATCAATTCTTCATCGTTTATTTCAATTACGAATCTATATTCTTTATCTAATAGCCAGTAATAAAAACTGACTGCCTCTACGTCAACTAGTGATTGGAATACTTTATCAAGATTTGTACTTACTACAGGGATTTTAAAATTATCCCATATTATAAAAATCTGTTCATCAAAATCAAGTTGGTTTGGTCTAATAAGAGAAATTAGTTGTTTTTTGTTCAAAGCTATGAATTGATTGTCTATCTGTTCCCAATCAATTCTTCCAGAGACCGTTATAGGAAATAAATCTATTAAAGTAGTAGCAATCTGTTGGCTTTTTTTCTGAGAGAAAATGAGCGTTTCGTTTCCTAGGGATTCAAGGCATTCATTAAACAGAGGGTTTGTATCATTTCTGTTTTTGGTTTTCAGTTCTCTTAACTTTTGTCGCATTTTCCATTGTCTTGACGATCTATCATTCATTTTTAACATTCCTTATACAATTATTTATGAATGAGTATAGCATATAAGGGAAGCTCTTATGAAAATAAATTTTTATAATATACATTAAACAAAAGCTTTATTTGAAAAAAGGACCTCTTACGGAAAGATAAGAGGCCATCAAAAAATGTTGTATTTGAAACACGTGATGTTTCACAAAATATTATAACATAATTTGAATATTAAGTATAACTAATATATAGTTTTTGAAAAGAATAAAAATGTATAAAACTATTATTGAAATGGAGAAGAACTAGGATAAGGGGGCTAGGGCTTCTAGGATTGGTATATATCTCTCACACGACATAAAAAAAGAATAAAACGTATTGAAGATAACACATGAATGTCTCATAAATAAAAACATTATTTTAATTGTTGCAGCCCCTTAGAGGGCGCTCTAAGGGGCTAAGATTCGAGAATTTTTAAACTCTTGTTAATTACATGCTAACTCCCTAAGGAGTATATAAGGAATTTTAGCACTTAACTAATAATTTTACAACGGTATATTCGAATGAATACATTAAGAAACTATTTATATAAAAAAGGGCTCTTACTACTACGTAAGAGCCCCATGAACAAAGAAAAAGTCGTATATGGACTATATAAGAATCACAATAATATTCTAATATCTTTTTATATAGTTATCTATACATGATTAGCGTAGTAGGACTAACAAAATGTCATTTGATTTGAAAGGGGAATGGGAAAATGATTGAACAGGTTGAAATCGAAGGGCAGTTATCAATATTTGATATAGATGAAATAAAAATCAAGCTGTATGAAGTCTTAAAAGCAAACGCTTGCCATTGCGAGATTAGGAGTTATTACCTACACAACGATTACATGGGTGAAGTTAAGTAGTTCTGTATTAGAATTACAGATGACATAATTATTGATATGTGTTTGAGTCAGTTCCCTGAAGTATTTGCTGTGTACGAGGAATTCACTGAAACGCAGATCAAGAAGATATACAGAGGGAGATTGCAATAATGCTATTTTATAAAAAAAGAGAAGCCCTTAATCAGGTCGCTCCTCTTAATGCCAATATACAATAACTATTCCATTATAATGTATGGGCGTAAAATATTTAATAATTATCTTTATGGTAAAAATTTCATTTTGCCTTAGTACCTTTAAATCACGAAAAAAGGTTCTGCTGTTTCCTACAGAACCTTTCCTAAAATGGCAAAGAGTAACTCTTACCTTACTCTATTTATATACTATAAGATTGTTAACGAGAATCCAAGACTCTTTATATTGAGAAATAAAGAAGAATCATTATAAAAAATTTATCTTTTTTCATAAGTAAAAGAGCAGCTAGCAAAAACTAACTGCTCAATACAAGGAGATACAGAGAAAACTAAATGGACTTTGGCATACAAGCCTATCAACATTATGGACATGATCTTGATTATTATTCGAAGGAATTCATGTTTTACAAATCAGATTATGATAGTCGAAATTCTCCATATTGACCAGAAAAGGACCAAGAATTCTAGTGAAATTCCAAGTGTTCTTTTCCTAGTTTTTTGAAATTCTTTTACTAAATAGCCAACAGCACTAATTGCTAGAAGAATGAAAAGAATAAGTTCTAGTGTAACTGGCATTTGATCTACTCCTAATCCGTTAATTAATTTAGTATATAACGATTATAAGATATTTTTGTGGTTAATGGTGAAAAATTCAAAAAAACTATCTATATATGTAAAAAGGCCCCGTTGTCTACAACAGGACCTTTCCTAAAATGGAAAAGAGTAACTCTTGCCTTACTCTTTGTTCATACACTACAAGATTGTTAACAAAAATCCAAAGAGCTTTATATTGAGAAATAAAGAAGAATCATTATAAAGGATTTTATCTTTTTTCATAAATAAAAGAGCAGCTAAAAAACTAACTGCTCGGCTGGTTCTCCAAGGGGGAACAAGGAGAAAATCTAATGTCATATATAGTATTGACGGAATGTTAAGCTTTATTCAAGGGGGTGTACTAATTATTTAGGTTACACGAGAAGTCCTATTAACATCCAGGCTGTATCGATCAGAATTAAAGTTTCGAATGTAATCCAAAACTTTTTTTTCTGGTTTTTGAAATTCTTTGATTACAGAAAATATGGCACTTATTCCTACAAGAGTGAAAAGAGCAATTCGGATTGTTTCAATCATTTGCATCACCACCTAATATTTGAATAATTTAATTATATATTAATTAGCGTTTTATAGAAACTTAATGAAATAATCCTTTTAAGTGAATACAATTCTATTATTCTTTGTCATTTGTTTCTGGAAATGGAATGGGGTGGTCGTTCATGATTGAATGGTTACGCGTTTCTGGATAATAAACAAATATTAAAATAGGCTTCATTTCATCAATTTGGACGATGTGATTTACACTTTTAATGAATTACTCACATTTTTCGTTGGGCAAGGGGTGTCGCTCTTTGTTTGAGCTAATATAGACAAAGCTCCCTCAGTTCTCCATGTGTATTGCTTCAAATAAGGCATCGGAAGAAAGATATATCTCTTGGATATAAATTAAACATTATGCAAACGTGATTGGTCAGCACAAGATCGGCCAGCTGAAGTATTGACCGACTCTACAGAATATAAACGAGAAGATTCTTAGTCTTTTCCCAAGTACCGAACGTAAAGCGCGTAGCTAATATGAGCTGAAAAATTACATGATGCGGTGGTTTGGAGAAGGTTGCGAGTGACCTTGGAAGAAGAAGTTTTTCCGATTGTTTTTATTTTTCTCTTTCTCTCTCTCTATTAGATAGGAAAACAATGAGTAAGTTAATAAAACATATTTTTTGAATTATTTAATACAAATATATATAATTATATCAATGTTAATATATTAACTAGTTAAAAATGGGGAAAGAAAAATGAAAATTAAATTTAATGTGGTTAAAGATGAAAATTTTGATTTTATTTTATTAGAAGCAAAATTACTGAAAACTTTTAAAGAAGTCGATAATGTAGCAATAGTTGAAAAGGTTGAAGACAAAATTTTTGAAAAAGATGATGTGAAAACCCATTTAGAGGAGATTACTATTAATGTTACAGGAAAGAATATCGGATATAGATCAGTTTCAGCTAGTATATTTATTGTTCTAGAAAGCCTATCAATGAAGTTATTCAATATTAATATTAGTATACATTAAGCATCCAATACGGATGCCTTTTTCTTTGTTATGTAGAAATCACACATTAAATATTAGGGGGGCATAGAAATGATATAACCAAACAATCATCTCTTCTAGTGTATTGTAGCGTTTTAGTGTTACCCCTGCATTCATGAAAGGGTACCTGTATAAGGTGCCTTTTTGATGAACCATTTTAATATAGAAATCATATAGTATAGTGTAGGACAAGCTAACCGCTTATATCCTATTCAATGCTCATTGGGGAATTTCCCTTAACATATTCTAGCATCTACTGACGTGGATGCTCTTTTTTGTTGAATAAGATGGGCACATTTTTTGAATTGCTATTACGCCGTAAAGAATAACGCTAGAGCGATGAGTCCATATAAAAACAAAAAGAATCCTAAGATGAGTAGTATTGCACGAAAGTTGAGCATTTTAGACCTCCTAATGGTATATAAGAAATTTTAATATATTGTTGGTCTATTTAGAAGGATAACCACAAATTGGTAAAGGTTAAACTTGAATTTGAACAAAATGAATATTTGGACTAGAGGATATCTGTATAAATAGGTAGAATCTAGTTATTTGGTTCACATTTTAATCCAAGAGGTACAAATTCTATGCGACGTGAAAAGGATTTGTTGAAACAATGGAAGGCGGATTTGCAAGCTATTCAAGAAGAGAAAAGGCTGAAGAAGAAGGTTAGAAAAAGAATAAGAAATATAGCATTCCTGGTAAAACAGCTGACTTTATGGATGGCAAGAATACTTATTATAAAGAGAATGGGGTATGGAAGCAAAAATAAATAGTGTGAGGATAAATAAGTTTGATTAAGTTTATTGCAATTATTGTAGGCGCTGCCGTGATCTGGGTGGCGTCTTGTTTATTGTTAAGAAAAGAAAGATAAGGGGAAAATAAAAAAAGAGAGCTAATGCCCTCTTCTTTAGCGGTACGTTAATTAATCGCAGATTGGTATTCCGAGCACTCTTAAAGCTAATGCTACTTGGAGGGAAATCTCTAATCTAGCAATTTCGATACCAGCGACTGAAAGAACTAAAAAAGGTTGTCCATTTACAAACACAACGCAACTATCCATGGTTACGCCTCCTTTCTAGCAATATAATATAGTATATGAACGAAACGATAATATGTAATAGTTGAATTAATGAATTTAATAGAATTAATAGAATAGCCCATTTAACCAAATGAACACACCGAAAGAGAAAAGTTCTTTTTGCCAGTCTAAAAGTTAGCCTGAAATAGCATATATATAAATGATAACTTTTAGATAGTATTAAGGGGACAATTAATGGGATTGGTGGGATATGCATGAGCTATTATAAGAGAGCAAGATCTAGGATTGCAATTTGAAACGGTAGAAACATATGGTTGTACAAAAATATTCACTGAAAGGTAGAAAGGAGTGGATTAAGGAAACATAAAGTTGTTGAAATTTTTGTATGAATTTATTAACATGGAACTATATTTATTGTTTATTTGATTCTGTTTATTCCCACACCTTATGTGTTGTGGTTGAGTTGTAGAAGCAATTTACGTCTTGCTTCAATTCTGAAAGGGCTTCTTTGAGCCGATTAGTGTATATAAAGCTTATTTAATTAGCTGTGCACATTTTTAATCGACTTAAAGAATCCCTTTTTGTGTTGTTTTAAAGTCTGTTTGACTGGTAAAACCCATTATTACATGAGGCAAAAATTATTATTTAGGCAGATATAAAATGAATACTAGTTTTGAGGTATCTATA
Organism: Bacillus cereus group sp. RP37; assembly: GCF_040459695.1. NCBI lineage: Bacteria > Bacillati > Bacillota > Bacilli > Caryophanales > Bacillaceae > Bacillus > Bacillus cereus group sp. RP37. Next base: position 447,038 of record NZ_JARVHP010000002.1, on the reverse strand, counting down.
CTTTTATACAACAATCAAATTAGATAAAAAGAGAATCAAAAAATATTAGTCTACAAATCACGAGATATTTGCTAGAGCATTTGAAGTATATATAGCATCCGATTTGCTAGAACAAGAACATAAAAACGATTATTTAGTTTGTGAAATATATTCTTTTGTATTTCTGTTAGGAGAACAAAGAAAGCATCTAAATAGAAGTATAAGGAGTTTAATGCAGGTAGTTGTTCTATACATAATAAAAAATATATAAGGGGTGGGGGATTATGCATTATAACATTCAAAAAGGACAGTTCCGTTTAACAAGTGCTTATCCAAGAGGTAGCTGGTGGGAGTTTTATCGTGTTCCGTGTCCAATTTGTCATGATACAGGCAATTGCATGCTGCATGTTTCGCAAGAGAAAGTAGCGTGTACGCGTGTAGAAAGTAAATGGATCTATGGAAAAAACACGGGCAATCCAAGCTACATTCACTACATAAATGGAAAAGATAAGTATCAATTGCCTGAGGTGGATGAAGTTCAGATCCATGCTAAGAAAAGCAATGAGGAATTAAATGTGTTTAATCGTAAGTTAATAGATTTCATACCATTGCAAGTGCATCATCATGCACATTTAATAATAGATAGAAAAATGAGCGAGGAACAAATACAAGTACGTCAATATCGTTCTTTCTTAAAGCAACAAATTGTGTTAGAAGAGGATAATACGTATACGACCGTTTGGGAGAAACTATTTGAACAGATTGGGAGAAAAAGTTGCTGGCAGGGCATTCCGGGATTTTATGAGATGAAGAAAAGTCAGCTTTCTCTTCGTTTAATGTCAGGCTTCCCTGGTATATTGATTCCTTTTCGAAACCAGTATAATCAAATTGTTGGATGGCAGGTTCGTGTGGATGAAGTGAAAAACTCAGTTCATGTGAAATCGGCACCTACTGGAGTTCAAGCAGAATTAATTGAACAACCTAATGTTGTAAAGATAACTAAGAATGGTGATTGTATATTTGAAGGTGAACTAGAAGTGAGCAAAAAGGTAGAAATTCCATCTCAAGAGGAACGAATTGTTGTAAAAATTCATAAAGGGCAAAAATATTTATGGATCTCATCAGCAAACAAAAATCAAGGAACTGGTGCAGGAGGTAGTGAAAATCCACTGCCTGTGCATGTAGCGGTACCGAGTTCTCATTTGAAACATTGGAATTCTGGTACACTTCATCAAACTAAATCAGTGATGATAACAGAGGGGGCTATAAAAGCAGATCTGATTGCTGATTTGATTCCAGAGAGATTTAATAAAGTGGAACTTTCTGAAGTAGGAACAACGGTTCTTGCGATTCCTGGTGTAAATGCTTGGAGAATTACTATGCCTGTATTAAAGGATATGGGGGTAGAAAATGTCTATTTAGCGTTTGATGCTGATTTAGTAGAGAATAAGAAAGTAAGAAAAGCTCTTATAGACTTTGCGACAAAGTTAAAGCAAGAGGGTTATAACGTAATTATTGCAGCATGGAACCCAGCACAAGGAAAAGGTCTGGATGATACAATGCAAGCGGGATTTAAACCTGTGTTTAAGGGACTGTAATAGTCATAAATTAGGTTGATATTTTCGTGAACTACTCGCCACTTAGCAAAGCTTGAAGTGGGAGCTTCTCAGTTCCACGACGAAAGTAACCTTTCGTCTCCCTGAGCGTTACTTCGGGGTGTTCCACCCCTAGATGTCCAACGAATGGATGCTCTTTTGGTACGGTTGATATTTTACGCAGGAACCGAATGGCTTGGTTTTCGCACTCTATTTTCTTCCTGCAACCTTCTATATCAAGTTATCAAAGAACTTCATATAGCTAGTTTATCAAAAGTTTTTGGCTATGCCAAACCGAAATTCATCTCCCATCTATCGTTGGGCTACGCCCTTCACACGCTTGAGGAAGGAGAATTCTTTCAGGGAATACGTTAAATAAGTAGGTTAAAAAAGATAGAGTTTGTAATTCTATCTTTTTTTATATTCAGTTACTACAAAGGTTTTAAATTAACAAAAAGAAAGGTAGAAGAGAATATGAATACATCTATGAAAAAAATCTAGTAAATTTACGAGTTGATTTTGCTTTCAAGCGGTTGTTTGGAGTAGAGGGAAATGAAGATATACTCATTGGTTTTCTTAATGCGGTATTACAATCCTATTTAGATGAGGAAATCATTTCGTTACATTTAGATGATCCACATCTCCCAAGGGAGCAAAAGGATGATAAATTGTCTATTTTAGATTTGCGAGCTACTCTTAATAATGGTATAAAATTAAATATAGAGATACAGGTTCGCGACAAAAAAGACATAATCGAGCGATCTTTGTTCTACTGGGCTGGCATGTATTATTCTCAAATGATTCAGGGAATGAAGTACATAGAATTAAGACCAACCATTTGTATTAATATAGTGGATTTTATTCTGTTTCCAGAAGAAGAAGACTTTCATAATGTCGGTGTAGTCATGAACAAAAAATCAGAGCACATAATTTCAGAGAATATGCAATTGCACTTTCTTGAGATTCCAAAAGTAATTCGAGAATGGCAAGAAAATCGAATGGATCCATGGGATGATATATTAGCACGTTGGCTATTACTATTTCCTGCATATGAAGATGAGAAATTAACAACAATCCTGGAGGGAATCGCGATGGAAAAAGATCCAGTTTTGAAAAAGGCAATAGAGGATTGGGAGCGTTTAAGTAGTGATAAGGACTTTTTACGCTTATATGAGGCGAGAGAGAAGGCAATCAAAGATAGAATATCAGAAATAGAGACGGCAGAAGAGAAAGCAGCGAAAAAAGCAGCAAAAAAAGCTGCAAAAGAAGCTAGAACAGCCACTAAGATAGAGATGATTCGCAATTTAATTAAAGTTGGTGTACCTATAGAGAAGATATCAGAAGCTACTGAATTAAGTGTGGAAGAGGTTAATGAAATTTTAAAACATAAAGAGTAAATATAAACGATTTTAAACAGGTAATTGTGATTACAAACAATTACCTGTTTTTTTATTCTTTTTGATTGTTGCACATTTTGTGATTTAAATTATATTTTTTCTTGTTTTAGAATTCCCTCTAACCTATAACAGAATTTATATATCGGGAAATAATGATAGGAATTAAGGTGGATTTAAACAAAATCCTTATTTAAATGAAGAAGCCCTAGGATTAGGGGGCTAGGGCTTCAAGTCATGGTATATCTCACACGACATTATAAAAAGAAAAGAACGTACTCAAGATAACAAATGAATGTTTCATAAATGTATCAAAAAAGTGAACAAAAAGTGATTTTATAAATCAAAGTACTCAGCATACTTAACTAACGGCTTGTTGAAAAAAAGAAGCCCGCAGAAAATGTTACAGGGCTTCATAAGACTGAGTTATGTCGTACTCACAGGTGATTTTAACATGGTTTTAGCGGGAAATAAATTGGTAAATGTGCCCAAGTAGTTTGAAGCTATTATTTAAAACAAAAATGCTTTCTGGTAAGCATATGTAAAAAAGAGCACTAAATAAAGTGCTCTCGTGACGAGATTCATTTTGTAACGACTATTTTATATAGAAAGGAACTCAGAATATTATATGAGTACCCATTTAATTGAGTGCCTTTTACAAATAAAAGAGCAGTTAGCAAAAGCTAACCGCTCCAATCATGGAATATGGTTAAGAAATGGGTTGTCTACATTATTGACGGAATATTTAATTTTATTTAGAGAGACTTATACATTACAAATTAGATTATGATATTTACAATTACACATATCGCCCAGAAAAGAACTAAAAATTCTATTGAAATCCAAAGCGCTTTTTTCTCAGGTTTTTTAAACTCTTTTATTAAAGAGAAAACAGCACTAATTGCTATAAAGATGAAAAGAGCAAGTCTTATTGTATCAGGCATTTTAACCACTCCTAATTTGAATTAAATTCATTATATAACGATTTTGAAATTTTTAGATAATTATTGGTGAAAATTAAGCAAAATTTAAACAAAATGAACCTTTGGGGGGAAAGTAAGGAATAACAATGGGACTAGGGAAACCGTGGAAATGAAGTAGAGCAACAGCAAGGTGGGACTAATCTGTTTTCTGAGATAAGGAATACAGGACATGTTAGTAATATCAGAGTCAAACAGATTGATAAGGTCATACAATACGCTTGAGATAATGACGAGGCAGTGGTTAATAAGATTTTCTCCCATTGTAGTAAAATGGAGGTTATTATGTACAAGAAAAAAGAAGCATACTATGTATATGTGTATATATTTAGAGACAAAATTACAAAATAAATAAAAATAGAACCATGGCGTTCATTGAGAGAAGAAATGAATGTTCTAGGTCTTAAGAACAGTGATATTTTTCAAATTCAAATGATAGGGTACGATCCAAACAAAGAAGACAAAGAAATTAAATAAAAATGGAACATGAAAAGTCTATTTTTATTTTTTAAGTGTAAATTAGGGCTTGTATTTTTAAAATCGTATAGCTATAATATGAAAGTAATAAGATTTCACAATAAAATAAAAATTAATCAGTTCGCATATAAGAGAAGACCTCAATATGCGCCATGTCCTTAGGGGACGTGTGCGTGTATTGGGGTCTTTTTGCGTTTTGCGAGCAAAAACATCCGGAGGTGCAGGAATTATGTTGAATTGGTTGTCTGCAAAACTTATGACAACATCAGTTGGAGATTTCTTACTGGCAAAAGGTAGTTTTACGAAGGGCCTTGGTGGTAATGGCGGTAAAGGCGATGCTGCAACTGTCCAAAATAGTATGAATACCCTTGTAAAAACATTAATTGGTTTTGGTAGTATTTGGGTAGTTGCTTGTGTTGTATTCGCAGCTATTAAACTTTCCGGTGCGCAAGGGAAGAACCCTGAAAACCGTACACAAGCTATGATTGGTTTAGCTTGTGCGGCAATTGGAGGCTTTGTCATGATCAAAGCGTACGACATCGCAGCTTGGGTTGCAACAATCTAACATAAGAGTATGTACAAGCTCTCCTCCATTTGGGGAGAGCTTCTCTTATACAAGGGAGGAAACAATATGAGAAAAGTAACTGTTCCTGTTGACATGACTTCGGAACAAAAAACGCTGTTAGGTGTATTAAGTAAACGCCAATTGATTTATCTATTAGGTGGCGGGGCGGCTCTTTATTTATATGTACCATGTTTATGGCGGCTATTTGCACCTATTGATGCGGTAGTAGCGTTTTTTATTTGCTTAATTTTAGCACTACCAACGGTAGTAGGTGTAATAGCGTTTGCTTTTATTTATAAAGAAAAACAACACATGTATCTAGATAGATTTTTACTTATCAAAATGCGTAGCCGTTCCGAAAAAGGGAAGTGGAGAAAAGGGTACGAGCCAACTACATGGGTAAAGGAGAATTTATAGATGTTGGAAATGATATATTTTACGGCGATAGCCATTGTAGGATTTTTCTTTTATCGGAAAATGAACGGAAAACCGCTGTTTGGGTCTAAGAAAAAGGGGAAAAAGCAAGGCGGAGTAGAGAAACACACTGCTGAAAAAAGTGGAAAGAAAAATAAAAAGAATATGCTTGCCGAATCAGAAGTTGATGAGGATAATGTTGATTTCTTTAACGCTTTTGTAGAAGACATTAAGGAAATTGATAATCATATGATTCGTTATCATGATGATACATTTGTCTTGATTGCGGAAGCGCATCCAGTTAATTATTACTTACTCTCCAATATGGAACAAGAAGCGATTGATATCAAAATTGAATCATGGTTAACCACATTAGAGTTTAATACAAAAGTATATATTCAAAGTAAGTTTGTAGATTTAACAGATCCTGTACGAAAAATGACAGAAACGATGAAAGGTGCGAAGGACCTTACACCAGAGACAGTACTATATGGTCAAGAAGTTATCGATAACTTAGAGTACTGGCAACGTTCGCAACCTCGATATGAGCAAAAGCGTTATTTAATTTATCCATATAAGGTTGATATTAGTACAATTACTGCTGATACAGAGGAAGAGTTGGAGGAAAAGATTGTGGATAAGGCGTTTAACGAATTGTACCGTCGTTATAATGCTTCTCGAAATCTACTATCGAAAGCAAAAATTAATGTAGAAATGTTAACGAAAGATAAATTAATAGAACTTTTATACGTAGCGTTTAATCGTCGTAAAGCTGTAAAAGCGCGTTTCCAGGACTTAATTGAAAACGAGAATTTCTCCTTATATTCAACCAGTGAGACGAATGAGAGAAAACTAGAGTTACTGAAAAAAGTACTAGCGGAAGAAAAGACAGAAAAATCAAATAACGAGGTGGCGTAATTATGAAGTTATTCGGAAAAAAGAAAAAGGAAAAGAAAAAAATAGAAGCAGAAGAAAAAGATGAATTGGAACTAGAGGAGGAAGAGTTGGAAGAAGAGGAAATACCGACGCAATTAGACAATCAAACTACAGTATTTGATGTCATTGCTCCAGAAGGAATGAAAATTGACGCAGAAGATTATGGAGTAATTAAACAATCCTTAGGAAGTAATACGTTCTTCCGCCCGTTTTATATTCCACGTGATGGGTATCCACGTATGATGCAAACCAATTGGTTGAACATGTTAACTTCAGCTGGGGAAGTGGATGTGATGATCGATATACATAAAGAGCCAAAAGCCAAAGCAATGCGATCATTAGATATGCAGCTTACTATGCTACGTTCGAATCTCTCTTTCCAACGTACACGAGGAAACATTGACCAAGAAAAAGATTTAGATGCAAAAATTCAAGATACTAACAATTTAATGGATGAAATCCAGTTCAATGAAAATGATTCCTATATGGTGAGTACAATGGGTGTTGCGTATGCCGAATCAAAGAAAGAATTGGACGTTCTATGTGAGTATATTGAAGATGAAATGCAAGCATCACACTTTAAGATAGCAAGTACTTGGAATCGTGTGAAGAGTGGTTTGAAAGCTGTTATGCCACTAGGTGCACCAAATACTCTGCAAGATACCTATCGAAATATCGATAGACGTGCTCTATGTACATTTGCACCTTTTGTGTCAGGTTCCGGAAGATTTAACGGAGGTATACCGATAGGAAAGAACAAAATTACTGGGCAAGTAGAATTTTTAAATTCTTTCGGGAATGCAGATTATCGTCCACCAAACTATAACATTGGTGTGACGGGGATCTCAGGTTCCGGGAAAAGTTTACTTTTAAAAATGAAGCTCGCTCGTGAAACATCACTTGCAGATACGCATGCAATGATTATTGACCCAGAAGGTGAATTCGTAAAAATTACAAAACGTTTAGGTGGTATTAATTTAAATATTTCGCCTGAAAGTAATATCATTATCAACCCTTGTGCAATCGCTGTAACAGAACTTCAGATTACGGATAAAGATGAAGAGCTAGAAGCACTTGAACAATATGATAAGAAAGAACTTGTAGAGCGTGATGGCGTGAAGTATGTAAGATTTGTACCGATTTTAGAGAAAATCAATGAAATACTTGGATTCTTTGACATTATTATTCGCGGACAAGATTTTGATCAACCAGGATTAAATGTATTCCAGCGTACAATGCTAGAAGATGCCATTCGTGAAGTGTTTGATAAACATGGTATTACCTCACATCCTTCCTCTTTATATACAGATGAAGTGAAGAAGGTGGATGGACAATTAATTCAGTCTCAAGTAAGAAAGCCAGAACCAGAGTTAAAAGAAATCTACGATGTCATAGTAGAACATCATGGAGACGATGTGAAAGCAGAAGAATTAATTGCCGCAATTCGTCCGTTCTTACGCGATGGTTCAAAACCATTATTTGATGGGCAAAGTTATTTTGGCCGTGGTGTAGAAACACAGTTAAATGAATCACGCGTTGTTAATTTTAACATTAGTCATTTAGAGGAAGGATTTTTAAAACCAATCGCTTTCCACGTTATCTTGAACTATATTTGGGAGCATTGGATTAAGAGTCCAGAACATGCTATCAAACGAAAAGTACTGTATGTGGATGAGATGTGGCAGTTTATTGATTATGAACAAACGGTTAACTTCTTAGAAAAAGTAGCACGTCGTTCACGTAAAAGAAATGCTGGTATGTGTTGGGCGAGTCAGGACTTTGTTCGTATTTTAGAAAATGTGAAAGCACGTGGTATCTTGCAATCTACTTTCTCTTATTTCTTCTTAGAACAAAATAAGATTGATAAGAAAAAAATCCAAGAGAACTTTAACTTAACTGCTGGAGAGTTAGATATTATTCTTAACAACCCTGGAAAAGGAGAAGGAATCTTCCGTGTAGGAGATAGTTCGGTTTGGATTCAAACAGATCCATCAGACAAAGAAATGATGTTCATTGAATCGAATGAAGCGGTACTACAAGAGCTTTTAAATAACATGAAGAAAGTACAAGGGTACGCAGGATAATAGCATACCCTTGAAAAGGAAGGTGAAATTATGCTTGAGAAAATAATAGATTGGGTCGGTGGCCTTATTATTCATATGGTAAAGGCCCTCCTAGCGCCTATTTATGGATTTATGGATACTATTCCAGTTCTAGTCTTTGGTGGAGATAATGCTAATCTAGATTTTTTATATTCAAAGAATGCGGTTACGAATGTATTAGATACCGGTATGCCTGTTATGTTTAAGCTTGTTGCCTTTTGTGTCCTTGTCAGTGTAGTGATTACAGCAGCAAAATATTCAGCAACAGCTATGAATCCAAATAATCGCACGGCATTAATTGAATATGCAAAAGACTTAATGATTATCTCGATTTGCCTCTGGCATTTAGATTTCTTTTATAATTTTGTATTTGATCTAAACAATTGGATTACATTGGAATTTAAAGAGGCGATAAATGGAGTAAATAACGGGAATTTTAACCCGGATCAACAAATACCTTTATTAAAGTCGGGACTGTCTGACAATAAAACAATTACAGAGCTTTCAATGAAAGGGCATGAAAACGATTATATGTTTATCATATTCGGACTATTTATTGAAGCTGGATTAATGATTTGGGCGAATTTCTATTATTTAATGCGCGCAGTGACATTGTACGTATTAATGTTATTAGGTCCTGTAATGGTAGGAATGTGGTTATTTCCACAAAAGAAACAACAAACGTTATATTGGATTCGCGAGTTTATGGGAGCAGTATTAATTCAAGCGATTCACGCAATTACCTTATGGTTAGTCATTACACTTATTGGGGACGCAAAAAATCCTATTATAAAATTAGTATTACTTGCCATGTTTATCCCAGTTGGTGAGATTGTGAAAAGCTTTATCGGCCTGAGCACCAATGCATCAGGTGGTATTCATAGAGCGGGTACGATGATGGGGATGGGTGCTTTAGCAAGTGTGGCTGGACTGGTTAAAGGTATTCGAGATGACTATCGTAATTCAAAAGCAAAACCGGATGATAAAGGGGATAAAGAAAAGATAAAAGAAGATGCGGATAACCCGAAAGATGCATTAGGAGCGAATTTAGGGACAGATGTTGGTACAACATCTCGTGCAGCTCGTATGTTAAAAGTAGGTCAAATTGGAAGTTCAATTGGTAAAGCAACGACAGGACTTGCTGGTATGGCAGCGGGAGCTGGTCTTGGACCGGGAGCGATGGTAGTAGGCTCGCAAGTTGGAAGTGCATTAGGTGGTGCTCCTGGTGCAGTGGCCGGTAGAAGTGTTGCTGCAGTCGGTGAAGGGGCTGTAGCCTTAGGAAAACATATTAGTTCGAGTGTAAAGAAGGGTGCGGACACGTATTCAAATCTAAATGGTGAATCGTATCCGGAACTAACCGATGAAGATATCGCACAGGATTTAGCTACAAAAGATTTTGAAAATTGGAAAGCGGATAATCCTGATTCTACAGTTGCAAGCCGCTTAAAACAAGCATTCCCTAATGCTTCTGATACAGAGATTGCTAAAAAAGTAGCGAAAACAAATAGTGATCAAATGTCTCGTTTCACAAATCAGCGGAAACAAGATTTACAAAATATGAAGAAAACCGCTACACCCTATGGAAATGCTAGAGATTTAGTTAACGCTGCAACGAATGCATTCCAAAAGGGCTATGAGGCAGACCATAAAGATGCGTTTATGAGTCAGTTACCAGAAAATATGTCAGTGGAAGAGAAGGAGAAACACTGGAACGACCATCTGAGCGCAAAAGTACAAGGATTTAGGAACCACGCAGAACAGGCGGCAATAAAAGTAGGAGCCATGCCAGGTGAAGCGAAGGATAAGCAAGGAAATAATCTGTTTGATAAGTCCTATGTGGATAAAGATGCGTTTGCTTCTCGACTCGCATTAGGGAAAATTGGAAAAGAAATTGAGGGAGTAAAGGGAGAAACGTTAGAAAGTGGCCATCAAAATATGGGACGAGTAGGTGCTCTTGTCGGTGCTTCTAGTGCTGCATTCAAGAAGGCTTATTGTGCAGACCATAAGGCTGGATTCATAAAACAATTCCCTGCAGATATGCCGCAACAAGAAAAAGAAGCAGCATGGAATAAACATTTGGATCAAAAAGTACAAGGATTTAAAAATCATGCACAACAAGCGGCAGAATCGGCTGGTATTGTACTGCAAAAAGACGGTACAAACTATGCGAATAAAGAAGCTTTCGCTTCTCATTTATCACAACAGTTACAAAAAAATCCTGGCTTAAATGCAATGGGTATATCTAGTGCAGCAGGCATTCAGAAGGCAGTCAACGGTGTGAAAACACACGGTTTGACAAGTGGAACTGGAAGCCAGAAGGCAAAACAAGTAAGTAATGTTGGGAACCTAGTTCAAGCCTCTACAGAGTCCTTTAAACAGGGCTATGCAGTAGAACAACAGGCAAGCTTTATGAAAAAGTTGTCTCCAACTATGTCTCAACCACAAAAAGAGCAAGCTTGGCAGTCTCACTTAAATGAAAAAGGAAATGAATTTAAGGCAGTCGCACAACAAGCGGCAGTACAAGCGGGAGCGATGCCCGTACAGGCAAAATATACGAGTGGTAAGAGTCTTCATAATCAATCGTATATTAATAAAGATGCCTTTGCTTCGCAATTAACGAAAGGTTTACAAGGCCATGCAAGTCTTGGAACGGTGAGCCAACAAGTAGGTTCTGGAATTACTAGTGCGATTCAAGGTGTTCGTTCACATGGCGTTGCGACAGGTGGTGCAATTAATAAAGCCGTATATGCAGCGACACAAACGCAAGCGAGTATTGCACGTGCAGGAGATCTTTCCGTTGCGGAAATCGAACGCTCTTATGCAGATGCATCAACAAGTGTAGCGAATATTGCACAAAGCGCTGGTAAAATATCTATCCCAACTTCCGCAGTGGGACGTATGACACAGCAAAGTACAAAACTTGGCATGAGTGTAATGGAAGGTGTAAAACACCTTATGCTTGCGGATCGTATTGATACGGTATCAAATGCATTCTTTAGTGCTGCGAGTACTGTACAACAATCCGGAGGGAATGCAGTACAAAGAGTGATAAGTGGGACCAATGCTGCTGTCAATACATCATTAGGTGGGAATGCAGCAGAACGCCATTATAATGTAACAAAAGGGTTAAGTTATGCAGTTGGTGTAATTGGTGGTGCAGGTGCTTATCAAGCGACTGCACGTATGGTAAGTAAACATAACCCGTATAACAAAGCTGTTCAAACAGAAGCAAAAGAAATTCAAGAGATTCAGAGAATGGTACCAACAACAACGGATGCTACTGGAAATCAATCTGTTACTGAAGGGGCAGTACGCCTTGTTGTGACAAATAATAAATCATGGATTGAAGCAAAAGATTCCAGTGGTATGACGCAAGTTGTATCCCGTTATGGTAGTGGAGATAGTCGAGTTCACGAGGGACAAGTTGTATATAAAGATTTAAATATTTCTGGTGGACAATTAAAGCCGTATAAGAGTGGTATTATAGAGTCGCCAGCTTATATCCAAGATTCCAGTGGTGGCAAAATTAGTATCAGTCGTGATTTTAATATAAACCCAAATCAATTGGTAGGAAATCAAAATCAAAGACCTTTACAACAGAAAGCAGTATTTAGCGAACCGCCACTTACAGTGAATCATAAGGTAGACAATGGTCATTTCTATATGTCTGATTTGGACCAAGGTGGCTATCAAAATGTACAAATGGTTGTTGAAAGAGATCGTAGTTACATGGTTGCGACAACTACAGACGGTACAGTGTCACGTATTTCTCCGTTCGGAAAAGGAGATACACGATTACAAGCAAACCAAAGGATTGAAAGGGTTTGTGAAGTGAAAGATAGCAGTATTAAGCCGAGAGAAGAAATTCTAGTAACCCAAACACATGAAGAAGTTGTACGTACAGAGACGCATCTGAATTTATCAGAACATGATCCACAAAATCTGATTCCATTTGCGCCAAACCCTCGCTTAGCACAGCGAAAAAGAAGAAATAATGAAAATGGAAAGTATGGAGTGACAAGTCTATGAGTCAAAATCCTAACGATCCAAATGAACAGAAAAAAAGTAACCCTTTAAAAGATGTAGCTGCACACTTTATTAAGAAAAAAGGGATGCAAGCGCGCGGGAAGATGGCAAAATTAGCAGGGAAAGCAGGAAAGGCGGCAGCGAAAGCTGCTGCCAAAATGCTAAAAGCAGGTATACTAAAAATTGTGGGTGCTGTTATAGCAGCGGTTGGAGTGCCTGCCGCTTTGATTATGGGAGTAATTATTGCTGTGTGTGTGATTTTAGTCTCTTTTGTACCTTTTACCGATGATGAAAGTAAGACAGAGGAACAAGTAAAAAAATATATGGAAGTTTCAATGGCTCTGAATGTGGATTGGAAAGAAGTTGTCGCTTTTGACATGGCGCGATATGATAATGATTTGACTGGTAAAGATCCGCATGACGCTATATCATATTTCTTGGATATCCAATATGAAGAATATACGGAAAAAGAGGTATGCGAGGCAGGACCGAATGATCCTTGTGAAAAAAAGAAAAAGGAGATGCAAAAAACCAAATCTGAAAGTTACTCTGGACCGGATGTAAAAAAGATATTAGGAGATACAGATTTTAAGAAAAAAATAGATGAGATTAATGCGAGTGGAAGTAAAAAAGTGACAACATCTTCTCATGGGCTAGAGAAAGCTATGGAACTCGCAAAGTTTAGTAAGAGTCAAAAAGAGCGTGCGCGAGAGATATTAGAAGCCGGGATGTTAGAAGCGACATATGGACATCTGGCACCTTCTAGTAATTTTGTTGGTGGTATGTGTGTAGGTAATGTGAGTCCTGGCGGGGAGCCTTTCAATCTTAATGCAAAAGTTACAGGATACCTTCCTAAAATTAAAGAAATGGCAGAAAAACATGGTGTTGCTGAATATGTTGGTATTTTGGCTGCCCAAATGATGCAGGAATCAGGTGGAGCAGGAAATGACCCGATGCAGGCTTCAGAGGGGCAATATGGAGACATGAGCTCATCTTGTATAGGTGTAAAGGGAAATGCTCGTGTAGGGTGTATTAAAGATCCCAATATTTCTATAGAAGCAGGTGTACGGGAATTTAAAGATGTACTAGGAAAGGCCAATGGTGACATTGCACTTGCTTTGCAGTCTTACAACTTTGGCGAAGGTTTTATTAGTTACGCTTTAGCAAAGGGTGGCTATTCAGAAGAAACAGCTATTGAGTTCTCAAGAAGTAAGAATCATTTAAATCCAGGTGGTTGCTCCGATCCGAATAACTTCAGGACAAAGGTTAATGCATGCTACGGGGATTTTACATATGTTTCCAAAGTTTTAAAATATTACAAAGATTTAGGTTGTGTAGCAAATGGAGATGGAGAATGGATTTCTGATAAAGGTTGGAAATGGCCAACAAAATCAGGGCGTATTACAGGTACATTTGATGAAATTCATAATAACAAACCGCATAATGCTGTAGATATTGGAGCCATGACCGCTGGAAAACCAGGAGACCCCGTATGGTCGATGGAAGCGGGAGTAGTTACAGCTCAAACAGGATATGTAAACTACGGTGGTCTAGGTGTCTATATTGATCATGGGAATGGCATTGTATCCCGTTATTTACACTTGAGTAAGATTTCAGTTACACCAGGAACTATGGTAACAAAAGGACAAATTATTGGGGAAATGGGTGGTTCTAACTATGTTGGTGGCGTTCTGAATATGCTTGGTTACGCTGTCCATTTAGATTTCCAAATTCGTATAAACGACCAACCGACCGATCCACTGAAGTTCTTTAAGAAAAATGATGATCCAGGGTTATCATCTGGTGGTTCCCCTACCATGACAAATGCTAAACGACAAAAGGTACTGGAAGAAGCGAAAAAATGGCTAGGGCAAGGAAAAGTCAGATATGTATTAGGAGACCGTAATCCACCAGGTGGCTCTTCAGATTGCTCAGGGTTTACGCAGTATGTCTTTAGAACAAGCATAGGTGTACAACTTGGAGATTGGACAGGTGCTCAAGTCGGACAAGGTAAACAAGTACCAGATATCAATCATGCACAACCAGGGGATCTTATTTTCTATGAAAACCCAGGGCACGTTGCAATTTATATGGGGAATCAAAGAATGATTCATATTGGTGATAATAAAGGTGTACAAATTACAGGTCTAAACTATACAGCAAGAGGTCAACATATGACGCAAATTCGTAATGTTATAGACTGATTTGGGATGTGAAGAAATGAAGAAAGTCATGAATGTGTTAGCGAATCTGCCTCGTAAGTACTTAGTTATATTGGGAATTATTGTGTTAGTAGTAGGCGTTGCTACTTATAATACTATTCATCGTTACATGATGAAATCACAAGTGCAAGAGGAAGAGCAAGTAAACCAAGATGAAATAGAGATGCTCGGAGATAAGCCCAAGGGATTTGATACAAAAGAGGAGGAATATATCGCGAAAACAAAAACAGTAGAGGACTTACTACGAAAAATTTCTAATAGTAGTTATGATGTCCCGTATTTGTTTACAAAGGCTGGATTTGGTATTGAACCAATGAAAATGACAAGTAATGAGCGTATGCTGGCTACAGAAGCTGTACAACGATATTTCCTAAATGGGGATAAGTTTTACAATGCGCGAATTACCAAAATCGACCGTGGAAAAAAAGTAGATACGTTTCATATTGAAGTTTTAATTCAACAGGTAAACTTCTTAGAACCACGACAATTTAAAGTGCGGGTAAACCAATATGCACAAATTGTAACACCAATTGCACAAATTCCACATGGACAAGAAGAAGTACCTGTGGATTAAGAAGGAAATGAGGGGTGTGGAGAAAAACACAACCCTTTTTTAAAAAATAAAACCGTGGTTAAAAGAAATTTATATATATCGCTAAAATAAGATGAATATGGAGGGATACAAATGAGGATGTTAATTACACATATGAGTTGTTACAAAACTAAAAAAATCCTTATTTGAATAGAGAAGCCCTAGAGTTAGGGGGTCTAGGGCTTCAAGTCTGAGTATATCTCACACGGCATTATAAAGAGAAAAGAACGTATTGAAGATAACATATGAATGTTTCATAAATGTATCAAAAAAGTGAACAAATTTTTTATTTTATTAATTTGTAGGTTGATACAGTTCCCCAAACGAAAAGAACCAAATAGAAAAGTCTTTGTAGTAGACCTGCAGGTAAGGGGAAAAGAAAAACAAGTGAGATAAGAATTATTATTACTATTAAGCTTAGTAAACAGAAATATGTCCATTTTCTAGCTTTTTTAAGATTCTTAGCAAAAATAAATAATCCTGGAAATACAGTAAGCATACCTATCCAAACTAGAATAGAATGTCCAATTAGGTTTATATCTGCAGGAATTAATCCTGAAACTATAGTGGAGACTCCTATTATAAGTATAAAAAATGTTGCAATTCTATTAATTCTTGTTTTTTCTAGATACTGTGAAATATATAGTACTCCAATACAAAATGTTATTCCATTAATAATAAAGAGTAAATTCATCCAAAAATGATTAGGGGAGCATATTTCATAAGGAGCTATTTCGTAGGTGAATTTTCCACAGGTTGTTACACCTAGATCACTCATTGCGTGGTGCAAATAGTTATAAGGTGCTGTAGAAGTGAAAATAAAGAAAGGTTCAATTAAAAAGTATAGGCAAGTTGCAATCCAGCTAAATAAGCCAATCCTATTTGATATATACATTAGATTCCTCCTTAGAAAAAAGTATATTTCCATTATAGGTGGTTACATCATCAAAATTAAAAAATTGCAATTTGAGAATCGATAATCCTGTTCAATAATATAGGATTTTCTGGACAAATGTGTTTAGCAGAAAGACGTAGAAAAAATGGATGGAGCAAAAGTAAACCAAAATCGTTAATTGAATAAAAAAAGTGAAGGGTAAATACATAAACATGAATAATAGTAATTTACATAAATCAGGTTATATCATACTTATATATTTTATAATGACTCAATTTGTTGGGATTATAGGTGTCCAATTGCTTGCGAAGACAGGTTGGTATGATATTCAGGGAAACCAACAGCAAGCAATCCAACAACTTCTCGTGCATTGGGAACTAATTGGGTTTTCACTTACGTTGATAATCTTTTTTCTTATATATAGAAAAGAGATAATGAAAGATACGAAGTTATCAATTAAATTATCAAGAAACTCATTTGTATGGATTTTAGTTGGGATCATATTAATATTTCTTGGGCAGATGGTTGGCAGTCTTTTAGATAAGAGTATATTCCAGCTTACTACGCAATCAGCAAATACGTCTAGTACAGTTGCTGCTGCAGTAATATCTCCTGTGGAACTTATTTCAATTGTTCTTCTTGCACCTTTAGTAGAAGAGTTTGTTTTTCGTTATGCGGCCATAAATATTTTAACACGAAGATTTACACAAACTTGGAGTATATTAATAAGTTCATTGTTCTTTTCTATTATGCATTTTGACTTTCCATTTATATTTGGATATTTTTTAATTGGACTTGTGCTTGCTATGGTGTATGTGCGTACTAATCGGTTACTAGTATCATTTTTTGTTCATGCAATTATGAATTTAATAGTTGTTATGTTTCAAGTTATATGATGAAAAATATATTGATAAGTGGTGTTATTTGTTATTAACACCACTTATTATTTTAAAACATGAATTTAGTAATGAAATAGCCAAATTCATAACCGGTTCTTATTATTCCAGCTCCTAATATTATATATAGAGAATACTTCATAAAAAGATTCTCGTTTAAGTAGTTTTTTAGATTATTCATGTTGAATCCTCCATCTGAATTTTATTCGCTTGACTGTGATGTGTCGATCCTTCAAATAAGCTTAAATCTATCATTGTATATACTTAGTCTTTAATCTGTTTCATTAATGCTTTAGCTGCTAAAAATAACATGAAACTATTGAGGGTTAAACCTGCTAAATTTACGTAAAAGAAATTTGATTTTGTAACATTGTATATACCCATTAATACAAAACTGAAAAAGATAAATGAAGCTATTATAAGGGATACTATTTTTTGCTTATTTGTGTATGAGTTCATTATTATCACCCTTTAAGTTTAATATATGGATATAATTATATCATGAATTAATGTATGTAATTAACTATAAGATAGATATCTATGGGGATTTATATTTTTTCTTTTACAGGATAATAAGGCAGCAGATTAACATGTACAATTTGTTATACATGTTAATACTAAATTCTATAAAGAAAGACACCCTAAGGTGTCTTTCTTTATCTTGAACCATCTAAATTTTAATAATATGTATTGGACCCCCATCCAAATATTATTTTATCGTGTTAAATAATTTTATATATTGAGAAATATAATAGGTTATCCCTTGTAAACTCCTTTTCTCCATACCCACTCAATAGGACCATAACGGAAATATTTGCTCCAAATTTTGCTGAATATAATTTGCACAAAAATAATTAAAATCCCGAAGATACATAGTTGCCAGTAATATACCTGTGAGGCATCCTTAAAGCACAACGAAAGAATGACAAGAGTTAGTATACTTTGACTAATGTAATTCGTTAAAGCATACTTGCCTACGTTCATAAAGGTTTGCAGACATTTTATATATTTTTTATTCTCACAAGCTTTAAGTAGAGTACAAATATAGAATATAGCTAGCGCTTTCCCTCCAAATAGAATCCATAGTTGTACATCCTTAGAGTAATAGACATCCGCTTTTATAAAGTAGTAGATAATAGGGTAAGAGAGAAGACATGAAATGCATAACGAACTCCACTGTAAAAATCTAATTTTCTTTATTAATTCCGGCACCCTTTTAAAAATATTTTTCTTACCAGCCCATAAGCCGATTAAAAATAAGCCTATATATTCTGGAATTCCAATTAGTAGTTGTCGGAGTTCCTCTATCATCAGAAAAAACAAACGTGCTTTTACTTGATATAAATAATGTGTAAATAGATTTACCGTGTGGTTGGTAGTGTTGCCTGTAAACATATATTGATAGTAAGTTGGTACTTCAGGAATAGAAGAACTTGCTTGTAAAAATATAATAATATGTAATACATAACTAACCGTTAGGAAACTACAACCAGCTATAAAAATAAGCTTAGTAGATTGCTTATAAAAGAACAATAGAATAAATCCAGCTATAGCATACGCATGTAGAATATCTCCATACCATAGAAAGGTGAAGTGAAGTAAACCGAAGGCTAATAAAATACACAGTCTGCGAATAAACAACTTATACATGAGATATCCTTTTACTTCTGCATTTTTCATAAAGATATAAAATCCTACTCCAAATAAGAATGCGAAAATAGTGTAGAACTTTGCTTGTATAAACAAATCTGCTAAAAAACGAATCGCTTTATCTGTACCAGAGTAACCTGCCTGATTAAAGGGATCTAGCCCCGTCATAGTAGGTAGATTCACAAAAAGGATACATAGTATGGCGATACCTCTTATTATGTCTAAAGATTGAATACGGGCGTTTTGTTTCATGTTAATTCTCCTTTCGTACAAAGAAAAACGAGCACTATACTAGCTAGCACTCGAATTACGTCTTGCAAAGAATCCATCATATGTAGCAGCTGACACTACTCCTTCTAGGCGTTCAACTTCTTCACCCCTGTTATAAGCTACAACAACTGGAGTACCTGGAATGTCGAACTCTTGAAAGGCACTTTGATTTTCTGGTGTAGAGATATCAATACGATAGATGGTTCTATCATGCTTTTTCGACATACTATTGATATCCGGTGCAGCTTTTTTACAAAAATGACAGGTTGGTTGATAGTAATACGCAATGAACTCTTCATGGGATTGTATTTTTTGCTTTAATTCTTCTTTTGAAATATCTCTAATATTTTTGGGTGATCCTGTTGTTTCTGCAGCTGACACAATTGTTTTGTTTTGTGTTACAGTCTCTGGGTTAACAGATTCATTTTTAGTTAAAGTAAAGATTGTGATACCAATAACACATAAAGTTGTTATAACTGCTCCAATTTTGTAGATTTTTTTCATAGTATATTCCTCCTTAAAATAAAAAAAGGACAAACCTCGCCCGAGTTAACAGGGCGTAAGGTTTGTCCTTCACGCTACGTACAATAAAGTATAAACAATGGAAACAAATTTTCTATCTATATAATAACATAAAATTTATATAGAATGCTATAATAATTTTAGAGGGAAGAAAAGGGTTAATTAAGTAAATATAATTTCACGTACCAAATTAAAGTTAAAAAACTATACCCATCACAATAAGGGGATACAGAACAGCAATTACGCAAGAAATTAAAATTAGACCTGTTAAAAAATAAATTGGCAGAAGAGCATGTGAAAGTTACAGAAAGTGAACTCAAAGCACTATATGATACAAAAAAACGAAATTACATATAAGCCATATTCTATTAGCAAACGAGGCATAAGCTAAAGAAGTAAAAGCGAAACTAGATTCTGGGGAAGATTTCACTAAGTTAGCCATAGAATATTCTCAAGATAGTGCAACTAAAAACGTGGGTGGCGACATGGGGTTACTTCAATCTGGCAGTATGATACCCGCATTTGAAGACAAAGCTTATGAGTTACAGGTTGGACAAATAAGCGAACCGATACAAACCGATTACGGTTTTCATATTATAAAAATACTAGATAAACAAAAACTTCCGTCATTTAAAGAAATGAAACCTCAACTTACTGCCAACTTATTTGAACAAAATATGGATCCACAAAAACTGCAGAACGAAAATGGAAAGTTAGTTGATAAAGCAGATTTAAAAATTAATGAGGAAACACTATAAGGCATGTATAAAAAGAAAGAAGTAATTGAAAAAACTTCACCAAGATAGGAATTTATTAAGCAGAATCAATCATTATTTCATAATAAAAAATACCAAACAAGATGATATTGTTTTCCAATGAGATAAAATGTATAATGAGAGTGTAGAGATAAACCTTTTATTAAAGGTTTTAACTCACTAACTATGTGCATAATAATAAAAGACGAGATGCTGGTAACATCCCGTCTAATTTGTAACTGCTGCCGTTAGGTGGTAGATTGCAAAGTTTAATTATTTTTTCTTTGAACCACCTTTCTTACGTTTGGCAGACGTCTGGGTGGTTCTTTTACTTTTATTATTACGTTTTGCTACTAACTTGTTAGCACAAGCAGTTGCAAAAGTTGTTATGAACACTGTTACGAATAGTTTCGTAGTGTCCTGTAATAATTGTTGTAAAAATTCCATATCGGTTACACCTCCTTTCCCTCTAAATTAAGAGAAAGAAAGGCTGCAACCTCCCACCACACGCCTTCAGTTACTAGCTATATTATACCATAATTAGAATACGTTATAGTTTATATTTTATTTTAAAACTTATTATTGCAGAGAGTATTGAAGATAAATATCTTAAACGCTTTTTTATGAAATTTACCCTTTCTATTACCTAACTCCTATAAATGTCCGCTAATAATTTATGAATTTACAAAAAACTCATGATAAACACACATTAAATCCACTCAAAATTATATAAATAGTTCATGACATATAAAACAAATTAATCACTATATAAGTATATTGCAAATAAAAAATACTATTAGAAAGTGAGGATATATCATGAATAGAATTCTAGATACTAATATTGATACTCAAATTCCCGAAGATGATATCGAACTATTAAAGGCAATGGTACACCCATTATGACTACATATCATTAATGAATTAACTAATAAGAAAACGTTAAATGTAACTCAACTACAGAAATTTTGAATATTCCACAATCTACAACATCTCAACATCTATATAAACTAAAAAGGAACGTTCTACATGCTGAAAGAAAAGGGCTAGAGGTATACTACTCTATAAACAATTCGAAAGCAGATAAAATTGTAGAAATCCTCAATGTTTCGAATATAAATTAAAACAAAAATATAACCAAATAAGAAGCCGTTATAGGGGTCTCGCCACATCGCTATCCAGCTAAAAAGGACGAGTTACCTCAAAATAATAAAAACGAGCATAATACATAAAATTATCGTTTTGGGGTATTTCAAAATCTTAAGTTGATGGGCATGTGGTGGGACCCCTATATATGTGAGAAAAGAGAGAGAAATCATCATTACATTAATGAAAAGGAGTGTACGAATTGGGATATTTCAACCCTGAATTGATGAAAAGCAATCTAGATCAGGAAGAAACAATACAAATTGTAAAAAACTATATAAAGAGATTAGCAGAAACATGTGAAGATAAAGAGTATGCAGCGGAAATTATTGAACGTATTTACAATGAGGATACTACTTGTAAGGATACCTACTTTATTTTAGAGTGTAAAAAGCTAACATAGGTATACTATTGCAAAAAAGACACTATAGAAAGTGTCTTTTTTTACGTTGACATTCTATGAAAGAAAATGTAGTGATTAATCATAGTTTGTTGGATTCTTCTTATATATGGTGCATAACTTGAGATTGTATAATGTCTTTCCATAAATCCTCCCTTATTGAAGTAGAAGGAACATGTATACTAGGGAACAAAAAACAAAAAAAGAACATTTTAATAAGAGAACCAGATTTTATAGTAAAATAGATACCATGGTATGAATGTACGTTTTAGATATGAGCTTAATGGACCATATGCTTATAGAATTGAGAAAGAACTTAAAACAAATAGGTTGTATATTTTAAGACAGTAATGCTTCGAGCAGTATAGATGGCACGTCAATAACTTAAATGATTTAATATTCACACTATATATAAGTTAAAGTATACGACTAAGGAAAAGAGGGATTTGCAGTGTGCTGCACATTCAAGAATTAATTCTTACGTAGGGAGTGCTTATATGAAACGTTTGAAGCATGTAATATTGCTAGTATTATGTTTCTTATGTCTAAGTGGTTGTAATCAAGAAAATGGAGCTGAGGTACAAGAATATATAAAAGAAAAACACGGTATTGATGTAGTTGTAACAGATTGGAGCTCGATAAATGAAAATAATGGTGGTAATACCTACCATACTGTGCAAGAAAAAAATAACAAATATCTAAAATTCCGAGTAAAGGTACAAGGTCTCCTCTATTCAAATCCAGTAGGTGATGAATACCAATACGGAAAAAAAACATTTGAGGAATATAAGAAATTCAAACCAACTTTAGAAGAAATAAAAAAATTAGGCTACGTGGAATTTGAAACGGAAAATCCTCTTCAATATATATTAGATAATAAAGATCCAGATGAAGGAAAACCAACTAATGAATTATTATTAACTTTGCAAATGAGTAATGAGATTGACTTTAGCCAATTGAATTCAGTAGAATTAGATCGTTTATATGCTCTATTTCAACTCATTCAGAAGAATAATAAAAAGATAACAGAACTTGAAATTAAGGATCAAAATGGTAAATCTTTAGGTGGACCTTTTAAAAATGTACAAAATATAATAACAAAAGAAGAACTGTTACTAACAATGAAATCCACGATGAAAGACGCCATAAACGTTTATTGGGAAAATTGGATTAGAACGCAAACAAAAGTAGAAGAAAGATTACATGAAATGCAAAACGATCGATTTGCAATTAAAAGTATTACTTATTCAAGTTCGGATGTTGAAGATAGTCGAAAATATATAGTGACTTTAGTTATTAATACCACCAATAATATATTTGAAAACAATCCTCTTTTAATTGAGGATTTAATCAAAGTAACCACAATCCTTAAAGAAGAACTATATAATAAAAACTTTAACATCTATTTAACCAATAAGACAGGAACAATAAATGAAAATTGGTTATCGTCAAAAGAAATCAAAGAAGCAAATAACATCGAAGATCTTGTAAAAGAAAGAGATCCTACGAATTAAATTTAAAGTCCTTTTCATTGCTACCGATAATGAGACGTTTTGTTAATCTCACGTGAATACTCTATTTATGAGAATTTGTACTAAGTTGTCTTTGCTGATGGTACAATCAAAATCATGGAGGTTTATTATGTTGATTTTTTATGTAATACCATTTTTTCTTATATCCAGTACTTCAATATTTTTATTTTTCATGTCTGTTTCACCAAAAATTAAGGCTAAAAATCTATCATCGATAATAATCTGTTTAGCGATAAATCTACTTACAATTCCAATTTCTGGTTTGGTAGGTTCGTTTGTTTCTTATACAAATGAGGCGGCAACAGAATTTACATATAATAACCCACTTTATTTTTGGAAAGGATTTTTCTTTATTCAAATAATACCGCTTTTCATACTACTTGTAGCTTTGATACGGTGGTTTATCCTTAAGGGTAAAGAAAAAATTGAAACATAAAATTTTAAAATGATTTCCAATAATGATGCGTTATGTTAACTTCATATGTATAGAGTATACAGTCAAAAAAGTACAATACATCGCTTCTTCTAAATGGTACAATTATGGAAAAAGGGGTGGAAGAATATGTATGATTACAAATTTGTGAAAGTCGAAATTGATGGATGGAAATGGCAACCCAAAGAAGATTATAAGCGTATTATTATAGAGCATGCTGAGGATGGTTGGGAATTTGTTCAAGTCCTTACTCTAACACTCGCAGGATATACGAGTTCTTTGGAGATTATCTTCAAACGAACCAAAGAATTTCTTTAAAAAACGAAAGAGGTTTGCCTTAAATAACATACAAAAAGAACTGAAATATTTTGGGATCTAATTGTTCTCGATTTAACTTATAAGACAAATAAGCTAATATTAATCAACTTCCATATGGACAGCTTATTGTATTTTTTTGCTTAGCGTGTTTTTCTTCAAAAATGCTGGCGGTACCCAGATATTACTTAACATGGTAAAATAATATTTGGATGGGAGTCCAATACATATTATTAATATTAAAGTGGTTCAAGTCGGAGGAAGGCACCTTAGGGTGTCTTTTCTTTATTTTCTAAAGGACCTGCTCAATTAATTCTTCAAAACATAAGGTAAAGTGACCCCATTAAAATGCATGGAATGAACCCTAGTTTTACCTCTGATCTAAAGGAGGCACTATTGTTATGGGATATGGTGGTAGTTGCGGCGAAGGCTGCGGTTTTGCTGGAGGATTTGCTTTATTAGTTGTATTGTTTATTCTATTAATCATTATCGGATGCAGTTGTTTCTGCTAAAAACTATTGGAAAAGGCACCTTAAGGTGTCTTTTCTTTATGAAATTTACATTAAATTAATTAAACTTTATAAATAGATGTAGTAAAATAAAGTTGGGTGGAAACCCAGATATATTTGTGATGTAAGAGAAGTCTTATGTAGATTAAGTAGAGAGAAGGCACTTTTAGGGAAGTGTCTTTTCTCTATGCGACAAAATTATGATTAATAAAAAAGATAATTTAAAATTGGGGGGCTATATGAAAATTTGTAGTGAATGCAACTCTACTGGAATCGAGAATACCCAGTGTTGTGGAGAATGCAAAAAAAAATTTGAACTATCGAACGAAGAAATAGTAGATCTTGAACAAAAGAAACTTCAAACTAATAAAATTTCATGGATACAATTTGTTTTGGGGATATTTAGTATTGGTATTGCAACAATACTATTTGTAGGTGTTCCATTAGAGATAACAAAATCTTTAGAGTTTATTCAGAAGAATTTTAGCGCTAATAATATTAAGTTAGTAAATAATTTTTTATTGAATTTCTTTAATTTGTTAATAATAATTTTATTTATATCAATATACAAACCATTTCGTAGAATGATATTATCCATATTTAATATTAAACCTCTGTATTCATTTCGAACATATATATATATTTTCTTAGCTAATCTTATGATTATAGCGACAGATAATATAACTTATCTATATTTTTCTGATTCTGCTAATATCCAGGATAAATCCTTAGGTATAGAAAATTTACATGAGAAGACATTGATTATTTATATACTTACTATGTTATCAATTGTTGTAATTGGACCGATATGTGAAGAAATATTATATCGTGGAATTATTATTAAATTTTTTGAAGTGAAATATTCTTTTGTAGTTGGATTAATTATATCTAGTTTATTGTTTGGAATAGCTCATAATTATGATATCGGATTTATTATTTTTGCAACTATAATGGGAATTATGTATTCATTACTTTATAATAAAACTAATTCACTTTTTCCTTGTATAATTGCTCATATTACTTATAACTTATATGCATTCTTGTAAAAAATATTGAGGATACCCCAAATGGTAATTTTAAAGACTCTATTTTGAAAAAAGTTTAAATAAAATAGAGTCTCTTGTTAGAAATCTGAATTTATTTTTTATACATAACCTATTCTTCAAACCAAAACAGAACATCAATAGGCGCTTTTAAAACCTTTGCAATATCATAAGTAAGTTTGAATGAAGGGTTATATTTTCCATTTTCAAGATTGCCAATTGTTTCCCTTCTAACACCAACCCCATTAGCTAAATCTTCTTGAGACATATTTAACTTTACTCTATATTCTTTCATTCGAGTCTTAAGTGGCATCTTGCATCCCTTTCTTTTCTCTACGCTCAAATACTTCTAAATTAATTATGAATGTGCCTAAAGGTATGGAAAATGAAATTATAACGAATAACCGAATTATATGTACATTTTCAAATATAAAAACACTTAAGAGTAGTATACTGCCTAGTACTATTGCTACAAAAAAAGCTCTTGTAGCGGCGATCCGAACATGCAGCATAAAAAGCTCATCCGGTACTACTCTTGCATATGCGAAGAAGAAAAAGAAACCGAAAAAATAATATGCCCATAAAATATTACCTAAAAATGTAAGCGGACCTAAAAAGCCCAAAAAACCAAGAAATCCTAAATATGCTAATTTATTTTTCATATAAACCTCCTATGTGATATATTTCGCTCTTTATGTTATAAATATATCACATAAACTTGATAATAAAAAGGACAGAAAACAGTACAACAGTTTTATAAACGTCGCAAATTTATCTAAAAGTTACATCAATATTACTTAACATGGTAAAATAATATTTGGATGGGAGTCCAATACATATTATTAAAATTAAAGTGGTTCAAGTCGGAGGAAGGCACCGTAGGGTGTCTTTTCTTTATTTCATTTCGACATAATATGACAAAATAGTTGTGATTATATTTGTTATGATAGTTCAGGTAAATCTTATATTTTAAACGCTGGGGGATACATACTATGAACAAAAAACTATTAACAACACTTACTTGTTTCGCTTTATTTATGGGATTAGCAGCATGTTCATCTAACGAGACAGCAAGTACTTCCAAAGAATCTAAAGCTGAGCAAGAAGCACAAAAGGAAGCTGAGAAAGCGAAGAAAGCTGAAGAAAAAGGGACTGTGAAAAAGGAGAAAGCAGAACAAGAGACGGCTGAAAAGCAACGCAAACAGCAAGAAGAGGCTACAAAAAAGGAACAACCAACAACTACTTCTGGTAACACTATTAAAGGCTTAAGAGACGAACTATCCATTGGTATGCCATTTAAAGATTATCTTGCTAAAAAGAAATCATTAAATGTAGAGAATCCCTTCAGTATTTCACTCGGAAAAGGTAATGTAGGTAGTGTTCTTCAAGCTCAAGATGGAGTATTAGTTGTATGTATTGATGGAGAAAAGATATTTGATTTAAAAGTATTTAAAACTATTGACGAAGTTAAAGCGTATGAAAAAAGCTTAAAAACAAAATGAAATAACATTTAGATGGGAGTCCAATACATAGTATTGAAATTAAAGTGGCTCAAGTCGGAGGAAGGCACCTTAGGGTGTCTTTTTTTATACGTGGGGTCTCGCCACATCGCTATCAAGCTAAGCTCATATAATGTCAATTATAGTAAAGGTTGTTTCTTTTTTCTAAAGGCTAGGTGTTGGGAATTGAAAGATTTGCATACGAAATAAGCCCTAATGGGTTTCATTTTTTTGATTTAAGCCGCTTGATTATCAGACATAGTACAATTGTAAACAACACCTAATATATCAAAGACTGTTTTCTTCTCATACCTATGAGATTTTCTCCCGTTTTGCTGTAGAAGATTGAACAGGCGAATTAGAATCTTTGATAGCTCTTGGGTGTCTTTCTGTATAGCTTGGAAAAGAAGAAAAAAGTAATCTTTAATCATATATAGTGCCTTATATTCACTTAGTTCTCTTTTCTTTTTCATAAGAAGTAATTGCCGCATTTGAAACATGATAGAAGAACAGAGTAGAATGGCAATCAGTTGCCCATACAAATGGCATTCTAATCGTTCTGGTTTTATCTTTTTACAATGATGAGTTTGAAAGAATGATTTCCACGTTTTAAATAAAATCTCGATTTGCCAACGTAAAGAATACCAGTCATGTACCTGTCCCATCGGGACAATATCTGTAGGGGTGTTTGTCATATATACATTGATACCACTGAGTCGTTTACTACGAGGAGAATACTTCATTCCTTTCTTTTTTTCTCTTACAGCTTGATCTTGTAATCGTTTTTGTTGCTGTTGTTTGGTTAATCGGTGAACAATTACACGAGCTGGCACTTTATCAATCATTCCTACATAAGCAACAGATATTTCACATGTTTGTCCTGGTTGAAGAGAGTTCATTAAAACCTCCATATCTATCTGTATATACTCTGTACCTTTCTTTATTCTTCCATCCTGAAAATAATCAGGTGTGAGATTTTTTTGATAAATACGTGTATTGGATTTAATACGAGAGATATAGTAAGCCTTTTTATCTTGTATATGTTGAAGATCTTTTAAATGAAAATACCCTAAATCACGGATACATAAATCATTTGGTTCCACAGTTGGAACACACAGAGAACCATAGGTTCGATCATGCTGTTTACCGGGACCTGTATGAATATGTAGGAACTTTCCACTTAATAAGTCATACTCAAGCTGAATCTTTAACCCCGCTGTATGGCTGCATCCTCCTGCACCTGGATAAACAAATGAAAAAGAATCTGGGAGTTGAAATGCGGTTGAATCTAAAATACGAATACGCTTGAAAACAGAAGTATATGGAGAAGAAAGCGGCATAGATGAGGTTAATTTTTGGTTTAGTAGTTCAGCTAATACATGTTGTAAAAGTTGAACGGCCGCTTTATTAAATCTTTGATTCAGTCCCTCGGGACTAATGAGTACTTCTGTTGATGATTCTAAACAGCTAGATAACTGAGTTAAAGAAGTTGTAGCGACATTTTGGCTCATCCATACACATAAAGCGACTAAATCTTTTGCTTGGTATTTACTGGTCCGTTGTACGAAACCGACATCCCTAGCAAAATCTCGTAAGGTATTTGGAGATAAAAAACTTTGAATCTCTTGAGCAAATAGTTGTAATTCGTCATACACAGAAACAGACATAAAAAACGCCATCCTTTCCTATGATTCTACAGAAAGAATAGCGTATTTTTTCATTTAAGGGGAGAACTTTATTTTATTTGTTTGATAGCGATTAAGTAGCACCAAAGCGTTTAAGAATAAAACTGTACAACAGTTAAGTATTCTATATTTCAGTTAAAAAGAATTTTTAAAAATCAGTACGTTTATAAATTCTCACCGTTAAGAAGTAAGAACCGATAAATATAAGCATGGTAACGATTGAAGCAAGTGCAATTAGTTGATTAATAGTAAATTGTGAAGTAACACCATATACAAGGTCAGTAATATGCACATATGCCTCAAGTGGTCTCCATAAAACAACACATACAGGGAAAATAATGGTGACAGCAGCCATCAAATATTTATTGGTGAAACGATAGAAAAATGGTAAGTAAATAGATGTAAACAACATGACAGTAAGAACATTAACCACAATTGTCTGTGGTGTTTCAATTTCAACTCCATAAGTCGGGGATGCAACTTGAATTACTACTTGAATCAATAATGAGAATAGAACTACTAGAATTGTAAACAACACTGTACCGATATATTTTGACATAATAATTTTATTTCTACTATAAGGCAGGCTATTAATAAATTTGTGACTATTATTCTTTTCGTCGTAATAATGTAAATTTATCATATAAGAACTAGCCACCAAAACGACTATAAATCCAAAATTTCCAAACGTCCCTATAAAAAAGCATATACTAAGTACATAGAGTAAGATCATTAATTTTTGCAATCGAAAATCCTTTAATATTAAATTATACATATTGAACATTCCCCTTTTTTGTATAGTACATAATATCTTCTAATGTCGCTTCTTCAATTAATACATCATTCCCTAATTGCGTACGTGAACGGCTGGCGTTACTTGTGAGTGCTTCAAATCCCACGTTTGTTTCACGAATCCCGATTAATTGTTCTCTGATTTTCGGCGTAAGCAAGGAATTATCCCCTTTTACAGTTGCATATTCTTCAGCAATACTATGTATATCTTTTTCAAACACAATCTCTCCATTATGAATAAATACAATATAATCAGCAATACGATCTAAATCAGTGGTAATATGTGTGGAGAAAAAAATTGTTTTATCTTGATCGACCATTAAATCATAAAGGATGTCTAAAAGTTCTCTTCGAAATACAGGATCGAGTCCAGATGTCGGTTCATCCATAAGTATAAATTCGGCATGGTGTGAAAGTGCAAACGCTAGGGAAGTCTTCATTTTCATCCCTGTAGACATCTCTTTCATTTTTATGTTAGTCGGTAACTCAAAGCGTTGTAAGTAGGATTGGAACTGATTTTCATCCCATTTTTTATACGCTGGAGCAATGAATTTTTTTAGTTGATAAATTGTCATATCTTCATAATAGATATTGTCATCGTATACGAATCCAATACGCTCTTTAATAGAAACTTGGTCCTTTTGATGATCTTTACCAAACACTGTGATTTCTCCACTATCCTTGCTAATAAGATCCATAATAAGTTTAATTGTCGTACTTTTCCCAGCACCATTTGCGCCAATAAATCCCGTTACAAACCCCTTTTTGATGTTGAACGATGCATTTTTTAAAGAAAATCCCTTATATGTTTTTGAAACATTTTTCACTTCTACAATGTTCTCCATTTTTATTCCTCCTCATAAATATGATTAATAATTTGTATTAACTCATCCCTTAATAAATGATTAGCCTTACTCTCTCGAACGATTGTACTGAACTTTTCACGTATTGGATCACTTGGTTCATCCGCACGTTGTTTCTTTATTTGTTTTGCAACAAACGAGCCTTTCCCTACTATAGAGTAGATGTAACCCGCTTTTTCAAGTTCTTCGTACGCTCTTTTTGAAGTAATAACACTTACCTTCAAGTCTCTTGCTAATGAACGCATAGAAGGTAACGAATCATCTACTTTCAATGTTTCATTTGATATTTGAAATATAATCTGATCAATGATTTGTTGATAAATAGGCGACTTAGACTTATTAGATAGTAAGATTTTCATGATTCAACTCCTTGCCTCTTAAATGCTTATGAACACATTATACACAATGTGTACAATATATACAATATACACATTTAGAACGGTGTTAATTTTTCATATAGGAAACCGTCATATTGATATAAAGACGTTATCCTTTCCTAAGATTTCTCGAAAGAATAACGCCTTTTTCATTTTAGAGGGTATTTAGGGAAAACGCTTTTCGTGTAAGCGTCAAATATTCCCCACCTACTATTTTTATTGTATATTTTAGGGTTACTTGATGTTTACTCTATTCGAGAAAGAAAAGCATCTAGAGAATTAATTATGGGAAAAAGGTCGATATGGAAGAGGCTTAAAAAATTACATAAAAGATATTAGGTCAAAGAAAGAAGGTCTTTGCGTGTGGCTTGTTTCCCCACACTGAAATCTGTTGATTATATTTAAATGCTCCTGTAAAATTATACTAGTTTCCAATTAATGCAAACGCTTTCGTAAAAAGGGATGTTAGTTTATAATCTACAATTAATCTTTATTTTATGGGAGGCAGGTGTAGTAGGGTGAAGGTATTTATTTAATTGCTATCATACTTTAGCTGTATAACGGCTAATATTTGTAAAAGGGGAAGTAGGGGATTTATAAATGATTGAAGTAAAGAATGTTACGAAAAGCTATAAGATTTTAGAGCGAAAGCCAGGTTTAATGGGTGCAATAAAAGCTTTAATAAAACGGAAATATTATGATAAACAGGCAGTGCAACCGATTGCTTTTTCTGTTAAAAAAGGAGAAATGGTTGGATATATCGGATTCAACGGTGCTGGAAAGTCAACCACTATTAAGATGCTGTGTGGAATCTTAACTCCAGATACTGGTGAAATTAAGGTAAATGGAATTATTCCATACAAAAATAGGCAGGAAAATGCTAAAAATATTGGAGCTGTTTTTGGACAACGGACACAACTTGCTTGGGATATACCGGTGCGGGAGTCTTTCGAACTATTAAAACATGTTTATGAGATTCCAGAAACAAAATATCAGGAAATGTTGCAATTACTTGAAGATGTACTGGATCTCGGAACCTTAATGACATTACCTGTTCGTCAGCTATCACTCGGACAAAAAATGCGTTGTGAGTTGGCTGCTGCTTTTCTTCATCAACCTTCTGTTGTATTCCTAGATGAACCTACAATTGGTTTAGATATTGATGTAAAGGAAAAGATACGTAGTTTTATTAAGGAAATGAATAAGAAATTGGACGCAACAGTTGTATTAACTACTCATGATATGCAGGACATAGAAGAGCTTTGCCAGCGAATTATTATTATCGATAAAGGATCTATTATTTATGATGGGGACTTACAAGATCTAAAAGATCGTTTTTCTTATAACCGCATCCTATCTTTAGAATTAGAAGAGCACACAATGTTTGAGATTCCTGTATCATTACAAAATTACATAGTGGTACAGAAGAATAAAGCAGAAAATGAATCTCGCGTAGAGTTAAGTTTTCACACAAAGACAGTTTCATCGGAATTTGTGCTTTCCGAACTTGCAAGGCACAATAAAATATTAGATTTGACGATTTCAAACCCTAAATTAGAGACAATTATTAAAGATCTTTATCAGCATGGAGGTGAGAAATCCCTTGAGAAAATATTGGGAAATGCTTAAAGTGCAGATAAAGCTAGATACCTCATATGCAGCGTGGTATTGGGCGGGTACATTTGCAATTATCGTTAAATTATGTACGTTGTATTATTTTTGGACTGCTGTATACGAGAATAAAGAGACTGTTGGAGCACTTTCACTATCTAATATGCTAACTTATATGGTTATAGCTTTGTTATTGGAACAATACGTATCTGGAGTGGGAACCAATTTAGCGAGAATGATTAAACAAGGTGATATAGCATTGGAACTTATGAAGCCATATCATTTGTTAGATAAACTTGTAGCGATGGATATAGGGCAAAAAATTTCTAATTCTATGCGTACAACGTTCCCTATGCTACTGTTTGCCGTCTGGTTTGTAGGAATTCAACTACCACAATCAATAGAGTCTTTTCTATTATTTACGGTAAGTGTAGTTTTAGGGATTTTAATTGGAACTCAACTAGATCTTGTTATTGGTATATTAGCTTTTTGGACCATTAATATATGGGGACTTCGACTTCTACGAGAGTCTGTTCTTCAATTTTGTTCCGGAGCACTTGTACCATTATCGCTTTATCCACAATGGTTTCAAGAAATTAGTATGTTTTTGCCTTTTCAGTCTATGGTCTATATACCTGTTTCTATTTATACAGGTTCTATCTCAGGTACCCAGGCTTATACGGCAATTGTTACACAATTCATATGGTTAATCTTTATTACAGTACTTGTTAGATTTTTATGGACTTTAGCAATCCGAAAAATCACAATATTTGGGGGGTGATTGAGTTGTTGCAAACTCTAAAACGATACTCATTCTTATACATTGTCTATTTTAAGCAACACTTAAAAGTTATGATGGAATATAAAGTAGACTTTTTAATAGGAATTTCTTCAGTCTTCATTCAACAATTTGCCGCTATCTTTTTTTTAAAAGTTGTATTCGATCATATTGAGACTTTGAAAGGGTGGAACTTTTATCAAATTCTCTTAATCTACGGTATTGCGTTTGCAGGGAGGGCAATCCATCACATTTTCTTTGATAATTTATGGACGATTGGATGGCAATACATTCGGACAGGAAATTTAGATCGTTTGCTAATCCGTCCTATTAACCCGCTGTTCCAAATTATAGCGGAGCGTGTTCAACAAGATGGAATAGGGCAACTAATAATAGGGGGAATGGTTCTTTATTATTCCATTAGTAATCTAGATATTGCAATTTCATTGGGAAATGTACTAATACTCATCATAATGATTATTTCAAGTGGTCTTATCTTTGTTGCATTAAATTTATTTTTTATAACATTTTCTTTTTGGATGACAGATAGTCTCCCTGTTGTATCAGCAGTATTCAATTTAAGTGATTTTTCGCGATATCCGATTACAATTTATAAT
Source organism: Bacillus cereus group sp. RP37 (assembly GCF_040459695.1). Taxonomy (NCBI): domain Bacteria; kingdom Bacillati; phylum Bacillota; class Bacilli; order Caryophanales; family Bacillaceae; genus Bacillus; species Bacillus cereus group sp. RP37. The sequence continues at coordinate 413,171 of NZ_JARVHP010000002.1, read as the reverse complement.
AAAGTTATCGCATTTATCTTAACGTTTATTATTCCTTACAGTTTCACATCCTTTTATCCAGCTGCCTTTTTCTTCGATAAAGGGTATAAATGGGTATCTTTGTGTACACCACTCGTTGCTATCATACTATGTTTCATTTCTTATCGTTTTTGGAAATATGGATTAAGTGCATTCACTAGTACAGGAAGTTAATCCTAAGGATTGTGTGTAAGAAAGTCGGTTGGAAAAACAATTCGTTATATTTCTAATTAACATCGAGAGTTAATTCAGAAGGAGGTAAGCAATTGGAACTGAAAAGAGCTAGTTGTATTATTTACGTATCAAACTGTAAATCGGTATATGATTTGAGATAAATGTTGTTTGGGCTAGTAGTGTTAAATTTTCACATAAGGAGTCTAGTTATGGAGAAACAAAAGGATAAGTATGAAATTAATGTAATAACCTTATAACGTATAAAAAGACACTTTATAAAGTGTCTTTTTATATATTGACATACAATGAAAGAAAATGTAGTGATTAATCAAAATATGTTGGATGCTTCTTGGTTGATTTTATTATAACATTGATATCAATAATTTTAAATTTAATTATACATATATATAGATTAATTTATTTATTGCTTATACATGTCGCTCGTTATCTTCTTTTTGTTTTTATAATTTTTTATTCTGTTTTGTAATAAGGATAATCAGTTAGTAAATTAGAATCAAATAAAGAATATAAAAAGAGCCATGCGAAATAATATTAATTATAGGTACTCCTTAAAGGAGGATACGATGGATTTTTTAATTAGAGAATTAAAAGTAAATGATTTAGACAGTTTATCAGAAATTGATGATAGTTTTATAGTGAGTTCTCGGTTAATTCTTTCTCTTTCAAAAGTAAATAAAAGGATAGAATATACAGTAGAAGACGTTGCAAGTTATGAGAAAAGCTATTGACATAATCAATATGATAATGAACAAGCATACAATGAATAAATAAACAAATGTCATTAATATATTTATATGTAAAAAAAGGTATTCAAAAAACTGTGTATAAAAACCTGCATTATAACAAGTTTTTAGCACAGTTTTTTTTATTTTATGCCTTTCATTAAAACTTGAATCTTTGGGGCCATAAAATATAAAATTACACTTAAAATGATTGAAAGACCACCAATTGCACCGAAATAAATAATTTCTGTTTCAGGATTATATAATCGAACTATTTGAGCATTTATAGCTTGTGCAGCTGCACTAGTTAAGAACCACAGACTCATTGTTTGAGCAGAGAAGGCAGCTGGTGCTAATTTGGTTGTAATTGATAGACCTACAGGTGATAAACAAAGTTCCCCAATTACTACTAACAGGAAGCTAATCGCTAACCACATAGGACTTACAAGGGAATCTGTACCATGGATATATGCAGGGATAATCATAACTAAGAAAGATAAACCAGCAAATAATAAACCAATAGCAAATTTATTAGCTGTACTTGGTTGACGTGAATTAAGCTTTATCCATAACCAAGCAAATACTGGTGCTAACAAAACAATATAAATTGGGTTTAATGATTGAAACCATGAAGATTGCAGTTCAAGCCCGGCCAATTTTAATTGAGTACGCTGATCAGCATATGAAGCTAAAATGATAGCTCCTTGTTCTTGAATGGCCCAAAACATTGTAGCAGCGATAAATAATGGTATGTAAGCAATTAAACGAGACCTTTCAATTTTTGTAGTTTTCGGACTACGATACATAAAAATAAAGTAACCAGTTGGAATGAGAATACCTAAAATACTTACTAATAAAGTGAATCGATCAATAGTTAAAATACCTGTTGGTATCGTTAAAATACAAAATAGTACTATAGCTATTGTACCAATACTAAACTGTGTAATAACTTTTTTTCTTTCGATGTCTGTTAAAGGATTTGGTACTTGTGTTCCTGCTAAACCAAGGTTTTTCTTTTTTGTAATAACAAAAATAATTAAGCCCAATAGCATACCAATTGCAGCAACACCAAAACCTAGGTGGAAGTTATACTTTTGACCAAGTGTCCCTATAATAAAAGGAGATAAAAGAGCTCCTAAATTAATACCCATATAGAAAATACTGAAACCTGAGTCACGTCGAGTATCTGTTTCACTATATAAATCACCAACAATGCTAGATACATTAGGTTTTAATAAACCTGTACCAAGTACTAAAAACACCATAGATATGAATAAAGTACTTATAGTCCCTGGTAGTGCTAAAATCAGGTGACCTATCATAATTAAAACTCCACCCCAAAAAATCGTTCTACTTGAACCTAATAGACGATCTGCAATCCAGCCACCAATAATGCCAGACATGTAAACGAGAGATCCATAGATGGCCATAATTGACGCTGCGGTCGCATGATCCATCCCTAAACCACCTTGTGAGATTGAATAATACATATAGTAAAGTAATATTGCTCTCATTCCATAGTAAGAGAATCGCTCCCAAAACTCTGTAAAGAATAGGGTAAACAGCCCCTTAGGGTGTCCGAAAAAACCGCTTTGCGGAACAGTACGAATAATATCGCTTTTACTAAGCTTCTCCATATGAATACACTCCTTATATTTAAATATAACAATACTAAACTAGTATAAACTAATAATTAGAAAATTAAAATAAAAATTTACTTAGTTAATTATTAGATTTTTCGTAAAAAACAAATTTTTAGTTGATTTCCAAGGAGATTTTAATTATATTATTTAATGCAGATATATTGATTAAAAATGATGATAGTGTATAAATATTAATACAAACTGTAGGAGGATTTATATATTGTTAATGAAAGAAGTTTCTATAGAAGATATTTATCAGGAAATATTAGATGGAAAAAGAAATAGATTTCCTCCAAATACATGGAAAGAAGATATAGATAATAAAATGGCGCGGAGGGTATTAATATATTTGCTTAACAGTATTTTAAAATGGAGTAAGGAAGACATAAGAAAAAAATGGAACACAAAATTACTTGTAAAGTATAGGCTACGGGGATTACTCAAACATAGGTATGAAAATAGCCCTTTTAAAGCAATTAATGATTTGTATCCAAATCAGTTTAAAGAATGGGAATTTGGTATGACTCCTTTAAATTTTTGGACGAAAGAAAAAGCATTAACAATTTTGAAATGGGTTATTGAGGAAAAAGAGGGCCTTTCACAAGAAAAGCTCTTAGGATTATACGGGAAAAAATGGTTGGAAAAAAATAAGCTTGGTGCACCTCTGGCTATGTATTGGAATAGTAGCCCGTATGCAATGATTAATGATCTTTATCCAAGACGTTTTAAAGAATGGGAATTTGGTATGACTCCTAATAACTTCTGGACGAAAGAAAAAGCATTAGAAGCATTGAAATGGACTATTGAAGAAAAAGAGAGATTAACCCCTAAACAATTGCTTGATGTATACAATATAAAATGGTTAAAGACCCATGGATTAGCATCAGCATGTCAAATGTTTTGGGGGAATAGTCCGTTTAGAATGATTAATGATTTGTATAGAGACCGTTTTAAAGAATGGGAATTTAAAGTTACTCCTGTTGGATATTGGTCTAAACGTAAAGCATTAGAGGCGTTAAGATGGACTATTGAAGAAAAAGAAAAATTGGATGAAAAACAGCTATTAAAAATATTTAATCAAAAATGGCTAATAAAACAAAAATTATGGACACCATTAAAACGCTATTGGAAAGGAAGTCCCTATGAAATGCTTATTGCTCTATATCCAAATCGTTTTTCAAAAAATATGTTAAAAGGATATATGTAAAAGTAATGATTAAATTCATAATTATTGAGAAAGTTTATGATATAACATTCGGTTATTAATTTGGAGGAAGACACCTTAAAGGTGTCTTTTTTATGTATAAAAAAGTAAGATATCGCTTTGTGTAAAAGATTTCAAAATACTAAAGAGATTTCTATTCATAATTAAATAAAATCATTCATTAACTGTTCTATCTCTTTTCCTATTAGAACCAAATTTTTGCTAATTGAGATACTCCTTTTATTATCTCTTCTTCGCATAAATTACCAAATCCAAGTTGAATATGCGGATATTCTGGTAAATATTCCGAGAAATATTTTGAGCAAGGATAAACTATAATGCCATGATTATGTGCTTTTTCAATTAGCATTTTTTCACTCATTTTTGTTTTCACTTCAATAATAACGAATATTCCGGAGCTACCGCCTTTAATCTTGACATATTCCTTAAAATGCTTTGATAATTCCTTATTTAATAGATTCATTTTACGTTTATACAAAGCTTTCATCTTCCTTAAGTGCGAGTACCAATATCCTTCATTCATAAAAGTTGCCAATGTTTGCTGATGAATAGATGAGGATGTTTGTTCAAATAAAGGGAGTATCTTTTTATATTCATTAATTAGCCGCTTAGGCAAAACCATATAACTGACACGGATAGAGGGGAGGAGTGCTTTTGAAAAAGTTCCTAAATAAACCACCCTATCATTAGAATCCAAACTTTGAAGACACGGTATAGGTTGATGGATATATCGAAATTCACTATCATAATCATCCTCAATAATATAGCCTTCCATCTTTTTGGCCCATTCAATTAACTTTAGTCTTTCATTGACAGGGATAGTCACCCCATACGGAAAGTGATGAGTAGGAGTCACATATAAAAGTCTAGAAGGCGATTTTAAAAGTAGATCGACTTGGATACCTCGTTCTTTTACAGGAATTGGATCAATAATAAATGATTGAAGAAAAAAAAGTTCCCTTGCCATGCTATATCCAGGGTCTTCTACGGCCAGATAATGATATTCTTGCTTTAATATCAGTGACAAAAGTAATAACAAATGTTGTGTGCTACTACCAATAATAATTTGTTCTACAGAAGTAGTAACTCCTCTTGATTGAAATAAGTAATCTGTTAGTGCTTTCCTTAATTTAATGTCGCCTTGTTTTTCTCCGTATGAAAACATGCTAGAGTCTTTAATTATTTTGTTTGTAATCATTCTCCATTTTTTCAAAGGGAAGTTTTCTTGATCCACTGTCCCAATCTTAAAATCAATAGTTTTTATGGTAGTATGATTTGTTTCATGATGCAGTTCTCTAATAGGTTCAAAATTAAGTGTTTCATCTGATGTAATAGCCTCTACAAAAAAACCTTTTTTGTTCTCACTTCGAATATACCCCTCTGATTGCAGTTGTTCATAGGCTACCTGAGTTGTGTTTCTGCTGACTTCTAATTGGTTAGCAAGTTGTCTAATTGATGGCAACTTTTTACCTTGTTCTAATTTACCAGATAAAATCTGAGTTCGTATATATTGGTAAACTTGCTGATACATAGGATTTTTACTTTTTCGATTTATATTAAATATTAGTTCCTTCATTATTATAATACCCCATCTGTCATTTGTATTTATTGTAAACTGTCCCTTTTAGAAATGACAGTATAAATAAATAATGAATTTATAAAAAATTTACTCTAGGAGAAAATTTATGAAAATATTTATGTACATATTTTGTTTAATTGTATGGGGACTCAACTTTATTGCAGTAAAAATTCAAGGAACTCCTGTTAGCTTAGAGTTATCTTTAACCTACCGTCTGGCTATGACAGCTTTTTTATTTTTGATGCTTGTTTGTTTCCTTCGACCAAGTGGGATACCAACAAAAAAAGATATCCCATTTGTAATAGTTTTTGGTATATGTAACTTTGCATTAAGCTATTTATGCCTTTATTACGCTACAATTTTGAGTTCTGCGGCAATTGTAACATTGGTTTTTTCATTAAAGGTGATTTTGAACCCGATTGCTCTTCGAATTTTTTTAAAAGAAAAGTTGCATTCACGAGTTTTGGTTGGAGGGATTTTAGGGGTATTAGGAGTATGTATTCTTATCTATCCGAAATTGAATGATTTTCAAGGGTTCAATGATTTAAAAGGAATTATGGTTGCGCTCTTAGGTGCGGTCCTTACAGCAATAGGTGATGCGAGCTCGGCACGAAATGCAAGCCATAAGGTGAACCCTATCTATGCAAATGCAATTGGATTTACAGTAGGTGGTATATTGATGGGGGGAATTGTATTATTTCAAGGACAAGAAATTACATTCCCCACATCGTTTTCATATGTATGTATGTTGTTATATTTAACTTTGTTTGCTTCTTTTGTAGCATGGTTATTCTATTTGAAGCTTGTAGAAAAAATCGGAGGAGCTCGAAGTGGGTATATGGTGGCGCTATTCCCTGTAATTGGAGGAATAGCTTCCGTTTTAATCGGTGAGTCAGATCCATCCCCGTATTTGTTTATTGGTTGTTTTTCTAGCTGTATTGGAGCGGCTATCGCATTAGGGTTTAGAACTCAAAAGCAAGATTCGAAATTAACTCTAAAAAGAGTTAATTAAGATAGGAATAAGTGTAATGGATTAGAAAATAGAGTCCATATATTTTTTGTTATTTATATTTGAATTGTGAAGGTTCTTTTGCAAAAAAAGACGTCATAAGGCACTCGAAAACTGTGTAGATAAGGATTTGTTTTTTCTGATTTAAAGAAAGTATGTATCAGCACCCTTGGGAATATATCTTAATATGCGTTCAATTTAATGTGTATTATTTCATACTCTTTTTTAAACTTCTATTTTGATAAAAGATTTAACATTGAAGTGGATACAAAATTGCAGAGATAAAATTCAGAAAGTGTACAAGAAGTATGTTAGTTTATCGAAAAAGGCCCTACAGGGGACGTAGGGCAAGTCTAAGGGTATTGAAGAATTGTCGATTCTAAAAGTATAGGACTTCTTGGGATAAAGTTTAACACATAATCCGCTAAAACCTTATATAATAATGTTACAGAAATGTGAATTACTGATTCTAAAGCACCGGCATTTAAAGCTGGAAAAGAATTAAGAGAAGCAGTGAAATAATTATACATAGTAAAAAAGGATTTGATATTCATATCAAATCCTTTTTTCATTATTGGTTTAGTATAATTGCTCATCGTAGATTCTTAACAAAGGTTTAGAAACTAGATATTTTTCAGGTACTACAATCTAAAACTAATATTTTTCTTTGTTTATGGTATTCACTTTTCCTAGCTTAACGAACATGGGTGCACTATATCATAAGAAGAAAATTAGATGTTTAGTATTAAATAAAATTAGTATCAATACAATCTTGGTCCTTTAAGGAAATCAAATTAGAGAGCAACATTTCAAAGAGTATCCTGTGATATAACTAAGGAGAATTTTAAACAAGGGGATGATGAGATGAATACATTGAAGGGGAAAGTTGCATTAGTAACAGGAGCTAGTAGGGGAATAGGACGAAGTATTGCCTTACATTTGGCACAGGCTGGTGCGTTAGTTGTAGTTCACTATAGTAAAAGAAAAGAAGAAGCAGAAAGTGTAGTGGATAAAATTAAACAAGATGGCGGTGCCGCATTTGCAATCAGTGCAGATTTAAGTACTTTTAAAGGCATTAATAACTTGTATTTAATGATGGATCAATCTCTTCAAAAACATATAGGTAATACTACATTTGATATTCTTGTAAACAATGCTGGAATTGGGCAGATTTTAACGTTAGAGGAATCTACAGAGGAGTCTTTTGATGAGGTTATGAATATTAATGTGAAGGCTCCATTTTTTATTATTCAAAAGGCTTTGCCACGTTTAAAAGATGGAGGACGGATTATCAATATTTCATCATTTGTTACACGAGTAGCTTCCCCAAGTGTTTTTGCCTACAGTATATCTAAGGGGGCAATTAATACACTTACTCATACTTTAGCACAACAACTTGGTGCTCGTGGTATTACAGTAAATGCAATTCTCCCGGGTATAATTAATACAGAAATGAACGCTGAGACATTGGGGAATAAAGATGGCCAAAAATATGCTGCAGGTTTATCGACTTTTAATAGATGGGGAGAACCTAATGATATAGCTGATATTGTAGGTTTTCTTTCTTCATCAGACAGCCGTTGGATAACTGGTGAGTTAATCGATGCAAGTGGTGGATCTTGCTTATAATGCTAGAGGAAAAGCCAAATTAAATTGAGTTGGATTTGCATCTTTATTGTTTATTTGCTAAACAACCGAACTACGCACCATTTATGAACTCTTACAAAAGTCAGCTTGATATGAGCCCAAATGTAGTATGTCAATCAAGGTAGAGAAGCCATTATGCTGTAGTAGGATTAATGGTAAGTGCAAATAGTAAAAATGCAATGAATATGCAAAATTTCATATGTAAATAGGTACCTTCTGTTAACTCTTTCACAGGGAACGAAATGTATGAAATTAGTATGATAGAATCAATTTGTATTAAATATAAATGGGATGCTTCGGGACAGCAAAATGGACAATTCAAATATCAAAATACATCTACAAATGCACCTTGGAATACATTATCTACGTCATTAAATATTAAATATTAAATAAGCTAACAGAAGAATCTAATGTTAATTTTTGGTTGCAATATTTAATGTTTAGGTAATTAAAGGAGGCTACGTTATTTGGTGGGCTCTTTTAACCTAATGATAAGATATGTGCAAATTCATAAGCTATTTTATCCAATTGTTACGTTACATGTTTACATAATGTTATTCCTGTAAACAAATTTATGGTTAATAGTGTGAGTAATTAAGGAGATTAATATATTGAAAAATCAAAAAATATTAAAGAAGTCTTTTAGCATCCTAATCTTAAACTATATATTTATGAATTTTTATAATATTTTTAGCCAACATTTAGTCACAAATCATACGATACTCTTACAAAATACTATAATTTGGTTAGTAATAGTAGTGAAAAAAACATTAAACATAACTAGGTAGTATAGCTAATGTTATTTTTTTACATAATTTGTTTAATAGTATGTATATCGTTATTATTCAATGTAACTAAAATAATTTAAAAGGAGATAGGAAGTCATGTTTAAAGAAAAAACAAATGGAAGACTAAAAAAGATTGTTATGTTTACTGCGGCTTGCACCATGATGTCAATGTATGGGGCACCAATTTCTAGTACAGAGGCAGCAATCCGATCTCATGCCCCATCAGTTTATGTAACACCACAAAATACTGCTTCTTCAGATATTATTAGCATAGACTGGTCACCAGTCCAAACAGCTCCTTATACGTATTGGGCTGTGCATAATTGGAATCAGGGGGGAGAGGGTGGTGGTTATGCTGGTTTCCAACAACAAAGTGGTTTTGATCAAAACGGTAAACGTACCCTTCACTTTGCGCTTTGGGATCCAATAGCATCAAACCAAGCAATAAAAGCTGAATATTTATCGCCGACTTCAGAAGCCAGTAGATTTGGTGGGGAAGGAACAGGTCTGAAGGTCCAAACAACTTATAATTGGAAAGATAGTGAATGGTATCGAATGACTCTACGTTCTTGGCAAGAAGATGGCCATACAAAGTTTGGCCAGTGGATAAAAGATAATAAATTAAATGAATGGAAGTTAGTTGCTATTATGGATCATCCAGTTGCGAATGTTGCATTTAATTATGGTCTATCCATGTTTCAAGAAGACTGGGCTGGTAATGGACAAGATGTAAGAGAAGCACGCCTAAAAAATGGATACAGTAGAAAAATTTCAGATAAACAATGGAATTCTTGGAATAATCAGCGTATCAGTGGACAACATGATACATCTTATCAATACGATGGAGGAGCAACTTCAGAATATTTATGGGTTAAGGCAGGAGGAAATACTCAATCAACGATTGGTACTGGAAAAACTTTTACTATAAATCAGCCTAGTCAACCAGAAATGGGAAATTTAGATTTTGATATTCAAAATATTCGCTTTGAAGCTGAAAGATTAAATGTGTCTTGGAAATTGAAAGAACAAAGTACCCCACAGTTTAAAGGGAAAATTGAAATCTATGACAATGAAAAGTTAATGGGACAACCTTTGAAAGTAATTGATAATATTAAGTCCTACCAAACTGAGGTAAGTAAAACTATGCAATTGCCTCAAACGGCTTTTGCTAAAATTACATTAACAGACATATTTGATCGAACTGTAGAGAAAAAAGTAGAAATTACAAATGGAAATTCTGATATTTTAGTAGGGAACCAATTTGCATGGTCCCTAAAAGGATATAGTGATCGAGAAATTGCAAAAGTAGATTATAATAAAGCGGCAGAAGAGCTGAAAATCAAATTAGAAGCTGGTGTACCGCATTCTTACTTCAATAGCACATATGCAAGTATTAAGCTCCAAAACTCATCTGGTAGCGTACTATACAATAAGGAAATCGTGGGGAATAGACAACAAAATACCGAAACCCAAACTGTGTCTGTAAAAGTAGGGAATTACATTGAATTAACTCATATAGAAGGAGACGCAGTAAAGGAAAAGACACGCGCAACATTAACGAATCTTGAAAATAACAAAAATGAGACTATTGGAAAGACAGCAAGGTATCAGGTTACAAAACAGGGATTAAAGAAAGTAGAAAAAATGCCAGAGACAACAATTCTAGATGGAAACCAATTTGCATGGTCATTAAAAGGATATAGTGATCGAGAAATTGCAAAAGTAGATTATAATAAAACAGCAGAAGAGCTGAAAATCAAATTAGAAGCTGGTGTACCGCATTCTTACTTTAATAGTACATATGCAAGTATTAAGGTCCAAGGCTCATCCGGTAGCGTTATGTACAATAAGGAAATCATGGGAAATAGACAACAAAATGCTGAAACCCAAACAGTACCTATAAAAATGGGGGATTATATAGAATTTACTCATATAGAAGGGGAAGCAGCAAAGGAAAAAACGCGAGCGACTTTAACTAACCTTGAGAATGGAAAACAGGAATATATAGGTAAGAAAAGAACATATCAGGTTACATCCACAGGATTAATAAGAAAATAGATGTATTAAAAAGTTGGGGGAATCCCCAACTTTTTCTGTAGAAATGGAAGAATAACCGTTTCTGTAAAGAAATCTGTGTGAGTTTTTGAAACGAACACATAGAATAGCAAATTTTAAGGAAAGATTGGTTTTATCTTATTTATCTTCTTTTGACTTTCAGTATGTGTGATAATTAAATCGAAAGGTCGTGGAAGAATGAAGATAGCTGTGATACAAGCAAGTACCCAAACTAGCAAAAATGAACTGATTTTTGAAGAAACAAGAAGGGCAGTGGCGAAGCATGGATATGAAGTGTTTAATTTTGGTGTTACAATTGAAGATTCGGAGTTAAGCTATATACAAGTGTCCTTAGTTGTTGGTCTACTTCTAAATTCAGGTGCAGTTGATTTTGTCGTCACTGGATGTAGCAGCGGTGTTGGTATGTCGATTGCCTGTAATACACTTCCGAATGTCATTAGCGGTTATCTGCCAACTCCAACAGATGCGTTCCTGTTTGGTAGGATAAATAACGGAAACTGTGCATCACTGCCACTTGGATTGAACTTCGGTTGGGCGGGCGAACTAAATCTTCGCTTCACGCTTGAGAAACTTTTTGAAGAACCGTTCAATACGGGCTATCCTGAAGAATCCGCCGAACGAAAGAAACGTGATGCAGAACTTTTGAAAGAAATCAAGAGTTTTTCACACCATGGCATCGTTCAGATTCTAAGTCAGTTAGATGTAGCTGTTATTAATCCTGTTCTTCAAAAACAAGATTTAGTGAAATTCCTCTTGAGGAATGGCACCAACACAGATATATCAAATTATCTTATCGAACAAACGACGAATTTAAATCACGGTAGATAAATTCTGTATTTTACAATAAGTTAGGCAAATTTAACGTTAACCATAAGCTGATTCAACAAGATTGACCAATTGAGGGATATAATTGCCATTCCATTTGTTATGGGGTTCTTTTACAATCCTTCTCCAACAAAAAAACACATAGCCTTTAGGCAAGGGATGAAAGTGAGATTGGATACGGAGTGCTACTAAATGACCGCAAGGTTTGTGGCACTTTAGGTATCCAAAGTGTGGGTATCCATTATGACAATTTTCGTGTTCTTTCCGTTTTTTGAGTTTAAATCGTAACCAAGATGGTGATTCATTTCGCCCTGAACCATTGCCTCAAACAAAGGTCCACCGATGTCTTTCAAAGCCTCTTGAAAATCTTCAACAGTTTCCGATTGGTAAGCTTCAAAAATTGATTGAGCTAATTTCACGGATTTTGAATCTCTCTTCTAACTATAAGTGTAACCACTCCTTCTTAATTATTTTTGAAAAAGAAAAACCGTGAAGCAACCATCTATCTATGATGGTAGGTTACTTACACGGTTTATATGACACGCTCCAATAATCTATTATTTTTTATTCGTAGCTTTTAAAGTATCTAACACGACTTTGGTTGTGTCTGCAATGAGTTTATCATCGTATTCTGCATCTTCTTTATCATGATTAGAAAGGATGGCAAGAACAATTGGTTTTTTATTTGGTGGCCAAATAATTGCAATATCGTTCCTTGTCCCATAAGATCCTGCACCTGTTTTATCAGCTACTTCCCATCCTTTTGGTACGCCCGCACGTATTAATTTATCTCCAGTTGTATTTCTCTTCATCCAATCTACTAATAGTTCACGTTTCTCCTTTGGAAGTGCAGTTCCTAATGTAAATGACTGAAGTGTCTTAGCTATCGCTTCTGGTGTACTAGTATCATGTGTTTCTCCTGGATTTACTTCATTTAATTCAGGTTCAAATCTCTCAGAATTAGTAACAGTATCACCAATTTCCCTCAATATTTTTTCAAATGCGGATGGACCACCTAACTTTTTAAGAATTAAATTATGTGCAGTACTGTCACTATATCGAACAGAAGCATCTGCAAGTTCTTTTAACGTCATTCCTGTATCCACATGCTTTTCAGTAATTGGATTATAATTAGAAAGGTCTTCTCGCGTATACGTAATCTTTTCATCAAGAGCTTCTATTGAGTTCTGACGTAAAAGAGCTCCCGCTGCTAATGATTTAGATGTAGAGGCAAATGCAAAACGATCATTTGCATGGTAAGCAACAGTTTGATTCGTACCTGTGTCCAGTGCATAAATACCAAGCTTGGCATCATATTCTTTTTCAAGTTTAGCAAAAGAATCATTACCAGTATTTTCTGGTTTAATTTGATTTGTTTGTTTCGTTTGTTTAGGTGATTCAGATGAAGTATTACTATTGGAACAGCCTATTAGTGTTACGCATGAAAGTAATACGACAGGTACAATTTTTTTGTAATGTGAAATGGTAAAGAACTTGTTTAAAACGAACATAAATTTTCAACCTCTTTCAAGAATATATGGATTTTGTTTTGGCGTTTTAAATACCGATGTTAATTAAAGTGTGTATAGGATAACAATAATTTTGAAGTTGAATTTTAACAGGTTAAGCAGAATTAAAACGTTTAGATGAATGAACTGACGCTGTTTGGATTGTTTCTTTTTTTAATTACACTTGTAATAGTCCACCTGTGAAAGTATTAAACTCGTAACATTTAAATGCTGTATTTCAAAACACACTTTTTTACATCACTTTACTTTTGGTAATAATAAGTCCTTTCATATTTTTAGGAATACACGTAATAGACACTCTAAGTAATAAATTTGTTCCATTTTAAAAATAGGAAGAACTTGGTGAACGGTAAAGAAAATACGATGAATTGCAAATAAAATCTATATGGAAATCTAGTACCGTATAGTACAGTGCATATGAAAAATTCCTTAATGCTATTTCTCAAAAAATTATGTTTTTTGGATTATAGACTGTGTTTTCAGAAACATTTCAAGCGTGTAAGAAAAATGAAAGATAATTCAATATGAGAAAAACAACCATACTACTACAATGAAAAACAGAAACATGCTTAAAAATCCTGGGGTACGATAGCAAGTTATTTTACTGCTTAATACATTCGAACAAGTATGACGCTTAAATAAGAAAAGCTGAAACAAATGATTAATGAGTAGTACATTAATCGTATTTTGAATAAGTCAAAATGTAGGCATGCATTAGTTATCAAATCTCATTCTTAGTAGATAAAATTGGAGGGAATTTCTCATATGAAAATAGTAGAAGTAAAAGAACTTAGTAAAGAATACACAGGAAATGTTTCACATACAGCACTTTCAAATATTAATTTAACAATTACAGAAGGGGAATTTGTTGGGGTTATGGGACCGTCGGGTAGTGGAAAAACAACTTTATTGAATATGATATCTACTATTGACTCACCAACATCAGGTAGTGTATTCATTAATAGTAAAAATCCGTATCAACTTTCGGTCAATGATTTGGCTTTATTTCGCAGACAGGAATTAGGATTCGTTTTTCAATCCTTTAATCTATTGCATACATTAACAGTAAAAGAGAATATGGTTCTTCCGCTCGTATTAGATGGCATGAATGTGAAGAAAATAAATAAACGAGTAGAATCTATTTCGAAAAAATTAGGAATCAACGAAATCTTAAATAAACGAACATATGAAATATCAGGAGGTCAAGCGCAGCGAACAGCGATTGCTCGTGCACTCATTCACTCTCCTAAATTGCTTCTTGCCGATGAGCCGACAGGAAATTTAGATTCTAAAGCTTCTCAAGACGTAATGGAGATATTAACACTATTAAATAAAGAAGAAAAGGCAACAATGATGTTAGTAACGCACGATCCAATTGCTGCTAGTTATTGTGATCGCATTATATTTATTAAAGATGGACAGTTATACAATGAAGTTTGCTGCAACGGTGATCGCCCACTATTTTATAAAAATATTGTGGACAGTCTTTCTAGGTTAGGAGGTAATAAAAATGACATTTCGACAGCTCGCATTTAATAATGTTATACGGAATAAACGAATATATCTTGGGCATTTTTTTAGTAGCACATTTGCGGTAATGATTTTCTTCACTTATGGTTTACTCGTCTTTCATCCAAACCTACAAGGCGAGCTGACTCATGTAAGCACCATATTGAGTACGTTTGGGAAGATAGGATTTCAACTATCGTATTACTTAATCTTTGTCTTTTCATTCTTATTTATTTTCTATTCAGTTAGTGCCTTTTTAAAAAATAGAAAAAAAGAGTTTGGATTATTAATGTTACATGGAATGTCTCATCGGCAGCTTCATCAATTAATTTTTTTCGAAAACATGTTGATTGGAATTCCTTCTATACTAGTAGGAATTGGGCTTGGGATAGCTTTTTCTAAATTGTTCTTACTAGTTACTGGGTCCTTATTGGGAGTAGGGCATAGGTTAGCATTTTACTTTCCATTAAAGGCTATGGGAATAACAGCTATCTCCTTTTTTGTTCTATTTCTACTTATTTCATTATTTACATCGAAAATGATGAAAATAAATGAGCTTGTAGAACTCATAAAATCAGAGGAAAAACCAAAAGCTGAGCCGAAAGTTTCCGTCTGGATATCCATGTTGGTACTAATTTTATTTGGGGCAGGTTACTCCTGTGTTCACCACAGTATCGTTGCAGTGAATTACATGGATTTAGATCAATTATTACTACTTGTAGGGGTAGGTGTCTTATTAATTGTTTTTGGAACCTATTTTTTCTTTACTCAATTGTGTGTATATGTGTTATATACTTTAAAAAATAGAGAAACTACATTCTTTAAAAGAACCAATCTTCTTGTTATTTCAGAATTGATGTATCGAATGAAAGATAATGCGAGAACATTCTTTATCGTTACAATTATATCTGCTGTTTCTTTTACCGCAATTGGAGTTTGTACAGCAATTGGGAATCCAGAACTAGCAAAACATGAGACCCCATATGCATTTACGTATCGATCGGATAAGGGGAATATACAAGAAAAAGCCCATATTGAAGAGATAAAGAAGCAATTAAAAGAATATGGATTTTCTTATAAACTTGTTGCAACAGAATTTAAAAGGACACTAAACGGGTTGGCGTTAATTAATCTATCTACGTATAATGAATATGCAAAACAATTAGGGTATGAAATAGAGAAATTAACAAATGAAAATGATAGCATTGCTGTACGACTAAATAAGAACGAGAAAAATGCGGAGGATATAAAAACTTTTGAAATAATACATGGTCAAATAGAGGTTCCACTTTCTGTGCAAAAAACAATTTATATCCCAGAATTATCGTTAATAGAAAAGCCTGTTATTGTCTCTGATGCTGTTTATAATAAGGTCCAAAATGCTCAACAAGAAAACGTACTCCGAGATTACACCATATATGGTTTTATCGTTGAAAATTGGTCTGAAACGAATGCAGTTTCTACTACACTTATGAAGATTATTGGTAAGAATCAAGATGATTATTATATGTTTTCATCTTTGTATTTAAGATGGCTTGAATTGAAACAACAAAACGGATTACTTTCTATCTCAAGTGTAATGGTGGGTATTGTATTTTTCGTATTTACGCTAAGCTTTTTATATTTCCGTCTATTTACTGATTTAGAACGTGATCAAGAGCAATATCAAATGATTTCAAAATTAGGATTGAGTCAAAGTGAGTTAAAGCAAATCGTGACAAGACAAATGAAACTACTATTTTTCTTACCGATTATAGTGGCTATGGTTCATAGCAGTTTTGCATTTCTAACGTTTCATCAATTAGGACAAACAGTAAGTAAAGAAATGTCCGTTATTCAAAGTTCAATTGTTGTATTAATAAGCTTTATTTGTATGCAAATTATTTACTTCCTTATTATTAGAAATCACTATTTAAAACGCATATATACAAAAATGTATTCATAGAAAAAGAATGTATAAAAATATAAGCAAAAGCATCCTTATATTGTAAGGATGCTTTTGTATTTACTTCAGTACAGAAGGCGTCGTCTTTTCTAACCAGAGAATGCCATCATATTGTTCTGTCGGAATCATGATTTCTTCTTTATCTTTTATTCCCCAATAACTTGCTGCAGTAGGAGTAAACATCCATGAAGTTTCTGGTAGGTAACTTTCTCCCTTTAGGTTAATAAAAACATGGGGACTTCCCACCGTGCTGATAATTTTTTCAACGCTTTGTTCTTCATGTTCATTATGTACAGGAATAATATCTTCATTACCATCATCCCAACTGCTTCCACTATACGCAAATACACCAATCGTGTACATTTGGTCTTTGATACGTTGCGGAAGATAATCCATCATATTTGGGCCAACATAATTGTATTGCTGCACCTTCGTAAAGTCTAATATCATTTTTGAATTTTGTTTTCGAATATGATAATTATGCCCCCACACAATAATTTTTTTGTTTTTATACTGCATTTCGGTGAGCCATGCGAAATTTTGTGCCATTTTTTGATCTCGGATATAGGTAGCGTAGTCTGCAATTTTAGGTGAGTAGATACCACCTTTAACTTTCATTACAGCATCTAAATGCGTTTTAATCGCATCAATCCGTATATTAATAGATTTCTCCAGAAAGTTCACATCATAGGAAGCGAGAGGTGCGACTTGGGTCAATTCAGATTTATGATTCTGAATAAATGTTCTAACCTTTTCCAACTTGTTAATTACAGGCTGTATTTCCATTTTAAATTGATCATAGGGATATGTTTTCTTTGGATCGTAATACTTATTCAGTTCAATTAACTCTGACACTGCTGCATTAAATTCACTTGCCACTTCAGGACTAAATTTTTGCAACCATTCATTTGCATAGGAGTGGAATGAAGATTTATAAAATAAATTCATATCAAAACCAGCTAATGTGAGTGGCTTTCCTTTTTCTTTTTGTTCTTTCATATAGGTAAATAATTGTTCTACTTCCTCTGTTTGCCATACAACATATAAAGATTGTTTCATCGCTTCCGTAGCGGTTAAATTATCAAAATTTTGCTGAACAGCTGCTGCTTCCCCAAGCCCTGTTTCAAAAGCAAGCACATCATATCCCATTTCCTCATGTAAGTACTTAATCATACGAATTTTGGATTGATTCATTTCCTTTGCACCATGCGTACTTTCGCCAAGTACAACAATGCGCTTGTCCTGTACGGCCTCTTTAAGAAATGATAAATCCTCTGTTGTTTGGGAAGCTGGTTCATTTAATATTTTTGCATGTCCGTTTATCCATTGCTCCCATTTGGGTTGATTGACTGTTTTTTCGGCTGCAAATGCAACAGATGTAAAGGTAGAACAGGCAAGAAGAGTACTCATTAGTCCAAGTTTCCATTTTTTACACACAACAACGCCTCCGAGTATCATAGTTTACAAGCTGAAAATTGAAAATGATAAAATTTACTAATATACCATTTTTTATAATAATACATACAAGGATTTTTTACAATTTAATATTTAGAAAATTAAAAAAGGGTTCTTCAATGTATTGAAAATCCCTTGCTTTCTATACCACATCTTGTATTTCAATACAGATATTGCATGTACGTTTACTACATTACTCTTGTGTGAACAATTCTCTTCACATTGTTTTACTTTCCTAAAGCAGTCCCATTATCTCAGGATCTTATGTGGAATCTAGCATGAGAAAATGAATAGCAAAGTTCATTTTTATGCTTTTAGTTCAATTTACTTATATTTTCATTGTTACTGAACGTTACTTCATTAGCGGTTTGTTTAGATCCAAGGTTGCCTCGTGTGCAAATAAGAATTAGCAAAGCAGCTATACTCAATCCTATCACTACAAATAAATCCGTATTCTTTAAAATAGGGTTGGTGGAATGAGTTTGTACTAAGCTAAATGTATTTACACTCGCATGAACTAGCATGACAATAAATAAATTACCGTGATGGAAGTTATAGACCCATGTGAGAATGATTGAGATCGATAAACATAGTAAAATAAAAATTGGCAAATGAATATATAGGAGAGAAAGGTCAGAACCCGGGCCATCCCTTTGTGCAGCCGTTAAGAAATGTGGAAGATGCCAAAAAGTCCACAAAACACTAAATAGTAATGTAGCTTTTAACGGTCCAAATTTCGATTGTAATCGAGGCAGAGCGAAACCACGCCATCCGATTTCCTCCGGTAAAGGTCCACCGAGAAAGAAAATTGCTACAAAAGAGAAGAGATAGGTTATAAAAAATTCAAAATTAAGGTCACCGAAAGTAGGTATCTCTCCATTTACTATCACTACACCCAGAAAAATTGCAGCGGGGATAACGATGAGGGTAAACAAGTACCACTTCAAACCGACCTTAGTTGTTAGAATGCTGTTTCTAATTTTCCCATGACTCTTTGTCTTCAAGAGTTCGGAACATGATACACGCTGCTAGCATAGGACCTACACATGCATTGGCATAAAAGAAAAGATTAAACACTTTTGTTTTCGGGAAGATACCCCATTGTGACAAGATAAATGGAATTAATACAACACACGAGAATACATATGCCATTAAAAAAAATGAAGTTAACGGATAGGATTTCAAATACCTTCTCAAACCTGTTGATGAATATTTTGATTTTGTTAAATCCGTCAGTATAATTACCTCTTCAATTTTAAAATCTTACGATATGTACTAATTCTACATGATCCCAAAATGAACCTTTTTGATGTAAGAAAGGGGCGATATGCTACAAAGAAAAGTAGGGATTTCTATAACCGTTTCATTCATTTCTTTGTCTACATTTAAATATATCTAGTTAATAAACAGCTTTATTAACGTTATACAGGTGCAACTAACAATGCAACCAGGAGCAGTGGTAAATCATAAAAAACATGAGCAATTACGCTTGCCCATATAGAATTGGCTTTAAATGCAATCCAGTTGAATGGCAATCTTCCTAGACCAGTTACAAAAAGAATTTGAATTAAATTCCCCTCATAGGTAGAGTAATGCGCCATTCCAAACAAAAATACACCAACAAGTGTTATAAGAATCATCGACCATTTTTCGCTTACCCCTTGTTTTTTCAAAAAGTATATCCCCAGGATAGATGGAATTAAAATTAAACATTCTTCTCCTAACAAACTGCATATAATTTGCAACAGGTGATACATAAATTGGAGTGGGCTATTATCTACAAAAATAGTAGTTTTTCCATTTGCAGCAACTGAAAAATGAAAAACAAATTGTACTAAATATGCAACTAACCCTGTCTGTATGATATTCCATATGAGTCCAATTACAATGATTTTCGTAGCCCCTTTTTGTAGAGGACTAAAAGCCGACCGAATGCCGTAAAAGCCATAGTTCAAGTATAAAGCAATTGCACCAGCTATCGCTAAAAAAGCAAACCGAAATGGAAGAGTGGTATAAACTAAACCTATGTAAGCGAGGCAAAAGACAATCATGCTAATGATTGCACGAAACATACTTGTAGGTTGTTTAGGATATAGGCCGTTCATGATGTTTTCCTCCTAATTTGTTAGATGAAATTTCCAAATTAATTTTATATCAATAAATTGAAATATAAAAGAAGGATTTTCAGAAACGTATATTTAATTCTGCATATTTTTAAAAAAGGAAACTTCTACAGTTATTCTGCTGAAATCGTAATGAAGAAGTATAATGGTTGATAAAAGAACACACATTGAACTACTCCCACTGTCACTTCTAAATGAAGTGAAAGTGGGAGTAGTTCAATGGATACTTATTGCATTTGAGGGGATAGGTGAGATATCATCTTTTTTACATAAATAAAATTTTAAATAACAAATGAACTTTAGAAATTGAACTTAAATTAAAGGAGAGTACGTTATGAATACAATCATGATTGTAGAAGACGATATGAAAATCGCTGAATTACTGGGAACTCATATTAAAAAATATGGATACCAAAGTGTTATTATAGAGGACTTCGAAAATGTCTTAGATATATTTCAAGAGATAAAACCAGATGTAGTGCTATTAGATGTAAATTTACCTAATTTTGACGGTTATTATTGGTGTCGTCAAATACGAGCTATTTCTACTTGTCCAATTGTATTTCTATCTGCAAGGAGTGGAGAGATGGATCAAGTGATGGCATTAGAAAATGGTGGTGATGACTACATTACGAAACCTTTTTATTATGAAGTTGTA
Source organism: Bacillus cereus group sp. RP37 (assembly GCF_040459695.1). NCBI lineage: Bacteria > Bacillati > Bacillota > Bacilli > Caryophanales > Bacillaceae > Bacillus > Bacillus cereus group sp. RP37. Next base: position 392,225 of record NZ_JARVHP010000002.1, on the reverse strand, counting down.
ATGTCTAAAATCCGTAGTCAACTTAGAAGAGCATATGGTGAATATGCTCCTAAAGTAAAAGAACGAATAGTTGAGCAATCAGGGTTATTCCTGTTCCCAGAAAGAATGGAACTTCAACTAGATGATAAGACAATTTTACTTACTAGAAAAGAAACAAATTTATTGGAAATATTGATAACAAAGTCTCCGCTCCTTGTAAAACGTGAAGTGATTTTAGAACAACTATGGGATAGTTCATACATTGATGAGAATACATTGAGTGTAAATATAGGTAGAATTAGAAGGAAATTGCAGGATTTAGGTATTGAAAACGCATTGGAGACAGTTCGTGGTGCTGGATATCGATTGCATGTTACTTGGGAGGAGGAAGGGAAGGAATAATGAAATTATTTTTACAAGAACATATTCCACTCATTTGTTATACATTTGCCCAATTGCTTATCATCCTATTTATATATTGGTTTGATGGTTATCCACATATATTGACAGCATTATATTCTGTATTTTTGGGTGTTTTTTTATTAATGGGTTATCTAATATATCGTTATTATAGTCATCGTTCATTCTACAAACGTCTATCAACACCAATGGAAGGTTTAAATGAGTCAATAAAAGATAGTGATTTGACGCCATTATCAATTGCCTTAGATAGAGTCCTACAAACTCAATATCAATATTATCAAAACCAATTAAAAAAATGGGAACGAAAACAACAAGAACAAATGACTTTTATGAATCAATGGGTTCATCAAATGAAAACACCTCTTTCTGTTATTGAGTTAATTACACAAGATGCAGATGACTCTCGATTTGACAGTATTAATGAAGAAACTGAAAGTATCAAAAAAGGATTAGAAATGGTCTTATATGTTGCACGTTTAGAAACATTTGAACAGGATTTTCATGTAGACAGATTAAAATTATTGGAAATGGTTGATTCTGTAATTCATGAGAATAAACGTTTGTTTATACGTAGTTATGTGTATCCAGAGGTAAAAGTGAATCCGAATCTTATTGTAGAAACAGATAAGAAATGGTTTCGATTTATACTCAATCAAGTACTGTCGAATGCAATTAAATATTCATCAAGTAAGAAAGAGAAAGTAATAGTATCGGCGTATTCAAAAGGAAGAGCAATTGTTTTGGAAGTAAAAGATTATGGGGTTGGTATTCCTACTGCTGATTTACCACGTGTTTTCAATCCATTTTATACTGGAGAAAATGGTAGGAAATTTAAAGAGTCTACGGGAATGGGATTATATCTTGTTAAAGAAGTATGTGAAAAATTAAATCATAAGATTGAGCTAGAATCTGAGGTAGGTAAGGGAACAAAAATTAGAATCATATTCCCGTATGCATCTCGTTAACCGATGAAAGGTATACCTTTCATCGGTTTTTCTTTTGAATCTTACAAACTTGTTAGATAAATGTTAGGGAAATCGATATGAGACATAATATATATAAGTTACACTTCATGTATCGAAAAGAGAAATGGAAGGTGAAATACTTGTGGAGATACTACATGTTTCAGATTTAGGGAAAGTTTATTCTGGGAAAATTTCTTATACAGCATTATCCCATATTGATTTAAAAATAAACAAAGGTGAATTTGTAGGAATTATGGGACCATCTGGGAGTGGTAAAACAACGCTATTAAATATGGTCTCTACTATAGATGCTCCAACATCAGGAGAAGTATTAATTCATGGAGAAAATCCATATCTGTTATCTCCAGATCAGTTGTCTTTATTTCGAAGACGTGAATTAGGGTTTGTTTTTCAATCATTTAATCTCCTTAATACATTGACAGTGAAAGAAAATATTGTTCTTCCACTTACGCTTGATGGTGTAAGCCCTAGAGAAATGGAAGGTAAAGTGGAAGCTATTGCTGAAAAACTAGGGATAACTGAAATATTAGATAAACGTACGTATGAAATCTCTGGTGGGCAAGCACAAAGAACAGCTATCGCACGAGCTACAATTCATAATCCGAAATTATTACTTGCGGATGAGCCTACAGGAAATCTGGATTCAAAATCTGCTAGTGATGTGATGGAATTATTGACAAAGCTTAATAAAGAAAATAGCACAACGATGATGTTAGTGACACATGATGCAATGGCTGCAAGTTATTGTGATCGGATTGTGTTTATCAAAGATGGACAGTTATACAATGAGATTTATTATGGAGATAATCGCAAAGTATTTTATCAAAAAATTCTAGAGGTTTTAGCATTATTAGGAGGAAATGCAAATGACTTTTCGACAGTTCGCATTTAATAACGTCATTCGAAGTAAACGAACATATTTGGCTCATTTTTTAAGTAGTACGTTTGCTATTATGATTTTCTTTACTTATGCATTACTTGCATTTCATCCTAATTTACAAGGGGATCTTGCTGCCAGTATAACAATCAATACATTTGCAAAGTCAGGATTACAGATATCGCAGGGGTTAATATTTTTCTTCTCATTCTTCTTTATCTTATATTCTGTAAGTGCATTTTTAAAAACAAGAAAAAAAGATTTTGGAATTCTAATGCTACATGGGATGTCGCGTTCACAGTTGAATAAATTAGTATTTATTGAAAATATAATAATTGGTACGGCTTCTATTTTAACAGGAATTACAATTGGAATGGCGTTCTCTAAGTTTATCTTAATTATGAGCAACAATCTGTTAATGATTGATAAAGGACTCCCATTTTACATGCCATTTAAAGCAATTGGGATAACATTTGGAGCATTCTTATTACTATTTTTATTTATTTCACTTTTTACTTCTCGACTAGTAAATGTAGAGCAATTAGTAGAATTAATAAAAGCAGAAGAAAAGCCAAAGCCTGAACCAAAAGCATCCCTTTGGCTATCTTTGTTCGCACTAATTAGTATTGGATTAGGATATACAGCTGTTTTCCATAGTGTTAACGCAATTCATTACAAGGATGTGAAATATGTATTATTCATGATGGCGACAGGGGTGAGCTTTGTTGTACTTGGAACGTACTTCTTATTTACACAACTCAGTGTGTATGTGTTACGTGTATTAAAGAAAAGGGAAAATATTTTCTTTAAGAAAACAAACATACTCATCATCTCAGATTTAGTGTATCAATTAAAAGATAATGCAAAAATGTTTTTTATGGTAACTATTATTTCTGCTGTTGCCTTCACTGCAGTGGGGACTTGTATGGGGTTAGGTAACTCATCCATGGCTGAATCGGATAGCCCTTTTGCATTTTCTTATCGGTCTTATAATAATAACAATTTAGAAAAAGAACATATAAAAAGGATTGAAAGTGAACTCAATGATGGCGGGTTTAATTTCAAACGGGTGACTTATTCAATCAAACAAATTTCAGATACCATTTATAACAGTAATGTTTTATTAAGTGTTATAAAAATAAGTGATTATAATAAGTTAGCTGAGGCATTTGGTTTTGAAAGAGAAAGCTTAAAAGATGAAAATGATAGTTTTGTCATTCCATCAAGAAAAGTTACTAATACAAAATCTAATCAAAATAACTTTCAATTGTTGCATGGAAATATAAGAAAAGCTATGCATGTAAATAAAATACTAACGCCAAAAGAACTACAAGATACAAACATAACGACAATTATTATTCCGGATTCTGTATATAATCAAATGATTGTGGATCCAGAGAGTCAATACGGTCAATTCACTATCAATGGTTTTGTTGTGAAAGATTGGGAGAAAACAAAAAAAGTTGCTGAAAAAATCTTGGCTTCCTTACAGAAAGGGAATAAAGATATAAATGATCCTAGAGTATACAACGAATCATATCAATTTTCGACTTTAATTTTTACATGGATAGCTATGAAGCAAGGTTTTGGACTTGCATCTATCATGAGTGTATTAATAGGTATTGTTTTCTTTACGTTTGCTGCAAGCTTTTTATATTTCCGATTATACACAGACTTAGAACGAAATCAGCAGCAATATAAAATGATAGCAAAAGTTGGTTTAAGTAAACCTGAATTAAAGAAAATTGTGTCACGTCAACTTGCATTACTATTCTTTTTACCCATTGTAATAGCAATTACACATAGTGCAGTAGCTTTTACGGCCTTACAAGAATTAGCCGATTTTTCAGTCTTGGGTAGTTCAATTATGGTATTAATTAGTTTCTTAGTTTTGCAAATTATATACTTTTACGTTGTTCGTGCTCAATACTTGAAAAAAATGTATAAAACAATTTTTTAATTCAAATATAATTAAAAGAAGGAGAATATAGGTTGAAAAAAAGACTTGGATTATTAATAGTATCTGGTATTTCGATTGCCATGTTAGGAGCATGTTCATTATTTGGTACAAAAAATTCTCCAGCAAATGGGCTTTCAATAGAGGTAGAGCAGTTAAATGAACAAACAAGAAATTCTATTATAGGCCTATACAAAGATATAACCATATCACAAGACCAATTCAAAATAAAAGAGGGTAGCATTGATAATAACAAACTAAACATAAAGCTCCCAACACAGTTTGGGGATGCTGGGGCGGATACTCCTAGTAATTTACTATTTATTAGTAGAACAACTGCTGAAAAAATGGTCAAAAAGGGGCTTATACTTGAAAGAGATAATAATCAGGGGGACATTTCTTCAGATCCTGTGGATTCATTACCAAAATCAAAAAAAGGTGAAACTATCTTATTTGCAAATAAAGAATATAAGGACTTAAAAGAAATAACATATGATGCGAAAAAAATGAGTACACAATACGCAGGTGATGTATGGCTAGCGCCATATCGTGGTGGATCCAATGTAATCCTATTAATAGTAGATGATACATTATTTAAAGAAATAAATGGGAAAGAAAAGACTAGACAGATTCTATCTTTTAATAAATCTTTTGGGAATCTTAATTTAGTCAATCAAGGGAAAGCACCAGAATTAAGTAAGGAATTAGATAAAGTAAAAACGGCTTTAGGTACTGAGGACGGGAGATCTGTCAATTTTTTGAATATTAAAGAAAAGTAAACGATTACGTCTATTTGGGTAGAACTCTGTCACAATCAAGTTAAGCAAAAGAAATACACAAAAATGAAAAATCTCACTTCTTATCTGAAAAAGATGAAAAGTGAGATTTTTTGCTTAGTGGGGTAATGTTCCAGAATGTTGATGGTAATCCATACCCGTCACGCTAAGATTGGATTTTCTATGAAATTCCATTTTCGTTGCTGTATCCCTAGTAACGTTTCTGCTCCGTTACTATACAAACTCAAATTTCTTTCTCATCTTAAAGTGGAACAAATTTATTACTTAAATTGTCTATTCAATGTAATCCTAAGATGCTTTCAAGTGAGGGCATTAATTTTACCTTTGCTTTCTGATTCCCTGTATCCATACAAACTATGGGATAAAATTAGTAGTCGATTCTTTTCATGCTGATTATGTTAACATGAACCATTGTTTTAGACTGGTTATTAAATGATGTAATATTTAAATTTTGGTTATATAACAAAAAGATGAAGTACAGCAAACAATATTCTTACTTTACGGAGCAGCATTATTAGAAAGAATAGAGAGGAAATAGACAGATTAAGAGTTAATCTAAGTTTTATAATCTATATATTAGGAAAAGATTCACTGTTTCTGGTTAGCACACTTTTTAAATATAAGTATATTTCTGAAGGTGCCCTCTCTAATTTTAAGTAAATCAACAGGAGAATTGAAAGGCAGGAGAATATAGCATGTTAGAAAATCATCGTTCTAGAGAGGAACGACGGCAAGTTAAAAAGAAAAAACAGTCAGCTTCTAAAAAACAAAAACCAAAGGGGAAAACCTCATTTTTTCGTAAATTTTTAATTAGTTGTTTATTACTAGGTATTGTGGGGTTAGTCGCAGGGGTTGCTACTTTTTTCGTTATGATCAAGGACGCACCAAACCTTGAGAAAGCAAAACTTGTTAATCCGTTATCCTCAAAAATTTATGATAAAGATGGGAAATTGATATATGAATATGGGAAAGAGAAGCGAACGAATATTATGTATGATCAAATTCCTAAATTAGTAGAAAATGCGTTTTTAGCGACAGAAGATGCACGTTTTTACGAGCACAGTGGCGTAGACTTTAAAGGTACTGCACGTGCAGTTTTAGTCAGCCTAAAAGGTGATTACGGCTCTCAAGGTGGAAGTACGATTACGCAGCAAGTTATTAAAAATTACTTCTTATCGATGGAAAAAACGTCAAAGAGAAAGGCGCAAGAAATATATTTAGCGTATAAGCTGGAAAAACAGTATTCAAAACATGAAATTTTAGAGATGTATTTAAATAAGGTTTACTTAGGCAACCGTTCATACGGAATCGCAGCAGCAGTACAAAACTATTATGGTAAGGAATTAAAAGATTTAACACTACCAGAAGTTGCGATGCTTGCCGGTTTAATGAAAGCGCCTAATAACTATGATCCAACGAAAGAACAAAATATTCAAAAGGCAACAGAAAGAAGAGATGTTGTTCTTGAATTAATGAATCGACATGGTTATATTACAAAAAAAGAAATGGATGAAGCATCAAAAGTTCCAGTAACAGAAGGACTTAAGGGAGCAACTGAACAAAAAGAAATGCCATATCCTGCGTTTATGGATGCCGTTGTGAAAGAAATTGAAAAAGAGTTGCCAGAAGCTAATATTGGATCTGATGGTTTAGAAATTTATACAACATTAGACCAAAAGGCACAGGATTTTGCGGACATGCTTTTAAATGAAGATATTATTAATTATCCAAATGAGAAATTTCAAGGGGCTTTCACATTTATGGATACGAAAACAGGAGAAGTTCGTGCAATTGGTAGCGGACGTGGTGAAAATAAAGCTGTGTTTAAAGGACATAATATTGCGATTGAATTAAATCGCTCAGCAGGTTCAACGATGAAACCAATTTTTGATTACGCTCCTGCAATTGAATATTTAAAATGGGCTACTTACCATCAAATTGATGACTCTCCATTTAAGTATTCAACAGGACAAGAAGTTAGAAATGCAGATAGAAAGCATTTAGGACCAATTACAATGCGTGATGCATTGAAGACGTCCCGAAATATTCCGGCAATAAAAACTGCAAAAGAAGTAGGAATTAATAAATCAAAAGGTTTCTCTGAAAATCTAGGTATTACTTTTAATGTAGCACCGACCGAATCAACAGCGATTGGTACAAATGAAGCGTCTCCAACTGAAATTGCAGGTGCTTATGCGGCATTTGGTAATGGTGGTAAGTATACGAAGCCGTATTTTGTTAAGAAAGTCGTTTATCCAGATGGAAAATCAGAAAACTTTGAGCAAAAAACAAAACGAGTTATGAAGGATTCCACAGCATATATGATTACTGATATGCTTCGTACTTTTGTTTCATCTGGTTTAGGTACAACAGCCAATATAGGTTCTTTAGATATAGCGGGTAAAACAGGTACAACAAACTATTCTTTAGAACAAATAGCACAATATAATCTACCAGAAAGCGCAACTCGTGATAGTTGGTTTGCTGGTTATACACCACAATATACGATGGCAGTATGGACCGGATATACAAAGGATAATAAAAATGATTATATTAGTAGTAAAAATACGAAAATAGCTCAATTGATTTTTAAAGAGATGATGAGTAAGTTTGCTACAGATAAGTCGCAATTTAAAATGCCGAACAGTGTAGTTCAAGAGGGTAGCGAATTACGTATTAAAGGTGAGAAGCGTGATTCTTCTCCAAATACAAAAATAGCAAATACGACTGAACAGCCTAGTGAAAATAAGCAAAATGAAAAGCAAAAGAAACAAGAAAAATTAAAGAAACCAGAAGAGCAAAAGCAAAGTGAGCTAACCAATGGAAGTGACCGTGGAAATACAGCGCCACCAACCAATGGAAGTGACCGTGGAAATACAGCGCCACCAACCAATGGAAGTGACCGTGGAAATACAGCGCCACCAACCAATGGAAGTGACCGTGGAAATACAGCGCCACCAACCAATGGAAGTGACCGTGGAAATACAGCGCCACCAACCAATGGAAGTGACCGTGGAAATACAACGCCACCAACCAATGGAAGTGACCGTGGAAATACAACGCCATCAACTAATGGAAGTGACCGTGGAAATACAACGCCATCAACCAATGGAAGTGACCGTGGAAATACAACGCCACCAACCGATGGAAGTGACCGTGGAAATACAACGCCATCAACCAATGAAAGTGACCAAGGAAATACAACGCCACCAAGTAAAGATGGGAATACAAAAGAGGCACCAGTTAATAATGGACTATAAGTAATAGGAAGAAATTTTTAATTATGTTGCAAATTTTAAAAAAAGCATAAACAGGTTGGTAAATGAAGAACAATGTTCAGGAAGTAGCTAGTAATTGCCGAAGTTCATTGTACGTTGAAAAGGCAAAGCCTCTTTGTATAGTGATTCCAAATTTGTAAACCTTATTTAAAATAAGAATTATTATTATAGAAAAGGAGTGTCTGATGAAAAAGTTTTTAAGAGTAATTCTAATCTTATTGGTGATATTTATAGGAATTATGTTGGGAAGCATAATTTTAAATAAAACATATCATACAGAGTTTAAGTCTTTAAATGAAACGGATCAAAACATGTTAAAAGAACTATCTACTATTTATAAGAGTTTCGAAGAATCGAATGATAAACTTTGGAATAAAGATTATCATTTCGAAAAAAAGCCATTAGTACTGATACATAGTAATAAAGATGGGGGATTCTTTAGACAAGAAGCTTATGCAGTTAATGTAAAAGGAGTAGAAAATAGTATTTTGGCAAAAGAAATAAAAGTCCCAAATTCTTTGCATCTACCTAAAGTCTATCGCTTAACTCGTTTTGATTTTAGAACTGTTTCTACCTGGATGCCTTGGAACTTTGGGACAATAAATATTAACGATATGGATGTATTTTATTTTAAATATTATCCTAAAATGTTTGTTAATCCAGATTTATATTTTGATTTTTCGTCTTTCTTATTACATGAGGCTTTTCATGCTTATAAACAAAAAGATTGGACATATGATTCAAATGGTGGAGAGTATATTCACGAATATCCTATAAATAAAGAAAATTATGCATTAATGGGATTAGAATTTAAGTTATTAGATAAAGCAATGGTTGATACGAACCCAGAAAATATTAATCAAGCATTATATGATTGGACAATTGTACGTAATTATCGCTATAAAAAATGGCCACAATTGATTGGAGAAACAAAAACTGAAGCAATAGAAGGTTCAGCACGATACTTAGAGTATCGTTATAGTAAGTTAACTGGTGGGAAACTTATGGTACTTGCAAAGAAGGAAAAGCCATATCATGTTACTTTTATGGAGGCGTTCAACTTCATTGCTAATGGACAGGCAGAATCTCCAAGGTTTTTAGAGCGGAATATGAGATATGAGACTGGTTCAGCTCTTGAATTAAGCATGGACAGAGCAAATATTCCATGGAAAGAAGCTATTGAAGATAGTGCAACCAAACAAGGAAAGACACCTTATGAAGTATTAAATACGTATTTTAATATAAATAATACGCCCACAATTGAAAATAAAATTAACGAAATTAAAGAAAAAAATGACTATGATGCACTTTTAGAACAAGGAGAAAAACTGATGAAAATAAATAACGAGTAAAGAAAAGATAACTTGAAAAAAGTATATATATTAAAATTATAGTAACATAATGATGATCTACCATTTTAAATTAGAAGAAAGAGTTAATCTAAAAGAGAATTGTTAGTACATCCAATATCTTTAAAGTAATATTCTAATTGTCTATAAGAAAAGTAATAAAAACACTCGTATTGAGTGTTTTTATTACTTTCATTTATCATTTATCTGGTACATAACACGTGTGGTTATTCATATAACATTTCTCTATCTTTGTTTTAGTATTACCTTTTTTATCCCTGTAAAAAATTTCAACTGTCCCTTTTGCACTATTATAATCAAATTCATATGCATTAGGGTATTTGTCTCTAACACTTATTATCCTGAACCAGCACTTGCTGGCACTGCAGAAATAAGTAATGCGGATGTTAAACTTAGCGCCCCAAAATACCTTTTTAATTTTGGTTTTGACATAAAAGATTCCCCTTTATTTTATATTAATCTATTAAAATGATATATATTTAACGCTTGTAAAAATTGATAAATGTATATTGTGAATTTCTAAAAAAAATTTGTTTTTTCCATATTAAATTTATAAACCTATAAATCTTCAAGTGTACATATTCATGTTATAGTAAACTAAAGTGTTTAATGGTGACTGTATATCTTGTGAAGGTGAGGTTATTATATAAACTTTTAAAAGAGATTATACGAGTAATTTGTGTTAGCTTTCAACATAGGTGCTAAGAAAGAAACTGCAAAAAAGAACAGTAGACCCACTCTTCGCCGTAGGAAGCTCAAGCGTGGGTTTGAAAAAGGATAATACATACATAAGTAGTAGTTATGAGACGTGATGTTAAAGTATCCCGTCCTTTTTAGCTTATACCATCCAAAGAATTATCGTATTTTGTATATGTAGCATCCCATATTTGATTTCGGGTTCAATCACTTAAATTCAACAGGAAAAATATGTAATAGGTTTGTAAAAAAATAGGCAATCCTCTTTGTAAAGGAATTGCCCAATCAAATGAATTAAAAAAAATAACAGACAAATCGATTATACAATAAATCTTAATATAATTATATAATAATTATAAGAACTTCGCTTTTAATTAACAAAGGCTAAATATTCTATTATTAAATACACGTTAACACGGTATTAATTATAAGTAAATATAATTAAATGTAAATTAATTATTATTTGCTCTTCTAAAGGAAATTAACTACATTTACTTTAATAATTTTATTATTGATTCTGCAACCGAATGTAAAGTAATAGCATTTCATAACAACTTTAAGTTTTCACTGCATTAAGTTAAAGAGACTTACAATACCGGGAGGAAATCTAACTATTAAATCTACCTTATACATGAGTCAATTATGATATTGTGGAAATTCAAATTCATATAAATATCATACATTTTTGTAAAAGACATCTATTGACACTTGTACATATAAGTAACTATAATCATTACATCAAATTGAATGCATGTTAATACAATCTGATTATGATTACAGGCATGTAAATATAAAAATAGAAAATCTCAATTTGATAAATACAATAGTATGGTAGAGGTGTATATTTTTTTATGAAGCACAAATTCATCGCGACAAGTATCCTCGCAGGAGCAATATTATCTTATTCTTCTAATACTTTAGCAGATACTCAAAAATTTTCTGATGTTCCTAAGTGGGCACAGCAATCCGTTAATTATTTAGTGGATAAACAAGTATTAAGTGGTTACCCAGACGGAAGTTTTGGCTCAAATGATTCACTAGACAGAGCTTCCGCCGCAACAATAATGACAAAAGTTTTAGGTATACAAATTGACTACAATGCAAAACCATCCTTTACAGATTCACAAAACCACTGGGGAGCGCCTTATATTGCCGCAGCTGAAAAAGCTGGCATTATTAAAGGCGAAGGTAATGGAATCTTCAATCCATCCGGAAAAGTAACGCGCGCTGCTATGGCGGCAATGCTAGTAAATGCCTATAAACTTCAAAGTACAACAAATGATAATAGCCAAAGTAAATTTCAGGATTTAAAAGGCCATTGGGGTGAAAGATTCGCCAATGTTTTAATTGATTTAAAAATTTCCGTTGGTACTGATAACGGTTGGCAACCTAATAGATCGATAACACGCGCCGAAGCTGCTCAACTTACTGCAAAAACAGATATGATGCAACTAACTCCAAAGAATGTTTTAGAGGAAAAAGAGATTATTACTGCTACATCATATGAAGATTTGAATTTAACAGTGGCTTCCAAAATCACAGGTCAAGAGATTGATAGTTTTATAGCAAAATATCATTCAGATAGTCCATTAGTTGGACATGGGCAAGATTTTATCAATGCGCAAAATCAATATGGCGTGAATGCTCATTATTTAGCGGCGCATGCGATTTTAGAATCTGGATACGGTAAATCAGAAATTGCATATCAAAAACATAATCTATTCGGATTACGTGCATATGATGGAAATCCATTTAAATATGCAAAATACTTACCAACGTACGGCGACAGTATTGCTTATAACGCTAATTATGTACGAGAGAGGTATTTAGAAGAAAGTGGTATGCATTATAACGGACCAACGTTAGCTGGTATGAACGTGAAATATGCATCAGATAAAGGCTGGGCTAAAAAAATTGCGGGTATTATGGAACGTATGAAACCGTTCCGTGCAGAAGACTATACATATGCAAAAAAATTACCAAAGAGTCCTGAAACATTAGATGTTGAAGCGTTATCTAATGAAATACCGTATAAAATGTATTTAGATGGTTCGGGCGCAAAAATTATTTCATCAGCTGTTTATTACTATGTACCTTATCCATTTGATTTGAAAATTAAAAGTAGATCAGATGTAGATGTAACGCAAAATAATGTTGGTACATTAACTCCTGGAACAAACATCTTTATTTATCGTGAAGATCCAAATGGATGGGTCGAATTCTCTTTTGACGCTAATGGGGAAAAATACTGGACATTAAAAAGTAAATTAAGCATGTAATCAAAAAGCTCTACTTTACTATTCTTAATTGTTTAGCTTTTAATCTTATATATTTATGAGACCAGTTTTTTATTTTCTTAAAATATAGTTATGTATACAAAAAGTTAGAGAATTATTTTCTCTAACTTTTATCCGATAGTATATGGAATTAAAAAGATGGTGGGGTTACTCCGAATATAACAGTGACTTTGTTTAAAGAAGTGTTTTCCCATTTATGCTTTGCATATGGTGGGATTTTAACACTATCACCTGTATCGAGAAGTAAAACCTCATCATTTAAATATAGTCTTACTTGTCCTTCCATAATAAATGCTATTTCTTCACCTTTATGTGCCACAGGTTCTATAGATGAAGCGGTTTGAGGTAACAGATTCATTAAAGCCAATTCCAGTGATCCATCTAAATTGGGAGATAATAACTCATATGAAACGTTACCGCTTTCAGGGAAAGTTATTTTTTTTCTTTGATTAGCTCTTACGACTAATTCTTCTGTATTGGTATCTTCTAAGAAAAAATTAAATAATGGAATATTTAATGCTACAGAAATTAATTTTAATGTTTGTAATGATGGATTCGTGATTCCTTTCTCAATCTGACTTAACATAGAAGGTGTTATATCAGCTAATTCAGCTAAACGTTTACTAGTTAATCCGGCAGCTTTTCTAAATGCCATAATTTTTTGATCAACATTAATATTGTTCATATGCGTAATCCCCTTTAAATAAGTAAAAATTATTAAATTAAAATTAATTTTATTTACTTATACTAAACACATTGTTAATATATACTTAATTATAATAAATTATTATTAATTTTCCAAGCACCTGCACAGTTGTGAGAAAAATAAATAAGACGAGAAATAATTGGTATTTATACTTCATGTATGTTTTTAGGTATGATGACCAGATTACATGAGGGCATTTCCATACAAGATATTGGGATTGATAATAAAAAAATAGCTGATAGACTGGCAGTTAGAATAGCATCTGGGTTTGTAGATAAAACATTAGAACTATTTTTAAGAGGTGCATATACAGCTAGTAATAATTATTTATATAAATTAATAAAAGAATTAGTAGATAAAGAAGGAAAAGACTATATACAAAAAATGCTTTAAAACAAAATTTGAATCAAGGTACACATATTGTATGGGGAATAGGAGAAAGTATGAGTTCAAGAGAAGTAATGGAAGAATAGTATCAAACAGGTTCTCAATTAATAAAAAGGGCTTTTAATAAGAAACGGATAACTCAAGAGTAAACATCAATGCTTTATCATAAAAATTATTAAGGAAGTGAGAACATCATGAAATCAGCTTTAAATAATATTATGATTTCTTTGATTTTTGCATTAGGAGGGGTCATTGCACTTTTATTTAATTTAATGGGAAATCAAGATTGGATATTAAATTGGGTGGGAGTATTACTGGCATATCTATCTTTGGCCATTTTAATAGATCTATCAAATAAAACTGTGTATTATAAAATATTTCCTAAAATACTATACAGAACTTTGTTTATTTCCTTTAATGCTGCAGTATTAGGAATATTTGTAGGGATAACATACCAACTATTAGGAAAGTGGAATGTTACTATAATGATGTACTATTGGTTGATAATCTTATTCTTACATTTAAATACTATAATAACATTAGTTATCTTGATATTTTTAAATCTTAATAATAAAAAAAACAGTTTCCTATATAAGTTTATTATACTTTTAAACATTTTTCTTACCTTAGGGCCAGTGTTATTTCCATTAGTTCTAACTATTATTGGAAATGGTATGATCAGTAGTGCAGGAAATTAATAGGGCTTATCCAGATTATTAAAACTACTAGCAAAGGCAAAATGAGTTTGGTTAAATAACATATAGTGGAATAATAGGATAGAAGGAAGAATTATGGTATGAAAATTAAGCTAAAGAAAAAAAGAATTTTATGTGTATTGTTAGCTATTACATTAGTAGCAATAGGTTATTACATGTTTCAATCTATTACGAATCCTAAGCTAGTAAATGCAGAAGAGGTAAACAGTGTTCAACAAGTGAGCAGTCTACCTAAAAATGAATTAAAAAAATCGATACCTAATCGTTTTGCTGGTAAAGAAAGAAAAGTTGCATATTTAACTTTTGATGATGGACCTGGAAAATATACAGCTAACTTATTAGATATATTAAAAAGAAATAATGTAAAGGCAACATTCTTTTTAATTGGCGACAATGTGAAAAGGCTACCAGATTTAGTGAAACGAGAGCATGTAGAGAGCCACTATGTGGGCATGCATAGCATGACACATAATTTTAAAAGGTTATACACCAATAAGGAATATGTTAAGGAAATGAAAGAGGATCAATCTTTAATTAGAAATGTTATTGGAAGCTCACCGAAATTAACACGGCCACCATATGGATCAATGCCTGGTTTAAATGAATCACTTCGAAATGAAGTGGTCGGAAATGATTTAAAAGTATGGGATTGGACAATTGATTCTTTAGATTGGAAATACAATAAATTAGCCGTTGATGTAGCAGCCGCAAAAATTGTGCAAAATGTATTGGCAGGTGCGACATCTTCAAAAGAAATTGTTTTAATGCATGATATTCATCCCCAATCTGTCGCGGCAGTTCCAGCAATTATAAAAGGATTAAAAGAAAAAGGTTATGAATTTGAAGCTTATAATGAGAATGATCATTTTCCAATAAACTTCTGGCATGATAATCGTATATAAAAAGATATGTATTAGTAAAAAGGAAATCAGAATGGAATAAGCAATTACTATAGGGTTTAAATATTTGCAGGAGCGTGTTTAGATAAATAGATGAAAACACGCTCTTTTTACCGGACTATTTTTAAATTTAGATTTAAGTACAAACTTTCATATTTTAGAAAACTTTATACGATTTTTTAATGGATATAAATATTTAAATGTCTTTTATTTTTGCACATAAAATTATTTAATCATAATATAACAATGAGGTGGAGTTAATTGTCGTTTTTAAAAAACAGTAAAATTGGCACAACATTAAGTGTTTTGGTAATTATAGCAAGTGTGGCTTGTATAATATTATCTATACTAGGATTTATTGGCCTGAAAAAAGGGGAGCATGCATCTAATACGATGTATGAAGATAGTTTATTACCAATTCAGTGGATAGGAGCAATAGAGTCTAATTTTTATCTAATCAATATGAATGTAAAGGAAACTATTCTATCAAAAGATCAAAAAAGAATAAAAGAGCTTTTGACAGAAATAGATGTAGCTCGTTCAGAAACTGATCAGTTAATAAAGAAGTTTGAGTCTAGAGTTAGTTCTAAAAAAGAAAAAGAATTATATACAACATTTCATGAAGTATTTAATGAATTAAGAACACAATTGAGCAAAGTACAAGATCTGGGACAATCTAATAATGATGAAGCATATGCTTATTATCTGAAAGAAGTTGACCCTAATATGAAAAAGGCAGTGCAGGCTATTCGTGGGCTCATTCAGGTTAATAATAATAATGCAGATTATTTACAAAAAAATAATACAGCCAGTGCAACAAATACTATAATGCTGTTTGTTAGCATCTCCATTATAGCAATCGTAATCGTTATTTTTATTGGCTATATCATTAAAAGTGCAATTAGACAACCAATTGTATTATTAGAAAGAGATATGGAAAGGGTATCTGCAGGTGATTTAACGATACGTACTTCTTATAAATCGGATAATGAATTAGGAAGTATTGTAAGGTCTTTTAATAATATGTTGGATAATTTACAACAATTAATTGGAGAAGTAAAAATCACAACTCAAGAGGTCATTTCGTCTACCAATGGGATGTTGCAAGATACTAAACGAGCATCTCATATATCAAGAGAGGTAGTTCAAACTATATCTGAGGTTGATAAAAAAATAGAAGGACAAGTTACTAGTATTCAAGAAAGCTCCTCATCAATGGAAGAAATTGCGACTGGCGTTCAAACTGTAGCTGAGTCTTCAGCAACGGTTACTGAAGTGGCGGTCACAACAACAGAACAAGTCAATTCTGGTAGTGAAGTAATTAAACAATCTATACTTCAAATGAATAGTATTCATGAGGTTGTTGAAGAAACTTCTAAAGTAATTGCGAGGCTTGTTACACGTACGCAACAAATTGATAAAGCTCTGGATGCGATTACTAATATTGCTGAACAAACAAACCTTCTTGCCTTAAACGCTTCAATTGAAGCTGCACGTGCTGGAGAAAATGGAAAAGGGTTTGCAGTGGTAGCAGCGGAAGTAGGGAATTTAGCTGAACAGTCTAAAGCATCTGCAGATGAAATCAATCATTTAATACTAGCCATTCAACAAGATACAAAAGATACAGTTGATGCAATGCAAAAAGGTCAACAAAAAGCTTCGGAAGGAAAGGAAACTGCTAATAAAGCAAATCGAGCATTTTCATCTATTATGGTGGCTATTAATAAAATCACTATCCAAATTCAAGAAGTATCTGCAGCAACAGAAGAAATGTCTGCTGGTACAGAAGAAGTCAATGCCTCTATGTCGAGTGTTTCTGAAAGTGCAACGCAAGTAGCTAAGGAAACAACTCAAACTGTACAATCAATCCAATCACAAGCAGCATCAATCGAGGAGATATCGAATCAATCTAACAAAATAAAAGAAAAAGTAGAAGCATTGTCAGTACTAGTTTCACAATTTATTATTGAGAAGCAAGACAAAAAGCAATAGAATATATCAAATGTGATGTAAAAATAATAAAAAGACCATTGTAACTTTTATAAAGTACAATGGTCTTTTTCATTGGGTGGATGTTCTAAAAATTCTCCAAATCATTAAATACAAAAATTACATCAATTTATTTATTTTTTAATTTGTTAATAGAAAAGGAGATTTAATTCTAGTTAATTACTGTCAAATGTAAAGAAATAAAATTGATTAATAGTAGTTCAAATCTTTATTATTAGATTGTATTTTTTGGGTAATAAGAAGTTTGCGCATGTAATTTTACATACAAACGCATAATTTTATTATATTAATATATAATGGTTTATGTATTTATTTAACCAATTTAGATAATTATCTAAAACTGAAAAAGGATTGATATAAAATGTCAAGAATGAGCATTACAAAGTCCCAAGATAGTATAATGATTGCATGGCAATCAGCAGAGATTACCATACCTATAAAAGATATCCTTACTATATCTATGAATGACGTTCCTCATAATAAGCTTGATCATGTTGTTTATATTGGAACGCCATCTTCCTCAAAGAATAGAATACTGATACATACTACAAACTTAAACTTCATTATATTCACTGCTAATCCATCTATAGTATTAGAAGAAATTAATATTGAGTAAGGCTGTTCTAATTAAAACACGAGCTTAGATAAAATTCTTTAATTACATATAGTTATTAGATTACGAAAAATGTACTGCCAGAGAAGTGGAATGTTAAGATGATTAGTCACCTTATAAAAAAAGAAAAAAATCCCATGTGAAGGGATTTTCTTTTTAAATGAATTTTAAAAAATAACAGACCTATCAAAAATGCATTGAAATTTAATATAAACAAATATTATTGTACCTTATAACTAATGCTTGCCTAGTTTTAAAGAAGCAACAACCATTTTTCTCATCCGATAATACCAATTTCTAGAGCCTTTTGAACAGCTTCTTCTTTGTTACGCACTCCTAGCTTTGCATAAGCTGTGGAAGCATAATTTCTGACTGTGCCATTCGATAAATACAGCCTTGAAGCTATGGAAGTGTATCGAAGTCCCTTTGCTACTAGCTGTAAAATTTCTATCTCTCTGGCTGTTAGCTCATAAGTAGTTGCTTTTGATTGTGGTGTCTGTTTTTTCTCATCAAACTTCTCAAATATTTTGTGAGACATTCCCTGATCAATCAGTGTCCCACCTTTATGAATAAGTCGGATCGTATTAGCTAGCTCCAATGTTTCAATAGATTTGAGTAAAAAACCATCCGCACCGTTGCGAAGTGATTCAAACGCCTGTTTCGTATCCTGAAACGTTGTGAAAATCAATACGCGGATATGTGGCCATTGTTGCTTAATCTTTTTGGTTGCCTCGACTCCATCCATGTGCTGCATATCTAAATCCATAAGTATAACATGGGGTTGAAGGCGCCCACACAAATCGATGGCTTGATTGCCATCCTCAGCTAAACCGACTACATTTAAATCTTCATATCTATCGAGTAGTGTCCTCAAACTTTCCCGAACAAATGGTTGATCGTCTACAATTAACAAACGAATAAGTCCATCTTTTATTTCAGTTTGTCGCGGTATGGTACATGTAACAAGCATTCCTTCCTCTGGCTTTGTATATACAGACAATTGACCTTGCAAATTCATTGCCCGTTCTTTCATCGCATTCATACCGAAGCCTTCCTGCCATTCTACATTTCCTTTTCCGTTATCTTGAACTTCTAACCTCGTATATTGTTGTTCAAACTGCAATGAAACTATAATTTCGGTCCCCTGACCATGACGTACTGCATTCGTAAGGGACTCTTGTAAGCAACGAATGAATGCGATCTTCGCTTGCCGAGACAGTTGATATTCCTCTCCGAATGTCCTAAAATTTACATTTACCTGAGCGTGCTCCTGAAATTCGGCTCCAAGATTTTGTAGAGATTGAATCAAGGAAGGGGATTGACACGGAGAATCCATTTGATGTAGGTAACCTCTCACGTCCTCAATACTTTTACGTCCCATTTCAAGCAGAGAATCTAGCCTCTGTATACCCATCTCAGTAGCAAGTTCGGTACGCAACGTTTCCATCCCCATAATAATAGAAGTATAAGCGTGACCAACTGTATCATGAAGCTCGCTCGACAGTCTGTTCCGTTCTTCTGCCAGTGTAATACGTTCAATCTGAGACATATATTGCTCAAGTACCGCGTTTTGTTTACGAATTACTTCATTTTGCTTATGATTGGCGATTAATAAATGAAAAGCGAATCCCATTACATAAGCGAATCCATAGTAGGTGACCATAGTCCAATAGTTATTACTTGGCGCAACAGCATAGAAAATTCCAGTTGTTATAAAAACTGTTGTTGGAGCTGTCCAATAATAGGACAAATGCTTACTATTTACAGCAATTAGAAACACTGATATAAGAAATATGTTGTAAGCTTCCGGAAATAATGAGGTTAAATATATACATTGTCCACCATATAGCAGTATTTCTGTGAACAAGTAATATTTGTAATTGAACAGTAAGGCAACCCATGGAATTGAGAAGGCAACAACCTCCCAAAGAATAATAATCCAAAGTGGCAATGTTAACCCATCCTGAAAACTTAATGTAGCTAGGATGATAGACACACTAGTAAGTAGACGTATCCCTAACATAATCCAATCGTACCAAAACCAATACTTAACCATATCTAACAAGTCATTTACCCCCTAATTAGCCTACCTTTTTACTTCATATATTATAATTTAATCCTTCATGCCTATTATACTTTTAAATTTAAAACCGCGATACTACTCACAGATTGCAAACTTCTATCGATTTAGTTGCCGAATCATGCTACGTGTATAGCCCCCAATTTTCTTTGTCAAACCATCTACTATTCTAATACTTAGGGCGATAAATACTATCCCCATAGACATTACAAAGAGTGACTTCGCAAAAGTATCTATCTGTATGAATATAATATTCATTTCGATGTATCGATACAGTAGTGGTGCCAACAGCAACATAAGTGGCATTACATAAAAAATGATTGCACTAATAAGACTGAAAATGCCAATCACTAATTTCTTCATTAACCAAAAGACAGCAGACCAAGTACGACGATCTGTAAGCATTAATTTCACCTGAGCCCAGTTTGATGTATCCACTTTTATACTTCTATCGTAAGAGTCGGTCGAAATATCGGTATAAATTTTCGTCTGTATACGCTCGAATTGGATAAAAGGTGTAGTAGTTTGTAGTACGTGTATAACTAGTGGAATCCCAACTACTGTAAATGAAAGGGTGAAACTGAATAGCAGAGCTATTAGATAAAAACAAAAATAAAACAATCCTGTAACGAAAGTTAGCAATAAAAAATAACCATTCTGGATGAATCTTGATTTCATAAAGTTCATCGCTCCTATCTATGTAATAACCGAATTATATTGCTTTTTTTGTCATTCTCACTAGTGTAAAAGTGTCATATGACATTTCTAAATGATGCTAAAAAGGGGAGAGCTACCTACTTCTGGTTAAAAAAGATGCTTTTATTAATCTCCACAAAACAATCCCGTTCTTGAAGATGCAAGAACGGGATTGTTTTGTACTTTTATTTAATATGAGATGGACTTGTTTTTCGAATGTGAAAAATAATATCAAATTGCTCAAGCAATGATTTATCAAAGTATGCCGATTCGTTCGGGAAGATTTGTCCCCCTATACTAAGTAATGGTCTTTTTGCTTTAACCCATTTCTCTGCTTGTCCTTTAAGGTGACGGTTATCCAATAAAAACATGTTATATGGTACTTTTCCGAGAGTATAATTAAAGCTATTCACATTTTGTGGAATCGCACGCGTTGTAATCTTACCTCCAGTGGAAGAATCATATTCGCTGTATAAGGTAAAATTTCCCTCCGTAGTTGTACTACCAATTGTGACATAATTATTGTCTAAACGTTCCTTCAAAAACTGCCCCGCAACATAAGGGTATAATTTCTCATCGATAATTCCTTTAGCTATATGAATATTGTGTCCCCATACCATAGTTTTACCACCCAATGTCTCTTGTGCCCACATTGCATGATCGGCCAAGTATTGCTCATGTAGCTTTAACATACTTGGATAGTCGTTAGGAATTAGCATTGTGGTAAATTTCTCTATTGCACTTGCCGTTGCTCTCGCCCAGATGTACTCGGGTGAAACTATTTCTGTGTTGGCTTGCTTATTCTCATCTTTTAGAAATCGAGCTACTCTCTCAGCGTTTGTTTTGAACTTTTCTTTTATTTCAGGAGCAAGGTCCATATATTCCTGTGTACTTCCATTAAAAGCCGACAATTCTCTATAATTTTCTTCTACTTCTGCCAGCAAATCTGGTCGATGCAGCCTTACATAATCAATTACTTTATTAAAGCAACCTTGGTCCAACTCCTTTAAGTCGAGCCCAATAAATTGAATCTTTTTTTTATTGGATGGATCAGCATTATAATCTTTCATCCACTCAATCATGGCTATAATTTCATCAGTAGGATATAACAAGTTTAAAAAATCTTTAGGGTTTCCTTTTCCTGTTTGGATATATTCATTTAGCTTTAAGCCATTTCCCCAATCTTCTTCCATTGTGAAATTTGTAAAACCCATCTCAGTAACCAAATATTTCACAAGTCGAAACTTCATAGTGAAAATTTCAGAGCTTCCATGAGTATTCTCTCCTAATCCTACATATTGTGCACTCCCAATCATTTTCTTAAGTGGTTTTAAATCCTCAAATGATTTTGACGGCTCTATCGTTTTTAATGGGTAAGCCTGTGATTGTATTGATTTAACTATATTTTTTTGGATTGATTGACCTGAATTTTCGACAGCTACTGTTTGAGCGTTTCCTACTTCTCCACATCCTGTGACTAATAAAGCTGTACTAACCATTGCAATCATTCTTTTCTTATTCATTTTTTTCCACCTCAATTGAATTATTTTTAAAAGCAAGATTGATTCATGCACTTGCACGTATCAATTGCCTTAATTCAATTGTTATCTATCCCATATCATATTTTCTAGTTACATATTGTCATAAGGTGAATTGACACAGGTCATAGACTAATCATTACACTTTTGTACTATCGGCTATGACAACTTATAAATAATAATTACATTGATGAGTCGCAAGTAAGACTAGATTATAAATTTGGGAGGGATTTTAAAGATGAATGAATCTGTATACAAAAATATTTTTATTCTAAGTTGTATCCGTGGAAATGACAAGAAGTAAATTCGATAAACAAGTGAATTAAAGGGGAAGGGCGGATTACAATGATATTACACGCAAAATCGTTCCACAATAAAGATAAAATCCAACGTGCTAAAATAGGACTTCAATTCTTTCTGAGTATCTTAATCATTACTTCTATTATCTTAAATGTAGCAGTAATAATTACGAAAAGTATGCCGCTTATTGTGGTATATATGTTTACCCCAGTATTTTCTTCTATTTTGACTCGCATAATACTGAAAGAAGGGTTTAAAGATGTTTCTTTTAGTCTCGGTAACTTAAAGATATGGAAGGGGATTGGTTTTGCTCTGCTAATACCCATGGTTATTTGTGGAATTACTTATTCTATCGCCTGGTTGAGCGGAATCGCGAGGTTTCAGCATCCCGAAGGTGGTATGTTAGAACCAATCTACAATATACTTGGACTTCAGTATCTACCGGAACCATTCAGTTTCATTTATCTAGTAGTATTGAGCGGCATTTTAGGAAGTTTGCTTAACTTAATCCCAGTTTTGGGAGAAGAAATGGGTTGGCGAGGTTATATGCTCACAAGGCTAGTCGATGCAGAGTTTTCACGGCCTATCCTTTTTAGTGGATTGATTTGGGCAACGTGGCATGTTCCAATTGTTATTGCTGGTCTATATGTAGAGGGATCATCTGTCCTACTTTCAGTACTTGGCATCTATTTTTGTATTGTGCCATTCAGTTATATTACAGCTTATTTACGACTTATCACAGGTAGCGTTTGGCCTTCGGTTATCATCCATACCACTTGGAATGCCATCATACAAGGACCTTTCGCACGTGCAAGTACAGGACATCAGTCAGAGATTTGGATTGGAGAATCTGGCTTAATAACCGCTATTATTATCTTGATTACGGCAATAATTTTATCTCGGATAACAAGATTTACAAAACATTGATTCGCCACATAAATTATTGAAAATTAGAATTATGTTTCTATGAAATAAAAAATACATCCTTATAGGGATGTATTTTTTATTAATAATAATGTTATAAGTTATTCTACATGAACCGATATGGTTTTAGATAATACTTGCATTGAGAAAGGAACTCTAGCTTCAAAAGTTATAGTATTTGTTGAATTTGATGTGTTTGAAAAGATGTAAGAATCTTTGATACGTAATCTAAATGTTTTTTCAGATCCGAATGGACCAGAATAAGAACTAACTTCGTCTAAAGAACTTCCCGCATATCTAATACCATTAACAGTTAAAGCCTCAGAATATGAATCTGGTGTACCTACTTCACTAACTTTCACATAAAGATAATCGCCTTTAAGAACAGGAATAGATAAGTAAGAACTTGCACTATACATTTTGTTATTATCGCCTACAGCACTAATGCTAACACTTCGTAGTGGAGAAGAATCCGCCTTTGAAATAGTTGGTAAAAATGCTAGTGTAAGTGCAAAACACATAGCTAACATGCCCATAAATTTTTTCATATTTACAACTCCTATGTAATTTATTTAACATCCTGTATTTTACAGGTTATAAATGTAAATTGCAATATTGTAATATAAAGAATAATTATGTAATTATGCATATTTAATATAAGGCACATGATAATAAATCTAAAACAGACATTATAGCAACAAATAAAGTCTAAAAATAATGTGAAATACAACTGAAAGGTCCTTATATTTAGTGATGATTGTAATAAATTATTTAATAGTCATGTGAATGTTAAATGAATCTATTTGCGAATCTATCTAAAAAAAGAATGGTGTATAGACTGGTTGCAAATGCAACTACCAATATTTTTTGTGAGAGAGTACTTACTAGGAATTGCTCTTTTTATAATATTTGAACTATCCCCACTTGAAACAGTCCGTGAGCATTTTGAGTGGGGATTAGTTTGACTATTAAGCTTTATTATTATAACTGATGATTATTTCGGAATCTTGACAGTTATCACTTTTGTCATACTCAATGCAAGCTATGTGACCATCAGGGTGAAACAAAACGGTATCTATATTTTAAAATTAGAATCATATAGCCATTAAGGATGTTAACGTAAATAAAGTTCAAAATTTTTCAATATAAGACTTTACTGCTTGTAATAAAAACTCTTCTTGCCCCATACCAGATTCTGAAGCCATTTTAATTACTTTCTGTTTAAAGTCATGATCTGCATGAAAGGTTAATGGCTCTACTTTACTTTTAAAATAAATACCTTCAACATGGGGGAGTATTGAGCCTGACATCATATGTGAGTGTAAATACTTAATCTCTTCTTGGAATTGTAATGGCTCTACCTGTAAAACAAATGGTTTAATTTCCAACCTGATGGTATCTTGTGTAGAAGTCAATCGCATATTTGTGACACCAAGCTCTTTATAAAATAAATTTATTAGATTATAAGTAATAGAACTAAATAATTGAGGCTTTTTAAATGTAAAAGATAAATACCCTCGCTTCGTAATCACTGTGTGTTTTTTGAAGGGTTCAAGGGAATAATTATGTTCTTTATAAGCTGATAATGAGAAAATTTCTTCATCCTCTGTAAGAACCTTTCCATCGGATCCATTAATTTCTATTACCCTAGCTTTTTTTTCTGTATGTCGATGTATCAATAATTGATACAAATAAATGTCTGTATCTTGAATCTTAGTAATGAATGTTTTACGCTCTTTTGTTGTAGTTTTTTCGTAATTAAGCTGGAAATTTTTTAGTTCTTCTTCATTAATGACATATACTTGTTTACCCAGCTTTTCTACCATTGTGGCTGTTAATTTCCCGGATTTAATATATGTAAAGATTGTAGAGGGTGCTACGTTTAGAATTTCTGCTGCTTTTTTTGTACTTAATCCTTTTATTTCATCTTTATTTATTAACCGTTCAATATCTTCTAAATAGAATATTTTACTTCCGAATTGCTTCCAACTATCTTTATATACACATTCTATAAGACCTTCTTTTTCTTTCTTTAGAATGGTCTGAACGGTAACTCCCATTAAATCTGCTGCTTCTTTTGTTGTTACTGTAGGTTTTGTAATAAACAGTAAATCTTGTGTCATGAAAGTTTACCTCCTT
Organism: Bacillus cereus group sp. RP37; assembly: GCF_040459695.1. Lineage (NCBI taxonomy): Bacteria > Bacillati > Bacillota > Bacilli > Caryophanales > Bacillaceae > Bacillus > Bacillus cereus group sp. RP37. Next base: position 366,557 of record NZ_JARVHP010000002.1, on the reverse strand, counting down.
ATTTACTCTCTATAATTCATAAAGTATGTATATATCATATCAGATTTTTAATTAGATATAAAATAAGATTTAAATATAAAATAAAATATCATTATACCAATATGTTATAGTGAATTATAACTTTACTTAAATTTTATATAAAATTTAATATTTATTTATATATAGATGTTTTATAAAATTGTATAAAATTATGCTAAATGTTTATCTATTTAGTAAAAAATTATTAGAAATTATACGTATATCTAAATAGAGAAGAATGTAGTATTCTTACAGAAAGAAAGTGATTTATTATTTGTATAATGGATATAAGTAAAATAAAATAATAAGTATAGTTAATTAAGAGAATTATATTCGTAATCTTCAATAGGAGAGGTGAATTCGAATTATGGGTAATAACAATATAGAAGAAAATGTACCTATTATAAACAATCAAAGTAAGTATATGGATACATATGTAGAGAATATAAGTGGGATCATTCCATTTCTGCATAACAATCGTTATATAGATAAAGTGGAAGAGAAGATGGAGGTTGCAGAAAAAGAGGGAAAGAGTAAATATACGTATTTAAGTGATATAGAAGTCATTTATCATTTTGTACATTTACAAAAAGATATGGATGAAAAGAAGAATAGAAAAGAGGATACGAAAAAGAGTTATGTGTCCGAAATCTTGTCATTTTGTCAGTGCATGGTGCAGCATGCAGAAGAATTTGAATTGAATGGGGAAGAAGTACAACAAAATGACTCTCTGTTAAAAACATTACAGCCTTGGCATATTCGTAAATATAATGCTTGGTTGAAGCAGGTAGAGAACGGTAGGAATGGGGATACGTACGCGGTCGCAACACTTGCAAAAAAATCTGTATTGATTCGTTCTTTTTTTAAACACCTTCATGTATTTGCTTATATTGAAAGACCTCTTCATGAAGAACTGCAGCGTGCAAATGTAAATGAACAGGATCGGCCGAATCGGGACCTATCCTATGAGGAAGTTATGAAAATTTTAGGGTTTTATAAAGAAAAAGGCCATTTAGTAAACTATACAATTTTACTAGCTCTGGCAAGTACCGGTGCAAGAATTCAAGAATTATGTACAACAAGGGTTAAAGACTTACATTATGACGGAAAGCACTGGTTAAAAGTTATAGGTAAAGGAAGTAAAGTACGTGAACTTTTCATTTCTGAACATTTATATGAGTGTATTTGTGAAATGAGAAGAAGAAGAGGGTTCCAAACTGTATTGGACCGAGGAGATGAAAGTCCTTTATTTGTAAATCAAAGAGGGAACTTTTATAATTCAAAAACGTTATCGAACCAGGTAACAGATATGATAAAAAAGACCAATTTAGAGTTTCTGCAGTATCGTGAAAATCCTGTAACGGCGCATACATTCCGTCATGCTTTTGCAATCATGGCAGTTGAACAAGGAAATGCGGATTTATATCATTTAATGCAAACGCTTGGGCATGAAAATATTCAAACAACAAAAATCTATTTAGAGAAGCATATGAAGCGAAAGAATAATGTAGGTACTTCCTTTGCGGATATGTTGCAATAAAAATTAGTATTCTATTACTGGCCGAAGAAGAAACTGTTAAGTAGACATCATACCTATTGGGGAAATTTACCTTGGTATTTGATATACTTACCCCAAGGAATGGTAGTTATGAAAACCGCGAAACGAGTTATCCACGGAAGGGGTAAGAAATTAACACTTGTTATATTATTAATCATAAAGTAGGTGATTTCCGATAATGGTTTTTGAAAATGTTAGTACGATAGGGGCACTTGCTTTTCTATTTCTAATGATTTATCTTGCAACAGATCCTAAAGACGTAAGCTTGTTAACAATCCCAGTTTATTTTGGTGGAATGTGGATCACTAACTGGATTACTGAAAATGGATTTCAGGGTACATATATTTATACGAGTTGGTTAGTAGTCTACGTCATTATAATGATTTACCTTATCTTCGCGTCAATTCGTCTAGGCATACGTAACATACAATATATTAAATAAAAAAGCGTAGAGCCATAAAAAAATAACGAAAAGAGAAACCGTTCTTACAGGCGGTTTTATTTTTATACTGAAATGCAATGTACATTATTTAACTTTTGAGGAGGATTAATTATAGAGTACTCAAATATCTACACATTAAGAAATAGTCAAGAAAAATCAAGAAAAGTAGAGTCCTGGCGTTCATTTATAGAAGAAACGAATGTTTTAGGAATTAAGGATTCAGATGTGTTTCAAATTCAATTAGTGGAATATGGGAAAGAGAGAAAGAAAAAGGGTTCCCCTAAAAATACTAGAAGAAACTAGGTTACTCATGCATAAATATCATAATTAGGCACAAGTTAAATACAAATATAATGGAGGTGCAATTATGAATATTTAAAGACACGAAAGTAATACAAATGAAATTCTTGTTTCTGCTGCTGCAAGTGCTATCGAGCAAATGAAGTATGAAATTGCTCGTGAATTAGGAGTCACATTAGGACCTGATACATCATCACGTGCAAATGGATCTGTCGGTGGAGAAATTACAAAACGTTTAGTTCGAATGGCTGAAGAACAATTAACAGGTCAATACAGATTACACTAAGTTAAAGCAGTAAATAAGAAGAATTCATGTGCAAGTGGATTATTATTCCTTTTATTTACAAAAACTTCAAAAAATAAATTTTGAAGTTGAAAAACAGACCCTCAGATTCCTTTGTAACAACCTTTTGTAGATTAGTTAATGTTATAGGTATCAGTATAAAATAAATTCGATACGATTAGTGTAAGGTTGTTTAAAACCGTTTTGTTATTATTCGTAATTTTAATTCCATAATATTTAAGCCAATATAATACAATTTCATTCATAAATAATTTAATTCTTAATTAAAAATAAAGTGAGAAATTAAGAGGGGTATATATATCAATTTATAAAAAGTAGTGTACAAAGTATACTTAATATTTAAATGGATTTAAAGATATGTCACTAAAGAATTTTTTTGAGGTCAATTTACTGTGCACCTTAATTATGGATGTTGTTTTTGTTAATTAACAGCTATTGTATTTGAAAATTTAATAATAAGTATATGTGATGTAATAATAAAACTAGGTAATATAAAGACTAATAATACAAAGATGAACAACCAATAAATAGGTTATTCATCTGTTCTATCCCGGCTGCTATTCCTAGTATTTTTAAAATCTATATATTTCTTCCTTTTTGGTGGGAAGTAAAACTAATGTTGCGACTAGTAATATAGTACCAATTAGATAAAAATAGTTGTCCCTATATCACCAGTATTTTAAATATTCCATTCTGTTTTTGTGTTTTCTATTTTTATTTTTGTACTGATGAAAAGACCTTTCTCTCAATTAAATCTTTAAGTAACATGTATCTGTTTGATACTTGAATTTCCTCTAGCTTGTACTTTCAAAGCATAGTGGTTCATAAATATCCTTATCATTTTCCTCTGTTGTTAATTTCCCGACTTTTTGTTATTTTTGTCTAAAATCTGAAACACAGTAATTTTTCAGTTTTACATTTAATTTAGCATTATCCATTTTTTGAATTCAATTTGTACATGTAATTGAATTCAAATTTTGACTGTTGTTTCTTGCGATGGTACAGTATCTCATGTTACTTTAGCCATATTTTGAATCTTTTTTCCAGCTTGGTCCTCGCATAGACTACCACTGTATTTTGTAAGTTTTTCACTGTTTTTTCAAGTTCAATGATTAAATTTTGTAGAATTAAGAAAAGATCCTCGCTTATTTCATTTACTTATCTTATCTACGCTACTCTGATATTTAAATGCTAATTACAATTAAATAATATATGATTTTTATAAAAAAAATATAGTAATATTTTGTCGTGAATTGTACTATTTTGATATTTTATAGTAATATTTTGTCGAGAGTTATACCTGACGGAAAATAATTTATGAATTTATACCGTAAAGATGTAAAAATTTATTAGTTAATCTAATTAAAAGGAGAAGGTAATGAATAATTCTATCGATATACAACACTTGTGTGATCTCGCACATAAAGCCTTTAATGTACCCGTTCACATTTTATCCACAGACAAAAAAATCTTATATCAGTCTACTTCTGATGATATTTGTAGTCCTTTTTATTCTTCTAAAGAAGAACATCTTAGTGACATTTATCAAGAAAATGATCCCGATAATTTGCCCCTTTTCAGATGTAACAGTTATCTTGAAAATTTTATCCTAATTCATATCGCAAATCATGATTATATAAAAGGGACTATAATAATTGGCCCAACTATACATCCAAAGGGATCAGATGATGTGACATTTAAACTTCGAAAAGAATTTAACTCAAATATTAATATTCAAGAAAGACTAACTTATTATCAATCCCTACCTGAGGCAAAAAAAAATGCTTTAATTGATATGGGGATTTTATTGCATTACATGATTTTCAATGAAAAGTTAGATGTTAATATTGTTTTAGAAAAAAATAAAGTGTTAGAGGAAGTTCCCTATAAAATTGTGGAACCCGATCTATATATTTTAAAACGTCAACAAAATAAACCAAAAACTCACAACATGGCATTAGTACATAATTATTTTTCAGCAATCAAAGAGGGAAATAAAAAGAAGTTGTTGCAATATATGTATGCAGTTTCGCAGGAAGATACTGAATTAATTTTAACAGCGGATCCACTTAGAAACCAAAAAAACCATGGGATTATTGCGATTACTTTAGCTACTCGATATGCGATAGAAGGTAATCTCCCACCAGACATTGCTTTTGCACTTAGTATTTTGTATATCCAAACCATGGAACAACTAGATAACGTGGACTCTGTAAGGCGATTGTCAGGAGATGCTTTACGTACTTTTGCAGATCGAGTGAAAGAATTCAATGCGCAAAAATTTTCAAATGCGGTTACTACATGTATGAACCATATTAGTAAAAATGTATACGATGGAATATCACTCAATGAACTCGCTAATCATTTGGATATTACGCCTACTTATTTATCTAAAATATTTAAAAAAGAAGTAGGAATTCCTTTAAGTGAATTTATTCAAAGGGAACGAGTTGAAGAAGCAAAAAAATTATTAACACTTACTACATATCCATTATCAGATATTTGTGCTTGGCTTAATTTTAACGACCAAAGCTATTTTACAAGGGTTTTCAAAAAATCAACTAACATGACACCTAGACAGTATCGTGAAAAATATACAGTAATATGAGCTTAGTATCAGTTTCTTGTGAAAAAACTTTAATATACGCTCAAGTAACTCAAAAAATTGAGCATACTGTTTATTTTACTCTAGAAAGGGTATGTGATTGATCTAGAAAAGGAATATGTATTCAAATAGATCTTGAAGAATCTATGAAACATTTAGTGAAGCTAAAAGACATGGGTAAGATTTATAACATGTTGTTAATTTATGAGTACACTATCCATTATTTTTCTCAGGAGACAAAAAAACAGAAGGCTGCAAAGGTTCTTTTCGAGAAAGCTTTGCGGCTTTTTTATATTTTAAAAACTATAGTTATAACAAGGGATAAGTTTATAGATTGATATCTTCATGTTAAGTATTAAAGTGGTTGGCATGTTGAGTATTTAATAATGGTGATATTAGGGACTATTACATAAAGTTTAACAATATAACATATATCACTTGATATATCTATATTATATGCAATTATACATAACTAAATAAAGGTAAAAAAGTATAAAAAAACCTATTAAATTATTCTATAAGTATTTTTTTTAAAATGAAATTGCTCCGTTGAGCTAAAATGGTTATTTATTAACCGTATACACTTTAATTTGTAATCATTACAATTACAGAGATGCAATTTCCAATTAATTATATCTATATAATTTTTTTAGCGCATATTTTTACTTAACAGTTAAACTATCGAGCTCAATCGACAAAATTTCGCTATTTACGCATCAGAAATTTAATGTTTTAATGAACATCATAACTGGTATGACCACACAGAAAGGAGAAGAGCGAACTAATAGAGGTTAATAAATTTGCAAGTAAAGTATGTTGCGATTAATCTTCTTAATAATCAGTTTTTTTAAACGGATGTAGAATCTCAAAAGTATTATTTTTAAAAAATAGGGTTTTAAGTTTCTACATAGCAAAAGTGAATTAATTCCGCAATATAAGTATAAGCAATGTACAGTATAAGTTCATCTTTTGTAGTCTTGTAAGGCTCTTGCTGAAAAAACTAAAAACCCTATTATGAAATTGATATTAAAAAAAGTCATGACAGGATTAACCCTGGATTCAATGGTTTATCTATCTTCATGGTTCTGTAAGTTAAACAGCAGCTCTAGGGGTGGAAGTATTTTACTATTCATTGGACAGCTAATTCAAATATAGCTGATGAATTTTTATCGTTTATTATTTGAAAAATAGAGCTAAATGAGAGGGAAGTAAAATCCTTAGATTCTATTAGAAGTAAATAATAACGATAACATCCTATATGAAAGACCTCTTCTTCCTCAGGCGTGTGTAAGCAGAGAGCCTAGAGCTAGGTTGTACAGTTATATGAATCAAGTTATAAAAAAAAATGGTAAAGGAGTGTACGGAATGAAAAATAAAATAATGACAGGATTTTTAATAACATCCATTGTAACTGGAGCAACTTTTCCTATCAATACTCTGGCAACACCAATCGTTCAAGCAGAAACTCAACAGGAAAACATGGATATTTCTTCATCATTACGAAAATTAGGTGCGCAATCTAAATTAATCCAAACGTATATTGATCAATCTTTAATGAGTCCTAATGTACAGCTAGAGGAAGTCCCAGCTTTAAATACAAATCAATTTCTAATCAAACAAGATATGAAAGAATGGTCATCGGAACTCTATCCACAGTTAATTCTATTAAATTCAAAAAGCAAAGGATTTGTAACGAAATTTAATAGCTATTATCCGACATTAAAATCGTATGTAGACAATAATGAAGATAGAGAAGGTTTTTTGGATAGACTTGAAGTACTTCAAGAAATGGCTATGACGAATCAAGAAAATGCGCAACGACAAATTAATGAGTTAACTGATCTTAAATTACAGCTTGATAAAAAATTAAAAGATTTCGATACTGATGTGGCAACTGCGCAAGGCATATTAGGTACAGAGGGAACAGGAAAAATAGATCAGTTAAAAAATGAAATATTAAATACCAAAAAAGCAATTCAAAATGATTTACAACAAATTGCATTAATACCAGGAGCTTTAAATGAACAGGGATTTGCTATATTCAAAGAAGTTTATAGTCTTTCAAAAGAGATTATTGAACCGGCTGCTCAAGCAGGGATGGCAGCGTATAACAAAGGAAAAGAAATTAACAACTCTATTCTAGAAGCTGAGAAAAAAGCAGCGCAAGAAGCGACAGAACAAGGTAAAACTGCTCTAGAAATTGAATCGGCCAAAAAAGCAGCTCGTGAAGCAATTGAGAAAAGCAAACAAGGTGAAATAGCTGCAGCTGCAGCCGCAAAAACGCAAGAATATGACCTGATGAAAGCCATTGATACTGAAAAAATTAAGAAAACATTTGGTGTCTTCGCAGAAGTAAATAAACTAACAGCAGAGCAGCGAGCATATTTAGATGGCTTAGAGAAACAAAACCAAAAAATATATGATTTAACAACGAAACTATCAATAGCAGATTTACAAAAATCAATGCTTCTTCTTTCACAAAATGATTTGCATACGTTTGCAAACCAAGTAGATGTAGAACTTGACCTACTAAAGCGCTATAAAGCAGATTTGGATCTAATAAAAAATAACATTACAAAATTATCTATTAATGTTGATGCAACTAACGAGCAGTCTCAAAAAGATACATTAAGACAATTAAAAAATGTAATAAGTTACCTTGAAGAACAGGTATATAAATTTTAATATTACGTTTTTTGAAAAAATATAAAGATTCTAAGAATCTAGCGAAAGAAGGAGAATAGTTATGAAAAAATTCCCATTCAAAGTGCTAACTTTAGCCACTTTGGCAACGGTTATAACTGCTACTACTGGTAACACTATTCATGCGTTTGCACAAGAAACGACCGCTCAAGAACAAAAAGTAGGCAATTATGCTTTAGGTCCTGAAGGACTGAAGAAAGCATTGGCTGAAACAGGGTCTCATATTCTTGTAATGGATTTGTACGCAAAAACAATGATTAAGCAACCGAATGTAAATTTATCTAATATCGATTTAGGATCAGAAGGAGGAGAGTTGCTCAAAAATATTCATCTTAATCAAGAACTGTCACGAATCAATGCGAATTATTGGTTAGATACAGCGAAGCCACAGATTCAAAAAACAGCTCGTAATATTGTAAATTACGATGAACAATTTCAAAATTATTACGACACATTAGTAGATACTGTACAAAAGAAAGATAAGGCAGGTCTAAAAGAGGGCATAAATGATTTAATTACAACAATTAATACAAATTCAAAAGAGGTTACAGATGTAATTAAGATGCTACAAGACTTCAAAGGGAAACTATATCAAAATTCTACAGATTTTAAAAATAATGTTGGTGGTCCAGATGGGAAAGGTGGATTAACTGCAATATTAGCAGGTCAACAGGCAACGATTCCACAACTTCAAGCTGAAATTGAGCAACTTCGTTCTACTCAGAAAAAACATTTTGATGATGTATTAGCATGGTCAATTGGTGGTGGATTGGGAGCAGCTATTTTAGTTATTGCAGCTATTGGAGGAGCAGTTGTAATTGTTGTAACTGGTGGTACAGCAACACCGGCTGTTGTTGGTGGACTTTCAGCTCTTGGAGCAGCTGGTATCGGTCTAGGAACTGCAGCTGGTGTCACGGCATCTAAGCATATGGACTCCTATAACGAAATTTCTAACAAAATCGGAGAATTAAGTATGAAAGCAGATCGTGCTAATCAAGCAGTTCTTTCGCTTACTAACGCGAAAGAAACATTGGCATATCTATACCAGACTGTAGATCAAGCGATATTGTCTCTAACAAATATTCAAAAGCAATGGAATACAATGGGCGCAAATTATACAGATTTACTGGATAATATCGATTCTATGCAAGACCACAAATTCTCTTTAATACCGGATGATTTAAAAGCTGCTAAAGAAAGTTGGAATGATATTCATAAAGATGCAGAATTCATTTCAAAAGACATCGCTTTTAAACAGGAATAGAACTGAAAATGAACAATTATATTGGAGGAATATAAAATGATGAAAAATATCCCGTACAAACTGATCGTTGCATCTGCTCTATTAACTATGACAGCAACTTCTGTAGTCTCACCAGTAGCAACTTTTGCAAGTGAAATTGAACAAACGAACAATGGAGATACGGCTCTTTCTGCAAATGAAGCGAGAATGAAAGAGACCTTGCAAAAGGCTGGATTATTTGCAAAATCTATGAATGCCTATTCTTATATGCTAATTAAGAATCCTGATGTAAATTTTGAAGGAATTACTATTAATGGATATGTGGATTTACCTGGTAGAATCGTACAAGATCAAAAGAATGCAAGAGCACATGCTGTTACTTGGGACACGAAAGTAAAAAAACAGCTTTTAGATACATTGACTGGTATTGTTGAATATGATACAACGTTCGACAATTATTATGAAACATTGGTTGAGGCGATTAATACAGGGGATGGAGAAACTTTAAAAGAAGGAATTACAGATTTACGAGGTGAAATTCAACAAAACCAAAAGTACGCACAACAATTAATAGAAGAATTAACTAAATTAAGAGACTCTATTGGACAAGATGTTAGAGCATTTGGAGGCAATAAAGATCTTTTGCAGTCGATTCTAAAAAACCAAGGTGCAGATGTTGATGCAGATCAAAAGCGTCTAGAAGAAGTATTAGGATCAGTAAACTATTATAAACAACTAGAATCTGATGGGTTTAATGTAATGAAGGGTGCTATTTTGGGTCTACCAATAATTGGCGGTATTATAGTGGGAGTAGCAAGAGACAACTTAGGTAAGTTAGAGCCTTTATTAGCAGAATTACGTCAGACCGTGGATTATAAAGTAACATTAAATCGTGTAGTTGGAGTTGCTTATAGTAATATTAATGAAATGCACAAGGCGCTTGATGATGCTATTAACGCTCTTACTTATATGTCAACGCAGTGGCATGATTTAGATTCTCAATATTCGGGCGTTCTAGGGCATATTGAGAATGCAGCTCAAAAAGCGGATCAAAATAAATTTAAATTCTTAAAACCTAATTTAAATGCAGCGAAAGACAGTTGGAAAACATTAAGAACAGATGCGGTTACATTAAAAGAGGGGATAAAGGAATTAAAAGTGGAAACTGTTACTCCACAAAAATAGGGAAATATTTATTCTGTTGCAAAGTGACCCGTAACATAGAGAGTCTATGATTACACTGTTAAACAGTAAAGCAATAATTAACAAATCCTTATATATTAAAAAGGCGGAGTCTCATTAAAGACTTCGCCTTTCACTTATATATGAGTTTTATCCAAATAAAAAGTTAGTCATGTAGTTTACTTGTTTTTAAAAATTTGTAACAGAATTAATCAATAGGGGACAGGTTATATAGATTTGCTTAATAATATCGAATCTATGCAACAACATCGTCTTTTAATAAGAATAGGACTTGAAATCATACTCTATACAGGAGGAATAAGAAAAGATGAAAAAAAACCCTTATAAAATACTGGCTGTATCAGCATTTTTAATTATGACAACTACCTATGCAGTCGCACCAGTAGCAACCTTTGCAATTGAAACTGAACAAACGAACACTGGAGATATGTCTCTTTCAGCAAATGAAGAAAAGATGAAAAAAACTGTGCAAGATGCTGGGTTATTTGCAAAGGCTATGAATGAATATTCTTATTTGCTAATTAATAATCCGGATGTGAGTTTTGAAGGAATTTCTATTAATGGGTATGCAGATTTACCTAGTAAAATTGTACAGGATCAAAAGAATGCAAGAGCACATGCTGTTACATGGAATACAAAAGTAAAAAAACAGCTTTTAGATACATTGACCGGCATTATTGAATACGATACAAAGTTTGAAAATTATTATGAAACATTAGTAGAGGCGATCAATAATGGAAATGGGGATACTTTAAAAAAGGGGATTACAGATTTAAGGGTGGGGATTCAACGAAACCAAAAGTCTGCAAAAGCACTAATAGAAGAATTAACTAAATTTAAAAACGCTATTGGAGAAGATGTTAGAGTATTTGGAAGCCATAAAGAGACCTTGCAATCGATTTTAAAAAACCAAGGAGCTGATGTAGAGACTGATCAAAAGCGTTTAGATGAAGTTTTAGGACAAGTAAACTATTATAAGAAATTAGAATCTGATGGGTTAATAATGGTGAAAGTCCCTTTTATCCCCACGCTTATTTCTGGTGGCATAATGATAGGTACTGCTAGAGATAATTTAGGTCGATTAGAGCCTGCTTTAGCAGAATTACGTAAAACTGTAGATTATAAAATTACATTAAATCGTGTAGTCGGAGTTGCATTTCATAATATTAGTGATATGCATAGTACGATTGATAGTGCTATTTCTGCTCTTACTTATATGTCCACACAATGGGATGATTTAGACTCTCAATATTCGGGCGTAATGGGGCATATTGATAAAGCTGATGAAAAAGCTGATCAAAATAGATATAAATTTTTAAAGTCTAACTTGAATTCAGCTAAAGACAGTTGGAAAACATTAAGAGCAGATGTTGTCACATTACTAGAAGGCATAAAAATTGCAGAGAAGAAAGAACAAGATTTTATGAATCTACTTCGTCCATCAAACGTTTTTTACTTTTATAAAAAAATCCATAACGCATACACTTTTGAAATAAAGACTGGAACAAATGCACCAAATGCGTCTTATAAAGTTATGAATTTAACTAAAAACACTGTTCATCATATGTGGAGTGGAGGGGCTAATACAAGCATGTGGGCTGACTGGCTTTCATTCAATCCAAATGATGAATTTGCGGTGGTAGCAGTAGTGGATGGAAAAGAATATGTTGTGTATAAAGACAAAGTAGAAAATATAATGAACTGAACCCCAAAAAACGCATTAATTGGAGATGGTACACTAAACTAGACACCAAGTTAATTGAAAAATTGACCGGCATATGGCTCCTTATTTCCTATAACACCTAGCTAAAGCAAAGGAATTCGTACATAGATTAGTTGACATTTATGTAAGTTTCATCCATTTTCAAAGATAGTTTTTCTTTTTTGTTTTATTTTTCAAAAATCACGAAGGAAATTTCCGCATTCACGAACTCAGCACATAATGGTTGTTAGATGAATTGACATACCACGTCCCTTTAGAATTTCAGGCATATTACGATAACTTAAAGAAAAAAATAATAGTAGCAAATGGCTACTATTATTTTTCTTAAACTATTTTTCTTTAAAATATCACATCTGACATGTTCCTTATTTGCTTTCAAAGAATTTATTCTAGTTAAAAAAACCTTGCACTAGAACACATATTGTTCTAATGCAAGGTTCGCTGCAATATAAAATACACGACAGTAAGGGCAAGACATAAAATGTGATTTCAAATGAAACATATGTATATGTGAAGTAAGGTAAAAGAGGGGCTGCTCATAACCAGTAGCCCTTCTTTATAACGTTATTTTGCAGGGAAATGTTCAAATATACGTTATATATCATATTCCTCTTTTTCGGAAGAGAAACAAGAACATCTAGCTTAAAAATTTTCACAACAGAGCCAGATAACGTGTTAAAGTATTAATTACTGTGCATGTAAAGATAAAAAAAGAGCCTTACAAAAAGATATTTGTAATAGTTTAGCTTATACGATTTTAGGGGATTAATAGCATTTTATGCCGTTATTATTAACCTAATTTCCAAGAAATAGAGGTGAATGTAGGATGACTAAACCTTTTAAAAAAAATAGTCGTTATATGGTTGGGTTGGACAGTCTAAGGGGTCTAGCTATACTAGGTGTTATTTTGTATCATATTAATTTTAATTGGATGCCTGGAGGGTTTTTAGGAGTTACTGTATTTTTTGTACTTTCAGGTTATTTAATTACAGATATTCTAGCGATAGAGTGGAAGAGAAATAAGAGAATTGATTTAAAAAAATTCTGGCTTAGTAGGGCAAGAAGATTGCTTCCGGGAATGCTTGTTATGCTCGTTATAACGTTGGCATGGATTACGATGTTTCATAGCTCTTTACTTGAAAAAATGCGCGGAGATTCATTAGCGGCATTATTTTATGTTAGTAACTGGTGGTATATTTATCATAAATTATCGTACTTTGATAATTTTAACCAGCTTTCTCCATTGAATCATTTTTGGTCGCTAGCAGTTGAGGAACAATTCTATGTTGTTTGGCCATTTATCATTAGTTTAGGGCTTTACTACATAAAAAAACAATCCCGTATGATTTTATTAATTTGTCTGGGAGTCGTTGCTTCAGCTTTAGCGATGGCAATTTTGTATGAACCTGGAGCTGACCCAAGCAGAATATATTATGGTACAGATACGAGGGCCTTTTCCTTACTTATCGGAGCGGTACTTGCCTTAGTTTGGCCAAGCAATAGGCTTGCAAATAAAATTATTCCAAAGGCGCGTTTCATTCTTGATGTAGTGGGGGGCATTGCCCTTATTATTATTTTGGTTATGTTTTGGAAGACCAATCAATATGATCCATTTCTATACAAGGGAGGAATGGTTCTCTTATCAATTGCAACAGCATTGTTAGTGGCAAATCTAGCTCATCCATCTAGTCGTATTGCTCAATTTTTACGATTTAGACCTTTACGTTGGATAGGGATAAGATCGTATGGTATATACCTCTGGCATTATCCAATTCTTACATTGACGACTTCAAAGGTAAATGCTGGGGATTTTTCACTAATAAGAGCAATCCTTCAATTTCTTTTGATTATATTGATTGCGCAAATTTCATGGAAGTTTATTGAAAAACCAATCCGAGAAGGAGCGCTCCGGAACATTCAGTTTAAGAATTTAAGAATTCAAAATGTCACTTTAGGTGTTAAGTTAGCTTTAATTTGTACATTATTCGTTTCGTCGATAGCAGTCGTAGGGTTATCAAAAGCTAGTAAGGCTAAGGAGAATTCTCAACAAGATAAGGTGGAAGTAGCACAAACACAACCGTCGCCACATCCAGTTGCAGTTTGGGAAAATCCAAATCAAGAGACGCCTCAAAAACAAGGGGAATCAAGAGAAGTAAATTCTGCGCAACCTAAAAATTCACTCACGGTTACTGCGATAGGTGATTCCGTTATGATTGATATTACTCCGTATTTAAAAAATACTTTTCCTGATATTAGGATTGATGCGCAAATTGGTCGCCAGCTGTCAAAAGCGATTCCGGTAGTTGAACAGTTAAAATATGAAGGGAATTTAGGAAACTATGTCATTATTGGATTAGGTACAAATGGAGCCTTTACTACTGAGCAACTTGTTTCATTAATAAAAGTAATTGGAAACGAACGTAAAATCATATTTATTAATACGAGAGTACCACGTCCGTGGGAATCAATCGTGAATGAGAGACTGAAAGTAATGGCATCTGAATATCCGAATGTAACTCTAGTTGATTGGTATGCAGCAAGTGCTGGAAAGAAAGACTACTTTGCACCTGACGGTGTGCATTTAACCAAAGTAGGTGCAGAAGCATACGCATCACTTGTAGCCAAAGCGGTGAAGCAATAATTAACCATGTTTTATTAACTTCTGTTGGGTAAGGAAATGATTCTGGGTATGGGGTGCCACTCTGAGGTTTAATTACAATTCAAAAAAGAATATTATTCATGTTCTTCTAATCTACGATTTAGAGTGACCTGACTCACTTCTGTAATTTGACATGAAATATACGCAAACCTGAAAAGAAAAGGAACTAGAAGAGGCTATAAAAAATAAAAAATATGAAGTTGAAATATTAGGAAGAGGCTCCGCAGGTAGAAGCACTGCAAATACATTAAAAGAACGACTTGCAATGAAAAAAATTAATTCAAATCCACAAAGAATAGTTCTAACGAGAATACCAATGACAGATTCTTGTTGACCCAAAGAAGGTGGCTAGGCGCAAATGGCGCATAATGTAACTCTTGTAGCAATTCATTATTTTAAAAATAATAGAACAGGCGAATTTAATGATTTTAAATTTAAAAATTAATTTTTTGTTGATAGGAGCTTGTATGTGAAGGTACTATGTATAAAAAATTCAGGAGATACATTTTCAGAGGTTTTATTAGATCAAGGATATAATCGAGACTCTATTATAAATTTAGAAACCGATAAGGAATATGTGGTTTATGGTATTAGTTCATTGAATGGAGCATTAGACTATCTAATCTTGGGTGAAAATGAAAACTTGCCTTCATGGTACCCAGCGGAATTGTTTGAAGTATCGAACCCTTTACAACCTTTAGAATGGTATTTTGCGGATCATAAACATAGTAAAGCGACAACAATAGAATATATATGGGGTTATAAAGAATTAGCTTTAAATGATAGACATGCTCTTGGTTTAATAGAAAGGGAGAATAAAGATATTGCAATATTTTTAAAGCGAAAAGCCGAAATTGAGGAATTAGAAGAATTGTAATAGTGAAGGAGTTGATTAATTTATAAAAAACGTAGGAATTAAATATTCCTACGTTTTTTTGTACATAACATTTAAATAAACACCTTATTTTTGGGGGATTTGCAGGTTCATATGGAAGATTCCCTGGTTTTCGATTTGAATCAATATGATACTATTTACATGTATTATCATGTACGGAATTATATTTTTTGCACCTGAACTGTTTATACTATTTGTAGGAATTTCTGTTTTTTTGTCGAATATATCTTTAATGCAAGGAGGGACATTACATGATTATTAAAGACTATTTCATCAATATTTCTATTTTTTCTTTATTAGTTAGCGCAGCGATATTTATTCAAGTGTTTTTGGTTCATTCCAGGCGATATTTCGAAAAATTCTATGGAGGAATTATTGCAGTTACTTTGATGCTCTTTTCTTTTCCATACATGGGATTTTCCTACGATCTTCGAGTTGTTCCTCTTATTCTATCTTTTATTTATTTTGGTCGCATTGCTGGCTGGATTACACTAATTAGCATAATTATAATGCGTATCTTTTTCATTGGTGGGTATTGGGAGCCACCTGTGATTGCATATTTAAGTATGAGTGTTCTATTTTCTACTTTTAAAACATATTTTAAAAACCTTCATCCTTTTAAAAGTGCATCTTTATATTTTTCTATTTTTGTCGGAATAAAGTGGTTAGTTGGTGTATTCTTTAATACTACGTTACTTTACTCTGGAGGTTTATTATATATAGCGTTAGGACTTTTAATTGGGCTATTTCTTATGGAAGCCTATCAGAGATTGTATTATTTAACACAGGACTTATCTAAAATGAATCGGGAATTAAAAAAATCCAAGCAAGAACTTACAGATACCGTACATGAGCTTCAAGGAGGGATTTTTAAATTTAAAAAAGTGGGTAAGCACTTTATACACACTTTATGTGATGGACAGTTTTATTATCAAAAAGGATTTTATTCTGAACAGGTGGTAGGAAAAAGCTTACGGACTATTGATGCTTCTATTGTTCCACCACATTTAGTTCCGCAATTGATGAAGTATTATCTTCAGGCATGGGAAGGGAAAGAAATTATATTCGAATTACCCTGGCCAGATGATAAAACAATTATTCTTATTGCACTTAGGCCGATTAAACGAAATGGACAAGTTATTGAAGTTGTTGGTTCTGCAGTCGATATAACCGAAAGAAAAAAGGTAGAATCAGAATTAAGGGCTACCAAAGAATTACTAGAATCATTTATAAAGCATAATGTAGATGCTATTACCATTTCTGATCGAAAAGGGCATATTTTACAAGCAAATAAAGCTTATGAAAAGATATTTGGATGGTCACTACAAGAAATCGTAGGTAAGAGATTACCCTGTGTACCAGATTTCTTAATGGAAGAATCACTTGAAAATATTCAGAAAATTCTAACAGGAGAATCCGTAGTTACTAGATTAGAAACTGTTAGACGACGTAACGATGGAAGTCTACTTGATGTCAGTCTGACAGTTTCTCCTATACTAGACGTAAGAGGAAATGTAATAGCTTTATCTGCAATATGTAGAGACATCTCTGAAAGAAAACAAGCAGAAAGAGAACGACATCGATTACACCAACAATTAAAAGATAGTGAAATGAAGTACCGTGCACTAATCGAACAAGCAACTGATGCAGTATATGTAGTAGAGCTGAATGAAAATCATGTTCCAAGTCGATTCATTGAGGTAAACCCTGTTGGTTGTAAAAGATTTGGATATAGTAGAGAAGAGCTGCTCTCGTTACCATTTCCAAATGTCGTACCACAAGATTCTAAAATGATTGTAAGGTTATTAGAAAAAATTAGAGAGGGACAAACTTCCTTCACTTTGCAAGATGAATATGCTTTTCCAACAGGAAAAATAATAACTACCGAGTTTAGTGTCCGTGTTTTTAACTTAAATGGTAAAAAGGTTTTCCTGAGTATTTCTCGTGATATCACTGAACGGCTAAAAACAGAAGAATTACTACGAAAATCTGAAAAACTTGCTGTCGTAGGACAATTAGCGACTGCAATGGCTCATGAAATTAATAATCCATTAACCGCAATGAAAGGGTTTATGCAATTACTAAAATCAACGGAAACTGAGAATAATCAGGGTTATATAAATATAGTATCATCAGAGATTGAGCGTATAGAAAGTATTACTAATGAATTTATGGCGGTAGCCAAACCACAGGTTGTAAAGATACAACCTAATGATATTAGTGTGCTAATGGATCAAGTTTTAATGCTACTGCAACCTCAAGCAATGATGAATAATATAAAAATTAGAATTGATTTTACACCTGGTATTCCACTGATTCCATGTGAAGGAAATCAATTAAAACAAGTATTTGTTAATATTATAAAAAATGCAATTGAATCCATGCCAACAGGAGGAGAAATTTTGATTCAATTTGATAAACTTGATAATAATCAAATAAGGATTCGCTTTATCGATCAAGGATGTGGGATTCCAAAAGAACGTATACCATATTTAGGAGAACCTTTTTACAGTATTAAGGAAGAGGGAATCGGTTTAGGATTAATGGTCTGTTATAAAATTATTGAAACACACCAGGGGAAGGTATTTATTGAGAGTGAAGTGAATAAGGGAACTATAGTTGAAGTAACTCTTCCAATTTGCACACTTCAAAATTAATACATTCTTTTACTGAAATTTTATAAATGAGTAAGCAGTTAGCTTTGGCTAGCTGCTTTTTTGTATATATTGTAATCGATTCTTCATATTACGGCTTTTTGATGTTTCATATATAGATTTTATGGCTTTTAAAAACTCTGTAAGTGTTTTGTAATATTTACGAGAGACTTTTTTAACAGTTATGAGAGAGAAAAGAAAGATTTGTTATATATGATGAAATTAATCTTACTAGTAGGTGTTCTAATGGACCTAGAAACCAAGGAGGAAAAATAACAATGAAACAATTGAAGCCAGCAATTAGTGTATTAGGTAGTGTATCGATGGCACTGACTTTAGCATCTCCTGCTTTAGCAGATGTAAAACAACCGAATCCAGGAGGTACAGTTGAAATATTCAAAGAGAATGCAAATGTAAAAAAAGAAGATAAGAATTTCACGCTCGGATCTGATGGGGAAATAGGTTCACTCATTACACAAAACATTGAAATGGCAAACAACGATTGGGATAAAGATGGTATTTCCAACGACTTAGAGATTAATGGATATAAAATTGAATTCAATTCACAAACTGGAAAAAATGAAGCGAAAGCATGGGATACCGAGAAGGATAAAGGGAAAACAAAATTTATATCGAATCCTATGAATGCAAATACGGATGGTGATCCTTTTACTGATATGTATGAGGTTGAGAATTATAACAACGATTCTGATACTAATTTCAATCCGATAGTTGCCAACATGCCGAATTTGCAAATTGGTGTCAAACGAATTGAAGTAATTCCTATTGCAACCATTACGGATAATAATGGAGGATCAGTTAGTAGAGGATGGGAAAAAAGTGTATCTACACAACATTCATTTAATGTAGGTTTAAGTGGTTCAGGTGGTGTAGAAGGCTCAGCAGCCGGTCCTGTTCCTTCCGGAAGTGTTTCAGCAAATGTGGGATACGGATATTCAAAAACAACTACGGAAACGGAGAGTTATACAAATAATTTCGATTGGTCTACTGCAACAACTGTGGATACAGCGAACGCAGCAAAATTACGGGTACATTTGGAATATAAGAATGTAGGAACAGCATCCGCTGAAAATGTTTCGCCTCATTTTAATATTCGTTTAGGAAACAAAATTATTAATACTGTAAAGGCAACACAAGATCGTTATAAAGCAAACTATTTAAGTACAGAAAAAGGTGGACGGAATAAAACAGAAGTAGTAATTGACAGTTTAGAAGGACAAGCAGATGCGAATATTGTCTTATCTTTGGATGAATTGAAAGCTGTTGAACAAGGGGAACTTCTTTCGATTGAAGTTTTACCTACAAGTACAATGGATTTATCTATTGAAAAAGGTGAAGAAATTATGCATTTGGGGGATTCAGGGAGATATGAGTCTAGAGTAAATGCAGCTACTGAACAATTAGAAACAGATATAGGAAATATACCAAAGTTTAGGGTATATACTCCTAAAGACAAATCTCTTGCTGATAAGCCAGTTTTATCCTATAACGAAGTTTTTCAACAGGTAAATATAGATACGAAAAAAGTAAATCATATTGTAAACAAGGCTAAAAGTACTAATAACGTATCAGTGGTTTCAGCTAATAATGGAACTGATGCATTGAACGATTTAAAAGCGGGACAGGGAGATCGCGGTTATTTACATAAAGACTCTGTACACGGAGCTTTTGCAAAACTACAGCAACCAACATTAGTAGAAGGTAGTTATGATTCTGTGACGCAAAAGATTAGGGCAACAATTTTACCTGGTTTAATTGGAGTGAGTAAAGATATTCCTACTACTTATAGTAAGAAATGGAATGCTCCGTCACAAACAGTAACACTGGTTAAACGTGAAAATGGATTTACATATGAGTCTAGAGAAAATATACACCCTATTAAATCTGAAATTGCTGCGCACAGAAAAGTTACATTTGAAATCAATGACGCACACAATCTAACGCCTACACAAAAGATTGATACTGAAATTAAAGCTAATAAAGAATTTGAAGATTATGTAGTAGATAATTCAGGTGAATTTGTTACAGAAGGAGTTCCTTATACCGTGGCTTCATATGGAAATACAGCTTATTTGGGAAGTCATCATGCAGGGAATAAATGGGAGTATCTTTGGGCTGAAAAATCTAGCGATGAAAAAGTGAATGTAATTATTGAAAGAGTAGGTCAACCTAAACCTGGAAAACCAATTAAAAAGGATGAAGAGGTATTAATTAAATTTCAAAATCCTATTTATTCAGATTATGCATATTTAAAACTTCAAGATAGTTATATCCATTTAGATCAAAAACAGAACGCAAGTACTTTTAAATTTAATCATGCATATCCAAAGAATTTCACTGGACACCATAAGCAATGGAACATACTATCTAATGGTAATAAGTTAAAGGTAGGATATTTAATCGATTATATGAAATATGGTAATGGAGAGAATGGGACTGATACTATAGCATGGAATCTATCAAGAGTTCAGTAATAGGTAACAGTTCTGTTGCTAAGTTTGAAAAGAGAACCGGAAATGAATTGTATCTGAAAAGTTAGATACAAAAATTTAGGTTACTAGTAAGGAATGAGTTCGATGTTGAATCGGACTCATTCCTTTTAATTTATATATGATTTAGAAACTACTATTTTAAATACTTATCTAGTCATATAAGTAATCAAATGTTAAGATTACTATCTGTATTACATGATTTATTTTCCGAATTTTCATTCGCTTCGAGGGTGAAATGTGGAATTCTGATTTATTTATGTGATTAGTTTTTATATCTTTACCTATAAAGATATTTTTATTGGATAATAGAAAAAATAAATTTTTTGTTATTGGTGAAAAAGAAGTGAGGATAGTATATGAAGAAAAGAATTTTAATCGTAGAAGATGAAGAAAATATTCGAGAAGTATGCAAACGGTATTTAGAAAGAGAAGAATATGAAGTTTATACCGCTGTAAATGGTAAAGAAGGTTGGGATTTATTTCTTACACATCAACCAGATTTAATTATATTAGATTTGATGATGCCAAAAAAAGATGGATGGGAATTATGCGAGGAAATTCGTCAGCAATCAAATGTCCCTATTATTATGTTAACTGCTAAGGGGGAGGAAAGGGATCGAATTTTAGGCTTAACAATGGGGGCAGATGATTATTTAACAAAGCCATTTTCCCCACGTGAATTAGTATTAAGGGTTCAAATTATACTAAGAAGAGGAAGCCATGTACAAATACAAGCGAAAGAATCCTTATTGGAAGTGATAGAGTTTCCAGATTTAAAAATATATCCAAAGACAAGATATGTACTTGTTTGTGATAAGGAAGTGGAGTTAACGGTGAAAGAGTTTGAGGTACTTTATCTCATGGCAAAGCATCCAAAACAAGTATTTTCTCGCTCGCAGCTTCTTGAATTAATTTGGGATTTTGGACATGAAGGGGCATCAAATACAGTTACCGTATTAGTGAGTCGTTTACGTGAAAAGCTCGAGAAGCATACGATAAAGAATCGTTGGATTCATACGGTTTGGGGTATAGGATATCGCTTTGAACCAAATGGAGGAAATGAAACATGAGATTACGTATTCAATTGTTACTCATGAATCTATTAAGTACCAGTATTATGGTAATTGCTATATGGTATAGTGAGACCAAAATGTTACTTGAACCGGAACAAACGCGGTTATTAACAGTAATTGCATTTGTGGCATTCATTATTTCAACGTTTATTTATTGGTTAATGACACGTCCTATCATGAGATCTATACAAAATTTAATAAAATTGACAAAACAATTTAGTGATAGACACTTTAAAACGATGTATATAATTGGGCAAGAACCACGTGAGTTTAAAGAATTGGCAACAGCCTTTCAACAGATGGCAAAAAAATTAGAAGAAGGGTTTACTAAGTTGGAGGAACAGGAAAACTCTCGTAAGGAGCTAATTACCAATATCTCACACGACTTACGAACACCTATGGCTAGCATGCAAATGATGATAGAAGCATTACAAGATAACCTGATTGAAGAGCCTGAAATGAAAAAGCAATACTTAGCAACGGTTTTAAAAGAAATAGAAAGATTAAATGGATTAATTAACGACTTATTTGATCTTTCAAAGTTAGAGTTTGAGCAAGTAGATTTTCACCCAAGTTTCACACATTTAGATAAAGTTCTATTAGATGTATTAGAGTCACATTCTGTCTTATTAGGAGACAAACAAATCCATGTGCAATTGGATGTCCCTGATACATTACCTCGACTTTTGATTATGCCTTGTAAAATAGAAAGAGTCATAGGTAATTTATTACATAATGCAATTCGATATTCTCCTATCTCTGGAACAATTGAATTGACTGTAGTGGAAAATAAACTAACTCAACAGGTTCAATTCATTTTGCGGGATGAAGGAATGGGAATTTCTCCAAATGATCAATTACGTGTATTTGAACGTTTTTTTAGAACAGATCGATCAAGAAGTTCACAATCTGGAGGTTCCGGACTTGGATTAGCTATTGCAAAATCATTGATTGAAATGCACAAAGGGGAAATTGGTGTAAGGAATCGCGCAGATGGTAAGCAGGGAAGTGAATTTTGGTTCACTCTTCCCATCACATCAGTAAAAAAATAAGATGGCTGAAAGACTTTTGTAACATTTACGTTAGAAAAATGAAAGACCTTCTTGTTAACATACTACTACACAGTATGATACAGGAGGTTTTTTACTTTATGAAAAGAAAATATGTATGGCTTATAGGTGGTTTGATAATTGTATTGGGGATATTATGGTCATTGTTCCGACCAGAGAAATTATTTATTGATAAGCACGTAAATGAATCATTGCCACAAACAGAGATACAATCAACTGAAGTAAGGCAACAAAGTGATCGAGTATTAAGGGAAGGTCAGTTTCAAACCGGTGTCCATGAAACAACTGGAACGGCAAAAATTCACCAATTAGCGGATGGAAAACGTGTTTTACGACTTTCTAATTTTACAACATCAAATGGGCCAGATGTACGAGTTGTATTAGTTCCTACAAATCGTTTGAAAAATAATGAAGACGTAAAAAACTATCAGTATATTGAATTAGGAAAATTAAAGGGAAATAAAGGAGACCAAAACTACGAAATTCCTGAAGGGATAGATGTAAGTGAATATGGTTCGGTTTCTGTTTGGTGTAAAAGATTTAATGAAAACTTTGGTGCGGCTTATTTTAATAATTAAATATGAACTTAAAATTTCCTCTTACAGGCGAAATTCATATGAGATATGGTAATAGCTGCAGCGGACTTAGTTGCTAAGAAGGGCACTCATAAGAGTGTCTTTTTCATATTTCTCAATTTTTGTATATTTCAGAGCTATTGGACGTTTACGGAGAGATTTTATTTAGTGTAGAAGCGTACTGTCTGTGAATAGAAGGATGAATAATATGTTACAGGAAAACATAACTCTTTTATAACTTAATTTTGAAGGAACATATACTTTTTTCATTTATCGGCTTGTAAAGAAGTATGGAAATTAAAGTTTATAATTTAAAAGTCAGCTTAAAGATGCAATAAGCAATTTGAATAGTAATCTTAAGTAAATAAAAAAGAGAGAGGAGCATCGATGAGCTCTTCTCTTTTTTTAAATCTAATTAGGGTTTCCATAACTGTAAAGGGGATGGTGTAAATTGTTGGATATTACCAAAGTATTACTTTAAGTTAAGATTATAAAGAGAAGTTCCTTTTTTCTGAAAAATTAATATTAATGCAAAATTAATGATTAATATTCAAAAATGATTTTATAGTTCATTAATTTATTACTTGCTATCTTTATTAATCATTTATTGCAACAGCTTTCATGTCCAAAATTAAATGTTTCAACAAAGGATAATATAAGTATCATTAAAATGATTTTCCAATATAATCAATGTGTTAATGAAAGGAACTCTGTGTTATTTTTGCTTTTCTACTAACTAATACAGCTTCAAACAAAGGACACAATTGCTACATGCTAAGTGTAATCTATTACCCATTCAAGATTCTGTTTATTCAATCTTTCTAAAAATAAAAAAATATTGTACTCATAAATATACAAGCTATAATGAGGGCGTCGAGAAAGAATTTATTACCTCTAGAGAAAGTATCAAACCTAGTTTTTTTGCAAAAATCCTAATGACATTGTAAGTAACCTTTTAAATTTGGACATACTGACATGATTACTCTAAGAAAGGTATGTGATCAAAAGGAAAAGTGTATTTGACACGAGAATGAAAGCGTCTTCAATGAGGTCTTGTTTTGAATCAGTCATTTTAGTAACTTAGATTCAACTGCAATTAAAAATAATAAATTATGGGGGTGCTTATATGAACATGAATGTAGCATCTATTAAAGAACAAAAGGTTGTTAAATACAAAAGTTGTTTTGATGTGATTGGGCCCATAATGATAGGTCCTTCAAGTTCACATACTGCAGGTGCTTTGGCTATTGGAACAGTAGCCAATAAATTATTTCAAGGTCTTCCAAAAAAAGTCGTGGTAAGGTATTATGAATCATTTGCTGAAACCCATAAAGGTCACGGAACTGATTTTGCAATTATTGCTGGGATATTAGGATTTGCTGCCGATGACAGCAAAGTGCCAGATGCTATTGAAATAGCAGAATCTAAAGGAATTGAAATTACCTTTATTGAAGAAGCAGGTGATAGTCCTGCTGGCCATCCAAATACGGCAGATGTATATTTAGAGGATGAAAATCGAAGTATTAGAACGATGGGGATTTCGGTTGGCGGTGGATTAATTGAAATCAAACATGTTGAAATTGACGGATTTAGCTTAGACCTGCAGGGGCCATTGCCAGTTATTATTGCGATTTCTGAAAGAGCTGACTTTGAATTTGTCTTACGCAGGATCTTTAAACAATATGATGTGGAAATAAACAACTTTCATAGTTTAGAAGAAAACAGGAAATTTTTATATGCATTCGCTTTGGATACGCTATTGCCTGGTAATGTCCAGGAGGAATTAGGAAATTTAAGCAATATAGCTAAGCTCATTATTCTTTAGTTACATTAAGGAGTGAAAAAATATGTATATGGCCATAAAAGAAATTGTGGATGCAGCTAATAAAAGCCAAAAGACAATTTATGAATTAGCAATTGAACAGGAAATTGAACAAACTAAATCTACTTATGAAGAAGTTTGGAGTAAAATGGAACGAAATTTAGCGACTATGCAAAATGCTATAAATAAAAGTATCGAGGGCGACGGTGTATTATCTCCAACTGGTTTAACCGGAGGTGATGCTGTTAAAATTAAAAACTATCGAGAAAATAGGAAAACCCTTTCTGGAGATTTGATGGTGTTAGGGATCCAAAGTGCTATCGGTGTTAATGAAGTAAATGCTGCATTAGGAGCTATTTGTGCAACTCCAACAGCAGGTGCGAGTGGGACGATTCCGGGAGTCCTATTTAGTATTAAAGATACGTTGCAGTTAAGTCATGAAGATATGATTCATTTTCTATTTACTTCAGCGTTATTTGGAACGATAGTCGCAAACAACGCTTGTATTTCAGGAGCGTACGGAGGATGTCAAGCTGAAGTAGGCAGTGCCTCAGCGATGGCGGCTGCAGCTGCGGTAGAAGCTGCAGGTGGAACGCCACAGCAATCTTCTGTAGCTTTTTCGATTGCATTACAAAATTTACTCGGTTTAGTTTGTGATCCGGTCGCTGGTTTGGTAGAAATTCCTTGTGTAAAGAGAAACGCCATTGGAACGGCAAATGCTTTAGCAGCAGCGGACATCGCATTAGCCGGCGTAAACAATATCATCAATGCTGACGAAGTTATTGAAGCGATGTATAGAGTTGGAAGACAGATGCCTCGCGAATTAAGAGAGACAGGTTTAGGTGGAATTGCAGCTACACCTACAGGGATTGCAATTAAAAATAAAATTTTTGGAGAGAAACAATCAAATCAATGAACAATTATCGGGTATATTGTGAAAAAGTTAACAATCTATTCTCTATTGTTCGCCTAAGGATATCTGTATATTGGGAGAATTACTAATAAAATATACTACTATATAAATGAAACATTTTGTAAGTGGTAACAACCCCATCAAGTTGATGCTTCGCTAATTTTTTGATTTTGATTTTGATTTTGATTAACTTAGAAGAAGGATATACGATGTGGCGCACTTTATGAGTAATTCATTTTTCAAGAACGGTCTATATTCCAATGCCTTAAATAGAGAAGTAAGAATAGGAAACTAGGAGGGATTATTATATGAATGGGAATACTGCAAAAAACATAGAATTTCAAGTTGATAATACTGCAATAAAAAATGAGAAATATCTAGACCCTAAAAAGTGGCATAAACAGGATACTACCTGGGCATTGAGTCTATTTGGAACAGCAATTGGAGCAGGAGTACTCTTCTTACCTATTAATGCAGGTTCAGGTGGTTTATTATCATTACTGTTAATTACCATACTTGCATATCCAGTTATGTATTACTCACATAGGGCGCTTGCTAAAATGATATACGCTTCTAATTCTGCTGATGAGGGAATTACGGGTACTATAAGAGAGTATTTCGGAAATAAGGCAAGTATCATTTTTAACATTGTATATTTCGTCTCAATTTATACGATCGTGCTGATGTATTCGGTTGCACTTACAAATACTGCAAGTAGTTTTATCGTGAATCAATTGCACATGCCGGAGCCTCCAAGGGCCATTTTATCGCTTGTATTAGTACTCGGTCTTATTGCTATACTAAATTTTGGTCAAGATATTACTGTAAAGATAATGAGCATGCTAGTATATCCTTTCATTGTTTCTCTACTTTTTATCGCAATATCTTTAATTCCACAGTGGAATACGTCAATGCTAAGTTTTTCAAGTATTTCTACTGCTTCAACTGGAACAGGATATTTTGGAACAATATGGATGATACTACCAATCATAGTATTCTCGTTTAATCATTCTCCTATGATTTCGTCATTCGTTATGAAACAGAGAGCTACGTATGGAATAGATGCTACTGATGCCAAGTGTGCTCAAATACAAAAAATTTGTTATATCATGACATTCGCTGTTGTTATGTTCTTTGTTTGGAGCAGCACTTTAAGTTTGACTCCAGATGATCTTAAAGTGGCAAAAGAACAGAACTTGTCAATCCTATCATATCTTGCTAATGAACTTAATTCGCCAGTAATCACTATTGCAGCTCCTATCATTGCGTTTGTGGCTATTACAAAATCTTTCCTTGGCCATTATATAGGAGCGTATGAGGTAATGCGTGACATGATTATCAAGTCCGGTAAAAAACGTGGGAAAGATATAGGAGAGAGAACAGTTAAGACAATGATTCTTACTTTTGTCGTATTAACATGCTGGTATGTTGCTTATACAAATCCAAGTATTCTTGGAATCATTGATGCTCTTAGCGGTCCGTTAGTCGCTGCTATCTTATGTCTATTACCGATGTATGCGATTCGTAAAGTACCAGTACTAGCAAAATACAGAGGGAAAATGAGTAATGTATTTGTAATTGTTATAGGAATACTTACTGTTCTAGCAAGTATTAAGTCATTATTTTAATTTACTATTGTTAGTTTAGATGTAAAAATAGTGAGATATGAAAAGAAAATGAAAGATTCCTAGCGGATCTAAATTATATATTGTTAAACCACAGAGATTATAATTTTGGACAAACTATTCACCTTAAATAGTTTGTCCTTTTTTTATTAGAGGTATAACTTCTATTAGGGGTACCGCCACATCGCTATCAAGCTAAGCTTATGTAAAGTCAATTGTAGGCGAGATTTTTTCTTTTTTCTAAAAGGCAAGTGTAGATGATTGAAAAATTTGCATACGAAATAAACCCTAACGGGTTTCACTTTTTAGAATTAAGCGGCTTGATTATCAGACATGGTACAATTGTAAACGACACCTAATATATCAAAGACCGTTTTTTTCTCATATCGATGAGATTTCCGCCCGTTTTGCTGTAGGAGATTGAACAGGCGAAGTAGAACCTTTGATAGCTCTTGGGTGTCTTTCTGTATAGCTTGGAAAAGAAGAAGAAAATAATCTTTAATCATATATATGGCCTTATACTCACTCAGTTCTCGTTTCTTTCTTATAAGAAGTAAATGCCGCATTTGAAACATAATAGAAGAACAGAGTAGAATAGCAATCAATTGTCCATACAAATGGCACTCCCACCTTTCTGATTTTATCTTTTTACACTGATGAATTTGAAAGAATGATTTCCACGTTTTAAATAAAATTTCGATTTGCCAACGTAAAGAGTACCAATCATGTACTTGTCCCATCGGGACAATATCTATAGGGGTGTTTGTCATATATACATTGATACCACTAAGTCGTTTACTACGAGGAGAATACTTCATTCCTTTCTTTTTTTCTCTTACAGTTTGATCTTGTAATCGTTTTTGTTGCTGTTGTTTTGTTAATCGATGAACAATTACACGAGCTGGCACTTTATAAATCATTCCTACATAAGCATCAGCTATTTCACATGTTTGTCCTGGTTGAAGGGAGTTCATTAGAGTCTCCATATCTATCTGTATATACTCTGTACCTTTCTTAATTCTTCCGTCTTGAAAATAATCAGGGTTAGGATTTTTTTGATGCATACGTGTATTCGACTTGATACGAGAGATATAGTAGGCCTCTTTATCTTGTATATGTTGAAGATCTTTCAAGTGAAAATAACCTAAATCTCGGATACATAAATCATTTGCTGTCACAGTTGGGACACACAGAGAGCCGTAAGTGCGATCATGTTGTTTACCTGGACCTGTATGAATATGTAGGAACTGTCCACTTAACAAATCATACTCAAGTTGAATTTTTATTCCAGCTGTATGGCTGCATCCTCCTGCACCTGGATAAACCGATGAAAATACATCCGGGAGTTGAAATGCAGTTGAATCTAAAATACGAATACGCTTGAAAACAGAAGTGTATGGAGAAGAAATCGGCATAAATGCGGCCAATTTTTTGCTTAGTAGTTCGGCTAGTAGGTGTTGTAAAAGTTGGACGGCTGCCTTATTAAACCGTTGATTCAGTCCCTCAGGGCTGATGAGTACTTCTTTTGATGCTTCTAAACAGCTAGATAATTGAGTTAAAGAAGTCATAGCTACATTTTGGCTCACCCATACACACAAAGCTACTAAATCTTTTGCTTGATACTTACTAGTTCGTTGTACAAAACCAACATCTCTAGCATGATCCCGTAAGGTATTTGGAGATAAAAAACTTTGAATCTCTTGAGCAAATAGTTGTAATTCATCAGACACAGAAACAGACATAAAAAACGCCACCCTTTCCTATGATTCTACAGAAAGAATAGCTTATTTTCATTGTTTTTGGGATAATTTCTTAAGTTTCATGAGAATATATTTACAAGCCCAAAATATGTTTGACAATCAAGGATTACATTTGTAATATTAATTTATAGATTACAAATGTAATACAAGGGGTTGAATTTTATAAAATGAAAAAATTACCTAAAATATCGGAAGCTGAATTGGAAATCATGAAAGTTCTTTGGTCAAAATCTCCTCAAACGGCAAATGAAGTGATTGAAGCGCTAGAGGTAACGATGGACTGGAAACCGAAAACCATTCGAACGCTTCTTAATCGATTAGTCCAAAAAGAGGCAGTTTCTTATCATCAGGATAAAGGGCGTATGTATGCATATTATCCTTTAGTGTCGCAAGAAAGTTATTTACAAGTAGAAACCAAATCGTTCCTCAAACGTTTCTATGGTGCAGCATTTAAACCTTTACTTGTGAATTTCTTAAAAGAAGAAAAATTGTCCTCAGAGGATATTAACGAACTCAAACGTATTTTAGATGAGAAGAATGAGGAAAATCAGAGGAAGGATAGATCATAATGATAGATATGTTTGTAAACGTCTATCTACCTCGATATTTTGATTGGGTAATAGAAACCTCCATTATGGCAAGTATATTAGTTGGCCTAATCTTATGTATCAAAATCTTGCTTAGAAATAAGTTAACTCCACGATGGCAGTATTTATTATGGATGATATTAATTGTAAGGCTTTTATTGCCATGGTCACCAGATAGTTCCTACAGTATCTATTCTATTCTTTCGTACAGTAATGAAACTTCAGTTATCTTTCACCAAGACCCTGTAGATCGTATACAAGGATCGACAGATATAGGTGATACAAAGGTAATCACAAAAGAAGATACCTATGCATCTGGTTCAACACAAACAGCGGAGGAAAGTAAAAAACAAACGTACAATAATGAAAAGCAAGATGATGAGACGTTTTCATTTTATACAATCCTTTTATATATTTGGCTTGCTGGGGTTATCATTCTGAGCCTTACTACCATCATTATGAATAGGCGTTTATTACTCTACATAAAAGAACAACCTGTTATTACGGATGAGAGAATTGTCCGGATTTTTGAAAACTGTAAGAAATCTATGTCTGTTCAACGGGATATCCCACTACTTTTAGCCGGAAAGATTTCAAGTCCAACTGTGTTCGGATTCATTCGAACAAAGGTGTTATTGTCTAGTGTACATATGAAAGTATTAGATGAGCATCAGTTACGATACATTTTTCATCATGAATTAGCCCACATCAAACGAAGAGATGTTGGTGTGAATTGGCTTATGCATGGCTTACTGATTCTAAATTGGTTTAACCCGATTCTTTGGTATGCTTACTCATGTATGCGGGAAGATCAGGAACTGGCGTGCGATGCGCTTGCTCTTACATTTATAGATTCAGAGGAAAACCTTGCATATGGCCATACTATTATTACTCTTTTAGAACATTATACAAGTTATTATCAAATGCCTAGTTTAGCGAACTTAAGTAGAAATAAAAGAACTTTAAAAAGGAGAATTCGTATGATTAAAAACTTTCAAAAGAAATCATATCGTTGGTCTGCATTTGGAGTTGTTGCTATTATTGCTGTTTCATCTCTTTCCTTACTAAATGCACGTGCGGATGGAATAAATGCAAACCAAAAAGAGAAAACAATAGGAAAAGCTACAATAAAAGAAGTAAAGGAACAATCTGGTGACTCTCTTCAAAACGCTGTAGAAAAAACACTAGGTACGCCAGAAAATGCAAAGAAAGATTGGGGAATGTCAAAAGAGGCCTATAAAATGGCTACGGATTATCTGTATTTGGCTGAAAAACATTTGACAAAAGAGGAATTTGAACAGTATATACAATTTTATAAGGAGAAACTTTCTATTCAGAAAAAAGCGATGGTTTCAAAAGAAGTACCTGAGAATTTTGAAGGGGATGTAAAATGGTTTAAGGAAGAACTGTTGAGTCAAGAAGATAACAAAAAATTAAATGATCTCTATAATCAATCACAATCATTGGGAGACAAAATTGACAGCCATTTAAGATACACTTTAGAAGAGGCACAAAAGGTTGTTGATTTTCAAATTAACAAACCAACTTATACAGTTGAGGGCTACTCACTAAAGAGCGAATTAGCTGGATCATTCCTTACAAGAAAGCCAGAAATACTTGTTGAATCAAAATATGTAAAGGGGAAATATAGTTATACAATTTATCAGTCACCACTTTTAGAACAGAAAAAAGATCCGTTTAATCGTAATGGCAATGACAATATAGAAACTTATGAATTAGAAGGAAATCAGGTATTCTATGGTACTGTCACTTCAGATAAAAACTTACAAAGTATGAAGATGATTGTTCCCGCAAAAGGAAAGAATAGTGCATATCAGATAGTTATTACAAATCCTAGTACCGGCTATCAATCGGAAACAGTGCCTGATAGGAATGTAAACAAAGCGGAACTGGAAAAAATAATGCTTTCAATGTTGAAATAATAAAAAGGTGTTTTGAAGAATTATATCTTTAGAACACCTTTTCTGGTGCATTGCCAACCAAGCAATTATTTTGGAGCCCCCCAATGCGAAAATTTTATCTCTCGACAGTTATATATGAGCTGACTTCTCAAAAAAACTACCTGTAGATAAAGAAAATTTTCGTTTAGGGGGTACTTCAAAAACTTTGCTTGATAGCGATGGGGTACCGTCACATCACCATCAAGCTAACAAATAAAACTACCCCCAAAAAGAAAAAAACGATATTCTTTCTATCTAAATTGTAGAAGGATTATCGTTTTTTTACTTTTATAAATGTAAAAAACTTTTGACATTTCTGGTGGATTTATATAAACTGAAAATGTAAAAAGTTTTTGACAAAATTAGAGGTGATGTTCATAAAAATGGAGAACATAATTCGTATTTTACGTAAAGAGCAAAAGCTTTCCCAAGAAGATTTAGCTAAATTATGTCGTGTTTCAAGACAAACGATTAATGCGATTGAGAATAACAAATATGATCCTACATTGGAACTTGCTTTTAATCTAGCTAAATCCCTTGGTGTAACAGTTGATCAATTATTTATTTATTAAATCTAGATAAGGAGAAGAAACAAATGAAAAATGGAATTAATATCTTATTTACTTGTTTTTACATTGTGATTATGGGTTTACTTGCTTTTGAATGGTATGAGAAGCAACAGCTCTCTATAACTTCGTTATTTGTAGCAACAATCATTTTGCAATCATTATTTATGAAGAGAATTTTGAAAGGGAAAAAAGAAAGTGAGAATTTTATTGATGAAATGTTTTTACATATCAGACAGAAAAGCTTATCAATTTGTTGTTTTGTAATGTATGTATTAACTTTAGGTACTTTATTTTTATCAGAAGGAACATGGAATTTTAACCATATGCATAATAAACCGTTAATCTTTCTGGTTTTCTTATATCCTATCGTTTACCAAATAAGTCATATATTCGTTTCAAGAAACAACTCTTAATAGACTATTTAAAAGTAGAAAAAAAACGCTATTCTTTCTGTAGAATCATAGGAAAGGATGGCGTTTTTTTGTTTAAATCTCTAGTACACCAATTAATCAAAAATAAAATAATTCTTCAAATTTTTTATCTAGCGCTATACAGAGTACTAATGCTAACTTTGCAGTTGGACAAAATTGTCCTGTTTCAATAGAACTAATTGTTTGTCTAGATACTCCTACCATTTCAGCTAATTCTCCCTGTGATATTTTTTTCTCAGCTCTTGCTACTTTCAAACGATTTTGCAGTACTAATTCATCTTTCAATTATCATCCCTCCAGAAAGAAAACTATGGCACTTGCAATTGTACTCATTATAGCTAAAATGCTTGCAATAAGAAATTTTTGTTCTTTTAACTTTCTAAACTTATAAAAGCTTGTACTAGCTATATAACCAGAAAAAATTGAAATTAATTCGTAACTTTTAATACCATGCATCAATTTCCAAGAACTGAAAAATAGGACTAAAACAAGTACAGCTATTAAGCCGTAACTAGATGAATCTAATTCAATAAGTTCTTTACGTTCATCTCTCCCCATTTTTTTGTATTTTCTTAATATCTCTTCTTTTTGCATGATTTGTAACCACCCCTTATTAATTATATGTTTATTGTACAGTTTTATTATCATTATGACAAGTTAACTTGTCATAATGATAATAAAACTTGTCCTTCAAGTGTAGAGAAATACAATTGGCAAAGATATAAAATTTTCATTATGGGGGTAATTAAGAAGCTTAGGTTGATAGCGATGTGGCTGTACCCCTATTACAGCAATCTTTTTTTGCTGGTTGTTATGATTTTAATCCAAGTATATTAGAGCGTAGAATTCATATACATCAAGCTAATATAATATTTTGAAGTATCCCACATCTGTTTTCTTAGGTTGATGAGAATGGGCCGGGGTACCCCATTGTATGGCTAACAACTAAAATGGCTTCATTTCATTACTTGTCCAAAGCCAATTTATCTCCCACGTATTAACTACGCGTTTCTTGAGGAAGGAACTTTTTGTCTGAAAAAAATTAAAATCTTATTAATTTTTGTAATTAGTAGAATTTTTTATAGAAAAAATTCTCTTAATATATTAAAATAACAACGTATTATGTCAGATTTTAATTAGGGGAGAGAAAATTTTTATGTTGAAAAAAATCATTCCAGTTGCTTTAGCATTAAGTACAATTACTTTTTCAAGTGCATTTGCTGCGCCTTCAGCGCAAGCAAGTACAGATTCAAACCGCTACATAGACGTACAAATGCTCGGTATTAACGATTTTCATGGGCAACTAGACACTGTAAAAAAAATTAACAATAAAGATGCAGGGGGAATCGAGTACTTAGGGGCTTATTTACGTGATCGTGAAAAACAAAATCCAAATACATTAAAGGTACATGCTGGAGATGTTGTTGGAGCAAGTACTCCTGTTTCAGCATTATTACAAGATGAACCTACGATTGAATTTCTAAATGATTTGAAATTCGATGTTGGAACCATCGGAAATCATGAATTTGATGAAGGCGTTGAAGAAATGAACCGTCTTATTTATGGTGGATATCATGAGAAAACAGGTAATTTTAAAGGAGCAAAATTCCCATATGTTGCCGCAAATTTTTATAATAAATCCACTGGTCGTCTATTTTTACCACCATTTACTATAAAAAAGGTACAAGGAGTTCCTGTTGGTTTTATCGGAGTCGTAACAACAGATGTTCCTAACCTTGTTATGCCTACTATGCTAAAGAATGTAGAAATTACAGATGAAGTTGAAGCCATTAACAAATCCGTAAAGCAATTAAAAAAACTAGGAGTTAAATCTATCGTTGTTCTTGCACATAACGGGGGGACAACAGATGGAAATGGCGTAACAAATGGTGATATCGTCCGATTAGCAAATGAGACTGATCCAGAAGTCGATGTTATTTTTGGAGGACATAGTCACACTTATGTAAATGGGACTGTTAATAATAAACTTGTTGTACAAGCAAATTCTTATGGTATGGCTTTTGCTGATGTTGATGTAAAGATTGATCGTAAGACAAAAGATATTGTTGAGAAAAAAGCAGAAATTGTTACAACTTACCATGAAGGCATAGAGCCTGATAAAAAAATAAAGAAGAAGATGGAAAAATATCAAGAAAAAATCGCACCTCTGGTCAATGAAGTAGTAGGTAAGTCTATTGCTCCAATAGATCGCAAACTAAATACAGCTGGTGAATCTACCCTCGGAAATTTAGTTGCTGATGCTCAGCGTGCAACAATGCAATCCCAAATTGCTCTTATGAATCCTGGTGGTATTCGTAATGACTTAGATGCAGGTGATATTACATGGGGAGAGATATATGGTATTCAACCATTCGGAAATCAATTAATAAAAGTAAATTTAACGGGTCAAGACATTCGTGATATTTTAAATCAACAATGGCAAAAAGACATAACAAGAATGCTTCAAATTTCAGGAATCCAATACACTTGGGATGCGAACAAGCCTAATGGAGAAAAAGTAACAAATATTCGCTTAACAAATGGAGAAGAAGTTATTCCTTCTAAAACTTACAGCGTCGTTGCGAACGCATTTCTAGCTTCAGGCGGAGATGGATTTGTGTCCTTTAAAAACGGGAAAGATGCTGAAACAGGACCAACTGATTTTGAAGCATTAGTAGATTATATAAAAAAATCAAAAGAACCAATTCAGGCTATTATTGATGGAAGAATTCAAAAAATAAATTAGTTTTTTATTAATCTCAATAATAAATAGATTACCTGTGCGCTATACTTTTTAGTGTGCAGGTAATCTATTTTTATGGATTTGCAAACTATGGGAATACACTATAACACAAGGAAATGGAAAGAGGTCTCATTTAGATACTCTGATTTGTATGGTATTAAAGCCAATTTGGTAGACAATACAATTTCAGCAATCATTATTCTCACTTTGTAAGCACAAGTATTACACACCCAGTCTATTAACTGCTTATTGATAATATTAGATCATATGATATGTGTCGATGTCCGCTTAAAACACTTAACAGTTTCTGCATCTGCCGGATGAGTTTAGTTAAATTAGTTTCCGATACATGTAGTCTATATTCACGATTCATTTATGCAAGAAACAATACATCTTCTACTAATTTTATGATGCGTTTTGAGTCACCGTACATAATATTTAGAACGTTATATAGCTGATTAGGTCGATCTGCTGTACCCCGTAATAATATTTCTAAGAAACCATGAATTTATGTAAGTGGTGTTCTAAGTTCATGAGTGGCATCAGCAATAAAGAGACCACATTACAAACTATCACAATGACTAAAATTTAACTTTGTAACTGAACTTTCCATTTCTTATAAAAATAAAATAATTGAAAGAGCACTATAGCAACGGAAACAAACGTAATAAGCAAAAAAGTAGTTAATTCTAATTGTACAGAAGATAATATAAATAAAGCTAAAGCAACTAAAGGAATTGAAAAAACGGAATTATAAAATCGTTTTTTATGTATTGAATTATACTTACTAGTTTCACACGTATTATTAACCACTAATGAATCACCTCAATATCTTAATTATATGTAAGTCTATTGTAAAAATGGTAAAGTAATGCATATAAATATATTATCATACAATCCCTTGATTTATCTAAAAATTACGATTATTTATACATTGAAAGAATATTAAATTCTTTTTATTGATACCTAAAAATATTTAAAACAATATATTGGGTTCTGTTACAAAAATTATCAAAAACGTTAAACTCTAGAAAAAAGATCATGAGGAGAATACTGCGTAGGATATTATTTTAGAGATTTTTGGTTTAATAACTGAAAACTTAAGCTCTACAAACGAGAAAGTTTGGTGATTTGTCAACCATTCTCGTTTACTATCAATTAATATAAAATCTTAAGTTGATGAATTAAGGGTACAGCCAGTATTTCGGAAAAACTCTAAGCTAAGAACATGCAAGGTTTTATACAATTTTTCGGATAATCCAGTAACAAAAGAAAGCCTTAAAATCGCGCCAGGATAGGAATGTATAAATAAATGAATAGAGTCATACAAAAATAAAAAGGTGTATTCCTTGTGAAAGTAGTAATCTGCCCTTTTTTTTTCTACCAATAATAGGACGTTATGTTAACTGAATATAAATTTTTATTCATACCTATTTTCATAGTTTAAAGAAACAGTCTAAAACAACTGTATAGAACCTTTTTAAAAAAATCCCCACTTTGTTTTGAGATATATAGCAAGAAGCTGATATATTTTAGTTTCATCAAAAATCAAAATAAGAATTCAATATACAAAACTTAAATTTTACATATTTTATAAAATTTAAGGAAATACTACTACTGAAACTAAAAACAAGGGGGACAATTTATGGCTACTAATTATAGAACATGGCGTGTATATTATCCAAGCAGAACATAAGGATGGGTCAATTTTAGTTTTGGGAAAGAAGTACGTGGAGATGCAGTATTTCATATTTCTGCTACCGAAGCTGAACTTATTGAAAGTCCTGATCCGCTAGTAAGAGCAGGAACTCATAAAGGTTCGGCTCCAAGTTATGTGAAAAATGTTAGTCCCCATTGGTATAGTGATGGCACAAGCGGTATCAACTATTGGATACAAGTAGATTGGGATGAACCATTGAATGT
The DNA here is from genome assembly GCF_040459695.1 of Bacillus cereus group sp. RP37. Taxonomy (NCBI): domain Bacteria; kingdom Bacillati; phylum Bacillota; class Bacilli; order Caryophanales; family Bacillaceae; genus Bacillus; species Bacillus cereus group sp. RP37. Next base: position 328,685 of record NZ_JARVHP010000002.1, on the reverse strand, counting down.
TCGTGTGGATATTACTGTTTTTGATCCTCCAGCTGCAAATGATGTCACTATTTTTTAATCTTTAATTTTAAAAAAACTACAATAATACCATGATATGTATATCTTAAAAGGAGTTGAAATAGTAATAATGACAAATAATAACAACTCAAAGGATTCAGCACTTAATCCTAAAATAACAACCGATTCTATCCGTATTTTAGATGCAAAAGCTTCCAAAGAAATGGAGTCTTTTCTCGATCCCCAGCATTTTGCTGAAGAAGAAGCTAAGTTTGATTTTCCTACGGAACATCATGGAGATACAGCAAATTTCCATGTCTATTACAATCCGCAATTGGGCCCTAATGGAATAACACTTTCAGATGGTGTATTATCAGTATGCGAAAGAGACTATAATACAATCTCATCATTTTTTGGCGGTTTATCAGCTGGTCCTTTTAACATTATTATTTCACCAGGAATACAAGGTGCTTTCCATCATAGTTGTAGTGGGACTGACATATATTGTGGAGTGAAAACAACACCGCATTTAGATATTGATTTCACCCGATTAGTAGCTGTTGCTGAAATAGTTGAAGTGTTTTCTGCAGTACAGAATCGTGGCTGGGATTGTGGGGCAAGTAATGGAGAGGGCCTATCACGTGTCCTAGCTGCTGAAATTTACCCAAAAGCGCTTACCGGGGGATTAGTTACCGCTCCAATCTGGCTTGACGAATCTGATCGACCTAATTATGTCGATAACAACGATTCTACCGATAGAAATCCTATATCAAATGGCTGCTCAGTTCTGTTCTTGAATTATTTACATTACCAACTTGGCTTTAGTTGGAGCCAAATCGTTCAAGCGGGAGGATCTACCCTTGCAGATACTTATAGAGAACTAACAGGAAAATCTGATGGTTTTCAGCAATTTAAAACATTTATAGATGAACGTTATCCTGTAGGAATATCTTCTAACTTAGACAAAGACAATCCATTCAATTAATAAACAGGAAATTAATAAGATAACTGTTATATACCCACAAATTATATCCAGAAAAATTATTTTTAAATAAAAAAAATAACCGGTTCCTTTTATATAAAAGGAACCGGTTTCTATTTTATTAGGAGTACAGAAACAATTCTAAATATGAGAAAGCCAATCTGGAATTTAATCACAATATTTAAAAGAACTTTAGATTCCTTAGTTTTTTATTGCTTTTTGTTTGAAGGGGTCCCACCAATATAACGCCAATTTCGTACACTAAGGAATTTTCCATTTAAAAAACTTGATTTTTCCGTACGTTAAGAAGGTTCCTTACTTAATAAATTTATCTTTATGTAAAAAAACTCTCCACCAGTCAAGGTAGAGAGGTTGAAAAAAATCTTTTTCCATTTGATAATCGTGTGTCCTACACTTTGGCCTGCAGCTGGATCAACCATGATAACATTTGGAGTTGCTGTTAATGTCATGATTTTTAACTCCTTTTAATTATTGATTTTTTATGGGATATCACTTTCGTATTTATAGCCTAGAACTGTTATTGAAGCAAGTTGGTCTGAGTCTTCTTGCCATGGATCCATTATCTTATTTACCCCCGTTAATGGTGGGTTAAGACCAGGGTTATTGTTTTGCCAAATATGCCATAAACGATCAACCTCAGCATGATGTAACCAAAACATTGGATCAGTAGGGGAATAACTGAGGTCATCCATGATCCCCCCGACCCACTGATGCACCTGGTTATGGGCAGGAAGTTCTGTGCCATCTGATCTTACTCCATTTCCTTCTAACCCATACGTGAATTTTGTATACTTGTTAACCGTAAATCCAGAAAGCTGATGATCAAAGCCATTAATGATGTAGTCGACATCACTAGAAGTAGGTTTTAGGCTTGAATCAGCATTCTTATATGTACGAGGAGGTACTGGATTACCACTTTCTGGATCAGTTGCAGGTAGAAAACCTTCTAACCAAGATGGAAAATCATCCACCCATCGCCAATACGGAATAGTAATGAATGTAGTCGCTTGTGGACGTAATGAACGGTCGGCTTTTTGTAACTCTTTTTCAAATTCTAATAGAAAGCGTCTATGCCATGATAAAAATCTTAAGGCTCCCTTTGCACCCATGGAACCATGCTGATTGTGGGACATATCGGCATGGATTTCGGTTAAATTTTTATAAGTCCCATCTTGAATCAACTTATTAACTGCATTCTTAAATGCCTCAATTTCACTATTGTCCAGGTTTTTCTGATTTTTACGAACAATTTGAACGGTGGCATCGTCCATAACTACTGTATCTTCGTCTCTCTCAGTAGGGCTAATGCTAGCAATAAGTGATTCTAACTCATGGCCGATTTTTTCTGTATCTACTTTGATTTCCGAAAAGAGTTTACGATGTTGATGTTGTGTTGTTATCAATTCAAATCCTCCTTTATCATGTAGTGTATATAAGGACATTTAACGTCTATTAAAGTCCTTTTTTATTATTCGACATGCGAAGAAGGTTATCCATATTTCAGATATGTTTTTTTTTTACATCTCAGGGGTCACCATACATCGCTATCAAGCTAAGATTTCGAGACCCTCATCACCATCAACCTAAAGAGTAAAAATTCCCCATAACGAAAATTCTATTCATTATTGACTACTGATAATGAGACGTTATGTAAACCACACATGTATACGATAGACACTGTTTCTTATTCAACTAAATGACAGATCAGTTAAATAAGGAAAAATATAACTTTTATTACTATTTCACTCCATCTTTATATATAATTAATTTGTATTTTTTATATAAATAGGGGGAAATTTATGACTACAAATAAGGACTACATCCGTTATATTCGTGAAAAAGTAGGGCACGATTTAATATTTCTTAATTTTGCTGGAGGTATTGTTTATAACGAACGAAATGAAATTCTTTTACAAAAACGGGGAGATAGAAATGAGTGGGGTCTTCCAGGTGGTGCTATGGAACTTGGAGAATCTCTTGAAGAAACCGCTAAACGAGAAATACTTGAGGAAACAGGATTAAACGTTGAGGTTGAACATCTTATAGGTGTCTACTCTAAATATTTTGGTGAGTTTCCAAATGGAGATAAAGCTCAGACTATCGTTCATTGTTTTCAATGCAAGCCAATTGATGGAGAACTTACTGCAGATGGTATTGAAACTTTAGATTTAAAATACTTCCCAATAGACCAAATACCGAAATTATTCACAAAACTACACGAAGATGCCTTAGAAGATTGGCTTTCCAAAAGAAAAGGTGTATTTAAATAAAAACTTTTAACTTCCTATATCGAAAATTATGTAAATAAGCTATCCATATGGATGGCTTATTTTATTTTTGGTTAACTTTTTCCAAAATGCTGGTGATACCAAAACGCCAACAAGTAAAAATTTTATATTACTCTTAGAACGAGCTTTTTGGGTATTTCTGAATTCTTAGTTTGATAGGAATGCGTCACTAGCCTATATATTAAAAATAGAGGCTTAAAAACGGTTTTTGTCGATTTAAAAGCTTAACAAAATTGTTTAATTTTATGAAGAAAGTAAGAATTACCAATATAATTGGTAGTTCTTACTTTTTTTTACATACATATTATTAACATTATAGCATTAAAAATTTTTGCACGGAGAGTGAGGTTTCTATATGCACTATGATGAAGATATAAGTTTAACAGGACGTATTGTGTCACCTGGTGAAGCACAATATGATTCAGCACGTAAATCGTTTAACACATTTTTTAATAGATTCCCTTTTGTTATAGTCTTTGCACAAAATACTCAAGACGTTGTGAATGCAGTACGATGGTCATTACATAATAATGTACCTATCCGAGTACGTTCAGGAGGTCACAATTATGAAGGCTTGTCAGTTTTAGATGGTGGTATAGTAATTGATGTCAGTGAGATAAATCAAATAAAAATAGATCCTACATCAAAAACTGTTATAGTAGGAGCTGGTTGTAAAAATCTCCAGTTAGCTGAGATTCTTGGGAAAGAAGGATTAGCTATTCCTAATGGGGTCTGTCCTAAACCAGCTATCGCGGGAATAGCTTTAGGTGGCGGTCAAGGTATTCTTTCTCGACCATTAGGACTACTACTTGATCATGTAGTAGAAATAGAAATGGTTGATGCAAATGGATGTGTATTGCAGGTTAATGATCAGGAGCATCCTGATTTATTTTGGGCTTTACGTGGTGGAGGCGGAAGTTTCGGTATTTGTACATCTTTTCGCTTTCGTACTCATGAAATTAAGACTGTTGGTTTTGCTGAAGTTAGTTGGGGGCAACAAGATTTAAAAGCCGTTATACAGGAATGGCAAAAGTATACTCTACCTACTTCTGATAAACGCTTTACTCCTACATTATTATTGTCGTCAGAAAAGACATCTCCATTGTTGATGCATGGGATTTTTCATGGGTCAGTTAAAGACTTACAGAAATTGATACAACCACTTCTCCAAATTGGATCACCTATAAAGGTAGACATAAAAGAACTGTCTTATTTAGAAGCTATAACATTAATATCCAATCATCAGCCTGCAACTCCTTTTCCATTTAAAAGCGTAGCACCTTTTATGGACTCTTTATTACCTGAAGAAGGTATTGCTACGATTGAACAATTTATGAGTCAAGCTCCACCTAATGCCACTGTTTCCATGTTTTTTCAGGGCTTAGGTGGGACGGTTTCTGAAGTACCCGAGGAAGATACTGCTTATTTTTATCGAAAAGCTCTAGTGAATATGGTGTTATTTTCCACGTGGGAAAAACCTGAGGGAGCTGCACAAGGGATTCGCTGGGTAGAAGATTTTCGTCAAGCAATGATTCCTTTTACGAAAGGTGTCTACGTTAACACACCAGATCTTTCAATGAAAGATTGGTCAGATTTATATTATGGTGAAAACTTCAAAAAATTGACTCAAGTAAAAGCTAAATACGATCCAGAAGATATTTTTAATTTTCCACAAAGCATTCCACCTGTATATAGAAAATAGAATTCTTTTGCCGGTCTTAAATTTTGCAATTTAAAAAAACAACTTTCTAGTCTATGAAGTATTCCGTTTTATGTCTTTCTTCAAAATTCTATCCTATTACACAAGATTGATTTAGTTATATAAAACTGTATCTTAAACTTTTTTGTCTAAATAGTTTGTCATTCCTCGTCCTTGTTGTAGAAAGACGTGAAAGTAGGAACTAATTTTATAATTTAAAATGCCGAATTTCCGACGGAGACTCTCCATTTAGTACCCATTCCCTTGTCCTCATATGGAGACAAGGGAATGGGTACTTTTTAAACGGAGACAACAAAGTGGATATTTTTTAAAACGTCTTTATCATGCATGAAAATACTAGTGTGAAAAATAGTTTCTATTGAAATGACTATGAATCCATGTCTTTTAAATAGAGCTGTTGTTACGCTGTAACCAGTTTGTTTATTTCTACTAATTACATAAGTCTTATCGTTTTTGCTCCAGAACCCATACCACTACATTTTTCTGCCTCTTTGGTAAAGCACCGAATAATCCTTACTTATACCATCGCGATTTCTGATAACTTACATGTAGAGGTATCACTCAATATAACAAAAATGTAATGTTAATGAAATGTAATTCCACCGATACTAGTAATGAAATTATATAAAATGAAGGGGAGTTAAAGAATTTTTATAATGAAAAAGGAGAAGTATTAATGCGAAATATATTAAGTGTAGAAAAAATTGAAAAATATTATGGTAATAAAGATAACGTAACAAAGGCTATAGATAATATTAGTTTTAAGGTAGATGAGGGGGAATTTGTTGGGATAATGGGGCCCTCAGGAAGTGGAAAAACTACACTACTTAACTGTATATCAACGATTGATCATGTTACGACGGGAAAAATAATAATCAATAATAGTGACATTACTCGGTTAAAATCAAAGTCACTAGATAAGTTTAGAAAAAATGAATTAGGGTTTGTATTTCAGGACTTTAATTTATTAGATACTCTTACTGCTTATGAAAATATTGCCCTAGCGTTAACTATAAAAGGTGAGGAAAGTTCAAAAATTGATGGCAAAATACAAGCGGTTGCAAAATATTTAGACATTGAACAAGTATTAAGCAAATACCCTTATCAAATATCGGGCGGACAAAAACAAAGGGTTGCTTCGGCAAGAGCTATCGTAACAGATCCATCTTTGATACTTGCAGATGAACCAACAGGATCGTTAGATTCTAAATCAGCTAGATTATTACTCGAAAGATTTGAAAGTCTTAATAAGGATTTAAAGGCTACCATACTTATGGTTACTCATGATGCATTTACAGCAAGCTATGCTCGTAGAATTCTTTTTATTAATGATGGCAAAATATTTATCGAGTTGGTAAGAGGAAATGATTCCAGAAAAGAATTCTTTACTAAAATTATTGAAGTTATAACCCTTCTTGGAGGTGACGATAATAATGTACTCTAAGCTTGCTATTGGGAATGTAAAGAAAAGTCTTAAAGATTATGCAATATATTTCTTAACACTAACACTGGCTGTTTGTATATTTTATAGCTTTAACTCCATAGAATCACAAAAGGCACTTATGGAAATTAGCGCTTCAGATAAAAAGTATGTGCCTACAGTAATGAACGCTATCTCAAATGTGTCAGTATTTGTATCCGTAATATTAGGTAGTTTAATATTGTATGCAAATAATTTCTTAATTAAAAAACGTAAAAAAGAATTAGGAATATACATGACTTTAGGTATGGGAAGAAGAAACATATCCAGAATATTAGTAACAGAGACATTTCTAGTTGGCGTTATATCTTTAGTGAGTGGACTTATAATAGGTATTGGAGTATCGCAGGGATTATCTACATTTGCATTAAAGTTATTTGAATTGCCCATCAATAAATATAAATTTGCAATTTCAACAGGTGCTATAGGTAAAAGCGTATTCTACTTTGGAATCATGTTTTTGCTTGTTATGTTATGTAATGTATATGTTGTTTCTAAATACAAAATAATTGATTTGTTAACAGCAGGTAGAAAAAACGAAGATGTAAAATTTAGAAATCCTCTTATCTATGTAATCACATTTATAATGTGTGTAGCATCACTTGGATATGCATATGTGACTGTACTAAAAATTGGATTGAATTATCAAAATCCTATGCTCGTGGTATCAATCCTTCTTGGCATATTAGGTACATTTCTGTTTTTCTTTAGTTTATCTGGATTTATATTATATGTTGTAAAGAAGAATAAAAAAGTCTATTTTAAAGGGTTAAATATATTTATCATCAAACAAATAAATAGTAAGGTTAATACAAATTTTATATCCATGTCTGTAATCTGTTTAATGTTATTCCTTACAATGGTGGCTTTATCTACAGGAATCAGCTTCAACAGAATGATGGACGCAACAATAAAAGAAGAAACACCATTTGATGCCAGTATTACGTTGATGAATAGGGATGAAAGTTACACGATAGAAGACGTATTAAATACATCAAATTTTAAACTAAGTAATAATGAAAAATATGTATCTTATAATGTATATTCAGCAAAGATGGAAGTGGGGGACGTTGTACCAGAAGTAACTAAAAATGCTAAGAATATCGTTGTGGATTTCATTAAAGTATCTGATTATAATCAAATTTTAAATCTCAAAGGTGAAAAGAAAATTACTATAAATAACAATGAAATTTTACTTTTATCAAATGAAAGCCGGTTGGTTAATTCGATAAATGAAAGATTAAAAAATAGCAATAAGGTGAATATTAAAGAAAAAGAATATCTGGTAAAACACGCTAAAGTTATACAAGAGAACCTTTACACTACTGATGCGCCACTTAATTTCTTCGCAATCGTTATAAATGATGAGTTTTTATCAGGCTACAAAATTGGTACATCCGTACTTAATGTAAATTATTTAGATGGAAATAGAGAAGAATATAATAAAAAATATGATAACGTTGCAAGGGGCTTTTATGACGAAAATGGCCCGAAATTAAATATTGCATATATATCAGGCAAATCAAAGGATGAAGTTCGTGCAGAAAGTAAGGGATTGAAAACCATCATACTGTTTATTGGGATATATATAGGTATTGTATTTTTAATAACGAGTATGGCTGTATTAGCTCTTCAACAATTATCAGAAGCCAGTGATAGCATAGAGCGATATAAATCTTTGAAGAGAATTGGTTCAAACGGAACAATGATCGACAAAACGATTTTTATTCAAACTTTCGTATACTTTAGTCTTCCAGTTATTCTTGCCCTAATGCATTCTGTAGTTGGAATTTATGTAATCAATAATTTTATTAACGCAATTCAACCAACAGACATTACTTTACCAGCATTGATGACTGGCTTAGTATTTCTTGTAGTTTATGTAATATATTTCTACATGACATATGTCGGGTATAAAAATATTATAAAAAGTAATACTTGATTTTATAATGCTCATTAGGGCTATTACACCTTGTTTCTCAAGATGTAATAGCCTTATATTCTGTATAGGGAGGGAAAAGTCATGAAAAAAATCATTCTGATAGAAGATGATGAAATCATCAGAGAAGAATTACAACATTTTTTTATAAAGTATGGATATGAAGTAAAGGCTCCCACAGATTTTAATCATATTATCGAATATATAGAAAGTGAGAATGCAGACCTTATATTACTAGACATAAATCTTCCTGTGTTCGATGGCTATTATATATGCAGAGAAATACGTAAAACTTCAAATGTTCCAATCTTCATGGTTACAAGCAGAGATAGTGATGTAGATGAACTAATAAGTATGAATTTAGGAGCAGACGATTTTATAACAAAGCCGTATAATACAGAAATACTATTAGCAAGAGTAACAAACATTTTAAGAAGAACTTCTGGAGATTTCAAGACGAATCATATCTTAATTTATAGAGATTTTAATTTAAATCTTTCAAATGCAACAGTTACTTATCAAGACAAATCGGTAGAGTTAACTAAAAATGAAGTTAAGATACTCTCATGCTTAATAAATAATCGCGGAAATATTGTAAAAAGAGATTCACTCATAGAAACTTTATGGAAATCTGATTATTTTGTGGATGATAGCACCTTAACTGTTAATATAAATAGATTAAGAAAAAAGCTTGAAGAGATAGGTATAGAAAATCCAATTGCAACAAGAAGAAGCTTAGGGTATATAATGCCATGAATATAGGTGAATTTATTAAAGATAAAATAGTAGTAATACTATCTAATGTACTGGTATTTATTATATTAGCAGGTATATTACTGACTGCGCATGTTCAGTTCATAATCATATTCTTTGTCTTTTGTATTTGGTTTTTTCCATTGATTTCATATATGGTTATAGAATTTATAAAATGTAAAAATTTTTATAATGAGATTAATGGCATATTAGAAAACTTGGAGAAAAAATACCTACTTCCAGAGGTAGTAAAGGAAGCAACCTTTATACATGGGGAAAAGCTTAACACTATACTGAAAGAAGTAAGTAGAGATATGCATGAAAATGTAAAGTATTATAGAGATATGCAATTGGATTACAGAGAATATATAGAGACATGGGTGCATGAAATTAAGACACCAATAGCTTCTACAAAGCTTATAATTGAAAATAATCAAAATGAAGTAACTAATAAAATTGACTCTCAAATGGATCGGATTGAGGGGTTTGTAGAACAGGTTCTGTATTATTCTCGAAGCAGTAACGTTAATAAAGATTACATTATCAAGCCAATCAACCTTGATAATGTAGTAAGGAATGTAATTAAAAGAAACTATAGGGATTTTATTCATAAGAAAATAAAATTAGATATACAGGATATTGATGAAATCGTATATGGTGATGGAAAATGGGTTGAATTTATTATTAATCAAATAATAGGAAATTCTATAAAATACTCAAATAATAAAGAACAAATGATACGTATATACTCAATTAAGAAAACTAACTCAGTAATACTAACTATAGAGGATAATGGAGTAGGGATACTAACTAAAGATATAAATAGAGTTTTTGAGAAAGGGTTTACTGGAGAGAATGGAAGAAGATTTAGCAAAAGTACAGGAATGGGCTTGTATCTATGCGAAAAACTGTGTTCAAAATTAGGATTGAAAATTGGCATTGAATCTGAAATGAATAAAGGAACTAGAGTTACATTAATATTTCCTTTATCAGGTATGGTACCTTTTGAGTCTTATTTATAAAAGAAATGCTACATCTTCCCACAATATAAGGGGTAGCACCACATCGCCATCAAGCTAAGGGTACCAAGAGGGTATATGTGAGTGTACTTTTTTGGGATTTCTACGATTACACTAAAAATGTGCATAACAAATAAGCCTATCAAATTAATGTAAATACTAATGATTTTATAGAATCACTTTAATATACAAGGATGATTACTAATGAAAATAATTACTTATCTTTTAGCTATATTAACTCTAATTGTTATGATTGCTACCATTATTTTTGATATGAATTTACCGTATAAATTAAATTATTGGTTAAGTATTCTATTAGCTCCATTTGTTATTATATTAGGTTTCTATAGTAATGAAAATTCTAATTTTAATAAATAAATTAGAAGAAAAACATAAAAAGATTTCATCATACCGGATGAAATCTTTTTATATTTTTTCTCACTAAAATCTCCTATTGCCATCAAGGTAAGAAATTCGTAGTTACATAAAACGAAATAATGAGCTAAATTCTTATTAATCACTAGCCTTAGAGAAGTGATTTTTTCCTTCTGGGGCATTTATTTTTCTTAAGTTGATGGATGTGTGGCGAGACCCCTATAAAGGTATAGTTTTCTTGCTTTCATATACAATCATGTCACTTAAGTAATGTGAGCGTCGCTGCTATTACATTGTCGACAAATGAACGTTGGGGGCGAGATTTCATCATAACCGTTAGACCGATTAACGCTACAATCAGTGCCTGTGCCAAAGACTTTGCATCTGTGTTGACTTCCAGCTCACCTGATTGGATTCCTCGTTCGATCGTCTCCTGAAAAATGACAGCGAGGTACATTTGATGTTCTCTGGTCAAAATTTCAAATCTCTCATCATGAGGTGCTAATTCAACCATTGTATTGATACAAAAACAACCTTTACTAAGATCCCCCGCGTATTCTTCATTGACGACATCGGCAAAGAAAATAGCAAATGACTCTTTTACAGAGGAGTGACTTTGAAGCCTATTTCGTACATCAGATGCCCGAGACATGGTATATCTACGAAGTGCGGCTTCAAACAATTCTTTCTTATCTCCAAAAGCCGAATAAATACTAGGGCGTTGAATGCCCATTCTAGAAGTAAGATCACTTAATGAGGTAGCCTCATATCCCTTCTCCCAAAATAACTGCATTGCTGCATCTAAAACTTGATCCTCATCAAATTCACGAGTTCGTGCCATTAAGAATTCTCCTTCTCAAACTTTGATTTTATTAATTGTTTTAGGATAGGTGTGTAGGTAATTACAATTGTTTTTTTATTACCAAACAGTATGTAATTATTATATAATTAGCCATTATTTATGTCAAATCAAGCTCCATTCATTTAATGTAACATAAAATTTAGTGCAAAAATCGTTGACATCATAAATGAGACTAAGTTATATTTACCAGTAATCATATTGTACTGAACGGTATGTTATGATTAAAAATCTAATGTGATTGGAGGTTAAGGTATGTTTAAAACAGAGACAAATATAGAAGATGATCCACTCTACACTAAGATAAGTCATAAATCTTCCATAACAAAACCTAATTTGAATCAACAGCCATCCATGTCTCACGCTTTGGCATTATTGTTTGCGACTGCCTGTGGAATGTCTGTTGCCAATATTTACTTTGCACAGCCGTTGCTTGATCAACTATCTAATGAGTTTAGTATTAACCATTCCATTATTGGTGTTGTTATTACCGTTACACAAATTTTTTATGGAGTGGGCTTACTGCTACTTGTACCGCTTGGAGATTTGCTAAACCAGCGACGTCTAATTGTCGGTCAGATGCTATTATCTACAACAGCTCTGGTTATAGTTGGTACTGCTTCCTCCAGCATGGTACTTTTCGCAGGTATGGCTTTGGTGGGACTGATTGCAGTTGTGACACAGACTCTCGTGGCGTTTGCAGCGACCATCGCTTCCCCTACAGAAAGAGGACGTGTCGTTGGCATTGTAACAAGTGGGATAGTTATTGGCATACTTCTCGCACGCACTTTTGCTGGTATATTAACAGATGTTGCGGGATGGCGTTCTGTATATCTATTTTCTGCTGCGTTCATGCTTTTGATGGTTTTTATGTTTATAAAGATGTTGCCCAATGTTAAACGCGAGGTAAAATCGCTATCCTACCCTGAGTTGATTAGATCGGTGCTTACTTTATTTATTCAAGAACGAACGTTACGTATTCGCTCCGTTCTAGCCATGCTGATTTTTGCTGATTTCAGCATTTTGTGGACTTCACTAGTACTGCCACTTAGTACACCGCCAATTGCTCTATCTCATAGTGCAATTGGCGCATTCGGTCTTGTAGGTGTGGCTGGAGCCTTAGCTGCGGCACGGGCAGGGAAATGGGCCGATCAAGGTTACGGACAACGAACGACAGGTATTGCTTTAGCTCTATTATTGATTTCATGGTTGTTCATCAGTTATATAGAGCAGTCATTAATCGCATTAGTGATAGGGATAGTTCTACTTGATTTGGCCGTACAGGCAATACATGTCACGAATCAAACCATGATCCTTCCATTGCATACAGAAGCACGGAGTCGACTTACTGCTGGATATATGGTGTTTTATTCTATCGGCAGTGCTGGTGGTTCAATAGCTTCGACTCAAATATACGCACACTTTGGCTGGGGAGGGGTTTCCTTACTCGGAGCCTCTGTCAGTGCTTTCGCTCTTCTTTTTTGGGCTATGACCAGACGAGTTAAGAGTTCATGAAATAAACGTGTGTTAGCCAATATGAGAAACACGTTACTACTATAAAGGAAATGATTAATTTTTTTGACTTAAAATCTAATTGGACTAGGAGAGATGACAAATGGAAATAGGTATTACGTCTTTTGTAGAAACGAAACCAGATGTACATAGTGGTGAAGTGATAAGTCACGCACAGCGATTGCGTGAAGTTGTTGAAGAAATCGTTCTTGCTGATCAAGTAGGACTTGATGTGTTTGGTGTTGGTGAGCACCATAGGAAGGATTATGCAGCATCCTCTCCAGCGATGGTTCTATCAGCGGCGGCACCACAAACGAAAAAGATACGGCTGGCGAGTGCAGTAACTGTACTTTCTTCAGCTGATCCTGTGCGCGTTTTTCAGGATTTTTCTACACTGGATGGCATTTCAAATGGACGCGCAGAGATTATGGCGGGTCGTGGTTCCTTTATCGAATCTTTTCCATTGTTTGGCTATAACATGAAGGACTATGAAGAACTGTTTGAAGAACATTTGGACCTACTTCTCAAAATACGTCAGTCCGAAAAAGTGACTTGGGAAGGCGGACATCGACCAGCAATCAATAATTTAGGTGTGTATCCAAGACCTGTTCAAAATCCTTTACCGATATGGGTTGGTAGCGGTGGAAATCAAGAGTCTGCTATCCGTGCTGGTTTTCTGGGATTACCACTTATGTTAGCGATTATTGGTGGTAGCCCAATGCACTTTGCACGAATTGTACAGCTATATAAGAAAGCGGCGGCTCACGCTGGTCATGATGTATCAAAACTTCAGGTGGGATCACATTCGATTGGATTTGTTGGAGAGAATACGGAATTGGCAGCAGATACATTTTTCCCGTCCACTCAGGCAGGCATGAATAAACTTGGTAAAGAGCGGGGGTGGCCTTATTATGATCGTTCCAGCTTTGATGCTGCACGAAGTTTTGAAGGGGCATTGTATGTTGGTGATCCAGATACAGTCGCCGAAAAAATCATCCATCTTCGTAAGCATGTCGGGATTACACGCTTTATGATGTATGTACCATTAAGTACCATGCCGCATGATCAAGTCATGCGTGCCATAGAATTGCTTGGAACAGAAGTTGCCCCTCGTGTAAGAGAGGAAATTGCCAAATGGGAAGCTGAAGGAGAACAGGAGACACATCTATTCCGTTGATTATTCCATAAGGATTGCATCAAGTCTCATTATTTAACTGGAGGAATTTATATGAAAATTGACAGTCGAGTATTACCAGAATTAAAACAGGCTTTCTCACAGTTTCCAGGCTTTCAATTAGAGGGGGATTTAGAGGCGAGTCGAAGTCTCTTGTCGAATCCATATTTGGAAAAATCAGAGCTTGTACACATGACCAAGCGAATGATTCCTGGCGCTGCTGGCGAGATGTTAGTTAAAATTTACGAACCCGTTGAGAACAATCTTGATAAACTTCCAGCTATGCTGTGGATTCACGGTGGCGGATACGTAATGGGACACCCCGATATGGACGATGTTTTGTGTGAACGCTTTGTTCAGAATGCTAAATGCGTTGTTGTGTCTGTCGATTATCGACTTGCTCCCGAACATCCTTATCCAGCGGCTATCGAAGATTGTTATGCAGGTTTGGTTTGGATGACAAATGAGGCAGACTCGCTGGGCATTGATGTGAATCGAGTTGCGATCGCCGGTGCAAGTGGAGGCGGTGGACTAACCGCAGCGCTTGCGTTAATGGCTCGGGATAAAAGAGGCCCATCTATTATATTCCAGATGCCGCTGTATCCGATGCTTGACAACCGCAACATAGCACCATCAAGCTATGAGATTACAGAAGACCACGCAACATGGAATAGAGCAAACAATTTGACGGCTTGGAGTATGTACTTGGGCAAGGAGAAAGATTCCAACGAGCTATCTCCCTATGCCGTACCTTCGAGAGCAGAAAATTTAGCCGGGCTACCGCCAACTTATACATGTGTAGGTCAACTCGATTTATTTCGAGATGAAACCATTGAATATGTAACACGACTTGCACAAGCAGGAGTAGACGTTGAATTTCACCTCTACCCCGGCTGCTTCCATTGCTTTGAAGTATTTGTGCCTGAAGCCGTAGTAAGTCAGCGTGCCAGTCAGAATTATTTTGATGCGATAGCACGGGCACTACATCCATAATTTATCTTGGCTCAGTCATCAGGGTGTTCAACTGAAGGCATGAGTGATAGCTCTAGGTTTATTCGATGAGCAAAGATTACAGGACGAAGTACAAATAGTGCCACCATATACTTTAAATTTTGCACCTTACTCATTGATTAAAAAATAGTAAATACTTCAAAGTTTAAATAGCTAACCAAGGTTTCAAAATAGTGTGCCAGCAATTCAATCTTTTTACTGCGGTTACGATCATAAGCACAATCAACACTTTGGAGCGGATTTCTTTCGTAAGGCGAGTTACTTTTTTAATCGTATTCGTACTAAACAACAGCAGGAAACGGCGATAGACTGCATCCGTAGCTGGATATTCATTTCAAGCTCGAAAAAAATAGAATTAAGTTCTTTTGGTAGTTGATGATATTGGTTATTTTATTTTATCGTAGTTAAGGCACCTCTTCTGTGGTAGTGATTTCTAGGCAAACTCACTATACCAAAGATCGAGGTGTTTTTTTATTTTAATCAAGTTGTCAAGTACACAATTGATAGACTCTAAATTGAATATTGCTAAAGCTTCCCACTTATTTTATAGGTGCGAAAGTTGGTTCTGTCGAAAAGTTTTTTACAGATAGAAAGTTAGGATGGGGTATAGCTGAATTCTATAAAATTGTGAGTAATTGCTGTAATTCATTGAGTTCTGGTGCAAAAAATCGCTTAACCTTGGACATACTGATCACACACATTTTGTAGAGTAATAGTATCAGTATATCCAATATTTATAGATTCGTTGCAATGGTCCTGAAGTTTTTGCATCAGAACCCAAAAGACACCCAAAGGTGCCTTCCTCCGATGGTACGGCGGCATGACTTTAGGTGGCATTGCAAAAGTGGGTCAGTTACAATATTTACAACCATTTTTAATGATTATTTTTTCAGTTTTATTCTTAGGTGAATCAATTACATGGCTAACGATTGTCTTAGCTTTTATTGTTGTCATCTGTGTAATTGTAGGTAAAAGTGAGCCTTCAGCTAAGAAGGAATCTTACTATGAAAAGCATGTACTTCATAAATAAGGTATCAAGTTTATACCAAGCTAATTATTTATTTCAGTTAGAAACATCATAAAAAATTCAATGTCTTAGAAATGAAATTCAAACAAATTAAATATTAGATATTCACTCCGCTTTAATAGGGTGAATCTTGAGATGTATTTAGTTATCCATGAAAAGAAAATTGGAAGTTATGGGACCAAATAGTAACGGAAGAGAAACAACATACAGATTAATTTAATGTACTACTAAATACAAAGCGATTGAGGATAGTACAGATTTTACAAGATCGAGAAAAAACTTCACTTTTAATTTGTTAATCATGGTAAAAATTAAACAACATGAAGTGTATTACTAGCTATTATAGTAGTAGCGATCGGTTATTACATGTTTCAATCTATTACAAATCCTAAGCTAGTAAATGCGGCAGAGGGAAACAATGTTCAACAAGTGAGCAGTCTACCTAAAAATAAATTAGAAAAATCGATACCTAATCGTTTTGATGGTAAAGAAAGAAAAGTTGTATATTTAACTTTTGATGATGGACCAGGAAAATATACAGCTAACTTATTAGATGTATTAAAGAAAAATAATGTGAAAGCAACATTCTTTTTAATTGGTGCCAATGTGAAAAGGTTACCAGATTTAGTGAATCGAGAACATGTAGAGAATCATTATGTTGGAATGCATAGCATGACACATGATTTTAAAAAGCTATACACCAATCAAGAATATGTTAAAGAAATGAAAGAGGACCAATCTTTAATTAGAAATGTTATTGGAAACTCACCGAAATTAACACGGCCACCATATGGATCAATGCCTGGCTTAAATGAATCACTTCGAAATGAAGTGTTTAGAAATAATTTGAAAGTCTGGGATTGGACTATTGATTCATTAGATTGGAAATACAATAAATTACCCGTTGATGTAGCAGCCCCAAAAATTGTGCAAAATGTATTGGCAGGTGCGACATCTTCAAAAGAAATTGTTTTAATGCATGATATTCATCCACAATCTGTCGCGGCAGTTCCAGCAATTATAAAAGGATTAAAAGAAAAAGGTTATGAATTTGAAGCTTATGATGAGAATAATCATTTTCCAATAAACTTCTGGCATGATAATCGTATATAAAAAGATATATATTAGTTAAAAGAAACTCAGAATGGAATTAGCAATTTATATAGGGTTTATATATTCGTAAGAGCGTGTTATTTTTAGTGTATAAAATGCTGAATTACCTAAGGAAAAAGTTTATTTAGTATCCTTTTTCACGTCCGCATAACGAGACAAGAAAATGGATACTTTTTTAAACGGAGACTCCAAAGTGGACACTTTCTAAAAATAGCAAATACTAATTAAATGTGAAGTTAAAATTCAATTCTGCATAAATAGGGGTATCACCACATCGATATCAAGCTAAGGTTTTAAAGTACCTCCTAAATGAAATTTTATCTTGCTAAGATATTTTTGCAAATCTTATTATACTACGTTAAGGGACTATTTATTCTCTATTTATGATATTGAAGTTTAAGTGAGATATATGTAGAAACAACTTAAATATTTAAGGGTTGTATTTAATATAATTAATATTTAAAAATAACTTTGACATACAATTCACTTTATCTTATAGTAAGTACTACACTAACTACTAAAGGAGTTTTTATGGAAGAACTATATAAAGAACTTCAAAAATGGGGATTTTCACAATATGAATGTAAAGCGTATATAGGCCTTTTAAAAAATTACCCCATAACAGGATATGAAATAAGTAAAAGGTCGGGTGTACCTCGTTCAACGATTTATGAAGTGGTGGCGAAATTAATAGATAAAGGTGCGGTTTATACAGTTCCTTCTGATCCTGTAACCTACGCTCCCTTACCAGCTAAAGAATTAATTCGTCGATTGCGTAACAATCTCGAAAATTCTATGGATTATCTTGAAAAAAATTTATCTGCTTTAGAAAGTGAACAAGAAGTAGATGTAATTCATCGTATTAGCAGTGATGAGCATGTTGTTACTGAAATGATTGATATCATAGATAAAGCAGAAGAAGAAATATGGTTGTCGATTTGGGAGCCACAAGCCTCGTCTTTAAAAAGTGCTATAGATAGACGAATAAATGAAGAAATCCATGTTTTCTCTATTCTTTTTGGAGCACCTGATATGCAGCTTGGTGTAACTACTCATCATAATTATATGGCTCCAGAAGTAGCTGAGGAACGTATGAATGGTCGATTAACGATTGTAGCACGAGACAATAAAGAAGTATTAATTGCAAATTTTTCTCCAAATACACCTGCATGGGCAATAAAAACAGAAGATCCAGCCCTGGTACTAATTGCAATGGAGTACATTCGACACGACATTATGTTCTCAGAATTAGTTAAAGAAGTTGGTCCAGAGAAAACGGAAGCTCTTTGGAAAAACAATGCTAATCTATTTCATGTTGTCACTGGAAAACGGTTCAAATAAATTGAACCGTATTTTCTTTCATTTTTTTCGTAGTAGTTAGTGTGTTAGCTTCTATTTTTAAAAAAATAAGGAGGGAATGAAATGAGTCTGTCGAACGTCCAAGTGAATTCATCTCAGAGAGATGAAGATAGCTTTATCAAAGGAGTAAAAGATTGTATCCCTACATTACTGGGTTATTTAAGTATCGGAATAGCGGCAGGTGTTATCCAAAAGACTGCGGGACTTAGCATAGCTGAGATAGCTCTTATGTCTTTAATCCTCTATGCTGGCTCTGCTCAATTTATTGCTGCAGGAATGATGGCAACAAGCAGTTCTCTTACTGCTATTATTATTACGATTTTCTTTGTTAATCTTCGTCATATATTACTTAGTGCAGCACTAGCACCTTATTTTCGGCATCTTTCTTCATTTAGTAATATGTTAGTAGGTTCTCTACTAACCGATGAGACATTTGGTGTTGCTATTAGCGAGGCTGCAAAGAAAAAACAAATCAGTGAAAGATGGATGCATGGCCTTAACATAACAGCTTATATAAATTGGCTTGTAGCTAATTTAGCAGGAGCATTTTTGGCACAGTGGATTTCCAATCCTGAAGAATTCGGTCTAGGATTTGCCTTGCCAGCAATGTTTATAGGGATCCTTATACTAACAATGTTAGGACGAAGTACAATTAAACTAGATATTGTTGTCGCAATTATAGCAGTTGTTATTGCTGTGGGAAGTTCTTTCATATTGTCCAGTAGTATGGGGGTTATTGTTGCTACAATTATTGCTTCAACAATAGGAATGGTGGTGGAAAAATGGAAGTAAGATGGGGAGTTTTTTTAATTATTCTAGGGTCAGCTATAGTAACGTTTATTCCAAGGGTCGTTCCTCTTATGGTACTAAGTCGTTTCGAATTACCAGCATGGGCAATGCGATGGTTACATTATGTCCCTATTTCTATTATAGCTGCTTTGATTGGTCAAGAGATATTTATAGATGATGGAAAGATTGTATCACTTACAAATAATATTGAATTTTTTGCAGCCATACCAACTTTCTTTATTGCTATAAAAACACGTAGCTTATTGGGCACCGTACTGGGAGGTATTATTTCAATTATAGTTTTGCGCTTTTTGTTTTAAAACTCAATACTGGATTCGATCAATTGTCATGTTTAAATGCCCAGCTATTGCACGAAAGATAATTATAGAGACGAAGGATAGAAGATAAGGATTGAAATATATGTTGAATTGAACTGATATTTCACGTCTTAAGAATCTTGTAAAGCCCCAAAATAAAAAATATGCAGTTTGACTTCGAAAAGCAATTCTTTTGTTCTGGGGTATTTATTTTTTAAACTTAAGGAGCATGTGATTTTATCAGATTAAAATGCTATCTTGTGTGGTCTTGAATTTGAAAATAATTTGACCAATCATGATTCTATAGTATTTCCAGAATAAGATTTAAAACAGAAATAGAAGATAGATCAATTGTGTTCATAGAGAAATAGTGAAATATCCCCTCCAAATAGACAGATAAAATAATAAATTTAGATACCAATATGCAATAGTTTTTTATGGAATCGATTCCGATATTTTTTTACAGAAAAATATCTTTGATTTTCTTGCATACTTTCACAATATATATTGTGAATTTAATAATTTTAATTTAGTCAATATTTATATACATGTATGTGTGCCATAAGTATTAGAAGAACACACCTTATTTTTCAAAGGGGATACAGAAGATATGAGTAAGTTGTTTAAAAAGAAATCTGTTACACAATTATTAGAGCCTAGTAAGAGTAAAACCTTAATGAAAACATTGGGTTCATTTGATTTAATTATGTTAGGATTAGGTTCAATAATTGGAACAGGAGTTCTTGTATTAGCAGGATTAGTAGCAGCAAGAGACGCTGGACCAGCAGTTGTATTTTCATTCGTATTGGCAGCAATTGTATGTGGGTTTATAGCTTTATGTTACGCAGAGATTGCTTCTATACTTCCGGTTTCAGGAAGTGTATATACGTATGCCTATGCAACAATTGGTGAATTAGTTGCACATTTAGTAGGTTGGATGCTCCTTTCAATATATATTTTAGCGACAGCAGCGGTTGCTAGTGGATGGACAGGTTATTTTCACAATTTAATAAGTGGATTGGGTTTAGATATACCAAAATCACTGTTAATGCTTCCATCACAAGGTGGTATGATGAATCTACCAGCCATGGTCATTACATTGATAATTACATGGATGTTATCGCGTGGTACAAAGGAAAGTAAACGTATCAATAATATAATGGTGTTAATTAAAATTGGAATGGTTATATTATTTATTTTAGTGGGTGTATTCTATGTAAAGCCAGAGAACTGGGTACCGTTTACACCATATGGTGTAAGTGGAGTTTTAGCTGGTGGGGCAGCAGCATTTTTTACTTTTATGGGATTTGATATATTAGCAACTTCGGCAGAAGAAGTAAAAGATCCACAACGCAATCTTCCCACTGGTATTATTGTATCGTTAATCATATGTACACTTATATACGTTATAGTGTGTCTTGTGATGACAGGGATGGTTTCCTATAAAGAATTAAATGTACCTGAAGCAATGGCTTATGTAATGGAAGTAGTAGGACAAGGTAAAGTCGCTGGTATAATTGCTGTAGGAGCTGTCATTGGTCTTATGGCTGTTATTTTCTCTTCTATGTATGCGGCAACACGAGTATTCTTTGCAATGAGTCGTGATGGATTGTTACCAAAATCACTCGCAAAAATTAATAAGAAGACTGGCGCACCGACTTTTACAATAGGGTTGGTAGGAATAGGAAGTTCCTTAATAGCTGGGTTTATTGATTTAAAAGAATTAGCGAATTTGGTTAATATTAGTGGTTTAGTAACGTACTCAATGGTGTGTGTATCAGTTATTATCCTTCGTAAAACGCATCCAAATTTAAAACGTGGCTTTATGGTACCATTTGTACCTATATTACCAATCACTTCAATTGTAAGTTGTGTATTTTTAATGCTAAATTTACCTTTAAGAACATGGGTGTACTTCATTATCTGGATAACAATTGGTGCATTAATATATTTCATATATTCAATAAAACACAGTAATTTAAATAAGGAAGCAATTTCAAAAGCACATGATAAAATAGCCAAATAATTTCGATGCCGATTAATTTAAACACCAATAAAATATAAAAAATGACTTTTGTTAGTTAACAAAAGTCATTTTTTATATTACGATTTAAGATAATGTTTATTATTGAGCTATTTTTGATTTAATTCGATATGTTAGGTGTTTTCTTAGTTCGGTGGAGTGGACGCGATACAAGAAGCAGTAAAAAAGCATGGAATCACTGAGGGATTTAATTTCCGTGCCGGTGGAGAAGAATCAGAAGGATTTCCAGCAGAAACTACACGTCATGCTTATCCGATTGTAGAAGGTGTAAGGGGGCTCAGAGGAGTCATTAAAAACTGCAATTGCAGCTGTCAAAGAAGCTGTTCAACAAGATAAGAAAGTATTTTTCCATTGTTCCGGTGAACGTAATCGTACAGTTACGGTTGCAACTGGATTATTAGTAGAATTAGGGCTTGCATCTAATGTAAAAGAAACGGAACAAAAAGCAAAAGAGATTCGTTCAAGCATTAATATCAAACCAGAAATGAAACAACTGTTAAACCGTTTATATGTATAATACATATAATCCCTAAAAATTCTTATTTTTGGGGATTTTCTTTAACTAAATTATATCCTTTCGAATTTAGTTATTTGATTTAACATTAGCTTTAAGTGGATATTATATAAATCTAAAAAAACTTTAGTTTAGAGTTTCTTGTCTAACTAAGTTTCCAAAATGAAAGTAGGAACTGATTTTATAGTGTATAATGCTGAATTATCTATACATACCTTTCATTTAGTACCCATTTTCTTGTCCATATATCGAGACAAGAAAATGGGTACTTTTTAAAACGGAGACACCAAAGTGGACACTTTCTAAAAATAGCAAATACTAATTAAATTTGAAGTTAAAATTCAATTCTACATAAATAGGGGTATCACCACATCACCATCAAGCTAAGAAAATACAACTACCCCCAAAAAGAAATTTAGTGCTAACTTGTATTAAAAAAGCCCATTTTTTTATTTTTGGTTGTTATAAAACCTTTAAGTTGATGGGCATATGGTGCCACTCCATTTAGTATAAGAGTGGTCTCATTTTGAGCAAAAGCAATAATGGTTTAAAATTAAGATATGAGACAAAGTTAATAAATAAATCGGAGGATGAAATGTATAAATTATTGATTGTTGAAGATGAAATGAATATTGCATATACGCTAAAAAACCATCTTGAAAAATATGGCTATCATTGCCTCATTGTAGAAGATTTTCAAAAGGTATTAGAAATTTTTCAAGATTTTCAACCCCACCTTGTCATAATGGATGTTACCCTTCCTGCCTTTGATGGTTATTATTGGTCCCGTAAAATAAGACAAATATCGAATTGTCCTATTGTGATTCTCTCTGCCCGTATGAGTGAGGCAGATCAAGTGTATGGCATTGAAAATGGGGCTGATGATTTCATTACTAAACCTTTTCTATTAGGAGTGGTACTTGCAAAAATTAATGGACAAATTCGTCGTATATATGGCGAATATGCAAGAAATGTACAGGAGAAAATTATAAAAATAGGAAATACAACTTTAAACCTGGACACTGTACGATTATGCACACCTAATCAGGAGGAGCTATTAACGATAAAAGAACTCCAGCTATGTACAATGTTCTTTGAAGCGTATCCTAATGTTGTAACACGACAGCAACTACTTACAGCCATTTGGGATGAGGAAGAATTTGTTGAGGAAAATACCTTAACAGTAAATATTGCAAGAGTACGAAAGAAATTAGAAGCCATTCATTCTACTTTAGAAATTACAACTATACGAGGAATTGGCTATCAATTAACGGAGAAACTCACATGAAGTTATTTTTAAAAGACCATACGAGCTTTATTATTTTGTATATTATTACATTTATTAGCTTACCAATTGTGATTCATCGATTAGATGGTTTTGAAAATCATTATACCTATTTTATCTTTCTAGCCTTCTCTCTATTAATCATACTACTTTTGTGTCGTTATTTACGTCGTAAAAAAATGTATGCACATATTGAGAACAAGAACAGCCATACGGATAGTCTTATGATTTTTCAGCCAATTGCTTCATACGAAAAAGCATACGCATCTCAGTTGCAATATATTCAATCCTTATTTTTATCAAAAGAAGAGGAATATAAGAGTTCTTTACATAATCAGCAATTAATGATTTCTCATGCAGTTCATCAAATGAAAACGCCACTTTCTGTCATTCAACTGCTTATACAATCCAATCAGTTTCAGGAACCCAATTCCCTTGCAGAATGGCAAAAAGTAAAAGTTGAATGTGATAAACTGAACTTCTCTTTAAATCAGTTACTAACGTATAGTCGCTCTACTAAATTATTAGCAGATTTAAAAATAGAACCAATCCCGTTAAAACTTATTGTACAGGAAGTTATTAACGATTTAAGGGATTATTTTATTGAGGAAGAAATCTTTCCTAAAAGCACTATACCGGAGCGTATATTACTTTATTCAGATCGTAAATGGCTAAAGGTTGTGGTTTACCAGTTATTAAGTAACGCAGTTAAATATGGCGAAAAACACTCTGCTATTATAATTCATTATGAAAATGGACAGTTATTCATTAAAAATAAAGGAGAAACAATACCTGAAAGTGAAATAAAACGTGTTTTTGAATTATTTTACACAGGAACCAAAGGACGTATAAAAGGGGAGGCAACTGGTATCGGTCTTTATTTAGTAAAAAGTATCCTTACTACGTTAAATCATCCATACCACCTACATTCTAAAGATAATGAAACAACATTTACAATAGATCTCTCAAGAAGTATAGTAACGGCTACCAATTAAGGTAGCCGTTTTGAATGTGACAATTTTGTCATCTTGCTGTCACATTGAGAGATGTTAAGAAGCAACAAGCATATTTATACTAAAATACTGAACGATATAAAGGAGTGAAATACTAATGTCAAACACAATCTTGAATGTAA
Source organism: Bacillus cereus group sp. RP37 (assembly GCF_040459695.1). NCBI lineage: Bacteria > Bacillati > Bacillota > Bacilli > Caryophanales > Bacillaceae > Bacillus > Bacillus cereus group sp. RP37. Next base: position 303,972 of record NZ_JARVHP010000002.1, on the reverse strand, counting down.
AGGAGCTTCAAAAGGACTATACAGGTGAAATTATTTATAAAGCATTAAAAGGGATTGACTTTCATTTAGAAAAGAATGAATTTGTTGCCGTAATGGGTCCTTCCGGTAGCGGAAAAACAACATTCCTTAACTGTATTTCCACAATTGATCCTCCAACTAAGGGATTAGTTACGATTAATTCAAAAAATCCGTATGAATTAAATGATACTGAACTAGCAAAGTTTCGTCGGACAGAATTAGGATTTGTCTTTCAAGATTTTAACCTTGTTCATACTTTAACAGTAGAGGAAAATATTTTATTACCGTTGACTCTTGACTCTGTACAAGCTACTGAAATGACTAAGCGCTTAGAAAAAGTCACAACTTTCTTAGGAATTAAAGGGATTTTAAAGAAGCGTACATTTGAAATTTCAGGAGGACAAAAACAACGTGTGGCAATAGCGCGAGCTGTTATTCATGAACCTGGATTATTATTAGCGGACGAACCGACTGGAAACCTAGATTCTAAAGCGGTAAATGATGTTATGACGCTATTTGAATCAATTAATAAGAATTTTAATACAGCCATTTTAATGGTGACACATGATGCCTATGTTGCAAGTTTTGCCCACCGCGTAATCTTCATAAAAGATGGTATCCTTTATAATGAAGTGCATCGAGGTAATAATAAAAAGGAGTTTTATCAGGAGATTATGGACACACTTACATTTTTAGGTGGTGGGCAGCATGAGTTTTAATCATATAGTCCTTCAAAACATCTTGCGAGATAAATGGACATACATTTCTTACTTTTTGAGCAGTGTATTTTCTATTTTAATATTCTTCTTATTTTCGATTATTGCCTTCCATCCAATGATGGAAATTGTTGATACATCGAGTACACTTGGTCTTACCATGATGCTTATGAGTTTCATTGTTTACATTTTTTCATTTGCTTTCATCATCTATTCGCTGTTTGCGTTTTTAAAAAAGAAAATGAAAAATCTTGGTATCTTTATGATTACTGGGGCATCCATGAAGCAAGTACGTAAGATGGTTTTTAGAGAAAATATGCTTATTGCTGGTGTGGCTATTATAACAGCAATCGTGTTAGGACTTATAATTGCCCCTTTATTTTTAATGGTTACTAAAAGAGTGTTACAAGCTGATAGCTTCGGTATGTATTTACCAATTCAATCCATTCTATTAACAATTGTCTTATTTACAATTTTGTTCTTTATCGTTTCTAAATTTACTACACGCTTTATTAACAAAGAAGAAGCGATTCATTTGCTAAAAGCAGATGTAACACAGGAAAAGTTAATAGCGGCTGCGCCATGGAAGCTGTTACTATCCGTAATTGCCAGTGGATTCTTTATACTCTCATCTATGTTAGAAATGAATTGGATTGAATCATCTGGAATAATCTATTACATTGGATTGTTTGTTAGTTCACTATTAGCTATTTACTTTATTATTACGCAAGGAACGTTGTTAGCGATTCATACATTACAAAAACAACCGTCATACTTGAAAAAAACAAATATGCTTTATGTTTCGAATCTCAAATCCAAAGGTCGTTCACATGCTAATCTTATCTATTTATTAACAGTATTGTTATTAGGGGTATTTGTATGTACAAGCGTCTTGTACATCTCCTATTATAATGTAAAAGGGGATGCAGAAGCCGCATATCCTTATAGCTTTCAATATATTTCACTTCCGGAAAATAAAAAGGAAGTTGAAAAAGAGGATATTACATTTATTGAATCTACATTATCCAAACAAGGTAGTTATGATGCGTATTATTCCACGTTTAAGACAGATAAACAGCAAAATATCGGTTTTATGTCAGTTTCAAATTATAATGCACTTGGCTCTCACAAAGCGATTTCATTAAAGGATGATGAATACTATGTTGCTGCTGGTAATTATGATGTCCTTCCAAGTATTGAGGATATTCATGATTACCCGTTTGGAAACCTTAAATATGTGGGGCTTGAGAAACGAAATATTTTAACTTCAAGTTTCCAAAAGGTATATTATATTGTTTCAGATAAAGTTTATGAAGCAATTGAGTATCCCGTATTTAATGTATTTGCTTATGAAGTTGATCATTGGACAGAAAAACTTGAACTGTCTGAAACAATTCTTTCAAAAGTTTCAATAATACCGGATGAGCGACTGATATCTTCTAAAATTAATTTGTACGAGACTGAAAAAACTACAGCAAGCCTTCTATTCTTTATTGGTTTTATGCTGAGTATTATCTTTTTGAGCGCTGCAATGAGCATACTCTATTTCTATCTTCAAACGTCATTTGAAGAAGAAAAAGAAAAATATGCAGGAATCCGTAAAATTGGCTTTTCTGTAAAAGAATTAATTACTGTTGTGACCAAGGAGTTGGCAACTTTAATTTTCATCCCGTTTGCATTCGCATCTATACTTCTATGTGGGACACTACTTGGGATGCGTAGCCATTTTTCATCAGCCTTTTATGGCGTCACAGTGATAGGCGTAGGGATATTTTTATTACTATTTGTTATTAGCTTTTTCATCATTCGACGAAGTTATTTGAAAAAACTAATGAATTAACAATACATGTGTTTAATGGTTTAGCTACTTAATCTAAATATAATATAGTAAGTTTTACTATTTAGGAGGTTCTATTTTTACAAAAGAACCTCCTAGACAAACAATTAATACTTTTTATGAAAATAAAAGAGTGTTTCCGGAAGATTAATAGTATCTAAGTATCAGGTAAGGTGGAGGTTTTAGATTTTATGAGGTTAAATGCTTTTCAAATAAAAGTTTTTGCAATGATCCTTATGGTCATTGATCATGTATATACTTACATTCCAGGTATGCCAATGTGGATGCATCATCCAGGACGTATTGTAGCACCTATTTTCTTCTATTTTGTAGTGGAAGGATTCTTTTATACAAGAAATCGTAAAAAGTATGCTACACGTGTATTTATATGGGCAGCGATTATGTTTGCAGGTTCAACTTTAATTCAGTACATGTTCCCAAGGGAAAGTGGACTTCACAATAATATTTTCTTGTCACTTGGAATGAGTATTGTTTTACTTTGTATGATTGATTATACGAAACGTACAAAAAACTATTTACTAGGAATTCCAGCTACAATTATTGTGGCTACATTAGGACTCCTTACAGAAGCAAGTTTTATGGGAGTCATCATGACATTAATCTTCTATTATTTTAATGAAAAGAAAATATGGTTAATTATCACATATGTATTACTTTCATTAATGGAAGTCCCAACCTTACTTATCGCGGGAGAAATTTTTACAGACATGGGCTTATTTGGATTTAACAACCAATGGATGATGGTATTTGCGTTACCATTCTTCTTCTTATATAACGGGGAGCGTGGTGTAAATAATACATTTACAAAATATATGTTTTATATTTTCTACCCGGTCCACTTATGGATTATCTACACAATTGGATATATTGTGAGTAAATAAAGATAAAGTGTTTCAGCGGATAGGAGATATGCTGACAGGCATGCATGCCAATGAGAGAAATACTCATGGGAAAGCGAATCAAAGTGGAATCAACACGGAAAAATGTCATCACTTGCAAATGAACCATGCAAAAAAAGATTTAGATTACGCATCCCAACATATTGACAGCATCAAGGCAAGTCATAGCAAGCTACTCGATACATTGTACGAGCTTGAATCAAAAATTGAACTAAGAAGTCGATATGGATTTATACATGGGGAACTAGGCCCTGATCATGTATTAATTAATGACAAACTAGAACCTTATTTGATTGATATCGAAGGAGCAAAGTTCTTTGATATTGAGCATGAGCACAGTTTTTTACAGTTTCGATTTGGGGATTATTATCGATATTTAAAGAATGATACTCTTGATCCCAACAGGATGTTATTTTATCGGTTCCATCATCATATATCCTTAACTTCAGGCGGATTGAGATTGCTTCACAGAGGATTTCCGAATCAACAATTTGCAAAAGATCTAACCGATCACCATTCCGGTTGTGCACTGCGTTTTATTGAAGGTTGAACTTATGTCCTTAAGTTCAATATTATCTTTCTGTATAAGGACAAAACTACCATGTTAGAAAGTGATTTTCTTACATTTCCTGTGGTGAAGCTCTTTTTCATGGTTGGCTAACAGCATGTTTCTTTAAGAAAACAATCTTTTTAAATACAAATTTAACTAGAAATGATCTTCCGTAATCGGGCGCTATTGTTGAATAAAGCTTAGATTTTTAAACGACTTTATTATTATATTTTTTAGTGTAGTGAAATATCTTACTTTAAAAATTAAATAACTATATTTTTAACCCCGTCCTAAATTTAAAACGGGGTTATGCTTGTTTTAGTTTTTAAAATCAAATAACATTATTGTCATTTTATAGATTCTACAGAAAGAATAGCGTATTTTTTCATTTTAGGGGAATTTATTTTTGTTAGCTTGATAGCAATGTGGCGGGACCCCATGTCCATCAAGCTAATATTTTTAATTACCCCCATTATGAGAATTTTATATCTTTGCAAATTTTATTTTTTCGCAACTAAAGGACAAATAAAAAAGGTCCTTAACAATTTGTTAAGGACGGCGGAATAAAACCGCAATTTAGGTTAAAACTCAATCAGTTTGTAGAAAATAAATTGCGATTATGATAGCAATTACATTCCCAAAAGCAATGTTTCAAATGGATTTTAGCATACCTGTAACTATATTGGTATCAATAAAATATGGATTGGATTACAAATAATGGTTTCGAATATTAAAAAAAATTTTAAAAGTTAATTATTTCTCATGAAAAACGTTAAGAAGAACTTGTAGCGATAAATTTTTAGAGGAAGCATCCATAGCGGATGCTTTTTCTTTGCTATATAAAATTTATATAATAAATGCGAAGTTAACTAAATGGACAATTGAACACGGAACTCATCCATCATAACTCACACATTGATTCATAACTAAAATATTTTAAACAAACGTCTGTTTAATTTTTCTATACCTAATTTTTTCATCACATAAATAAAAAAGATAAAAAAACCTCCATTTACATATATATAGGAATTATATTTAATTAAAATATGAAATTCATTTTCTTATAGTTAATTAATTCTAACTATGAATATTTGCCTTTATATAAGAATGAATAATTCTTTAATATATTTAAATTATATATAACTGAAGCAATCCCTTTATAAAAAGTACCCATTTTCATGTCTTTTTACACAAGATTAAATGAATATAATTCTGTAAATCTATAAAAATTCCGTTTAGAGTTTCTTGTCCTTGTACAACATACATTAAGATAGGAGGGGAGTTTAACTCACATTTCCTCAACTGTTCGTTAAATTCCGATTTAACGTAAACAACAATTGTAGAAATCTAAAATTTTTATTTAAATCTACTAAGAGAGAGTTTTTATATTCCAATTAATGTAGATTTCAAACTATATATTTTTTACATAATAAAATCAAATGTGAAACGAATAATAAATATTATTTATTCTTTCCTATTCTGCCTAAGCTATCTTTAATAGTTGTTTCTCCAAGCTGTGTGTATAATAAGGCCGTATCTTGGCTAGTATGCCCAAGTTGCTGCATCACTTGTAACGAGTCTTTTTCTTCCATATATAACTTATTTGCCAATGTATGTCTTAATTTATGAGGAGACATTCTTTTACCAAAGGCCTTAGTATATTTTTCTACTATATCTTGGATAGCCCTAACTGAAAGAGGCTGTGCAGTATGTTTATACTTCGATAAGAATACATTTTTTAATTCTTTCCCTGGAGCATATTTTTTATCTCTAATTTCCATATAATTTTCAAGATCATTCAATGCAATTGGGGTAATCCATACAGAATCTTCTTTGTTTCCTTTTCGTATTACATCAATTAGCCTTTCTTTTAAGTTTATATCTTCCATACGAAGATCGGCCAATTCACTTACACGAATACCACTACCAAGAAAGAGAGAAAGAATAGCTACATCACGATCTTTATCTCTTAGGAAATAGAACAACTGATGTTTTGTTAAAGATTTTTCATGTTCGTACTTAATGTAATTCAAAAACTCTTGATCGTCATCATTATGAAATATTTTAGATCTCATACGTTTTGCACGGGCATTTAATGTTTCCTTATCTTTATGTATTTCAATTTTAGCCATTACATTTCTATAAAAATAACATTCTCCATCATCATTCTCTGATAGGGAGGTAAGGTACTTAAATAAAGACTTTAAGGCTGAAATTTTTCTGTTAACAGAGGAATTCTGCATATTTTGTTGTAGTTTTAAAAACCTCATAAAGTTCTCAACATCTTTTTTCTTTAAATTCTCCAAATCAGAGAAGGATATGTCTTTAATGGGCTTAAATTCAATAATTTGTTCAGATAATAGCCAATTAAAGAAAACTCTAAAATCATATACATAATTCAGTAGGGTGGAGGGAGAGGCATCATGCAATTCTTTGTACTCCACAAATTCTTCTATGTAAAAGGGCATTTCATTTAAATTCTCGTATAATTTCTTACGATGTACTGATTTTTGACGTTGCTTGCTGTAATCCATAAAAATCACCTCATATATACTATAACAGAAAAAATACACGAACACAAGTTCGCGTTAAATTCAATTTTTACACAAACTTATTTACATAATTAAATTATGAGATGCTAAAAATACTCAATAGTGAATGGAATAATGTATTTACTCAAGTAAAAATTATAGATAATTAAGCGAGAAATTTGTATTTGACCATAAAAATTAGTGCAAAAACTAGATATAAATGTATGGAAAATAAAACAAATTTGCTATAAAAATTCATACAAAAGATTAATACATGAATATAGTTTAAAAGTCTTTATAAAAATATAAATTGGTTTATATAATCATAATTATGGGGGTTTAATTAGATCAACGTGAGAAAAAACCTTATAAAGTAAAATGTAATTTGCTATAAAAATTAGTAATGAGTTATTTAAAATTTAATAATTTCTATATAAAGTATGAATTATATAGATACATACCAACATACGAAGATTCATGCAACTAAGCTCGAAATCCCTAGATACGGTTATTAGATTTTTATTTAACTCCTTTATTGTTCGTAAAATTGGTATTTCGTGCGAACTTTGTTTGCATTTTTAGAATATATAATTACCGCTCTTCTATTGTCGAATTTCGTTGATTCCGATATTCTCTCTTTATATTAGAAATATCCTATGGAATGAGTTTTTTCAATTTCTATAAAATAAGTTTTTTATGGAAACTCTTATCTTATATTGATTCTTTCTTATACGGAACAAAAGAGTAAAGATAACAGACATTTATATATAATAACTTCTCACTTAAATTCATGTTTAATGTATGATTTCCATATAACAAAGAAAAAAGCATCCGTTTGGGACGCTTTTCTAGTTTTATTTTAAAATTATCTCTTTGGGATCAGTAATAATTTGCTGACTCTCATCACCTTTATCAATTTCTTTTCTTAAGTATTCAAGTGTAATTTCAATTTCTTCCTTATTCTCATAATAAATTCCTTTTGTACTTATAATTTCTTGCTCTATTTGTTTTTCTCTTTCTTGAAGCGGATTGATTTCTGCTCTTATGAATAGTTTTTTTCTTTCCCCTTCAAACTTTTCACTCGTTTTTTTTAGAATTTCAATTTTTTTCATTAGAGTACAGGATTCAAGTTCCTTTTCTTTTTCTACTTTTACAATCGCTTTATACTTTTCTATTAATTTTTTTTCCCACTTTAATAATTCATCAAGAATATATTTTTCCATCGCCTAATCCCCTCCAATTAAACTATTCGATAAGAACTATAAATATCCTTTTATATGAATAAACTAATTATATGTTTGGAATAATAATCCTAAATAGAATGTGGGAAAATAAATGAAAAATTCCTTTTTAAGTTAAGATTGATTACTCTCAAGCCACCGTATCATTTGTTTTCTTAGCTCCTATTAGCTAAGCGCTTTACGTTCAGTAACTGGGAGAAGACTAAGAATCTTATAGTTTATAAAGCGTGGAGTTGGCTCAATATTTCAGCTACTTAATGTGACTTTTTTCTTTTGGCTTCAAATGCGATAGCCCGTCCTTATACACAACATAATAGTGTATTGGGCCCTTAGCTTTATAGAAGCCCATTTAACTCACGGCCACCTTCACAGAATCCAGTTGCTTGTTTATAAGTGCCACTTCACCTCTTTGATATATTTATTCGCTAGATTGACAAGCATTTCAAATCCCATCCCACAGTTTCCTAGTTCCATTTTTATTCAAAGAATTATTTTGTTGAGTTTGATTATGCAATATTGCATAATCTCTACTTTCAATCTTTATACATGTGATAATTTAATTATAAAAATATAAAGTATTAGCAAGGGTGATTTATATGAGCAAGTTTCGAAAGAAGATGATTAAACATTTACAAACCTTCTGGGGATGCTTAGCATTCGGTGTATTAATGTTGGCTATCTTCTTAATTATGGATTTAACAGAAACACCTTTTAATGCATTAGGATGGAGAGACTGGCTAGGTTCTTTAGTAGGCGCAGTCATTTTATCCATTGGAATGTTTACTTTAAGTAAATTGGATTCAAAATAGATATTCCATCAATACAGTTTGTAGGCTGTATGCTAAAACTCAGTACATGTAGTTTTCTATGTATCTCTTTGCATTGAGCAGTTAGCAAAAGCTAATCGCTCAATGCAAAATAAAATTTTTACTAATACAATAAATGTATTGTTTACTTCAAATAAAGTTTTAGTTTTAAATGCTTTTCGTGCTTAGAAATCAATATATAATTGATTTCTCACAATGCTTGCGTTAAATGAAAAGATGCGAAGTCTTAGAATAAACTTCGCATCTTTTTTATTTCTTCCATCGTTCCTATACTCAAGTTATTATTCTTCTAACTTATACAACTATTACTACAAGGAAATTAGCATATGATTTAGGAAAATATATTGCGCTTGTAGACATTTATAGCAAATATAAGAGCCCTCCCAATTCAGGACGGCTCCTATATTCGCTATAATTAAATTCAATTTTATGAACTGAATTTTGTATGATAAATCCCTATAACTTTTCAAATTATTTATTTGATATAGATTGAAGTTCGCATTGTATTAAATGGAGCGTTTATAGATGTTTTTTGATATTCAAATGTTCCTTGCTGATGCCCAGAAGCATCCCACTTATAATACCAACCAACAATTGGTTTTCCGCCAATTATAGTGGATCCAATACTTTTCACATTAAAACCATCCATTTTCGTAAATGGATTTTGACCATATCCCATTTCCTTTGTAGTAATATATAAGTATTTTCCCCCGTGGTCACGTGTTGTGCTAAAACTGTTTGGATTAATCGTTTCTACTCCGCCCTGCTCAGATTCTACTTGTACAACGTTTAGTGAAGTAAGTGGTGCTGCAGGTCCAGCATAAGCTTCTGTTGCCATTCCTAATCCGACAAACGCAGTTATTGCTAACGATGAAATACCAAGTACTGCTTTTTTAAACATAATAACATCCCCTTCTATCTATTATTTTCTCTTTCATTGCCAATATAATCCTATTACCTTTATATGTATATAGTTTAAAACTGTAGAAATATTAATGAGAATATTCTATGTTATGTTTCTACAATTCTATTCCATATTATGACTAATTCACAATGTATAACAAAATACGCGTACCAAATATATCCTAATCCGCTTTTATCTTATGAATCTATTTGGTTCTTGCTTTTTTGCTTCATCAGGCCATTCTTAATTATTAGGGGAAAACTACAAAATGAAGGATAGGAATAAAGGGAGAAAAAATATAATCCATGAATGCATTTGCTAAGTATCATTATCAGTATTCTCATTGTCTTACTATATGCATGTCAAGTTTAAAAATTATGATATAAAAATTGTCTTGGAAATAGAATAATAAGAGAATTAAAGATGCAAAAACTGCAGGTTACAGAGCATCTAAAAGATATACTTAAAAACCCGACTCTTATGAGTCGGGTTTCGTTTGTCACTCCTTTATATTATAGGACGTATATATCAACACTCCACTAGTTTGCAAACCTAAAACTTCAATAACCTATCTTGCCTTGGGGTTAACAATATATTATTACATCTTTGACCTTATAGATTCGTATAAACTCGACATTGCCCTTTCCTCTACTTAGGCTTACTTTTGTTTTAGGTCCTCTTGCAATTTCACTAATTTTTCTGCCATATCCTCTGTTTGAATTAATGATGAAATAGGATCACTTGAAAAATAATCTTTCATATCAATTTCAATTACACGCCCATTTTTCACAGCATCTAACGACTTCCAATTTGATGGAGCTGTATCGACACCCTTTTCTTTTGAAGTGATGACAAAAATATAATCTCCTGCATAGTCACCAATTTTTTCCCATGAAACATCTTTGCGTGACTCGCCTTTATCTATAATATTTTTTTTAATACCTTCACTTGGCTTTAATGCCAACATCTCATAAAGTGCGTTCCCACCACGTTCACTTGTATTTCCTACAACAATTGCTTGCTTAATTGTGGCAAGGTCAATAATTGAGTAGGTCGCATCTTTTGGCATCGCTTTTTCTACTTTCTCCTTAGCAACAGCAACGCGCTTATCAAAATCAGTCAAATATTCTTCCGTTTCTTTTTCACGATTTAAAATTTTCCCCATTGCACGTAGTTCTTCGTGGACACCATTATATTTTGATGTATCATACACAACCGTAGGTGCAATTTTTTTATATTTCTCTACTGATTTCGGATCCCAAGTAATAATTAAATCTGGCTTTAATTCAAGCATTTTCTCTACATTCGGTGTATTACCTGAACCAATATCCGCAACAGTTTCATCTACATAGGGCTTCATTAATTGTCCATACTCTAGCATCGTAATTGTTGTGCCGACAGGTTTCATACCTGTTGCTAAAACATGTCCTAAATTCCAATCAACAATGACACGTTTAGGATGCATCGGTACTTTCACATCGCCTTGATCCGTTTTTAAAATACGTTCTGTTTGTTTATTTTCCGCCTTGCTTTCTTCTTTGTTATCTGAACAAGCTGCAAGAGCAATCATGCTAAATGCGACTAGGAAAATCATCAACCATTTTTTCATTTTTTACACTTCTCTTTTCTTTTATTTTGAAATCAATTCGGCTATTTCTTCATCTTTTAACAGTGCCAAATAAATTGTAAAGTGCTTCTTCTCAGCCATATACTATTGCAATGGCTGGTGTATTGAACATGCCCGATTTCATAACAGTACATCTGTTCGGTCATACTCTAACTGCTACATTCTATTATGGTATTCTTATTGTGCTTGCTTTATCGTTCTTTCTACTTCTGTTTGTCCATAAGCCAATCCATACGGTAAGCACAGTGGTTCACCTGTACGTGGATCATCGATTACATCCGCTTCAATATTAAACGCGTCTCGTAGTACATTAGGTGTCACAACTTCTCGCGGCGTTCCTTCACTTACAACGGTTCCTGCTTTAATTGTTATCATGTGATGGGCAAATTTTGTAGCATGGTTCAAATCATGTACAACCATAACAATCGTACGTCCTTCTTCTTCGTTTAACTTTTTCAACAGTGTCAATACTTCAAGCTGATGTGCCATATCTAGGAAAGTCGTTGGTTCATCAAGAAATAAAATTTCTGTTTGTTGTGCAAGTGCCATTGCAATCCAAGCACGTTGTCGTTGACCACCCGATAGTTGGTCAACACCTCGATTAATAAATTCCTCCATACCCGTTACATGAATCGCCCAATGAACAATTTCTTTATCCTCTCTTGATAATGCCCCCATCCCTTTTTGATGAGGGAATCGTCCATAACTAATTAATTCATACACTGTTAGACCATCTGGAGCTTTTGAATTCTGAGGAAGAATCGCGAGCTCCTTTGCGACTTCTCTGGTGGATTTTTTGTGAATCATTTCTCCATCTAACATTACACAACCAGCAGTTGGCCTCATCAAACGAGCCATTACTTTTAAAATAGTCGATTTACCTGATCCGTTTGAACCAACTAAAGCCGTAATTTTTCCATTCGGTATTGAAATATTCAAGTTATTTACAATAATACGTTCGTCATAACCAATCTTTAAATCTATTGTTTCTAATCGACTCATTTTGCGCGACCTCCTATTTTCACATCTGAAACTGTGCTTTATACAGTCGACTATAATTACCACCACTTCGAATCAATTCCTCATGTGTTCCTTGTTCTTTAATGCCTTCTTCCGTCACAACGATAATACGGTCAACATTACGAATCGTTGCTAAGCGATGCGCAATAACAAATGTTGTGCGCCCTTTCGATAATTCTGTTAACGCTTTTTGAATTGCTGCTTCTGTTTCCGTATCAAGTGCCGAAGTAGCCTCATCTAAAATTAAGATTGGTGGATTTTTTAAGAACATACGTGCAATAGAAAGACGTTGTTTTTGACCGCCTGAAAGTTTCACACCACGTTCTCCAATCAATGTATCCAATCCATCTTCTAAATCTTTAATAATATCAGCAAGTTGTGCTCGGCGAGCAGCTTCCCAAATCTCTTCTTCGGTAGCATCTAATTTTCCATAGGCAATGTTTTCGCGAATCGTGCCATCAAATAGGAACACATCTTGTTGAACAATACCAATTTGCTGGCGAAGCGACCTTTGTGTCATGTTTCGAATATCAATACCGTCTACCTTAATACTGCCTTCTTGAATGTCATAAAAACGAGGAAATAGACTACAAATCGTTGTTTTCCCCGCACCTGATGGACCGACAAAGGCGATGGATTCACCATGCTTTACGTGGAAACTTATATTATTCAGAATCGGTTCTTTTCCTTCATAAGCGAATGTGACATTTTCATACGAAATATCTCCATTTACTTGTTGAATCTCAATCGCATCCTTTATGTCCTTCTCATCTGGTTCTGTATTCAATAATTCTAAATAACGTTTAAAACCTGCGACACCTTTTGGATATGTCTCAATAACCGAGTTAATTTGATTAATTGGTCCTAAGAAAATATTTGATAGTAAGATGAACGCCATAAATTCACCAAACTCCATCTTTCCTTGAATTACAAACCAAGATCCACATGCTAATACGAATATCGAAACACTTTTGATTAAGAAATAACTAACTGACGAATTCCAGGCCATCACCTTGTACGTCACTAATTTCGTACGACGGAAACGTTCATTGTTTACTGCATATTGTTTAATTTCTTGGCCTTCGTTTGCAAATGCTTTTACAACTCGAATTCCACTCACATTATTCTCAACACGTGCATTAAAGTCGGCAATATCTTGGAAGAACTGACCAAATGACTTTGACATCTTTTTACTAAAATAGATAGATAATATAATTAAAAGTGGGACGATAATAAATGTAAAAATTGCTAACTTCCAGTTAATCGACAGCATTAGAGCGAATGCACCAATCAACGTCATAACCGCAATGAACAAATCTTCAGGACCATGGTGAGCAATTTCGCCAATATCCATCAGGTCATTTGTCATACGTGATACAAGATGTCCCGTTTTATTATTATCAAAGAAACGGAAAGATAGTTTTTGAACATGGTCGAATGCTTTCTTTCGCATATCAGACTCAATATTAATACCAAGCATATGTCCATAATATGTAACGATATAATGGAAAAACGCACTTAATATGTACAAGCCTAACAGTGCCAATGAAGCTGTTATAATGTAGTTCCAATTACCTGTGGGTAAATAATCGTCAATTACATGGCTTACAGCAAGCGGAAAAACCAATTCCAATAACGCCGCAATAATTGCACAAGTAAAATCTATTATGAATAACCAACGATATGGTCGATAGTAAGAAAAAAATTCTTTTAACATATCAAAATGGATTCTCCTTCTATTTATTATCTCGAACGAGCAAGTAAGTATAAAAAGTATGGTGCACCAATCACCGCAACAACAATTCCAGCGGGGATTTCAGACGGTTGGATAATCCAGCGTCCAATCGTATCCGCCATTAATACGAGCAATGCACCTGCAAGCGCTGCACCTGGAATTAAATATTGATGCTTTGGACCAACTAGTCTTCTCATTAGATGTGGTGCGATTAGCCCAACAAAGCCAATCCCCCCACTGACAGAAACAGCTGAACCCGCCAGCCCCACTGCTGCCGCTAATAACAAGCGTCGTTCTTTTTCTACCGATACACCCAAACCAAGCGCTACTTGATCTCCTAAATTCAATACATTTAATACACGTGCTTTATAGATCACGAATGGTAATAAAAGCATAATGAATGGAAGGATTGATATAACAAACTTCCAATTCGATGCCCAGATGCTCCCTGCCATCCAAGTCGCTACGAATTGATATTTCTCTGGAGATAGACGAAGCGTTAACACTATTGTCGCTGCACTTATCAACGCCGCAACCGCTATACCCGTTAATAACAAACGTGTAGGAGACAATCCTTCTCCACGTTTATACGATAAAGCATAAATAACAGCTGCTGTAATTCCTGCTCCTATCCAAGCTAAAACAGGTAGTAACATAACAGAAGAAATCGTTTCCGTTTGGAACATTGCGACATATAAAATAACAATTAATCCCGCACCTGCATTAATTCCAAGAATCCCTGGATCTGCCAATGCATTACGGGAGAAACCTTGCATGATACAACCCGAAACAGCGAGTGACGCCCCGACTAAAACCGAAACGACAATACGTGGCAAACGGAATTCAAATAAAATCAAGTCTTGCTGAGCTGTACCATTTCCGAAAAGCGTCTGAATTAATTCCATTGGCGCTAAACGAATATGCCCCGTATTCATACTAATAACAAATGTCACCACAATTAGAACAGCTAACACACTTAATACGGTAACCTCTCTTTTTTTTCGCTTTGTTTCAAAAGAAACAACATTTATATGTTCCATTACAGTTCTCTCCTTTCTTTACGAGCGAGATAAAGGAAGAACGGCACACCGATTAAGGCAATTAATGCCCCCACAGGTGTTTCGTAAGGAGCATTGATCATACGTGCTGCAAAATCTGCCCAAACTAGTAGCAAGGCACCTAAAATAGCCGAACAAGGAATAATAAAACGATAATCTACACCTACCAAATATCTTGTTAAATGTGGAACAATTAATCCAACAAAACCAACAGCTCCAACGACTGAAACAGCTGACCCTGCTAAAATCAAAACGATAACTGTTCCAAAAATCTTCACCGTTTTTGCTTTCTGTCCAAGACCTGTCGCAATTTCCTCACCCAAACTTAATAATGTCACTGAGCGAGAGATGATAATTGCGCCAAGGATAGCTAAGAATACAATCGGAACCATTACTTTTATTTGCGTCCAAGTTGTGCCGGCGACACCTCCCGCATACCAGAAAGCCAAATCTTGACCGATACGGAAGTGAAGAGCTACCCCCTCACTCAACGCACTAAATAGAGCACTAATTACCGTACCAGATAGCACAAGTCGTAAAGGTGTCAACCCTCCCCTTGAAATTGAACCAATTCCATACACAAGTCCCGTACTCACCGACGCTCCGATAAACGAAAAAAGAATTAATGCATAATAAGGTAAGTTTGGAAAGAAGGCAAAATTAATAGCCATTGCTAAAACCGCCCCCGAGTTCAACCCAAGTAAACCCGAATCAGCAAGTGGATTTCTTGTCATCCCTTGCATAATAGCACCCGCTGTTGCAAAACTTGCCCCTACAAGCACAGCACCAAGAATACGAGGTAAACGCAAATCGCGAATGACTTGGTGGTCGTTAAAATCAGGATTAAAGTGAAAAATCACATCCCAAATGACCGACATTTTCACATCTGCCGCCCCGTACGAAATTGCAAGGAAGATACTCAAAATAAGTGTAATCACTCCCCCCACCATAATAAAGGTAGCCGCGAGTGGACGTGAGCGAAGTTGTGGTTGTGGTTGTAGTTCTGTTTCTTCATTTATTTTTCTTGCAGACATACTCATAGTTTGCTCACCTTTATATTAGATTCCTCTTACAAACAAAAATGATTATCATTATCATTTAAAAAAATAAAGACTTACCCTTCTTCAATTTACGAGAAGCTTTTATCTATATGTAGCGCTACCTAGAATCTTCACTTTCTATGAAAATGAAACTTCAAATTGCTATAATTCTAGGGTTTCCTTATCAAACTCATTTCGGAGTTGATAACCATTTTCAATTTTAACAGTGTTAATTCTCAATTGATATAGATTATTGTAATCAATTCGCTATGGATTTTTATCAGATATACTGTTGTTCAACAAGTTGTTTCACCTGAATATCAAGTTGCTTTTCTAGACAAACGCCTTCACTCGCCCAAAAATCTTGTAATTGAAGAATATAAACTTTTTTCTTTTGTTGACGAAGGTTTAACCAAGCTTCACTTTCAAAAAGTCTTGTAGTTTGCTCATTTGAATGAACAACAACCAGCATATGATCAGCTGCATATTGTTCAATGCGACTTTCTGGAACAGTTAAATGTTTATTCGGATAAATAACCTCTTTTCTTATTGCTTGAGGTACATTCAATTCCATCATTTTATACAAATTGTAAGCCCCTCGTGCACTTGGCCTCCATATTCCTACTCGATTATCATTACGTAATTCGTATAACCCTACCGTTTCTTCTTTACCGAGTACAGATAATATTTGTTCCTTTGCCTTCTTCGCCTTCTTTTTATAACATTGAATCCAAGTCTCAGTCTCTTCCTCTCGACCGACTATACGAGCAATTGTCCTTACATCTTCAA
Source organism: Bacillus cereus group sp. RP37 (assembly GCF_040459695.1). Taxonomy (NCBI): domain Bacteria; kingdom Bacillati; phylum Bacillota; class Bacilli; order Caryophanales; family Bacillaceae; genus Bacillus; species Bacillus cereus group sp. RP37. The sequence goes on along the minus strand of NZ_JARVHP010000002.1, from coordinate 287,159 downwards.
TACGATCATTCTTATCCCAATCCATCATCAGAACTGGAGCAAACTTTTCCATCTGTTCAATTAATTGAGGTTCTTGATACAGATATGTTGGTGCAATAATTAAGTCTGGTTTAAGATTTATCCATAGTTCAGGTGACAAATCTTCACCATCTTGTACAAATACCGTACCGCTTAAATCGGAATGCAGATACTCAGGTACATTAGCAGCCCAAGAGAAAACGCCTTTAGGCTTTATACCTGTTGCCATCAAAGCACCTGTAAATTGATATGTAAAAATGCGTTTATAATTTCGTCCATTTCTAAATTGAGTTGGAGTTATTCCCATTTGTTGTTTGAATTTCCTACTCAAATAAAGGCCATCTTGATAGCCTACTTTTCTTGCCACTTCATTTACTGTGTAATTTGGATCTAGCAGTAAAAGTTTGGCTTTATCCATTCGCATATGTGTTAAATAATCAGAAAAACTCCATCCTGTGTCCTTTTTAATTCGTTCTGAAAAATAGTTTGGGTGATAACCAAAATACTTTGCAACCTCATCACGTGTTAACGATTGATGTGAGTGCAAATTAATGTATTCCAATACATCGTGGAATGAAGAAGTAAAAGAACGTCTTTTTCGAGCTTCATATTCTTCTTCAATAGTAAAGAGAAGTTTACGTAGTAATTGAGTACATAATTTTGCATTTTTTTCTTTTGCAGATTCTTTTAATTCAGCTGATACAATTTTTACTTTTTTCGATGCTTTGGTATAAGAAATAGCTGTGGATGGTAGCGACTCGAATGATAATTCGTAGAGTAGTATATTCTCTCGTTCTTCTCTTAATCTGTAGCAACCAAATTCATAAATATCATATAAAAAGCGTTCTTCGCCTGTACTTTCCATCACCAATAATCCATTTGGTTTCACCATATAAACTGAACCGCTTCCCAGATGAGTGATTTGATTGTTACACTTTAATTTGCCAGTCCCTGATTGAACAATAATTAAGACTCCATACTTTATCTCATGCTGCTTTTTTTTATTTGACTTCAAACTATATTCATTACAACATTCAAAGCCAAATACTCTTTGTGGAATATTCATTTTTGCTTCCTTTCTTTCGAACATATCGATGATGATTATCATTATCATTTGTGATCTCAATATATTATAACCTATTTTCATCTTTAGAATTAGACTTCCGATGATTCAACGTATACATTTCTTGTATTTCCTGTACTACAATTTCTGTGCATACGACTGTAGCTTTTGATGCTAACGATGCCAAACTTCCTGACGAGAAAATGTATATCTTTATGTAAAGATATACATTTTTTGTTGTGTAGTTTTATAAAATTCTTAAGTTGATGGGTATGTATGGTGCCCTCTATATAAAATAAGAACATGTGTTCCCAATCACAAGAAATTAGACCTAATTGGACATCATCAGAAATTAATAGATAAATAAAAAATGCCATCCTTTCTGTATATTTCTACAAAAAGAATAGCATTATTTATTTTATCTTTCTATATATGCTATACCGTGAGCTCCTTGATTTACAGAAGGATCTGCATTTCGATCTCCTGGATCAACTTCAATGGTATGAACATTCTTGTAATTAACTAAATCTAATACACTTATTGTCCCTGATCTAAGGTTAGAAACATATCCAACCGTTCCGTCAGTAGAAGAACGTATTGTAATTGGGAGTAATTCAACTTCTATGGTACCTAACACGTTTAACGATTCTCCATCAAGAACAGATACATACCCTGGTGCTGGAGAAAACATACTTCTTGTTCTCTCTCCATTCTTATTTTGAAAACGCGTATGTCCTACCAATACTTTCCCATCATTCGTTACATGAACCGGGGTAATTAAATCTGAAAATGATTTTGTTTTTATAATTTCATCGGTTTCTGTATTAATGATGCTAAGTGTAGGTTGCTCCTCTTTGTAGTCTCCAAGTAAACATGGGGAAGGAATGTAAACTCGATTACCTTTAGGAGAAATAGCTAGTTCCTCACTACCATAGGGCATAGATACTTTTCCAATTAACTCCTTAGTATCTGTATCTAAAACCGAAATAAAGGGCGCCTCCTTATTAGAGGAATATCCTTTTGTACCATCTGGATTCGTAACAAACCAATGTGGACCTGTTGCCGCTGTAGTGATTCTATCTAGCACTTTTCTCGTGTTAGGATTAATAATTAAAATTCCTCCTTCACCAGATTCGACACTTACATACAATAAGTCTTTTTTTTCATTATAAACTAAACCATGTGGTGCAAATTCTGGTGAGATATCAATGATATCAATTACTTTAAATTGATCAATATCGATAACTAAAATTTCATGGCTTTTTTCCGGATTATTTCTATAAAAACCTGAGCGATAAGTAATACTTACATATAGCAATTGGCGCTTAGAATCGAAACATAATTCATGAGGTTCTGTAACTGGAGAATCTATAAGCCCTATTCTTTCAAAATTTTTTGCATTGAAGTAATGGATTTGATTACCGCTGGAGCTAACGACCGCCAGAATAGGATTATTTTCTTTAGAAATATTCATTATTAAAACCCTCCTCGTTATTTGTTCCAAATTTCTTGAGTTCCATAGAAATCAGCATATTTAAGTAATTTGTATTATTACTAAGACAAATTGTAAACAAGTTTCACCTCCTTTCATTTAAATTAGGTACGCTTATAATAAGTCAGGCTAACTTTTATTCTGTAAAAATAAGTTGAATTTAATAATCCAACTTATTTATCTACCTTCTCCAGCTTTAACTTTTATACTTACATGTATTTTATTTAATAATTTTTCTAATACTTTACATTCTTCTTAATTAAGCACCTCAATTAATGATGCACAAGAAGCACAGAAAGTAAGTAATAAGCGAAATACCATTTCTTTGTCTAGTGCATTATCAGATACTCATAACATAAGTAAGTCAAGCTTAGCTGCCAGTGAATCAGTTTCCTTTGCTGCCGTTTTTCTAATTCATTCTGCGTCCAGCTCTATTCTTTGAGGAATAGCTTTATAGATTGACAAATTTGCTTCTGATTCTTTTTTTTCATACAACTATTTCTGTGTTGAAAAACTAACAATAATTAGTTAGTTAAGCTAACTATAATTATAAATACATTCATGTTTTATCGCAAGTTTTTTCAGAATCTTCGAATAAACGAATAGAGAGATAGAATTATTTTCATCATGAGATACATGATTTTAAGTTGATAGTTATGGGGGTAATTAAAAATATTAGCTTGATAGCGATGTGGCGCTACCCAAAATAAAGCTCCTTCAATACTTTCCTTTTAATAGATACGTTTAATACACCTAATTTTAAAAAGATTTTATATACCATGCATTCATAGTAGAGTGTTCAGAACCTGGTAGGGGTTCATTTAAATGTATAAATCCAAATTTTTCATATAATAGACATGCAGTTATTAATTCATGCATTGTTTCTAAATAGCACTTTTCATAATGTTTAGAGGCAAATGACAAAGCAGTTTCCATTAGTTTCTTGGAAAGCCCTAAACCTTGTGCCTTTGGACTTAAGTATAGCTTTTGTAATTCGCAAACTTTATCATGTTCGTTAAACGGTGCTATACCAATTCCGCCAACAACTTCTCCTTCCATTTCTACTACCCAATAGTTCGCATGTTTTAGACTATTATAATATTGGTGTAGGTCGTTAAGTTGAGGGTCAAAATAAGCTGTTCCAGGAAGCGCTAATCCAAGTGATTTTAATGAATCTTGTATAATTTCTTTTACTTTTGCATTGTCTTCTTTTTTCATTTCTCGAACTACCATATACGATCTCCTTCAATTAGTTTTTAATAAAGATTGCGACAGATTTTTGAAAATGGTACCCTTAAAATGTTGACTTAGTCCACATTTTAAGGGTACATTTATATTAATATTAAATGTGGACTTAGTCAACTAAAGGAGGATTTATGGATAAAAAAATTATTTATGACATCAGACAATTCAACCGATTTTATACAAAGGTACTTGGTTTATTTAATAACCAGATTCTAGATACAGATTATTCATTAACTGAAGCACGAATACTATTTGAAATAAGCGAAAGAACAGATTGTATTGCGAATAATCTTGTGCAAGAACTTAATATTGATAGAAGCTATATGAGCAGAATTATACGTAGGTTTGAGAAGGAAGAATTAATAGAGAAAAGAATCTCAATAAAAGACAGCAGAAAAAACTTGCTCTTTTTGACAAAAAAAGGAGAGGAACTACTAGATATAATTCATATTCAGTCAGATGAGCAATTAAATCAATTGTTTGACGGACTAAGTGATAGTGAGATTAATGAAATTCGTAATTCCATGATGATAATAAAAGAAAAATTAGATAAAAATATTGAACAAAAGTAAATAAATGAATGATTTTAAAAAACTAATTGGGGTAGCGTCACACATCCATTAACTTAACTGAACAGGTTACCCCTAAAACGATAAAAATGAACTTTGGTGCTATAAAAAACACAAATTTACAAAGCAGTAAAATAATATGATACTTCTTGAACCTTATAAATATATATTATTACTTAAAACATGATTTTTAGTATTCTATAATCAATTAATCCTCATCATACAAATTATCTATAGATTCGTGTAAAGAATCTAATAGATAGTCGCTGAAGTTTTCATAAGTAATGGTATACAATTCTTTTGAAAAACGACTCCAAAAGACAACAGGGCACTCGCCATCTTTCATTTGATTTGTATCTAAACATGTCACAGTACCATCGATATCATTTAAAACAATATATTGTCCAGGTAGGTTATATGTTTCTCTATATAATTTTGTGTGGTAAACAACGGAGGAATCCGCAGCTGTTGTCTCACAACCATGTATATCCATTCCATCAAGTCCGCCGCTACCATACTGTTTTAAAAAACAATGATAAGTGATTGGGAATGTAATGCTTAGCATTCGCGCTGCTTCTCGAATCGTATCTTCGTTTACACCACCCATAAAATCTCCATCTTTCTCATATGTAGAAATGATTGAAAGAATCTTGTCATTCATCTTTTTTCTCCTCCTAAATGTTCTTACGCTCGCATCATATCCATTTGTAACTACATTGTTTATCTGTCGTTATTTCTACCTTTTCCCGTATGTAATGCCCCCTGCCCTTGACTATTCCCAATAAAAAATTCTCTTGCATCCAAGAGAATTTTTTATTGGACTCTTATTGATAATACCTAAGAACTTCTAGCCCTGCTATAACATTAAAAATAGATTTATTGTTAGACTCTATAATATTGAAACATTTATTACATTTTTATATTAAACTTGATAATGTACTAATTATCCTAATGTATTTCCTGAAGCTGCAACAATTATGATTTCCTTGTTTAACACTTCATCTATAACTACTTTTAATTATTCTTACCCATCATATACTTTTTCTCTACACATTGAGATTACATGTTGTATAAGGGAGCTTCTCTTTTTTCCATGCAAGAAATCCTCCCTTTAAATTCACTACTTCCTTTATACCAGCTCTTTGTAAAATACTAGCCGCTATAGCGGAACGCAATCCGGTTCGACATTGTAAAACTAATGGGCAATCTTTTGGTATGCAATCTAGCTGCTTAAATAAATTTCCTAGGGGGATATGTATTGCATCTTGAAGATGACCGTCCTCCCACTCTTTTTTACTACGTACATCGATAATCTTAACGCTACCATCCTTTATATGCGGATATAATTCAATCGATGTTTTTTCTTTGTAACTTTCAAATCTATCAAGTCTTTGTATTACTTGTAAGGGTGCAAAAGCAATAATATTATCTAGCCCAATAGATTCAAAGTCTCTAATAACCTCCTCCACTCTAACCTTTTCCTCATCTAGAATGATTAAAGTTTCTGTTTTATAATCTAGTAACCATCCACACCAGGTTGTGAAGGAATTGTTATACGGTATGTTAATTGATTTCTCGATGTGACCAGAAGCAAAACTCTCTACATCTCTTATATCAACTATTTGCTGAACGCTCCTCATAACTTCTTGAAGTTCTTCTACTGTTTTAATAGCAAAAGCTTCTCTTTTCTTACGAATTGGAGGACCATACTTATTTAAATTCTTCATTAAAGAAAAATAACTTGGAGGCTCTGGCTGCCCCGTCAATAAAGTCGATACAAAATCACTTTCTTCATTACACTGAAATGCCCAATTGAACATCTTTTCATAACCTAAGGTAGAAGTCGGAATTGCTCCTAATGCTTTTCCACATGCGCTTCCTGCACCATGTGATGGCCATATTTGCAAATAATCAGGGAGTGTTTTTATTTTTTGTATAGAATCAAATAATTGTTTCGCTCCTATTTTTGCGGTATCTTTCATACCTACAGCGGTTTCTAATAAATCGGGTCTCCCTATATCTCCAACAAATATAAAATCACCTGTGAATATGCCTATTGGCTTATCATTCGTATATTTATTTTGACTTGTATCAGTTACTAAAAAAGAAATACTTTCAGGTGTATGCCCTGGTGTGTGAATTACATTAAATTTTATATGACCTACTTTAAACTCTGTCCCCTCTCTAACTAAATTATATCGACCTTCGTTAAGATATTGATATTTCCAATCACAATCACCTTCATCAGATACATATAAATTGGCATGATAAAGAGTAGAAAGTTCTCTAGACCCAGAAAGAAAATCTGCATGAATGTGTGTTTCAGCCGCAGCTATTACTTCCATCCCCTCTTTCTTAGCAAATTCTATATATTGTTCTATATAGCGACTCGGATCGATTACAATTGCTACGCCTTCCTTCTGACAACCAACTAAATAAGAAGCATGTGCTAATTTTTCATCATAAAAATATTTTAAAAGCATAGCTATTCCCTCCAAATAGTTATTTCAAATTACTTTTCAATTTTTATAACCGCTTTCTATCTTCCCTTATAGCAGCCCTTTCAACATAAAATTCCAATACATATACGGCAGCATATATCTTTTAAGTAAAAACATACTATACCGTTCTTTCGCTTGATTAAACGGAAACGTTTCTTGAGGTTCATGATCATAGTTAAATTCAGCGAGTATAAGACTTTTATAACCTGTAACAATCGGACAGGATGTATATCCATCATATTTAGCGTGCAAGTCTCTTCCGTTAAGTACGTCCATAATATTTTGTTTTAAGACAGGTATTTGTTTTCGAATTGCCGCTCCAGTTTTAGAGGTTGGTAAATTGGTACAATCTCCAAGTCCGAAAATATTCTTATACTTTACATGCTGCAAAGTATAAGGGCTTATATCTACCCATCCCTGAGAATCACTTATCTCACTCTCTTTAATAAAACTAGGTGGCCCCATTGGTGGAACAACATGGATCATACTATACGGTACTGTTTCTCTTTTCAGTGTTTGCGTATCTTCAAAAATTGCTTCTTTCTTTTCAGCAATAATTTCTACTAAGTTTTTATGATAATTTGTTATAATTTGCTTTCTTTCAAGTACTTGTTCTAATGTATTAGCATATCGCGGAACCTGAAATATGTTAGCGTTCGCGGTATAAAACATTACTTCACTTTTGTTTCTTACACCGCTATTAGAAAAATACTCTTCTGCTAAATACATAATCTTTTGTGGAGCACCACCGCATTTAATAGGAGTATTAGGGTGGGTAAACACCGCGTTTCCTCCTTTAAATTTTTCAATTTCTTTCCAAGTAGAATCAACATATTTATAAGAGTAATTGCTACAAACCCCATTAGTGCCAATAGACTCCTTTAAGCCTTTAATACCGTCCCAATTTATTTGTATACCAGCTGCTACAATAAGAATTTCATACTCAAGCAGCTGTCCATCATCTAAAAGTAGCTTATTTTCATCCGGAAACAACTTAACAACACTTTTAGGGATCCACGTTGCTCCTTTTGGAATAAGCAATTCTTGATCACGCATCGTACTTTCCTTTGAAACAATTCCTCCCCCCACTAAACTCCATAGGGGTTGGAAATAATGTTTTTTTGATGGATCAATAATTGCAATACTGTCTTTCAATAGGGGTACATTTCGTAACAAATGTGCTGTAGAAGATATTCCAGCAGTCCCAGCACCAATTACAACAATTTTATAACTTTCTCTGGTCTTCATTATCCTCTTCCTATCTAAAATTGATTTTAAAATAACTAATTAGTAGCCATATTTTCATCGTAGTAACATTATTATAAGTTAAAAACACTATGTATTTATTTGATTAAAATGAAAATTTCGTTAATTTTACCATCAATATTACTTTATGCGTAAATCCCCTATGCTACTTCCATCTTTTATATTTTTCAATACTAGTCTTTACCCCATCTGGTTTTTATTACAGTTTTTCTCTACGCTCAAAGCTATCCTTAAAAACCCATGTGATTTTATATGTAAAAAAGCCCCTTTTTTATCTAAAGGAGGCTAAGGATTATTCTTATTAAGCTAATACTTTGAGGTATCCCTAAAACAAAAATTATATATATCTACAACCATTATTTATGAGAATTCAGGTCATTTTTTTCTTTTTGAGGAACAATGGATTTCTTAAGTTGATGGGCATGTGGCTGTCCCCTATTCAGAATGTAATGCTAAGGTGTTTTATTTGTTTGAGCGCATTTTTTCATTTTTAGGGAGAACTTTGTTTTATTAGTTTGATAGCGATTGAATAGCACCACAGCGTTTAAGAGCACATCTGTATAACAGTTGCTCATTAGGTATTCTATATTTCTGCTAAACAAGACCCCTAAAAATCAGTGCGTTTATAAATGATTAGCCTTACTCTCTCGAACGATTGTACTGAACTTTTCACGTATTGGATCACTTGGTTCATCTACTTGTTGCTTTTTTGTTTTTTTGGCGACAAAGGAGCCTTTCCCCACTATAGAGTAGATGTAACCTGCTTTTTCAAGTTCTTCGTATGCTCTTTTTGAAGTAATAACACTTACCTTCAAGTCTCTAGCTAATGAACGCATGGAAGGTAATGCATCATCTTCTTTCAATGTCCCATTTGATACTTGTAATATAATTTGGTCAATGATTTGTTGATAAATAGGAGACTTAGACTTATTAGATAGTAAGATTCTCATGATTCAACTCCTTGCGTCTTATATGCTTATGAACACATTATACACACTATGCACAATATATACATTTTGAACAATGTTAATTTTTCATATAGAATACCATCATATTAAGAGAAAGACGTTATCCTTTCCTATGATTTCTCAGAAAAAATAACATCTTTTTTATTTTAGGGGGTATTTTGTCTAGTTAGCTTGATAGCAATGTTGCGCTAGCCAAAATACAAAAATCTCCTTCAAAAAAAAAGAAAGGCGCCTACGTACCTTTCTTTTTTTAATCACTTGTACTCTCTTCAGCACCCAAAATCCCTTCTGAATCACTTAAATGCATCATTGTACGGACCTAATTGCTTTTTTGAAAAGTAATGAATTGTCTCCTTACTTTTCAGTAACATATTTCCTTTTATAATTAAAAAATAGGTAGCTACTAGAAAATAGATTAAACCTAATATCCAATCCAAATTTGTAGCTAAATTGTGTAAAAGAACATATCTCATATATGCATAACCAATCGGAACATGTAGTAATACAACCGCACCTAATCCTGGGTTGTATATTGTTTTTGCTTTTATATTCGCAAAAATACCATGCCATATGAATTGAAAAAATCCCATTAAAATAGGTGCCAATCCAAGCCATATAATATTTGGCAAGAAAACCGGAAGTAAATAAAAAACATACGCAATCAAAATATTTATTACCATAGCAGATTGCGTATTTAATGGATAACGATCTGGTATATCACTTTTAAATATAACTACATTAAACAGACCAGCGAAATAACCTGGCCAACGATACTCTTCAAATTGATGCACTAAAATGGCTACAAAACTTAACGCTAACAGTACTTTTATTTCACTCATTTCTCCAAAATTTGCGACTAAACAACCTACGACAGCAATAGCCATTACTAACCCTACATCACACCAGTGTTTTCTAAAAAAACTAATCATCTCTACCACCCACTATCTCAATTTTTATAAAAATAGCGTTCAAATAGGAAATCAATTTGTTTTTCTACAGGCAGTATTTTTATATCTGCCCCTGATTCAAGAATTGGCATCATTAATGCTGGAAGAAAAACGGATCCGAATATTTGCACTGTCATAATCATTAAAATTTCCTGATCCGTTTCATTTGTTATTTCACTCAAAGTATTCTTCACTTTACTAAAACCAAGACTCTTCAAAAAATCTCCATATTCGTATTGAGATGTAAATACCGTAGTTCCCATTGCAATAATTTTCCTAACTAACTCAGGGTATTGCCGAATTACTAGTACATAATCAAGTAAAAATATTTTTAATCTTTCTTTCACTGGCACTTTAATATCATCTAAAATAGAAAAAGTGCCTTGAAAGCTAATTAATAGGACTTTAATTGTTTCGCTAATCAACTTCTCCTTTGAGCCAAAATGGTAATTTACAAGCGCAATATTAGTATCTGACAATGCCGCAATTTTTCTTATTGTTACACTTTCGAAGCCTTTTTCTTTAATTAACTCCAATGTTGTATTTAAAATCTTTTCTTTCGTAGATATGTTTTCATTTCCCTTCAACTTATCTCCTCCTCTAATATTTATCAATTAAACAACGTTTTAAACGTTGTTTAAATTTATGGTATCACCTTCAATTTTTAATATCAATTTAATCCTTTCGACATTTCCGATTACCTATTCTTTTTTTATCTTTGTTATTAAAAGTTCATATATACATCTGAGAACGTCTTTGTTGTTTTCTAGTCCCTCAATAATGTGAGCATTCGGTAATTTTAATAATTGAACTGTAGTGTAAACAAATATATAAAATAAGATTATTTTTCCTTTCTAAGAAAAAAGATGAACATAATTTTTTTATGCATCATATTTTTTGGTAACTAATGTATTACTGTGACCTAGCTTGGACTGAATCCCCTTGTTGAATATTTTTATTTTATTATTAATAATTACGGTACATGAAATTATTAATAATAAAATAAAAAAAAGCTCCTTTCAAAGGACGCCCTCACCTTGGCTAAAATGATAAAATAAACACCCATCCTTTATAATTAATAAAATTTGATGGGTGTTTTGTAACGCATTATTTATTTTATTCTTACTGCGTATGAAGATATCTAAAATGATATCTTAGTTTTTCAATCGTCATTTAAAGTCCATTAACTGTATATATCTTTCTCTATATTCTTTAACAACATTTCCAACCTATCCTTAGTAACTTGATTAAAATGTGGATTTAATTCCTTTATTATGAATTCAAGTAACTCATAGCTTATGTATTCACCCAATTCCAGTGAATACTGTTCAGCTAAAAAAGGCTTTAATTTTTTAGAGATATCAATCTTATCCTATTTACTAATCTTTATCTCCATTCGATAACAAACCCCTCTTAGATTAATCTTAAAAGCTAATTAAAATAACTTTTTATTACTTATGAAAATATGTTCTTTACCACCTTATTGTATATACAACAAGGCATTCTTTTCATATCATGACATTCAATCACCTGAAAACTGTTCACTGTTGCATATCATTTTTATTTTTGAAGTAACTCTGATTTCTATATTACACATTACAATATATAAAACAAAGCCCAAATACGGAATTTTTAACTTTATCAATTTTTTTAGAGATTCCACATAATATTACCTTTTTCACATTATGAAAAATTTTTTCTATAAATTTTTCATACTTTCTATTTTTTTGGTACTTTCATTACTGTAAGTTGAAATTTTCCTCATTTTTAAAATAATACAACCTAGACTAAATGCAAAAAGAGAAAATATCCCAAAAGTAACAGTGATAGTATTTAATGATAGACTCCAGCTAATTAGGAAAGATACTAATGCCCCCCCTAAACTAGCCGATGCAATAAATAGACTAGTCACTTGATCAATATTATTTTCCATAATACGGGAAGCTAGGATTAATGTTATTGGAAAAACACCCGCTATGACTAAACCAATAATAAAGATGATAAACAAATACATACCTGTACCTCGAACAAAGGGAAATAGAGATAAAAGAATCACTAATGTAAAGCAACTATATGTAATGTATGTCCAATAATTAAATTTATGGGCTAGCTTACCTACAAGTAATCTTCCTATAACTATTGCTAGCCAAAAACAAGATATACTTACTGAACTGATTAATTCATTATTGGTAAGAATCATTATTGTAGATAAAAAATTTGCAAGATTAGTTTCTATGCCTGCATATAAGAATGCAAAAAGTGAAATAAATAATATAACTGTAATCTTTTCACTTTTAAATTTTAGAGTAAATGAGGAAAGGGATGCTCCTCCCTTTTCATTATTTTGAGGAGAAAAATTTAGAAATTTTGTACGTCCAAACATGTACCAAACAAATAGTGTAAAAATAAAGAATAGTAATATCCCATAAAGAATAAAATACCATTCATAAAATTTTATAATATAATTAACTAGTAACGGAAACCCTAGCGCCCCAACCCCAAACCATACTTCGAGAATGCTAAATTTAGCAGCACTATTCCTTTCTGCTGAAATAATAAAGGAACCCACCGTAGTTTCTAACAAACCTGCTCCATAGCCTAATACAAAGCAAATAACGGCTAAATATGCCCATTCTTTAATATATATAAAACCTCCTAGAACGATAGACATTACTAAAACACCTAATGTTATTGTTTTGAAATAATGATACTTTCTTACTAGTATGGGTGAACTTAGAACACCGAATAAAAAACCTGTGAATTGAAAAAATATTAAAACACCTAATTGATCAGGGGTTCTTCCATAATATTGTATTAATGAAGGAATTAAACTACCTATGCAAACATGTATTATTCCTACAATAAAATAAAGCAAGCAACCATAATAAAACATTAACCGCATCTTTTCTCAACTCCAATCCAAAATAAAAACAGGGATTTAAGTAAATGTTCTAAACCCCTGTTTTTACCATAAAACTAAATAGTTGCTACAGATTGTTCTTTATTACTACTGCTTTTATCAAAAAACATATCCAATATAACTTGTGAACGAAATCCATCTTCAAATGTTGCTACAGACTTTTTAGGGCCACCTTCCGCAGCCTTTGCCCATTCTATAATTTCACTTCTAAAAGAATCAGACCATTCAAAAATCTCATTTTCTGGATCGACTAGTAAAGGTAATGATAATGGGATTTCATGTTTTTCCAATCCATCAAAGAGTACATACTTATTTGGCTCTTTAGAAGAATACTTATATTCTTTCTTCGTACCTATTACCTCTATACTAAAACCACAATCGTCAAGAAACGAACTTTTAGATGTTGTAATATTAACAAAAACCTTATTGTTCAATTGGCCATACACCTCAGCATAGTCATCAACAAATACTGGTTTGCTTTCTTTTTCCTTAACATTTGTTTTAATTTTAGTACGAACGGTATCCTCTCTAAAATCACTCTCGAACAAAAACCATAGTAAGTCTATTAGATGGATCCCCAAATCTCCCAAGGCCCCACTAGTTTTATTACTTTGAAAATCATCTCGCCAAGTAAACGAAGTTCTCCTAAAAGCGCTATTCTTTTTAAAATGCAATCTTATCACTACTATTTCCCCTAATTCTTCATTTTGAATTAATTGTTTTAAAGCCTTAACATAGGATAAGTAGCGATAGTTAAACCCCATTGAAGCGACTAAATTAGTATTTTTTGCTATTGTCATCATATATTTTGCTTCTTCACAAGAGATTGCCATTGGCTTTTCACATAACACATGTTTGTTTTTTAATAACGCTTGAACAGCTTGAGATTTATGACAAAAATTCGGGGAAGATATTATTACCCCATCAACTACTTCTAGTAACTCTTCATAGCTATTAAAAACCTTCCCACCAAAATCCCCTATCAATTTATCGGCATTCTCATAATTAACATCATACACTCCAACTAATTTACAATTATCAACAGTTGATAATGCTCTAGAATGAGCTCTTGCAATACTTCCTGCACCTATAATTCCAATATTCATTATATGAACATCCCCTTTTAATTAATAATGTGCTTTAGAGTATTTAAAATTCCAATCGAGTATTCACCTTGAGCTAACATTGAGTGTATTTTTTTAGCCTCTTCTGTTGCATTTTCTACTAAATAACCATGCCTTACAGCTTGTAGCATTCTTAAATCATTCCCACTATCTCCAAAAGCTATTGCATTTGTTTTATCTAGTTCGTACTTGTCTAAAATAAATTTCACTATCTCATCTTTACCTGTTCCAAGTGGAATAAAATCTACATCATAGCAATTTTCTGGATCACCAGCTAATGGATTACATTTGTTAATATTAACTCCAACTTGGAATATTTCTCCGATTTCTTCTATCTTTTCTAAATTCTTTGCATCAATAAATTCATTTTGCTCTTCATAATAAAAATTAAATTTGTACTTAGAACTTCCTAATTGTGTCTGAGGTCTTAAAAAAATTTCATATTTTATTTCTAGCAATTTAAGAATTCTTTCAATCTTTGAAGAATCAAAACCACCCTCTATAATTCTCTCTTCCCAAATTTGATCATCTATAGTAGTCCCATTACTATCAAAGTACGTTATTTCTGTACCTAATCCACTCGCCACAAAATGAGGGAAATACTGAATACCACCTTTTTTCATTTTTTCAGCAATTGATTCTAAACTACTTCCCGTTACCCAACCAATTACTATATCCCCTTTACTTCCGTGTTCATACAAATACTTTTCTAACAATTTCATATTACTTCTTTTAGAATCATCCATATTATGAGGATAATAAGTTTCATCAAAATCACAGAAAACTACATATTTAGGCTTTTTAACCTGTGGTAGTCTTCCAAAATTTAAAGACTTTAAAACTTCATTATTTATTGACATTGAATAATCCCTCCAAAACGAAATTTTGCTCTTCTAACATCATGTTTGGGTGTAAAGGTAAATGTAATATTTCTTTATGAACTTGCTCTGTATTTAATATATTTTTTTGTAAATCATTTTCCTTTACCCACTTAGTATTTTGTTTATGAGATAATACCGGATAATAAATATCTGTTTCAATGTTGTACAATTGGTACAATTTATTTTTCAACTCGTCTCTTCTTCCATTTTCAACTCTAATCGGAAAAAGGTGCCAGACATTATCTTCTGTCATCTTAGGTAACTTAATTAATTCTCTATCCTCTAATTCCTTTAAATCACGTATATATCGTTGAGCTAAATACGCTCTTTTTAAATTGTTGTATGATAAGTACTTAATTCTTTCCAAACCAATAGCTGCTTGCAAATTATCAATTTTAGAATTGAATCCAAAGTCTAATACCTTTTTATTTTTTTTATCAATTTCAAATCCATGATAACTATATTGATTGCAACGTATTGCAAGAGTTTCATTATCGGTAACTATTGCACCTGCCTTACCACATACACCAAAATTTTTATATGGATTAAAACTAAGAACAATAATATCTCCATATTCTCCAAGATTTGAAGAACCAATAGCTTGACATGCATCTTCAATAACTCTTAATTGATATATATCCGCGATTTCACGAATTTTTTTCATTTCACATTGTTTACCATACAAATGTACAGGCAAAATGCATTTAGTTTTTTGGGTTATAGCTTCTTCGATTTTAGACGGATCAATACAATAACTCTTCTGATCTATATCTACAAATATAGGTTTTGCTCCGACTGCTAACACAGCATTTTCTGTAGCAGCAAAACTATTAGCTGGCATAATTACTTCATCCCCCGGCTGGATACCAATAGATAACAATGACACCATAAGAGCATCTGTACCACTACTTGTTGCAATTACAAACTTTTTATTTAAATAACTTCCGATTACTTCTTCTAGTTTTTTTGAAAATGGTCCACTTGTGAATTGACCTGTCGGTAAAACATCTTTTAAAACCCCTATAATTTTTTCAACCTCATCTTGAGAAATCAACCGATTAACTGGCATAAATTCTATTTTCTGTATATTTTTTCTGCTATAATTGAAAATATCTTTTTCTATATCAATATCTATTTTCAATTTGTTTTCCCTAAATAATTTCTCTTTCATCTTGTGATTCGGTAATATATTACTAATTTCAAATTCTTTTTCTTTTGTTTCCCCCTGTAGGCACTTTAATAAAGCTAAATTGTCTTTACTATGTCCAGAAATTGTAGTAAGAGTTTTCACGTTAAATCACCTCTAAGAAATTATTTTGAAAATCATGAGTAGACTATATTTTATGTTATCGATTACATGTCAACATATTTTTTACGGAGGGTTTCTCTATGGTAACAATTAATGAAATAGCTAAATTATGTAATGTATCAAATGCTACGGTTTCAAGAGTTCTAAATAATCATCCTTATGTAAATTCAGAAAAACGTGAGAAAATAATAAAAGTAATGCAAGAATTCAACTATACTCCTAGTTCTATTGCAAGGAATCTTAGGATAAATAAGACACAAACCATTGCACTATCAATTCCCAATATAGATCATCCCTTTTTCGGAAAATTAGCTAGAGAAATTTCTAAAGAATTATTAAAGCATAATTACAAATTGCTAATTTATCAGACTTTTTATGAGAAAAAAATTGAACTTGAATTACTTTCCTTACTAAAGAATAAGGCTGTAGATGGTGTAATTCTCGCATCCCTAGAAAATAGTTGGGAAAATATAGAACATTATTTAGCATATGGGCCCATAATACTTTGTAATGAGTATGAGGAAAATGCACCTATTCCGATAATTTGTTACGATGAATTTGAAGCTGGATACAAAGCTGTTAAACATTTAATAAGCAAAGGTCATAAAAAAATTGGCTTTTGTTTTGATTCTCTTAATAGTCAAGCACAATTAAAACGCCAACAAGGTTATCTGCATGCCTTAAAAGAGAAACAATTACCATTCAATAAAAAATGGCTATTTGGAGATGCAATTACTATTAATGATGGGTTTAGAATTTTTGAGAAGCTAGATAAATTAAAAGATAAACCTACTGCACTATTTACAGGAAATGATCAAGTTGCTGCTGGAGTCATTAAAGGAGCTACTATTAAAGGGTATTCTATTCCAACTGACTTAGCTGTTTGTGGTTATGACAATCAATTAATTTGTACAGTTACATCCCCAACAATTAGTACTATTGATATTCCAATTGTTAAACTGAGTAAACGAACCGTTAACGAGATACTACTATATATAAATACAGATGAATCTATTAAACGTAAAATTATTGAATATCCTACTAACTTAATTATTCGTGAATCTACATAATTAAAATAAAAGTTTTTGCTTAAATTTATCTAATATATAAAAAGAGGACGTAAATAATAATGCGTCCTCTTTTTATATTAAGCTAAAACAATCCATTAAAATGCTTTTCACGAAGCCATATATATAATGTTATTAAGAAAGATAAGCACTAACATTTTAACTGTTACAATAGGTGACATCACATAATTCATACCCACGACAAGCATTACATGTCACTCCATATTCAGCAAGAAATTTCATTATATGATAATGTTTATATATTAGCATTAGGAGGATTTAGATGATGAAGAAATCAGTATTAGTAGTTGGTTTATCAGTTGTAATGTTAGCAGCTTGCGGCGAAAAAGAAATGGTTCAAAAGGAGCAGCCAAAAACACAACAAACAACGGTGAAAACAGAACAACCAAAAGATGAGCAGACAAGAATGACGAAAAGTATTGAACATAGAACCAAAGAGATTATAGAATATTTCGGTGGTACTGTAACAGCGGTTGAATTAAATAAAGAAAATAACTTGTATGTCTTATATGTTTTCGTTGACAAAACAGCATTGTCAAATGCTGACGAAGGCTTACGAAAAAATTTCGGCTACAGAACGAGAACAAAGTTAAAAGACGCCGTTGCGCAAAGTGGCTTGCAAGAATACGACAAAACAACCATAAGATACTTCACATCAGATGGTAAAACAGAAATCGAATTTGAATAAGCACTTCTACGTGAGTGCTTATTATTTTCACCTGTTATTTCAAGGTTTAGAAGATTATTTCGAACCTTTGACATTTAACCCTGGTTCGGAAAATTAATACTCTCTTTTCTCTTTTCTTTCAATACATCATAACTTTGATTCTTTCTCATTATTTTGAACTACCCCCACTTTCACTTCGTTTAGAAGTGAGGGATTCCTAAGTATAATCGATATCTATCCCTGGTGTAGTAGACGCCCGAATAATCGCAATTTTATTTGATAAAGGATCTAATGTACCCATTCCATCAACACCTCTTGCATTCCCTGCCCCTAATGCTTTTAAAATAATCTCATCTCTAATAGATTGATTGGAAGGCAAATCTTTATCTAAAAAAGAAGCCTTTTGACGTTCCTCCACGCATGATAAAACAAGGTATTTTCATTTATAAGCATCTCCCTTCTATACTTCACAATATAAAACATATATTCTTTATATACAAAATAAAAAATATATGTTTTATTATTTTGTCAACTAATCTAATCAAAGAAAAATATATTAGTTTGAAATCTTTTTTCCCCCTTATTTGTAAATAAAATCCTTGAAAAGGTTTAATTGTAAATTACGTTAATAAACCCCTATCATTTGGTATCTATTCTAACAATAAAGTAAAAAATAATTAATCGAATACTGTGTATAAACAAAAGATTTATTATTCTGAATGTTAATCATATTAAATTGATCACATTTACCAAACAAATAACTTAAATTATAAGCACATTCGACAACAATTGATTGTTTTCTGAATATTATTGAAAAAAATGTAAAATCACTTCATTTTCCCTTCTATTTTGCTATGATAGTTACAATTAAATTGGATTAGGATATTTCTATAGGATGGGGGAGTATATAATGAGTGTTTCATTAAAGAGAAATGAAGAATTAACCTCTCTATTGAACGACTGGTATCGATCTATGCTATCTCAACAAGTTATAAAAGCTACTAATCTGAAAAAGAAAATTGATGAAAAAATTAATAAGTTAAGCATTGAGTCGAATCAAAAACATCAGGATCAAAATTTGTTACTGTATTACTCACTACTTGAATTTCGTTACACGGTCTTAACAGATAGCCTCGGTATTCAACATGATAGTTTTGACGCTATTAGTGATTATGATATGCCTACAGACCATTTTCTGCGCTTCTATTATCACTTTTTTAAATCCATTCATTCCACTTTTATATCAAGTTTTTCTGAAGCAGAGGAACATTATAAACTGGCAGAAAAGATATTAGTAAAAATTCCAGATGAAATTGAACACGCTGAATTCTACTATAGAATTGCTACTTTTTATCACCATACCTATAACATGCTAGCTTCTATCGAATACGCAAATAAATCGAGAGAAATCTTTTCGAAGTATGAAGGTTATGAAGTAAAAACAGCCTTTTGTAATAGTTTGCTAGGAGGTTGCTGTATCTATTTAAAGCAGTACGAACAAGCAGAAGAATATCTGCATTATGCAATTGAATTACTACAAAAGAATGAGGAAGAAGATTCCTTGTTATTCGTAAAAAGTACTTTAGGATGGCTGTATTCTGATCAAAGTATGTCTACGTTAGCTATTCGTCATCTTTCAGAAGTAACAGAGAAAATCCCTACACACTTCAAGGCTATCTTCCTACAAGCTAAGGAGCATTATAAATTAGGACAACAATCAGCAGCTAGCAAACTCATTGATAAGGGATTACAGATTTGCAGAGGAATTCAAAACGAAGAATACACACACCACTTCTCTATTTTAAAAAGATTAAACGAAAATATTCCATTGGAAGAATTAGAAAAAATCATCCAAGAAGGAATCTTATACTTTGAGGAAGAAGAATTATGGGAATATGTTGTCGAATACGCTGAATTATTTGCCACAAAATGTAGACAATTAGAGAACCATCAAAAGGTAAGTGATTATTTCCAAATTTGTTACCAAGCAAGACGAAAATCAATCGAAAAAGGAGTGTTAAAATAATGAAAAAAATCAGCCTATTATTATCGGGTATTGCTTTTATTGGGATTCTAACGGTGGGAATTTCTCCATTTTTTAAAGCGGATCAGTTTGCTACTCATGGACATTACCCTGCTCCTACATATAGTGTTGGCGATCATGGTGGTGCACCACAACAAACTTAATATAAGTGTATGTAAGGACCCTTCATTTGAAAGGTCTTTACATATCAAAATATGTATTGTTCTTTTTGGCTACGCCAAATCAAAATTCTTCTCTCACCTATCACCCTACACTCTCTTAGGGCAGGAGAACTCTTTCGGAAAATTCGTTAAATAATAGAAATAGACTAACTATTATATCTATCAACTCTTTATATGCAATATTACATGCGAAGTGCCTTAAATATTTTGTTATACTATGTATGTGGATTTTTCATCCAAAAATCCTCTTAAACGCATATTTTTGTATATGCCACCCTAATTGATGAAAGTGAGAAGAATGTTTATCATTTTTCTCACTTTTTTTATTTTAATTATGTGCTTGTACTTATTCTCTAGTTATTTTAAGTAATATAAGCTCAAAAAGAGAATTCACTTTTCAAATCCAACCTATCGAATCAATTATTATCTAATAATACCACACCATCTTTATCAACTCATTTTAGAATATTTGAACAATAATTTTATATACAAGCTCTGCATAAATTATTCATTTTCATTTATATAAGGTCTACATTTTTACTTCTGATAAATTATCAAATATTGAATTATTATACACAAACCAAAAAACACGAGGTATTTTGTAGAATTTTGTCTATCAATATGTATGTACACCCTTATGTAGTGGATATAGACTGTGAGGTGTAAGGAGGTACCTTACAAAATAATGAAAAGGAGATTATAAAATGATTAGATTAACGAAAGTCTCAAAGTTAGCATTTGCAACATTAATTGTGGGAAGTAGTTTAAGCGTCTTTGTGTCGTCACACAGTGTACAGGCTGACACCTTAGATCATAATTACCAAGACACTCAAAAATTCATACCACCTTCTAGTGCTAGGCAAACATTGGAACAAAAAAACACTATTGTTCCAGAATCAAAAGTTATTAAAAACCATTATGTAAAATACTCTAAAACACATTTCCAATCTAAAGAAAGTATACCAAAAGAAATTTATTATTCTTCAGAAGGTTTTAAGGGCTATATACAGGCAAGTACCGTTTTGGATATGGGAAATCATTTCGTAACGCTATATTCTGGAACCGTTATTCGATGTTAGATTTTTAATCCTACCTCTTTAAATGCTTATAATGATCAATAGCTCACTGCCAATAATGGAATATCTATTGTTCAAAAAATAAACCACAAAATCTTTTGATTTCATGGTTTATCAAATATAAAGATAATGCTAAATATATACTCTAACATTACCTTCCCCAAAGTTAATTATAGAGTATTTTCTCAAAAAAGACACTCCTGTAGTGTCTTTTTTATATTATTTTGATTTACTCCCATCTTACTTTTATTAAACTCATATACCCAATTTTGGGGCGCCTTATGGCGTCTTTTTTTATGCTATTGAAGTAAAAAACAGGACCGTAATATCATTGGTAAAAAAATTGTATACTTTAACAAGAATTCCGCCTACTAACCCTTATTTTTTGCGGCTATTTATTTGTTTCAACATAATAATTTTTCATCTCGTATATGCAATAGACAATGATAGCTAAACTCCAACTGACACCATAGTAATCATGTGTGTAGAAATCATAACCTGCCTTAATACCTTTTTCCATTACAACTAACGTAAATCCTAACGCCACCCACTTGTTAATTTTCATCTTAATATACGTTATCGCTATAATTATTAAAAATAAAATATTTGTAAGGTAGTTTATCATTAGCTCGTATTTTTGAATGTATACTGCCATTATACAAGCAACGATATTAGTCGCAATGCCCAAGGCAATCACGGCTCCCCAAATCCTGTCCGAAATTCCCACTCCTGATTCAGTCCCTTCCTTAATTCGTTCCTCCCCCCCTATTCAAGGTATGCTGTATTATCCTTGTCTGATGAATATCTATTTATCTTTTCATATAGAGCAAACAAAATTTTCACTCATAATTTTTTCTTTATCAGGCAAACTAGATTTAAGCCGTTTGAACTAGCGGCTTCACTCTTCTGGTAATGGGGTAGGAATTTATAGGAATTGACTAACTCATTCAGTCCCTTGGCACCGGCAGGCGACAAAATTGTTGTCTGCCATTTTCATGTATACTTTTTCTGATTCCATTCCAAACTATATGTTTGCTGTACCAATTTTAAAAAGAGCGGGATTTGATTTTTGAATAAGTAAAAAAGATAAAGCTCAATCCACTTTTGGTATAGGACTTTTTCTTTTTACATATACTATTTTTAAGCCTTTTTACCAATACGTGTCCTATTGGTGTCTTAAATTCCTCCTAAAAAGGGCGGCAGATACGACTGCATGCCCTTTTTATTTATACTGATTTTCTATATCCAATATAGTAATTGAAGACTAAAAATGCACTATTACATATTCTGTTCAGTCTAGATTATGTTAAAATTTCTTATGTTGTTTATTTCATAGTCGAATTATGGTTTCATATCTAATTCAACAATATGTGAGCTGTATACCAAAAGAAAAGACACCCAAAAGGTGTCTTTTCTTCTTTTAATCTAAAAAAATATTTTTCTTTTTCAGGAAGATTAATTATCTCACTAACCTAAACCTCTAATTCAAAGACCTTTTGGTCACGGTGCTCAAAAGATTTCATCTATATTAACATGTAAATAGTTCACTTCCTAATCATATTTCCACCACTATATTTGATTTCTCAAAGATTTTCTGTCTTGTTCTTAATTTTGTCAAAATCTTCATATAGCTACACAAAATATATATGCTATTATGTTTTTAAGAAACTATGCGTTCCCTTAACCCTGTATCCGACCCTGTATTTTTTTACAGGGTCTTTATTTATTTTATCATTTTAGCCAAGAAGACTCCTTCCTCAAGGAACGCGAAGTGAGTAGGTGGGAGATGAATTGGCTTCGAACAAGAGATGGCAGGAAGCCATCTTAATTGTTCGACATACATAAAGTGTTACTTCACTATCCATCGAATGTACGTTTGGTGTATAATATTCATATACCGAAATGGAGGTGAATCAAATGATAATTAATAAAGCCTTTAAGTTTCGTATCTATCCAAATCATGCACAAGCAATTCTAATTAATAAAACGATAGGTTGTTCTCGCTTTGTATTCAATCATTTCCTATCCCTATGGGATCACGCATATAAAGAAACTGGAAAAGGTTTAACATATGGTACATGCTCTGCCAAACTTCCTGCCATGAAGAAAGAGTTTGTTTGGCTCAAAGAAGTGGATAGTATTGCGATTCAGTCGTCTGTTCGCAACCTTGCGGATGCGTATACACGCTTTTTCAAAAAACAAAATAGTGCCCCGCGTTTCAAATCCAAGAAGAATAACGTACAATCTTATATCACAAAACAAACAAATGAAAACATTGCCATTGTAGGAAACAAAATAAAATTGCCAAAACTAGGTCTTGTTCGATTTGCCAAAAGTCGTGAAATAACGGGACGTATTGTAAATGCTACAGTTAGACGAAACCCTTCTGATAGATATTTTGTGTCACTATTAGTTGAAACAAAAGTACAAGAACTTCCGAAAACTCATTCTTACATTGGGATAGATGTAGGACTAAAAGATTTCGCTATTTTGTCAGATGGAAAACCCTATGAAAATCCGAAGTTTTTCCGATTATTAGAAGATAAGTTGGCGAAAGCACAGCGTGTTCTTTCTAGAAGAATGAAAGGATCATCTCGTTGGAATAAACAACGAGTAAAAATAGCTAGAATTCATGAATACATATCAAATGCTAGAAAAGATTACTTAGACAAAATCTCAACTGAAATCATCAAAAACCACGATGTTATCGGTATAGAGGATTTGCAAGTATCAAATATGTTAAAAAATCGTAAGTTAGCAAAAGCAATTAGTGAAGTATCTTGGTCACAGTTTCGAACCATGTTGGAATATAAAGCAAAATGGTATGGCAAATAAGTCATTGTCGTATCGAAAACATTTGCTTCCAGCCAATTATGTTCTTGTTGTGGATATCAAAACAAAGACGTTAAAAATCTAAACCTACGTAAATGGGACTGTCCTTCTTGTCGTACACACCATGATAGGGATATTAACGCAAGTATCAATATAAAGAATGAAGCAATAAGACTTCTAACCGCAGGGACTGCGGGGTTAGCCTAATCAATTAGAGTTCGATAGAACCCTTTACTTAGGAATCCCTCACTTCTAAACGAAGTGAAAGTGGGGGTAGTTCAATTACTTTCATTAGCTTATAAGAGTTAATACACACCCCATTTCAATTATAATCGTTTAAATGTTAGTTAGAATTTGAAATGATAAACCTATTAACTTTTTAACACTTGTAATCTAATACTAGATTTCTAAATGTATACTACACTAAATATCAGTTAACACTATACACATAGTGTTAACCATCTTAATTGAATATTAGTAATAGTAAGTATAAAGAATATCAATTTACTATATCTTACATTTATGTAAAAATAGATGTATGTTAAGCTTTTTCAAAATCTTTCCCCTAATAAAGATTTGAAGTAGCATTTCATGATTCTCCTTACGGTTAATATGCCTTGAAAAAGAACCCTATAGGGTTCTTTTTCTTCTTATTACATCCACAGCAGATACTTAATTAACATACAAAAAGGACTGACAATTACTTGCAGTCCTTTTTGTACCTAAATATACACTTATATTAAGTACTTAACTCTTTATTTTATTTGGCATGCATATGAACTACACATGTCATTATCATCTAGATACATAACACTTCCAAATTTAGAAGTACACAATAACAAATCTTTCCCAGCTTCCAGCTGCATAACTATTAGCAGTTAATTCTCTACCACCATTCGCTGATATAAATCTACCATTACTTAGCGCTTGTAATACATATATCCTATTGTCTCCACCATTATATAAGATAAATTTTTCCCATGCCCCAATTGATGTACGATCTGCTACTACTCTACCATTTGGCTCAAACGAAACGTACTTTCCATTACTTTTCGCTTTTAAAGCAAACGTATATAATTCCCCAGTCGGAATTAATTCGAATTTCTCCCATTCATTAACTGCACTACGATTTGCTACTACATTTCCTGATGGCTCAGCAGACACATATTGTAAATTTGCAGCTTGTATAGCAACGGTCCAGCTTCCATTAAATAGATTCACACCTTTTAGTGAACTTGCATTTGATTGGTTGGCTGCCAATGCATCATTCGATGGGGTTATCATCATTATCATTAGAACCATTGGTAACACCATTAAAACTAACTTTTTAAAGATCTTATTACCATTTGCATGAGTTATGAACCTCTTCATTCCCATTCCTCCCTTAATATATAGCACTCATATACATCATACCAAATATGTAAAATATTGTAATGTAAAGGAGTCTTTATCAACAAATACCTTATTATTCTGTTTCTTTTTTCTCAAATCTATAGCACCTAAACATCACTCAGTCCTCAAACATATTTTTATATTAATTTCACTTTATATTAAATAAAAGCCAAATAGCCGTTCATAATGAACGACTATTAAGCATCTAACTAAAAATTCGAATATTTTTCATGTTAATCTATTTTGTTTAATCCCGTTGAAGTAACTTGATAAATGATACAGCTTATATCCTAGAAATTTAAATAATATTTGGCCATTACTTCTCTCTTTCGTTCTACTTATTTCTACTATATATAATTAAATATTTTTTCAAAAACTACTTCATAAAAGAACGTAAGTTCGTGTATAATAAGAATAATAATAAGAACAAATGTTCTCATTATTATTAGGAGGAGTTATAGTGTATGACTATTCAATTTTACCGAATAGAATCATTTTATGTGTTGATCTTCGTAGCTTTTATGCTTCTGTTAGTTGCATCAAAATGGGATTAGACCCACTTCATACAAAATTAGCTGTAGTCGGTGATGTGAATAGGAATGGGTCCATTGTTTTAGCCGCAACTCCACCTTTAAAAGCAATGGGAGTAAAGAAGTTGGCAAGGCTATACGAGATTCCTCGGCAAAAAGATATTCTTATTGTGAATCCAATTATGGGAACCTATATTAAGTGCTCCAATTACATAACGAAGTTAGCTCTACAATATGTTCCTATTGAAGACTTTCATCAATACAGCATCGATGAATTTTTTATGGATATTACCGATAGCATCCATCTATTTGCCCGAGATCCAATTGAATTTGCATTACAGTTTAAACGTGAAATATATGAACATACACGAATTGAATGCACAATCGGGATTGCCCCTAACTTATTGATGAGTAAGGTGGCCTTAGATATTGAAGCAAAGAAAAATAAGGACGGAATCGCTTATTGGAAATACGCAGATGTACCTACAAAATTATGGAGCATACGACCGCTTAGTAAGTTTTGGGGGATTTCGCATAAAACAGAAACAAAATTAAATCAAAAAGGAATACATTCAATTGGAGATTTAGCTAATTATCCTCTTAAATATTTAAAACAAAGCTTCGGCGTGATTGGCGAAGAATTACACTTACATAGTAATGGGATTGATTTTAGTCGAATTTCAGAGAAATATGTTCCGGTTACAACTTCTATAGGAAAAAGCCAAATTTTAATGCGTGATTATACAATAGAAGAATTTCCGATTATCCTACTGGAACATACCGAAGAAGTTTGCTATCGATTAAGACAACAAAACAAACTTGCTCAAACCGTTCAATTTTCAATTGGATATAGTAAAAGTTATTCCGGTGGCTTTAGCAAAACACATACCTTAAGCCGTCCCACCAACTTAACCATGGACATTCATCAAGTTTGTCTATATTTTCTACATCAACAATATGCTGGAGAACCAATTAGAAGTATTACTATTTCTCTAACAAAACTAATTGGTGAAGGAGAAGAACAAATTTCCCTTTTTGATAACATCATACAACGAGAAAAAGAAATAAAGCTAACGAAAGTAATGGATGAAATACGCACAAAGTTTGGAAAAAATAGCATATTAAGAGGAATTTCCTATACAAATAATGCAACAGCAAGATACAGAAACACACTGTTAGGGGGCCACAAAGCATGAACAACGCTAATATGCCAAAAGGCAGGGGAATGATAAAATGGACGCCATTTGCAGCAATGCCAGAACAATTCGTCGGAATACGTGAAATGATCAAAGAGAAAAATAAAGTTGCACGCCCCATTTTAACTTCTGAAGAGAAAGAACTGATTGAGAACATGTTACTATGTTCATTGCTATCTGAAGAAGAGATATTAATTACATATTATGAAGATGGTTATTTACTCACCAATTATATGACCGTTATCGATATAGTTCCATTACATAGCTCTATCATATGTACTGATGCTTTCAATAATAAGTTGACAATACAATTTACGAATATAATAGACGTAAAATAGAATAGATTTAGGTGATTATCTTTGGAGTATTATAAAGGAGTATATAGAATGCAAGGGAATCATATAAGAAAGAATACAGCGAGAACAATTACTCATAATGATATAAATAACTATCCCTATTTAAATATACCTATGATTATCAATGAGAAAGATGGACTAACATACGAGGTTTTAAGCGCTGGTTTTCATAATAATGATGCAGTAGCGATGATAACGACAGATGGTTTCGCTACAACTAGGGTAAATACACCGATTGTAACAGTAAAAAACAATGATGGGAGTATCCAAGCATTCCGCTTACCTTTAGAATTAGAATATTGGGTACTTTCATGTATGTGTGCTGCTTCAACAGGGAGAAATCCGTTCCCATGTAAAGTTGCATTTGGAATCATTGATACTAAATTTCATGTAGAATTCAAGTGAAAAAGGAGCAAATTAATTTGCTCCTTTTATCGTTATGTATGCTCTTGACCTTTTCTTTTTACATTGTTTGCATACAGTTTTTTTGATAATTATAGGAGCGAAACCCTGAAATAACATTTAACTGGATTCCTTCTTGCTTTGCAAATCAAATAACTTTTCTAGTGCTTCTACTGCTTCTTTACGAAGGTGACTCTATTCTAACGTTCCACTGAATGAGAATGGTACACTTGGTACAACTATATCCTCTGGTTTATAGTCCTCGAAAAATCCATATTCTTTATTAACTACAGTCTGTATAATAGCAAAAGAACTTTCTTCGTTTTTGATCGCCCTTTTTACCTACTACTTTTTTCTTTATATATGAGGTTTATATGAAATTCATAGTTTGTCTTTTCTGGCTGTTTACCAATAGATTGATTGGCATAAATTATAAAGATATCTAACCTCAGCATCATACATTTCTTAATAGATTATTGAAAAGAAAAAAGCTCTGCACTTCGCAGGCTTTCTTTATGATTTAATTATTAAATTATTCATAAAATCCCCTATAGAATTCGCTTGGAATATACGGAAATAAGAAGATTGAACATCGTAATGTTTGTCAGTAATGATTAGGATTGAAGGGAAAAATTTAGAAGCTTTCGGTTGCCAAGATTCATTGTGCCATTCTTGACTATGGAAGTATAACTCATATCTATTTATCTTATCTTGCATTATTTTTTTACTGTATACTGACTTTTGAACTTCAATAAAAAATGGAGATCTACGCCATATCGTAAAGGCATCTGGCTCCATATACTCTTTCCCATACTTAGGTTCCACTTTGAATAATTTAGGATTTTCGTAGTAGACAAGTTGTTTGTATACGTCAACAATACCAAGGAAATGAGGAATTTTTTGACTCGTCTTTTTGATAGAACTTGGTTGTGGAAAATAAATGTATGGGTGCTGCAATACGTTCGCATCAACATAACCATCTCTCCTTAATCGTTTCATAACCGTATTACAACAAGTTACTGCATTCTTTAAGCCTTGAAAATGCAAGTCAATAATATCATCACGGGACATGCATCTAAATCGCTTCAAATCATTTAAAATTCCTTTATCTCTACTCCTCATCATCTAACACCCCAAATAAAGGAATTTCTTCTTTTAGAGGCATTTGGAGCATTTTCTCTTCTTTAGACATGCGATAGGGCTCAACAATTTGTTTTGCCTTACTTAATTCCAAATAAGGTGCTTGAACTTTCTTTAATCCATTTCGTTTTAAAATCATTTGGCCAGATTGCTCTAAATGCTCTGAACCAGGAGTACCCATGATATTACTATTAATTGCACTATCACATTTAAAACCAATTCTTACGGTCATATTGAGTTTTAACTTACCATCTAAAACCTTTGCATCTGGCCTCTGCATACTAAGCATAAGAAAGACTCCAAGTGATCGGCCGACTGCTGAAATCTTTTCAATTGTAGTCATACACTCTTTTTCATCTTTAAGCATCGCCACTTCATCGATAGCCAATAAAATATATGGTTTTTGATGATCAGAGTTCAATTTGTTGTACGCATCAATATGGTCAACCTCAAATTGTTCCATGAGTTTTCTTCGTTCTCTGATTTCCTTCCATAGCTTTTGAAGCATTATTTTCATTTCGATTTCTTCCATACAAACTTCTTTTACATGCTTCACTCTTCGCAAGAAATGAAATTCAGAATTTTTTAGATCTCCAAGATACAAATGCAACTTATCAGGTGACATATATTGAATGAATGTGGAAAGTACAACACGCACCATACTACTTTTTCCGCTTCCCGTTTCCCCTGCAATTAATAAGTGTGGTGAATTTGAATCAATCATATCGTATGTAATCATTTTTCCAAATTGATCCCGGCCAACCACAACAGGAAGACGGTATTCCTTTAATAATGACTGCCACTCTTTATAACAGTACTTATAAGGTTTTAATCCAGTATCTGAATCGAATACATGTAGTACAAACTTTTTCACATCCCCTTCAATCGTAATATTCCGTCCTAATATTTGCTGGAAACAAAACCACTTCTTTTCAATCTTTTGTGGATCTAATCCGTTTGGTATGGTAAATACATATCTCACGCTTTCTGTTGAAGAAGAAACCTTATGTACCTTTGGATAAATAGGCAATTTCCCTCCACGTGTTTGATGTTCCGTATATAAACCTGCTTTTACAAACACCTCTATAAGGCGATTCCTTAACTTTTGTGTATGAAGCCACTCCTTTATAATCCTCATTACTCCATTCCTCCCTAAAACATGATTACGATGCGAAAAAATGCGTATCCAATCAAGCAAACTCCACCAATTCGCATACCATAATAAATACTTCCACTCACAAACTTTGCAGCAAATATATGGTCATTTTGTACCAAATACTTTTCTAACAAGACTGCCCCAATTAAAACCGTCCCCATTACTCCTAATGCAATATAGGTATTTAACACTTGATCGGACATATGAAAGAATGCAAAAGGACTTAATGAATTGTATTTACGAATTGTATTTTCTTTATCTTTGTATGACCGATCTATAAACTTGCGGAAAAAAATCCTTTCTTTCCTTACTCGCATTTAAATGCCTCCGTTCTCTTTATAAACAGAATAAGAAACCTTATAAAACATAGGGTTGATTCACTTATTACCTTGTTAACATTACTTTGATAGTTAATTTGGTATGTACTTTGCCAATACAAAGGCGAATTGATTTGATATCTATCTTGATAATACGTTTGCTAGCAACTTTGATAGCGACCTTGATACATCATATTGCGAACAGCTTGTACATTATTAACACTTTTGTTTAAAAAAATCATGCTTTGGTAAAAATGTGATTAATAGAGTATCTACGAATAGGAGTGTTCGCAGTGTTTGGCTTAGGAAAACCATTATCTAAGTTTGGTAAATTTTTAAGAAAGAATGATATTACTCAAACGGAATTAAAGGAATGGAGTGGGGTAAACCAAAATACAATTAGCCGTATCTCTCGTTCGAATCAATACAAGCCTTCATTAGGGAATGGTCAAAAGATAATTAGGGCCTTAAAAAGAAAAGGATTCGGCGTAGACTTTGAAGATTTTTGGATGTGATAATTCGCTCAATATGTACTACTGTATCAACACTACACTTTAATGAAAGAGATATTCAAAAATGACTATCTAATAAAAAAGATCAACTACCATTTAAAGTAGTTGATCTGCATGTGCAATCTCTATAAAAAATACATATTATATTTACTTACTACATTATAAGGTTTTTAACTTCTACCCTTAAACATACTATCTAGGATTCTAACCTAGAATCTGAACTTATATCTTAAATCCACCAATTAATTCTTGAAGTTCTTCGGCCATCTGTGCTAATTGTATTGCTGAAGAATTTATCTCTTCCATAGAAGCATGTTGCTCCTCAGATGAACCGGCTATCGTTTGCATACTTGAAGAATTCTCTTTCACAGCCATAGATATTTGATTAATTGATGTATCGACTTCCATTACATCACTTGTCATTTTATTTGATAATTCCACCATACCATGTACTTTTGACACGATATCATTTGCAGATTTTGAGATTTCATAAAAACTTTGTTTTGTATCATTCGCAACCTGAATCCCTGACTGCACTTCAACTCCTACTTCATTCATAGCTTTTACAGTCTCATGTACATCTGCTTGTATTTCATTAATTAAACTTCCAATTTCCATTGAAGATTCGGATGATTGCTCCGCTAACTTCCTGACTTCATCGGCAACAATTGCAAATCCACGCCCCTGCTCTCCTGCTCTAGCCGCTTCAATCGCTGCATTCAATGCTAATAAATTTGTTTGTGCTGCAATACTTTGAATTGCTTCTAATATACTTCCGATTTGCTGCGATTTCTTATCTAATAATTTAATTACATTATCGGATTGAGAAACAGAATGATGTATAGACTGCATTTGCGTTACAGTTTGTTCTACTAATTGTTCACCCTCATTGGCTTTTTCTTTTGTGTATAAGGATGAGGCCGATACTTCTGAAGCATTATCAGCTACGTACTGAATGTTACGCGTTACATCACCAATTAAATTCGCTCCAGACGCCACTTCATTATTTTGAACTTCTGCACTATTCGATATTTCTTCCATTTCTTTTGTAATTTGTTCTGTCGCAATACTGGCTTGCTCTACGCTAGCAGTTAGTTCCTCAGACGAAGCAGCCACATGTCCTGCAGATGTATTAATTCGAGAAATTATATTACGTAACGACTCTGCCATTGTATTGAAACTACCACCTAATTGACCAAGTTCATCCTTTGAACGAATATCTATTTTCTCAGTTAAATCTCCCTGACTAATTTTTTGAGCTGAAATAACTAATTGTCTTAATGGATTAATAATAGATTTAAGAATGAAGAAAATTACAAATCCACCTAACAACAATGAAGCCCCTATTATAGTGAGCGTTTTATAAAAAATAGGATTGGTAGCCTCTTCAATTTCTTTAATAGGCATTACGCCAGCTATTTTCCAACCTGTTTTTTTGTTTGTCTTAAAGCTTATGTTTCGATCCTCACCATTAAGGCTATAAGTAATTACTCCATCTTCTTTCTTGTATAGTTCATCTGCTAATGATTTTTCTAATTTCTCACCTGGCTTAAGCGTAGGATGAACAACTATAGTCTTATCTTGACTTACTATAGATACAAAGCCTTGTTTTCCTATTTTTATCATTTTAGAAGTTTTTACGATATCATCAATATTCAAATCCACACCAATGACACCACTTTTATCAGCATTTTGCTTTGCAATTGCTATTACCATATTTCCTGTAGCCTTTGATTTATAAGGAGACGAAACAATAATCTCTCCATTAGCTTTTACTGCATCCTTATACCAACTACTTTCTAACGGATTAAATCCTTCTGGTATTTTTCCAACAGGTGCATGAATAAATTGATTATTACTGGATGTAGTATAAATTGTTTCTATCTCTGGATGTAACTGTATATATTGATCAAATTTACTTTGTACATTTTGCAATTGGTCAGCATTATAATCACCTTGTGTAAGTATCTTTGCAAAATGAGTTACATCTACATGTTTATTTTCTAATTCATCATCAACTATCTTATTTAAAATACTTACATTATCTTTCGCAGTTTGTAGAATTGTTTCATTAAGATCTGTTTTTGCTTTATCATAAGATGATACTCCTACGACAAGACTAGGTATAATTAATATTGCAATAAATGCCATGGACAACTTCGTTTTAAGCTTCATTTGTTCCAATCCTTCTTTTATTTTAAACACTTTCCACTTCTTCCTTTCATTCAACTTATATAGTTTATTTAATCGTTTGCTCCTTTATTTTTTCTACTTTCATTTATGGTATCATTCGAAATGAAATTACCGTTATATCCTTTTACATATATCTTCTTATATAACAATTTAATTTTTACAAGCGGAGTTTTATCTATCCACCTTTCGAATATGTTATTTTTCTATATTAAGCAATGTTAAGACTATAAATTACCTGCATGAAACATAGACTTCAATTAAAAGATAATTTTTGACTTTGATTGAATCAAAAGTTTAATTTAGAACGATTCAAATTGGATGAAATCCTTACCATAATAAATTTACTAAAACTTAACTAAGTGAATTTATTCTTTGGATAATTATACTTAACAGCCTTTTAACCACTCTAGCCGCTTCACTTCATTCATTTACTACAGCCATTTTTGTATTATTGGATACCAAACCATAAATTCTAAATAGGAGAATAAAATAAATTGGAGGACTTCATTGTAACATGTATGCATAAGTTTTAAATATTAAAATTAAAAAATATATTTTTCATTATATTATCTTCTTGAATTACTAATAATAGATTGTGAACTTTTTGGACTAACGTCTATATCAGGGTATTACTAAGATTAGAATGAATGAATAACAGCACCAATCAATATGTATTTTAATGATGATATTCTTTATTTAACCCAACACTAAATTATTTGTATATTCTATAGATATATCATTACTCAATCCCTTTTAATAAAACAGGTCACTTAATCTGTAAAGAAGGTTATTCTATTACCGAAGTTTTTAATTTTTTCCAGCTTCTCTTTTAATATTTTCTTACTCTTTTTTTAAATAAATATATAACTACGTTTTCCCCATATGTATACATTAAAGATGCTTCCTTTTCTTTAAACTGAAACATACATTAGAATGTTTTTCTTTATTTCTCAGAATTAAGACCCTAGGATTTTTCTTAATAATCATGTAATATACGAGCCAGAAGTAAATAAAAAGACTTGCTCTGTGCTATTGAGGGAGAGTCTAAGAGCCATCTCAATATGTGGCTACATAGAGTCTCGCCACCAAAACGTGGATATTATACGCTAAGAAACATTTCAGATTTAAAAGCTGATTTTCACACGTTAAGGAATTTCCCTTCTTATGTTTCTAGCATATTCAAGCATCATTTTTTAAAAATACAGTTGAGATGCGTTCAAAAAAATAGAAAGACTTCATTCAAGAATACTTATCATGAATGAAATCTTTCTCTTATAAAAGATATTTAATTTCCACCTTGAAAATGTTGTATATTAATTGATTTTAAACAATTAAGTTCAACTAGTTCTGTTGCATTAAAATTGCATTTATATCTTTTTAACAAATTTAGATTTTAATTTCATAGCTCCAAAACCATCAATTTTACAGTCAATATCATGGTCACCATCTACTAAACGTATACTTTTTACTTTTGTACCGATTTTCACAACCGATGAAGTTCCTTTTACTTTAAGGTCTTTGATTACTGTTACAGAATCACCATCGTTTAAGACATTTCCATTAGCATCTTTAATAACCTTTGTATCTTCATTATTTTCAGTTTCTGATTCTAAAGTCCACTCATGAGCACATTCTGGGCAAACAAAAAGATTTCCATCTTCATAAGTGTATTCTGAATTACATTTTGGGCAATTTGGTAAATTAGACATATTTTTATTTCCTCCACACTTTATCATTCTAATAAGTATTTTTTAAAATTTCTGTTTACAACTTCATAAGAATAGCAATTATGAACTTTAATTTTGAAAAGTGGTTCTTATCTGTATCTCAAACACCTATTTTCATCCCATAGCTTTCAATTTCTTAATAATCATGTTCGGTGTCGCCCATTCGTCACGGTCAAAGTCAGAAATAGACACTTCGATATTTAAACGGTCTTGAAATTCGACTAATAAAGATACTGTAGCAAAAGAATCTAGAATTCCTTCTTCAAATAATTGCACATCTGGGTTCTCTTTTACGATATCATTTTCACATACTTCTTCTAACACATTTAACACTTGATCTTTAAATTCAGACATTATTTTTTCTCCTCTATAACTATAATTTATAATAAACTTCTTCATAGACTTCTATTTTTTAACACATTTTTTTAAAAACCTATCCCATCATCATTACAAAATTATGCCTGGTCTTTGTATAATAGTTATTAAGGCATAACAGATAGTTGTTCCCCGGAACATATGTGATTACAAATCTCGTATTTGTTTATTATGGAAAAGGAATATATATGATCGATACCGTTTATATAATTCATTTTGCGTTTAAACGTAAGGAAAATATTCTCCGCATTTGCCAAAGTAAACTTTCTCCTTCTCTATTTTTATAAAAGGATTAAAAGAGTGAATCAAACAAACTTTGTATGTGAAGTGAATTTTTTAAAAATCTAATGCATTTGTCTTATTCTTTATTGTATTCACTTCCTGCGATTGCTGAGAAAGCCCGGTACACTCATGAAATGCGAAATGCTTACATCCTATACATTTTTTTGTATTCAAATGTCCTAAAGCACAATTAATAGCTTCCCCAGTATGATCAAAAAAGTTTTCTTTCCCAATCTCAGCATACAATCCACTCTTATCTAATGTTACTTTTAGTTCTGATTGAATTCCTGAAATAAGAAGTATGCCACCTTGTTTTTTAAAATGCTGAACGATATTCCTAAAGTAAGACTCTCCTGTGGTATCAATAAAAGGAACTTTTCCCATACGCAAAATTAGAACCTTTGGTTTATAATTAATGTTCGTTAAAATATTATGTTCAAATGTTTGAGCAGCCCCAAAGAATAATGGCCCTTCTATTGTGTAAATACTAATTTGTGGGCAGTCATGAGCTTTATTTACCACATGTGGTAACAATTTTTCATTCCTTTTTGTATGATCAGGAAGCACTTTTGTTATGACAAGCATATTACTCATACGTTTTGTAAACAAAATAATAGCTAAAATAAGACCAATTTCCACAGCTGTCGTTAAACTAGTAAATACAGTAAGTAAAAATGTTATCAATAATACAAGAGAGTCTCCTGTCTTCATTTTAAGTATGTGATAAAAATGTTTTTGTTCGCTCATATTCCAAGCTACCACCATTAAAATGGGAGCCATACTAGCAAGAGGAATATGTGAAGCATATGGAGCTAACAGTAAAAGTGTAAATAACACAAATCCCCCATGAATAACACCCGACAGCGGAGATACAGCTCCACTCTTAATATTAGTTGCTGTACGGGCAATTGCTCCAGTTGCAGGAATTCCACCAAATAACGGGGTTACAATATTAGCAACTCCCTGACCGATAAGCTCTTTGTTGCTGTTATGTTTACTATTTGTCATCCCATCTGCCACGACAGCGGATAAAAGAGATTCAATTCCACCGAGCATCGCAATAACAAATGCAGGACCAATTAACTGTTTTATACGTTCTAATGTGATTTCTGGTATATCAAACTGAGGAAGTGTATTTGGAATCGTACCATATGCTGTACCAATAGTTGGTACCTGACCTGAGAAAAATACAGTTGCAATTACGGTTGAAATAACAACACCCACTAATGAACCTGGTACTTTTGGCAAAATCTTTGGTGTGATGAGTATAACAAAAAAGCAAATCAAAGCAGTTATAACACAATAAAAATTGGTAGTATTGATATGCGTAAAGATTTCCTTCAGATTCGCTGAAAATTCCTCATACTTTTTTATACCTGTTAGACCTAAGAAACTAGCAATTTGTCCCGTAAAGATAATAACAGCAATACCTGACGTAAAGCCAATTGTTACAGGACGTGGAATAAACTTAATCAAAGATCCTAGTTTAAAAATTCCCATAAGGCATAAGATGATTCCGGCTAATAAACCAGCAAGCAGTAAATTTTCATACCCATAGGTAATTACAATTCCTAAAAGAATCGGAACAAAAGCACCTGTAGGCCCTCCAATTTGATACTTCGAACCACCAAATAGTGAAATGAGTATCCCAGCAATACATGTTGTATAAATCCCATACTCCGGCTTAACGCCAGAAGCTATAGCAAAGGACATAGCAAGTGGAATCGCTACAACTCCGACAATCATTCCAGAAAGAAGATCCTTTTGAAAATGTCCCAATGAGTATCCTTCAAACCTTCCCGTAAATAATCCTCTCATTACAAACCCTTCTTTTCTATTTTTAATAAATCTTACTTCTTTTGAAAGAATATTTTTTTGATAAAATTGAGTTACAAGTGCGTTTCTCATACCCTTATACAGACAATTTTTAACTCTTTACACAAGAAAACCATCCTAATATTGGTTATATGTTTTACTTAAATGACGTTCTAATTTACCAATATCTCCTCCTTCTTGTATATAGGAATTTAACCTTTCTACTAAAAGTAAACTACCTCGACTATCTAAATTTTTCATTTCAATGAACGATTTAATTTTCACATTATCTGGGGTGCAATCTCTACGAAACATTTGCCCCGGAATTCCATTCCAGAAACGATTCCATTCGTTCAGTAACCCTATTTGATCAAATAAAAAGCTTTGAATCCCACATAACCAAGCTGTACAAGCTGTATTTCTCTTTTGACATCCAACTCCATCCTGTAGATGCTGGCATGAAAAACAGCAAGAATGCCCACTTTTAATACAAACATTACAAACATGATGAGCTCCTATTGAGCTAAATACTTCAATCCCATGCTGAATGATATCTTCTTTTTTAACGTCAATGCTCAACCTATCCCTCCGTTACCATGGTTTCACTTTCTGTTTCATCTAGCTCTTCTAACATTGAAATTGTATCGATTAAATGGTTGTTAAAAATTTTACGTGCAACTACCAGTAAATCCACAATCATAGGGTCTCGTAGAGAATATAAAACTCGTTTTCCATCTTTAGTACCAACAACAATGTTTTTTGAACGTAGCACACTTAATTGTTGAGAAACAGCTGAACCTTCCTTGTTAAGGATAGTTTGAATTTCATTTACACTTCTTTCACCCTCTGACAATAGTTCTAGAATACCTATTCGTAATGGATGTGATAAGGCTTTAAAAAAATCAGCTTTAAATTGTTGCATTTCATTTCCCATAAAAACACCTACTTATTTTTGATTAAAAACACAAAAGTATCATATACATCTTCAAATGTTTGAATATGTATATGATACTTCCAGGACTTTGAATTTTCAATATAAATCTTAAAATATTAAATAAGAAACAAAAAGCAAAGAAACAGCATCAGATTCCATTGTCATGAGCAAAATGGACTCTTACTCCCGGCAAAACAGTCTTATACCAACACTAAGGGACGTATTGAAAAACACTGTTTAACCTAGACTATATTTTTTTCAAAACCTTATGCCGATAGATTCTACAAAGATTGAATTTATGAGAAATTACGAATGCCTTAGCACACGTAATTTTTTTGGAAAATACGGGGATTTTCGAGAATGAGCACTACAAGACCAATTACAGCGTGCCAGTGCATTAAATTTAATTATCAATGCAATCAGCATATGGAATACTGTGTATCTAGCCAATGATTATTCAAATAAAAACTCCCGTATCATTAAACAGATATGGGAGTTTTTTTATCAATTTCACTTTCCTCATTGTATAAACTTTACTTTTCAGACACATCGCTCACATTTTAACGATTTTATACACCAAGCGATTCTCAAAAATCAAAATCACAATTTAAATTGTGATTTTGATTTAAATAATGCGCTCTGAAACACTACTCTTCTTCTAAAATAGCGTAATAATATTCATCCCACCATTCATTTCCATGGGGGATACACTTCCTGAAATAGCCTTCTCTTCTCATTCCAATTCTCTCCATCAATCGATATGATGGGGTATTTTGTGGCTGACATGTCGCTATAATTCTATGTAATTTCATTTCCTTAAACCCATATTTCAATGTAGCTTGTGCTGCTTCAGAAGCATATCCTTTATTGAAATATTTAGGATTGAATACCCACCCAATCTCATAAGTATGCTCACCAAAATATTTATGAAAAACAATATGACCAATCAGAATATTTTCATCTATCAGTATCACAGGAAAGTTCTTAGCATTTTCACCCATATTTTTATTTACAAAGTTTCTTGTATCTTCTTCAGTAAAAACCCCTTCAGGTATGTATTTCATAACATTGCAATCTGATGTATACTCATGGACAGCTTGCCAATCTTTAAACTCAAAATTTCGTATTAATAATCTTTCTGCTCTTATAAACATTTACTTTTCTCCCCTCAAAAAATCGTTACTTTATTCCAGATTCACATTTAATCCTTAAAAAAAGAACTTGCAGGAATCTCTACAAGTTTTTTTGTATCAGGTGAATATATGGGACAAACAAACTATCTTACCGATTCATCATAGAAACTACAGAGGTAGTACTTTGACAACTATAATATATAACAAATATTAACATCCGTAGATTTTATTTTTGAAAATTATGTTAATTAAGAACGAAAGTATCCTTTTCCTTAACTATTCTAACTTCTATTCACTTAAATAAACTACTCAGTTTGATTTTTTAAAACTTCTTGAGAATGCGTAACAACAATTACACAATTAACTTCTTTATGCGCGGGTTCCTGGAACACTCAATAATTTTATTTGCTGTGGTCCATCAGCAATAAATAAAACAACATAGCAAGATAGCGCCCTAGTAATTACTACACGTTGTCGGTGTTTTCCACTTAATTGAATTAAATTAAATGAACGTTGCTGAGTATAAAGAATATGTTTACTTTTATTCTAACAATTCTCTTCTTTAACGAGGTTTTTTGATAAAAATACACAAAAACCCCAAATCACAGGGCTTTTTTTATTGTCCATGATTCGGGGTACAG
The DNA here is from genome assembly GCF_040459695.1 of Bacillus cereus group sp. RP37. Lineage (NCBI taxonomy): Bacteria > Bacillati > Bacillota > Bacilli > Caryophanales > Bacillaceae > Bacillus > Bacillus cereus group sp. RP37. The sequence goes on along the minus strand of NZ_JARVHP010000002.1, from coordinate 246,887 downwards.
TTCATTACTTCATTGTAAGGGCTTTTATTTTTTATAAAAACCTATCCTAGAAATGTTATAATTACTCCATTCCTTTTATATTGATAAGAAGAATTTAAAAAGATTAGAATATTTAAAGAGAGGAGGAAACTATTAATGTATACACAAGACGATTTTTATAAGAAATTAATTGAGGAACAAAGAATAGTAAATATTATCCTAATCAACGGAGTTAGAATACCTGGAATCATTATTGGTGTGGATAAATTTTCAGTGCTGATCTCCAGCAATGGAAAACAACAATTCCTATATAAACAAGCGATTTCAACAGTTGCCGTATAAACTACCGTAAGTTTTGATGTTTCATCATTAATATACTCCACTTTAAAATTAAATTTGAATTATATTATTGTATGAAACAATAAAAAAGGAATCCTTATTAAAAGGATTCACCCCAGGAAAATATAGAGAGCTACATAATTAAAAAGAATTAAGTATATTATAATATAAAAACAAACAAAACATATTGAGAAACAAATAATTAGATTGAATATTCTAAGTATTAAGCGTAAAATGAGTATGAGTCGAATAGCAACTAATCTCTAACCCTTGTATGAAAAAGAAATCGAGTATCATGATCTCTTTTTCATACGTAATTTTAGCCTGTGCATACAGGCTCTTTTTATTTGATAGAAAAGAAAAATGTTTGCTATACTAAATGCGCACAAATATATGCAAAATCACAAATGAAAGAAGGGCAGCCTGGCTTATCTGCCCTTCTTTCATTTTTATTAACATAATCTTCTATTTAGCTTAAATTTTTATAAACCTAGTACACTGACAATCTGGCATGCCTTTAAATTCTCAATATGATAGTACATCTCTAATCCCCTTCTTTCTGAACGCAGGATCTTCCCACGCATTTTAGATAGATGCTGTGAAACAGTAGATTGAGGTACCTCTAATAGCTCTGTTAACTGTGTTACATTACAAACTTTGCCATGTTCTAGTTCTTTCACGATTTGTAATCTAACTGGATGAGCCATAATCTTTAATAATTCTACATCCGCTTCTGGAATTTTGCATATTTCATTACTTACTTGTATTGTTGTCATTTTTTATTTCTCCTTTTTCATTTCTTTTTTGTTTTTATAATCAATTTATGAATATTTTTAGTTTGTCTAAGTATATATTTCACAATTACTTTGTTGCTCGCTCTTTTGTCTCTCTATCAGGTTTAATACATAGAAGGATTATTATGGCTAAAAATCCAACAAAAGATAGCATAGGAATCGAGATGAAGCCAAACAAATTCAAGTAATCTTCCGTACAAGAAACGCCTACTGAACACATCTTCAATTCACTTGTAGGAAAAGCCTGAATCGTGATTTGATAAACGGCTACTAATAGGCCAATACATGCAAATGGAAATGCATATGTACTTACGTATGGATCTTTTCTATAGATACCTATACCTAATATTAATACTAATGGATACATGGCCATCCTTTGATACCAGCACAAATCACATGGAGGCAGCTTCATCCATTCACTAAAAACCAAACTTATGACCGTTGCACTAGTAGCTATCATCCAAGCAATTTCAATTTGATACTTTCGAATGATTGACATCCTATATTCCCCTCACCTGTCTTATTTAGAATGTAAAACGTTTGTTAATATATGACTAGTTTATTTCCGTATTTGGAGTACCCTGTTTCAATAGAAATTATCCAATCGTTGATATCTTCCCAATCATAACCCTTCTCTTTTAATTCTAAAGGGAAAAGATTCTCAAAATCATCACGCATTACATACATGGTTTCTAGTGCTTTTTCTAACGGACCAAATCTATATACAATATGTGTATGTACTCTTTTGTTTTTCTTTTTTGCTACCGCTAAATATACATACCGTCTTTCTTTCGCTAAAACAAACTTCAAAAATCCAGGTACTTGACTCACCTTTTGCGCTCCTTTTCGGTTTTCCATACCCTTATTAAAAAGAAAAAGGTATGGAAACTATTAAATCTCACTTTACTAATTTAATAAATGTCCCGTTTTTTTGATTTGAAAATAAAAGAAGACGCTCATCATTACAATATTTATTACACCAGCTGCAGCACCAATTTTGAAGATAACATACACACATTCATTACTACTAAAAGGTAATAAACTCGCGAAAATAAATAAAATTGAAATGATAAAGGATAAGAGCATGTTTCTTTTGTTTTCATTCATTCAAAAAACCTCCATTTTGTACGAATATTTATATTGCAATAGATTAGGGTGCTAGGCCGTATCATTACGGTTATAATGATGTTTCTCTTCATCCACATACCCTTTAAGTTTCTGAAATGTCAACAATACCTTTCCCTTCTGCGTGCTTTTGTATTCCTTTGTGTAGGATTCCGTCCGACTTTGAATCATTTATTTGTGTCGAACTGCTGCATACAGTCATGTCAAAAAGTAAGGTGTAATCCAGATAACCTTATTCCAAGACTTCTTAATGTATTATCCTACTAATTCTAGCTTGTAAAGCACACTATCACCCTAAATACCATAATAACCATAAGACAAAATGTAAGAATGATAGACCCAGAAAAACACATAATTGCACTTTAGCGTGAAGTGATTTTCCCCATGATGAAATGCGCCATAAAGCCAATAGATAAATATAGGGATAAAGAACTACGAACCTGTTTCGAAAAATACAGCTAAATAAATTATAAATAATATAAGTTGTTGATGTTTTCATTAATTACTCCTTTAAAAGCTTATCTTTATAGGGATATTTGCTGGATTCATTTCCTTATAAGCACACCATAGACAAAATGGAACCCACTTTTTTAGATGTTCTTTAAACGTAACCCTAAATGATTGCTTTTTACATTTGGCGCATGTTGGTATCTCACATCCCTTATTCTGCTTCTCCACATTCCCAAAAGATACATTGATTGTTGATATGTTACTTATAAACAATTCCCGTTCCCGCTCTTTTTTCAGAAACTTATATAAAACAAAAAAGGACACACCGATGGCATATGTATGCGTAGGTGTGTCCTTTTGCAAGATAGATTTAGAAGTATTTTGATACTTTCATCATATCATAAATCTTATTAATTTTATATACAAAATTAATAATTATAAAACAGTTGTAGGTGAGGATGGTTTGATACTTACATTCATATAATCCAATTGATCACCTGCTACTAAAATAATACCTTTTTACCCAGTATTTCTTTCACTATGCTAAAAAAATTAACATGTTGAGGATTAGCAGAAAAGCTATTATGCATAGCGCATACTGATAACTTATACCGATCATCAATATCATATTGTTTAACAAAATATGGGGTTTTTTTATTATATTTTATTATTTCAATTTGTTTAAAATCCTGTTTTTTAACTAAAAAGGAATTCAGAGGAATTGTTAATCCTTCTCCTAAAGCTTTTACATAACTTTCCTTTATAGTCCAAAGATCATAAAAATAATCTAGTTGTCTTAGTGGATCTATAGAAAGCAAATCATTATATTCTACTTCTGCAAAGAAGCTTTTTGCTATATCGAATTCAATTGGCTTTATCAATTCAACATCTATACCAATTGAAAATTTATCTACAGCACAAACAACCCAATCACCCGAATGAGAAACATTAAATTCGAAATTAGAAAAATTATGTAAATACGGCTTTCCGTAAAGATTATTTTTGAATTCAATTTCTTCATTTGAAATACTATATTTTCGTATAATCAAACTTCTAACAAGAAGGTCCGCGATAAGCCCCCTATAACTATCTTCTTTCCTGTGAAAGTTTTCAATCTTTTTTCGCTTTTCATTAGAAACATAACCTAGTAATTGTTTAAATAATCTAGTTTCTATTTTATTAGGAATTCTTACAATATATACTTCTATCATTTAAATTCCACCACCTTTATAAACCTTTTAAGTTTCTTTAATAGATGTGCGGGTACCAACGTGTAAAACTACGAAAAAAATTGGAGAAGAAACAAGAGAAGTCATTCCCTTTTTGGTGTTTTTCTGATAATTCCCCTTTGAACTCCCCCTACTTTCACTTCGTTTAGAAGTGGGGGATTCCTAAGTAAAGAGTTCTATCGAACTCTAATTGATTAGGCTAACCCCGCAGTCCTTGCGGTTAGAAGCTTTATTGCTTCATTCTTTATATTGATACTTGCGTTAATATCCCTATCATGGTGTGTACGACAAGAAGGACAGTCCCATTTACGTAGGTTTAGATTTTTAACGTCTTTGTTTTGATATCCACAACAAGAACATAATTGGCTGGAAGCAAATGTTTTCGATACGATAATGACTTGTTTGCCATACCATCTTGCTTTATATTCCAACATGGTTCGAAACTGTGACCAAGATACTTCACTAATTGCTTTTGCTAACTTACGATTTTTTAACATATTCGATACTTGCAAATCCTCTATACCGATAACATCGTGGTTTTTGATGATTTCAGTTGAGATTTTGTCCAAGTAATCTTTTCTAGCATTTGATATGTATTCATGAATTCTAGCTACTTTGACTCGTTGTTTATTCCAACGAGAAGATCCTTTCATTCTTCTAGAAAGGACACGCTGTGCTTTCGCCAACTTATCTTCTAATGATTAGAAAAAATTCGGATTTTCATAGGATGTTTCATCTGACAAAATGGCGAAATCTTTTAGCCCTACATCTACCCCAATGTAAGAATGTGTTTTCGGAAGTTCTTGTACTTCTGTTTCAACTAATAGTGACACAAAATATCTACCAGAAGGGTTCCGTCTAACTGTAGCATTTATAATACGTCCCGTTATTTCACGACTTTTGGCAAATCGAACAAGACCTAGTTTTGACAATTTTATTTTGTTTCCTACAACGGCAATGTTTTCATTTGTTTGTTTTGTGATATAAGATTGTACGTTATTCTTCTTGGATTTGAAACGCGGGGCACTATTTTGTTTTTTGAAAAATCGTGTATACGCATCCGCAAGGTTGCGAACGGTCGACTGAATCGCAATACTATCCACTTCTTTGAGCCAAACAAACTCTTTCTTCATGGCAGGAAGTTTGGCAGAGCATGTACTATATGTTAAACCTTTTCCAGTTTCTTTATATGCGTGATCCCATAGGGATAGGAAATGATTGAATACAAAGCGAGAACAACCTATCGTTTTATTAATTAGAATTGCTTGTGTTTGATTTGGATAAATACGAAACTTAAAGGCTTTATTAATTATCATTTCATTCACCTCCATTTCGGCATATAACTATTATACACCAAACGTACATTCGATATATAATGAAGTAACATTTTCTGTATGTCGAACAATTAAGATGGCTTCCTGCCATCCCTTGTTTGAAGCCAATTCTCTCCCACCTACTGACCCTTCACGCTCCTTGAGGAAGGAGTCTTCTTGGCTAAAATGTTAAAAAACATAGAAATATTAAAGTCTCATTTATAATATTTTACTTTGAAAATCGGATGAACTTAATGTTTTATTTATTATTTTAACAACTTCTTCTGTAAAATCATTAATAAAAAAGTGCCCTCCCTGATATCCATAAAAGTGGCATTGTTTACTAGTATAATCAGCCCACTCTATCAATCTTTGATTATCTACTAGCTTATCATCGTAACCGTATAGAATAGAAATATTAAATGTAAAAGGACTTATTTTTCCTTTAAGCTCATAAGTTTCAACTAGTTTAAAGTCTGCTCTAATGATTGGGAGAAACATATCTAATATTTCATCATATGATTGTAATTCTAATGGAATTCCCCCTAAGTCTACTATGTATTTCTTTAGTTCTTGATCTGGTAAAGTGTAACGCTTTTGCTGATCTATAGTATGAACAGGTAGTCGCCCTGAGAAAAATGCATGTATTGGACTTATTCCTTTGACATCATGGATTTTCTGAATCATTTCATATACTAATAAAGCTCCCAAACTATGGCCAAACATCGCAAATGGAGAACCATCTAAATTAGGTTTCATCAAATCGTAAATATCTAATACTACTTCTTCCATACTTGTATATACGGGCTCCTTTAAACGTTTCCCTCTTCCAGCTAATTCAATAGGGATAATCTCGATACCCTTGTTTAAATAATCCTTCCAATTGTAGTAAGCTGACGAAGATCCACCTGCATGATGAAAACAAAAAAGCTTAATTTTTGAAACCATATGTCATTCTCCTATTATCATTTATCTTTAAATATATTAGATTTATCAACATTAATTCATTTGAAAATTTTATACCTGAAATAGGCATGTACATAACTTAAAATTGCTTATAAGCCCGCTTTTTAATTTTATCGATTTTTTGGTTAATTTCATAAATTTTTGCTAAAAGCTCCTCTTGCTCTTCTTCATTTACAGGACTATCTGCCAAGTAATTCTGCCTCTTGATTTCCAAATAGAAAAGTTCATTCTGCATTTCTACTGTTAATTTTAATTCTCTATTTTTTTTCTCCTGCTCATAATCAGAATAAGAGCCTTCAAATACTCTTTTGTTTGTGCTTCCTAAATCTAGTATTCTATCTGCAATTTTTCTCAAAAAATATTTGTCATGTGAAACAGCAATTATCGTACCTGGAAATTCTTGAAGCGCCTCTTCAATCGTCTCTCTCGTCTCAATATCTAAATAATTATTCGGTTCATCGAGAATGAGTAAGTCGGCGCCGGAGAAATATAATTTTACAAAGGCGACCCTACATTTTTCACCCATGCTTAAATGAGATATTTTTTTGAGCACATTATCTCTTTTAAAAAGAAAACAGCCGAGAATAGTCCTTGCCTCTGTCTGAGTTAAATTAGGGATTTTCATAATATGATCCAATATTGTATCACTTCCGTCCAGATCACTAAGCTCTTGTGAAAAATAACCAACCTTACATCTAGGATGAAGCTGTACCATTCCTTCTTCCGGCTGCTTCCGTCCTAAAATAAGCTGAAGTAGAGTAGTTTTCCCGGAACCATTTGGCCCAATTACAGCCAATCTCTCGGAGCGTTTCACATCTAAGTTAAAATCCTTAAAAAGAGTAATACCATCATATCCAAATGTCATTTGACGTATTTGCAAAAGACGTGAGGCTCCAAAAGCTGTTTCATGAAAATCAAGCTTCACTCGATCTGCTTCTTTGTACTTTTCTATTTTATTTTTCTCAAGGCGATCTAATGCTTTTTCAAGCGCCTTAAATCGTGAGGCGCTTTTCGTTGCCCTCGATGAGAAATTGTTTTTTTGCGCAGCAGAATCATCTTTTCCAGATGATTTTTGGGCTTGCTGGAACCATTGCTTATAACGGCTAATTGACTCTAATAACTCTTTCTTTTTTTGTTCCTGTTTGGCGTAAAGTTTCTGATGAGTTAATATTTCGTGATCCTTCTGTTTTTTATATGCTGAATAACCGCCTTTATACTTTTTTGTTCCTTCTGCTGTCAACTCATACGTTACATCAGCCACCTGATCAATAAAATGTCTGTCATGAGAAACGAACAATACGGTTGTATCACTGGCTTTAATCCAATTCGTAAGCCATTCAATTGCATCTTTGTCCAAATGATTGGTTGGTTCATCTAAAATTAAAAATTTTGGATTTTTGAGCATCGTCCTAGCTAATTGCGCCCTAGTTTTTTCTCCACCACTTAATTGACTATAAGGCATGTACCAGCTTGCTGGAGGCAACTGTAATTGACTAAGGTGCTTTTCAATTTCCGTTTGAAATTGAAAACCATCCATTGCCATAAAACGCTCATAAAATGTATTATATTCCTCCATCAAGCCTTCCAGCTCTTCTTTTGTTACAATTGACATCTTTTTTTGAAGCTCATCAATCTTCTTTTGATAAGTTGCCAGCTCAGGACGAACCAAACTAACATATTCATAAAGAGTCACATCCGCTAGTTCCTCCATCTGTTCAACCCATCCCCAAGCGTCTGCAGGATACCTTCTCATAATTTTTCCCTTTTCTAATTGCACCTTACCAAATAGTGCTTTAAGCAATGTCGTTTTACCAACACCATTACTGCCAATAATGGCTACTCTCTGCTTTTCTTCTATATCTAAATGAACGTTTTCAAAAATCACTTTTTCATTTCTAGTAGCTTTACACCCTTCTGCTTTTAACATAAGCATTTTATCGTTCCCCCTTAAAACAATCCCCCCACCTTTCATAAGAAAAGTGAGGGTAATACCTATTCTATTAAATGTTTTTTATATGCATTTCTAAAAAATATCCTTTTTCTCTCATCATTGAAAATAGTTTCTTTATATAACCAACTGAAGGCTCTGGCCATTCAAAACCGCATTGTTTTAAATAGTGAACTGTTACATCACATTTGCTTTTTACTACGGCACGATACGCCTCATTCTCCTTCACAATATAATAAGTAAAGCCTAAAATCTTTTGATAGTTTTTTTCATTAGCATAGGATTCTACTAGCAATTCATACTCATGATCTGGCACCTGATTTATTTCAATGCCTCCTAAATCAAACATTTTCTGTATATTAATTTTATACGGATTATAAATGTGAAAAACAGGTTTATTGCTATAGGAGGAGGCAAGTTTTAAAATCGCTTCACTACATAAATCCACTGGTGAAACATCTAATGACTGACCAACAATTTCCTCTGAAACAGCGCCTAGATGATAGATAGTTTCAAGTGTATTTGCGAATGCATTCTTCCTCAAGTTCAATTGTACGCATCCATCCACATGTCGCCCTGTAATCAACCCTATGCGATAAATAGTTGCATTCACCTCTTTACGAGCAACGGCCTGTATGACTTCATGTTCAGCTAAAAATTTACTTTTCACATAAACATTGTCATCTATCTCCTGCTTAATGAAAAAGTCTTCTTCAGTAAAAACTCTTTCCTCTTCACCTTTTGCGACATGACCTGCTACACTCATAGTCGAAATATAATGAAGTTTTTTATTGTCGCCTGCAAATTCCAATATTCTTTTTGTGCCATTTATATTGAACTCTTTGAATTCGTTAAACTGTCCAAAGTGGTCCGTTTTAGCCGCGGCATGAAAAATATGCTCTGTCCGTTTTTTAATATCTTCGTATATATCATAGGTTAAGCCGAATCGTTCTTTTGTTAAATCTCCGGCAACAATACTTAATCTGTCTGATGCTTGTTCTATTAAGTCAACACCATTCGGAAAATATTGTAAAAATACTTGTTTGAGCCACTCTTCTGCTGTATATTGCTTGTTTCCCCTTACTAAGCAGAAAATATGACCCTGTGTTGTACGTAGTAACCTTTCCAGCAAATGAATGCCTAAAAATCCTGTTGCCCCGGTCAAAAATACGCCACTTTTGCTATGCAACCTTTTATCATCAATCAAACAAAGCTCTGCTGGACGGATATATACACTATCATCGATTTGGTTTTCTTCTCTTTCCGTTTGATCACAGATAGCAGCTATCGTTTTTCCGTCAAAAAAGTCTTGAATCGATATATCCCAGTCCTTATCCATCGTTAAGGCAAGAATCTTTAAAATATTGATAGAATTTCCGCCAAGTTCAAAGAAATCATCATGAATCCCTATAGAAGTAGAAGGTATATTTAGGACTTCCCCCCAGATCTCTCTCATTTCGGTTTCAAGTTTCGTTCTAGGCTCTATTTGCTGCTCTACATCATTTTTTGCTTGTATCGGTTTTGGCAGTGCTATTTTATCTATCTTTCCGTTTTCAGTTAAAGGGAAGTGATCAAGCTTTATAAATTGTGAAGGAACCATATAATCTGGAAGCCTTTCTGAAAGCTGGCTTTTTATTTCGTCAACGAAAAATGGCTGATCACATATAATGTAAGCAATTAATCTTGCAGCTGTAGTACCCATATTATTTTGTAAAAGATAGACGTCCTTTATGCCGGGCAACATTTTTATAGCATGGATAATTTCCTGCAATTCGACTCGATATCCGCGTATGTTGATTTGCTCATCCGCTCTTCCAATGTATTCAATTGTTCCATTTGATGTCCATCGCCCATAATCTCCTGTTCTATATAAACGTTCTTTTGAAACCGGATGATGTATAAAACGTTCTTTCGTCTCTTCAAGACGATTCCAGTATCCTCTTGCTAGGCCAGCTCCTGCAAGGCAAATTTCTCCCGTTACTCCTATTGGTTGCTCTTGAAATTGATCATTGACAATGTATACCCGGCAATTATCAATTGGCATTCCAATAGTTATGTTAGAATCGCTTTCAATTACACTACTTGTGGAAACGACTGTATTTTCTGTTGGTCCATAATTATTGACAAGTTTATAAGAATGGGATTTACAGGTTTTCAACGCTTCACCGCCAGTTAAGAGGATGCGAAGTGAGCTGTTTGTCAAATGAGAAAATTGTTCGTAATAGGCCGTAGGCATAAATGCAATCGTAACTTGGTGACGTTCAATAAAATCATTTAGCTGATATATGTCCTGCCGTACATGAGCATCGACGATGTATAGAGATGCCCCATAAGACAAACTAGGGAATATCTCCCATACAGAGGCATCAAATCCAAAACCAGCAAATTTCAAACAACGATCGGCCTCTGTTAATTGGAATCTCCTTTGATGCCACTGAACCAAATTCATTAATGAACGATGCTCAATCATGACACCTTTTGGATTTCCTGTAGAGCCGGAAGTGTAAATCATATAAGCTACATCATGCCCTTGTACTGTTATAGAATTGGACAATCCATTTTTCTCAAAATGATGGACATCCAAAAAGACCACTTCCTGTTCAAACCCTGTTAGCAACCTCTTATACTCAGATTCAGTCAGCAAGAAGGTGACTTCACTGTCTTTCAAGATATAGTCAATCCGTTTTTTAGGATATGCTGGGTCTATAGGTACATAAACTGCTCCAGCCTGTAAAATACCGAAAATTCCTGCAAGCATATTGAATGATGGATTTGTCATAATTCCAATCATCTCACCTTTTTTGATCCCTTGCTGCACAAGCCAATCAGCAATTGCATTAGCCTTTTCGTTTAATTCCTTATAGGTTAAAATTTTATCTTGATGCACCGCTGCTACGCTATCAGGGTGATGTTCAGTCCATAATTTCATCATGGTGCACACCGTCTGATCAACCGACAATGGATAAGCAGTATCATTTACACGCTCAATTAATTGTTTTTCTTCATCTAAACGAAAATCAATTTCATATAAGTACTGCTCCGTTCCCGTCAGATATTGCTTAACGAGCTCCACGTAGTGTCTAGCCATCCTATCAATATTCTCTACACGGAATAGGTTTGTACTGTATTCAATACTGATTTGAAATTCGTCGTTTAACTGAGTGACCTCAAATGTCAAATCAAATTTCGCTGTCTTTTGATCTGTTTGAAGTGGTGTCCATAAAGAAACTTCCTCTTCTGTATGAAACGAAAAGACTGTGTCAAATAATAAATTCCGATTTAGATTTCTTTTAATCTGTTTACGTTCAATGAATTCATCGAGCGGATAATCAGCATATTTCATCATGCTATATACCTGATTTTTCACCTGCTCCAAAAAGCTAGCTATCGACATCTGTGGTGTTGTAACTGTTCTAATGGGCAGTGTATTCATTAATAGACCTATTGTATTTTCTAGGCCCATTTGACCTCTCCCTGAAACCGGGGTTCCTGTTAGAATGTCATTCTGACCTGAATATCGATGAAGAAGTATCTGATACAATCCCAGGAACAAAACATAAGGTGTCATTTCCTGCTCTTGCAGCTTCTCTAGAAGACCACGTCCCACTTCTCGATCAACTGAAATCGATATATAATCTCCTTCAAACTGTTGAACCTTTGGCCTGCTAAAATCAGTCGGTAGATTCAACACAGGTAGCTGACCATCCAGAATAGATTCCCAATAATTATTCGAATGGCTGTAATCTTGTTTTTGCTTCCATACTGCATAGTCCTTATACTGCACCTGTACAACAGGAAGTTCAGCTTTTTCATCAGCATACAGTGAGGAGAATTCATTTAGTAATATATCTATTGATACACCATCGCAAATTATGTGATGCATATCTAAAAACAGCAAATGCTCTCCATTGTCTACCTTCGCTATTTTTACTCTCATGAGAGGTGCTTTTTTCAAATTAAAAGGCTTAGTCCACGCAGAAATCCGTGAAGGCAACTCATCTGCTTTCAGTACTTCTTCTTCTATATCTAAATCAGAGTTAGCATGAACTACCTGTACTGCTTCGCCATTTTTCACCTGGAAAGAGGTTCGTAAACTTTCATGACGTTCTATTATTCTTTTAATCACTTTTTCTGTCTTTTGTTTTTCCAGCTTAAATGGCACTGTTAGAACAATAGGCATATTATAGGTTGTTTCAGCACCTATTAAATGACTAACTGCATAAATGCGTTTTTGTGCAGAGGTCATCGGGTACTCTTCGGCCTCTTTAGCCACTGATATGATTTCTCTTTTTGCTTGGCCCGTTTTGTCAATTTTATTAGCAAGCTCTTTTAAGAGGGGATATTCAAAAATATCCTGTAAAGAAATTGTTGTAAATAGTTGCTTTCTGATTTTGTTCATCAAATCTATAGCTTTTAAGGAATGTCCACCAGCTTTAATGAAGTGGCTATTTCTCCTAATTAGACTTGTATCCAGTACCTCCTGCCAAATGGAAACGAGCGTCTTTTCAGTCTCTGTGCAAGGCGGTACATATGCTTCCTCTGTTTCTTTTTCAGGTATTGGAAGCAGCTGTTCATTTACTTTTCCGTTTGGCGTTAAAGGCAACTTATCTATTGTCATGAAATGCATAGGAATCATATATTCTGGTAGAGTTTGGGCCAGCTTTCGTCTTATTTTCTCCGGTTCACTCTCTTTCTTCCACACGATATACGCACATAGATTTACTTGTCCTTCCTCATCATGATGAGCCATCACATAGCCATTCTCGATCTCATCCAACTCCACCAACTTCGCTGTAATTTCACCCGGCTCAATCCTCATACCCCGGATTTTGACCTGTTTGTCCAGTCTGCCAAGATATTCGATTGTCTGATCGCAGTGCCATTTGACAAGGTCACCTGTTTTATAGAGGCGCTCGTTTTGTTCGAACGGATCGGGTACAAAAGCACGATCCGTCTGATCTGGCCGGTTCAAATAGCCCCTTGCAATACCTGCACCACCAATATACAGTTCACCAGGAATGCCTGATGGTACGGGATTTCCATCTTCATCAAGAACATAGACTTTTGTATTGTCAATGGGCGCTCCCAATTTAATTACCCCTCTGTCCGGTGGACAGGACCATACAAGTGTATCTACCGTAGCTTCGGTTGGACCATAATGATTGTATAAATGGTACCCTTGCGATGTAATTTGGTTAGCCAATTGAGGATCCAACTTTTCTCCACCACAGATGACCACTTCTAAATTCTTAGCTTTTTTCGTTTGTCCAGCTAAAAGTGCACGTAAGGTTGCCGGAACGAATTGTGCAATGCGGACTTTGTGCTCATTCAAGAAATCGATTAGCGTTTCCTTTTGGAACACTACTTGTTCTTCCGCAATAACGATAACAGCTCCCGACATGAGCGGAATCAACGTTTCCTCCACACTAACATCAAAGGCAGAATTGGTCATATGGAGAATGGCATCTCCAGGGGCCACATGATACGTCCTTTCAAACCATTGCCATAAATTCAGTACACTGTGCTGTTCAATTAAGACGCCTTTTGGCTCCCCAGTTGATCCAGAGGTATAAATCATATAGGCTAGATGATGCCCTTCTGCCACTGAAGGTGGATTCGTTGTACGCTCTCCTTCCATCCCCTCATCCAAATAAATCACTTTGCCTGAGTATGAATCTGTTCTTTCTTTCAGCACCGACTGTGTAAGCAAAAGAGAGACAGCGCTGTCTTTCAGCATGTACTCAATACGGCTATCTGGATATTGAGGGTCAATTGGCACATAAGCTCCCCCCGCCTTTAAAATTCCCAGCATCCCGATGAGTAGATCAAATGATGGGCGAACCATGATGCCTACCAACATATCCGTTCCAACACCTTGTTGTATGAGGGCATGTGCTAGCTGATTGGCACGGCTGTTCAATTCTCCGTAGGAGAGGGATCTTCCTCTAAAAACAGCCGCTGTTTCCTCAGGACGCACCTCAGCCTGCTTTTCAAATTGAGCCGAGATAGATTGGTAGGAAGGCATCGGTACAAAAGTATCATTCATGCTGGCCAATAGCGCTTGTTCCTCCTGGGAAAGCAACCCGATTTCGCCAATCAATTGATGTGGATCGGCCAACACCGTCTGGATAAGATATTCAAAATTTTGGGCCATCTGTTCAATAGTCTCTTTTCTGAATAAACTTGTACTATATTCAAAATAGATGTCTAAATGGGAACTGTGTTCAAACACATCCAATGATAGATCAAATTGTACATTGGGATTGAAAACGTTTTGTATCTCCCATTGTGCAGCAATTTCTTCCTGCTCATGATGAAACGAAAACATGGTTTGAATAAGAGGAGTACCATTTGTCTTCCGTGTCATACTAGTTCGATTCATAATCCATTCTACAGGATCCATATCACATTCGAAGGCTGCAAAACAATGCTCCTGTACTTTCGAGAAAAATTCATTTACTGGCTGTGCAGACTGTAAATGAGTCCTAATAGGTAATGTTTTGACAAACATTCCAACAGTTTTATCAAAAATCGCATGATTTCTCCCAGCAGAAGGAGTACCGACTACTAAATCTTTCTGCCCTGTATATTTAGAGAGCAAAAGCTGATACATTCCCAATAATAGTGAAAAGAGAGTTTGATTCTGTTGCAGAGCATACTTTTTCAATTGATTTGTTATTTCCTGATTAAGCGTTCTGATATAAAAGCCACCCTCTGGCTGTGTTCCACTCGCCTGCTTCTCATCAAAAGGCAATGTCAAAACTGGAATATCATCCTTAAACTGCTGCTCCCAATAGGAAACATCCGCATCCATCTCATGCTGCTTTTCCCAAACAGCATAATCCTTATATTGGAGCGCAAGAGGAGGCAGTGGCTGATTGTGTTTATACAATTCAATAAATTCCCGTATAAAAATCTCAATTGATTGACCATCTGATATGATGTGATGCATATCAATAAACAGCAGATAATCTCCTTGATACTCAAAAACTCCCGCTCTTAACAGTGGAGCCTGATGAAGGTCGAATGGTTTTACCAATTTAGACATAAGTTTGTCTAGCCCGCCTTCACATACTTTTTCTCTCATCACTTCTACATTGGCAGAAGAGTGGATTCGCTGTACCAGCTCATCCCCAACCATATCAAAGGAAGTTCTTAGACTTTCGTGGCGCTCAACAAGCATATTAAGTGTGTTCTGAACACGCTCAATGTGTAAAGTATGAGGAGCCTTTAAAAGGAATGGCATATTATAGCTCTGCTCCCCGCCCGGTAAGTGACTGACTGCATATATCCGTTGTTGATTGGCAGAAGCTGGATAATGGTCCTGAGGTGGAGCTGGGAGAATACCAAGCACTTCTCTATTTTTTTCCTGTTCAATCATTATTGCCATTTCCTCTAAATAAGGATGTTCAAAAATCTTTTTAATCGACAATTTAACCGATAACTCTCTCTCAATGGCCGCTATCAGAGAAACCGCTTTGAGTGAATGACCTCCCACTTCAAAGAAATGGGTACTAATACTAACAGGAGTTACCCCTAGAATCTGCTCCCACAATTCTGCTAGTTTTTTTTCTACGGTTGTTCTAGGTGCAATATATTCCTCCTCTTGATCTAACATAAGTTCAGGAGCTGGCAGTTCTTTTTCATTAGTTTTTCCGTTCGGCGTGATTGGAAGGTCGTTTAATGGAATGAAAAAGGAAGGCAGCATGTAATCAGGTAGCCGTTTAGCCAAAGCGTCCCTTATCTCCTTTGATTCTTTCTTGGTATCAGACACATAATAAGCACATAAATATGTTTCATCTCGCTCGCTTTTTCTTTCCATAACATACGATTTTTTTATGTTGGGGACGAGTAATAATTCGGCCGCTACTTCTTCTGGTTCAATACGGAAACCTCGGATTTTCACCTGACGATCAATTCGCCCCATAAATTCAATAGCTCCATCAGGAAGCCACCTTACCAAATCACCAGTTTTATACATTCTCTCCTGTTCTTTAAACGGATGTGTGACAAACTTCTCGTCGGTTAAATCAGGCCGATTCAGATATCCTTTGGCAAGAGCTTTTCCAGCTATGCATAGTTCACCAGGCAGGCCGATTGCTTGAAGTTGCCCATATTCGTTTAAAATTATGAGCTCTGTATCATTCAGCGGCTTTCCAATTGGAATAGTCCCTAATCTTTTATCAATAGATTGAATCTGATAAAAAGCGGCAAAAACAGTGCTTTCCGTCGGCCCATACACATGAATGAATTTGTTAGATCCAGATTCCTTTAAGGCTTGCTCGACAAAAGAAACCGTTACCTTTTCACCGCCGAACAAAACGGTATGAAGTCCATTAAAAGCGGCTGGATTTTCAGCAATGATTGCATTGAATAAAGCAGTAGTTAAAAACATGGTCGTAATCTTTTGTTCTACTAAGAATGTAGAAAGTTCTCTTGGCGACAGAATGATGTTTGGGTCAATAAGGATTAATTCTGCTCCGTTCAATAATGCTGCGAAAATGTCAAATACCGAGCCATCAAAAGATGGGTTAGATAATTGTAGAATACGATCCTCATTTGTCACATCTACATAATTCGTATTTACAGCCACTCTCATTACATTTTCATGTTTGGTGAGAATTCCTTTTGGCTTTCCTGTCGATCCTGATGTATAAATGACATAGGCAAGGTCTTGTACAGAGGATATAGAAGGAAGATTTTCACAATAGTCACCGTTATACATGTCATCTATAATCAGTACTTTTCCTGTATATATAATAGAAGGAAATATATCCGCATGCTTTTTTTGATCCGTGATAAGAATGGATATTCTCGAATCTTGAATCATATAATCTATTCGTTCCAGCGGATAATTTGGATCAATTGGGACATATGCTGCTCCTGCTTTTAAAATACCAAGAATGCCTATGATAAATGAGTGAGAGCGTTCCAGCATAACACCTACTAAGTCATTTGCTTGTACTCCAAGTCCTCGAAGCTTTTTAGCAAGCTCGTTAGCGCGACTGTTTAGTGTTTCATATGTAAGCGATTCTCCATTGAATGAAACAGCTGTTTTATTAGGAAACCAAGCTGCCTGCTGTTCAAAGCGTTCATGAAGGGTGAGATTGTCTTCACCCCTATTGTAATTAGACGTTTGAAATGTTTCATTTATAAGTCTTTTTTCTTTTTCATCAATTAGCTCTATTTCACACATCCTCATATCGGGTGCCTCAATAACCTGTTCTAATATACGGCTAAATCGTCTGCTTATATTACGGATTTCATCATTTTCATATACGTTTCGATTAAAATGAAAAATGATGTATTGTTCCTTCGGAGCAATAGTTAAATGAAAATCATAATTTGTTTGCTCAGTATCATGGAATTCTTCTATGCGAAAACCAAAAAGTTCTTCTTCCTCTTCTGTTGAAGCATTATTAGACGGATAATTCTGAAAAACAAGCAAATGACTGAACAGATCTGTCTTAAATTCTGTCATTTTCTGAAGTTCAGCCAGAGAGCAATAGGAATAGCGCTCAGACTCCAAGTTTGATTCTTGTACATTCTGCAGGAGCTGTGCAAAAGACATTTCAGGCTCCATCTTTATTCTGACTGGAATGGTATTGATAAATAATCCCACAGCATGCTCAATGCCTTCTAATTCAGGTGGTCTTCCAGATACAACTGATCCAAATACAACATCTTTCGATTGGTTGTAATGACTGAGCAAAAAAGCCCAAGCTGTCTGACATATAGTATGGACAGTGATTTTATATTGCTTTGATAGCCGCTCAAGACCTTGAAGCAAGTCATCATTTATTTTTTGATAAAACTCCCCTTTTTGAAAGCCTTTTTTTGTTGCCTTCTTGTAGAATCTCGGCATTTCTGTATTTGTCTCAAGTCCTTTTAAATATTCCCTCCAGTAGGCATGAGCCTTATCTTTGTCCTGATTTTCAATCCATTGAATATATTTACTAAAAGAAAATGATTTCTTCTCTCTCACCGGCTCCTGGTGCAATAACGTAGCATATATCTCAAAGAATTCCTCTAAAACCGCTCTAGAGCACCAGCCATCCAAAATAATATGATGATTCGTAAAAACAAGTATATGCTCAAGCTCGCTTAATCTCAGTACCTGTACCCGAAATAGAGGGCCAGTTACCAAATCAAACCCTTCCTTTAAATCAGACGCCAAGAACTGTTCGATAGCTTTCTCTTTATGAATCCCTTGTAAATGAGTATAGTCATGCATTTGGATGAACATCTCTCTATTTTTGAATACAACTTGTCGAGGACGGCTTAGCTTAGAATGAATAAAAACTGTTCGTAACAAATCATGACGCCTTACAAGAATATTTAGGCTATTTTCTGCAATGTCAAAATTAAACGTACCGGAAATTTTCAGAGCCGATTGGACACAGTACGCTTGAAAATCTTGATCTTTATCGCTTAAATGATGAAACAACATACCTTCTTGCATAGGCGATAGCGGGTAAATGTTTTGGAAATTTTGTTTATTTTTCATTTTTCCACTCCTTTTTTAATCATAGAGAGAGAGGATGCCCTCTCTCTACATGTCTTCAAGCAGCTCATAAATACGATCCAGTTCTTCGTCTGTCAATCGTTGATCATCAAAATCACTTAACGTTTTTTCTCCGTCATCTTCCTTCTCTATACAATGATCGACCATTTTTTCAAGTGTTTCCGTATAAGCATTCAAAAGTTGTTCGATTTCATTTCTATCAAACTCACACTCATGATATTCCAAATTGATTTCTAACACGCCATTTATGACTGCAAGATTCAAATCAAGCATGTGCGTTCTTTCATTTTCCAAGCTGCTTGAATTACCTAAGTGCAAAGATCGGCCCTCATTTTCATGCAACTCAAACTGACCCAAATAGTTAAAACTCACTGGAGGAGACGGTCTTTCTTCAATAGTTTGCAGTTCCTTACAATAAAGCAATCCATATCCCATTCCCTTTTGAGGAATACGGCGAAGCAGGTCTTTAACCGATTTTATTGCGGCTCCTAGTTTTTCTTCTCTTCCCGCCTCTAGTACAACTGGAAATACAGACGTAAACCACCCAATCGTTCTCGAAACGTCGACATCTTCCGAAAATGTCTCTCTTCCATGCCCTTCTAAATCAAGTGGTAGTTCTTCTATTCCAAATTGTTCCTTCATAGCCAACGCAAATGCCGCCAACAGAATTTCATTTATTTCTGTGTTATATGCACGATGCGCCTGTTTTAAAAGCAAATCCGTTTTTTCTTTGTTAAGTTGCCGAACAAGCTGTTTACTGTACCATCTCTTTTGATTGATCGATTGACGTACGGCTAAAGAAGAAGGTACTACCAGCCTGTTTTCAACATCTTCCCAATAAGCTTTTTCATTTACTACTTCCTCTTTGGCGTAATCCCACAATTCTGTTGTCCATTCTTTATAAGAAGTCGTTTTCTCAGGTAATTTTATTTTTTCTCCAGAAACAGCTTGTTCGTAAGCTGTTTCTAGATCCTCAAGCAAGATCCCCCAAGAAACACCGTCTATGATGAGATGATGTATAACTATAACAAGGTGGTCCCCTTTACTGGTTTGAAAGATACTTGCTTTGATAAGAGGTCCATTCTCTATATCGAGCTCACCTTGAATACTATCAATATGGTTTTCTGCAAGCTCTCGCCAGTTATTTTTATTTCTAAGGTTCATCACTTCCAATGTATAAAAATCAGCTGTATACGCTTTTCGGTTGATTTGAACCATCTGTTTCGAATCCTGTACAAAAACAGCTCTTAGTACATCATGGTGCTCAATGAGTTTGTCCAACGCCAATTCAACCGCTTCAGGATCAAATCCTTCTGCTTTGTAGAGTGTCTCAGCCTGATTATAGTGGTGCGGATTAACAAAGTTTTTTGAAAAAAACCAATTTTGTATAGGAGAAAGTAGAATTTCCCCAGATATTTGCCGTTGATCAATTTGTTTCTTTAAAGGCTCGATATAGATAGCCACTTCTTGAATTGTTGCATGTGTAAATAAATACTTTGTTTCAAGTTTCAATCGATACTTTCTTAATTGAGAAGAAATTTGAATGGCTTTGATCGAATCTCCTCCATAGTCAAAAAAGCTCCCTTTTACGCTGACACGTTCTATACCAAGCACCTCCTGCCAAATGTCAGTGAGCAACTTTTCAATCTCTGTACAAGGCGGCACATATGCTTCTTCTGTTTCTTTTTCAGGTATTGGCAGCAGCTGTTCATTCACTTTTCCGTTTGGTGTTAAAGGCAACTCATCTATTGTCATGAAATGCACAGGAATCATATATTCTGGTAGAGTTTGCGCCAGCTTTCTTCTTATTTTCTGCGGCTCACTCTCTTTCTTCCACACGATATACGCACATAGATTTACTTGTCCTTCCTCATCATGATGAGCCATCACATAGCCATTCTCGATCTCATCCAACTCCACCAGCTTCGCTGTAATTTCACCCGGCTCAATCCTCATACCTCGGATTTTGATCTGTTTGTCCAGTCTGCCAAGATATTCGATTGTCTGATCTCTATGCCATTTGACAAGGTCACCTGTTTTATAGAGGCGCCCGTTTTGTTCGAATGGATCGGGTACAAAAGCGCGATCCGACTGATCTGGACGGTTCAAATAGCCCCTTGCAATACCTGCACCACCAATATACAGTTCACCAGGAATGCCTGATGGTACAGGATTTCCTTCTTCATCAAGCACATAGACTTTTGTATTGTCAATGGGCGCTCCCAATTTAATTATCCCTCTGTCCGGTGGACAGGACCATACGAGTGTATCGACCGTCGCTTCGGTTGGACCATAATGATTATATAAACGGTACCCTTGCGATGTAATTTGGTTAGCCAAATGAGGATCCAACTTTTCTCCACCACAGATGACTACTTCTAAATTCTTAGCTTTTTTCGTTTGTCCAGCTAAAAGTGCACGTAAGGTTGCCGGAACGAATTGTGCAATGCGGACTTTGTGCTCATTCAAGAAGTCAATTAGCATTTCCTTTTGGAACACCACTTGTTTTTCCGCAATAACGACAACAGCTCCCGACATGAGTGGAATCAACGTTTCCTCCACACTAACATCAAAGGCCGAATTGGTCATATGAAGAATAGCATCTCCAGAAGCCACATGATACGTCCTTTCAAACCATTGCCATAAATTCAGTACACTGTGCTGTTCAATCAAGACGCCTTTTGGCTCCCCAGTTGATCCAGAAGTATAAATCATATAGGCTAGATGATGCCCTTCTGCCACTGAAGGTGGATTCGTTGTACGCTCTCCTTCCATCCCCTCATCCAAATAAATCACTTTGCCTGAGTATGAGTCTGTTCTTTCTTTCAGCACCGACTGTGTAAGCAAAAGAGGGACAGCGCTGTCTTTCAGCATATATTCAATACGGCTATCTGGATATTGAGGGTCAATTGGTACGTAGGCTCCTCCCGCCTTTAAAATTCCCAGCATCCCGATGAGTAGATCAAATGATGGGCGAACCATGATGCCTACCAACGTATCCGTTCCAACACCTTGTTGTATGAGGGCATGTGCTAGCTGATTAGCACGGCTGTTCAATTCTCCGTAGGAGAGGGAGCTTCCTCTAAAGACAGCCGCTGTTTCCTCCGGACGCATCTCAGCCTGCTTTTCAAATTGAGCCGAGATAGATTGGTAGGAAGGCATCGGTACAAAAGTATCATTCATACCAGCCAATAGCTCTTGTTCCTCCTGAGAAAGCAATCCTATTTCACTGATTATTTGATGTGGATTAGCCACCATCGTCTCGATAAGATGTTCAAAATGTTTTGCCAACTGTTCGATAGTTTCTTTTCTGAATAAACTTGTACTATATTCAAACCGGCACCCAAGGCAATCATTAAGAACTGCAGCCTCCAATGTTAAATCAACTTTAGAAGTGTTATAGTCTGTATCGACAATAGACATTTTGACACCTTCAGACAGCTCATAACTCTCTTTGACATCTTGTAGAGCAAATACAGTCTGATAAATAGGATTTCTGCTTGGATCACGATTGAGTTTCAGTTGCTTGGCTAGTTCATCAATAGGGTATTGCTGATGATTCAGCATACCAAGCATATCGCGTTTGACTTCTTGGCAAAATTGAGAAAAACTAACTGTTCTGCCAACTACCTTCCTAATAGGAAGAGTGTTGACAAATAATCCTGTAATCCTTTCTATATTTGAATGAATACGTCCTGATATAGGCGTACCAACGATCAAGTCATCTTGACCCGTGTATTTTGACAACAAGACAAAATATACTGATAAGAGACTCATATAAAGCGTCAAGCCGTGCTTCATAGAATAATCTTTTAGTTTGTTTAATAGATTTATATTCAATTCAAATTCAAATGTTTTTCCATCAAAAGATTGCACATCTGGCCTTGGGAAATCAGCAGGCAAATTGAGCTGTTCTGTATGGTCAACAAGAATGTCTCTCCAAAAATCTCGGTGTGCAGAAAACCGATCTGCTTCTAATTGGCGCTTCTCCCATACAGCGTAATCTTTGTACCCAAGATCCAATTGTGGCAAAGTTTTCCCCTGATATATCAATGCCAATTCTTCCATAAATAATTGGAGAGACATACCATCGAAAATAATGTGATGAAAGTCCAATAATAAAACATGTTTTTGAAGAGATTGTATTTTAATCAACCGTGCCTGCATCAAGGGAGGCTTGTCCAATGAAAACGACTGAGGCGAAGCACAAATAATCTCCTCTATTTCAGATTCATTGTATACATCATAATCCACATGCAAGGAAACGTTTGTATGAACTTTCTGCTTAATGACGCCATCTTCTTTTATAAAAGAGGTTCTAAGCGATTCATGTCGATTGACTAATTTTTGCATTGCATCTATCAACGCACCCGCGTCAAGTGGCCCATCTATTTGGAATACACAAGGTATGTTAAACAGATTAGCGTCTGTAATTAATGATCTTGTGTATACCCCTTCTTGTGCAGCTGTCACAGGATAAGAATCACTCTTCTTAGCAGGTAGCAGCTGTTCAAAATTGCCTATCTTCATTTTTTCTTCAATGACATCTGCCATTGCAAACAAAAGTGTATTAGAAAAAATATCCCCTAGCGTCAGTCGAATCCCGAACTCATTCTCAATCTCATTCAAAAGTTTTAATGCTTGCAATGAATGAAAACCTAGCTGGATAAAATCAGAAGTTGCATGTAAATCGTCTACCTTTAGCGTTTCCTTCCAAACTTCGGCTAATTTCGCCTCAACTGCTTTATGAAACAAACCTGTCTCTTCCTTTTCCTTGAAAAAGACTTCAGGCTCTGGCAGCTCTCTCCGATTGACTTTGTGGTTTTCAGTTAAAGGCAATCGCTCTAATTGAATAAAATATGTCGGGACCATATAGTCCGGCAGCTCTCTAAATAAAAAGGCTTTTATTTGATTTGTAATATCTAATTCATCTGATTCAAAGTAAGCAGCCAATACGGTTTGATGGGAGTTAGGTTTAACAGTCTTTACAACCGCTCTCCTCACCAAAGAGTGCTGGATCATTTTTGCCTCAATCTCTCCAATTTCAATTCGATGCCCTCTAATTTTGACTTGAAAGTCATTGCGCCCAAGAAACTGAATATTTCCATCAGGCAGCATTTTCGCTTGATCTCCTGTCTTATACAGTCTTTCAGAGGGATCATAAGGGTTTAAGATGAATTTTTCCTCTGTCAGCTCTGCATTGTTCAAATAGCCTCTGGCGACGCCTTTTCCACCAATGTACAACTCCCCTATATAATGAGGTGGAAGAAGCTCCATGTTTTCACTAAAAATGTACATTGACATATTTGATAACGGTTTACCGATTGGCGTAATACCCTCATAATCTGCAAATGCCTGCTCAGAACAATAAATGCTCGATTCAATTGTCGCTTCAGTGACACCATACGTGTTAAAAATTCGTATACTCTCACCATAACGTTCTAAGAGACGTTGATAGTCTTCTTTCAAACAAGAATCAGCACCCAGCACAACCAATTCAAGAGAAGTATGCTTAATCCCTTTTTCATACATGTCATCTAAAAGAGGAACAATTAGAGCTGGTGTTGATTCCAGCATTGTAATCTGATGTGTCTCAATCAAATTTTGAATACGTACTAAATCACGCTTTGCTTCTGACGAACAAATGACAAGGGTTCCTTGATTCAATAAAGCTCTTGCCATATCCCCAGCAAAGACATCAAACGAAAAGCTGGCCATCTGTAAGATACAAGGCTTCATTTCTTGAAAACCGTATGCTTCGTTATAGGCTTTCCACATATTTAGATAATTCCGATGTTCAATCATAACACCCTTTGGCGTGCCTGTTGTTCCAGACGTATATATGATATAGCATAAATCTTCAGGCTTCGTCAGGTTTTCAATAGAAGATGTCGGCTGTTGCTGAATTGCTTCATCTTGAAAGTGGATGCATTCAATAGAAGCATCTTGTTCTACTCTATTTACTTGATCCGTCAGCAAAATCATAGAACTACTGTCTTTTAGAATGAATTGGATTCTTTGCTCTGGAAATTCGGCATCGATTGGGACATAAGCTCCACCTGCTTTCATCACCGCTATCGATCCAACGATCATATCTTCTGTACGATCAGTAAGAATAGCAACTGTTTTTTCTCGTGTTATGCCCTTTTTCCGAAGGAGTCGTGCAAGCTGATTTGACCGCTCATCCAGTTCCTTATATGTCAGTGTGCGTTCCTCACAAACAACCGCTATCTTTTCAGGTGTTTTTTTTGCAATTCTTTGAAAAATTTGTTGGAAGTATTCCTCCGGTTCATGACAGACTATTTCCATTTGCTTCCTAAAATATAAGGATTGATCAGTAACTGTTAATAAATCTAAATCTCCAATTTGCTGCTGCGGAGCCGATAATGCTTTAGAAAGCAAAAGCATTATTCTATTAAACATGTCGTGGATCTCTGTCTCTTCAAATAAATCAACTCTATAGTCGATTTCAAATGCAATGTCTTCCTCATTTTTTACAATATGAAAGGCAAGATCGTTGATTTCATAACCGTTATATAAAAAATCAACATTATATCTAATTCCATCTGTCTTAGGGAAATCAACCTCCAAATATTGCAAGGAAGTTGTATACAAATAATCATGCGTGCTGTGCTTTTTTCGCCAATCATTTAAAATACGATTATATGGATATTTTTGATGCCTCATTGTTCTAATCTGCTGCTGATTTAAATTTCTTGCGAATGAAGAAAAAGTGAGAGTTGGATCAACCTCTACGCGAAAAGGAACAGTGCTAACAAGCATGCCAAACAGTTCCTTTTCACGAAGCGTTGTCCGGTTGGAAAACATTGTACCGATTACAATATCCTTTTTCTGACTCTTTTTGGATATATACAAGAAAACGCCTGACAAGAACAAATTAAATAAACTAATATGATTCTTAGTCGAATATTCTTTCAACTTTTCCGCAAGAGATTTCGGAACTGCTTTAGACAGCCGTATTGCTTTCGCACTACTGCAATAATCGTTACTAGGCTTAAGAGATGTTAATTCTGGCCTACTTTGGAAAATCTGTTCCCAATAAAGACGATCCTTTTCATAACGCGGGCTTTTCTCGTATGTCTGCTCCGCTTCAATTTGCTCGATAAACGATGGACTTTTCACCATATCGATGACCGCACCACTTGCTAAATCAGTGTAAATGGAAATAATGGTCTCTATGCAACTCATGACAGACACAGCATCCGAAATAATATGATGAATATTCACATAAAGAAAGCACTGATGCCTGCTTTCTTTAAACACTTTAAAATCAAAAAGATCCTCGTTCTCTAGTGGTAAAGGTTGCTGAAAGTGGGCAAGTGCAGCCTCTTTTACACTTTCAGTGCCTGCATCTTTTAACTCGATAATTTCCATTTCCTTTTCTATATATTCAGCTACATACTGAACTGGTTCGCCTTCTTTTCTAGAAATCATACGTAAACGGATATTGTCTGTTCGTTTTATATACTCATTTATAGCAATAGAAATTAGATTATAACGAAGGGGCTGCTCTGTAGCCAATTGTATAAGAGCCCCGTTGTTTGAAATACTTGTATTAGGATACATTTTTTCAACATACCAAATGCCCAGCTGTCCATTACTTAATGGCAAATAACGACTCATCTACATGTACCTCCTCATATATCCTTATTTTCTACAAACTGACCTTGCTCCATTTTGATAAGATGATCAGCCTTATGGAAGTATTGATCGTCATGTGTAATCGCAATGACACACTTCCCTTCATCTCTTAACATAGGAAGCAAATTGTAGTAGAAGAATTTGCGATATTCTGGATCTTGATCTGCCGCCCATTCATCAAATAAACAAATAGGTCGATCCTCTAAATATGAAACTAGCAAAGCCAAACGCTTCTTTTGACCTGTCGACAGTTTAGTCGTGCTGAATTCACCATCTTTGATTGTGACCTTATCCTGAATTCTAAGTAGCTCAAGTAAGCTTTGAATTTCCTGCTCTCTTCCATCAATATCTATACCGTAGAGACGGTCAAAAAGATAAAAGTCGCTAAAAATTGCAGAATAGTATTCTTGGATTTGTTCTGGTGTTTTTGAAACGCCGTTAATGAGAGATTCTCCTCGATCAGCCGGATAAAGGCCGGTAACTAGCTTAGCAAAGGTTGATTTCCCACTTCCATTCCCTCCGGTAATAAAGGTAATTTCTCCAGCTTTAAATTCATAATCAATTGGTCCAACTGAAAAATCTTCACCGCTTGTACCTTTATATTGGAACTGGACTCCCTTTAAAGTGAGAATCACTTTCTTTTCAGGCGACGCTTCTACAGAAACTCGGTCTTCTTTTTCTAATTCAGCCACCTCTTCCATTAAACTATTAATACGTTTCCAGCTTACTTGAATCTGCATAATTTGCGGAAAAGAATGCAGTAGATAGGTGACAGGGCCAATCATATAAAGGAAAATAAACACATAATTGTACAGCAATTCACCTTGCATTTTGAAAATCAGTGGAAAGAGAAACGCCACAAATCCAACAACCGACAATAGAATCATGTCTTCCATAATAAAGGCATTAGCGAACTTCAGATCAACCTTTGTTCCCTTTTTACGATAGTCGCTGCATGCTTCTTCAAAATTATGTTGGAATGCCAGTTTTCTTGCTCTATTTAGCTTCAACTCTTTGAATCCTGCCAACATGTCATTAATAAAACCAAAAAACTTATTTTGAATGTCCCTTGTCTCTTCATACAGTCTAGTTGCTTCCCCAGCAACAAATAGATTGATTAGAATAGTGACTACAACAACGCCCAAAGATAAAACAAGGCCCCAAAAGCTCAACATACCCAAATAAATTAGACAGAAAAACAAAGTAATTAAATTGGTCGCACCAGTAACGGCTAAATGCATGCCTTCACTAATTTTTTCTGTATCATTATTTAAACAAGCACTGATTTTTCCTTTCTCAAAACGCTCCATTCGTTCAAATGGAATTTGCAACGTTTTATCAATCAGCTTGACCCTTTTTTCATAAACCACTCGATTGGTAATTACAGCAATCCTTGTACGAATGTATCGTTCTGCTATGATATGAACAACCAACCCAATTAAAAAGGCATAGAATAAACCATTCGCAAAGTTGTCTTTCGTATTTAACGATTGATTAATGATGTATATGACAAACGTATTGCTCAGCCCACTTACAGCCCCGCTGATAATCATTAGCAGAAACTGTTCCTGCCCTTCTTTTTTATAAAATAAAGTAAACACATAGTAGAGAATATACAGACCTATCAATAAAATCGTTAGCCAATATACAATCGACATTTGTATACTAACTGCTTGTAAATCAACAAACTCAGATTTTAGCCACTTATAAGATTCATGAAGAACGTAAATTAAGGCTCCATATATAACAACTGCCACACCCAAAAGCAATCTATTCTTTGCCGATACAACAAGTGAACGCTCTTTTCTCAGAGCCTGTACAATGACTCTGTATAAAATAAATAAATTGATGCAAATAAACACACCTATGACAAACGAAGCCCCTGTCAAGGCACGTCCAATATCTGCTAGTGATTGCTCACTGCTAAAATTCAACGTTATTCCCCCTTCAAAAACTCTAACTCTTTGTTTTTTATTTCCTCTTCATTTCTCTCTACATATACAATGGAGGTTCCTTTTATTAATGCAAACACGTGTTGCTTTCTCACCACTTCCACCATTCAAAATGACATGATTACCTGCTTAGATAATTTGACAAATTGTATATATTGTAACAAGCAAAAAACAAGTGGATTCTGATCGTTTTTGCAATTTTCATTTCAAAAATGGCTTAACTATACAAAATCCTCTACAACGAGTAAACTCCAAGATTATTTTTCTCTATCTATAGTAATTAAATAAACAATTTTTCATAGTTCACTTGATATTCCCTTTCCATTCAGTCGTAGGGTGTTGAATCAAATAGGACGCATAATTCCCACAAAACCCAAAGTTATTGACAAGCACGCTAGATATGTTCGCAAATGCCTTTCCTTTTATAATATTTGCGTTAATTTTCGGATCAAGCTGATCTAAACCTGTTGTCGGTGGAATACATTGCAGCTTCAAGGCCAGTAAAGCAGCTGCTGTACCCAAAAAACCTGAACAACGCAACAAATGCCCACATGCTCCTTTATGAGAACTAACCGGTATACTGCTTCCAGCTTCAATGGTTTCCACCAATGCTTCTGATTCGATCACATCTCCTTGCGGCGTTCCAGTTGCATGAGCATGTATATAATCTGGCTTATTGACCCCTGCCAGTTGGAGCGCTGTTTGAATAGATTTGACTACCTTTCCCTTATCTAGCTCAATCATATTTTGCTTTTCTCCACCTAATACACAACTGGCACCGTCAAGCCATGCCAAAGGCTTATGTTTACGTTCTTTCAAACTATCCGCCGACTCTAATATAATGACTCCTGCCCCCTCACCGATCGTAATGCCATTTCTCTTAAGATCAAAGGGCTTCGCTTCAGTTTTTGTAATGGCTCTGACAATATCAAGTGAAGCAAAGTCATACTTATTAAATACTTCTGCACGTGCGATAAAGACCATATCCAACTGGCCATGTCGAATCATGCTGTAGCCAATTGAAAGTGCTGTACCAATTGACGCACAAGCTGACGTCGGTCTAATGATATTTCTTGTCTGAAATAAAGAAGTTGGAAGATCATGTTCAGGATCCATGATCCATTCATTAGCTTCATTTTCCACTGTGTCATTGCCCGGCCCTGTTACAACCGGAAGAATCCATCCCGTCCTGTGATGTTCTATCTTTTTTTCACTTAAACCAGCGATTTCTACAGCCTCTTTCATGGCAAATGATAAAAATTGTTTAGCGATACTTTCCTTAGAATGAAGAACATTCCCCTTTATCTGGCCAGCTATTTGACTTCTAAAACCACTTGCATCAAAACGGGTAATAGGCGACATAGCACATTCCCCTGAATATAACCCTTCTTCAAATGAATTCATTCCAAGCCCAAATGGAGAAACAAGCCCCATTCCACTAATGCCAATCCTATTCATATTTACAGCTCCTTCCACTGCCTTTATGTTAAACGACTTACACCTTGTCCTTTATTACCCTCGACGCAATGGTGAATCCATTCACTAAAACTTAAGTGTTCATCATGTTCGTTTTCCCATTCCCAGTTCCGTATTTCAAACAGAGGTTGATAGTTTTGAAGACGACATGCATTTGTTAAAGCGGCGATTGTAATCCGACCGGTAAAATTTTCATAGTCAGTTTCAGGTGCTCGATAAATTTCTGCCACTAACATTAGACCGGCCAGTCGGTCTACTAAAGCGTTATGTGCTAATCCTATTCCATACATTTTGCCACAGTAATCTGCAAACGTTGTAGATGGTCCATTGAGACCAAGTTGTATGGCTGCTTGAGCAGTTGGAAGACTATTTTCAAAAGATATCGTCATGTGAGGCCTAACAGCCTTTTTCCCTTTTTCCAAAGCTTCTACGTATCGTTCAATATCAGGCCAAATCGCATTTGAAACATTGACAAACAGGCCAATATCATCATTAGAATGGACAAATCCTTGATGTGATAATTCAGTAATAATTTTATACAGTCCTTCACATAACGGTTCTACAGTCTCATCGTTAAATTTACTTTTTTGATATGGAAAGGGTTCTCTTTCAATTGGTATCTCATTTTTTGTGATCCATTGATAGCTCGGAACCCCGTTTATAACGTTTACTTCAATGCCAATAAGAACAACTGAAGGTTCATTCTTCACTCAATCACACCCTTTGCTTGTTTTGTAAAACACATTTCCCTTAAAGCATTCCGGTCAATTTTTCCATTTGCCAGCATCGGAAATTCATCCAGTTGTTTGTAATAAAAAGGAACTTGTTCTTTTTCTAAATGCTTTTGTGCATAGTACTTTACATTTTTTGAGTTGATTTCACTTTTGTTTTTGCTAATGTATATGGCAGCAAGACGCATACCGTTGTTTTCATGATGAACACCAATAACGACAACGTCTTGAATTTCTTGAAAGTGGCGCAGCTTATTCTCAATATATTCAGGACTAATATTTTTTTCTTTAATCACAATGATATTTTTCGTCCGGCCTATAATTTTTAAATAACCTTCCTCATTGATCTCTGCTAAATCTCCAGTATTAAGCCATCCTTCAGAATCGAGTGGATTTTCCTGTGAATTTGGACCAAAATAGCCCATCATATTGCTAGGGCTCCTAACAAGTAGCTCTCCCTTTTCGTTCAGTTTTAATTCCGTCCCTTTTAGTGGCCTTCCCACCGTTCCTATGCAAAAATCATTCCATGCATTCAACGCCACATTGGGTCCAGCTTCTGAAAGCCCATATCCGTCAAGGATAGGACGTTTTATTAGTTCAAACCATTTTTCCGCGACAGTTTCAGGCAAGATTTCTCCTCCACATCCCCAGCTCCGCATGTTGGACACTGCCTTTCGTTCATCCACTTCCTTACTGAAATGCTCAAGCATGATTTTGTAAAATGAAGGTGTTCCCTCAAACAAAGTAGCTCTGCTTTCTTTCATTAATTGCAAAACATACCGAGGCCGCAAATGTTCTGGAATAACCAGGTTCATTTTGCATGTTTCAATGATATTAATCAGAGTCAAGCCATAGGCTCCCCACAAAGGAACAGCCGCAAACATAATATCGCTTTCGGTAAAGCCCATTCTTGTGATTGTTTGTTCACTTTGATATTTGATTCCCTTTTTAGACCAGATGACAAATTTAGGCATACCAGTAACCGATCCTGTCGTCCTGATAATAGCCCCGACTCCTTCTGGAAGAAGTGCCTTTTCAATATCATCATAGCGTTCAACACAAAAACCATAATCCGCCTCGTAGCAGAAAAGCGGCACTTGGATCCGCGCAAGCTCTTTTTGAGGATTTTTCATTGCACCTGTCACGACTGGAATAATTCCCAGTTCACTACACCCTTTATAGGCTGCGTAAAATAGCAGCGGATCTCTTATGGAAAGAGCGACAGCCTCTTTCGACTGTATATGGTTAGCCTTCATTAAGAGAATAAATTTATTTGTTAAATATTGAATTTTATCTGTTTGATCTTGATGGCCGACACTCACTTTGTTTTTTAATCCTATCATGCCCTACACCCCATACTCTTGTTGTACTGTATATGGAATATCCGTTTTCCAGTCTACGCATATTTCAATTAAGGACAGTTTCCCCCGTTTACATTGCTCTTTTGCTTCACAAATAGCATTTTTGAATTCTTCTTCATTAGTTGGAGAGTAAAAAGCTCCTTGAAGAGATTGAATCGCATGAGCCCATTGATGCTCTCTAAAATCACATCCAATGGAAATATTCTTTTTTTGTTGATTAAATCGCGGCCACGAATAGCCCCCATTATTAATAACGATATAAATCATACCCAATCCCAGCTCGTATGCAGTATCTAATGCCCCTTTTCCCATTTCAAATGAGCCATCTCCAATAAACGTAACAATGGTGGATTCAGGCTGAGCTAATTTAGCTCCGATGCTTGCCCCCATTGGCACACCAAGGGCAGTTTGTTCGCCAGGTACAAGGGTTCTTCCCAATTGATTAATAAAAATAGGATAGGAATAGCCCCATATATCATGAAGCCCGTTATCCTGAACCAAAATATTATTTCCTTCCATGTGTTGTGACAATATATGATAAGCAGCTCTGATAGGGTGTTTTAAAAAATCAGATTTAGTCCACTCGCTAGTGAGCTGATATTTGACCCGTCTCTGTCTCTCTAGCCATGGGTGTCGCTTCGATCCTTCATTCTCCTCATGTTCCAGCAGCTGCTGCACAGTTAGGGAAACATCACCTAAGATGCTCACATCTTCATCAACGGACTTTCTCAAACTTTCGTAATCACAATCGATGTGTATAAACAAATTTTCATCTGCAATATCTTTCCACCCCATTAAAGCTGTTTCTTCAAGTTGCGTGCCAAAAGCCAGAAAGACATCCCCTTCCCTCAGCAGTTCCTTTGCTTCTGGCAAAGCATAAAGACCTATATTGCCAAATACATGTGGATGCTGCTCATTCACAACCCCCCTACCAGAAGCAGTGGTAAACACGGCGGCCTGAAATTTTTCAGCCAAGGTCAAAAGAGATTGACCTAGCAAGGAATTATTTTGACAACCGCCTCCTACGATAAACACCGGTCGTTTTGACCTCCCTAAAATCTCTGCTGTCAAGCTTATCTGCCTTGGATGTGGGCACATGACAATTGGCTCTTTTGGAATCAATGAAGAGGGCTGCTCATACCGCTGTTGCTCTAGGTCATTTG
The DNA here is from genome assembly GCF_040459695.1 of Bacillus cereus group sp. RP37. Classification (NCBI taxonomy): domain Bacteria; kingdom Bacillati; phylum Bacillota; class Bacilli; order Caryophanales; family Bacillaceae; genus Bacillus; species Bacillus cereus group sp. RP37. Next base: position 213,874 of record NZ_JARVHP010000002.1, on the reverse strand, counting down.
GTATTTCTAAATAAACTGGTCCAGGCCTTCCATTTATAGCCATATGTACCGCTCTTTTTAGCGCCCACTCTGCTTGATCTTCGTGTTCAACCCTATACTGCCATTTTGTGATAGCTTTCATCAATTCGATACTGTTGAGTTCTTGAAAAGCTCCTGTTCCAATGGATGTTCTAGATGTCCCTGCAGAAATGATAATCAGAGGAACACACGCAGAAAAAGACTCCAACACTGCCGTTAATCCATTCACAAGTCCTGGACCGGGGCTTGTCGCGTAAACGACTGGTTCACCTGAGGCTTGAGAATATCCCATAGCCATACTTGCTGCAATTCTTTGGTCTTTCGATGTATACACATCCATATTGGCTAAGTGTGCAGATTCTAGAAGACCTTCGCCTTCTCCCACCATAGCAAAGACCTTTCTAATATTTGAATTTTTTAATAAATATGCATAAAAATCCCATATAGAAGTGAACAAAAACAACTCCCCCTAATTTTTAATTAACCTGCATTATATATTGATTAAATACTCGGTTGACTTCTTTAGAAATTAAAATTGGCCTGCTTTCCATGCAGTCTTTGTATTTCACATAACTTGCCTTTGGACCATAACCACCAAAAGGCAGATGGCCACATTCCATATCAAAAAGTGTTTTGTTAAGAGCAACTGTATAATGTTTTTTTAATGGCTCGATTAAATCTGTATTCCCAAAAACAGATACACCAAATGACGATTCCAAGCGTTTTGCATCCATAAGCCAATTGAGTACCTCAGACGCATCATGATAGGAAACAACATTAAAAATTGGGGTAAAGTGCTCCTCATATCGCGGCATATCATCCATATCGGAAACCAAAACAGTAGGTTCAATCCAACTCTTATCTATCTCCACTTGGCCCCCATATACAATTTTTTCTTGATAATCAGTAAGAAATATCTCAGCCTGCAGCACTAGCTCTTTATAATTACTGTTTTTGACCTTGTCACTCATTCGTCCAGACATTTTTATCTCATTTAACTGCTGCAACAAGCATTTGACGAACCTTTTTTTTTGACTCCTGTGGATAAAAAATAAATCCGGACACATGCAATCCTGACCAGAATTGAACACTCGAGCCTCTACAGCTTTTCCAGCAGCATATTCGATATCAGCTTCAGCGCCTATGAAAAAAGGATTTAAGCCGGAACCAAAAAATAGAAAGAGCGCGCCAGGATAGTCCTTTTGAACAGATAGGCTATTATGATAATTACCTGTAAATACCACCACTTCTGCATCAGATGTTTTCTTTTTAAATTCTGCATATCCAATAGGTTCAATTTTTACATTCAAATTAGAATATTCATTAAAAAAATTATGAATTTTCAACGTAGTAGAATGAGATAATGTGGACGGTCTTAAGAAAATATTTTTACAGTAATAGCTTGGAATAATTGCATATAAAATATAAGAATATAGAATAGAGTTAGTTGGATAGAAGATTGCTACTTTTTCAACTATATCTCTTTTCATATATTTCAGTTCCTTTGTTGCTTGCTCCAGAACATTAATGCTAGAACTAATTTCATACTCAGCACTTTCAATCGTGCTGACTTCCATAAGGATTGATCTTAATTCATTTTTATGCTTTTTCATGTTACATATAATAAAGCTCAGCTCTTCAAAAAACACATGATCCATAAGTATTTATACCTGCCCTTCGTTAGATTTTATAAGAATATACAGACATTAAATAGTAATAAATTCATGCTTTTAGGCTTGATACTAGACTAAAAGGCAGCCCTATATTGTTTTACTAAAAAATATAACAATAATGTGGTGTTTATATGGAAAAAGCAAATGGAAAATGTCATAATGCAACATAAAAAAGAAACAGTAAAGTATATTCTAAAGAACAATAAACCCGTGGCACAATTAATTCGAGAAACTGGATTAATTGTGAATCCCTTATATAGTTGAATTAAAAAGAATAGCGAACAACTTGAAGTAAATTTCTACCTCAGGTGCTGAACTAAGAGCATGACAAAAGTAATTAAGTAATCTCGAAGAGGAAAATAGAATTCTAAAAAAGGCGATGCACTAATTCTCGCATAGTACTCGATTAAGTTAGAGTTTATTCACCATCATCGCTCCCAATATTGAGTGAAGAAAATCTGCAAAGTCTGAGAATTTCTAAATGTATTTATTCCAAATGGCTATACCGATCCAAAACTTATGCGCAAAACCTTTCAAGCCCCCGAAGAATTTAACCAAATATATAGAAGTATAAAAATTGAAAAAATAACAAGTGAGTATAGTATTCAGTATGCTTCCAGTGAGTATCAAAACTATTAAAACAATATAAATTGATAGGCAACTTGAACCACAAAAGAAACTATTACAACTAATGCTTGTATCAAATACCTTCACCGCATTCTTAATCAAGAACTTGTTTATCAAACGAAGTATAAAACAATGAGTAAAGTAAAAAATCACTTTTTGAGTATATTGTATTCTTCTATAATTCAAGGAGAATCAACTCAGCATTTGGCTATCACAAACCAAGTGAATATGAAAAAATGTATAGTCAATTTTTCGTGATATAGAATTTCCCTTCTTGAACTACCCCCTCTTTCACTTCGTTTAGAAGTGAGAGATTCCTAAGTAAAGAGTTCTATCGAACTCTAATTGATTAGGCTAACCCCGCAGTCCTTGCGGTTAGAAGCCTTATCGCCTCATTCTTTAAATTGATACTTGCGTTAATATCCCTATCATGGTGTGTACGACAAGAAGAACAGTCCCATTTACGCAGGTTTAGATTTTTAACGTCTTTATTTTGATATCCACAACAAGAACATAATTGGCTGGAAGGAAATGTTTTCGATACGACAATGACTTGTTTGCCATACCATTTTGCTTTATATTCCAACATAGTTCGAAATTGTGACCATGATACCTCACTGATTGCTTTTGCTAACTTATGATTCTTTAACATATTCGATACTTGTAAATCCTCTATACCGATAACATCGTGGTTTTTGATGATTTCGGTTGAGATTTTGTCCAAGTAATCTTTTCTAGCATTTGATATGTATTCATGAATTCTAGCTACCTTGACTCCATACATTTTTATATGGAGTATTATTCAATGTATCGTTTGATTATACAAATACACCATTCATGACACCAACGATAGTTTCTAACATAGTTCCCAAATAATTTACTTCATTTTTCAATTCAGAGTTACTAGATCACTATTTTTCCATATTATTACTTCAGCTCCATTAAATTAGCATATGTAGGTAATTTTGTAAACGAATTAATTGGAAGTGAAGATTGAGAAACTTTTTCTAAACATCACATTTGTCTATATACATAATGACATTATTTCAAAGCTAGATTTATGACACTATACAACTTTTTATAATGTAATTTAAATAATGTTAGCAATCGTATATCCCATTTATAATAGAAAACTACAAGACTATTAAATTATTTAACACTTATTATCAAATCCTTCGCAATATACTCTAAAATACCGGATGTATAAGTAATTCTGCTACTGTCACCTCTGTACAATGCTGTACATTAAACCAACTTATAATTTTATCTTTAATCGTAGCTGCCCTTTTTCGATTAGCTAGAATGCCCCACTGTAGATATTTATTTAGTGATGCTAGATTAAATCGTGTATTCTCCTTAATAAGATGCTGCTTTGTAATTTCTTAATAACATGATTTGTCTATTTCTTTCATGATACACAGCACCAGTAAACGCAATATTTTCAAGTAAACCTTCACTTGTTAATAACCTAAAACAATTAGATACCTAACAAATTAAACATAAGCAGATCATTATAATTCCTTCATCGCGATCTCCTTTAATTTGTCAACAATACGCTCTAATTCATCTACATCTTTTGATGTAAGTTTGCTGTAAATTTTATCTGAGATTTGCTGTTTTACATAATCTTGCTTCGAAAAATACTCCACCCCTTTCTCATCTAACGTTATAAATATTTCACGTCGATTTTGTAGATTAATTTCTCGTTTGATATATTGATTCTTTTCCAATTTCGCTATTAATTGGCTAACCGCGCTAGAGCTTATATTCATTTCAATCGCAATTTCGCCGACCGTACTGCTCTTTGCCACGTACACAATATCTAATACAACCGCCTGTTGTGTTGTAATACCAATATTTAAATATTGTTTATAATGTTTAAATATCAGACGGTCTATTGTATATGTAGCTTCATTAATACGCTTAACTTGTTCATATAAAGACAAAAAATCACCCGCTAATACGTTAGATAACTAATATATTAAGTAACTAATATGTTAGATATCTAATATGTTAGCAGGTGACTTATAAACCGTCAATCTTTATTATTGTCCTTAAAAGAGTTTTGTCATTTTTGTACCATATTCACTTAAAATAATGAATTTTGGTGCAAATACTTGAAAAAGATTACAAATGCTAGTAGATTCCTAATGGTATCGAAACCTATACTGTAAGTTCCAACTTTTAATGACTGAACACCTCCCGCTTTTGGATAGACTAATCCTGCAAATTCATCTATTCTTTTTTGATCATATGGATAACTTTGAAAATTCTGTTGAAAAGTTGTCTAAATGAGGCAACACTCTAGAAAAAGCATAAGGAGAATTATACATGTGATATTTTAAAACAGATCCTTCCTGACCATATCAATTGACTTTTTGATATGGTATTTCAACACCTTCATCGATAAATAAATGCTTAGCATCATCTACATAACTCATCGTATTACGTATCCAATAATATGACTCATCTATTTTAAAAAGTGGCACAGACAACTGGTGTTCAAATGAAATCATAAATTGTACATCCTTTGTAATTGTAAATCTTGTGCCAAGTCCATCTGCTAATTCATAGCAACCCGTAATATCATCTTTAATTGTGAGCGGTAAAGTTATCACATATTTTGGTGCTTCTACAGCATATTGTACTCCCATTAAGTAATGCATAATTTCTTGTTCATATTGAGGAAACACTTCTTGATTCGTCGCTAACACAATCACTTCCCCTGTAGGTATATTCATAAAGGCTTGTGCAGAGCAACCAAGCCATCCACCTGTATGGCCAACCCACTCATTTTGAATGATAAAACCATAACTATAATTATTATTGACTTCTGTCGGTGTTAACATAAATTGAACAATCTCTTTGCTAATGTACTGACCTTGCCAAAATGCTTTTAAAAACTTCGCTACCTCTGCGACTGTTGCATAAATACCACCGTCACCATATTGATTATTATATTTTTCGATTTCTTGTAAATATGGGTCATCAAGCACCTTTTTATATTGTTGCTCCTCATAATTAAACGTTTGACCTTGCGCTACAAATTGCTTTATGGGTTGCGTGGTCATATGAGTAAGATTTAATGGTTCTGCAATATATTGTTGCAAATACGTTTCATACGATAAACCACTCACTTTTTCAATTATTTTGGCAAGTAAAACATAATTCGTATTACTATAAGACCAATGGTCATTTGATGTATATTGTGGTAGCACTCCTTCGATAAATGTTTCAACACTTATTGTTAAATCTTCCGTGATATACTCTGGAATACCAGATGTGTGTGTAAGTAATTCTGCAACTGTTACTTCTGTAAAATATGGTATGTTAAACCAACATGTAATTTTATCTTCTAACTGTAGCTGTCCTTTTTCGATTAGCTGAAACGTCATTACCGCTGTAATCATTTTACTTAATGATGCTAGATTAAATTGTGTATTTTTGTTAATAAGGTGCTTCTTTTCGAGTTCTTGATAACCATGAAAATACTGCTTGATTTGACCGTTTTTTTCATAATAAACTGCACCGTTAAAAGCGATATTTTCAAGTAAACCTCTCATATTTTAGCCCCCTAAACAAATTAGATACCTAACATATTAGACGTGAAGGGATTTTTATAATTCCTTCACCACAATCCCCCTTAATTTATCAACAATTCTTTCAAATTCATCTAGCTCTTCTGATGAAAGTTTGCTGTAAATTTTATCTGCAATTTGCTGTTCTACATAATCTTGCTTCGAAAAATACTCCAATCCATTTTCATCTAACGTTATATATATTTCACGTCGATTTTGAAGATTAATTTCTCGTTTGATATATTGATTCTTTTCCAATTTCGCTATTAATTGGCTAACCGCGCTAGAGCTTATATTCATTTCAATCGCAATTTCGCCGACCGTAATACGTTTCGCTAAATATACAATATCTAATACAACAGCTTGTTGTGTTGTAATACCACTATTTAAATATTGCTTGTAATGTTTATATATCAAGCGGTTTATAGTATATTCAGCTTCATTAATGCGTTTAACTTGTTCATATAAAGACAAAAAATCACCCACTAACATGTTAGATATCTAATATATTATCAAGTGATTTGTTAAACGTCAATCATATGTCAAACCTTTCCCTGTTTCTTTGTATGCGTGATCCCATAGGGAAAGGAAATGATTGAATACAAAGATCGTTTTGTTGATTAGAATTGCTTGTGCTTGATTTGGATAGATATGAAACTTATAGGCTTTATTAATCATCATTTCATTCACATCTCTTTCGGTATATGACTATTATACAGAACGTATATTCTTTATATATTGGATTTACACTTTATATGTGTCGAACAATTAAGATGCCTTCCTACATTGTACTTTACATGAAACATGTTCAATTCATCGAGAATATCGAGTATATTTTTGTAAATAATAATGTTGTTAAACGTTAAATCGAGGAGGATTTGTATGCAAGGTCATAAAAAAGCTATAAAAAGCACGGGTTCTGTTATGAAAGCAGATTTTGCTGAAACTGATGCACAAAAAGTGAAACAAGAAATTCAGAACGATGTAAGAGCGGGACAAGGAGCAATGACTTCCCGAGAAGCAGGGGCAATGCGAGATTAAGAAAACACTCCTTATTGGTTTTTTCTTTTCTAGAAATTTAACCAGTAAGGAGTTATTGCAGAACTATTTTAGCTTTTTATATTTATCATTTAAAAACATAATGCATCTCTTTTGTAGATCATAGGTTAATTTCACATCAAATTTTTCACGATTAAATCTCTTTTTTCAAACTAAGATTATTTTCTTTCAGATAATTTATTGCATCTTTGTTCACCGCTCGTAAATCTATACCTTGTTTTTCCGCTGCAAATGAACATCCACAATAACATTGACGGAAAACATCATATTCATTACACATTTCAATTGAGCGTTGATATCCGTTACTTTTTTTGAAATCACTTGGTAAATAACGTGAATCATAATTTTGTTGCACACCGATTCCAATTTCATTTATTAATTGACTATTTTTATTTTTAGAAAGAGTAATCGCACTACCGAAGTAATCAAATCCCATTTCTTGTGCTACCTCAGCTGAACGATCCAATCTCATATCAAAACAAGCTGAACAACGAAGCCCACCTTCTGGCTCTTCTGCCAAACCTTCCTCTTTTACCATTTTAAAAAATACATTTGAACGATAGTCATCTTCAATAAAGCCTACTGTATGCCCTGTACGATCATTAAACTTTTCTACAAAAATCTTTTGTTCATTAGAGCGTCGCATGTATTCACTTTTCGGATGGATATTTGAATTTGAGAAGAAGATTGTAACATCTGCATGTTCTGCAAGAAATTCCAATGAAAAAGTACTACAAGGAGCACAACACGAATGAAGTAACACTTTTGGTCTTTCATTTCTTACTTCCCAATCTTTAATCATTTTTCTTAATACTTTGTCATAATTTATTTTCTGATTCTTCATTTTTTGTACATACGTTTCAACATCTAACACTTCTTTCACAACTAAACCTCCTATTTATTTTTATGTATCTATTTTATCATTTACATTTATAAATAAGTATATAGTTATATACATTTATTCAACAGTCTTAAAACGGTTCTTATGGACTTTTAAGTTAAGACGAATAATTACTACGATGATTACCAAAAATCCTATTAAATATAACATTGTTCCTTTCTCGGTTTCTTATTGTTTAGCGAACTTATTCTGTAAATACTTCACATGTTTCTTATCAATGCTCTTATCGGTAATATTAGCTCGCAAAATAGTTTGGTAGATATGCTTAACCTCGTCTTTTGTTAGTTTCAAATCAATATAGGATTCGATACATGTTTTTAGATCGTTATAATATAAGATATGTTTATCTTTCGAATGAACATTTACCCTTTTTAGACTGCATTTTGGATGAAACGCTACAATAGAGATACACGGCATCTGTTTTTCCATCAACCATTCAATTGCCTTAATATGTTTATAGTTTTGTCGAAATGGGTTTTGAAAAGAGGATTTCTTTCTAAAAATACCCTGTGTCCACCTTGCTGATTTCTCACTTCCATAGATCCAGCCCTCATAGTTCTTCGTCTCAATAACAAATACACCTGTTTCCGCAATAACAATATGGTCAATTTGCATTGTATCACCATACTCCGTATGAACCGTCACATCATGTAACACATAATAACTTGTGGGATCCAATTTGCCCAATATACGTTTCACTAGTTTTTCTCCGGCTTTCCCTTTCCATTTCGGTACATGTTTTTTTAAAATGATGTTCAAAGGAATCAGAATCACAATGAGAATCAATTCGAATATCAATACTTTCATAATAGAAGCCTCCTTTTCACACTCTTGCATTTCTGCTCATCAAACCATATACATACGTTTCTAATCCTAAAATAAAATATGAGATACATAAGCCTTTTATCACCATTTCTACGAATCCCAACACTAAAGATACAAAAAGCCCACCCCGAAACTGAAAGGGTCTAGTTACCCTTCTATTTACTGGCTTTTCAATAACACCAAAGTTAGCCCATGTAGGTAAACGTTTTTCTACATTCTTTATTGTGCCCATTAATCCGTATTTTAGGGACAGAATGAAACAACCGATTAATAAATACACAATGGAAGAAAAATAGACAGATAGGCCCATAACAATAATTGTGAGCAGCCAACCAATTAAAATGGAATTTCGCAAAACAATATATTCTCGATTTCTTTTCAAAACAAACAGTCCTTTCAAAATAAATAAAGTTATTTTTCATTAAGAAATATTTACGTTTAATTGTAAGCATGATGTGATACGCGTCTCTATTAATTTACGAACTAGCCTAAAGAGGATTGTGATAGAAATGTTCAAACTTATAGTAGTTAATACGGTAACAGAACAAGAAACAGATTCAGCTTTTTCAAATCTTTTAACCTGCAGATATACAGCTGTTTATCTAAGTAGCATATTATCCCCTTTGTCACCGAAAGTACTTGAAGAATACGAAAGAAGAAACCCGATAGATAGATAAAAGGTACTGAATAAAGATCCAGTACCTCTCTATTCTTATATATAGTTTTTTACATATTATTAAATAGCCATGGAGCGATTACGGCTAACACACACAGCAAACAAGAGCCCGTTATAACACGGTTGGACCAACGGTAATACTCAGGCTGTTTCGTACTCTCATGAATTCTTCTTAGACGAATACCCGTGGTTAACATAAATGGTGTGAAAATAAGTGCTGTTCTTTTAAACAGGTCTAAAAAATCTGTAAAGATGTTCATAAACGAAAATACATCAGAACTGAACAAGAAGTACACACTTAGTCTCATGGACATCATACTAATAAATGAGAAAATCATACTTCCAGTTGCCCACTTCATCCATTGACCATTCTTTGTAATTAACGCCATAACCATGACAATAATGCCTAATACGAATGAAATAGAAAAGATATTTACTCCTACCTTAAAAACCGGTGCATACAAACCTTCAATCTTTTGTATGATTGATGAGCCAAATGAATCATCTTTCTCTTTTGTTTTCGTTCGATTATTTAATCCCTCTTTAAAGGATGACGAAACATCGTTCCCCTTCAATTCATTAAAATCAACTTTTGCAGAGGCCTGAGCTGCTTGTAAGGGGATAAATAGTAAAGCGATTAAAACAAGCATACTTAAGACTCCTATCATCCATTTTTCTTGTTTCATCATACATCCCCCGCTAATTTGGGTTTAACGCTCTTTAATTTGATTTGATTTCCTTTTGCAACATAATAGAGGTCTGCAGCATAATAGATATTTGCTTTTGTATATGCTCCCATAATTGCATTCGCGATTTCTTCCTTCTCTACTGCCATATATGTTTCATTTTCATTGTAAAATCCAATTTCAATTCGATTAATATTATTATTTAATACTGTAAGATGTAACTCTTTTAAACTATCTAAACGATTGCCTAATCCACACACTAACTTAAATACTTTATTTGCAATTGTTGGTGGTTTAACATACGTCGTATTAAAATGAATAGTTTCATCATCTATCACTCCATCCTCCTCAACTGTACATGTCATAATGAAAGAATGATTTTGTTTTTCTATTTCTTGTTGACTCAACTTCCGATCAATCACATATTTCAAGCTTATTGATAGGTTTTCTATATATTCATTCAGTTCGGTATGGGAAATTTTAGCCTCTGAGAATTCCGGAAAAATCATGTAAGCGTGTATATTAGAACTACTTTTACTTACACGTAATAACTGAACTTGTTTCTTTTCATAGCGCACCGCTTGTTCTAATTTTTCTACTACGTTGTTGTTTATATGATCGATTGCCATATATTATCACTCCTATTTAATTTGATAAAATAATTTTTTATACAATAATCATGTTTTAATGCTATCTATTTAAAGCATTGGAATATTACGGAGAGTTCTCAATTCTCCTGTTTTAAGGCTGTTAATCACCTGAATCTCAAAACATCTTAATATTACAATGATATACAGTGTTCCATTATAGTAGAATATCCTAATATGGTGAATCATTCTATCTCACTCATTTGTACAAAAATAAAAAAATTTTATCCTTGTACAAATGAGTGAGAAAATGCTGTTTTTCATGCTATTTAACTAAGAAAATACAACTAGGAAATACATTCAGATATTTCCTAGTTATCTACCACTCCATCTAACTAATGTATAGGAATACGATGAATCAATTTTTACTTCTAAATACAGCAGTTGATTTTCCGGTAATATCTCTCCCCCTGTATGAATCCAATAATGCTTGTTATCAGACATATTCATTACACTTGTCAGTCATTGTTTTCGTCTTATCACTTTTGCAGTACACTTCACAAAAAACATATTTTCTACATTGGGTACTCCTCGTTGAACTGGACAAATGTCTTCTATGTTTTCTCTTTCTAAAAGAATCGAAACTAGTTCTGGAAAGAATCCCTATATTCTAATAGTCCCTCTGGTATATCCTCATCACTTGGAAATGGAATATCATAAACCGCCTTATCATACTCCACTTCTTCTATAACTTCATGTTTTAACTTGTTACCCTCTTCCTTATCGAGATTCTCATGAACCGATGTAGTAACTAGGTTATATACACTTTCTACATCCTTTTCTAAGTTGATTTCTTTCGTTGGAACAATAACACGCTCTTGTTCCCTTCCGACAGGTCTATTTTCTCTTGGGCACCAATAAACGGGTCGTTCCACCGGTTTATTTTCCCTTTCTTTTTTCTTGGCTTCTTCTATTAAAAATTTTTCCTTTGAATTACAAACTACCAAAAACACATAACAAAATAGACCGATAAAAATTTTTGTAAACATGATATTCCCTCCAAGTTCTTTTTTGCAATAAAAAAAGAAGATCCAAGTATATACATCACTTAGCTCTTCCTTTTCCCCTCTATACACTACCTCGATATAATTAAAATGGTAGTTCATCATCTGTAATCTCCGATAGCTCATCCAAAACAGCGAATATATCATTTGAATCTTAGGATTACTCTTTTGTTTCCCGCTCTTTTGGGTCATCTAACACTTCCAAAATGTTATCTTTTTTCATACCTATCCTTCTTTATTTTTCAGTTTCATAAACCACTTCTTCATAATCAAAGAAATAAGCTTTCACCTTACGTAGAAATGTACGAAACTTTGGTTCTGCAATGATTCTTGTACTATGATAAAAACTTTGTTGTGCGACAAAGCACCATAAGATGACATAGCCTATCTTCATTTCCTAAATCCCTTCAATATAACGCAATTTCTTGAATGGCTTCTTTTTCATTAAGAGTATTTAGTTTAAAATATTGACATTTACCATTTAGCATTATAATTTCAACTTCAAAACATCCTCTCATTTGATTTACTCTCGCTCTGGATTTAGATGACATTGCTGGTGCAGCATATGACTTCTGAATTTTTTCCATTCGTATTTTATGCCCCTCTACTGTTGGTACTAGTTGTAAGTGTCTACAATCTTTTTTCATTTTATTATCTCTTCTACTATTAAATTTGTTATTTTATGAATCATTAGTAAACCCACCTGCAAACTTGAAAACAACACAAAAAAGGCTTCTTCAAGTCGATTAATAATGTGCATAGCAAAATAAGCTATATATACACTAATCGGCTCAAAGAAGCCCTTTCACAATTGAAACAAGACGTAACTTGCTTCTACAGCTCAACCACAACACAAGAAGGTGTGGGAATAAACGGAATCAAATAAACTAACAATATAACCATATATTACACAATCGTGATAATAGAATCAATATATTTTCTAAGTTTCAACGTATTCCCCGAAAGAATTCTCCTTCCTCAAACGTGCGAAGGACATCTAAGGAGTGGTACACCCCGAAGTAACGCTCAGGGAGTCAAAAGCTTACTTTCTCCGTCGCGGAACTGAGAATCTCCCACTTCAGGCTTTGCTAAGTGGCGTGTAGTTCACGATAAATTTGATCCTGGGGATATGAATACTAAATTTACTCTCAAAAACAGAAACCTAACTTCATATCTGCTGAAAATAAACATAAGAAAAACGTTCTACTCCATATGAGTAGAACGTCTTCTCACTTTAATTCATATATTTTTTTGGACTTATTTATTTTGTTTCGTATTTAAAAAATTAATAAATTCATCTTCATTTACAGGCTTACTGTAGTAATAACCTTGAATTAGATAACATGCATTTTGTTGTAACACTGTTAATTGCTCCTTCGTTTCTACCCCTTCTGCTATTACTTTCATATTTAAAGTATGGGCTAACGAAATAATAGTTTGTATAATTTCATCTCCATCATTTGAAGTTCCAATCCTATTCACAAATTCTCTTGGAATTTTCAAAGTATCAATTGGATACAAAGGTAGATACGCTAATGAAGAATATCCTGTACCAAAATCATCAATTGATAAATGTACACCATATGATTTTAATGCTTTTAACTTCGATAAAGTTTCTTTTTCATCTACCATTGCTATACGCTCTGTTAATTCCAAATCAATCGAGTTAGCTGGTACCCCTACTTCTTCTATAATAGATATGACTGTTTGAACAAAGCCCTTTTGCTCAAACTCTATAGCTGATAAATTTATACCCATCTTTAAATTTGAATAGCCCGCAGAATGCCATTCTTTCAGTTGCCGACACGCTTCCTGTAACGTCCATTTCCCAATTGAAATAATCTGCGACGTTTCTTCCGCGATAGGTATAAACTCAAAAGGTGAGATTAGCCCAAGCTCTGGATGTTGCCAACGTATTAAAGCCTCTGCACCAATAACCTTACCTGCCTTACTATCAACTTGTGGTTGATATAATAAAAACAACTCATTATTTTCAATTGCATTCGGTAAATCCTGCTCTAATCGTAATCGTCGTGTTATTTTTTGAGATAATGTCTCGTCGTACATACAAACAGCATTGTTACCTTTTTCCTTTGCGCTATACATGGCAATATCAGCATGTTGTAAAAGTGTAGTAGTGTTTATTCCTCCAAACGGATACACTGCTATTCCTATACTAAGAGATAAGTAAAAACTATGCTGATTTACTACAAATGGTTCCTCAGTTATACGAAACAGAGTTTCACATAAATCCAATAGCTGTTGTTCTGTGTGGTTATGGACTATGACTGCAAACTCATCTCCCCCTATTCTTGCTAAAGGAATAATTGGTGACAGACATGTCCTAAAACGTTTGGCAACTTCTTTTAAAACCCTATCACCAATTGAATGTCCCATTGTATCATTAATGGTCTTAAAACGATTTAAATCTATATACAAGAGTCCAAATTCACCCTGCGTTTTTTGTGCACGCTCAATGGATTTTTCTAATTCTTGTTGGAAGAATATTCGATTTCCAATCTCCGTCACTGTATCATGGAATGCTAGATAGTTTATCTTATCTTGTTGTTGCTTCATTCTCGTAATGTCTTTTACCATTACATAACTCCCAAAAGTTTGTCCTTCTATCATAATAGGAACAATGGTTACGCACCAAAAATGAATGTTCTTCTCATTATTGTTTTTCACCCGTAATTGTAACGAAGTCGAACTGCATCGTTTTCCTTCCTGTAGAACTGCTTCCAATTCAGATCTATCTTCATCTAAAAAAATCGAAAAACATTCTTTACCTATTAATTCATCACTGTTTTTTCCTAATAACATACTTCCAGCCTGGTTTATATTTAACACAGTACCATTTGAATCAATCGTTAAAATAGGATCTGGATGATACTCATATAAGGACTTAAATCTCTCTTGATTATTAACCAAGTCATTGGATTTGGTTATTAAATCTGCTGTTCTTTGAGATACTTTTTGCTCTAATTGATTATTAAACACTTTTAATGTTTCGGTTAAATCTTTGTTTTGCATTCGTACAATTGTATGACGAATCAGTACAAATACAAAGGCAATACAATTACCCGTAATCAGTGTAGATGAAGAAGTTTGCTCTTTCAAAGTAAAACCAATTAATATTGCAACTGCAAGATAAGGGAATATGACAAGAAGTTTCTTTCCAAATGTCGGATTAATAATAAAATAATTTCTTCTAGAAGATGCACTCCTTGGGATAGTCGCAGCAATGGCAATAAATAATAGAAAAACTCTATACAAACACCTTAATAATATGAGTGAACGATGTGATAAATCATCTTGTAAATAGAAATATAAATAGTCCGTAATAGACAATCCAGTTAATACTAAGATGAAAATAAATAATTTACTTTTCGCATTAAAAATTGCTGGTCGAAAAATAAGGCTAACTCCTAGTAAAAGAAGCAATAGATCTATAATTGGAAAAATAAACGAAAGAAAAACATCTCCAATTGATAAGAATAAGATATTTGCAGAAGGTTTATTAAATAAATACCACTCTAAGGTGAAAATAGCAGTAACAACAATACATAAATCACAAATCAAATACGCTTTCTCCCATTTGTTACATTCCATCATGATTTTATAAAAGAACGCAAAGAGAAAGAAGAATAAGAAAAACAACAAAAATACATCAGAGATATTAAAATTTTGTATTGGTAATTCTATATTAAGTACTTGAAAAGCAGATATAAAATTCCCTATCAAGAAACACCCTATTGCAATAGTAATACAAGCCCAAAACACTCCTAACTTAACTTTTCTGGATACTATAGAATAGAGTAATGAAATAAGTACAATAGTTTCAACAACTAAAGATGAGAGTCGTATATTAAAATCTGATACAAAATAATGATTTGGAAAAACAAATAAAAATATAAAACAAAAGCTTATATAGAATATAAGAGCTATTGTTAATAAG
The DNA here is from genome assembly GCF_040459695.1 of Bacillus cereus group sp. RP37. Classification (NCBI taxonomy): domain Bacteria; kingdom Bacillati; phylum Bacillota; class Bacilli; order Caryophanales; family Bacillaceae; genus Bacillus; species Bacillus cereus group sp. RP37. The sequence continues at coordinate 198,222 of NZ_JARVHP010000002.1, read as the reverse complement.
GTAAATTGCAAATGAGAACGTTTAAACAATATATTCACCTTCTTAAGTCTTTCATCATTTTTATTAAATTAGTTTCTAATTAATATTTATATTATGAGCATTTTAAAAGATTTCTTTCAAAATAATGCAACTTTCTTTATACTAAACCTTCAAATATTTGAAGGTTTCATAAAATGAATTACAAAGAATGTGAGCAACCATGTCCTCAACACTATCCATTATTTTTATAGCAACTATGTATAGAATGTTTCCTTTAAACTAATTGTATTTTGACCATCTGAATTATCTAGCTTAACTATCTTCAAACTAAAATTTCTAGTAATAACTATTCATGGTTTATTGTTCATAACTTTCTATAGTACTCATTAAGTACACTAACTAAAACACCGACTTATTTATAATCCTTAATAAGTCGGCGCTAGTATAAATTATAAAACTAAAACATATGAATACGAAACATCCTGTACGGTATGCTTTATAGTCCGTATCTCACAAACCTATACGGGTGATGGCACACCGTAACCTTACACATCACCAATACCAGAAATGGAGTTCACCTTTGATAGTAAGAATACCTCGAACGCTAATCAGCTTACCCTTTTAGGAGTCGGAGTGTTAATTATTATAGTCTATATTCAGATACATTAGTTCCTTTCCATTCATAATAATCTAAAATTCCTTCATAAATAGCTTCAGCTGCAATCTGTCTGCCGCTTGCCGTAGATAATTTACTATAATCAATACCATTATCTATAAAAGCCAATTCCGTTAACACAGCTGGCATATCATTTTCTCTTATAACATGAAGATCTCCATGTTTAACGCCTCTATCACGCGTTTGAAGAGCCTCTACTAAACGTGTTTGAATTTTTTCCGCTAAAACACGGCTTTCTTCTACATGAGGATTTGTTTTTTCGGATTCAGAAGAATTATAGTAGTATGTTTCTGTCCCTTTTGCATTACCATTAAAAGCATTTGCATGAATGCTTATAAAGATATCACCCTCATTTTGCTTAGCAAATTTAACACGTTCCTGTAAAGAGCTTTTTTGATCATGTCCAGGTCTAGTATCAGATTCGCGAGTTAATAAGACTGTAAATGGTGTACGCTTTTCAAGTAATTGTTGTAGACGTAAAGAAGTGTCTAATACGATTTTACTTTCGGGCAATCCTTTTGTGGGCTTTCCAGGATCTGCGCCACCATGTCCAGGATCAATAATGATTGTTTTACTTTCTATAGGATTTTTCGGACCAGATTGAAGGGTATCTGTTTTGGCAGTAAGTTGTGCGGCCTCTGCACGTGTTATGAATCTATTTGGTTGCCAACCATTATCAGTACCAACGGAAATCTTTAAATCAATTAAAATATTGGCAAACTTTTCACCCCAATGTCCTTTTAAATCATTAAATTTACTTTGCACATTACTATTTGTTCTATCTTGTAGCTTATATGCATTTACTAACATTGCTGCCATAGCAGCACGGGTAACTTTTCCTGAGGGATTGAATATTCCATTTCCTTCACCGTTAACTATCCCAGCTTTTTCAGCAGCAGCAATATAAGGGGTTGCCCAATGATTTTGAGAATCTGTAAAAGAAGGTTTTGCATTTGTATCAACATGTATACCTAGAACTTTTGTCATAATTGTTGCAGCAGCAGCTCTATCTAATGTATCACTTGAACCAAAAGTGCCATCTGGATACCCACTTAATACTTTTTTATCAACTAAATAATTAACAGATTTGTCAGCCCATGCAGGAACATCTGGGAATTTGTGAGTATTTGCAAATGCACTAGATGAGTAGGATAGTAGACTCCCAGCAAGAATTCCTGTAGCAATTAATTTGTATTTCAAAATGTAACACTCCTAAAAAATTATTACAAGTTGGTAAATGAATCATTTACAGTTAAGCTTATAAGAAATATGAATTAGTTTAAAAGATAGATTAAGTTGTTCCCATCAATATATTACGTATAAGTAATTTTATTTGAATTAAACTATTATTTCGAAAAGAATCCACCGACATACACTTATAGCTTGGGACTATTCGATATATTTGCCAATCGTGTGTAACTAGTATAGTTACTTATACATATAAGTGTCAATTAAATAAATCTTACATTTCTGTAAGGTAACTATATTAATAATGTAGTGATTAATTATTAAACATGGTGAATAATTACTTGTTTTAATAAATATAAGAGTTAATATAAATGTTTCTAACCCTATGAAAGGAAAGGTTACTTTCCTCGTAGACCTGAGAAGCTCCCACTACAAGCTTTGCTAAGTGGGGAGTAGTTCTCTGAAGATTAAAGAGCTTTTATACCTACTTCTTTTAACTAAATTGTATCCTTCTTCTTATTTAAATATATACGGAATTTATATACTTCATTTATTAACATATGTTGTATCTCACTTTTTCATTGTATATCTACAGTACAAAAAATAGGACACACCTTACCTTTAGATAGATACTGGTGTGTCCTTTATATAATATATTTAATTAGTATTTTTAAATCACGGTAAACCTTAAATTAAAAAACAATAGCAATTACTTAGGTTCTACTTGTACACGCATTACTTTATCAGATTTTGAATTCATAATTCTAACCCTATAGTCCCCTTTTATATAGTAGTTATTCATAGTATGTTTCTCTACTGCTTCTTGAATTTCTTGATCTAAATTTAAATCAGGAGCTAATAAGGTAACCCATTTTTTCGTTAGTTCCACAACGGCCTCATTATCATATAAGGATTTCATTTCAAAATCATTTTCAGCTGGTCCTTCAATAAGTAATTGCGCACCAATTGAATCTGTTGGAAGAGGCATACCTTCATCTACTAACTTAATGCTTAATCCGATATTACTAAATTTCAAATTAGTATTATATTTTTTATTAATATCACGAACTAAACTTTGTGCTTGATCTGAAATTGAAATTTGTGAAACTTGTAGCATGTTTAATGCAATTTGATTATAAGTAACATCATTTGTCACTAAAGATTTATCGAGGTATGCTGGTAAATTAATCTCTGATTTTGTTCCCTTCTTCGCCCCAGTTGTTCTCTCTTTCTTTGGTTCTTGCTTCACTTCTGGTTTTACTTCTGGTTTTACTTCTGGTTTCACTTCTGGTTTTACTTCTGGTTTTACTTCTGGTTTCACTTCTGGTTTCACTTCTGGTTTCTCTACTTTATTGATCACATTATATAAGAACTGCGAATATTGTTCGCGAGTTACAATTACTTTAGGTTCAAATATACCATTTCCTGTGCCTGCGCTTAATTTATTTTCTTGCAGTGCACTGATTGCTTTCGTTGCCCAATAATTTTTATCTACATCTTTAAAATTAGTTATTGAATTCGCTTTTAATTTAAATGCATTTGTAAGAACTACTGCCATTTGTTCACGAGTTAAGCTATCATTTGGTCCAAATTTACTATTTCCATATCCAGTCATAACTCCTTTTTTTACCATTGCTAAAATTTCTTTTTCAAACATATTACCTTTTATATCTGTAAATGGATTTTTAAAACTTGAGTCTACATCCTGTGGTTTTAAATAATTGTATAACATTCTCGCTACCTGACCACGTGTGACTTTATCTCCAAATCCAAAAGTATCATTTCCATAGCCATATACAATTTTTCTACTCGCTAAATCATTAATTGCTTGTTCAGACCAATGATTGACTGGAACATCATTAAATATTTTCTTCTCAGCCTGTACACTATTCAAAGTCGTTAATGTGGCTGTAGTAATGACAGCACCTGCTAAAATAATTTGTTTAAAATTCATAATTAAATCTCCTTTATTTTTATGAAATGATTCTATATATATCGGTTCATCATAAGAAATCCAAGATACAAACGAGGAGAATACTGAATATACTATAACTTTAATTTATTTAAATATTACGTTTAATATAAAATCATTCTTTATATTAATTTTAAGTTCTCCAACTATCCATACGAAATTATGACTAATAAAACTGTATCCTATACATATAAAGCTAATAGTTACACGTGTTTTTGTTTTAAAATAGATACACATCTTTTTTAGTTAAAAGTATTAGTATACACAGTACTTACAGATGAATCGCTATTGCGTAATTAGTATAGTTACTTATATATACGAGTGTCAATTAAAGAAATCTTACATTATTGTAAGGTAACCATATTAATAATGTAGTGATTAATTATTCACCTTGTATAATAATTAATCACTATATTATATAGAATAGTTGAGAAAAATGTTTCTAATTCCATGAAGTAAAGGAACTTTCTTTAGATTAAATAATATCAACGAAAGAATTTTTTATATCTTTATAAACAAATTTCACAAAATTCAGTGCATGAATGAAACAAAAGATTATGTTTTAAAGTAATTAATTCAAAAAAGCCTTGTAACATATTACAAGACTTTTTGAATGGGTATATACATTATAGATGGATAATTTTATTTTCTTAAAATTAAGACCAAACCCATTGCTCTTTATTTGTATTCTGTTTAATTTTATCGTTAATTTTTTGAATATGGTCATACGTTGTTTTATCCATTCCATGGAAATTAGATCCATCATGAAAATCTACTCGAACCATATCACCTATATTAAATTGTTGCCCCTGCGTTAACTCTACATAAACAAGATCATTTTCCCCATTTTTAGAAGGGTATGTGACAGCTACATAATCGGTATAATCTTTGTCTATTTTTGTGATTTCTCCGATTACAAAATTAGGTTGACCATCTTCTTTTTCATACATTCCTGGTTTCAATGTAGTAGCTTTTTTTTCTAAAGACTCAGTACTAGTACTATTTATTGAATCATTAATTTGAGTTTTAACTTTTTCTACTTTTGCATTTACAGCTATAGGTGGTATGGATCTTGCCCAGAAATCACTTTCTACTTTCACTAAGTCATTAACCTTAAATTTATGAGTATTTTTTAGAGGGACACGAAGATCTGCTGGATTTCCGTTATTATCTATATATGTAACTAATAATTCATTAGAAGAAACTTCACTTACATGCCCAACTGTATATTTCTCATAGTTTCCAGGAGCTAATTCAAAATGCTCCACAGTATTAGCTGTTAAACTTGTAGTAAATGCGTTTTGAAGTAATGGACCATTACTATTCACTTTTACATATTCACCTGGCTTTACATTGGCTTGAAAACCAGTATATATAGTTACACTTTCATTTAATTCTTTACTCTCAATAACAAAATACTTTGATTGTGCTTCTATTACTTTCCCCTCAACTGTAGTGTTGAACTCTTGCACAGCTGCACTTGCTGTTTTTGAATCTAATCCTGGTATATTGCTTCCTGTAAATGCTGCAATTCCTAATGCACCAGCTAAAATGACTTTCTTCATATGCTAAAACATCTCCAATCATATCTATTTACTAAATGATTTTAATTATCAATTAACATGTAATCATTATAGTTACACCTTTTGAAGAACGTCAATAAAAATAACCTTACACTTTTGTAAGGTAATAAGGTTAATAATATAGAAAGGAAATTTTTCACGAAGTAAAGTTTTTATGTTTATTATTGATTAAAAATGAAGACAATCCACCTATCTGGGGTGATTGTACAGTTTATTAGCGAATCATATCATTTATTATAACACCTAAATTTTCACTAATTTGCTAACTTAAAGAAAAGAAAATAGCCAATATTTAATATTAATACAAACTTTTCCGTTTGCATGGCAACTTATTAATCTTTATGGGCGATTTGAGTTTAATAAACAACAAGAGTTTGTTGACATGGATGCATTTATTCAAGAATTATCGCGATCAAAGTTACTATCTAAAATACAGTAAATAGTATATTCGAAGTAATTCATTAGAAATTTTAGGAGAGTATTTCTTATTCGCCTTTTTCAGGGGATGTGCAAAAATACCACACATACAAATCTAAATTATTTAATCTACTCGATTATTTTCAATGATTAATTGATAACGACCAACATAGATATAATCCAACCTGTTGCACCATTTGGAAAGAGGCCACCGTGACTGTTTAAATTTAAAAACTCCGCAGTATGATGACCAAATAATACGAATAATAATAGAATTCCAGCGAAGATAAAAACTACAATAAATTACTAGTAAATAATGCTAAATATCCCTCTTTTATTTAATCTAGAGGGCTCTCTCATTACATAGGATTAAAAAGAAATTTATTCATCCTTATAGTTATTATAATGAGTAATTATTCACCTTATATAATAATTACTTACTATATTATTAACATGGTTATCTTACAAAAATGTAATTCTTTTTTAATTGACACTCGTACATACGAGTAACTATACTAGTTACACACGCTTGGTGAATATATCAAATAGTCCCTTACTACAAGTGTATGTCTGTGAATTCTTTTCGAAATAATATTTTGAATCAACCGTATATTATTTATCTGTAATATAGTGATGATACCAACCCAATCTATTAAACTAGGTCATATTACTTATGAGTTTAACTATAAATGATAGATTTACCAAGCTGTAATAATTTTTAGGAGTGTTACATTTTGAAATACAAATTAATTGCTACAGGAATTCTTGCTGGAAGTCTACTTTCCTACTCATCTAGTGCATTTGCAAATACTCACAAATTCCCGGATGTTCCTGCATGGGCTGACAAATCCGTTAATTATCTAGTTGAGAAAAAAGTATTAAGTGGGTATCCAGATGGCACTTTTGGTTCAAGCGATTCATTAGATCGAGCAGCTGCTGCAACAATTATGACAAAAGCTCTAGGTATACAAGTTGACTTCGATGCAAAACCATCCTTTACAGATTCTCAAAATCATTGGGGAACCCCTTATATTGCTGCTGCTGAAAAGGCAGGAATCATTAAAGGTGAAGGAAATGGAATATTCAATCCCTCAGGAAAAGTTACACGTGCTGCTATGGCAGCAATGTTAGTAAATGCATATAAGTTACAAGATATTACAAATAGTAATGGACAAATTACGTTTGATGATTTAAAAGGACATTGGGGTGAAAAACATGCAAACATTTTAATACAAACAGAAATTTCTAAGGGCACTGAAGATGGAAATAGCTGGTCTCCTAATAGACCGATTACTCGTGCAGAGGCTGCACAATTTCTTGCAAAATCTGATCAAATCCACCACCAAACAAAACAAGTAGAAAATACTGTAGTTGGAGTAATAAATGATGCAGACCCTTATTATGTGACTGTTACATATAAAGATGCTAATGGAAATAGTCAAGAAGTTACTATAGACTTCCCGAATGGTAGTAACTCTAACTTTAAAAACGGGGACAAAGTTAAAGTTGCTAACAAAAATCAATGGAAACATCAAAAAATCTATGGACAAACTGTATTTTACACTGATGTAAATTCTATTTCTAAAGTAAATGAAGAATCTAACAAACAACAAGAAAACCATGTAGTTGGGGTAATAAATGATGCAGATCCTTATTATGTGACTGTTACATATAAAGATGCTAATGGAAATAGTCAAGAAGTTACTATAGACTTCCCGAATGGTAGTAACTCTAACTTTAAAAACGGGGACAAAGTTAAAGTTGCTAACAAAGACCAATGGAAACATCAAATAATCTATGGACAAACTGTATTTTACACTGATGTAAACTCTATTTCTAAAGTAAATGAAGAATCTAACAAACAACAAGAAAACCATGTAATGAGTAAAGATAAAGAACAAAAACTCTTAGCACAACTAAAAAAACGTTCTGGTACAGTGACAAAAAAATCTGAAGATAGCCTTGAAATTTCAAGTGAAAACCAAACCATTCGTGCCCATGTTAATCCAAAAGTACTACCAAACATTCAGATAGGTGATACAGTAAATGTTTATGCTCAAGCATTTGAAATGGACGTTATTCTTTTAAAGGATTTACCTTTTGAGGCAAAGAACGCGATTATTCAAAAAGGAAATGAACAAAGCATTTTGGAAAATCAATACGAAAAAATTACAGGAAATGTAGTACAAACATCGGAGAATTCAATTTTGGTGTCAAGTAACAACATAACTTATAAAGTTGAAACTTCAACCGAAGTATTACAAGATATTGTAATCGGTGATACGGTGAACGTTTATGCTGCATCTTTTGAGTTTAGCCCTATTTTACTTGCTGATGTTCCGGTGAAGGCTATTTCTCCGATTGTTGAAAAAACAAATTAATGTTCAGCATTCTATAAATTTGTTGACTTCATCCGAAAAGAACTCCTAAATAACATAGGAGTTCTTTTTATGAAGTTCTATTTTTTCTATCGTGCTCGTAAGACCTAGTTTATTAATCGTGATTTACTATCTGTCCAACAGTAACTATCTTATTTTTATTTCTATAAGTTTTTATCAAGAGACAGAGCTTAATTTACCCTTCTTTCTTTGATCTCCCCCACTCTCACTTCTAAATAAAGTGAACGTGTGGAATTCAACTGTTAAAAAAATCAAATTTTATGAATAAGGAAAGGCGCATGAATTATCTGAGGTGAAATTTAAAGGTTACCCTTATAATTTTATAAATCAAAACATAAAAATTCGCTTTAATGTATTACTTAGAGCATTTAACGAGAAAAAAAGCCCTTAAAAGTTGCACCATACATATGCAGCTAATCATTTTAGCAAAAACAAAGATTGATGATTGAAAACCGTGAAGCTATTGAACGCTTGTAACACCGTCAATTAGAAGATAGTGATAGCTAACATAATGTACTTTAACTAAAAATGGAACATATTAAGATTTTTATAATATTATTAGGAGTGGTAGATTCAAATGAATAAATTCACTAAATTAGTCGCTGCTGAAGATTTTTCAGAGAATGTGTGGACAAAGAAAGATTATATCGTTTTACTTTTAATCCCATTAATATTATTTGTAGGCTTTATCACTCAATATTTCTCAGTAAAAAATCAATTGTCAGCAATTATTGATACCAGTTTACGCATTATTATGTTTATTTTCCTTATGGTTGTTTATGCTCCGATGCTTCGTAGACATTGGAGTAAATTTAAACTGGCATGGAAACGTTCCGTTCTATTAGTAATTGTTGGTGGTGTTCTTTTACAAATTATAGTTAGTTTGATTCGCTCACTTATTCCAAGAGTTAGCACCAGCTTAAAAACAGATGTACCATCTTTAATTGACCCTTTAACCGCAAGTCCTGAAATGTTCATGCTCTTAATTTATATCGCTTTAGGTCCTATTGTTACAGGATTAATTGAAGATACTGTTTTTCGTTATACACTTCTCGGTAAAATATTTCAGGGTAGTTTTTTTAAAAAAGCATGTATTATCATTTTGAATTCAATTCTTTTCGGGTTAATTCACTATTATAATTTCGGGAGCGTAATAGGTACAATTCCCTTCATGTTTGCAGGTCTATTTCTAAATCTAATATATCTATGGACTAAAAACATTTGGCACGTGTTATTAATCCACACTGTCAATAATGCGGTCCTTACAATAGGGGCGCTATTAATCATAGTTATCTTACGACTACTTGGCCTAAAGGCATAACAGCGGAATAATGAACAAGCATAAAAGCCTTAAAAGAGTATTTCTCTTCTAAGGCTTCTTTTTAACGTATTCCCCGAAAGAATTCTCCTTCCTCAAGCGTGTGAAGGGCGTAGCCCAATAATAGGTGAGTCCTTCCCCTATTCCTTAGTACATATTGTTCCATATAATAAGGATGCAATTGAACACAAATCGAATACCATTAACTGTTTTCGCAATTAAGATTTCTTATATTTTATCATTTTAGCCAAGAAGACTCCTTCCTCAAGGAACGCGAAGTGAGTAGGTGGGAGATGAATTGGCTTCGAACAAGGGATGGCAGGAAGCCATCTCAATTGTTCAACATACATAAAGTGTTACTTCACTATCCATCGAATATATGTTTGGTGTATAATAGTTATATACCGAAATGGAGGCGAATCAAATGATAATTAATAAAGCCTTTAAGTTTCGTATCTATCCAAATCAAGCACAAGCAATTCTAATTAATAAAACGATAGGTTGTTCTCGCTTTGTATTCAATCATTTCCTATCCCTATGGGATCACGCATATAAAGAAACTGGAAAAGGTTTAACATATGGTACATGCTCTGCCAAACTTCCTGCCATGAAGAAAGAGTTTGTTTGGCTCAAAGAAGTGAATAGTATTGCGATTCAGTCGTCTGTTCGCAACCTTGCGGATGCGTATACACGCTTTTTCAAAAAACAAAATAGTGCCCCGCGTTTCAAATCCAAGAAGAATAACGTACAATCTTATACCACAAAACAAACAAATGAAAACATTGCCGTTGTAGGAAACAAAATAAAATTACCGAAACTAGGTCTTGTTCGATTTGCCAAAAGTCGTGAAATAACGGGACGTATTGTAAATGCTACAGTTAGACGGAACCCTTCTGGTAGATATTTTGTGTCACTATTAGTTGAAACAGAAGTACAAGAACTTCCGAAAACACATTCTTACATTGGGATAGATGTAGGACTAAAAGATTTCGCCATTTTGTCAGATGGAACACCCTATGAAAATCCGAAGTTTTTCCGATTATTAGAAGATAAGTTGGCGAAAGCACAGCGTGTTCTTTCTAGAAGAATGAAAGGATCTTCTCGTTGGAATAAACAACGAGTAAAAGTAGCTAGAATTCATGAATACATATCAAATGCTAGAAAAGATTACTTAGACAAAATCTCAACTGAAATAATCAAAAGCCACGATGTTATCGGTATAGAGGATTTGCAAGTATCAAATATGTTAAAAAATCGTAAGTTAGCAAAAGCAATTAGTGAAGTATCTTGGTCACAGTTTCGAACCATGTTGGAATATAAAGCAAAATGGTATGGCAAACAAGTCATTGTCGTATCGAAAACATTTGCTTCCAGCCAATTATGTTCTTGTTGTGGATATCAAAACAAAGACGTTAAAAATCTAAACCTACGTAAATGGGACTGTCCTTTTTGTCGTACACACCATGATAGGGATATTAACGCAAGTATCAATATAAAGAATGAAGCAATAAGGCTTCTAACCGCAAGGACTGCGGGGTTAGCCTAATCGATTAGAGTTCGATAGAACTCTTTACTTAGGAATCCCTCACTTCTAAACGAAGTGAAAGTGGGGGGAGTTCAATAACATAGATTACACTCCACTTTCATCTCCCACATAAAATTGGAGTTTCACACCTTCACATTTTTTGAGAGAGGTATATTATATTGGAAAATGATGAAGGCGTTACGTAACATAAGCCTTCCTTTCTCAATTAATTCATTCTCATCCCTGCTGTACCTACTTGTTAAGTATTCCTCTACCATTGAATCAACTATTTTCTGAGTAATTTGCCCAAATAATATTGGTAGTTTTAATAACTTCTTTAATCGATACACCTGTTTTGATGGTGGGTCTATCCCGTTGCTTAACCATCTATGATGATTTACATAATATTCATAGCCATACTTTCTAGAACAATCCAATACTATTTTATACTTCAAAAAAGACCATGAAAACTCAAATATGCTTTCTCTCCCCTTTGTTCTAGCTGTATGTGAACTACTGGCCACTTAACGTCCTAACTGGGGGCTTCTCGGTTAATCATTACTTTTAATAGCTAACTCGTCCTAAGACAGCCGAGCTAACTCCCTTGTTCCAAAGGTTATTTTATTGCTTTTTACGCTAACTTTAATAGGCGTATTTAAGAGCTCTGCCTAAAGTCTTCTCTTTTTAATTCCTTCTAATATTAAAAAATTTACTGTATTAACTTCATCCAAAAAGCACTCCTCAATAACCTCGGAACACTTTTAAAACATTTTTTATTAAGATTACATAACCTAGTATACTCCCCATACATTACTACCTGTCTAACATCAACTACCCCTTTTTCTTCCGTCTTCCTCATTTTTTGGTAACAAGAATCTCACTGCTGGTCCTTTTAGATTTTGGATTGTCAAATGCTAGGTTTATTGGTTAATGCGAAAATAACCCTATCCACTAAGTCTTCTGGCATCCATTCATGATTTTTATCATTTGTTTCATCCGTCCCTAAAGAATCAATGAACTTCTTAAACTTTGGAAATAAAACAATAGAAGTGATCCAATGTATCGTATGATTTATAGAGAAGAAATGAAAAACCTCTTGTTTTTCACCCTCCTGTAATATTTCTTTTAACTGTTCAAAACTACCAATTAAATAAGGTTTAATCTTTTCTAATCTGGAACTTTCCTTAATAATCTCCTCATATGCCAATGTTCCAATTTCAGGATTCTCTTTTATATGTGTAGTAAAGACTGTTAAATATTCTCTTAGGGCATTGATAGGATTTAACTGATTCTTCTCAAGAAAATTGGGTAACTCTTTAACAAGACCATATTTCTTAAATACCTCATAATATAGGTTTTCTTTCCCATTAAAATAGTAAGAAGCCATAGCAACATTCACTTTCGCTTCTTTTGCAATTTCCTGAATGCTCGTACCTTCATAGCCACGTTCTCCAAATTTCTTCTTAGCAGCCTTTAAAATATTTTCCATCGTCCGCTCTCTTGATTTTCCCATTCCCCACACCTCAACTAGTATATAGCTCATTTCAAAAGTTCAATAAGGACTTTGAATTGATTATCTTTTTAATTAAATTTAATTATATGTTTAAAATGATAATTTAACAATCGATGAATTCTTAATCACTTTGAGCAATTCATTACACAACCAATATTTTAAAAACACAACATCTTCTGAACATATTTTTCTCCTACTTCATCAAAAAAGTATCCATTTAGAATCCATACGACAAACAGACAGGCATCTATTAGATAGATAGTGAAATAATACTGACAAATTGTCTGGCAACATTTTATGTATGTCGAACAAGTAATATGGCTTCCTGCTCTTCCTTATTCGAAGCCAATTCATCTCTCACCTACTCACCGGGCTGTGGCCCTTCACGTTCCTTGAGTAAGGAGTCTTCTTGGCTAAATGATAAAATGAATAGCACCCAATTACTTCATTCTACTATCTAAATTAGTGAAAGATTTGGTGACAAATGTCTATTTTCAGCTTAATCTCGTGTGCGAATGAAAAAAAATAAGGATCAAATCTTATCTATTTTACGAATAAGATCTGATCCCTTCATTGCATAATTTTAGTTTAAAAATGCCACATTACTCATGTCTTGATAAAATAATCATCCATCAATTGTATTTCATTTATTGATTAGATTTGTTTAACCTCAATATAAGGTCCTTTAATGTTTAACTTGTTAATATCATTTGAGATATTACCTACAGTTGTTTTTTCATTAAACGTATAGACTTTTTCACCATTTACAAAGATACCCCAATTTTTATCTGCATAACTGATACCATATCCAGCATTGCTAGATGTAGCTTTGAGTTGATTTCCATTCATTGAAAAAGATAATTTACCTTTTCCTTTGTTAAGTTTTTCATTTACACTATTGATACCATTCTTTTGCTCTTCAAGGGCTTTTTGATTATCAAGAGTAACTTGATGTTTGTTCCAGTCTAATTTATAGTGGTTTGTAAAGAACTCATTATATGTATCCTTGTTGTTTGTTCCCCACCATTTTGAACTTACCCATTCAATATTGTACTGATCTGAAATTCTACGATTTGTTATTTTTAAATCTGATGTAGCTTCTGTTTTATCAGCAGTAATAACCGCTACTACGTTTGGAGAAAAACCATATCCTGTTAAAGCTGGTACTGTATCTTTTGAAACAAAATTATTGGTTCCTTCATTATAACTACGTGATTTCATGAATAGTTGGTTACCATAGAAAGTATTGAATGAATCACGATTATAAATTCCCCACTCCGGGAAATTAAATGATTGGAATCCTACTTTCCAATTTAATTTTTTATCTGTCTGAGTCTCTAATACTGTTTTATAATCTGCTTGATCGTAAGATACACTTTCTTTCCAAGCATAACTACCTGTAATACTCGCTTCAGCATTTGGTCCTTTATCATTTACCCCAACTTTAACACTTCCACCAAGTGTATACCCTACTTCAGAACTAACCTTTGCTGAAGTCATTGTATTAACTGGGGCAGCTTTATGAAATTGAGCACTATCATCACTTGTTATTTCTGCTTCCGTATGATACGCTGATGGCCATTTTAATCCGCCATTATAGTATCCGCCATTAATTGTATATTTAGCATCTATATTACTACCATCCGTAGTAACAATTGCAATCTTTTTATCTGCGTACGGATCCTCAATAAAGGAAACCTTTATTGAATTTTTGATATTCTGCTTCATGTCATAAGTAGTTTTAAAACTATTATAGACCTTCCCACCATTTTGAAGATTTTCTACAGTTCCCTTAGAATCTGCCAATGCAGATGTTGTTTGTAAGCCAAATGTTCCTGACATAATAACGGAAGCTACCGCAACACTTTTAGCTATTCCTTTTGCTTTTTTCATACAAACAGCCACTCCTTCTATAAACATATTATTTTTAAATTTCAATATTAGAGATAGTTTCATAACAATATAATGTAGAAATTTATAAATCTTTATGACATTAACTAGCAGCACCTGTTTCGCTAATTTTCATCTCTCTTATTGATATCTATTATCAATATTATTAAAACACAAGATAACGATTTAAACAACAATTTTAAATTTATATTTAAAATTGTTGTTTAAAAAGAAGCACAAAAAATTATAGGTATTCTTTACTCCTCATTTCTTCTTGTGTAACTATTCGCATAAAAAAACCTAATCCTATAATACGTTCTTATTCACAACTAATTTAATTACAATTTATTATTTATTCTAAAATTTTTATAAATCTCTATTTTGGTTATTTTAAAAAATGAATTCAGTACAAACCGCTTTATAGATTTGATTAGCTTATAAATAACGCATTTCATTACTTATCCAAGACATGTAACATTCTTTTCAAAAATTTAATATATACCCAACTTTAATATCTATTATATTCACCCATACATACGAGTTTAATCAAAATAAACTTTATATCTTATGAATCACTAATAGCACCTGATTTTATAATAAATAATTTAAAAATAACACTACATATTCCTCTTTAATTTAATTCAAGGAACCCTTTCGTTTCATAGAATATAAAAGATTCTTATCAACTCTTAGATTTATTATAAGTGCGTAATTATTCATCTTATATAATAATTACTTACTATATTATTAACATAGTTACCTTACAAAAATGTAAGATTCATTTCATTGACACTCGTATATATAAGTTCCTATACTAGTTACACAATGTTGGTAAATATATAAATAGGCTCTATCTCTAAGTGTGTGGCTATGGATTCTTTTTGAAATAATAGCCTTTATTTAATTATATATTTCCTATCTGTAATATATAATGCCACTTACATTTGTTCTGGTACGTAGAAACTAAAATACTCTTAAAAAGGTGTGTGATAAGTATGTAAAAAGAATATAGATTCAAATAGAAACATTATCAGCCAGATAGGTGAAACCCCATATACTAAAGCATAAACATTTCAATTCATATATTTCAAATAGTGATAAGTTGTATTTTAAAAATGAAAAAATCCAGATTTGTAATTATGCTATAAACCATACTTTTCGACATAGTGTATAACTTTTTAATAAATAAAAGTAATCCTTCCTTTTTAGGGATTTAGACAAAAACACCCAGGTGACGTTTTATGTTGCCTAATACAAATTAGGGGGAATATGTATCATGTTCCAAGAGAGGAAAATAAACGGAAGACCAATTTATCACTTAAAATACTTAGGTGAGACAGTAGCAATCTGTTCACGTAATGCTTGGAAACGTTGGGAAGTCAAGGGCATTACTATCGATATTTACATATCGGCAAAAACAAAGTTTCAATCAATAAATTTATTTGAACATAAATATGAATTGTATTTAAGAGGTATGAAATATGATAACTGATTTTATTTGCAAAGTTTCCTAACCCTAGTTACAATCTAGAAAAATGTGAGAAAAAGCAACGGTGATTACAACAGACAAGGTTCCCGCTTTACTTAACGTGTCCAATAATATTGAAAGGGCAATGTTTTAAAAGCATACCACTCATTGCACAATCAAGCATTTGAATAATCTCACTACACAGGGGCATAAACATATCAAACGGCGTTATTCCAGATTTGCAGAATTTCAAAGTCTTCTCTATACTTCACACACCTTGAAAGGAATCGAAACCATTCATGTCCTATGTCCTATATTAACAAAAACGAAGTTTGACAATCAAACTTCGTTTTTTCGGTGTACATTTACGAAAGACGAAAGAAGAAGAGGGGTTTCCTCCCTCTTCACCAATAAAATCGAACATATTTACAATTAAGGAAGGGTCTACATTCATCAGGGGATGAATGTAATAATAATAGTTCACCTAGTGAATTATAACACGAATCCACTTCCATTAATAGATAATTTTAACATTAATGGATTATATGTGGCAGAACTGTTAAACCTTTTAATATTAAAAGGTTTTATATGATAGAACTAGAAAATGGCAAGTGTAGGGATAAAATATAAGGGGGATATGTATTATGTTTACAAAAAAACAAAAATTAGTAACAACCGTAACAGCTTTAACATTAGGATGTGGATTTACTTTCGGATTAACACCGGCATTTGCAGATTCTAATAAGGCGTCTGTAAGCACTACACCTATTTATTCTATTCATAAACAAGAACAAGATCCTTTTACTGGATATGTCATTTCAGTAGAAAACAATTATTTAGTGGTTGCTTCTACATCTACAAAAGATGAAGCTCTCACTTACCAAAATGATTGGTGGGAGTTAGTAAATCAAAATAAGATTTTAAGGGTTCCTATTTCAGATGGTGAAAATTACACTATAGGTGAACAGTTAAATGTTTATGCTGCTGCATGGACCAAATCTTTACCACCAATTGCTGTAATGCCTAAAATTGAAAAAGTAATTCAATAGATTATGCAAAAATAATAGGGCATCATTCTAATTAGAATGATGCCCTATTATTTAGTAAAAAACCGAATACGTAATATTTATATTCTTTTTCGTTGCTCTCTGATTTCCATCATATATTAACCTAATACTTATCATTCTGCACCTGACGCAAGATCCTACATCTCACATTACTGTAAAGATATTACTCGCCATCTTTCATCTCTAAAATAGTAGTCTCGTTTACAATTCCATGGCATACCCTTTAAAAGCATTATAAACTACCTTATTTTATACCCCTATCTTTTACAATCTTACTGCTATCGCTAGCCAATTTAATTCTATTTTCACAGATTCATATATTCTTCTAAAGTCAATTTTTTCTTATATATACTTTCAGCAATATCCCCTACATAGCGAATATGCCACGGTTCATAAGCATATCCAGTAATACTCTCTTTACCTTTTGGATAACGGATGATAAATCCTGCACGATGCGCATTTTCTTTCAGCCATTTTCCTTCTTTCGTATTCGCAAAGGTTAGCTCTAGTTCATTATTTGCACTTTTAGAAGAAACATCCATCGTTAATCCTGTTTGATGTTCACTATGCCCAGGTTTTGCCGAGAAGCGATCCGTATGCTCTTGTCCTTTTCTTTTCACGTTGTTTGCATACAGGTTTTTTTGATAATCATAGGAGCGAAACCCCGAAACAGCATTTAACTGGATTCCTTCTTTTTTTGCTAAATCAAATAACTTTTCTAGTGCTTCTGCTGCCTCTTTACGAAGGTAACTCTTTTCTAACGTCCCACTGAATGAGAATGGTACATTTGGTACAACTAAATCCTCCGGTTTATAGTCTTCGGGCAATCCATATTCCTTATTAACTACAGCCTGTAAACTAGCAAAAGAACTTGCTATGTTATTTGAAGTACCATTTTTCTCTTTATTTATGGAGTTTTCACGAGTTTCATAGTTTGTTTTTTTTGGTTCTTTACCAATAGATTGATTAGTATAAACGATAAAGATACCAAGTATCACAATCATACAAGTAAAAATCCCTACTAATTTAATTCTCATTATTCATTTCCTTCCTGCCACTCTTAATATTTCTCGTTTATAATACTACAACCATATCAAATTCATATTAATTTGAAGTGAACTTTTGTTCTTAACATATTTCTTAACAGAAAAACAGCATATCCTCCTATTTGTTTGACACACTAAAGATGCTAACACGTAGAAACCAAGTCTATTTCTATATATGGAAAAATAATCCAAAATTTATATAATAAGATTAGAAGTGTAGCATTCTATTATAGAAAGGTCTTGGTATAATGCTAGGTATTAATGTAAAAAAAACAAAAGAAGAGTTAATAATTTCATGGCAATTGGCAAAGATTACGATTCCATTACGTGATGTAATTGAGGTTACTGAAGATGCTACATATGCGGGTGTTGAAGATACTAGTGCAATCCGTATTGGCACTGCATATGGAACAACGGATCGTATTTTAATCAAAACGGTAAAACAAAATTATGTATTATTTACAACAATTGAACTACCCCCACTTTCACTTCGTTTAGAAGTGAGGGATTCCTAAGTAAAGAGTTCTATCGAACTCTAATTGATTAGGCTAACCCCGCAGTCCTTGCGGTTAGAAGCCTTATCGCTTCATTCTTTATATTGATACTTGCGTTAATATCCCTATCATGGTGTGTACGACAAGAAGGACAGTCCCATTCACGTAGGTTTAGATTTTTAACGTCTTTATTTTGATATCCACAACAAGAACATAATTGGCTGGAAGGAAATTTTTTCGATACGACAATGACTTGTTTGCCATACCATTTTGCTTTATATTCCAACATGGTTCGAAATTGTGACCATGATACCTCACTAATTGCTTTTGCTAACTTATGATTCTTTAACATATTCGATACTTGCAAATCCTCTATACCGATAACATCGTGGTTTTTGATGATTTCAGTTGAGATTTTGTGCAAGTAATCTTTCCTAGCATTTGATATGTATTCATGAATTCTAGCTACCTTTACTCGTTGTTTATTCCAGCGAGAAGATCCTTTCATTCTTCTAGAAAGAACACGCTGTGCTTTCGCCAACTTATCTTCTAATAATCGGAAAAACTTCGGATTTTTATAGGGTTTACCATCTGACAAAATAGCGAAATCTTTTAGTCCTACATCTATTCCAATGTAAGAATGTGTTTTCGGAAGTTCTTGTACTTCTGTTTCAACTAATAGTGACACAAAATATCTGCCAGAAGGGTTTCGTCTAACAGTCGCATTTACAATACGTCCCTTTACTTCACGGCTTTTGGCAAATCGAACAAGGCCTAGTTTCGGCAACTTTATTTTGTTCCCTACAACGGCAATGTTTTCATTTGTTTGTTTTGTGGTGTAAGATTGTACGTTATTCTTCTTAGATTTAAAGCGCGGTGCGCTGTTTTGTTTTTTAAAAAAGCGAGTATAAGCATCGGCAAGGTTGCGAACAGACGACTGAATCGCAATACTATCCACTTCTTTTAGCCAAACAAACTCTTTCTTCATGGCAGGGAGTTTGGCAGAGCATGTACCATAGGTCAAGCCTTTTCCTGTCTCTTTGCATGCGTGATCCCATAAGGATAGGAAATGATTGAATACAAAGCGGGAACAACCAATCGTTTTGTTGATTAGAATTGCTTGTGCTTGATTTGGATAGATACGAAACTTATAGGCTTTATTGATCATCATTTCATTCACCTCCATTTCGGTATATAACTATTATACACCGAACGTACATTCGATAGATAGTGAAGTAACACTTTCTGTATGTCGAACAATTAAGATGGCTTCCTGCCATCCCTTGTTCGAAGCCAATTCATCTCCCACCTACTCACTGGACTGTGACCCTTCACGCTCCTTGAGGAAGGAGTCTTCTTGGCTAAAATGATAAAGTTTCAATTTTAAATGCAATAAACGCTTAAAAATGAACATATTAACGGGCTCAAACAAAATCCAAATAAAAAATCCTGCTTCTGTGTAGGATTCCACTTGTAAATGTATAACAGATTTTTTTGTCTTATACAATGATTTGGAAAGTTAAAAGATTCAAATCTACTTCGTCCTGATGGGTCCTTAAACTATCTAAAAGTAGCATCTATCTTCCTTTCCCCTTCATCCTTTACAAGGATATTGTATCAAAGGTTACTTGTAGTTTAAGATAGAATAATGCTATTTCTAATTGGAATGCACTTAATGAATTGTATAAGTATTTCAGTAACATTAACGCAAAGGAAGTGTACAGCATGGAATGGATACGAATCCCTGTAGGACCAATCAAAGCAAATGCATATATTTTATCTAATGCCGACAAAACTTGCGTCATCTTTGATCCTGGTGGTGAACCGGAAAATATTAATCAATACATACAAACAAATGATTTAATTCCCAAAGCTATTCTTTTAACTCATGCTCATTTTGATCATATTGGGGCAGTAGATGAAGTAAGAACAAAGTGGGATATCCCGTGTATCTTCATCAGGCAGAACGGGATTGGCTTTCAGATGCAGAATTAAATCGTTCTGCTCTACCTGGTAGAAAGAAAACAACAGCAAATCCTGCAGATTATCTGATTGAAACAGAAGAGGAAATTCATATTGGTTCCTTTTCGTTCAATGTATTGTTTACCCCTGGGCACTCACCTGGGAGCGTATCTTACTATATCAAAAATGAAAATATTCTTATCTCAGGAGATGTACTTTTTAAAGGTGGTATTGGCAGAACGGATATAAGCGGAGCAGATCACAATCTATTAATGAAAACAATCCAACAAAAACTATTTAGTCTCCCTGAAAAAACTCTGGTTTTAAGTGGGCATGGTGATGTCACAGATATTCAGAATGAACGAAAACAAAACCCATTTCTAAGAAATTTGAGATAGTGTTTATTTCATTATCGAGACCGGAATTTGTAATTTAATTGAATAATTCTAATATCCATTTAAACCCAACATCTAATACCAATTTAAGCCGAGTAGGCTTACTTTCAGTTGACTATGATAAATATTTGCAGTAAAGAGAAAAGCTATATTGTACAAGTTAATTTGAAGCACAGTTCAATTCTAATCATGCTACAAATGTTGCTTTTTCAATAAAAGAAACTCATTCATTTTGAAAAGAATTGAACAACATGGAAATACTGCTTTTTCAGCCTTATGCAAGTCACTATGTAATCTCGAATGTTCTTTTCTTTAATGGTTTTTAAACCCTGTCTTGTTTTACATAAAGACTGTCTGTACAAAAAAACAACCAAAAGGAAAAAGGGTAGAAAAAAAGAACTAATATATTTTTTAGTTCTTTTTTACGATTCTATAATCACGTATTTCATTTTTTCATATGTATTAATCATTCGTATATGGACACTATGTAATCCTTTTCCCACTAATTCTATTATTGTAATTCACTTTTTTAATTTTGAATTCAACTTCATCTTTTTTATAAAGTAGAAGTTTCGTTTGATACATCTGTATACCTCTCATTATGATAATTACTTAGCGGAATTATAAACCTACGCTCCCTCTCATAAGAAGTATTTAATAGAAAGCCGTAAAAAAATCAAAAAATACATTAACGAAACTTATCCTATCTTACCTATACTTTTTCAAATATAAAAGCATGGACAACTTATAAGTTCAGAATATTCTGTATATTAATGAAAAAAATCGTGGTTAAATTTAATTTATCGAATTTCTGTTAATATCAGAATAAGCCTTTACAGAGAAATGGGGGATATTATGACTGTTCAAGAAAAAAGTAATAAACAATTGATGGAATTATTACATGAATGGTATGAAGAAATTCGTTTATATCATGTAGTAGAAGCAAAACAAACATATCTAAAAGTAAAAGAAAGTTTAAAAGAAATAGAAACAGACCAATATGTATCATTCTATTATTCCCTACTGAATTTTAGATATAAAGTTTTGGTAGATGGAATGAATATTACAAGAGATTCTTTTAATCAAATAGAAAAACTACCAAATATTAAAGATGAATTTTCATTTTTAGCTTACTATTATTATTTCTTTAAGGCAATCCACTCTACAATTATAGCAAATTATACTGAGGCAAAAACACACTATGAAAAGGCAGAAGGACTTTTAAAAGATATACCTGACGAAATAGAAAAAGCTGAGTTTGAGTATAGATTTTCAACATACTGTTATCAATCTTATCAACCCTTTGAAGCAATTCAACATGCAGTAAAAGCCAAAGAAATATACTTGAATCATGTAGGCTATAAAATTAATATTGCTTTGTGCGACAATGTATATGGACTGGCTTGTATAGATCTAAGAGAATTTGAAAGAGCGGAAGAATGTCTCAATATGGTTATTGATGTTTTTAAGAAGTATGATGAAGAACAATTATTATTACGAGTACGATCCAATTTAGGCTGGTTATATAATATTCAAGATTTATATCCATTGGCGATTAGACAGAGTTCTGAAATTATAAATACCATACCGAACCATTTTAAAGCATTATTTGTCTTAGCAAGAGCATATTATAAGTTAGAAGGCGTTGAAACAGCAAGAGCATATATCGAGCAAGGAATGAAATATTCAAACGAGTCAGGAAATGAAGAATATATACACCGCTTTGCAGTTTTAAATGAACTAATCACAGAACTGCCTAGAATAAAACTCGAAAAAGTAGTTACTGATGCCATTTCTTATTTTGAAAAAGAGGAAATGTGGGATTGTGTTAAAGAATATGCAGAGATTTTAGCACTGCAATTTTACGAAGCAAATAATCATGTTAAAGCGAGTAAGTATTTCTATATTAGCAATAATGCTGATAAGAAACATTTAAGAAAAGGAGCGTTAAAGTAATGAAAAAAATAAAAAAATTGTTATTCAGTACGATAATAGTAAGTACATTAGCATGTAGCATGATTAGTTTAAATGTATCACAACACTCTTCATTTAATGGTGGAGATACGCCTGCACCAACAAAACTGAATGTCTCTGGTGGAGTATCTATTAATTAACGTAATCCAGTTTTCTCACTTAAAAAATCAGAGAATTCATACTACAAATACAAAAAAGTTGAATAAAGTGGATAAAATATTGAACCCCCAGTCCGGAACAGATTTGTTTCGGACTATTCACGTTACTATAATTGTGCGTAGGGTGATAGACTAAAAGTAGACAAGATTTTCTATACATAAAAAAGAGCATCATATCCCATTGCGTTCATCGCTACCATCATTGGCGATTGTGGCTGATCATTGAATAACTCTACTGAGTTTCCTTGAATTGTATCCCCAGCATCTACTAATATGGTATTTGGATTTTCTTGACGTACCTTCTTTATAACCGTATAGAGTTGCGTTAAACTTCCACTCGTATTTGCACCATCAAGCGCATAATCCCAAGGCATAAATCTACCATGAATATCTGCAGTACCTAACAGTGTAATATTAACATCCGATTCCTCAGCTTTTGAGATAGATGGTTTGACCGTTACTGCTGTTCCAAGAAGTATAAGAATAAGAATAACAAAATAACATAAATAGTTCTTCCATTTCATTTTTTGCATAATAACAATATTTCTCCCCTTTTTGTACTTTCATAAAGTTGCTTGAACTTTAAAAATGTAACTTATTATTCGGAAAACTCCAACTACAAAAAGTACTTTTACGGGTGATTCTGCATGAAAAACAAAAAATGATATAGAAAAGCACTGCCGAATTATTCAGCAATGCTTTTCTGTTAAACGTACTATAACAATGAGTGTCTATTTTCTTTTATTCATGAGTACTATAGGTTCATATATGTTCACTTTAATTTCAAGATACGTTCTATTTCCTCTACACTCAACTTACTTGCTTTTGCAATAGTTTCAAGCGGTACATCTATTTCATGCATCCCTCGAATTATTTGTTTCTTCCCTTGCTCAATGCCTTTTTCCATGCCTTCTTGTTCAGCATGCGCTAGCTTAGCTTGTTCATCTAAAAGCAATTTTTCTCGAGCTTCATAAGCTGTTCGGAAAGAAGAATCATGGCTCATATTTTCCCATTTATTAATTGCTTTTTGTAAAATTGGATCTTGATTCATCGCAATCTCCTCCAATGTTTGAGTTAAGTGTTCATCTTCATGTGCCGGTAATAATAACATGCAACGAACAAATGTATTTTCCCAAGGGTTTACTTTTTCTTCACGCCATTATTTTACCAATTTTGGTATCTCTACAAAATGGATTTCAATGTCATCACTTAATAGTTTTTGCATTTTTGTATTCCATAATTATCCAATGGTATGAAATTCATCATCCTGGGAAAATAAAATAAAGTCTAGTAAGTTAATGGTAATTGTTTTCCGAAGGGAACGTTATGGCATCCCTTCTTGCATTTGGGATGTATAAAGTTTACTCCAATAATATAAAGTTTACTCCAATAATATAAAGATCGCTTCACCATATCATGTGTATTTCGAAGCTGAACTTCGATATTTACCTGCGGCCTATTATCTAAAAGTTGCTAATAGGTCTAAAATTGATAATTTATCATATTCATAAGATTTATGGAGATGTGGGTCATCTAGTTGTAGCGATGTAATAGGTACCTCTAAAGATTCCTCTAAAATTGCATTTAAGAAACCCGGTGAACTACCCGCCACTTAACGTCCTAATGGACTGTTAGAAGTGGGGACTTCTCGGTTAGTCGTTACTTTTGATAGCTAACGAATTTGTCCTAAAACAACCGAGCTAACTCCCTCGTTCCAAGGGTTATTTTATTGCTATCTATGCTAACGCTAATAGGCGTATTGCTTCATTTTTGATATTGATAGCTGCGTTATAATCTCTATCGAGATTTACACCACATATACAAGAATATACTCGCTCAGATAATGATATATTTTTCACATTTCCACAACTGCTACATGTTTTTGTGGAAGGAAACCATTTGTCTATTTTCACAAGTTATTTGCCTTGTTCGTGTAGTTTATAAGCTAAAAAGAAGTGAACATACCCCGACCATTGTCAGCGACACTTTTTCCAAAATGAAGTGCTAATGCACTTTTAACCTTAAAACTAAAGTGAGGGTTATCCTTTTCATCTCTTGTACATATTATTTGGCCTTCTAACTTTTAATTTGGACCTTCTTTTGGAGTTTCACATCTAATTTCATCTATAGTACCACCTTTTACCTTAAACACACTATATATAGATAGTTAAATATACACATGCATCTTCTATTCTTTAATAATATCTACTGCCCCATCCCATAAATAATCTAATTTTATAAAATAATACACATTCTCCATTTAAGTTTTCAGATATATACTATTTTCTAATGCATATAAAGAACAACACTAACCTTAGCCATTACATATTGACTAAGGTTAGTTTGTTTTGTAAGAAGCAACTTAAATTCCCTAAATACCCTATGAATGTATATATTTCTATATTACGTATGAACAGGATTTTCAGTAAAGAGTGTAATTCCGAGTGCCTCTTCAACATCACTAAAATGATTGGCGAAAGTTGCTGCTCCATCCATAGTTCCACCAAACAATAATCCTATGACACGATTTTGCTCATCAACAATGACTGAACCTGAATCCCCATGATCAGAAAATCTAGGATTTCTGGTAGTATCCGGTGCAATAGTAATTTGATTTGTTAATGTCACTGTACCAATACTCGGTCCATAAGAAATTGGAACAGTACGATCAAGTCCAGTTACAGTTCCAAAGGTCAATTCAGTCGTACGCCCTTGCTTACGAACAACTGTACCAAGAGCTGGCAAAGCTTTCCCTTTTACCTTACCAACATTTAGAATTTCTGATGACACTGCCCTATTTTCAATAGTAGAAATAGCGGCATCAACTTGCTTGTTTTGACAATTGAATTTATCACTAAGACATGCGCTATCTAATTTGCCGATTAGATCATTTGAACAACTGCCACCGTCAGGTCTACCCGGCTGTGTCATTTCATCCCCTCGTGCAAATGAACTGTCAACGCACATAACATGGAAATTACTTAATGCATAAAACTTATTTTCTTCTTTCTTAACAATAGCTCCAAGTGTACCAACATAGACAACTTGATTGCCAGCTTCATTAGTAAAGGTTCTACACGGACCTATGCTAGTTCCACCGATTAAAGGTTCAAACCTGCCTGTTTCAACTTCAAGAACGGGTACATCCACTGGAACCTCTAACACTTGTAATACTACCTCTTTCTCTTCAATAACATCTGTCTTTACTCCATCAATTGTACGAGGAACTTCATCTTTTGAATTCACGTTTTCCTTCTTTTTTACAAATGTTCGTATGACAATCTCGTCAGTTCGTTTTCCTTTCACATATTTAAATCCTACATCGACACCTATAACATTTGGCTTGCTTAGTAGTACCTTTTCGTTAGCCCTTTTAATATCTATAAGTTCTTTTACCTTTTGGTCCATAAAATTCCTTCCTTTGTAAGAGATTTTAGAAAACACGGCTTTATTAGGGTAGTAAACTCTAACCATACCTATCATTTGTTATACAACAAGGTAATATAAGTACTAGTTCTTACCAGAATGATTAAGTATAAAAAATACAAGTAACAAAGAAAAAAAGCCCCATAGTGAGGATTTTTCTTTTTTATAAATTAATTAGGTGCACAATTTTGAACAAAAAGGAGTATATAAAAATGTTTCATACCGAACTCATTGATAAAAAAAGTAGCGCATACAAATAGACCCTTATGTTATCTCACATAAGAGCCCGCCTAAGTTTACAAAAAATTAGCGATTCTAAGCAAAAGCAATAAAAAAGTAACATCGTTTTGTCCAGAACCTTTATTTTCATCTATTCTATTTCTGGCCAAATTTTCGCGTTTGGTTCTAATAACCACTTGTGGTCTTCCTCCATGATACGATCATTCCAAGGATTATTCTCAAGATGTCGAATCATCCAACAAAAATACATGGCATATCCAGGCGCTGTTGCTTGTGGATGGTCTAGCTCACCCGGAATTGTAATAAAGCTATTATGTACAACGCGATATGCATCCTCGCCAACCATTGCACATCCAAATCCCTGTGGCTTATTAAAGCGATAATAATATACTTCTGGCTGATCATGGTGATGTGGTGGATAACTGGACCATCGCCCTGGATAAGAAATAACTTCTCCTACTACCATATTAGAATATGCTGCATTGTTATAGTCAAAAATCGTACGAATAACACGCTGCGCCGTTCCCTCCCATACTCCATCTCCCGCTACAACACTTTGACACTCATTTGGAGTATATAACTTGGAAGTAAATTCTTGATCATTATCTGTTTTTTGAACAAGCACTTCACTATCTGAAAGCGCAGTAATGGTAACCTTCACATTTTTAGATACATGTAAGCACCAAGGGTTTTCTTCAAACACAGACTGTCTTTGAATAACTTGTTCCATTCCTTCCCACTCTAAACGTATTGCCCCTTCCAGTAAAAGAACCGCTGTTTCATTCTTATTATCAAATAGCAACTCTTCTTTCCCATTAGACATCTTATATATACCTATATCCATTAACATATCACTGCCTTGACCGTTCATTTCTGTTAATATATTATATCCTTCATTTAATTCACCCAATTTTCCTAACATGGCTTTCTCCTCCTTTTAATTAATGGCTTCACTAGCATTCTCCACTTTTGTCAGCTAACTACATTCCGAATTTCTTCTAACTAGTAATGAAGAAGATTTTTCTGATTATGCTCTGTTTTCACTTCCGAATATTTGCATATGACTTTTAACGTTTTCATATGCGGCCTCAATAACATCCTGGTGATACGTAAAATAATCTGAATACGGAGTATTTAGGACGGTATTGTTAACCGCAGTAATTACATTCTGAAATGTGGCTGTTGCTACATTAATTTTACGAACACCATGTTGAATACATTGCTTGAAATCCTCTGGACTAATGCCAGAGCCGCCATGTAAAACGAGTGGGATATGGACTACCTCATTAATCTCTTGTAGGCGGTCTAATCGTAAATTAGGATCGCCATTGTACATACCATGCGCATTTCCAATTGCAACAGCTAACGCATCTACGTCTGTTTCTTCTACAAATCGTTTTGCTTCTGTAGTGCTTGTCAGCAACATTTCAATATCTTCTGATCCGTCCTCACTACCACCAACTCTGCCAATCTCAGCTTCTACCGTCGCACCGTACTGTTTCGCAAGTTCTACAATTTCTTTTGTCTTTTGGATATTCTCTTCTAACGGATAGTGAGAGCCATCAAACATAACCGAGCTAAAACCAATCTCTAACGTCTCTTTAATCTTTTCAAACGTCATCCCGTGATCAAAGTGAACTGCTACTGGAACAGTTGCTTTTTTCGCTGCAGCTACCATCAACGGACCAATCATATGAATTGGAGAATGATTCAAACGAACTTCTGCAATTTGTAGAATAAGCGGCGAACTTAACTCTTCAGCTGCTTTGATAGCTCCCATGACCATTTCCATATTAGCGACGCTAAAAGCCCCAACCCCATAATTCTCTTGATTTGCTTTTGTTAAAATATCTTTCATTTGAACTAATGGCATTACATATTCACCTATTTCAAAATTATTTATTAACTGCAGAACCAACCATCTCGTCTTTTTACTCCTTTTGTAAGAAGACCTGTTGATTGTCCATTCATTAACTTAAAGATAGTCTCGAAATGTGAAAATTACAGACCTGCTTTTTCTTGTATAAATTTTCGGGCTTTTAATGCATATTCAAAAGGATTCGCTAAAGCTGGGTCTTGCTCTGCTTCTACCACAAACCACCCTTGATAATCAGAGTTTGCAAGGATAGTAAACACTTCATCAAATCCAATTACGCCATCCCCCGGGACTGTAAATGCCCCATTCTTCACTGCCTGTAAGAAGCTTAATCCGTTTTCCTTTACAGCTTCTACTACTTCTTGACGAATATCTTTTAAATGTACGTGTTTAATCCGAGGTAAATATTTCTTCAAAATATAAAGAGGCTCTTCACCTGAAAAAACAAGATGACCTGTATCAAAAAGCAGAGATACAAGCGCTGGATCAGTCATGTCCATTAACTTTTCAATTTCTGCCGTTGTTTGAACACCCGTACCCATATGATGATGGTATACAATATGGAGTCCCTTTTCCTGAGCTAATTTACCGAGGTGATGTAATCCATCCGCAAGCTTATCCCACTCTTCTTCTGTAAAAACAGGCTTATTTTTAAATAGTGGTACATTCATTAAACCTTGAATACTATGCCCTTGCTCTGAAACAACGATGACTTTTGCACCCATGTCATGCAAGAAATCCCTATGCTTAATAAATTCTTCTACTGTCTCTTCAAGCGGCTTCGTTGTTAAAAACGTACTAAACCATGCACTAGCAATCTCCAAGTTTCGTAATTCCAAAGATTTTTTTAATACAACTGTATTTCTCGGATATTTATTCCCTACTTCACTTCCATTAAATCCAGCTAGTGCCATCTCACTAATACATTGTTCAAACGTATTTTCTGCTCCTAGCTCAGGCATATCATCATTTGTCCAAGCAATTGGTGCAATTCCAAGCTTAATTGTATTTTCTTTGAACATCCCCTTGTCTCTCCTCTTTACAAAATGTGATAGAATTTTGCCAAATTCTCTTAACTGTTTATTGAAAAGAGAGCTTCCTAATCAATATGCATGTAGATAAAAAGCTCTCTTTGTGTCCTAATCTAATAAGACCTTGCCTGTTGCAAGTTACTTACTTTACTCTCGTACGCAGCTTGTACACTTTGACTTTTAGATACTTCTGCAACACCTACATGCCACCATGACTCGTATCCATTTGTCATTGTTTTTGGTAATACTTTAATATCAATTAATGTAGAAACTATTTGTTTTTTCGCATCTATAAGCGCTTCTTGTAATTGTTCTAGTGATGTAACATGATATGTTTTCACACCATATCCAGCTGCGCTAGCTGCAAAATCAATTTTCATAATTGCCCCGTCTAATTTACGAGTTTCCTGGTTTCGGTAGCGAAACTCTGTTCCAAAGCTCCCCATTCCATTGCCCATTTGTAAGTTATTAATGCAACCAAATCCGGAGTTATCAAACAATAAGACGTTAATTTTTTTGTTTTCTTGGAGACTTGTGACAAGCTCAGAATGAAGCATCTGGTAACTACCATCCCCTACCATTGCATATACTTCCTTCGATGGTTCAGCTATCTTTGCACCAAGTGCGCCCGCAACCTCATAACCCATGCAAGAGTATCCATACTCCATGTGATATGTATTCGGTTTTCTTGATGTCCACATTCTTTGTAAATCACCTGGAAGACTTCCTGCCGCTCCAACGATAATTGCATCTTCATCAAGTAATGTATTGATTTGTCCAATGACTGCAGTCTGTGTTAATTGTGTACCAAGTGCGTCTACATACTCATTTAAATTTTCATCGAAATGACCTTTGACTTCTGGTGTGAAATCTTGACCTGTAAAGCGAATATTATGTAGACGTGATAATTCTGTTTCCCAAGCATCTTTTGCATCAGCAATTTCTACTGTATAACTAGATCGATAATCAATTTCTTGCAGTTCATCTATTAGAGCAAGAAGTGCTTCTTTCGCGTCCGCTATAACCTTTAATGCATCCAGCTTATTCGCATGGAATTCTGAAATGTTGATGTTTAAAAACTCAACTTCTTCATTTTGAAATAATTGTTTCGATGCCGTTGTAAAATCAGTAAATCTCGTCCCGATGCCAATAACAAGATCCGCTTCCTTTGCAATTGTATTAGCTGCTACATTTCCCGTTACCCCAATGCCGCCTAGATTATATCGATGACTACTTTCAATTGCACTTTTTCCAGCTTGTGTTTCTCCGAATGGAATGTGGAATGTTTCAGCAAACTGTTTGAGTTCTTCTGCCGCTTCTGCGTATCTTACACCACCACCGCAAATCATAACTGGCTTTTTCTTTCTCTTAATCATTTCCACTGCATCCGCTAAGCTGGCTTTTGTAGGTAGACGGCGTTCAATACGGTGAACACGCTTTTGGAAGAAGTAACTTGGAAAATCCCATGCTTCTCCTTGGACATCTTGTGGTAAACAAATTGTTACAGCTCCTGTATCTGCCGGATTCGTTAAAACACGCATCGCTTGAATCATAGCGGTCATCAATTGTTCAGGACGATTTATCCGGTCCCAGTACTTACTTACTGCACGAAAAGCATCATTTGTAGAAATAGATAAGTCATGTGTTTGTTCAATTTGTTGAAGAACAGGATCAGGTTGTCTCGTTGCAAATACATCTCCTGGAAGTAATAAAACGGGAATATTATTTGCAGAAGCTGTTGCTGCAGAGGTAATCATGTTTGCTGATCCAGGACCAACTGAAGAAGTACATGCCATAATTTGTTTTCTATGTTTTTGTTTCGCAAAAGCCATCGCAGCATTTGCCATTCCTTGTTCATTTCTCCCTTGATATACCTCTAATTCCCCTGCGTCTTCTTCTAAAGCTTGACCTAGGCCTACTACATTTCCATGACCAAAAATCGTAAAGATTCCCTTAATAAACTTTTGTTGCGTTCCATCAAACTCTACGTATTGCTGATTCAAAAATTTCACCAATGCTTGCGCCATCGTCATTCTAACAGTTTGCATGTGATTTGCTCCTTTCTATCTCTATCAGTCATTCTGTATATGAAAAAGGAGTATTAGGAATTTAATAGACTCCTAATACTTCCTTCTTATGTTTTACTACTTGCGTTACTTTCGCTTCCAAGCAACTAGACAGATTCTACTTCTCTCTTAATGATTACTTTTCCCAACGAGATGTAAGCATTTTCTTTCTTGTATAAAACTCAACGCCGTCAGTACCATTCGCATGGAGATCACCATAGAAAGAGTCTTTCCAGCCAGAGAACGGGAAGAATGCCATTGGCGCCGGAACCCCAACATTCACACCTAACATACCTGATTCAATTGTTTCACGGAATTGACGTACACTTGCCCCGCTATCTGTATAAATGCAAGCTCCATTTGCAAAACGAGACTCATTGGCAATTTCAATCGCTTCATCCAATGATTTCACACGAACAATAGATAAAACAGGAGCAAAAATCTCATCTTGCCAGATTTTCATTTCTTTTGTAACATGGTCAAAAATTGTTGGCCCAACGAAGTAACCAGCTCCTTTTACAGCTGTATCTTCGCGTCCATCACGAACTAACGTAGCGCCCTGTTCTACACCTGAATCGATGTAACCAATTGTGCGCTCTTTATGGTTATCACGAATAACCGGTCCTAAAAATACATCTTCATCAAGACCATTGCCGATGACAATTTTATTTGCTTCTTCTACTAGTCTTCCAACTAATTGATCTGCAATTTCTTCTTCTACTGTTACAACAGAAGCAGCCATACAACGCTCACCAGCTGAACCGAATGCAGCACTAATAATTTGCTTTGTTGCTAATTCAAGATTCGCATCATTTAATACAATCGAATGGTTCTTCGCACCCGCTAATGCTTGCACGCGTTTTAAGTTTTCTGTTCCTTTTTTGTATACATATTCTGCGACAGGCTGAGAACCTACAAATGAAATTGCCTTCACTAATTTATGTTCCAATAGACCGTTTACTACGTCGTGAGCACCATTCACGATATTTAATACACCTTTTGGTAAACCTGCTTCTTCAGCTAATTCTGCTAATCTTGCTGCTAGAAGTGGTGTACGCTCTGAAGGTTTTAATACAAATGTATTACCACAAGCAATTGCAAGTGGGAACATCCAGCATGGAACCATCATTGGGAAGTTAAAAGGTGTAATGCCGCCTATAACACCAATTGGGTAACGATACATACCAGACTCAATACCTGTTGCAATATCAGGTAGCTGTTTTCCCATCATTAATGTAGGAGCACCCGCTGCAAACTCCACGCACTCAATACCACGAAGAACTTCACCGTAAGCCTCGTTATAGCTTTTTCCGTTTTCAATCGTAATTAGTTTCGCTAACTCTTCCCAGTTATCTACTAGTAATTGTTGATATTTAAATAGAATACGGGCGCGTTTTGGTACAGCAGTTTTAGACCATGATTTGAACGCTTCATTTGCTGCTAATACAGCTTGTTCAACATCTTCTTTTGTTGAAAGTGGTACTTGAGCGATTACTTCTCCTGTTGCAGGATTATATACAGCTTCCATCTTAGTTGAAATGGATTCTACCCATTCGCCGCCAATGTAGTTTTTTACAATTTGTGCTGTTTGTACTGTCATATTCATTCTCTCCCTTTTATGTAATGTTGAAGCGTCCAATAGGATACGCCCTTACTTGCTTATTGATTCATGACGTTTCTATACCAATTCCTCAGCCGTTTCCATGAATGCAGAAATCTCTGCCCTTGTTGGCATTGCATCAGAACAGCTATGTTTAGAAATAACGATCGAAGCAGAAGCGCCTCCTAATCGCATCGCTTGAGGAATCTCAAGCCCTTGCATTAATCCATAAATAAACGCGGATGCATACGAGTCGCCAGCGCCAAACGTCTTTAACACCTTTGTTTTAAAGATACCGCCTCGGTGAGAATGACCGTCTCTCGTATATGCGATTGAACCATCCCCGCCATGTTTAATTACAACGATTTTCGCATGATGAGAAAACCATCTTTCAGCCGTAACTTGGTCATTAGACTGTTCATAGTTTAATAGTTTTTCCATCATATCGAATTCTTCACGCGTTCCAATAATGACATCAGATTTTTCAGCCGCTAGATTGTAATACACAGCCGTTTCAGCTTCTGACTGCCATGTATAAGGGCGGTAATCCACATCAAAAAATACAACTACATCATGCTTACTTGCATATTCTAGCGCTAAAAATACTGCCTCGCGAGAAGGACTTTTCGCTAAAGCTGTTCCTGAAATTAAGAGTGCTTTTGATTGTTTAATATAGTCCTCAGATACCTCTGTTGGATCAAGATTTAAGTCTGCGACATTGTCGCGGTACATTAAAATACTGCAATCTTCAGGGCTTTTAATTTCTGTAAATGCTAAACCTGTCACTGCACCTGTACGATCTATACATATCTGATCTGTATTAATATTGTTGTCCTTTAGGTACCCCGTAATAAAGCGGCCCATTTGGTCATCAGATACTTTACCAATAAATCCTGTTTGTAAGCCAAGACGTGCAGCACCAATTGCAATATTTGCAGGAGAACCTCCTACATATTTAGTAAACGTTCTTGTTTCTTCCATAGGACGTTGTGTTTCATTAGCATTTAAATCAACGCATAAACGTCCAACCGCAATAAGGTCTAATGGACAATCTTCTTTAAAAATAAGTGGATTCATTGTTACTACCTCCCATGCTTTATGAAAGAATGAATGATATGGTTCATATTTTTATAAACCTACTATTCATTACTCTTTATCTATCTAGAAGTAAGCGCTCTCTTTATTGATTTAATGCAGGCTGTTTATGTTCAATTTGTACAGGTTTTCCTGTTAGTAAGGATTCCTTCGCAGCCTTCGCAATTCGCTCCGCTTGTAACCCATCATTACCACTGCAAATAACAGCTTGTCCTTCTATAATTGACTTTGTAAATTGTGTTACTTCCTCAATGTAAGCTTGCGTGTAGCGCTCTAAGAAGAAATAAAGCGGCTTATCTTTTACAATACCTTCTGTTTTTGACACTTGAACTGTTGTCGGGCAGCAATTATCCGCAGCAACCGCGCCTTTTTCACCAAACACTTCCACACGCTGGTCATATCCATAAACAGCTTGGCGGCTATTATCAATTACCCCTAAAGCTCCATTCGCAAACTTTAATGTGACAATTGCTGTATCAACATCATTTACTTCCTGAATGGATGGATCAATTAATGTTGTTCCATATGCAAATACTTCAACGACTTCACTATTCATCACATAACGAGCCATATCAAAATCATGAATCATCATATCCATAAACAATCCGCCTGAAGAGCGAACATATTCTATACTTGGCGGTTGTGGATCGCGTGACGTAATTTTTAAAATATGTGGCTGTCCCACTTCTCCTTGTTGAATAAGATCATACACTTTCCTGAAGTTCGGATCAAAACGACGATTAAAACCTACTTGAAGTGATACCCCCTGTTCTTTCACCACTTCTAATGCTTCTAATGTTTCTTCTACCGAGAAACTAACAGGCTTTTCGCAGAAAATATGTTTTTTCGCAAGAGCCGCTTCTTTAATAATTTGCGCATGTGTATTTGTTGGTGAACAAATACAGACAGCGTCAATTTCTGAATCTGCTAATAAATCCTGATAGTTTGTAGTCAGAGTGGAAATCCCTTTATCTTGAGCCCACTTTTCTAGATGACTAATTACTACATCTGAAACCGCTTTAATTTTTACTTGTGGCATAAGCTGCAAATTATCAACATGTAGTTTCCCAATTCGTCCAGCACCAATAATCCCAATTGTTAAAACGTTCATATGATTTCTCCCTCTATATTAAAATTTAAGAAACGAAATGAAAGTCTATAGGGTTTAGCGTATTAAATTAAGTTAAGCGCTTTCCCTATTTTTCTTCATTATACACACTTGATTCTAAATTGAAAACATTTTTATTTTTTCGAATACTCCTCTTTTCATTCGAATTTTACATTCCCTCAATATACGTATTACATAAAAATAAAAATTAATAATTAGAAATAAACACTCTAAAAAGCTACAAATATACTCTTTTAAAATACTGATATAACAAAGAAAACCAAGCCTTTAAATAGTAATCCCACATCTATAAGGTATTTCTTTCTTTTCATACTGACCATTATTTTATTCTCCAATAAGTAAATAGAATGTTCTATAAAAGAAAGTTGTAAATTGTCAAAAAATTTAATTGACGACCTCATAATGTAAGCGTATACTTTTTTTATCAAAAAGAATTAAGCGCTTAACCAAAAATAACTTATCGGTGGTGGGAGAATGAACGCTATTAGTTCAAACAAAACATTTATGGACAGGATTGGGATCCCTTCTAATTTAACTTGGGGATACATAGGAATTATCGTTTTTATGATTGGGGACGGGTTAGAACAGGGATGGTTATCCCCTTATCTCGTTGAAAAAGGATTAACGCTAGAACACGCTGCTTTCCTGTTTACTATTTACGGAATTACTGTATCTGCTTCTTCTTGGTTTTCAGGGGTATTTGTACAAATGTGGGGACCAAGAAAAGTCATGACATTTGGTTTAGTATCATTTATTTTAGGATCAATTGGGTTCATCGGTATAGGAATTCAGCATATGAATTATCCCGTAATATTAATTTGCTATGCCCTACGCGGGTTTGGTTATCCCTTATTTGCTTATTCTTTCCTAGTTTGGGTATCTTACAGTACGCCTCAACAAATGCTTTCAAGAGCAGTTGGCTGGTTCTGGTTCGTATTTCAGCTAGGGCTTAGTGTTATAGGGGCCTTTTATTCTAGTTATATGGTTCCGAAAATCGGAGAAATTGCTACTTTATGGAGCGCTTTAATTTTTGTTGTCGTAGGGGGATTATTCTCAATCGTTGTAAATAAGGATAAATTTAAAGCACAAACCGTAAGCGCTAACAAATCAAGCGAATTACTAAAAGGCATTACCATCGCATTTGAAAATCCTAAAGTTGGTATAGGCGGTATTGTAAAAATTATAAACTCGGCCGCTCAGTTTGGATTTGTTGTTTTCTTACCTACCTATATGATGAAATATAATTTTACGATGACTGAATGGCTTCA
The DNA here is from genome assembly GCF_040459695.1 of Bacillus cereus group sp. RP37. Lineage (NCBI taxonomy): Bacteria > Bacillati > Bacillota > Bacilli > Caryophanales > Bacillaceae > Bacillus > Bacillus cereus group sp. RP37. The sequence continues at coordinate 161,467 of NZ_JARVHP010000002.1, read as the reverse complement.
AATTTGGGGTACTCTATTCTTTGTAAATATGGTGTTTAATATTATTTTTGGTATCGTTGGAGACAAGTTTGGTTGGGTAAATACAATTAAATGGTTCGGAGGAGTCGGTTGCGGAATTGTAACTCTTGCACTCTATTATGTACCACAAATGGTAGGACATAATTATTGGGCAATATTATTTGTTGCCTGTTGCTACGGAGCAACACTTGCCGGTTATGTACCTCTTACAGCATTAGTCCCATCTTTATCTCCTGAAAATAAAGGAGCTGCAATGTCTGTCTTAAATTTAGGTTCAGGATTATCAGCATTCGTTGGACCATTAGTAGTAACTGCCTTCATCGGTCCTTTAGGTGTTGGCGGCGTAATGTGGATCTTTGCTGGTTTGTATTTCTTTGGTGCATTTTTAACTCATTTCCTTACTATTCCAAAGGAAAATGAAATACAGCAGGATTTAAATACAAAAAACGGAGAGCAATTCTCTGTATAAATCCTAGATATAAAAGAAGGTCATCCTAACTATACGTAGTTACGATGACCTTCTTTTGTTACATTCAAATAGACTTGTAAAAATGCTATCATGTAATATCCTTTACTGAGGATCGCTCTACTAACTGAGGAATAATTGTAATTTTTTGCTTAGCATGCTCCTTCATTTCCATCGTTTTTAGCAGTTGTTCAAACGTACAGGTTGCCATTTGTTTGATTGGCTGTTCAATTGTTGTTAACCCTGGATCTGCAATCTCAGCATAGATTGTATTATCAAATCCGATAATTGATAAATCTTCCGGAATTGAAAGCCTTTGTTTTCTTGCTTCATTCATAAGGCATATAGCAATCAAATCTGTACAAGCAAAAACGGCTGTAGGCCTGTTAGGCAAATGAAGTAATTCCTTACTTGCACGTTTACTATCTTCCACTGTCGAATAGCAGCTAATGATAGCCTCATCATCTAACGAGATCCCTGAATCCGTAAGCGCTTGTTTGAAACCATTCAATCTGCCTAAGCTACTTTTTCTATCCTTCTCCATCATAATCGTTAAAGATGTATGGCCTTTTTGCGTTAGATAACTTCCAGCTAGGTAGCCTCCCCTCATATCATCAGTTGTCACAACATGAGTCGTGATGGAAGGATGATCTACAGTGAATAGTACAAGTGGCAAATCTCGATTCACGATTTTTTTAACAAGTTTATAATCATTTAGCTCCGTCGCGATAATAATGCCATCTACTTGCTTTTTAAATAATAAATCAATGTATTCATGCTCACGTTTTGTTTGATGGTCTGTACTACATAAAATGAGTGTATACCCTGATTCTCTTGCACTATTTTCAAACGCTCTTGCTACTTCAGCAAAAAATGGGTTTGAGATATCTGGGACAAGTACCCCAATCGTATATGTTTTTTTACCTGTTAACGCTGCCGCTACACTACTTGGCTGGTAATCTAATTCATCCATTACCTGATTTACTTTGTTTATTGTTTTTTCACTAATACGCCCAGTTTGATTAATTACCTTGGATACAGTTGCTATTGATACACCTGCTTTTTCCGCAACATCATAAATTGTTGGTTTCACTTTAATTATCCCTTCTTAATCATCTTTTTCTATATTTTATCATAAAAATATTTTGCTTCTTGGTACACAAAAGGAATTTTTTAATGAATTTACCGGAAGAATTCTCCTTCCTCAAGCATGTGAAGGGCGATAGCCAAACGGTAGGTGGGAGATGAATTTCAGTTTGGCATAGCCAAAAACTTTTGATAAACTAGCTATCTGAAGTTCTTTGATAGCTTGATATAGGAGGTTGTAGGAAGAAAATAGAGTGCGAAAACCAAGCCATTCGGTTCCTGCGTAAAATATCAACCGTACACAGAGAGCGTCCAAGCGTTGGACATCTAGAAGTAACGCTCAGGGCGTCGAAAGGTTTCTTTCGTCGTGGAACTGAGAAGCTCCCACTTCAAGCTTTGCTAAGTGGCGAGTAGTTCACTAATGTCTCTAATCATTAGATTAATAAAAATAAAGAAGAGTCCTGTATTAACAGGACTCTTTTTCTATAGTTTCAACATAATTGTTCCTCAATTTATAAACATAAAGGAGATGGTTTTATACATGATTACTTAGGGGAAACCGAAAAAAATTTCTTATTTGTTAATATAAATTGAAACTAAATTAGATTTTCAAAATATCACCAATCAATTTAATCTCTTCTCCCTCAATAACTATCCCATCACCATCTTTACAAGCATAAATCTCCTTATTTTTCAACTTAGAATAATCCTTTAATAAATCTAAATATTTTTCACTTTGTTCCTCGCTCCAATGAGGCATAAAATCAAAATCTACAATACCTAGGGAACTTCTATCCTCTAGTCCTATAATATCCTCGTCTAAAAATTGGGCTGTATCAATACTTTTAGTTGTTATTATACTACCAGCACTAACACCAATTAAAACCCCACCATTTTGCAAATATGATTTTAATGAATGCAATAAATTTCTTTTTCTTAAGGAATATAAAAAACGAAATGTATTTCCACCAGAAAGATGTATTCCATCATAATTAAATATGTCATTAACCTTTCTTTCATCGTATTCTTTGTCTAAATCAAAATATTTCACATTATTAATTCCTAAATATCTATAGTATTTAACTACATAATTAAAATATTTTCCTGTTACATCTGAAGATGCTCGAAGATATGCTATTGAAGGATTTTCTTTATTTAACAACCTTAATAGTTCATAATCCAATTTTCTATCTTCTTCTACTTGATCACTGTATAATACTACTTTTCTCATTAAACTCCCCCCTATTTTCTAGTTAATAACTTATCAATTTTGGATTTTCTAAATTTTTTGACCTTTCTCGCACAAAAAATAATACCCATTTAATATATAACTTTTTTAGTATCTCTTAAGGTACATTTCCTAAAAGCGGTATTCCATATCTGGACTCGATAATTCTTTTTTTATCATATTCTTTTAAAATAAATTTCAAATAGTCTATCAACTAAAGAGATAGACTATTTAACGGATTTAATTTATTTTTTATGTGTCAGTCCTGAATGTTTAATCACACATCCATTTTTTAAAATTCCCTAATTACTCCATTATGTCATAGGCTTTAAACAGGCCTTCAAGTTCAATATTATTCATAGTTTCATCTACGGAAATCATATATGAGGTAATAACTGATGAAACTTTTTTAGCAAGTTCTAATCTTAATTTAAGAGATACTCTACCTCCATAATCGATAAGCTCATTAATTACTTCTTTATAGTCAGATGGCGATGTTATTAAAGCCGTACTTAAAAATGCTTTTCTGGCACTATGGCACATAGTAGGCCCTCCAACATCAATTAATTTTCTTATTTCTTCTAGTTCTTTATAATCTTTCATATAATGAACTGAATTCTTCCCTTTTCAATTTCTTCAAACTTGCTATAAGAAGATTCCAGTAATTTTTTTACAATTCCCATTCTTTTTGAATATACTATTTCATTGGTTAACTCTATTAATTTCCCCCTCATAACCTTTTGCCCATAGACTTGAACTACCCCCACTTTCACTTCGTTTAGAAGTGAGGGATTCCTAAGTAAAGAGTTCTATCGAACTCTAATTGATTAGGCTAACCCCGCAGTCCTTGCGGTTAGAAGCCTTATCGCTTCATTCTTTATATTGATACTTGCGTTAATATCCCTATCATGGTGTGTACGACAAGAAGGACAGTCCCATTTACGTAGGTTTAGATTTTTAACGTCTTTGTTTTGATATCCACAACAAGAACATAATTGGCTGGAAGCAAATGTTTTCGATACGACAATGACTTGTTTGCCATACCATTTTGCTTTATATTCCAACATGGTTCGAAACTGTGACCAAGATACTTCACTAATTGCTTTTGCTAACTTACGATTTTTTAACATATTCGATACTTGCAAATCCTCTATACCGATAACATCGTGGTTTTTGATGATTTCAGTTGAGATTTTGTGCAAGTAATCTTTCCTAGCATTTGATATGTATTCATGAATTCTAGCTACCTTTACTCGTTGTTTATTCCAGCGAGAAGATCCTTTCATTCTTCTAGAAAGAACACGCTGTGCTTTCGCCAACTTATCTTCTAATAATCGGAAAAACTTCGGATTTTTATAGGGTTTACCATCTGACAAAATAGCGAAATCTTTTAGTCCTACATCTATTCCAATGTAAGAATGTGTTTTCGGAAGTTCTTGTACTTCTGTTTCAACTAATAGTGACACAAAATATCTGCCAGAAGGGTTTCGTCTAACAGTCGCATTTACAATACGTCCCTTTACTTCACGGCTTTTGGCAAATCGAACAAGGCCTAGTTTCGGCAACTTTATTTTGTTCCCTACAACGGCAATGTTTTCATTTGTTTGTTTTGTGGTGTAAGATTGTACGTTATTCTTCTTAGATTTAAAGCGCGGTGCGCTGTTTTGTTTTTTAAAAAAGCGAGTATAAGCATCGGCAAGGTTGCGAACAGACGACTGAATCGCAATACTATCCACTTCTTTTAGCCAAACAAACTCTTTCTTCATGGCAGGGAGTTTGGCAGAGCATGTACCATAGGTCAAGCCTTTTCCTGTCTCTTTGTATGCGTGATCCCATAAGGATAGGAAATGATTGAATACAAAGCGGGAACAACCAATCGTTTTGTTGATTAGAATTGCTTGTGCTTGATTTGGATAGATACGAAACTTATAGGCTTTATTGATCATCATTTCATTCACCTCCATTTCGGTATATAACTATTATACACCGAACGTACATTCGATAGATAGTGAAGTAACACTTTCTGTATGTCGAACAATTAAGATGGCTTCCTGCCATCCCTTGTTCGAAGCCAATTCATCTCCCACCTACTCACTGGACTGTGACCCTTCACGCTCCTTGAGGAAGGAGTCTTCTTGGCTAAAATGATAAAGAATAATTCCTAAAACGAAATACATTAACAGCTTAATCTTTAACGCATTATTACTTGTTACAGCCAGATTAATAGTGAAAATTATAAGCGCATTACCAAAACCACTAATAACGCTTTATAGATAACAAAAATATTCCCTTATCGTTTTCTTTTTTGAAAAAGCTTATAAATACTAAGTATATATACACTAACCATACACTGGTAAATATAAAATAAAGTGCAACTTCAATACTATTAGGAAGCCATACAAAAACAAATTCCCATGATACTCCTCTATACAGGATATATGGAATTAAATATATACAGTAACTTATTCCCAGCATGAACAGAAAAGAAAAAACAAGCTTTAATAAACTCTTTTTTCCATTTGTATTTAAATACCTTTGTTTATTTAATATTGCTTTTAATGCTTTTAATGTAAAAAATAATATGCTTAAAACTATTAAAATTGAAATGCATATAATTACACTAGCTATTGTATCTGCGCCTTTATTTAAATCTATTATATTTTTATTGTAAGTGCCCTCTTCTAAAATCTTATTAATACCTTGACCTATAAGTTCTACATATTGTGAGTTCGTATTACTTAGTACTGCAACCCCGACTTTATCCCTAGGATTAAATACTATAAATGAAGAATAGTTAGGATTATTCCCGGCATGTGAAATTTGATTTTCACCCTTTGGATAAATGAACCAACCACTAGCATAGAATGATCCATCACTTAATGGTCTAACTGTACGATTGGCCTCTTGAGATTTTCCAACTATGTCTTTATCAAATTTCAAATCATTTAAGGTGCCCAGCTGAATCTTAAGCCACTTAGCCATATCTTCAGCACTGGAGATAATATACCCAGCCGGCTTATTCCCTCTATACACAGGCGCATCATATACAACATTTTTTAAGAATTCGAGTTTATACCCTTTAGCGATATATTCATTAACAATCTCATTTTTATAAAGATAAGTATTATGTAAACCCAATGGCTTTAAGACATTTTCTTCAATATAGCCTTCATAAGATTTCCCTGTCACTTTTTCAATAACCAACCCTAAAACATCATAATTTATAGTTGCATACTGGAAATCCCTACCTGGTTCACTATCTAATTCTATATTAATTAAGGTTTTAACTGTTTCTTCAAGTGCATTATCTTCATTAGAAACTGGTATCTTATCTATCGTTTTAAAAGGTATACCACTTGTTTGATGTAATAATTGTTCTATAGTTATTGAAGCTTCCTTACCTTTATATTTAACTTTTAACCATGGTATATATTTAGTTACTTCATCTTCAAGTTTAATTTGTCCACTTTTTTCTAAATTAAAAATTCCTAAAGCAGTAACTGCTTTACTATTAGATCCTATTTCAAACAAGGATTTAGAAGTAACTGACTTTTTAGCATCTATATCTGAATATCCAAATCCTTTTTGATAAACAGTCTTATCACCTTTAACTAAGGTAACTGCTAGTCCTGGAACCTTACCTTTATCCATATTTTCTTCTATAAACTTTTCTATTTTTAGTTTTGTATCATTTGTTAATAAATTTATCTGCTCAACCTCATTGTCTAATGCATTTCCCTTAAGTGGTAATACAACTATACTGAGAAAAACACTAAGTATAACTAACAATTTTCTTAATTTTTTCATAATATTATACCCCTTGCGTAACTTCTAATTAAACAATGCATCTAAATCTTCTTGCGAAATTTCTAAAGCATCAAAATTCGATGGGGTGAATTCCTTGAAATCCTTTTCTATGCACTTATCTAAAATTAGTTTCAAAGTTGTTCCTTTAATGATTTAATATTATCCTCTTTCTCCTCATAATCCACCTTAAAATATGCAGGGTACATACTTGTAAACCATCCAACAGTTCTAGATATGTCAATTTGACCATCTATCAACTCTCTTCCGTGTCTTTCAAGTTCAACTATTACTTCATTTTTATTAGTTAATCTATTAATTGTAAGTACTAAACCGATTATCAAAGCTTCATTAAGTTCAATATTATAAATTTCATTTATCTTTTTCATTAATAAGCTTTTTACTCTTCTATCTTTTCTCTGAATTAATTAACAAACATAATTTTTTAACATTTCCTCGCTGATATCTAAAATTTCCACAGCATATTTTTCCCATAAATCTCCTTATAATACTTCTTTTAGACATCATCTTACTAATAATTACTTTTATTTTAATTTTTATCAATTCCACTAATTTGAATTATACTGCCTACGAATTATTTTTTCATTTTTTTAAGTAGTTATATTCTGATTTTTAATGATGCGTTGAATTTAATTATTATAAAAACACATGAAAACTGCCTAATATAGTTCTTATTAATGCAATAATAAAGGAGATGGCTCATACCATCTCCTTCTCAAATTCAACCTTTAGTTTTTCTACATTTATATTGTCTATCTCATATATCCTTTCAGCCATACGCTCAATTAACCCTACAACTAGCGCATTTCCCATACAGAAATACCGCATTCGATTAGACATACCAGTATTCGTCCAATCATCTGGGAAGCCATTTAATCTTTCACACTCAATCGGTGTTAAAAATCGAAATCCTTTTTCATCTTTTACTACATGCGTACTTCTATTTATAGTTGCTTCACTTGTTAGCATTGTTCTGCCTGGTTTATCTAACAGTTCCGGGAATGCCATTCCACCCTCAGAAAAAATATATTTATGACCAGTTGCTGCGGTTCTTTCAATTTTTTTAGGACCTTTTAGATACTCAAATTTTTCAATAGCCGTCTCACTTAGGTAATATTTATCATCTACATTTTTTTCTAATATAGATCTTAATGGAATAGGACTTTCTTCTATCGCTATAAGCTGGGCTGTATAAATTCGCCCATCCCTCATAATCCCTGCATTCCAGTAACCTGCTGAAAAATTATCAGATACATCAACAATATCAAGCGGTAACTCAAACTCTTTAGCTGGGTGTTTCGGTGAGGATTCAGCCTGTACAGGAAATGAAATGGCGAAGAAGCCTTTATGATGTAATAAACTATAATCTGTCTCATCCTTATGCGTAATCGTATAAGGGATATCATTTCGATATGCAAAAATAAAAATGCGACGCCTTCTTTGTGCTTGTCCATACTCAGCTGCATTAATGACACGCCATTCTACATGATAACCCAAATCTCTAAACGTAGCTAACATTACAGAAAAATCTCTACCTCTTTGTTTAGATGGTGACTTTAATAACCTGTCTACATTCTCAAGCAACACATACTTAGGGCGTTTTATATTTACTAATCTCTTGATTTCCCAAAATAATACGCCTTTTTTTCCTTGTATACCCTTTTCTCCAGATAAGCTACGTGCAACTGAATAATCTTGGCATGGAAAACCACCTACAATCATTTCTGCTTCTATTTTTTGAATCTCTTCATCGGTTACGGTAGCAATATCTTGGTTACAATGAATCCCCTTATCCTGAAATCGTTGGGCATAACAATGAAAAGCATCCTGTGCCTTTTTTGAAGGTTCCCACTGGTTTCCCCATACTATTTGAAAGTGGCCGATTTTCTCTAATCCGATTCTAAATCCACCCACTCCTGCAAATAGTTCTATAACATTTATCATATTTCACGAACATCCTTTCGACATATTACTTCAGTATAGACGAAAAGAATGGAAATGAACAGAAAGAACGAGACTTTTTACCTTTCTTCTTCCATATCATTATTAGGTATTGTACTTATTGAACTACCCCCACTTTCACTTTGTTTAGAAGTGAGGGATTCCTAAGTAAAGAGTTCTATCGAACTCTAATTGATTAGGCTAACCCCGCAGTCCTTGCGGTTAGAAGCCTTATTGCTTCATTCTTTAAATTGATACTTGCGTTAATATCCCTATCATGGTGTGTACGACAAGAAGGACAGTCCCATTTACGTTGGTTTAGATTTTTAACCTCTTTATTTTGATATCCACAGCAAGAACATAATTGGCTGGAAGCAAATGTTTTCGATGCGACAACGACTTGTTTGTCATACCATTTTGCTTTGTATTCTAACATGGCTCGAAACTGTAACCATGATACTTCACTAATTACTTTTGCTAACTTATGATTCTTTCACATATTCAATACTTGCAAATCCTCTATACTCTTCAATTTTTGACTTGGAGAAAACCCATAAACTGCATCTGGATTTTCAAGTATATCTTTTACTGCCTTTGGATTATCCATAGGGTTATTCTTATAAGCAAATCCAGTATCACCCGTACCCTTAACACCCCTACTTGTCATATACTGATAATCCACTTTCGGAGAATGCTCCCCCTCCCTCTGTGACATTTCCTACTCCAGCTATGACGAAGCCGTTTCCCTCACCTAGGATCCATTTGTACTCCAGTAATATTTTTATTGCGTGCTGGATTTTTTCATTCCCCTACAAAAAGGTTGTTTTTACGGTTGTAGCACCTTTGTTCCATAGGCTTCCGATTTTGTCGGCAAATCCTTTTGCTGTGGAGGCTACAAAGTTTACTCCCTCTTTTACTTTGCGGCTGGCTGTTTTTATGCCATCGACAGCTGCCTTTTAGTAGATCTTTTTATTTTCTCAATCTAACAAAATATTAATTTTTTATTTATTATATCTTATTTCTATACTGAGATGAAAAAAGCACTTATTGCCTTCCATAGACAATCAAGTGCTTTAAGTTCATATGTTTGTAAAATGCCACCTTACCTAAACTCGTACTTTTTTTCTATTCTATCATTGGACACAGTACCCAATGATGGGTCAACCATCATGAAGTACGTAATTTCAAACACTTATTTCTTTCCCTAAAACACTAACCTTTATTCTGCTTTTTAATCATTTCCATCCCATTCATAAATCTCTTAATAGAATCCTCATTCTTCAATAATTCACTTAAGTATAACAATACATCAAACTCCTCAGGGTCTGCATCATAATAAATCATTCCTGGATCAATAAAAGGCTCATAAACTATATTACAGATATTTTGTCCTCCTATTGTTACACTAAAACATCTTTTCAATTTTGAAACATAACTATTTGTACAAATTAGATTTTCTATAGATGTTTCAAATGATTTTCCATTATAGAAAAAAAATAGTTTGTTATCTTTAACATAAATACCAACTACCTGTCCATCTTCACTAAATCCTCCGACGCCTTGTCTAACCAACTTTACTTTATTTTTTTCAACTACTGAATATCCGTTAGGTTCTAATATAATATACGTTCCTGTCTTAGAGTAATTATTCATAATTATCATAAGTTATCCTGTCCCTCCTAATGCTCTAATCCTAATAGTGTGTTTATTACATCATCTTTTTGCATTGATTTTTGAATTATAATTTTCCATACTTGTTCATCTGATTCATAAATTCCTTTATCAATGTACGAATCTCTTATCTTATTAAACATACTCTCAGCCGTCGGTCCTATTGGATTACCATATTTTTTTATATTTCTTTCCTCTAAACCGGCTCTCTCCTCAGCAGTCATATTTTCCCTCGCTGCATTTTTTTGCTGATTACGTGCTTCTACAACATGTTCAGCTATTTTTTCTTTAGAAAATCCTTCAGATATCATTTTTTCGATATCACTTTCTAATTGTTTAGATGCTTCAAGATAATCTTTTCTTACATTTTGCATTTCTTTTGTCCATTCAACATTTGTAAAGTCATATTCTGGTTTATTATATGCAGTACCCTCTTTTGGTAAATATCCATATGCTCCATTATCATCAGCATGTATCTGTTTAAGTACATCGGGCTTTACTTTTTCTAAAGGTATTCCCTCACCCGTTTTACCAACACCAGTTTTACCCGTACCCTTATTTCCACTAGAACTGCCCTCGCCTTTAGCAAACTGATGGGTTGATAGCTTTTCTTCAACTCGATGAAAATCAGGTGTATCAAATTTAGAGCGTATATTATTTGCACCTGCATAGGCAAATTGATTTTTTGGCATTAGAATATTATTCAACATGTCAACGCTTTGCTTAAACTTATCTAAAGTTATTACGTTTTTAGTGCCTTGTATAAAATTTACACTTTCACTAAGTTTTGAGGTTTTGCCTAACGTTGAAACTTTATCTACACCTTTTGTTCCTACAAATAATTCAGCGATTGCTAATTTAACTTGCATCTCTACATTTCCATACCATTTAGCCCTGCTATTCCAATCTCCATTTACAACATCTTGATTCCACGAATCAGAAATAGCTTGTTCTACAGCAGCAAATGTTTCGTCGATGTGAGAAAGAGCATACACAGCACCCTCAACACTATCTATTGGATGTAAAATTGTGTTTAATATTCCTTTAAGTTCATCTAACACCGCTTCATTTTGCCCTTTTTTGTAGTTGTAATATTGCCCAATAAGGGGAGTGTTTTCTATCTGGTGAATAAACTTTTCGTACAACTGATCCATCGCTTCAACGTTATTTCCAACAGTATCTTTAAATTTATCAAACAACGATTCTTCTATAATACTGATTTCTTCAGAATGATGTTTTTTCTCTTCTGTAATCGCTTGGATAGAAGTCGTCCATTCCATATTCAAGCCCTGTGTACTAAACGTACCACTAACAGGACTAAATCCTTTCCCACTTTGAACTTCGGCAAGACCAGTAGCAATACTAGCTGCTAATTGAAGGGCCGTGCTGTAGTTATTACTGGATGTATAATTGAATTCATATAAATGCTCTAATTTTTCTTCAAGTTTTTTTCTCATCTCAACTAAAACAGCTACAATTGCGTCTATACCAGGCATTGGTGTAGCTTCATCTATCACTTCTATACTTGCAATCATTTGATTGATTTCTTGAATTTGCTCTCTTACTTCTTGTTCGATTACATCCGTGGAAGCAACTTGTGATTGAAAATCTCTTGGAAAAGCATCATTTTGACGAATTAATTCTTCACATAAATAAATAATACCCTGTGCTAAAGGACGAAAGGTTTGGACAAAAAATATTTTTGCACTACTATATGTTCGTCCTTGCAGAACCGTATCAGTTGCAAAAGCATCAATCGACTGAATGACTTGTTCCATGCCTTGAATCGTAGCGGTACATACAGCATTCATGCTTTGAGTCTGATTTTGTACTTCCCCTAAATACATATTTAAACTCATGCTTTGTCCTCCCCTTTTAATTGCTGTTGCCTATAAATAAGGTTGGTTTCTAAATCAATAAGATCGCATCTTTCTTTAAGCAATATTTCTTTGTGATTTTCCAATTCAAGTAATGATTCACTCTCGAGATGTTCCGATTCTTGAAGCTTATTTATAAAAAAATTAGAAATTTATCTATCACCATGCCATGTTTTTTTAAGTCCTATTAAATAAACGATTATTTCGATTTCTCAATTCGTGAAATCCTATTACCGCTTGTCTCTGGATTTGAATCGCAGCTTGATTTCGACCCTGTTTTTCAAATATTATCCGAAATTCTTAATTTAATTGATTTATTTGCTTTTCAATGTTTTGACCCATCTTTTTCTCCCTCTCCTTCTCTCTTTACTGTAGATTATCACATTAGTGAAATGTCTTTTGTAGTTCGTTATCCATTCTTTCAAACTCCTTAGCTGTTGAATGAATATTATCAACTGCTTGTTGAAAGGTCCCACAAAATTGTCTAGTCAAATCCAGCATTTGTTGATTCGTTTTTTGTGCTTGAGCATTAACAGATAGTGTAGTACGACTCGCCTTTTTTATAGAAAGATTTTTCGTACTTTGGATTGTATCCGAATTATTTTTCATCGATGTAGCGATTTGTTTAGCCGTTTGAAAATTACTTTGAAAGTTCTCCATTATTTACACCCACTCATTTCATAAAATCATATAGAAAATTATACCATGTAAGAATATTTCAATGTATCAAATATTTTTAGTAAAGCAATGTATAAGCTATAGGTGAATCAGGCGTGGAAGGTGGACTGGTAAAAACTGTCTAAATATATAATCCATCTACGGGTACATGGTTGTAAATAACAGATTTGAATACAGAAAGATGGGGAAATAATTAAGTCTCATTAAACAATAAATACATCTATCAAATACATTATATTTATATATAATTATAATAGGTTTCAATATACTTATTAAGATAATATATCGTTTTTAGGGAGGAAATGTTTTGAAAAGAAAATTAGTTGAATTATGCTCTGCACTATCTATTAGTACCTTAACAATACTTGGAGTTGGACATTATACCGCTCATGCTGAAGAACTCTTTGCTGATGTACCACAAAACCACTGGTCATATACAGCGATACATGACTTAAAAGAAAAACAAATCCTATCTGGATACGGAAATGGGATATTTGGCTTTGGAGATGATGTAACACGAGAACAAGTTGCTATTCTTATGTACAATTACCTCAAACCAGAAAATAAAGAAACATATACTAACCCTTATTCAGATATCAATTCTCTCACAACCCATTACTCAAAAGAGATTTTATCTCTCACAAACTTAGGAATCTTCACTGGAGATGAACATGGTAACTTCCGCCCTAAGGATACTTTAACACGTGCTGAAATGGCTTCTGTATTAACGAAGGCATTCCAGCTAAAAGCAACGGGAGCATTTACTTTTAAAGATATACCGAATGAATTTTGGGCAAAAAATGCAATTCATGCTATTCATTCCAACCATATCGCGGAAGGCACAGGTAACAATAACTATAGTCCATATATGAAGGTATCTAGAGAGCAGTACGCACAATTTATCTTTAATGCTATGAACAGGAATAATGAACCCGATAATAATAATTTACCACTTATACCTGTTGAAGAAGTTGGAGAAATTGGAGAGTCTCATGTTACTAATGGTGGAACACTATTTAAAGGATAAAATGCACTAATACAATATTTATAATTAGCCATCTATATCTACTTTCGAATAATACACTGAAAGTTTGTTAACACTAGAAAAACCAAGTCTCCAATTCCCCTGGAGCTGAGCAGTTAGTTCATTCTAACTGCTCTTTTTATTTTTTATTGTAACCCTTCCATAGTACCTCCATATGTTGTATAGAGATATCTCCTTCTAAATTATCATTGATGCCTCTTTCAAGTCCTAATACACACCTTAAAAGAGCACTTTTAAAAAGTGCTCTTTTTACTTTGCATGTCACTCATCCTTGTATAAGGATAATAATACTCTTTAATTTTATCTTTAGAAAGGCAATAACCTCCCATAAAACAGTATGATAGGAGGTTATTAAAGTCATTTGAAATTTGTTTTTTGTTTTAATGTTTTAATGTTTTAATGTTTTAATGTTTTCCATTTTAGCAAATGATACTATTGTTTAATTTGAGAAGCAAATTTTAAAAACAAACTTCTTTATTTCAAGATCATAATTTTTTCTTTTACAAATACTGCAAACCTCTCTAGGTCACCTTCCTCAATTAAATTCATCACTTCACGTTCGCCATCATGAAAAAAAATGATTTTCTTTCCTGTTAATAATCCTTTTTCTACATCTATTGAATTAATTTTGGCATAATTAAATACTTTAAACGTTTCACTCCCTAAATATTTTGTATAAAAACACATACGTTCATTTGTAGCGACCAATATCCCTTTTCTTTGACTACCCATACCAAATACTTGATATTGAAACATTCCATATAGGCTATTTTCAATAATCTCATTTTCATTAAGATGTGATTGTACCAATGTCATAGCCGTTTTTATATTTTTCATGCCAACTCCTCCTGTATTCTCCCTTTATTAACTATAAAGATATTATAATATCCATATTTTTATCATACAGGATAAAGAGTTTAAATTCCAATTAATACCACTTTTTTAACTGTGAACAATCCTACGATGAATTGAGATTTTAACTTTTGAATATTTTATTTAATACTTACTAATAATATAAATAAATTGGTAACAGCCAATCTGTATCCATAATGAATCTCTAATTTTCTTGAATTCTCCCTGAGGCAAGGCGGCTATTTTTTATAGCTGCCTTTCTTGTATGAATTATAAATTTTTACACATACTATTAACGGAAGGCTTGAATCATTGTCATTGAAAATGTTCAGCACTTCCGCTCCTTAAGAGAACAGTCTACGCAACTGTTCTCTTTCCTATTTCCTTTTTTCACACATATAATAGAGAACAAGCATTATTAACTCCGCTACAATCAATCGCATTGCAACATTTTCAACGTTTCCTCAACAATTTCTCAATATTTTTCATGGACAACAGCACACTTTCTCAACAGGTTTAATATCTTAATATTAAATACTGAAAGGAGATGTTGAAAAATGACTTGGTTCATTATTTTAGGATTTATGCTTATTTTAATAATAAGCGGTTTTCATGCACATAGTATTCATATCATTTTCAAAATAGGTTCAGATACAAAAGCTGTGCCAAGTTGGTCTTTCGTTAATAAAATAAACTTCCAAACATTAAAAGAATTAATAAAAGGACTAAATAAGGATAAACTTAAAATCCTTACAATAGGAGAACTTGTTATTCCTTTAAGTTTCTTTAATAGATTATTTAGCAAAACATTAATTTTTCTATTCCTATTCTTTTACTCTCAATACTTAAACTAACGTAATATGAGATGAGTTAAAAAATAACAATCACTGCGCGTAGCATACCAACAATCGATCGCCTATGATGAACTGGACCTGAAGAATTAAACAAAAAATTAAGCGGCTGTTTGAATGTGAGTCCGGTATTGTACTGGACTCATTCCTTTTAACTGTACTTTGATTTTTTTGCGATTGTAATGACCTCTATAATTATCTAATACTATCTTAATATGATCTATACTTTCGAATTTTGTAAGATAAATTACTCTTGCTTTGTCTTGATCTGTAATTCCATCTCTTTTTGAACGAAGGCCTTTAACTTTTTTAAGTAATCGATTTCCATACGTAAACATTCATTTTCATCTTTTAATGCCTCTATAGCCTCTTCAATAGCTGCATTATCTAACTTCGATCTTATATTTGTAATTCCCATAGCTGGATCCCCTTTCTTCTTTTATATAGGAAATCCATGTCTTATAAATCATATATTCCCCTTCATCTACGGACTATTTCAATGAATTCCTTAAGAAAAACGATTCATTTATTTCCTTTGTATTTAATCTATTTCTAAACATTTCAGATATACTCTTTGATAAATCCCACTATATTCATTCCATATTTTTCTCTCCTAAATGAACCGTAGTACATATTATCTACAACATATTTATAGGTTTTAATAGTATTTTTACAAAATCTTCTTATATTTAAATAGACATACCACTTTAATCTGTCAACTTCACCTATATTGATAAATACGAAAAAACAAATTTATTTGACATTTCGATGACTTCTGACAGGAAAATATATACATTAAATAAAACCTGATATATCTTTAATTTGTAAGTTGTAGTTAGTTGGCCAACTTTCCATACAATTTAATAATTTAAAATATGGGGGATCTAAAATGAATCAAGTATTAAGAAAAAGTAAGAAAAAAATGATGTATCTAGTTGGTTCACTTCTAATTTCTCTATCAATGTTTTCAACTACTAGTTTTGCAGCTACAGAAGGTGCTGTAAAAAGTGTTACAAATAGTACCTATACCGGAATTGCAGCTGATATAAATCTACCAAAATCAGTTGTTGTTAAAGATGGATATGTGAATTGGTATTTAGGTATTGGAGCATCTAAAGTTGAGGGTGGTATTTCCAAAACACCAAGTGGATATAAAGTATTTCTAAATTCAGGATATAATGAATCAGGTCAAAACAGTAAGTATTGGAACACACAGTTTGATGCGTCAATTAAAGATGGTGATCGAGTAAATCTTAAAATAGTTAATAACGGAAATGGTACGGTTACTATGTATGTAAATGGAAACCCTAGATATGCAAATCAGCCTGTATATGGCTCATTTTCTCAATATGAACCAGTAAAAATGGTTCAGGGGGTTGAAGATACTGGACGTAACTCCTTTAGCCAAGCTAGCTTTTCAAATGTACTTCTAAGAACAGATACATCTGGGGCTACCTACAAAAGTTGGAACAGTTCAATTTCTTCCTCATTTTCAAGACACGGTACTTATGGTAACAATTTCACAGTTTATTCTCAAGTACCATTAAGCGCAAGTTTACGCTAAAGGTGTTATTTGAATCATAATGTTTTTATGAAAAAGTAGTTGCACTTGCAGCTACTTTTTTTATATAAAGTACATTGTATTAGATATTTGCGCAAACATAAATGACATCTTTCAACTTTTTCAAAAAATAAGCTGTTTATTTAAATGTTATGTACAAAAAAGCGTAAAAATATTTAATTTCTACGCTTTTTATAGGCTAATCAATTCATTCACTTACTATTACAATGCCTCAAATTCATCAATTTCAGCTTTACGCTTTAAAAATAGTTCCATATCTTTACTCTCTCTTTCTATTAAACCAAGAGCATGTGTATCATCCAAGGCTAACTCTTTATATCCCCATATATAATCTATAGTTTTATCTTTGACATGTCTGTGTTCTGCACAATACCATTCTATAGGTTGTAACGCATCAGATATTTTAAATAATTCTGCTGGATACCATGATGGCATATTTTCACGTTCTCCTAAGATTAAGTATGTTAATTCACCACTTTGTAACTTACATATGCCATAAACAATATACTCCTTCTTAATAACTAAGTTAAATATTTCCTCGGTTGCCTTTGTTAGATAATCTTCAATGTTGTACAAACAAGTTACTTTCACAATAAACGCCCCTTATTTATTTTTTATCTCTAAATTTAAAATCATCAAATTCATCAGTTTTTGTATTTTTAACATAATGTATTTCCACACCATTTACACTATGGGCCATTTTGACCTATCCATCTTCATTAGGCCATCTAGGATCTGTCATAGTTACCCTTATTTCCTGATACTCTCCGGTGGTTAAATTTTTACTTAACACTAAACAAACGTAGGAATCAATGATCCTACGTTTGTTTAGTAAAATCTATTTATTTAATAATATTTTTTACGTCTCCAATACGTATATCACCATCATGATGATACTCAATAACAAACCCCATATCCGGTGAATATATCCAGGTATCAAAACTAACAGCTGTAACATCATATATTACTTTTAAAACTTGATGTAAATTTGTTTTAATTACTGGTACTCTAGCATTATCCCAAAAAATATATACTGTCTGAGAATATGTTCCAAAACAGTTCTGTAGATAAAATTTTATTTCATCCTCATTATATAAATCACCATAGTTTTCAATATTGGACCAATCTACTCTCCCCATTGTGTAATAGGAAATGCATTTTCAAAACTATTTACTATCATTTTCCCTTGAGTATTTTCTAAAATTTCAATGTCTTCACCTAATGCTTCAATACACTCTTCCAACAGTGTTGCCATTTTATTACCTCATTTTATTTAGATATTTTAATAACGATTTAAAGGTTTCTTCGTCTCCTTCAAAAGGAATCGCATATTTAATTGCTTTATCTTTTTTTCCATTTCTAAAATCTTCAACATTTATATGCATCCCTTTACTAGGACCATAATCTAATCGCCATCTTGCTTTATGATTAGCTGTCTCTCTGCCAACAATTTTACCATAACCAGCGCTTTTTTCCATTGTTCCTATAAATGGTTGTGAATCTGCTCCAAAATCCCCCAATAAGCTCATTGCTTTATTTCTTGCTTGTTCATATATTAGAACCTTATCAAGAACAATCTCTCCTGAACGACCACCTTTAGCAGCTGCTTCTAGTGCCTTTCCTTTCTTTTCAAGGTCGCCAATCTTCCCTACAACCTTACCAACAACTCGTGTTGTACCACCAGATACAACGGCCAATGTGCCCCATACATAATCGTCTGGACCATATTTTTGACCTGTTACTAAGTCTTCACCATTGATAAGTTGTCCAATTTCTTTTCCTGTACCAATTCTTGGTGTAATACCCAATACGAATGATAAATTATTAAATCAAGATTTATTATTATGCAAAATTACATTCCAATTGTAGTTGATAATCATTCTTATTGTAACTATAATGATTACATGTTAGGTGATATACGAAAGTTATTTACGAATTAAACCTAACTGCGCATTTAACTACAACCGGAATGGAGATGTTATAAGGTATGAAAAAAATCATTTTAGCTGGTGCATTAGGAATTGCAGCTCTTGCAGGCACAAATCTACCAGGATTAGAAGTAACAAAGGCAAGTGCAGCTTCTATCGAGTCAAATTTATCAACAATTGAAGGGCGTGTAGTTGAGGTTACTGATAATGTTATCTCTGTTGAATCAACAAAGTATTCAGAGCCTATCAGTATTTATTTAAACTCTACACCTAATGTAAAAGTTGGTGATCAAATAAAAGCTACTGGTGCAATGATGCGTAATTTTACGGACTATATGATTGCAGAGTCAATTGAAAAGGTTCAAGGTACTGATACATTACACCAGGGAAGTTATTTAAAACATGTTTTTGCATATGAATATGAAATAGGACATGTTACAAAAGTAGATAAGTTTAAATCTGGAATAGAAGAATATAATTATGTAATTGTTCAATATACTGGAAATGACGGAAGTAAACGTAATGTTACGGTTTATTTGACACAAGGGCAGAAATTTAATGTAGGTGAAAAAGTTAAAGTGCATATGGCGAACGCTGAAAGAAGTAATGAGTGGTCGATAACAGATGAGATTGAAAAAGTTAATGATTCTCAAGCATTAACTGATGATCGATGGATTTGGTCTTAATAAAATTGTATTTTTTCTCTTATTGAAAAGAATTATTTGTCTTGGTTAATTTCTTCTGTTAGTAATATGAAGAATTGAAATATTATCCAACCAACTAAATGTATAAACCTTTAATCGAAAAGAACTTGTAGATAAAACTACAAGTTCTTTTTACTTTTCCAAATAATAAGAGAAAGTAAACAAATATTCAAAACTTCATATTTATAAACCAATCTGTTCAAAATCGATGGTATATTCTATAGCAATATTGGTTCTTTAATGGCTGGTAAAAACTCGATACTCATAGCGTAATGTAATAACAAATTGATATATTCTTGATTTGGCTCTAAACAATGTACATTCTTCAAATATCCTTGCGTGTATAAACAGGATGGTATAGCTACTGATAGCTCTTCTACAGATTCTAATAAAGGCATTATGAGCTCTAAAGCTTTCTGTTCATCAGTAGTTAAATTCGTATTAAAAAACTTCTCTATATACTTTTCTTGTTTCATTAACATAATATCGTATCCAAAAGCTTGTAAACTATTAATAAATTGGTCCCATTTAAGCTGAGTTGGATTACAAATATGCATGGTTTTATTTATTGTATTGACCTTATAGGATAATTCAGTAATAGCTAAACTTCCATAGTCTACAGGCGTTAAATCTACATACGTATTGATTTCAGGTGCTATGTTAGATATGCATATCCCTTTCAACAATCTATAAAAAGCGTTTTCATTAATATTGAATTGAAATTTACCCGTTTTAGAGTTACCCACTAAATTCCCCACACGGTATATCGTAGCACGAATCCCTTTTTCCATTGCCTCTCTGACCATTTTCTCGCCTTGAAACTTACTTTCTAAGTAGACATTATCTAAATTTTGACCTCTATCAAAATTAGACTCAAGGAATTCAAATTCTTTTGGATCGCTTTCAGCCTGTCCAGCTACACTTAAAGTCGATATATAATGAAAACGTGCATTTGTATTCTTAGCTAATTCCAATAAATATTTTGTAGACTGAACATTTACCTTTTGAAAATGCTCACGTTCTCCATAGTGTCTAACTTCTCCACCACAATGTATGATTGACTCTACCTTATTATTTAAATGGTCCAATTGCTTTGAATCTAGACCTAGATTTATCAAAGATAAATCTCCTTCAATTAATTCTACTCTCTCCTCCAACTTTTGGAGAATTTCTTTACCGAAATAAAACATCACTCTTTCTTTTAACTTTGAACCAATTACTTGATCCTCATTATTTCTTACTAGACAGTAAATAGTCGTAGATGGCAACTGTAATAAGCGTTCTAAAATGTGTGCTCCTAAATATCCTGTAGCCCCTGTAAGGAAAACTGCTCTTGGATAATTCACCCTATCTATCTCACATTCTTCTATTTTATTTCTTTTACAAGCAGGAGACGTTATCGTTTCATTTTCCATACATGCTACATTCATATTTTTCTCTGTCCTTAACGACATCTTTTCCATTTCTTCAATATGAGAGGCTAAATTTTCTATTGTTCTATACTTAAAGAAGTCTTGAATTCTCAAGTTAGGATATAACGGTTTTAATTTAACTAATGCCGGCATAACTTTTAAAGAATGTCCACCCAAATTAAAGAAGTCATCTTTTAAACCTATAGATTTTATGTTTAGAACTTCAGACCATACCTTTGCAATGTTTTTTTGCACTTTAGTTTGAGGCTTAAGTATACACTCATCCTTTTGCTCATGGTCAAGCTCTATTGCAGGCAGTTTTTCAAAATCAATTTTCCCATTAGCCGTTATTGGTATTTCTAACACATGAGAGTAATATTTAGGGATCATATATTCTGGCAATACTTTTGATAAATGCAAAGCTAACTTATTTTTCTCTATTTCTAAACCGTCCACTGTTTTATAATAAGCTTGCAATAGCATTCCATCTTTCGTTTGTGTTACCACAGCCTGATTTATGCCCTCAAATTGTAATATTGCATCTTCTATCTCCCCTAGTTCAATTCTGTGCCCTCTAATTTTAACTTGCTTATCTTTTCTTCCCATAAATTCTATATTTCCATTTGGTAACCACTTTGCTAAATCACCTGTTCGGTATAACCTTTTACTGTTATCTTCTGAATATGGATTTGCAATAAATGCCTGTTTTGTTTTTTCTTCCTGCTTCCAATACCCTTGGGCCAATCCTAAACTCTCAATATATAATTCACCCATGCAACCTACCGGACAATGTTGCATATATGAGTTCAATATATGAACCTTTGTATTAGAAATTGGAATACCAATCGGTATGCTACCTAAAATGTTATTTTCGCATTCTAATTCTGGTATGAAATAGTACATCGCTGAAACAGTTGCTTCAGTAGGACCATACTCATTTACCAGTTGCACTTGGTTTTTAAAAGTATTTTGCCAACTCCTAATAGCATTTGTTGATGCAGCTTCCCCTCCCATTATCATAAATCTTAAAGAACGTATCTTCTCGCTATCCGGTTTAGTTAATGAGGTCGATAATTCATTAAAAAATACTGTTGGTAAATCAGAAATAGTTGCTTGTATTTTTTGGACTGCTTGGGCATATTCAACAGTTGAATAGCGCTGTTCATCACTTAATACATACAGTTCCGCTCCATTTAACAAAGTAGAAAAAATTTCCGATACAGAAGAATCAAAACTATGAGAATAAAACTGTGTTACTTTATCATTTGAAGAAATCTGAAATACTTCATTTCTCCATTCAACTAAATTTAATACTCCTTTATGCGTTAATAATGTACCTTTTGGTTTTCCTGTTGATCCTGAAGTATAAATTACATATGCCAAGTCATCTGGTTTATTTAAAATTTTCACATTATCATTTATAGTCGTACGATATATATCCTCTATTATTGAAACCTTATAATTGCTTACATTCAAATGACTTTTGTATTTGTTACTCGTTATAATTCTACATGCCTCGCTATCACTAACTATATAATTTATTCTATCCTCAGGGTATTTTACATCGATTGGTATATAGGCAGCACCGGCTTTTAATATTCCAAGCATAGAAACGATACTATTCATACTTCTATCTAAAAATATGGCTACCTTATCACCTCTTTTTATACCTTTTCCGATTAAATGTTGAGCTACTTGATTAGAGCTTATATTTAATTGTCTATATGTTAAAGATTCCGTTTCAGTCGCTATAGCAATCCGATTTGATTGTCTTTCTACTTGCTTATAGAATTGCTCCTGTATATTTTGAAAATAAGGATATGGTCTTTCTGTCTGATTTACCTTTTTATATAGAGATTCTTCTTCCTGTGATAGGAATGAAAGATTTTCATATGCTACTGTTCGTTGATGAATAAATGCGTCCAGTATATTAAGTAAATTTTGAGTAAATCTATTAATTGACTTTTCCTTGAAAAGGGTAAGATCATACTCAAATGAAATCCCTAGATAATCCAATCCTTCTTCAACAGCTAAAGAAATGTCAAACTTACTAACATCTTGTTTATTAGGTAACAATTGAAGCTTGTACGCATCATGTTGTTGCAGAATATCTTTCTGATAACTAAACATAGTAGAAAAGATTGGGTTATTTCCAAAGCTTCTATCCGGATTTATTTGCTCAATTACTTTATCAAATGGGTATGATTGGTTTTGGAAAGAATTCAAACATTTTTCTCTGACTACATGTAATAGCTGTTTTAAATTTTTTACATCATTTAATTGTGTTCTAATCGCTAAAGTATTTACAAAAAATCCTTGTATTTGTTCAAATTCTTGATAATTCCTTCCAACAACCGGTGTACCTACAATAATGTCTTTTTGATCCGTTAG
Source organism: Bacillus cereus group sp. RP37 (assembly GCF_040459695.1). Lineage (NCBI taxonomy): Bacteria > Bacillati > Bacillota > Bacilli > Caryophanales > Bacillaceae > Bacillus > Bacillus cereus group sp. RP37. Next base: position 137,912 of record NZ_JARVHP010000002.1, on the reverse strand, counting down.
ATAATGTAACAATCGAATATATGCTGCCAAAAATAGCATATACATCGAAACATTCTCTTGTTCACATACTTGTTTCAAAGACTCTTTCATTTTATTATCTAACTTCATTTCAAATACTGTACCTCTATTTGTACTTTGACGATTCCTACTAAAATCTAAAGGAAGATTTAATATAGGAAGAGGTGCTGCAAGTTCGGCTATCCAATAAGATTTTTCGGTATCCCACCGACCTAATTTTAACTGTTCCTGTTCCCACTCAACATAATCTACATATCGATTAGAAATAGTTGGCAACTCAGGATTTCTTCGTTTAGCAAAGGCACTATATACCTTAACTAATTCATCTAATAAATTCCTTATACTCCACTCGTCAGTAATAATGTGATGTAAATTGATATATAAATAGGATTTTTTCTTATCAAAATTAAAAATTCTCATCCGGAAAAGCGGTCCATTTTCCAAATCAAATGGTGTATAATCCGTTTGATTTATTGTTCTACGTATATATTCTTGTTGTTCCTTTTTAGCCATGTGTTCAATCTCATGGTGTATCAGGTCAATCGCTATTGATTTTAATATGACTTGTCTAGGCTCCCCACTTTTTTCAATAAACACTGTGCGGAGCATCTCGTGTCGTTCAACTAAAAACCTTATTGCGTCCTGTAAAATATCTTTTTTCAAACTCGGCTCAATATATATGTGTAGTGGTGTATCGTATACTCTATTAATAGCGTTTGATTTATTTAAAAACCAGATTCTTTTTTGAGCACTTGATAACTGATAACTTTCCTTATCTGGAACTTTTAATATTTGCATCTTCTGTTCTTCCCTATCATGATTTGCTTCCATTAATTTATCTATGTAAGCAGATAGACTAGCAATTGTTGTATGCTCAAAAATATCTCTAATTTCTATTTTCAAATGAAACTCTTTTTGAATTTGATTTAATACTTGCACAGCAATTAATGAATGTCCCCCAAGTTTAAAAAAGTCGTCATCTCTACTAATTCTATATTTCCCTAAATTTAAAATCTCTGACCATGTTTTTGCCAACTTTTTTTCTGTGCTACCAATTGGCGGTACATATTGATTTTGCATATTTTCAAGTAAAGATGGGATTTGTAATTCTAATTTTTTTCTATCAACCTTACCACTTGGTGATAATGGAAATGTTTTAAGATGAAATATATAATTTGGCTTCATAAAACCTGGTAAACTTTCACTTAAGAATGTATTTAAGTCCTCTTGCTTTATCTCTGTATTGTCTTTTGATACATAAAAGCTAGCAATTTTGTCATTTTGATAAGTTACTACTACTGCATCTTTTACTTCTGGGTGTTTAAATAATGCTCTTTCAATTTCATCAAGCTCAATTCGATACCCACGTAATTTTACTTGATTATCTTTTCTTCCGATAAATTCTAAGTTTCCATTTGGTAAAAGACGTACTAAATCCCCAGTACGGTATATCTTTTCATTTAGATTATAGGATTTTTCGAAAGAAATGAATGCCTCTTCTGTTTTTTTCTTTTGATTTATATATCCTTTGGCAACCCCATCACCACCAATGAATAACTCACCTACTACTCCTGGCGGACATAGCGTGTTAAACGGATTGACCACGAAAACTTTACTATTAGCAATTGGTTTACCTATTGGGATATTAGAACTTTCTTCTTTTATCTCATGATTTACTTCATAAAGGGTTGTACATACAGTGGCTTCAGTAGGACCATATGCGTTAAGAACCGGAATCTTTAACCCTACTTTACTTTGCCATTTACGAACTGATTCGGCAGGTAATGTTTCCCCTCCTACAAATACACATTTTAAAGAATTTAATTTCAGCAATATTTCTTTTGACATATCAGCTATTAATTTAAAAAATGCAGTTGGTAAAAGAACATATGTAATACCATTCTTGTTAATGACATTAATAAAATCCTCTGCAGAACGTTTTTTCATTTCAGAAATTACATGCATTCTTCCTCCGCATAACAAAATCGGAAACATTTCCATAATAGAGGCATCAAAAATCATCGTTGCAAATTGTAAAAATACATCATTTTTGTCTAAATTAAATTGATTCATTAATGAATATGATAAATTAATTACTCCTCTATGTGGTACAACTACTCCTTTTGGTAAACCGGTTGAACCTGACGTGTAGATAATATACGCAGCATCTTCTATGTTATGTGTAGACGCAATATTTTCTATAGAATTAGTGTAATGAAAATCCTCTAGAAAAATTGTATGAATCGCAAAACCTTCAATTAATCCCCTGAATTCTTTCTTTGTAATAATCATTTGACTTTCACTATCTTTTAATATAAATTCTATTCTTTTTTCAGGAAACTTTGGATCGATTGGTACATAAACTCCACCTGATTTTAGTATACCTAGAATGCATATAATTGTATCAATCTCTCTCACCATAGTAATACTTACACGCTGTCCCTTTTTTATATCATTTTCACGTAAGTAATTCGCAATTTGATTTGACCTTTGCTGCAAGTCATAATAGGTAATCGATTTATCCCCCATTGAAATCGCTATTTGATTTGGCGATTTTAATGCTTGTAGATCAATTAATTGATCTAATGTTTTTGAATTAGGATATGCAAGAGTATTTGAGTTTATATCTTTGTATAAAAGATGATCCTTTTTTAAAAGTAAATCCAATGAATGGATAGGTTCGTTCACATTCTTCATAAGTTTTTGCAACAAATATATATATCTTTCAACTAAATCATTCATACTATCTGGTTTATATAATGCTGAATTATAGTCAATCTCAATTTTATTCTCTGTTTCCCCTTCATATCTCATTATTCTCCAGGTCATGTTAAAAGGATTTACTCTTTTACAATCTGTTAAAACTGTGGACTCAATATCGGGAATTTTCAATTGAGGTATCCTTACCGTATTAAATGCTGTTGAATAAATCATATTATGATGTGTATTATTATTTAGATTTAAATCTCTTACTATATGTGAATATGGATTATGTTTATACTTAATAGCCAAATGAACAGATTTATTCACCTTGTTAAGTATTCCCTTAAATGTATCACCTTTTTCTATTGTTATACGTATAGGTAATGTATTAACAAAATAACCAAAAGCATTCCCTTCTTCCGTTTGTGGTCTAGTATTAATTGGAATACCTACAATAATTTCTTCAGCATTTGTCATTTGATGAAGCAAGGCACAATAAGTACTTAACATAACCCGATAAACACTTATGTTATTTCTTTTAGCAAAACAATGTATTTGATAAAATAGATCGGCATCAATATTCTTGCTTATATTTTTGTTCGTATATATCGGTTCATTCATTTTATTAATAGTAGCAGGAAACTCTGTAGAAGGTAATTCACCTTGTAAATAATCTTTCCAATAGGATGATCCTTCTCTATATATTGCACTGTCAATAAAACCTTCCTCAAATTCTACAAGGCTCTTATAAGGAGATTCTAATACTAAACCCGCATTTTCTTGAAGTAATTCACAATACGTATGAGACAATTGTTGGATAAAAACTCCTAAACTACATCCATCATAAATAATGTGATGAAAAATCATATGTAAAATAAATTCATCTTCACACAATTTAATGATGTGGAATTTAAACAAAGGCCCTTCTTCTAAATTAAATTTCTCGTTAACTATAGAGTCTAAGAATTTTTTTAAAATAAATTTTTGTTCTGTGTTTTTAAAAGCAGTTAAATCCTTAATTGGTATATCAAAATCTATACTCTTTTGAACTAATTGTTTAATTTTTTCACCCCTCTTAATAAATAGTGTACGTAGCGCCGGGTGAGATTGCACCATTAAAGTAAGCGCTTTCTTAATGGTGTCTATTTGAAGATTTCCTTTTAGCTTTATTATGGTAGCTTCATTGTTCATTCCATTTTCTAATTCCATTTGATGAGCTATCCATAATGCTTCTTGCCCTACTGTTGCATCCAATTCTTCTACAATTTCATATTGCTTTTGTATTTCCTTCATATGAATTTCTCCTTTTATAAATATTTCAAAACGGATAATATTTACAGTTACAACTATATGTACATATTCTACAATTTGTAAATGTATATTTTCCGACTTAATTCAACATTTATTTCACTTATTGCATAGTTATTAAAATCATGAATAAAACTCATAATTATGCTGTAATAGTTCATACTTTTATTCAATTTAAGCATAAAAAACCATTTAACTAATAATTCTAATTTATTTTTATACAGTAATCTTACATATATTTATTAAGGTAAATAGCCTAATTTATATCCCGAAAACAAATTCAAGAATATTCCAACTGATCACTATATATATTTCTAATAACATAATTTGAATAGGAGGAGTTCGTTCATAATGGAATATAGATTATTAGGTAACACGGGATTAATAGTTTCAGAGATAGGATTTGGTTCTTGGGCGATTGGTGGCGATGAATGGGGAGTAGTAAAAGATAATGAATCCATTGATGCAATTAATAAAGCAATTGACCTAGGGGTTAATTTTATTGACACTGCTGACGTTTATGGATTAGGTCATAGTGAAACACTCGTTGCAAAAGCTATACATAAACGTAGGCAGGATATCATTCTTTCTACAAAAGGTGGATTAATTGGTCATCATTATGATCCAAATCAACCAGCGGTTTATGGAGACCCTCAAAAGATCATTGATGCGTTTGATGCTAGTTTACAGCGGCTTAAAACGGATTATATAGATGTGTACTTTTGTCATATTTGGTGGGATAAACCTGAAGAAACAGAAGCCTTTCTACAAGCTTTCCAAACCTTAAAAAAATCTGGCAAAGTGAGAGCAGTTGGCGTTTCTACTAATGATTTAGATTATATTAAACATTTTAATCAGAATGATGATTTAGATGTTGTACAATTCGATTATAGTATCTTAAATAAAGAACCTGAAAAAGACATCCTTCCCTATATTGAAAAACATAATTTAGGTGCTGTGATAAGAGGTCCACTTAAGATGGGCATTTTAACTGGGAAATTTAATCATGGAACTCAATTTCCAGACGATGATTTAAGAAAAGATTGGCCAAAAGAAAAGTGGTTTAAAGATAGCTTAAACAAAGTAGAGAAATTAGGTTCACTTGTACGATCAAATCGAAGTCTAGCGCAAATCGCCTTACGTTATGTTTTAAGCCACCCAGCCGTTTCAGTTGCGATTCCTGGTGCAAAAAATTCTACTCAGGTTAAAGAAAATTCTTTACACTTAACTCGTCCATTATTATTAAATAATGAAATTGAATTCATTAAAAAACTTTGATCCATTAATTATTCTTCCATAAAAATTCATGCTAATTTTACTATCAAATCCATACTACTACTTCTTCTCCACTAGAACATATCTTTAACACTTCCACCTTATTTTTTTATCTTTTCCTAACAATATCTACAGTCTATAAGGTAGTTGAGCCCTTATATTCAACTACCTTATAATAGTTCTACATTATATTAAAATATCTACTACACTAGTTAAATACATGTTAGGACAACATATAAATTAAATAAACAATTAATTCAGATATATTTTTAGAAACTTCATTATTTCACAATTACTTTTTTAAAAATAAATCAAAAAATTTTTCTTTACTTTAAATTCCATAGTTCATATAATTTTCTATGAAATTACATTTTTTTCTAAATAGCTCCTCATTTCTAAGTATTCAAAAGGGCAATTACAAATTATTATTCCCTTATGTTTAACCAAGTAAAATAAAAATCCAGTTTTTCACAAGGAGAAGTGACTGCATGCAAGATATTTTAAAATTATTTCCAAGCGTTGACGGAAATGAAGAAAAACAAAAACTTTTATTAGAATCTATGCAGAAAATAATTAAAAATCTTGACCAATTAAAAAATGAAGAGCGAGCTACTTTAGGTAAATGTGAGGAAAAATCAGAAGGATACTACAATAGCTTAATTCAACAAAGTCATATTCCACTAGATGGAATCACTATGTCTGAGGTTATAGAAGAGCTAAACCAATTTATGAATGGACATCCTTATCCAAATAAATATTATTTGTCTAACGCTGTACCACTACCAAGTATACCTTCACTATTAGGTTTACTAACCATGGCCCTTTTAAATGGTAATGGTGTTTGGGATGTCTATGGCCCAGGGGCAGCTGAAGCAGAGGTAAAAGTTGTATCCATGCTTTCAAAACTGATTGGTTATAATCCACATAATAGCGGTGGTTATACAACATGGGGTGGACAAGGTTGTGTATTTTCGAGCTTACGTTTAGCAATTTCTAAACAATTCCCATTAGCAAAAGAACATGGTGCTCCACAAAATGTTTATTGCTTTGCTTCTGAAAATGCACATTATAGTTTATTAAAGTCAGCTGAAGCAACTGGCATAGGATCGAATCACTTAATAAAAGTGAAAACTGATCCCTATACAAGTTCTATGGATATAGATGATTTAGAGGCTAAAATGATACAAGTTATTAAAAATGGAGGTATCCCCCTTTATATTCTAGCTACTATGGGGTCAACAGATACATTTACCATTGATGATATAAAAAAGATTAAAGAGAGCGCTGAAGCAATACAAAACAAATATAAATTAAAACCTATTTATATCCACGCTGATTCTGCAATGGGCGGATTCTATAGTTTCTTTAATAATTATAGTTTTGAAGAAAATTTACTCTCATTTGAACCTAATGTGAAAAATGCCTTACAATACGTACAAGATAAAATGCAATATATGTCCCTTGCAGACAGTGTATGTTTTGATTTTCATAAATTAGGACAAACACCTTATGCTTCAAGTATTTTAATCGTAAAAAATCATACTGATTTACAACTGATGGACATTGAACAAGATGATACACCTTATCTTGGTAATAGATCATATGGTAGTTATCATACAGGCTATACCTTAGAATGTTCTCGGGCTGGTAGCGCTATTCCCATGTATATCAATTTATTAGCCTTCGGAATTGAAGGATATCAAAAATTATTAGCAAATTATGTCCGTGTAAATCTATTATTTAGAGAGAAGTTGCGTGAGGCTCTACCTCAAGTCGCAATCACTAATGATTTTACATATGGACCAATTACAACCTTCCGTTTCTATATGAATGGAGATGGCCAAGAAAATTGGGAAAAAGAACGAATAGGTCTTGCAACAAAAGAAGAGATTGAGGATACAAACCGATTAAATATAGAACTATTTAATTATCTAGGAAAAAATCGCGATCAAGTATTTTTTGGTGATACAACTCGTTCTTGTGTAGTAGATGCATTAAACAGTAGCGATAGAAATCCGATTTCCACATTAAAATTCTTTTCTATCTCTCCATATACAACTGTTGAATGTTTAGATGATATCGTAGAATTTCTTTATAAAAATATTTCGATTTCTACTAAACAGATTTATTCATATGTTTAATAATCATATTTGTTAGCGCTTTAATAGTTAAATTTAACTAAGTTAAATAAAAATCTTTATTCTTATAATTACTATTAACTATATCAGGAAAAGAGGAAAAACATATGAATATAGAGCTACTAGATACACACCACGTGAAAGATGCAGCACATTTACTTGCACATTCTTTTGTGAATAACGAACCTCTTGTAAGCAGTTTACAAATTCCCTTTGCTCCTTTTCACAAAATGTGCGAAGAAATGATGAAACAAGCTGTATCTCAAGCTATGTCATTTGTAGCAATAGAAAATTTTCAAATTGTCGGTGTTCTTTTAACAAAAAAAGTAACCCAGCCACTAATAGATACAGAGAAAGCGATTGAACTATGCCCGCAAATGGAACCTATTTTTCAACTTTTAGATACATTAGAGACAGAATCTATTGAGTTTTCTCATTTAGATAAAGAAAAATTGGTCTATCTAGATATGGGCGCTTGTCATCCAGATTGGATGGGAAGTGGGATAGTCACCAGCCTTCTTTCACATGCAATTCAAGAAATAAGTAAAAAAGATTTTGATTTTATTGCTGCTTGTACAAATAAAATTTCTCAAAACATCCTAAAAAAACAGTTTACGACCTTGGAAATGAATGAAATAGTGTATAGTAGTTTTCCTTATAAGGAAACATACCCATTTGCTAATACAACAACTTCCTTAGCAGCTCAATTACTATATATACCTCAATCCCAATTCGTGATCAAGGCCATATAAATTTGTGTAGTAGACTAGCTGTACTTTTGTGCAGCTGCTTTTTTATATAGGGTAAATTAGCAATAGATATTCTTACATAAGTGACACCTTTCACACTTTAACTGCTTCGAATTCAATAACCCCTTTCTCAGCGTGCCTTATTTCTCTGCTTAGCCTACCTCAAGATCCCCTTCTATTTATTTCAACATGTTTCATCATGTTTTATTTTCATATGCTCGATTATTTCATCTACACCAGTAACTTAAATACTTTTCCCTATTTTGATGCCTAATCTTTTACTTTTTAAGTAGCGAGTGATACATAGGTTCCCACTCTTAAACGCTTTAAAACATATTACCGGATAACCCCTTAATATACCTATAATACTGACGATTCCCATTCTCTTTCATTTCTTCTATCTATTCATATTACATACCCTATAGCTATCTAATCTTCCTTAAAGAATCTAATGTAAAATTCATGATAAAAGGAAACAAACGTGTCATATTTAGCATTTAAGAAAAAAGAGTGAGAATTACTGGATTCCCCTTTCTTCTCTTTCTTTTAAGAAGCTCTTTTAAGTCTAATTCTATTGTACTCCTGTTAAATAACATCTCCACTAATCATTAACAATTTATGTCACTGTATAAAGACTCTACCAAATTACTAAAGGAATCTCCTTTCCCCTATCGAATTATTTGTAGAGGAAAGGAGAGGAATACATGGACATTCTAGGATTAGATCCTCGTGCATTAGCGACTTTAGGTGCGCTTGAATACACCAATCGTCGCAATAAATTAATTGAAGACTCGGAGAATAACATATACGAGTGTAAAGAGATAAAAGAAATACTCCAATCACTCCCTAAAGAGAAGCAGATTGAGGTTCTTGAGAATCAAGCTCACTTTGAAGCTGTGGCAAAGATGATTGAACAAAACAATTTAATTCTTTTAGAACAGATGAAAGCTCTACAGCTAATTCAGAAATAATAAACTTATGATTAATTAATTCTACATACGCTTCCATAAATAATGTATCTTTATTTATATCATCAGCCTCTGTTTTTACAGGGGCTTTTGTTATGCGTTGATTCATATTTTGAATTTGAATAGTTTCTTTTACATGTATGAATAGATCTTCTAATAAACCTGGTGTAGACTCTAATTCTTGCTTTTCAATTTCCTCTGTGACGGCACTTATAAACTCCCATAGTACTTTTGCATCTAGTAGTTCTGCTAATCGTTTTTCACGCATTTCAAATGTCTTCATGTTCATGTTTAAACACTTCCTTCTCCGTATTTTTTACCGTTAATTAAATTGTTTAGTTTATGATATAGCTGCTATGTAAAGTAATTGAATTCTCACTCGCCCGCTTGTAAACTATAGTTTACAAGCGGGCCCGAAAATAGATTCAACGCTTGTACCCAACACCTTTGCTATTTTTATAGCTAACTTAACATTGGGTTGTTTTTTATTATTTTCTATTTCGGAAATATAAGTACGAGATAAACCCACAAGCACTGCCAACGTTTCTTGCGACATTAGATTTTCTTTCCTCAACTCAGCTATCTTATTCATTTCTCCAATCTCCTTCATTTTTGTATTCATTCGATTACAAAACTATTGTAAACCATAGTTTACTTAATCGTCAACAATGTTTTACATATTTTTTCTCTATTTTAGTTTCTTTTTGTAAATTATTGTTTACAATTGTACTAGGAGGATTACACATGAAGAAAACTCTTGGTGAAATTATTAAAAATTATCGTTTAGCAAATAAACTATCCTTACGCGACTTTGCTCAAAAATGTGATGTTAGTCATACTTATATAGACAAACTTGAAAAAGGCGTAGATTCTAGAACTGGAAAACCTGTAGAGCCAACACTCTTAGTAATAGAAAAGATATCAAACGCCATGAATATAAGTACTAAATCCTTATTAGAAGAAATAGGATTCATTGCAAATGATAGTACCGAAGTACCTGATACAGAATTAGAAAAATGGTTTAAAGCTATTAAAAGTGCCTCTCCCCAAAAGAGAGGGGAATTAAAGAAGTTTTGGGAATTTATAATACAGAAAAAAGATTAATACTTCAAAAAGACCTCCACATTGACAGGGTGGAGGTCGCTGGTTCGAGGCAGTTTGGGATTATACTGAAACCCCTTGATGTTCAAGGGGTTTTCTTATGTATAACAGTTTTACCAAAAGGATGAAACAGCACTTTCGGGGCAGAAATGGGTCAGAAAGTTTCATTTATAGATTTACTACATCTGGATAATATCAAAATTTAACAACTTCTTATAATACTTTTATTCACTACAATAAATTATTTCACATTCCTTTCTTAACTCATCAAAAGAAAGATTATTAAGCTTCTTCATATACTTTGTAACTCCTATAAAAAATATATTTTCTAAATAAGAGGGGTTTAGCGAAAATACATTATCCACATAAAACTTCAATCTTTTTAGTTCTATTTCTTTTTTAGGTGCATTCTTACTTTTTCCATCTAAAAATATAATCAAACTTTTTTTACTACCGCTATCACTATTAACGCTATATTCTATAAATTGCGTCAGTTCTCCAATATGAACTTTTCTATCACCTGTTGAAGAGTGTTCTAAGACTACAATATTATCAATACCTTTAAAAATTAAATCTGGAGTATAAAATGTTTTTTCTCTTTCCTCCATATACTTAAATGTTTCTCTTATTTTTTTCAGTTTTTTTATTTCAAAATTATCCTTGAAAATTCTATCTTTTCTTTTCCCCATAGTTTTTCAACTCCATTTACATCTTTTTATACAAATAATAAAATTAACTAAGTTTTTTTATTTGAGGGATTTTTTTATGTGCACTGACTAAAAAGAAGGATTTCATAACGAAAGAGCACGGTCGTAAAAAAACACCCCGCTAAGACTTAGCGAAATTCAGGGTGTTTTTATATTTATACACATATTTCGTTCTTTAAATACCCCTTCCTATTTTCATTGTATATACCCCTATTTTAAACAAGCTACTTGGTTTTATATAGAATTAAAGCAACTCTACAATAAATGATGGTTTTCTTGCAATATTTTTCAAAAAAACATATAATAATTATAGGGTTCAGGGATAGCCTGGACGAGCCACCTTTTAGGTGGTTTTTTATTTTATGGAAACTTCTTCAACCCATACCCACTATATAGTGGGTAATTATGAATTTTCTCTTCAATTACTTCAAAAGCTCTATCTTTCTTATCTACTGATACATATTTGAATATAGGATAAGAAACCAAATCCGCTAATTCTAATAATATAAAGGATGTTTGATTTTCCTGTTTAAAGCACCATTTAGGATTAAAGTATACTCCCTTAATGCATTGAAAATCTTCCGCTCCCCAGTATCTATTACCATTTTCAAGCAAGTCAACTAAGTGTTCTAATATGATTTTATCTTCTTTTTTCCCCCTGGATTCTAATAAAAGCATACCAGTTTTTCCAGAACCCCTTAAGTATCTACAATACCTTTCTACAATAAACTCTAAGCATAAATTATAAACTGGAAAAGGCTTCGAATAGCTTAATATATGCATAAGTTTATCAATTGAAGAACTAAAAATTTTAAAGTTTGTTTTTTCTACCAAAGATGAAATGTCACCCATTAGTTCTCCATAGTTAATAGCTTTAGGATTGAACGGCCCTTCTTTTTTTCTGATTTCTCTGGAATGTAAAACCACTCTTTGTAGACCCTTTTTATATTGATATTTCCCTTCATTCCAGTAACCATATTTAATACTATTCATTGTATCTTTAAAACTAACAAAGTTATTCCGTTCCATCACAACGCCTGTTATGGTGAACCATCGGTCATGAGGTAACACTATATCACTCTGATCTCCAAATGTAGAAAAGAAATCTTCTTTAACCTTTTTTTGTATACCTTTAAAATCTGTGGTCCCATTTTCATCAATTGCCATAAAGGTATCAATATCTTTATTCCAATTTTCAATAAGGGTAGGTCTATTTCTCCAATCTGACATTATTCATTGCCGTCTCCTTCTTCATATTTTTATATATAGATATTGTATCAGAGTTTTGAAAGGATAACAGAAAAGTTTTACATATTATACAAATAAAATCCCCTTTACCTCTTATACAGCATAATATAAAATTTTGTTAATTCCTTTATATTAAATCTTAAAACAATATAATTTTAATTGAATTTGTTTTACAAAGATAGCGAATCATAACGTTTCTTTCAATACTAATTTCAGCCGGAATACTTCCACAGTGAGCATGATGTGCTATATGAATAAGTGCAATGATTCTCGCTACTTGTCCGACTAACTTACCTCCCCAGGATTGAAAGTGGCCATAAGATAACTCATTGCCTTCTCTCATGAGTGTTTCCATGTGAATGCGATACTTATTAAAAAGCATTTGCGCCTCTTCCCTTATCTCTGCTGTTTCTATTTTTCGATACCCTATAAAACTTTTAGGAACTGCATATAAAAAGCGGGCCATTAAACCACGATTATAGAAATACTCCGGTAAACGCTTGATAAAATCTAACTGTGCAAACAATCCCACTGTTAAATGTGGATCATCTACCTTTTCCGTTCTTCCTCTACGATCTACTGTTATCTGATCTTGACTAAATCCTTTCAGATACACATCTATGTTAGTATTACTGGAATATCTGCCTTTAATAAGATTAAAAAATCCCCCTTCTACCGATAACACTGCCATACGACCAGCATTATTTAACATAAGTGTTATAAGCTGTTCTGGTGTAACATCGTCCGTAAAGTACCGTATAGGATGAACAAACTCTGCCTTTTCCATTTCTTCAACCTTGGCATTTAATTCCCCCTGTATAGCAGCTGCATCCTCTTCTGATTGGTTTTGTTTAGCTTTAACCAAGTCTTTCTTTAAATCCTCTATAAGCCGCTCTAATACATCCTTTTCATGTCTACTTTGTTCTATTGCAATTCGTCTTTTAGTATTCTCTTCATTTTCATGTTCCAGCAACGGAAACATGAATGCCTTAAACACACTCAACTTTCGATTACTTGGTGGCATAAAGGTAATCAAATATGTATTTAACGGCTCATACCAGCCTTTACTTGGTTGAATCTGCACCTTTTAGCCAAAAAAGCGACTGATAAGACAGATAAGGCCATCATACAAGCCATATCGACAGGTGTTTGTGTCTGTTCTGCTACACCTTCTATATATTCCCTTAACCATTTCGGGAACACTTCAACTGGAAACAGGGGTACCTCATATTCATCAAAAGTAATAATCTCTCCCCACTCTTGTTGGGCCATTATTTTGTTGCTGTTCTGCCGGCATGATTTTATCTATTGTCACATTTGGAAGATTATTTCCTAAAATACTATTTATCCTTTCAGTACCAAGGCTCTTTCTCGCTACTTCAATTGCCAGCCGTCTGATCTCATTGAATATATACCAGACGAATCAAGCCAAAATAACGGTTAAAAAATAGCGGTTATGCTCAATTTCATGAGTTAACCGCCGCTATTAAGATAATATTCCGTATCTTACGCGTTCTTTTTTAGCTGTCCTTCTGTACTATTTATAAAAGAAGTGTGATAGAATCTATTTGATTTGAATATTTTTTTGATTGTCCATATGAAAGTTGGCGCTTTCGTATGGATTTTTTTATTTCTATCACCATTTTCATACTCATTTATTAAGCAGCGGTAACTTACGCATAATATTAGCACGCTTTAATATTTCAGCTGCCCTTTTCTCCAATTTGCTTACAGCTTCATTCTTCTCTTCCTCTGTCTCTGGGCGATAATATCCATGCTTTCCAATACAATTACTTGAACCTATTAGGTAGCCATGCTTTTCTATTAATCTCCTTACAATAGCCCTAATCTCTTCATCAGTTCCTCCAATCACTGCAATAATACCCTTAACAGTAATTGCATTTCCCTTCCCATAACCAATAAGCGATAAGACTTTATGCTCGCGTTCTGTTAATATATTTAGTTTGTTATTCATACTAATTCTCCCTTTCATTAATTTGTAGCTTGTCCATCTAAACATTGCAATTCTTTCTTTGTCATCCACCGATTAAGTGTCTCTTTTCGAAATAGTTTTCTTCTACCTATGCGAATACACGGTAGCGAACCATAGATACTTTCTTTATAAACTAAGTCTAAGGATACTACTAAATATGTAGCAGCTTCCTTTGCCGTAAGTGTAAATCGCGCTCCATTAACTCACCTCCTTCTTAATCCCTTCAATCGCTATAATAATTTTTTGTCTACGTTCCACAGATAAATCACTCCTTAACCAAAGGATTACGGTGTTTTCATGTATTTCTAATTTTTAAGCAATCATCCAGTTGGGGATTTTATCCTTCAAATTTTTAATATCCTGATTTCTATTAGACATTATCTAAATTCCTCCTAACTTTTGAATAGTGGTTGTGATGTTGATAGTTATATTATAAAATAAAATTGTTACTTAATATAAATGATTTTTATCATTATTACGTAACAAAAATATAAATGTTACTAAATTAAACATAAAAACCCCATCCATTTCGTAACAAATTAAATAAGAGGTGAAATGATATGTTTGATGTATATGACTTAGATAAAAAAATCAGATATGTATATGAAAAAATTGATTTTGTAGACAACGAAACTCTTGTACAACGAATAAATAACTATAGAGGAGGAGATACCTTTGTAGACGATTATTTTTATTGGAAGAATGTATACAATTATGACACACCTATGAACTCCAGAGGTTTAGAAACAGATATATGTGACAAGTACTACCTTATGACTGGGAAAATTCAAGAAATTAAAATTGATAATATTTCTTATGAATTTGCCAAATTAAAAACCGAAGCAGATATTGTTAACTTTGCTCAAAAGTGTGGAATGTTAGGTATAAAATTTGATGATGAAGGATTACAATCTGTTGGTAGCAGTTATTTTGAACCTTTCGAAATATGGAAAAAAACCATACAGAACTTTGTACGAGTATTAAAATTATATAAAGCATTAGCCATCGGAGAAAAAGCTGCCGAAAAAATTGAAGATAACCTACTAACCCTTGAAGCTAGTACCCATTTTGAAGATCGTCATTATGTTCAATGGTATGATGGACAACCTACTGGGTTCTCTTTCGAAAATAGAGAATTAGATACTCTTTCTTTCATAGATATTGGTCGAAAAGTATTAATACAATCAGTCGAGAACTATATTAATCCAGGCATTGAAATCAGGGCTGCTGAAGTTATAGATACCGAGAAAAGTCAGATGGGATTTTATATTACGGAAAGAAGGGAAACAAAATACTTAATTACCGCAATATACTACGACTTGTGGCAACAAATGAATGCCAATGTATCTATTCGCATTTGTGAAAATCCAAAATGTCAATTGCCATTTATGAAGGTTAAGCGTCAAAAATATTGCTGTGACGCCTGCAAACAAGAAGCTTACAGATTAAGAAAAGAAAAAAGGGAAATGTAGGATGAAAGGTTCTCTCGAAAAACACGGCACTAACTGGCGTATGCGTGTAACTGTTGGCTACAACGAAAAAGGGAATCCTATTAGACGTTCGAGAATGGCTGCCGCAAATAATAAACGTGAAGCAGAAAAAGAACTCGCTTTGTTTATTGCTGAAATAAAAGCGGGTGAGTATATAAAACCACAAAAAGTGTTGTTTAAAGACTTTGTTGAGGAATGGAAAAAGAAATATGCTATCGATAACCTATCTCCTCAAACATATGATACGTATTGCAGTCATTTAAAGCTACGTATCTTACCTTCTCTTGGGAATATGAAATTAGAAGATATAAAGGCCCATGCACTTAATCACTCTTGCAGATCAACTTAAAAACGATACTCGTAAGGATGGTAAAGAAGGTACTTTATCCCCTGCTACTATTAACTATGTGATACGTGTCATAAAAAACACTCTTAAACGTGCTCATGAGTGGCAATTGATAAGAAAAAACCCTGCTAAAAAACTTACAAAACTAAAAGATGAATATCAAATAAAAGAACCTTATGACTTAGAAGAAACAAGGCAAATTATGAGCCTTTTAGAACAAGAAGAAACAATGTATCAAATTCTATTTCAATTAGCTATTATGGCAGGTTTTAGACGTGGTGAATTATTAGGCTTGGAATGGAAAGATATTAACCTTGAGGATGGTACTGTAACAGTTCGACAAGCTGTATCATATGCAAATAGTCAATACTATATAAAAGAGCCAAAAACGAGAACTTCAAAACGTACAATCTCTATACCTGCATCTCTCATTGAAAAACTAAAAAGTTATAAAAATACTTGTAATGAAAAACGTTTATCCTGTGGTGATCTATGGGAAGCGGCAGAATATTTCTTTGTATTTTCTTCTTGTCACGGTAAAATTTTATATCCAAGTCATATTACAAAGAAGTGGAATAAGTTCACTAAGAAACACGAACTAAGACATGTTAACTTTCATGGTTTACTTCATACATCTCCTACCCTTCTATTAGAAGCAGGAGAAAATATGAAAGTTATTTCCATCCGTTTGGGCCATTCCAGAATTAATACCACGATTGATATTTATATCCACTCGCTACAATCGGCAGATAAGGGAGCTTCAAAACAAGCTAGAACTATTAATTAACTCTATAGAGAAAATAAATTAAACAACTAAATTGCTGCTACCTGATTGTTAAAATCATTTCAAAAAATACTCTACTATAAAAATGTCCCTGCAATCTTTTAATTCCCAAAGTAGACTACAGGGACAACTTTAGTTGTAACTGTTATTATTAAATTGCAAAGTATAATTTACGAAAGGGAGAAAGCACATGACTTTAATTGCAGCATATTCATATGAGCCTAACAGAACAGTATTTGTTAACGATTTTCGTACGACTAACCAGTCAAGATCTCTACAAGCAGATAATGCCTTTAAACTTAAGCATTTAGACAGTTCCGTAGAGTTATTTTTAGCTGGCAATGTTAATGGATGGAATCTAATTTTTGAAAGAGAAGAAGCTCGTTTAAATGAAATAGAACATGAAAACTTCATTGAAGAATTCCTTAATATTTTGCGTGACTATGCCCTATCTTCCACACCGATTCTTGATAATGGAAAAAAACTTAGTGCTTTAGGTTTTATGATTGACGAGGCCAGTAATTCAAATAAAGCTTTTCATATCGATTACATTCAGGGCGGCGGAGCTATTATAAATGAATTAGAAAATCATAAAGTATATTTAATTGGAAGCGGCGCTGACATCGAAGGACTTAAAGAACATGTAAATAATATTTTATTAAACTATACTTCAAATCCCAAAACGCCCTCACACCTAAAGGACGCCTACTTAGTTGCAAACCTTTTCGCAGAGTCCATATCAAATTATATTACAAATTTGAATGATCCTTTAATATATGAAAGAAAAGGGATTTCTAATGTTTTTGCATTTAGTTTTTTAGAGAAAAGTTATTTCGAAATGTGCTCTTATTCCGAAACAAAATTTGAAAGCGGCAGTAAAATACGCAAACAGTTTGTTTTTGAAAAGAATGGTGATGATATTCCTGTATTAAAAGACAAAACTAATAATATAACTTCTACACTTTCTTCCATAAATAAGATTGTTACAGAAAAAACAACGATTATAGATCCATTTAACAGAGAGGATTCTTAGTACATTTTCAGGTTAAGTACACCCCCGTAGCATTGATATAACTAATCTCAACTGATTTTTATTTTTGGGAAGAAATGGGGCATAGCGCCGTAATTTTGTATTAAACTCAAACATTTTAAATCCTACATAGATTTGATAAAACACTGATACAACAATGTTTATCATTTATCATCTGTTGCAATTCTAAAAGATTATTAACTTTGACAGGGTGGCGGTCGGCTAAGGCTAGTAGTTATACGTCTCTCGTCTCGTTTTCAATAACGAAATTGGAGGCGTTTTTTATGACATCTAGTAATGAAGAAACAGTTTCAAAACGTAAAGGGAAACGTGTGAAGAAAGAGTTAAGAACATTTACGACACAAACGATTGACGATTTATTCGAGACGTTCTATCACGCTAAAGTTGCTGAAGGTCGAGCTGAACGTACTTTGCATCAATATAAGGAAAACTTTCGATACTTTACGCATTTTCTCGACTCCAAAGGTCTCAGCAGAAATATAGATACAATTACAACGGATGTGATCCAGAATTACGTAGTATTTATGAAAAACGAGAAGATACAGTTTGAAGATCATAATTATAAGCTTGACGACTGTAAAACGGTTGGCCTCTCCCCTTCTACTATTAATACACGCTTAAAAACATTACGGGTAATGTTCCGTTTCCTTGTTGATGAGGAATTGATTGAAAGTAATCCAATGAAGCAAGTAAAAGATGTAAACGAACCGCAAGAGGCGATTGCCTTATAGTCGATGAATTACAACGATTACTAGATGCACCAAATAAACGAAGCTACAGTGATTTTCGAGATTACGTTATTATGAATCTTCTATTAGATACATTTTTGCGCATCAACGAGGCACTATCACTTACAGTTAACAATATTGATTTCTCAGCTAAAGTGATTACAGATTACAGTTCGGGCAACAGTCGCTAAGAGTCGTAAAGCGCCCATTGTCCCGATTAAAAATACGACTGCGAACTTGCTGAAAGATTTAATAAAAGAGAATGAAGAGTTTGAAACGGATTATGTCTTTGTGACGAACTACGGTGAACCGATGAATCAGAATCACTTTCGTAAACGACTGAAGAAGTACGCTGAGGCAGCAGATATTACGAAGAACGTGCATTCCCACTTATTCCGACACACAGGTGCTACGATGTTTTTAGAAGCAGATGAAGATATACGTCATTTACAGATGTTACTTGGTCACGCTGACCTGCGTATGGTTATGCGATAAACACATTTATCGCAACAGGCATTAATTAATCAACATAATATGTTTTCGCCGTTGAATGCTGTAATTGGAAAGTTGAATAAGGAAAAAAAAATATTACGTTAAGCGTCATCTTTTGATGGCGTTTTTTTCTATATCTCAAGATTTAAGAAGAGCATTTCAGACTAATCGACTGTTACGTATCAAAGATAACAGAAGAAGCTAATCACATTGGATTAGCCTCGTTTTTAAACCCTTCAATTTTCAATTCTTCCAGAATTCAATACCAGCCCAGTACATTGGATTCCCATACTCTTCCCGCACCTTCCTTTGAGCAACTATTAATGCTTCATCAACCCCTAGACTATTATGTTTAATCTGCTCTATCATATCATTAACAATATATATAGTAGATTTAGTTGGAACATCCCATTGACATGAAATAATATTTCCATTAAAACTTTCAAACATAGTTGCCAATGTACCAGTCGAATTTTCAACACTTCTACTATATGGAGATCCACCTCCACAACTAATAAGAACAAAATTTTTCACGTTGTGTAATTTTTCTATAATGTCATCTACCCGAATTAACTTCTTTTGACCTTCAATCTCATTGAACAAATTCGCTCTTTGCTCACTTTCATTCAAGATATAGATACTATCAGTTAATGTGATACCTAATATTACTTATATCCAAGAGACGACAAATGTAAAATGAAATTAACACTTTTAATTTCCGGAATAATCAATATAACGAAAGGGATAAGTTCTTATCATTCAGATTAAGGAGCAATTAATATGAGGGATGGAAGTTATTGGATATTTTATCTGATGAATACTAAAATCCATCAGATAAAAAGGGAATTCTTGTAGGCTATTGATGTGAAAAGTAACTTTCATAATCTCAAAATCTATCAAGATCCCCCTAATACTCATTGTCGAATTTTATGAAGGTCACATACAATCACATTAACTCAACTTCTAAAGGTTCATACAAACCAATCTTATAACCATTTTTTTAATAACCTAAATAAAAAGGGAAATCATATCTGTAAAAATACACTGATACGGTTTCCCTTTCTTCTATTAAGAATAAAATTGATATTTTATTATAAAGAATTTCGTTTGCTAACAAAAAATCACATCAATGTAAAATTGGGGTGATTTCAAGTGCATAATATAAACTTAATTTTCACTTTTAATTATGTCATATATTTTATTTATAATTTTTGACGATTTTTCATTCGCTTCACCATAAACCAGCTCTTTGTCTATGAATGTATAATTATATCCATGCTCATATACATTTCCCTTAATCTTGAAATCTTCTTTATAATAAGGTTTTTTGAAGGTTCCAATTGCGACTAAGATGATTTCTCCAACCTCTTCCTTAATCAATAAATTTCTTACACTCTCAAAGGAGGCACCGTACGTAAAGTAATCATCAAGAACACAAATTTTCTTCCCTTTTAGTTTACCTTTATATTTTGGATTCAAATGCAAAGTCTCGAAATGCCTTTTACAGCCTTCTTCTATCCTATCTTTTGAAGACATAGATGTTGATTTTTTTCCAGGTTTATAACGTACAAATAATTCTTGACTTCTCCTGTTGTTAAGCAAATATCTTGTTCTTTTTACAATATCATATATATTATTTTCAGTTGATCCAGTAGATGATGGTACACTCATCCAATAATCAACATCTTTAAACTCTTCCATTCCGATAATCATAGTTAAATAGTGAAAGTAAACCGCATATCGATAAGTTTCATATCCATATTTTAAAGTTCTTTTATAATTCTCAATCATCTCTGCTTCATTTTTGACAGCGTAATACTTATTAGCATTAGATACTGCAATTAACCTTGTTTTTTCATCTACTTCAAAATCATAAAAAAGCTCTGTATCAAGATTTAAAATATCGATACATTGAATTATTTGATTAAAGTTTTTAAGTTTAAATCCATATTTTTGGATTTTCTCATCAACATTTTCCACCCAACCAGGATTTATCAACAATATTTTATTATTTGCGGCTATACGAATATCTTCTTCCACTGCACCAACCAACATAATGTCTTTATTACTTGGGAGAACTTTTCCCGATAATTTTCCACGAGATCCATATTTTATTTTGTCCGGGTTAGGAAGAGTATCATCAATTATATCTTTATACTTTTGTTTACTTCGTGACACCAGTACAACTTGAATTTCCTTTCCTTCAATCGATTCCATTAATTCAAAGATTTCTTCTCTAATTTCATCATCTTCATCAAAAAAGGCATTTCTTGAAATCAACAGATAAAACATTAACTTCCCCCTCCAATATTTAAGTCAATTGCTTGAAATCTTTTTATGTAGTCAATTACGTCATCATCTAATAAAGTTGAATCGTAGTATATTTTTTTATTAAATTCGAAGCCTTGCCGAACAGTGTTTAATGTACCGCTTTTTATAGATGCTTCAATCACAAAAATTTCATTACATATTTTGGCAACTATTGAGTTTCTTTCCAAAAAGTTAGATTTATAAGTATTTTCAAACGGACCTGTAATTGAAATTGCTAAACTATCATTATTAATAATTTCTTCAAATAACCCTTTGTTTTCGGAAGGATAAATTTTTTCAAATGATGTTGGTAATACTGCTATGGTTCTTCCATTATTAATCAACGTTTCTTTATGTACTACAGTATCTATACCTTTTGCTAACCCACTAACGGTTATCCAACCTTTACTAATATAATTTTTAACGTATTGCGCCGTTCTAACTTTAGCTTTATTTGTTGCTTTTCTTGTTCCAATAATAGATACCTTATTTATCTTCTTATTTAGAAGTTCCAAGTTCCCGTAACAGTAGATAAATAATGGTTCATTTTCTTCAACGAATAAATGCTTAGGATAGCCTTCAATAAAGCTACAATAAATCTTAATGCCTTTTCTTTTGTATTCTTTCATCTTCTCGGTAAACTCATCGGAAAACTTAACTAAAGAATTGAAATCTTGCGAAATTTCTTTCTCCTTTTTTGTATAAATATTAAAATATTTGTTATGAAAAGGATGATTTTTATTAAATATAACTTCTAAAATAGCCTCTTCATTTTGATAAATTATTTTTAATGTCTTATCAGTAAAACCAAATTGTTTTAATAATAAAAGAATACTACGGACATTATCTTTTGCCAAAAAATCCTCACCTCCCCAATAATTTATTCTATTTCAGACTGAAAGAACGCTAATTAATTCTTATCCCTCTATTATAGTAGAATATAAATAAGATTGGTATATTATTGACTTGATTCCTAGTTAAATCAATTGAATTAATCAATCATTTTCCATAACTTTAAAATACGCGAATTTGAAATTACACATTCCAAAACTAATGCTATAAGTATATACCATAAGTATAACCTTCTTTTAATAAAAAATTAAAAATGTTATATAAAACTCCCTCTAGAATTCCACACTTCGTTTTCTTTATCTCTTTATACAATCAATTTCTTATTACAATCTTCCCAAAAAGTTATATAATAGAAAGTAAGGATAGTTTTACTAATTTCAACCTATTAATATTCTTTAAAAACTATTTACATAAGGAACAAACTTGCAAGACTATTTAAAGTCCTAAAACAAAGCTTTTCCAACCACTTAAAATACATTTAGTAAAAAAACAACCAATGTTATATAATTCGTTCAAAATCAGAAATAATACCTTGCAAGTATTCAGTTATGTCAAATACTGATGAAGATATTGATATATTCTTGAATCTAAAACTTTAATAACTGTTTTAAACGATAATAAAATATTTAGCCAAGTATTTTTTATAAATAGATAAAGGGGGGTTAATATGACAATTCTTATTGGTTACAAGTTTCCAAATGGAGTTACTATTACAGCTGATACAAAATCTAGTGATATTGATAAAGATGGGAATGTGTTAGGTTCTTCTCATGCTAAAAAGAAAATAAAATCTATTAGACCTAATATAATAATTGCTACAGCAGGACTTGGGGATTTAGGTAGTGCCACAGTAGATCTAATACATAGCCTTATTAATCATAAGGACTATGTTTCAGTAGAAGATGCTGTCATATATACACAGCGATGTTTTCAATTTACATTTCAAACATTTAAAGATATAAATCCAGAGGTTAATTACAACCTTATGTATACTATACTGGGTGGATATGATCCGGACAAAAAAACTTCATTTCTCTATGAATTGAAAAGCACAAATAATTTCGAATTCAACGGCGAAAATCGGGATTCTTCAATAATTGGTGATGGACAAACTGAGGTAGCTTCCTATATTTCTTCCAGATTAAGAACATACTCACCTGAAAATTTTTATAAACTCTTTGCAGAAGCCATTAGAAGTATTGATAATGTAAGTGTTTCTAAAGAAACTCAAACCATATTCTCTTTTTATGAAAACAATTCACCATACATTTCAGAAAAAAATTTAGATAAGAATGGGCACATAATATAAAATGTATATAAAAAAATTTTTTATAAGCTATATTCACTAGGAGAATTTAGCTTATCGTTCGTTGCCTAAAGATATTTAAATAAAAATTTTGAAGACTTCTTACATTCAAAAGGCATTTTGGTACCTTCGTGAATTTTTTCCGAAGGGCCTTTTTTTACATAAACTAAAATAGGAGTTCAACGGAGTTTGGGCCAATTGGTATCTGCATTAAAAACAACACTCTCCCCGTTATTACTGGTGATTTTAGCTTTTTTTCTAAATTGGGAGGCGATACTCCCCGAGATTTTTCCCAAAAAAATTTTTTCACTCAAACTTTGTCTCCAAAACTCTTCTCAACTTTGCTTCCTCAATAACACAAACAGCTTCTCTAACAACTTCATTGTGATTGCTTCAACTGCCGCTCCATTAGATTTAGTTGCTGATTATCATCTGCCTTCTACAACGATTAGTGCTGCATTGAGATCGGCTTTATTAATCTCTCACACAAACTTATAAATGCAGTTTAATATGCTGTTGTATCTGCTTTATATTCTGTTTATATCTTCTATGAACCTGCTAATACCTTCTAATAGAGATGCATGTACATAATGTTATATATTACGCATCTCATTCGTATATAATGCTGCACCCTATAGATATACATACAGCACCTCATATAAGCACCTATCCGTATATATAAGATAGTGCTTATCTCACCTCATTAAGTATTACTTTCATTTTGTGGATATAGGTTATTACGAATAACACTAAATGGTACTGGCTCTAACTGTTGCGATATTAGTACTTTGTTTACTTCTTTGTGTAAATCTGATTTACTTCCTGCCTTTTCTTTTAAGTAATGAGTAGCTATACGAGCAATCAATAATCTATACTGACTTTCACGAAGTATACTTCTAAATTTTTTTACTGATTCAATTTCTTTCATTTATATGCTTCCACCTTTCATCAAATAGCGCATAAAATAAAAAAAGAAGTCTCGCGAATGCCGATCCTTTTAATCAATAATCTATTTGTTGTTTCGAATAATTTAAGCAACAATCAATTTAGCAATAGCTTGTGGATTGCAGACTGCTCCATCCATGTAACTATCCAGCACGAAAGTAGTTGTTCCTGCCAAAGCGTTTTCAGTATCAACTGTTGACTGTAATCTTGCAGCTTGTTTAATCATTATTGCATAAGCATGATAAAAGTTTGCGAAAATTATTGGTGTTGATTCAGGTAAAACATCAGTAATATAAATTGCTTTACCAAATAATGTTTTGTAGGTTTTCCCTTTACTAATCCATTTTGTACATAAGAATGACCTAACGCATCTTTTAATTTAGCAATTTAGTTATATGTTTTACGTGCCATAATAAACGCTGCATTTCCATCTGTATTTGTATGTAAATCTGAGACTGCAACACGAAGTTCCATTTTCATTGTTTATTACTTCCTTTCAAGTTCCTAACACTGCTTTTAAAAACAGTGAATTGTAAAAATAAAATAGACGATACGGAAGTATCGCCTAAGTTCTATAACCAAAATTACTAAATAAAACATTCAAAATGATGCTTTCAAATGTTTTATCTAATAATCTTTTATTTAATTTTTAGGAAGCGCAATCCAATAAACTTTTAAAATTCGATTTAATGAACTATAAAAGCTTATTGGATCTCTAATTGAACTACTTGCATATGTAACAATGATTAATCCTAACTTACATTAAAAAGGAGATTAATATGGAAAATGAAAATTAAAGAGTTGAAGAAGTAAGATGTATTACTTATACGACTCTCTATTTATAATATAAACAAGTGGCGATTTTTAGACAGTTTTCCTCACATTTATGAAACTTTTTCTCTCTCTATAATATATATACGTTCCAACTCATTTTTGTACGTATGATTAAAATTTTTTCATTTATTTTCCAAAAGCAATCTTAGTTGTTCTGCTCAATGATGTCAAACCTTACTTGCTTTTAATTAATTCTAGTTGCTCCATTATCAATTTTAAAACCTGATTCCACCAAAAGTTATTTTATAGCTGGCCATTTCATTTGCCTACCATGAAGGGTTTCATTATTTTATGTTTCTAATAAGAAGCAATATAACCATTTTTTGTAGTTATCTATTCAAGTTTAGGGTTTTTAACATGTAATCGTCTCTTATAATTAAATCATATACTGCATCCTTCCCACCTGATTCTTTCAACACTTGTTCAAGTGCTTCATTAAAAGAAGTACCATGAGTAAGCATAAATTGCCTAACTTTATCTAGGAATTCCTCATAAGCATAATGTATATTACCTTTTAGTTCTCTTAATGTGCATTTTGCCACGAGAGGATGATGTGGATTAGATGTGGTAAACCCTTCGACAATTTTGTAATTTCCTTTTGTACTCCTGCTAGCCCCCTCTATACTACCCTTTACTTCATTCCATGGTGGCAATTGACCAAACATTTTCCGATAACTTTCTATTAGAATTCCCTCGACTAATTTTACATCTTTTTTAAATTGTTCATGATTGAAATCCGATAATTCCACTTTTTCCCCTTCAAAAATTCCTTCGATGTTTTTACGTATTACTGGTTGGCAAACAGAAGGCATTGTCAAAATAGAATATCCTAGTTTTTTATTTGTATTAAAATATTCAGTGATTTTTTTGTATTTGCAACTAGATGGACGGGAGGAAATTATACCGTTGTGTTGTTTAAACCTTTCAGCTAAATTAACTGCAAGTCCAATATACAGTAACTCTCTTGTCTCATAATTCCAAAAGGTATAAATCCCAGAAGAAGCCCATCCCCATTCAAGAGTTTTTGGGTTACATAAATCATCCAAAGCTCCAACTATATCTGATACACCATCTTTGGTATAAGCATCTTGAATGATTGTACCGAACCTAGCTCCAAATATGTAACTGTATGCCGGATCGTTATTCAACCTTGATTTGTTAATAATTTCTTTAAAGTCCATAATTTAATACCAATCCTTTTTGTTTTTTATTATTCATAGTTACACGATAGAATATCCCCAGAAATAGGACTAATTCCCTTAAGATTCATAGTAATATATCCCCAAGGGAAAATAAACCATATTATATTAACAGAATGGGATTTTAGAGTAAGCTATGTAAAGAGAAAAATTCTGGAGGAACTTTAAAGATTAATGATTATGTTTCTCTTATTGAAGAAGATTCTTCGAAGGGCAAAAAATTTTATATTGTAGTACAAAATCGAAGCGTAACCGATAATAAATATAAGCCTATTTATTTATTGACGCAGCATATTAAGATTTACGAAGACTTTGGAATCGTAAATAGAAGGTTAGCTGACTATCCTCCTGCAGACTTTGGTTCTCTACTAAGTACATATATGATTATCTAAAGACATATGAAAAATACGATAAATTACAAGGAGCATTATACACTCTATCCTTTCACTAATTACAAAATTGCACAGCAACATAGACTACTATTCAAAATAGATTAAAGAAATTTTAGAAAAACATAATAGCAAAAGAAAGAAAATGCTATCAATTAAAAAAAACTTCATAAAACAAAAGAATATTGATACAAAAACACAATGCCTTTCTTTCAAGAAGAATAAAAAGAACAAGCATCGGTCTCGGTCTTTTTATTCTTCTTCATTGAAAGAATTGATAAATCTTTTTCCTTTCTGCTTGTTCATCATTCATTATTCTATTAAGAACCATAGACACCTTTCCCCTTATTATATGTTTTAGTACTTACACTATAATAGTAACTAGCCCTCTATATCTTAGAAGAAAAATACGCCTATACCATGCTGAATAGATTTTCAATAAACTTCACTTCTACAATACCTATAAAATTAAATAAGAGAATTTAAATATATACAAAATTAATATAGAATAAAGATATTCTGTATTTTAGTTTAGGGGGGAAAAATATGCCATTAGAACAAATGCTAGCAGATTCAGCAACCAGGGCAATAGCTACTGAATCTACGAAATATTTATTTGAAATATTAAAATCTAAAATAAACAATGTTTTTGAAAGAAAAAAAATAAAATTTGAACATTACGATGAGTTGGCAGAAAAATTCAATAGGTACCTAGAGAGTAGTGTTAATGAATACAGCACTATTCCAACTATTGCTTTAAAGCATCACAAAGTATTTTTAGAACAGGTGTATCAACCATTAAAAATAGTATCATTAAAATTTGATACTCACGCCAAGTCTAACAATACTGTGTTACTAGACACGTATAATGAAGACTTTTTTAACAATCATACTAAAATACTTATTACTGATAGTGCTGGTATGGGTAAGTCAACATTCTTAAAGTTTCTATTCTTATCTTCAATTAAACAACAAATTCAAATCCCTGTTTTCATTGAATTAAGAAGACTAAATTCAAAACATGGAATATTAGATGAGATATATAAAAAGATAAATTTCATATCTTCTGATTTTACAAAAGAACATATCATAGAACTGATAAAAGATGGGGATTTTCTCTTTTTCTTAGATGGATATGATGAAATCTCTGGAAATGATAGAGACAAAGTATCTTCAGACTTAAAACAATTTATTTCTTATGGCGGTCAAAATCGTTTCATTATCTCATCTAGACCGCATCATGGCCTTCATTTCCCTGAATTTGAGAAATTTGAAATTGTACGTTTACAAAAAAATGAAGCCTTTGAATTAATATATAAATACGATAAAGTTTCAGGATACAATATACACGGAAATCTTGTAAGAACTATTAATGATGCAAAAGGTTATTTTAATGAATTCTTAGCCAATCCTTTATATGTTTCCTTGTTATACCTTACATATAGAAATAAACATGAACTCCCTCTAACTCAAGCCTCTTTCTATCGTCAGGTATACGACGCCCTTTACTCTGACCATGACTTAACTAAAGAAGATGGTTATAAAAGACAAATATTGAGTGGGCTATCTAAAGATGAATTAGATGGATTTTTACAACATTTTGCGTTTCAATGTATAGAAAATCGTATTAACGACTTTGAAAAAGACTATCTTTTAAGCCTAATTAAAGACGTACTGAAAAATAGTATACTTGAAAGAAAAATTGAACCTTCCGAAGTTCTATCAGATATAATACAAAATGTTCCTTTATTAATTAAAGAAGGTTCCAGCTATAAATGGATTCACAAATCCTTTATGGAGTATTTCGCTGCTAAATATATATCAATTGACAGTGATAAAGTACAATTTCTAGAGAGTCTTTGGGAAAATCAGCTTACTTATTTAGATGATTTCTCTAATTTACTAACTATTTACGCCGATATTGATAAAAAAACATTTAATGATATTTTTGTTAGAAGGTTATTAGAAGATTTTATAAGACATGTAGAAGGGGAAGAACATACTGGGAATGTAAAGCTATTAAAACAAATGAACTTCCAAAGGGAACTGCTTCTCGTAAAAGATAGAGATCGCACTGAAGCAGAGAAAGTTTTCAATCTCTTCCCACACATTGAGAAAAGCTTTACAAAAAGGTATGGTATATGGCTTGCCAACAAAGAAACTGATTATGAATTGAGTAGTATGTTTTATCCTATGCTTGATGAAGATACAGATTTGTCACTCGAAATACTGGCAGTACAGGGTGATATAAAATCTTTTTACAATCTAGAATCTTTATTAAATATTCTTTTGGCAAAAAGATATCCTTTTGTGCAGGTGGGCCCTGGGCACATTCTACCTGAAAATGATATAAAAGAAAACTTTTATAATATCAACTACGAATTCGAAGAAGGTAGTTGGAATACATTGCACGTAGCCCACAATATACAAGCGGCAAGTACTGAAGCAGAGATTTATGTTTTATTCATAGCAAGGGCTTACATACACCTCTTAATCCTTAATTATGATGAAGCAAAGAAATATCTAGATAAACTAAATGCAAACAGCAAAAAAAGTATTTTAAGTTTTATGAAAAGGACAGAGAAGAACTAAATTATTATATTTGAAAACATCTTTCTGACTAACCGAATTATATTCCATAGTCTATATAATGAATCCTTTCTCTTTCACGGTTTCCTTTTTTAAATTCTCATATCCTTTATTTTTAACCTATACATAAAAGTTAGCAATTCATATCTAAATTAAAATATCAATAATCAGAAAGTGTGTAGAGAATTTATTTCTGCATACTTTCTTCAACTTAAATCCCTATCATACATGTTTGACTATATTACTATTACTTTCTTAGTAAATCTTCATCAATTCCGCCTACAAACACTTCAAATTCTTCTTCCGTAGCTGCTGTTAAAAGTTTTTCTATTCTTTTAACCATCACTTTATTTCCTCCATATTATTTTTCCGAATTAAGATACACTATATTTTCAATCAAAACATTATATTTCTCATTCCTTATATTATAATTAATAAATTTATATAATTATATTTTAAACTTATTGTAGAAACACACTAAAAATTTCCCTTTTTAAAAAAGCTGCTAACATCACAAAAGAAGGAAGCATTTGCTTTAAATCATGAACGAAATAGAATTATTCGTAACAATATTGTCATCACAATGCATCTAAAAATAAAAAGGATAGACGTTTCTACCCTTTTTATAAAATCTTCTATCTTAATTAAAGTTCTATAAAGTAAAACTCTTATAGAACTCTGAATCTAGTTCCTTAACCAACCTTAACGTATCACCATAAGTAAATAATTGTAAATGTCTACAAGCACGTGTTATAGAAACATACAGCAAACGTCTTTCAATTTCCCAATAATTCTCTTCTTTATCCTCGTCTGGTATTCTAGTGGGTTCAATTAAATCAATAATATATACAAAATCAAACTCTAGACCTTTTGCTGAGTGGAAGGTACAAAGTTTTACTCCAGGGGTATGTGGATTTCCCTTCTCTCTAATATCTTCTGATGGAATCCCGGCATCGTTTAATGCACGTTGCATTCTAAATTTTGCTGAGTTTTTTGAAGATCCCTCACGATATAAAATACCAATTGTACAATTTGGTGCTTGTTCAATAATTTGTTTTACTGATTTTATAACTTCTCTATCTTGCGATTCAGCATTTTTACAATTCATTAAATACGGGATAGGCCCTTCCCTCTCCGGTAAATTTGGAATTACATATTCCTCATCATGAATAATCATATCATTTTGTTGAAGACTTGCTGCTAGCTGAATAATTTGTTTTGTCGAACGATAGGATTCCTTTAAGATTTTCGTACGATTACCCGTGACATTCAAACCAATTTCTTTCCATGTAAAAGATGTTTTATAGATTTTTTGCCCTTTGTCAGCAGCAACAATAAATGATTTTCTAGCAATCTGCTTTAATGCTTGCAGTTGAACCTGTTGTAGATCTTGAGCCTCGTCAATAAAAATGTGATCATATTTAATGGAATCTGGAAATATAGCTGGATTCTTCATGAGAACAACAGCTAAATCATCAAAATCAAGTAAATAGTTTTTCTTCTTATTATATTGATCAAAGACTTGATAAATTATCTCACGATCATTCATAGTAACACGTGTATTGGTACCGCGCCCTCTTCGATCTGCTTTCAAATAATCACTTAAAGTAGTGATGTTTTTTCCTTTAATCCATTGTATTTCATCCTTTAGGAAATCGAAATAATCGTCATTTTTTACAAAGCGGTGGTCAAGACTTGCTAAGCCTTTTATAGCCTCTTTTAAAAATTCTTCCTGTTTATACTTTTGTGTAATAATAGGTTTCTTTTTCATGACCTTACAATATGCACCAAACGCCCATGAATGGAATGTTTTCACTTCTAAGTTAGGAAGGTTGTACTTCTCAATTAAAAATTTAGTTGCATTAGAAAGCGATCCTGCATAAGTGAATATTACAACCTTCTCATTCGGATATTTCAGTGCTGTTTGCTTCGCTTTTTTTAATAAAACAAGCGTCTTTCCACTACCAGCAATACCTCTAATCAAAATTTCATTCCCTGTGTAATCAACTATATCCTGTTGTTGCTTAGTTAATGTTATTTCAGTACTCTCGAGTTTATTTTCCATACACATACAAAGGGGAGTTTCTCCCCTTCTCCTACACCTCACTTATCATATTACGGCCAATCATCGTCATCATCATTTTCTTCTTCATCTAAATATTCAAATGCACTTTTAAAGGAGTCTTCTACTAAAACCATATTCAATGCATCATTTGTTAGTTCTTCTATCAAAACTTCTGAATCACTATCGTTTTCAAATGTTCTCCAGTTAGTAGCTATTTGCCTCCAAATATTATTCATCCTGTTCCCTCCTAACCAATGAGATGTCGTCCTTCACTACAAATATCTACATGGGGGCAGTAACGACAATTCTCTCCTGGTTTAGCATGGAATACATTCTCATTCATTACATCTTCCTTCAAATCAATTAGCAAGGAAGGCTTATTCTTAACAGTTTCTTCTATCCATTCATTTCTTTTAGCATTTGTAAGACCTGGAAGCTGAAAATTCTTCCTTGCTTTACTGATACTAATATTTCCACTAACTTTCTCTAGCTCTTCATCTTGCCTCGCAATTTTAATAAACGTTTCGGCCATTACTTCTTTTTTATAGTTCGTCCAGTGAGGGAATAATTCGCTTACCGTTTTAATAACCTTTTCATCCGTTAAAGTGGTACTACGCTTGACCAATCGAATTAATTCCGTAAACATAAATTGATGGATAAATTCATCATTAAATACAGGTGAATGACCTAGGATATAACTAAAGTAAAATCTCCTTTTACATTGGTTATATTCTATTAGAAAATCTGGAAATGTTAGTTCTGTTAAATCCTCATCATTTATATCTACCGCTATGTCTTTAAAATCAACTGGATTAGGACGTGTTTTCACTACAAGGTGATTTGCCTTCTCCTTATAATCTATTACTTTTAATCCTAGTTGATGGACATACACAGCAGGTTGCAGATCTTCCTTATCTAAAAAGTTTTGCATCCAAGACAGTTCCGTATTTTTATCTAATAAGAATTCCAAAGCAATAAATAGTAAATACCTTGAGATCTGCTTGATAGATTGGTTTCTCAATGTATGTAATTCAAGTACTTCATGACGAATGGAGAGTTTTTCAAACGTAACCTCCTGTAATGGCCATGGTGTACTGAATTCATCAAGAGGTAGACCTTTTTCATCTAGCCCTGTTAGATAAAAGGTATTAATATTTGGTTTAAAAGCTTCCCCATCAACCTCAATAAACGGTTTTATAAAGGCTTCATCTGTGTTTGATAATTTCCCACTCAAATAGACATTGATGGCTTCCCCAACATCATCATATAGAAAGAAATTATCATCCTGAATTTTCTTTAATTTTTCATTCAATGAATGAATAATATCCGTTTCATCTTGAAGTAATTTAGAATGCTGCATTGGATTATGTTTATCTAATATCGCTAACAATTTATTAAAATGCTCACTTATAGAAGCTTCTTTTGCTTCTATATCAAACAATTCTTCCGCAATGAAAACGAGTTGCTTCACAAAATAGTGAACTTCTTCAACTTGCTTCTTGCTTAGTGAAAAATGAGCAAATTTAGAAAAGGGACTACGCACACTCGTTACAACCCTATCATCATCTGGTCCCTCAAAGGCTGGTAATATTTCTTTGTAATGCTTCATTAAGTCAGAAAACCTTGGCAACCAATCCCCATGAATTGTACGGCAATTACCGAAGAACGGTAACAGTTGCTTTAGCAAGTATGTGTAATCTCTAGCGTTTTTCTTCGTGATAGGATTATATAACCAACCTGATGAAAACGCTGAAATTAAAATATCTTCATTTAAAATCAATGTATTATCATCAATCATCTGATGAATCTTACTAATGAATTGACCAATCGGATATTGTAAAAAGTTTCTGTTTTCCGCAAATTTATTAGGATAATATTGAACAAGAATCTCATTCAACATATCAGCATTGGTTGCAATAATTTGTACTTTATCCTTGTTTTTATCCTCATCATCCTCTGTCTCACCAATCGGATAATTAGGAACAATTACATCATTTAAAAAATCAAAAAAGGAATTATAACGAATAACTTCTTTTTTAAGAGTTCCCCCTGGTGCATTCTCTCCTTCAAATGCACCCAAAAATTCAGTACCGAGAGACTCATCCTTGTTTTCTCGATTACTTTCAATTTGCCAATTATCAGTCCACTGATATTCTTTAGAAATAAAGCCCTTTATAAAATCAAAAGTTGCTGGAAAGCGATGATCATAAAAATTAAAAAATGTAATAGAAAAGCCTGCCTTCCTGAGAGCTTGTAGAAAAATCTGCTGCTCAGGTGTAATGAAGTAAAATCCATGTAAGACAAGCTGATTCATCCCTATATCTAGGACAGGTCTTTGAGTTTCCTCTAAAAGCTTGTTGATTTTCTCTTTGATTTCTTCTATTGCCCATCCCTTACGAAGCTTATTTCGGATATTTTTATAGGTAGTATCTTTTTCCTCTACTTCAAACCAAATTTGTTGAAAGAGCTTTTCCTTTTCTGTTAGCTTATTACTTTCTAGATTTATTGTAGTTAAATCAATGGGCTTCACGCCGGTATACGTTAGAAATCGAATCGTTTCAAGAAGGTCAGGACGATTATTTTTAAATGCATTTTTTAATTCTGTATTATCCGTACTGAGCTCATTGATAACCCGAGAAAGCTTTAAATATTGTTTTAGTTGCTCTTCGGGTAAATTCCATCTTGTTAATAATTCATCAATAATCTCACGAATTGTAAACACATAACAAAACTCTCGTTCTTCTTTGTTTTGATAAGCCTCTACAATACCGTCCTTCATATTTTTGGTAGCACATATATGAATAGCATTTTTTATCTTGTTATATTTTGAATGATTTCTCCAACGCTTGGGATCATCATATGTATATACATCAACGTTCATGATTCACCTCATTAAAAGCTCGTCCTAGTAAATTACCCCATGTATTTTCACTTATTTTTTCAGGTATCATTAAAATTAGTCTCTTTTTCGCACGTGTCATTGCTACATACAATAATCGTGTTTCTTCTCTTTCTACTTCAAAACTTTCATAATTTTGAAGTGTAGCAAAATGGTTGTTTTTAATATCCTTAGCCTTCCAACCAACAATCCGTTTATCGTCACCCATCTCTTTTTCATCTTGTATGTAAAAAGAGGCTTGTTTATTACTAAATGAGTGGTTCAGTTTAGGCATAATAACAGTATGGTACTCTAGGCCTTTCGAACGATGAACAGTCGTAATTTCTACAACTCCTAATTTCGTTTCAATCATTGGTTCATTTTCATTACGATTTACGCGAATTTGTAATGTTAACCATTCATGAATGTTCCAAAGCGTACCACTCATGGAATCAAACTGCTTTTGAATGATGTTCATTAAATGATATAAATTTTTCTCATACTGTTTTACAGCTATCTCAATCTCTAGTTTTTTTATAGACTCATCTATGTCTGGGTCATCTCCATACTTCACATCATAATAGGAAGAAATATTTTGTAATAATCCCTTTTCAGAAATAATCTTCTGAATAACAGCCATAACAGGTAATCTTTTTAACTCATCAAGATACTGCGTAAAATCATTTCCCATATGTAATTGTAAAAACTTTATAATTTTCTCACTATCACCTTTTAAGGGAACAAGTAGTTTAGTTGGAATTGCATACCTAAAATAAGGTGATTGTAGAAAATTAACGACATGCTTTGCCTCACCTGGATACAACAGGGCATCTAACATCATTTTAAAATGTATGACTGCATCTGATTTATAAAACGTACCATCTAAGTTTTGTACAGTCCCTATTCCTGCTTTTTCACACCACTCTCGTACTTCAAGAGCTTGTTTATTCGTACGTACAACAAGGGCAATTCTTTTATTTTCATCATCTGATAACTGCTTAGCTATATCCACCGATTCTAAAATTTGACGAACTGTTTCTTCTTCTACATTATCTTTATTTGTATTAGGATAAAGGAACTCCCCTATTGTTGGTTCAGTAATCTTCATCCCCTTTAAACGATCATCCTCCGTATAAGGAAGCAGACACTCTTTACCTTTTGGACCCCAGCACTTCTGGCCCCAAACAGAAAATACCTTATCTAGCTTTTCTAATAAACTGCTAGTTGTTCGATAGTTTTGATTTAAAGCAACAGGCGTAAATGATGAATTCACCCTCTCTGCTAATCTTGTAAAGGACGTGTAATCAGCACCACGGAAACGATAAATCGATTGCTTAATATCCCCAACTACAAAAAGATGATATTTTAACTGATTTTGTAGACTTGCCACTAGTTCAATTTGTGTATTATCACTATCTTGAAATTCATCGACAAATAGATATTTATCATTTTGAAGCTGTTTGAGTGTATCACCCTGTGTAAATAACTTTAGTTTTCGAACCATATCCCCTGTATCAATCGCATTTTCTTTCTTCTTTTGTGCTTCTAATAAACCTTCACATTGCTTGAATACATATTGAAAAAGATTCTTAAGAACCTGATGCTCTTCTTTTACTACCGTACCCCAATCCATTGACTCAATTTCTTGTCTAGTTAAACCCTTCTTCTCCATTTCATCCCAGAAACTCTTCATCATTTTTGTAACTTCATAAAACTTTAAATTTAAATCGACTAAAGCTTTCGCAGAATGTTTTTGGAAAAACTCGTTAGCAAGCTTTTCAAGAATGTCACTTTTCGTTTTAATAAAACTTCTTACCTTTAAGTTTCTACCAAACCCAATTTCATGTGCTAATTGAGTTAAAATAGATTTAGAAAACGAATGAATTGTGCTAATTTGTATATTTTTTACTTCTTCAGCAAAGTAAAGATATTTTGTTTTCCCTGTCAATTTAAACATGCTTAATAATTTCTTTTGCAAACGCTCCTTCATTTCATTAGTAGACGCATTTGTAAAAGTAACCATTATGATGTCTTTCAGTGTAATGCCAACCTTTTCTAACAGATAAAAAATACGATCAATCATAACGTATGTTTTTCCTGTTCCCGCACCTGCTGTAATCATTAAATTATCCGTATGCGGCGTATGAACTGCTATATACTGACCCAAATTAAACTCTGGGAACGCCGGAGACAATATATTTTTTAAGAAGGATGCCTCTACCTCTCCGTCTTGGATAATTCTTGTATCCACTGAAAGGAGTGTCTCTTTTGTTTGAAAAACTTGAAGTTGAAATTCATCACAAAAATCCTTTTGCAATGCAAGCCAACTCGTAGAAATAGAAAACGTACTAAAGATATAGATTTTTAGGCCTTCCTTTAATAATTTGTCGATTTCCTCTTTTTCTTTGTGAAATTGCTCCTCACTAGTAAAAACATATAAATTAGAGAACCGTTTTTGTTTTTCGCTTTTTATTTCATCTGTTTTTTCCCTTGCCAAATTTCTAATATAAAATTGTTTTTTTAATGCATCCCATTGAGAATCCTGTAAATTCAATCTTGCTTTATATATATTCATACGCTCAAGTTTTTGAATCCAAGTCCCTTGTTCAAAGTCATCTTTAAACAATATAAAAGGAGTATTTAACAATTGGTTAAAACCACGCTCTATCCATTGTTCACTCGTAATATAAGGCAAGGCTACTACCGCTCGCTTAGAAAATGCTCGATTCAGACTGTCCTTTTTTTCAATATCATCACACAACATATTTAATTGTTGCTCCGCTTGGTTAAAAGGCTCACCTTTAGATGCATAATAATCTTTGGTAAAGTGCCATATATGACCTTGTATTCCCTGAATTTGTTTTATATTTATTCCTTTTACTTCAATTACAGTTACACCAATGTCACGATCAACTAATAAGATATCTATTTCTCTTTTACTAGCATGATTTTCCTTGAACATTGGAAAATGTAAAAAACCAAAACTTTCACGTTCAATGAATGCTGATTTTACTTTTTTCCAAACGTAACGCTCCGCATCAATGCCTGGCCGATATTCAACCATTCCTTCAATAAACAATTTGTACAAACCCCCAAATAAAAAACATTAGTATTATTATACTAAACCTTCAATCTAAAATAGATAATTTTTTACAAATTAATACATACTTTGGTATTTTATATGGTAATTAACTCCCATAATTAGAATCTGAATTATAATTTTTCTTCAGCTCAATTAAGGCTTAATCCATTTATTTTCTATTAAACAGTTATATTCCCTTTGTAAATATAATATCTTAAGATATTAATTATAAAATATAGTTACCATTTTACATTGTACCAATAAATAATACATAAGTTGTATATTTATTTTTTAAATTATACAATTAAAGTGAAATTATTTAATTTTAAAACCTTTAAACCTTTTTCTAAGTATTTCAAAGCCATTTTATTTAAGCAAGATTTAACATTAATGTTTTCCACTTTGAATCTAAGGCATTGGTATCTAAAAATAGGAGGTATATGCATGGAAGGATTAACTATTAAAACTATCCCTTTCACAAAAGAAGAAATTGATAAAATTAAAACGGATTATAATGCTTTTAATGACTACCCTATTATTTATATCCTACATAAGGAGAAGGAAGCTTATATTGGTGAAACAGTAAATGCTTTTAATAGATTACACAACCATAGACTAAATAGGAATAATACTTCTAATGCTAAAAACAGACATGATTTTAAGCACGTAACAATGATTAAACATGAAAAATTTAATCAATCTGCTACATATAATTTGGAAACAAAGTTAATTAATTATTTCTTAGGTGATGAACGTTACACGTTAAGAAATGTGAGTCAAACTGTATCTTCATTTGTGCATAACTACTATGAAAAAAGCTTTTATAATGATGAAGTTTTTGAAGCAATCTGGAAAACCTTGAAAGATACTGAACTAATTGTTAATAAGGATCTATTTTTAATTGAGAATAATGATATTTTCAAACTATCTCCGTTTAAACAACTTACATCTGAACAGTTTGAATTATACCAAGATGTTGTATATGAATTAGAAGAGCAATTCTATAAAATGAATACTCAAAACAAAACAGAACATAAAGTGATTTTTATTGAAGGTAGTGCTGGGGTTGGTAAAAGTGTCGTTTTAAGTTCTCTTTATTATAAAACGTTAGAGATGTCTAAAGACAAAAACTCACATTTATATAATACTTCCAGTTATATTTTGATTAACCATAATGAAGCGTTAAAAACGTTCCATAGCATAGCTTCTAACGTGAAAATTATGCAGAAGAATAAAATATTAAAACCTACTTCTTTTATTAATCAAATGCCGTTAGATAAAGAGATTACACAAGCTGATATTGTATTTGTTGATGAAGCCCATCTACTACTCTCAAGTTCAGATTCTTATAATTCATATTACGGTCATAACCATCTAGAAGATATTATTAAAAGAGCTAAGGTGACTATTATTATATTTGATTCTAAGCAAGTAACCCGAAATAAGGCATATTGGGATGCTAAAACTTTAAACGCTGTCCTATCAAAATATAAGCCTAAAAGATATGAACTTTCTACTCAAATGCGAATGCATGCTGGTGATGAATTAGTTTCATGGTTAGATAATTTAGTTCAAAAGAAAATTACACCTATGCCAAATGTCCCTAAGACTTATGATTTTGACATCTTTGAACATGCTTCTGATATGCACAAAAAAATACAACAACAAAATACGAAATGGGGACTTTCTAGGGTTGTTTCTACATTTGATTTTGAACATAAAAAAGATGGTGGAGAGTATCATGTTACAACTGGTGGATTGGATCTACCATGGAACCTTACCGATTCTTCTACAACATGGGCACAACGAGAGAAAACTTCCCCACATGGAAGTTCAGTTGATGAGGTAGGTTCAATTTATACAGTACAAGGATTTGACTTAAACTATGTGGGTGTAATATTAGGCCCATCTATCTCGTATGATGAAAAAAATAATAAACTAGTAATATTAAGTGATAGATATAAAGACACCGAAGCATTTAAAGGATTAGGAAATCAACCTAATGCTGCAAAAATAAAAGAAGAAATCATTTTAAATGCACTAAATATCTTGCTAAAACGAGGTATAAAAGGTCTTTATTTATATGCACATGATGAAAAACTAAGAGCTAAGTTACTAGAAATTAAAAAATCTACTCTTTAATACAAATAACTTAATACAAAGATACTCATTAGTACTTAATATTTAGTCAAAATATATTATTAATAACCCTGCCTGCTTCTACTGTACTTGTTATCCTACAAGTTATTTATTAGCTAGAATTTATATACTAAGTCAAAAAGAATGTAGGTTTTTAATCTACATTCTTTTTATTGCTTTATATACTTTGAAAAGCGTTGTCTTCATACTTCTAAACTTGGACTAATTATTTTAATGAATTTTTTATAAATCTCTTTATAGATATTAACTTTATTCCAATGTAAGGTCCTTTTCTATAGGACATCATATATCTTATACAAATTACATCTGATTACATTAAAAAGCTTATAGGAAGATATAAAAAACGGACTGTTAGGTCCTACCCTTACAATCCATCTATAACCTGAACTAAAAGTACACAAGTATTCTTCGGCTCAATATACCCAATTCAGTATACTATTTAATGTAGATTATGCAAAATAGAATAATTTATTATAAAAAAGGAATCCACATGGATTCTTTTTTATGTATTCTAATCAACTTTAAATCGTTCGAAGATTACCAAATAATAAACCTCTTATTACTTTAACACTAAAAACGTAGCACTCTAGATATTAATGTGTCAATCACTAAAATTTATTTTTAGTAAGGTATGTGAAATTATTAAAACCCAAATAAAAAGCCGATTTTTACAGGTTATTATATTGCGAATTTAATAACTCTATCTAAACACCTCTCACTTTCTATTTGTATTAAATCTATTTTTTCAATGTCCTAAAACCTACTTAAATATTAAAAGGTAGTTTTTAGTTTTATAGAGGATTATAAAAGAAACAATTGACTCTCCCTACGAATCCAAATGTGTAACTCACGACGACATTCGCACAAAAACTTAGTATATAAAATTACTGTTTTGGAATTATATAAAAGAATTTTATTATACATAACAAGTAGGAAGTGAGTAGTCAATTATGAGAGTTATGAGAATTGTAAACAGCATACCTGTTGAACTAAGTGACGAAACCAACAACGATGCCGAGCCGAGTATTGCAGTGAACCCCATTAATCCTGACGAAATGGTGATAACCGCTTTTACACCCTCAGGATTTATTGGATCATTGTTCTTCTCCACAGACGGTGGCGAGAACTGGAGCCAGGCGCTCGATATTCCGGATGGAATGCCCCAGGATATAACTCCAGCCTACTCCAGTTCTGGCCAACTGTATTTAGCATTTGTAAACGGTGCTTCTGGCGAAAACGATTTTCTAAATGTGGCAAGAACTACTGATTTCAATACCATGGCCCAAATCATCGATCCCGATCCGCATCCAAAAGCGGACATGCCTTGGGTGGTGGCTACTACGGTGTTTGGCGGCCCGGATAACGGCAAAGATCGTCTCTATGTAGGATACAACAGCAAACCACCATCAGGGAAGTCAGCAACTGTTTATATTTGCCAAGATGCGAATGCAGCAAATCCGCAGTTTTCTAAACCTTTAACGCTCGATTCACGAAATCCGGTACCAAGTGATAGTTGGGAAATTCGCCCGACCGTCCACCCTGATGGGACTGTATACATTGCATATAAAAGACGAATAGATGTTAGCGGTGATCTAGAATTTGCAGACATAGTTGTTGTGCGTGATGATCATTGGGGAGATAGCGGAACGCCGTTTACCGCCTTAACTGATTCAAGCGATGGCCTGGCTGGTAAAATAGTGGTACATTCCGCAGAAATTTGGACTAACAATTACCAGCCATTCTTTGGATATCGACTCGGAGCCAACCTCAACATTGCTGTCGATCCAACTAACAGCAGTATTGTTTATATTGCTTGGTTGGATGGAAGGCCA
Source organism: Bacillus cereus group sp. RP37 (assembly GCF_040459695.1). NCBI lineage: Bacteria > Bacillati > Bacillota > Bacilli > Caryophanales > Bacillaceae > Bacillus > Bacillus cereus group sp. RP37. The sequence goes on along the minus strand of NZ_JARVHP010000002.1, from coordinate 96,372 downwards.
CGCCATAACACGTTGCGAGTGCGCAAGTCGGTAGACAGAGGTGTTACCTGGTCTAACGATCTGCTCGTAGTAAGTGATGCCGATGTACTCATTGTCACTATGGTGGTCAACAATAAGGGAAAAGTCGGACTTACCTATCAACAATTGGTTAACAATAAAGTAGAGACGCATTTTAGGACTACTGTTGATGGAATCAACTGGGACGATACTCTACTAGCTCGCACTGACACCCCTGATAGACCCTCAGTATTATCTGCAGGTGATTACATGCGAATGGACACGGTGGGTGAGGACTTTTATGGTGTGTTTCCAGCTATGAATACGCCTGATCCTGCCAACTTCTTCCCAAACGGTGGCGGCACTTTTCGTTACCAGCGTAACACTCAAGGGACATCACTGGTTGGTTCCGACGGCGTGGCAGGGATCCGCCCATCAGTTGACCCTTTCTTTTTCAAAATCCAGGAAATAGATGACTGTTTTAAAGCTTCCCACTTAGAGGCATTATCTAGATTCCCGGACAACTTGGATGTATTTTGGATTGGACCTGAAGGTGCCGTCTGGTCTAACTGGTGGGGCAAATACTTTAATAATGGTAAGCTGAACACTCCATTCAAAGTATCAGATCCCCTGGATCCGAAACGGGAACCTAAAGATCGGCCAGTTCCAGCCAGCTTAAATTCTCCAGTCTCAGTTGTATTGATGCAAGATCCATATGTCTCCCCAGGGCACCGTATGGATGTATTTTGGATCGGAATCGACGGCGCTATTTGGTGGTCCTGGTGGAATGAAGATATTACATTCTTCTCACTACCACGCAAGATTTTCAATCCCTACGATTCAAATCTGGATCAGCCAGTTAAAGCTAGGCTGAATTCTCCGATAACAGCCTTGTCTAGAACTGCCAATTGGATAGACATCTTTTGGATCGGGGAAGACGATGCAATATGGACTATCGGGTTTAATGGCAATTATATGACTGAATTAGACCAGCCGAACCCCGTGCCTAGGAAAATTTCAGGCTCGGTTAAGGTCAGCAAATCTTCACCATTGCAGGCATTTGCTCGCTTTGAAGATATCCTGAATGTATTTTGGGTTGGACAAGATGGACAAGTCTGGAGTACCTGGTGGGGCCAATCATTTAATAACGGTAATTGGAATCCTCCCTCTACAATATCGGACCAAGGAAGTCCATATGGAGGAAATTTATAGCGCTAATGATATTTGTGATTTGAACCATAACTTTGCCACTTTGGCAAGATTATGGTTCTTTTTATCTGTGGCAAAGTTTTAGTTACAAAATAGAAAAATGAATTGATATTTACACTAACAGAACTAGATACCATTTTATATCAAGCTTTTTTGCTTAGCGTACGAAATTCGCGTTTTGTTGATGCTCCCCCTATCTTATTGTTGTAAACCGCGGAATGTTGGTGAGACCCCTTACACCGTTCCGTTAGAAATGGTCATAGACATTTGAGCGTAATTACCGCTATCGCTAGGGTCATCTAATTGTTTTTTAGGAATGTCCACGATACCACCATGGACAAGATTAAGAGAAGTAAATTCCTTACTTATGAGAGTGTCGTCATTCTCCATAAGAGCCCACCACACCATTACACGTACATCTCCGATTCCGATTTCATCATCATTTTCAATTACCTCTGCTGAAACTATCAAATGTACATCGTTATTAGGATGAGTTATATCCCAACGGTCTGATTTAAAACCGCCAGATGGAACCAAAATTTCTTGATAAGGAACATCTACTAAGTTTGAATCATCCCCAAAGAAATCAGCATCTCTAAGAAAAACCTTTACATTACTAAATCCAATTCTGCGTGTCATATTAATTCCTCCAAATAGACAGGTATGAACCATGGTATTATGAATAAAATAACTTCATTTGTTGACAATAGGGAAATGATTACTCCCTTTTTGACTATTCCTCATCCTCAGATTTACATGCTGGAGGTTGTAGAATTTCCGAGTGGAAAGTAAAACGAAACTTGGATATAAATGTATTTTATCTTTTTACTTTAACCTGAACCAATACTCCATAGCATACATAAAAGGGCTAGAATGTATCCAAATTGCATTTAAACGTACAAGATTCTTTTTCGATATGGAGACCCCTTATACAAAACAAATAAAACAACATACACGAATATCCCGGTATTGATTTAGGGCAAATCAACCAGGCGATTTTCACTATGTATTGTTAGTAAATCAAATAACAACATATATCCCTATGCGATATTTTTTCAGACACTTGAAATATAGAGGTGCACCAGGCTATGTATGTGCCTGATTATTCGTGACGATTTTCTGTTTCTTTTCGATTGAATACACCATGATCAGTAGCTTAACCAATCGAACATTATGCATAAAAAAAGATTCATTTAACCGCATTATAATCATTTCCAAAATTCTTATATTTTATACAATTTGAATCTGATATATAGTAAGGTATGTGAAATTATAATCTCGTATAAATAAAAAGAGCGTGTTATTTACACCACTTTTAATTTATTATATAAAAATGTTTCTAACTTGATTTTGCATTATGATATAACCTCATAATCATCATAATTTCCATTGAATCCGCATGTTTTTAGTATATCCATAAATTCTTCTTCACGTTCTTTATCATAACGATTAAAGAACCAAGTGATATCTTCAGTTTTTCCGAGACCTTTGAATAATCTCATTAAATAAACCTGATCTACATCACCATATGAAAACCCAAATGAATATATTTCTTTAATTTGACGTCCAGGGATCAGCTCTGCAAAAAAGAATTCATGATTTTCTACTATTTTATCAGTATCTTTTCTGAATTGTTCATGGATAAATTCTTCTTCTTCAAAACCAGAATTCCTGTAGTCTGCTCCATGCCCAAACTCTACGTTATCCCCAACCACTCCATGTATGTGGACTACCGCATCTTCATTCACATTGTAAACATCTTCTAAAGTCTTTGTGTAGTTGAAATTAAGGAATAGGTCATCTGAATTAATTAATTTTTTAAAATCCTCCTTTGAATTAGCCCTTTCTATACTAATCTCATTCACCCAGCTATAAAAATACTCCTTAAATATAAAAGCACGGTTTTTTAGGGTATCTAGCAATATATCGTTGTTCTTGTATCCATTGCTACTTAGAAATCCGTCATAGTTTATATCACCTAACGTTTTTTCTAAATTCGACCATAAGCCCCCTCCCTCAATTTCATTTATTGCATGGAATAACAAACCAAACATTACACCACTATTCTCAGATATATCTTTGCCCGATGATATCGCTTTTTTCACATCAGCGATATCATCGGGGCATTCTTTTTCTAAATAGTTTTTGAAATGTTCATATGTCGATTCAATACCGTGCGCAAGATCAAACCCATTTCCAATAATAAATAACTTGTTTGAATTGTTCATATTACTCCTCCTTATATATCTATCAGTATATAATCTATTAATAATAATTTGAATAATTTCTAAAAAGTATATTTCTGCACAGTAGAAATATACTATTCAATAGAAAAATGAGTACACCGCTCAATGGATGTACTCATTTCCAAAACTTCCACCATGATTTTCTTTTTGTTGCTGCTATTTCTTCCTGAGCTGATACAATCGTACGTTTAGCATCTTGAATCTCTCTGACCATCTTCATAAGGTTATCATCACTTAGCTCTAATCTCTTTTCTATCCTTTCTTCTCGTTCCTTTCGATCTTTCATATCTTCCATTATTAATTTATTTCTTTGCTGAATGTCCTCTTCTATTAATTTATTCTTTTGATCTATATGATCACCTAGTCTCTTTTCCATTTCTAATAGATTTGCTTGCTGCACCTTATTAAATTCTTCTATCATAGCGCTATTTTGTTGTTGGAATTGATACTGCATTTGGTAAGGAACTGGATCTGTACCCTGGGACTCCTCTTTCTTATTAGCGATTCCAAACTGCTTTGCAATCATTTTCGCTGCCTTTTCCAATGTCATACCGTCTTGCTTACTCAATTCTACTAACTGTTCAATAAGTACAACATCAAACTCTGTATATTCCCTTCTCCCTCGACTATTCTTTCTCACTTCATACCCTTCACGTTCCATACAATCCGAATACTTTCTAAGGGTGCTACCGCTTACTCCCAAACGACTATAGACCTCATTGCTGTTATATACTATTTCTGTTTCTGACATAGCGCTACACCACCTCCTATAAGCATAATTCCATATCCAAAGGTTAATACCTCTTAAAATCCATCGACGAAGCTCGTACGGTCTTTGCTGTATTTTGTCAGAATGGAGATTAATAGATCACTTTATATGTTACCTTTATCAGTAATATATAATAAGGCACTTCTAAACTATCTAATGTAGCTTTAAAATAAAGTGTAATTAAATTATTACTAATAACCTTGATATAAAGACAAATATAAAGAGCATGTTTTGAAAAAAGATTAGCCAAAATGGATTCTTTTCTTTTTGGATGACCTTTCCGTTTCTAAAAAAGTGTGATTAAAACTCAGTTAGAATTCTTTGATTGAAGAGATAAAGCATGGCACTATAACTACTCTAATATGGTAAGATTGTGAAAAGGAGGGGTATCATGTATTCAAAAGAATTGATGAAAGGTGATCTTATGCAGCAATTGATCATCATTCAAAGTATAAACTTTCAGCACAACACCCAAAAAATCACACTTGATAGTAACGGAAACATAGTTACAATTAATCCTGAAAAAACAGTTCCTTTAGATAGCTATAATCTTAGTAGTATTGAGCATCATTTAAAATATGATTTTGATTATCAAGAAGCATCTGTTAAATTTCTAATAGGATATTTAGTAAAAGCAAAATCCCTTAATTTTATAGATTATGTCTTCGAAGAAATATTTGAAGAATTCCAATTATACTTAGAGGGGAAATATGTTTACAGAACTATTGCGTTAATCCATCATTTTGACATTCAAAATGATGAAATTCAACTTTCAGATTTCGTTATCAAACCTGTAGACAAAGAGAATATAGAATATTTTTACAACACATTAGAAATGTATAACACTCAGCATAATTTTACCTTTAGACACAAATTTGATTCTCACGAACCTAATGCAAGAGTGTTGTTGGAACGGAAACAAGTTTTAAGTGGTTTTGAAGATGATAATTCATTTAGAGAGAAAATTGAAAAATTAGCTGAGAGTATCCTTCTATATAATGGCACTCTCAATCACATATATTTTTCACCTATTATCACATTTAGTTATTTTGCTGATAATGGAATGATTCAAACAATCAAACATATTAATAAAGTGCATAATAAACTGAGAAAGAAAAATGTGATTATTAAATCCCCACAACTACTTACTGATTATTTCAATAAACTTATTCAATTACCTACCAAATCCATTGCTCTCGATAGGTTAGCCTCAGCTCATAACAAAATAGATTTAGGGGACAAATTTATTGATTTAATAATCTCTTTAGAATCAATGTATCCTTCTGTCAGGGGAGAATTGTTATTTAGGATATCATTATATACAGCGGGATTATTAGATGGTAGCCCAGATACATATAAGAAAGTGAAAAATTTATATGGCATAAGGTCTAATTTGGTTCATGGCAACTCAAACCTTCCCCAAGAAAAACTAGCCAAAGAATTAGAGGGATTAGATAGAATTGTGCGACAAATTATAGTCAAATCCTTAGATTATAGTATTCAGGGTGTTAAGCTCGAAAAGATGGAGGAAGATATTATTAAAAAGCTCTTACCAAATTAAATGTTACATAGAAAGCAAAGGAGGTACGACTTCAAATCTAGTATCTCCTTTTAGATTTTCTAACTATATCCAATTTATCAAAAATGAATTATAATCTCTCTACCCCTGTATAGCAGAGCCTACTTTGTATTTAAGATCTTTCGTTTCTTCCAGTTCTTCAGAATCTACAAGTTCTTATTTTAATTCCTTATTGAACTAATCTAATCCGTTATTGGAAGAAAAATTTTTAAACACTACAGAAATGACTTTAATATCTCTGCACAGTCACAACACTTTAATGTGTTTTAAGTACGTTCCTTTCAAAACATGAAATACAAAAGACTTGCTCAATAAATAATTATAATTATTAACATGAAAAAGGCGTATCTTATTTATTAGATACGCCTTTCCACTGTTTTTCTATACAACTACCAAATAATATTTTTATCTACTTTGAAAGATTTACAATTACATATTATCTATTTTTTATAAGGTTTATTAAACCAATAGTGTTTCCTTCATCTATTTTATGATTAGTAACTCTTTGTAATTCCTGAATCGTTCTTAATTCATCTATTCTTCTTTCATTATGTCTTTCTTGCTCAAATATATTCACACAATCTTTATAGTTATCTGCTCTATAATTAGAAAGATAATTCTCAAACCTACTAATTGCATACGGATAACGATAATCTACTGGTATCTTTAATATATCTAATTGTTCTACTAATTGTTTCTCAGCTAGTATTAGATTCGTCAATGTATGATTATTTTTTTCAACTCTTTTCTTTATTTGTATCCTATTTAATCTATAAATTACCTCGGTATACAATCTTGCCCCTAAATATATTGAACCACCAAAACTAATCCATACAAATATAAATCGTATTATTGCAAAATACTCTGGAATTATACTAAAAACTAATGCAAAGGGAATAAAAGCTATAAATATAAATACTATACTTAAGATAATATTTAAGAAGTTTGGAAGTTGATCTAGATCAAAATATGGACTACTTAATCTATAGTATTCTTTCCTAACATTATACAATTTTCCTACTAAAGGTTTCCCCTCACAAATATTATTGAAACATATTTCTCTTTCCATAGATGCACCTCTTACACAATTAATAATTATATATATTAATATATTATATTTATAATATCAATGTTTTATTACTATTACATACTAAATAGACTACGCTGGGTATCTCCTCTTACATATTAACTGTTTTTATTGATACAAGTCATAAATCGTAAATTTTGACTATGCGGTTGAGAAGGAATGCTATAAAATGAAAAAGATGATGCTGAAAAATCAAGCAATATTTTCACTTGATTTTCCCATTTCTATTCCCTACATAATTCAAAAGTAGTACCATGTTAGCCCCAATAAATATTGCAACGAGTCCTATAATAATCAAACCAATAATGTTGAAAATCAAACATATATATATTAATTTATTTGTATATCATTATTATTTATGTCATAATTTAATAGTTGTTAAATTAAGTAAAATTATTACATTTTGCTTACTTAATGATTTATAATAAAAAACCAATAAAGATAAAATTCAGCGGAGTTCTTTTCTGTTTCACCTCCGTAATTATATAAATTAAAGGAACAGGGACATATTTAGCGAAGTTCTTACCCATTCACCTTCGTAATGATATAAATGAAAAGAATGGAGATTAAATTGTTATGTTCTACTACAGAGCACAAAAAACTGCCTCCCAATTGTTAGATATGTCTAACAATTGGGAGGCAGTTTTTTTCTATTAAGAACTACAAATACTCTTTGTACAAAAAATCAATGACTAAGAAACTCTTAATGATTCAAGGGTGGCTTATTTAAGAGATGTATTTTCAATTTATTTATATTGAAATCCACCATGTAGCGTCATTCTTGAGTCAATAAAGACTTATACAAATTGTAGTATACCGTGGTAGTTGATGTCTCTTAATCCATAATACATTACTGAGTCTTTTTTTATTAGTACAAGATATAAATCGTCAGTTTGAATTATATAGTTGAGAAGGAATGCTAATAAAAAGGAGGAAGAAAATGATGAACTATCAGGAAATATTCCCCTCATTAAAAAAATCTCTTTTTATCTTCATGTTTTCTCTCAGTATGTTAATTTTCACACTTCCAGTACCAGCCTTTGCACAATCCAATAACAATGCAAATCCTGTTACAAATTACTTTGTATCTCAAACAGGTAACGACCTCAATCCCGGCACATTAGATCGACCTTTTGCTACCATTCAAAAAGCTGCTAACGTTGCTAAAGAAGGAAGTACAATCTACATACGAGGCGGGATTTATAACCAAAAAGTTCGTGTCACTCATTCTGGTACCTCAGGAGCACCTATTACTTTTCAAAATTACCAAGATGAAAAAGTCATTCTTGATGGTTCTAAAGTCAAGTTAGAAGATGATGGGTTATTTACAATAGAGGACAAAAATTATATTCAGGTAAAAGGATTAGAGTTTCGCAATTTAAAATCAGCAAAAGTGAACGAGACCCCTATTGGTATTTATATTACTGGAACAGGGAGTCATATCGAGATTAGAAATAATTATATCCATCACATTGAAGCAAATGTAAAGGATGGAAACGCACACGGCATTGCTGTCTATGGTACTTCATCAAGTGCACAAAATAACCTAAATCATATTGTCATCGATAATAACGAAGTAACAAATTTAAAATTAGGACTGAGTGAAGCAATTGCTGTGAATGGGAATGTAGATTCTTTTGAAGTTACTAATAACAAAGTACATGATAACAACAACATCGGAATTGTTCTGATTGGACATGAAGGTGTATCACCAGTAGCTTCTTTAGATCAAGCACGGAACGGACTTGTACGTAACAATATTGTCCATCATAATTCATCTATCAATAATACCAGTTATAATGAATATTCAGCTGATGGTATTTACGTGGATGGTGGGAAGGAAATTATTATTGAGCAAAATCAAAGCTATGAAAACGACCTTGGTATTGAGGTGGCAAGCGAACATGCAGGAAAAAACGCAAGCCAAATTACCGTTAGAGACAATACGATATCCAATAATATCATGAGTGGTATTGCAATTGGTGGATATGACAATCAGCAAGGATATGCTGAAAATAACACGATTACGAACAATGTAATTTATAAAAATGATACAAAAGATCAAGAGAGTGGCCAAATCGAATTAAATTACGATACCCGCAACAATGTAATTATTAATAACCAAATCTATGCAAGTAATAGCCGTATTTTTATTAGTAATAATTTTAATAAAAACACTGGAAATAAACTTGATTATAATCAATACTATGGAGAATTCGATCAAAGTAATGGTGTTTGGCAATGGAAACGAAAAACGTATAAAGGATTTTTATCTTATCAGGCAGGGATGAATCAAGAAGGAAATGAACAACATAGTGTATTTAGCAAATTGTCTCCTTCATTCAAACTTATTTTAAAATGAAGCAAATTTACTAAAATGACTTTATCTTAGCACACTTCAAATCCCCTACCCTATAATGGCAGGGATGAATTAAAAATTGCAGTTTCAATTGAAACTGCAATTTTCCCATGCTTATAAAGACTCTACATTTATTCTGTAAGTACATAGGTGTATCTATAATTATATTAGTAAGCTGCTGCTAATTTCTCTAAATATTAAGTCCTATTACCTCCGGAGAAATTAATCTATTATTAATACAGTAACAATTATATTAAAAATATAATCCTTTATTATTAGTATTTCTTTTTATATTTAATAGAGATAAATATCATGACTGTTAACCACCATATTTATGATACTATATATAATAATACAATTAATAAAATGGAGGTCTACAACATGAAAAACATAAAGGAATTCCTCAACAAACCATTTATTAAATACCCATTAGCTATCATTTCAGCTATAGCTATAATAAAAACAGGCCATGATTTAGGTTCCTTTATCATAAAATTTAAACATAATTAAATCGTAAAAAGGAAATTGATTTTTTTAACAAATGGTCCATTTCCTTTTTATATTTTATCGCACCTTTTTTCAAAACATATTAAAAAATCATTTACATATTCCTGAATTGACGCTTTAAGGCTTATAATAAGAGATGATATTCTAGACTCCTTTAGAATATCATCTCTTATTTTTTTATTTTACAGCAATCAGTAAATTGTTCTTACATGCCTTAAAACTTTTGAAAGAAGAAGTTTCTTTAAACAACTAGTATTATAAGAAATTGTCACTAAAGAAGCTGCTGTTTCTTTTATTCCCCAAAAACTGAATCGCTTTGCTATACTTCTCCAATCGTTTTAGGTCTTTATCTGTTATCCTAGCAAGTCTTGAGCGATCAGAATTATGTTTTAAGTCTGCAAGTTTAACTGTACGGGCGAGAGAATTTTCTTTCACTCTGCTGAGATACTCAAAATAAGGTGTGTATTTCTCTTTTGTCAGTACCTGCACTGCCTCAACTACGTTATGAGGTATATCAGCATTTATTGAACTACCCCCACTTTCACTTCGTTTAGAAGTGAGGAATTCCTAAGTAAAGAGTTCTATCGAACTCTAATTGATTAGGCTAACCCCGCAGTCCTTGCGGTTAGAAGCCTTATCGCTTCATTCTTTAGATTGATACTTGCGTTAATATCCCTATCATGGTGTGTACGACAAGAAGGACAGTCCCATTTACGTAGGTTTAGATTTTTAACGTCTTTGTTTTGATATCCACAACAAGAACATAATTGGCTAGAAGCAAATGTTTTCGATACGACAATGACTTGTTTGCCATACCATTTTGCTTTATATTCCAACATGGTTCGAAACTGTGACCAAGATACTTCACTAATTGCTTTTGCTAACTTATGATTCTTTAACATATTTGATACTTGCAAATCCTCTATACCGATAACATCGTGGTTTTTGATGATTTCAGTTGAGATTTTGTGCAAGTAATCTTTCCTAGCATTTGATATGTATTCATGAATTCTAGCTACCTTTACTCGTTGTTTATTCCAGCGAGAAGATCCTTTCATTCTTCTAGAAAGAACACGCTGTGCTTTCGCCAACTTATCTTCTAATAATCGGAAAAACTTCGGATTTTTATAGGGTTTACCATCTGACAAAATAGCGAAATCTTTTAGTCCTACATCTATACCAATGTAAGAATGTGTTTTCGGAAGTTCTTGTACTTCTGTTTCAACTAATAGTGACACAAAATATCTGCCAGAAGGGTTTCGTCTAACAGTCGCATTTACAATACGTCCCTTTACTTCGTGGCTTTTGGCAAATCGAACAAGGCCTAGTTTCGGCAACTTTATTTTGTTCCCTACAACGGCAATGTTTTCATTTGTTTGTTTTGTGGTGTAAGATTGTACGTTATTCTTCTTAGATTTAAAGCGCGGTGCGCTGTTTTGTTTTTTAAAAAAGCGAGTATAAGCATCGGCAAGGTTGCGAACAGACGACTGAATCGCAATACTATCCACTTCTTTTAGCCAAACAAACTCTTTCTTCATGGCAGGTAGTTTGGCAGAGCATGTCCCATAGGTCAAGCCTTTTCCTGTCTCTTTGTATGCGTGATTCCATAAGGATAGGAAATGATTGAATACAAAGCGGGAACAACCAATCGTTTTGTTGATTAGAATTGCTTGTGCTTGATTTGGATAGATACGAAACTTATAGGCTTTATTGATCATCATTTCATTCACCTCCATTTCGGTATATAACTATTATACACCGAACGTACATTCGATAGATAGTGAAGTAACACTTTCTGTATGTCGAACAATTAAGATGGCTTCCTGCCATCCCTTGTTCGAAGCCAATTCATCTCCCACCTACTCACTGGGCTGTGACCCTTCACGCTCCTTGAGGAAGGAGTCTTCTTGGCTAAAATGATAAATCAGCAGCTATTATCTCAGTATCTTCAAGAACATCATGCAAATAAGCAGTAACTTTCTCTTCGGCCGTATTTACAAAGCTAGCAACTGTCTCAAGGTGTTTGAAGTCATACCAGCTGTATCTACTTGTCCAGCATAGGCTTCTTAGCTATCTCATGAGCTATTTTTATAAAAGATGCCATCCTCTCTGTATATTTCTACAAAAAGTATAGCGTTTTTGATTATAGGGGGCACCATACATGCCCATCAACTTAAGGATGGATACAAAACAAAATTTTGTTCATTTGAACTGAAATCTCTCCAAATGGGGGATTTATTAAAAATAAGCACGCAAAATAAACCCTAACGGGTTTCATTTTTTCACTATGCAGCTTTCTTTTGCTTGCTGCATCCACTATACTCATAGATAACACCCATAATATCAAAGACAGTCTTTTTTTCGTATCTATGAGATTTCCGTCCGTTTTGTTGTAGAAGGTGAAACAGGCGGGTTAGAAGCTTTGTTATCTCTTGGGTGTTTTGTATGGATTGATAGAGTAGAAATAGATGGTCTTGAATCATTCCAATTGCTTTATATTCACTTAATTCTTTTTGCTTCTTCTGTAATAAAAGTTGACGCATTTTAAACATGGTAGAAGAACATAAGAAAATAGCGATCAGTTTTCCGTATAAATGGCACTCTATTCTTTCTTGTTTGACAGTGCGACAATGATCTATATCAAATAATGATTTCCACGTTTTAAAAACAATTTTTATCTGCCAGCGTAATGTATACAATTCATGTACTTGTTCCATCGGAACCCACTCCCAAGGTGCATTTGTCACATATACATTTAATCCCGCTACTAATTTACTTTTCTCTAAATAGGTTCTGTGTTTTGACTTTTCTTTTTCTGCAATTTTCTCTAGGCGTTTTTGTAATTGTGCCGCTGTTAAACGATGAAAAACGAGACGTGAAAATAACTGCTATTTATCTCCAATATAAGCTTGCTGATATTCTATCGTTTCCCCTGGTTGGAGTTGATTCAAAATCTGTATGACATTGATTTGTATGTATTCTGATTGTTTTTAATGGAACCATTTTTAAAATATTCCGGATCTGGATTTTTTACATATACGTTTGTATTTAACTTTAACCGCGAAATATAATACGTACCTCGTTGATCCATTTGATCTAAATCCTCTAATGAAAAATATCCTAAATCACGAATACATAAATCGCCTGGCCGTAACGTATCTAAACATTCTGTTCCGAATGTTTTATCATTATTTTTTCCAGGTCCCACTTGAAAATTAAGAAATTGTCCACTATGCAAATCATATTCTAATTGAATTTTGATCCCAGCTGTTTGCGCACAGCCACCTGAACCAGGATATATATGTTCCAAAGTATGGGGTACTTGAAACATAGTGGCATCCATGATGCGAATACGTTTAAAATGCGCAAAAAGTTGGCTAGAAATGTGAGTTTGTTCACAGATTTTTTGTTGTAACAACAAAGAAAAGATATGTTTTAAAAATAACACTGATTTTTCGTTAAATCGTTTATTTAAGCCCTCCGGGCTAAGTACAGTACCTGTAACTGCGTGAAGTCTACTACATAATCGTACTAAAGGATCACTGGCCACCCTTTGACTAATCCAAATACAAATGGTAGCTAAATCTGATCCCGAAAATTTGCGTTTTCTCTTTACAAACTTCATCTCTCTTGCTAGTTCTTCCAAAAATTCGGGTGTGATATAGCGCTGTAATTCTTCCGCAAATGGTTGTAACTCCTCTTGAATCGAGAGATTTATAAAAAAACGTCACCCTTTCTCATTTATATTATGTAAGAAAGAATAACGTTTTTTTGTACTTAGGGTAGTAAAAACCCTTCAGTTGATGGGCATGGGTGCCCCCGCATAGGTAATGCTAAATGAAGAAGGGTCATTAATACTTGACCTTGTCCGTATCCTGTATCTACCATTGAATTCCATGATATTCAAATTTTTTTATCCACATGCGGACCATTTCGTGATTCGCTCCTAGTGATTTCGCGATGTCTTCTATACTTTCATTTCCATTTTAATAATGTATAACTGCATTCATTTTGTCTTCTGCAATAAATTTAGTCATAAAAAAACTGCACCTCTGATTGTTAGACACAGTCTAACAATCGGAGGTGCAGTTCACATTTATCAACCTGTTTATGTTTTTTTCAAACTTTGCAACAGAACCACCCTATTGATCATATATAAAATAAGAAAATTCGCATTATTTTCTCGCAGAAATAGGTGGAACCGTAATAACTATGTCATGATTTTTTAACTGTACGCGAAAAATATATACCGGTTGAGAAAAACCTTTTGTATCAGTGACGTGCTCCAAATTATACTCTGTAATGACTAATGTCTCACCTTCAAATTCTTCACCCGCTTCGAAAGTTCCCATAGGATAAATGTCTCCTTGTTTCAGCTTTTGAAATGCTTCTTTTGGAGAAATAATTTCGACGTCTCGCACTATTTCACCTTTAGAATCGTAAACAGGCATTTTTTTACCTTCATTACTTAACTCTAGTGATGTTTTTATAGTGACATGAGACATATCTGTTTTTCTGTAAGGATCAAATGGCATATTACCAAATTCCTTCATTTGATACGAAATAATTATTCCAAGTGCGACGAAGCTTACTGCAGTAGGTAAGATTAAATATTTGACTATTTGTGTGTGTGATTCCTTTTTTTTAATAAAAATAAGAATTATATTTAATATACAATACCCAAGCATCATTCCTATAGTATTATGAAGTAAATCGTCTAGTTCCGCACTTCCACGAAGTGTTATAAATTGAAGAGTTTCAATAAATAAAGATGTTGTAATTGAACTGATTAACATCCATTTTGCTTTTAAAAAAACTTCACTAAATAAAGGTAATAAAATCCCTAACGGCAACAGCATACCTATATTAACAAAGATATGAAAAAAAGAATTAAATGAAAATTGATTCCATGCTTGTTGATACTGGCTTAGTACATCGAAATCAATTGTTCTTACAAAGATATTCCCAGCTGAACGACCAAATGTGGTAGCCATTATTAAAAGAGAATAATATCCTATTATTGATATAAATAATATAACTTGTCGTTTTGTAAATTTCTTTTCTAGTTCATTAATAAAATTCATTTTACACCTACTTTAAAAATTCCGCCTAATCCATTGATAAACCTTGCATATCCTGGTATTGCTTTTCTAACAACTTGGGATTCTTATATTTACTAAAGAAATAAGATTCCGCCATGTATTACACTTTTTTTTGAAACTTTGTTGTTCTTTTCTCCTTTCATCCTTACAAAGAGCAAAACCTCTCCTGACCATAATTTGTAGATTTATTTTTCTCCTACCTCTGTCTATTAACAATACTTGATTATAGCTCTGTAACCTTTTTTATTCATCTCGTGTTATTCTACGAATAGTTTAAGGTATAAGCACTTTTTATTTGATATTTAGTTCTGGTTCACTGAAAACATATATTCTTTGTATGTTTTTCGTGTGGATAGAATAAGCCCCATCATTAGCATGTTCGAAAATAAAGAGCTTCCGCCATATGATAAAAATGGAAGTGCAATACCTTTGACAGGCATTAATCCCACAATCATACCGATATTTTGAAAAAATTGTAACATTAGAACGCCTACAATTCCTGCGCATAGTAAGGTGCCGAATAAATTATTTGCGGAATTACCAATTATAAGTATTCGGGAAAGCAGTAAGAAGAATATGCATATTATAAAAGTGGCAACTATAAAACCGCCTTCTTCGGCAATTGTGGCAAAAATGAAATCAGTATGTTTTTCTGGAATATAAACATTTCCAGAACCGAAGCCTTTTCCTTCTATTCCTCCACTACCAACAGCTAAAATTGATTGTTGAGTTTGATATCCCTGATCTGTATGCTGAAATGGATCTAACCAGCCTAAAATTCGCGATTGTTGGTGAGGCTTTAATAAAGTAACTAACTTATTGAAGAAAATATCTGGATATTTTACGTATATAAATATTAAAGCAGACAATACAGTCATCGGAATTCCTGCACATAGTACGATTAACTTTTTTTGAATTCCTGACATAAATATAATACATGCAATGGCTGCTATATATAGGAACACCATTCCCGTATCGGGTTGACTATAAACAACTAACGCTGGTGGAATAGATATCAAAAATATTTTACCAATCAAAAGTAAATCAGTTTGAAATGTCCGTGCCATATACTGTGCATTATGTTTTACGACTAAACTTGCGACCAGAAGAAGTAAGGCAAGCTTAAAAAATTCAGCTGGTTGAGTAGCACCGATAATTGGAAATCTAAACCATCTTTTTGCACCTGATATTTCAGGTGTAAAACTTGATACTGGTAATATCTTTAAGATGATAATTGAGATGAACCCCACAATATAAATCGGCCAAGCTAATTTTTGTAATTGATCTAAATCGAGATTGGCAACAATTAATAATAAAACAAATCCGATGGCGTAATTTACCATTTGTTTCATAGCAAAATTTTGGTTACCATATTGCCCGGTTTGCTGACTACTATATATTGCAACAATACTGGTGACACATAATATGAATAAAATGAATATTAGTTTCTTATCTAATTTTTTAAAAAAAACTATTTTTTCCACCATTTCAACCCCCTAGCCATTGTGGTATATACTTTTTATAGGAGCTATCCTGTTTTTTATGTGTACATTAACATTTATTAATATAATTTTACAATAATAAGGATACATTGAACATTCTCAAAATTATCCATACTGATTAGACTACTTTAAAAAGGTGTATGATTAGTTTGGTAAGGAAAGTTTATTTAAATAGAGACATTATCAACCTAATATTATTTTGTAGAATGTGAAATGGTACCTACGGTAAAACCTAAATTCTCGTAACTTGGTGGAGTGCTTTTTAAATCCTGCCTACTTTGCATGAGTCACTCCAAACTTATCAGAAACAGACATGTAGTCAGACTATTTTTAGAATACGGGTATCACTATGACCTGATTTAATAGATCTCTCACATGAATCTTAAAGTTCTTACATTAAAAATTTTCTGAAATATATTTTGAATTTTTTCGGAGAAGTTCTTCAATAAGTTTTGCTTTTTCATTCACCTTTGTTGCATATGTGAAATCACCATAACAATATGGATACCTAAAATTTTTTTTATTTCCACCACAAGTGTACATCTCTGGATTTTGATCAACTTTCATCTTAGAAAAATTTTTGGCCGAATCTTCCGAGTGTTGTTTAACTTCTTGACTAGCAATAAAATCAATATACCCTGGTCCCATATTATAGCTTTGAATAATTGTATCCATGCTAACATCTTTTTCCGTTCCATATTTGTACATTTGAGCAAAGTGTTTTACCCCTTGTTTAATGCTCGAGCTTGTCTCTTGAATTTCATTTGGCGTTAATCCAAGTGATTCAGAAGACTGCATAGGATCGTTACCCTCACCTCTACTCTCCTGGTACATAATTCCTAATAAAACTGCTGTTTTCTCTCCTAAATTATATTTTTCTAATTCTCTTTTCAAGGTGGGCTCATATTGCAATAAACGTTTTTCGGCAGCAATCACTTTATTTCTTTGAATATTGGTTTTATGCTTAACATAAAATATTCCAAGCATGGTTCCTAAACCTAAAATACTAATATAGAATAATATAATAAATCGTGTTTTAATCGTATCCTTCATATACTCCTCCTCGTATTAAAAATTCGTACCTTTTCGGACTCAAAATTATTTCTTTTAGGTGCAAAGTTTAATATAGAATTTTAAAGAAAAACTACCGCCTGAATTGGAGGATTTTTCAAAGGGGGTTATTCTTTGAATCGTTTCCGTACCCCTACAAATGTCACACTTTTTTTGAACTTTGCTGTTCTTTGTTTTGCCCAATTGATACATTTCTTTTCAATTAAATGATACGATAATATAGAACAAAGTATTGTCGTTGTAATACATAAGATAAGAAGGAAAAGGGTGGGTATCTTTGCATACAAAAGTTTAAAGAGTACCATAGTGATTGGAAAATGACATAAATAGATACTATATGAAATTTCCCCTAAATAAACAAATACACCCTTATTTAAAATAGCTTTTACCTTTAGGTTATTCATTGCCATAATGATTATTATACTAACACCAATTACGACACCCCAATCTTTTAATAAGAAAGTAGTATCATTACTAGAAAGCCCATAAATCATAATGGAATATAGATATAGAAAGACCCCTAATGCGATAAAAAGTTTTCTGTTTAAGTTTTTCATACTTCTATATAATTGAGTAAGTTCTTCCTGATGTTTAAAAAGTAGCATTCCTACCATAAACATAGATGTGAAATGCAGTGTATCGGCATAACCATTATAAAACCCCTCAGCTTTCCCAATATGCAACATATTAAGGAAAATACCAATTAAAGAAAAGCTCATAGCAAACAGTAGCGTTTTCTTCCAACTCTGTTTATAAAACAGAAGGAATAACAACGGAAACACAATAGATATACGCATTTCTTGAGCTAATGACCAGATAACCGGATTATAATTATCCGTAAAAAAGTTATTCAGAAGTACAAAGTGATTCATAATATCTAAGTTTGTTATTGGCCCTTGCCACTTATCATAGAACCAATCTCGTAGTCCCGTAACTTCATATGGTGAAAACAAAACAAATAAAGCAAAGGTGATGAATATCCAGAAATAATAAGGGATATAGATTCGTACAAATCGCTTAATTAAATATCCCCAATAATTTGTTTTTGAATGATAGAGTGCCATAGATAGCACAAAACCACTGAGTACATAAAAAACGATTACAGCTTCCCCACCAGCCCATAAAAACCTAAGCGGGGAAAATTTAATAGAATTAGGCAACGATGGTAGCATTAAACAAAAATGTCCAAATACAACTGTAATAGCCGCTAGTCCTCGTATTGAGTCTAATTCGTTTATTCTCTTACTCATAAAGTGTTCTCCTTGTATATTGTAGTTTTTGCTGTTAATAAAGTTCATTTCAACCCTTGATACTACAAAAAAAGTTGTGTATCTTTTAAAGAGAGTTTTCATATTCATGCATAAATTATACAAAGAAAATATAAAATTTATCTAAAGTTTTTTTTAAAGTTTATCTAAAGTTTTTTTTAAAGTTTATCTAAAGTTTTTTTAAAAATTTATCTAAAGTTTTTTAAAAATTTAGATATTTTTTAGATGGTATTCCAATTTATTAAAATACATAAACATATTTATGTATTTTAAATGCTAAAGTCTGTGTTTGTTCACAGGTTTTTGTTGTAACAATAAAGAAAAATATGTTGTAAAAATAAAACCGCCTTTGTATTTAAGCGTTTATTTAAGCCATCAAGGCTGAGTAAGGTATAAGTGGCTGCATGAAGTTTACTACATAATTGTACTAAGGGAGCATTTGCTACTCGTTGACTGATCCAAATACAAATCGTAGCTAAGTCTAAGGCAGAAAACTTACGTTTTCGCTTTATAAATCCGATTTCTCTTGCAAGTTCTGCTAAAAATACAGGTGTAATATATTGCTTTAATTCTTCAGAAAATAGTTGTAATTCATCTTTAATCGAAAGATTCATAAAAAAACGTCATCCTTTCTATTTAGCTTTTTAGAAAGAATAACGTTTTTTACAATTGGGGATAGTAAAGATTCTTAAGTTGATAGGCATGGGGGCACCATATCATTTTAAGAAAATTGTACGTTTGGATACCATTTGAACGCATTTCAGCCGGTTCCCTGTACGTTACGGAACCGGCTACTTAATTTACTACCTTCTTATGATTATGAATTTAACAAAGATAGAGTAGAAATCATGTATGAAATAAATGTAAGTAACACAAACAAGAATATAAACATGGTATTGGAAACACATCGTGCTATTCTTTTTTTCATTTGAACTTGCTTTATTTTTTTAATTTGGTAGGGTCAATTTGAAGTTGTGCTTTCCAAGATCCAGATACTTTTCCAATTCTGTTTATGTTTACATCTAACGTGAGCGGTTGTTTGAAAGAACCTTTTCCTTTAGGACCTTCGATAAATGTGATTACACCTTCTGGTCTATCCTTAAAACGAATACCAATTTCCTTTAATTCTGCACCTGATGCTTTTAGTTCGAATGGTCCATCACTTCCTCCTTGAATAAATGCTAATTGTCCGAAGTACCCATTTTTCTTATACTCTGGGTTATTTTCTTGTTGACCATTTACTTTGCCGTCATCTTCAAGTTGTAACCCTGTTGTATCAAATTCAAACGGTACTACATTTCCATTTTCTTTTTCAATTTTGTAATGAACGGATATACGTTCATCCGCTACATATAATTCTTTCAGATGTACTGTAACACCTTGATCTGTAATCTTTTCATCAAGAGGAATAAATTGTCCTTTTGTAACGTCTCTTCCTTCATCAATAATCGTATCATTTGAAATTGCATTGGAAAAATAAGAGGCAACATCTGTAGCTGCCACTCGAACTTGTGGAATCATAGCTGTTGCAAAGAGCCCTGCTACCGCTACTGCAGTATACATGAAACGTTTTGATTTTTTATTCATATTTGTAAACAATCCCTTCTTCGGTTCAGTTTTTTCATTGATATAAGAAACATTTTCTAATTTTGTGTGACTTTCAAATACTTTCCACGCTTGGTCAACATCAATCTCAATTTCTTTTGATGAATGTACTGTTGCTTCCTCTAACTTGACATTTTCCCATTGATTTAATTTGGTGATTTCGAGTAATAAATCTTGGCATGCGTTACAAGTATCTATGTGTTTTGTGAATTCTTTTCTTGTCCCATCAGATAATTCACCATCTATATATGCTTGAATAAATCCCATATCATAACAATTCATTTATTACGCCTCCTCTAATTGTTGATAGATTTTACGAAACTTTTGCTTGGCTCGTACTAATAATGTTCCAATAGATGATATGTCGATTTGTAGAACCTCTCCAATTTCTTTATATTGAAAACCAGAAAATTTCATTAATAAAATGGTTCGATCTTTCTCATTCATTTCACTTAGCGCCATTTGTACTTGTGCAATTTCTTCTTTTCTAATCCAATCATCATCTAGGGATGAAATGTGCTGTACTTCATGATATTGTATGGTTTTATCTACTCTCGCCTGATGCCGTTTTTCGGATCTTAAATACTTATAAGCTACAAAAGTAGATGATTTTATTAGCCATCCAGATAAGTTCTCAATCCTCTTCCAATTGTTGCGGTATAACTGTAAAAATACTTCTTGTGCCAATTCTTCAGCAATCGTCTGGTTTTTGACAATCCAAACAATCTGTTTCACAACGTACACATAGTTTTGTTTAAATAAATCTTCAAATGTCACATCTGAAACAGGCCTTTCTTCCCTTTTTATCTTAAACATGTCGGTTAAAACCTCACTCTCATTTGATGCCTGTATTATAAAGAACCCGGAATAGCGATTTTTGTGACAAAAATTTTTATTTTTTTATATGTACAAAAAAACATTCATCTTTCAATCAGATGAATGTAAAAATTAAAATCATTTTGGTTTCTTGGATTATTTGTGTAGTTTAAACCAAAAAACAAATTATAATAATCTAAGACCATTAAGAGACAAAAATTATATCAAAAAGTAATAAAGAAGTATCCAGTTCCTTAACGTACAGGGAACTGGTTCATTTGTGTCTAAACGTACAATTTCTTTTTTTGATATTGTGACCCCTTAAAGGGATTCAAATTCATTTTAATTTGAATTAGGCCCATTTCCCTTAAGAGTATTTACTATATTAATAAGAAAAATTAGCCCGAAGATAAGGAATAATAAAGGGTGTATCCATGTTCTAAAACTAACAAGAATTATAATGCAAAGAATACAACCTATAATATCAATGCTAAAAAACAACTTGCCCTTTATTGTTTTCAGTTATAACTATTACCTTCCAGAAGCCACTTTTAATTTATAATTCTCAATATAATAATAGCATACGTTTTAGTTTTTAACTTTTTTCACACTTAATTAATTTAGTTGATTCTGGTGCAAGTAATACTGTTATTGTGTGCACCCGGGTAGCAAGATAGCAATAACCCCTGAAATTAAAAGTAAATCTGACCAGATTGAAGAATCCACTACCAAAAATCTAACGAAACAAAAATAAACAAAATATAGATTTGAATTATATTTCTCAACAACCAAAATTACTTAATGTGGTAAAATAATAATTGGATTGGCATCCAATACCATATTACGATGGTTCAAATCGCAAGAAGGCACCTTAGGGTGTCTTTTCTTTTGTTTGAAACACATTCTGGCAAAATACATGTATCTTTGTTGATTTACGACTCATATAAACCAACAAACTTCGTATATATAATTTGTTACCCTAAATGGGTTGAAAATACGAACAGTTATAGGAGGATTTTGTGAATGGTAAAAACAGCTTGTGCGAGTATTATTACTGGCATTCTTTTAATATGTTCAACAGGATGTGCCACTCAAACTGATTCTATTACAGCTAAAACTCAATCAATAGATGAAGGCACATATACAACAAAAGAGATCACAGACGCATTTCCTGTTGGGACACCCATAACTACCTACATTCGAAAAGAAGAAAAACTGAAAGTAAAACAGCTCACCAGTATTACGCTTACAGATGGTGGCGTCGGTAGAGTTCTGGAAGCAACGGATGGTTTTGTTGTTGTATGTGGGAATGAAAAAGGAGTTTTTGATGTGTTAATATTTAAAACTTTGGAAGAAGTAAAGAAATATGAACAGAATTTAGCGCGATAATTAATATACTCCTTGTGCCTTTTACACAGCAATTGCCCCCCTAGCTCTTGCTATGGCTTTTCCTATGCACAGTATAATTGCATCATAAGTAATCACACGTTATAATAATCACCTAATTACATATGCAGAGGTGCAGAAAATGAATAAAACAGAATTAACAAAAGTAGTAGCAGAAAAAGCTGAACTTACACAAAAAGAGGCTGCTGCAGCAACACAAGCGTTATTAGATACAATAACAAATGCGTTAGCAAATGGAGAAAAAGTACAGATTCTTGGTTTTGGTACATTTGAAGTACGTGAAAGATCTGCACGTACAGGACGTAACCCACAAACAGGTGAAGAAATGCAAATCGCGGCTTCAAAAGCACCTGCTTTTAAGGCTGGAAAAGAATTAAAAGAGGCAGTGAAATAAGTATACCTATTGAAAAGGGTTTGATATTCATATCAGAACCCTTTTCAATAGCCTTTTGTACATAAAACAAAAAGTAGATAAAAACATTAATAATATAGAAGCATTATATATTTTCTCTTTATTTATATACAGCTAGTTTTTGTAATATTTGTTCTTATATAACCAACCATTCGCTTGCAATAATACTATATACAACTGCATCCCTTACATAACCATTTGGCAGTTGTCTCTCGTTTCGCAATACACCTTTTTTTACAGCACCAAGCCTTTCAATTGCGCGCTGAGCTTTTTCATTTCGTAAATCCGTTTTTATTTGCACACGTAACATATGTAATTCTTCAAAAGCATATTGCAATAACATATACTTACACTCAGTATTTATACTTGTACGATGTACACTGGGGTGATACCACGTTTGCCCAAGTTCAACCGTTTTGTTATCATTTGAAATACTGTACAAACGTGTACTGCCTACAATTTCATTCGTTTTCTGATCTACAACAACAAATGGTAAATCAGTTTCCCCTTCAAAACCTTTTATTGCTACTTGAACATACTGCTCCATATCTTGATAGCTATCCATTTTAACTGTTAAACACTTCCATATTTCCTTATTTTCTTCCACAGTGGTAAATAAATTTTCGACATCATTTACATGCATTAATCGTAACATGACTCTATTATTTACTATTTCCATAAATGTATTGGGTTTAATATTAGATGTAGCTTTCTTTCACATTATTTACATGTAACTTTAATAAGCCACTAATTCTTAAATCTGTATTGATTCCCTTTTCTAATAAAAATAAATCACGATAAGATTGACAACGTAAAACCTCTTTCACTTCTTCTAGTTTTTTCTTATCTCAAATTTGCTGCACAATCTTCATTCCTTAGCCCTCCATACGTTATGTTACATTAAATGTATCTTTATTATATAATGTGTTACATTAAGTGATTTTCACATCTCTTTTACATTATTTGGTTTTTGTTGAGTTTGTTTTGCAAAATGCAACACTTTTGCACTGACCTTTCCTTAACGACAAACAAGACATCTAGTGTTAAAGTCACCTCTTATTTCCTTTACCAATGTCCAATTGGTCCAAAATAAAAAGTTCACCAATTAAGGCGAACTTTTTATGTACTATTGCTGCGAGTTTCGTTCACATCATTCTGTCCGTTATTTGAAAAACAAAGAAGTTTTTCATGATATATAATATGTATCTCTAAGAATAAATGTGCTTATACCCAATTTCTTTTTAGGTGTTAAATTTGTTCATTATTGTGTAATTTCTATATAGCAAAGAAAAAGCACCCATTACGGATGCTATTCTTTAATTAATACCTTTCTTGGTGTACTTCCTTTATAGAGGTATCTTTGATTATTTCGTTTTTCCCTCGTAGCATCCAATGGACTTATGAGCCCCAGTTCCTTTAAAGTACCAAGTGATTCCTGTTTCTCGATCAGTAAAAGAGTTAGCGAAAATCCCATTTTCATTTATCATTGACATTCTATAGGGAGCATTACTAGTAAGCCTAGGACAACTAGTATGATATTCATACATGTCATAAGATGAAAACTGTGGTGAATCAAGTTTTTTATTAGTATGATCAACTGTAGATGTTGCAGCTGAGGCTCCCATACCCCCTGTTAATACAAAACCAGTTGCTAATGCTCCCACTACTAATTTCTTGAACATAAAAATTCCCCCTTTAATAGTTTTATAACTCACACCTTAACTGTAACAAAGTTTACATAATTGTAAATATTTATAATATATAGAAAATTTTATTTAATTATTGTGAATATTAGGAACTCATTTTCTCAATGCAAGAAAATAAATTCTAATATATATTTAGAATTTCTATTTCTCTCATAGCTACTGCACCCTTACATTTTTAAAATATGACTACGCGCCTAACGTCAGTGGCTATGAGAGAAGCAAAAGTTCTCCCAGTAATTTCCAAATTTTATATCGGGATATTTCCGTACCCCTTTAAATTGACACCCTATTAGTAGGCACAGGTATCAACTTAAAGGAGAACAGAAGCTTTCCTCTGCTTAGACCCTTTAAATTAATGAAGTTTTGAAGACTATTTCAATTACGAATGAAATCAAGAAATACATACAGAATAAGGCTCGTTACCTCTTATTTGCATGCTAATTAAAACATCCTGCGAATAAGGAAGAACAACGTTATACGTTCACTCAATCTCTCATCAGCAGGAACTGGTTTCGGCCTCTCATATATAGGGGGGCATTCTGATGACAAATTTCGACGTTTTTTCAAAGAGAATTTATTATGAGAACGCGTTTTCGAAAAAGGGTTCCTGTTACAAATGTGGAGAAATATAGAAAATCATCGAAAATGATTGCACTTTGGGTTAACATAGTATTAAGGTAACTTTCTTAAGTAAGTATTTAAGGGGTGAATAATTTGAGTTTCACTAATAAGAGACCGTTAATTTTTATAGTCCTACTGTATATTGTATTGATAGCTTTTAACTATGCTAATCATAATCATTTCAATTGGTTTGAAAACCTTATAAAAACACTATTTATAGTAGCGTTTTTTGAAATTATGATGTGGTTATTTTCTTCAAAAAAAACAACCTCTAGAAGATAAGAGGTTGTTTTTTATCAATCACCAAGTTTTTCCAGTCCATCCTTCTTCTTCATATATACATGTACCTAGATACCAAGCAAGTTGACCAGCTAAACTAACTAAATTACCTTTGACGCCTAATCTAATCATTTTTCTAGCCGCTAATTCATATTCTTTGTTAGTAATATTAGCAATAATAGAACCTAAAAAACCTACTGATAGAAATTCTACATAATTTGCAATAAGTTTTCTTTCTATACAGTTATCTACAGCTTCTGTTTCTTGTTTGAATGGATCTTCATAGCCAGGTGGTGTATTTACACGTTGGATTTCTTGTCTCAATTGTTCTAATTCTTCAGTTTTACCATATTTGTTTTCTATCATATCGATATCAATATCTACTACTCTTCCATGTTTATCTCTAACTGAAGCTTCTTCAACAACAAATTTCAATTGTGCAGCTACTTCTTGTACTAATTTTTCTTCTTCACTATTGATCTCTTGAGCTTTGGAGATTCCAGCGAAAGAAGTTGTAAACAAAGCTAGCACGAGAGCCATTGATACAATATTCCTTAACATAGTCTTCATTTTTAATCCCATCCCTTTTTCCTTATTTATGCTTTTTTACCGGTATTTTCTAGCACAACTCTATCTTAATACATAAAGCTATAAAAATATATACCCTACAGAAAGCGGAAAAATAATGAAATTCAACGATTATTACCTTTAAAACAGCGGTTTCAAGATATTTACAATTTTATTATTTGAATATTCTGTGTTTTGTTTATCAATTAAATTGTGGATACAGATATAATACTAGATATTAGATTTACTGTTTTTAAGAGCACGATTTGGGAGGGCCACATCACTATCAACCTAAGAGAAGCAAGTACACAATAGCAGAAAAATAATGAAAAAAATAATAAAAAAGCTTATCATTAAGTACTATAGGATAAGCTTTTTTGTCTATATGTTTTAAATTTTATTTGATCTCTTCCAAGCTATTACTGTAATAAGATATTGAATACCAAATAGGAAAACGAAAAGTATAATGAATTTTGCTATTGCTGCTAACCATCCACCCAAATCTTCAGGGAAGTAATATTTGTATGTAGTAGCACCTATTGCGACAAAAGAAAAAATAAAGGTATTACTCATTTTTTCTTTTAATTTTTCTTTTAATTGCTCTTTATTATTAATATCTGTTTCATAAACACCAGTTAGAATAGATTTAATAAAGAAGAAAATCATATAACAAATTATAATAGCTAATGAAGCCATCCATTCTAGGAATGGGTGGTGTAGATATGCTCCCCTTATTACAACATCTATAAAAGCTAAAAGTAGGACAATAATTCCAGATTGCGCCCAAATTTTCATTTCGATTTGTTGAATTCTTTCATCTGAGTGTGTACTGAGTGAAAACCATTTTTTTAGTTTTTCCATTTTAGAGTTCCTCCCAAAATAATTTATCTAAATTCTTATCTATTGTTTTAGCTATATGCATACAAAGCTTTAAAGAAGGGTTACACTTATTGCTTTCAATAAGGCTACTGGTTCGTCGCGTAACGTTTACAACATCGGCCAACTCCTGTTGAGTTAGACCTTTTTAACTCTTCCCATTTTCTCTTTACTTACAAACATTAAATAAACCTCATTTGTAAAGTTAACTTCATACCACAATATCTTATATTCTATATATTAAATTATCAACAAAATATATGCAATATATATTTTACATTAAGACATATATATATTACTAAACTCTTTATTTTTTTATCTAAAACTATCCTACAAATATAAGAATAGAAATTTTTTCTGTAGACGCCTTTTTCTTTTAGTTATTTTCGTATCCCCAATGTAACCCCAAGGGATTTATGTATCCGAGTTTTTGTGTACTTTATATTAATTATGCATAATTACATAATTTTTCTTTATATAACGATATTGAAATTTACATTTTTAACCTGTAAAATACAGGATGTTAAATAAATACCTAAGGAGTTGTTAATATGAAAAAATTTATGGGCATGTTAGCTATGTGTTTTGCACTTACACTAGCATTTTTACCAACTATTTCAAAGGCGGATTCTTCTCCACTACGAAGTGTTAGCATTAGTGCTGTAGGCGATAATAACAAAATGTATAGTGCAAGTTCTTACTTATCTATTCCTGTTCTTAAAGGCGATTATCTTTATGTGAAAGTTAGTGAAGTAGGTACACCGGATTCATATTCAGAAGCTTTAACTATTAATGGTGTTAGATATGCAGGAGGTTCTTTAGACGAAGTCAGTTCTTATACTGGTCCATTCGGATCTGAAAAAACATTTAGATTACGTATCAAAGATTCGTACATCTTCTCAAACACACCAAATTCAACAAACACTATAGCTTTTGAAGCTAGAGTTCCTTTCTCAATGCAAGTATTATCTAAAAGTATATCGGTTCATGTAGAATAATTTATAACATTATTATTAAATAAAAAATACATCCCTATAAGGATGTATTTTTTATTTAATTGAAGAAAAGACGATGCATACAATATCAAAATCTAATTAACATATCATTTGATTATCGGTAGCAAGATCAAAGATGCCCCTACTCTCGGAAAGAAACCTCCTTTTTCTTTTAATTATTTGCTTGTCCCGAATATAACAGCGAGGAATTTATATATTCGAGTTATGGTTTACTTTCATTTAAAATGCAAATACCAATACATTGCAACTTCATCGCTTACTTCATGTATCCCTTTATATACTAAAAAATCCAATCCACCTATTACAAACCCACATTTTTCATAGAACCTACATGCTGCTACATTATTATTTTGTGTTTCAAGCATTATACCTGGCATATTGCTTTCTTTTGCCCACTGCGTTGCTTGCTCAATTAACCTCCTACCAACTCCAAGTGAACGATATTTTTTATCCACCTTTATATCTTCTATGTAAGCATAGTGATTCCAATTCTTTTTCAATACCATTACTCCTATAATTTGGTCATGTAAAATTGCTATGTAAATTACTTGTTCAGTCTTATTTATATATTCAGTGTATGCTAGTTCATCATCATATTGATCTTGTAAATAACTTTTCTCATAACTTGGAACGTCTTCTACTGTATATTCTATTTGCTTATTTACTTTTGAAAGAGAAAAAATTAACCGAGAGTTTACTATAAAATTATCATCAATCTCCGGTAAATTGTCTAAATCATCTACTTCTAATTCTCTAATTATAAGGTTCATCGTATTCTCCTTTACGTGGGACCTCCAATTCATATTATTCCCCCTAGTTCTTTCCATGTCCCTTATTCAATTCTAATTTACTAACTGATTAGCATTATTGCAAATCAAAATAATAAAACCGCATCTCCAATTATTAGATAACTATCTAATACATTGGAGATGCGGTTCACTTAGGTCATTGATGTTTCAGCTATTCTCTTTATTTGAAAATTACAGCTTTTGCGATATGGAAAAGCCCATGTAGGACTTTAGTCCGCCTTTAGGCATGGGATGAAAGTATCGTTTTTGCATAACAAAACATGATATACTTCATTTATAGTCATGCAAAAGACTCTAAAACAACTGTTCTCTGAAAGCAGAATACATGTGAGGTTGGAGTAGCCAATTCTTCTACTCCGTAAAATGTGTTAAGTCGTCAAGAACAAGACGTTAAAACATTTGAGAACCAACAACCTGTACGGTATGGTCACAGTAACGTAGCCCACGAACCTATATGGTCTGTTGTGGGAGTGGTGATGACACACCGCAATCTTGCACGTCAGCGATACCAGAAATGGACTTTGCCTTTGGTAGCAAGAATCCCACTGACGTTAGTCAGCTTGCCCCTTTAGGGGTGGGAATGTCAAATCTACCATACTAATTTAATCTTATATTCCTGAAGCCAACTATTAACTTGAAGTAAATAATCTATTATACCTCGTGCATCATTACCTGAAATTACTTCGTCTTTTCCTTCTGCAATAGCACGGACTCTTTCTACATTAATTAATGGCAAAATAGGTGATTGAGGATCGTTCAACACATGTAACATCCAATCACTAATACCTTGTAGATAAGAAGCATCCTTTGTGCTTGGATATGCACTTTTTTTGCGATAACGTACATCCTCTGGAAGTACATTTTCAAAAGCTCGACGTAAAATACCTTTTTCAATATTGTCTATACTCTTTTTTTCGAATGGGACATTCCATAAGTATTCTACAAGCCGGTAATCGCAAAATGGAACTCGTACTTCAAAGCCATTCATCATACTTGTACGATCTTTTCGTTCTAGCATAAATGGCAAGAAACGTGTAATAAACATGTAAGACATTTGACGTTGCTTCCTTTGCAGATCACTTTCACCTTCTAAAAAGGGAACCTCAGCAACCGCATCTTCAAATTTTTGTTTTTGGTATTTTTCAGGGCTAATCTTCGCTTTAAGATCCTCAGATAAAATTTCGGTACTATACCATAAATTAACACTCCAAGGGAATATCTCTGCATCTAAAAACTTTTCTTGATGGAACCATGGATATCCTGAGAATACTTCATCTGCAGATTCGCCTGAAAGTGCAACTGTTGCGTCTTTTTTCATTTCCTTAAATAGCAAATAAAGAGACGTTTCTAGTTCTCCAACTCCAGGTAGATCACGCGCTCGCATTGGAATTAATAAATGCTCTATTAAACTATCTGATCCCAACTCTATAGAGTGATGCTTTGTTCCTACATATTCTGCCACACGTTTCACCCAAGGTTCATCACGATCAAAACGAAGAAAGTCTTGCTTAAAGTCTTTTTCATCATTGATGAAATTCAGGGAATAAGTATGAAGGCGTTCCCCTTTATTCCCAAATTCGTTTCCTGCTAAACCTGTTAGGCCACTTGAATCTAAACCTCCGGAAAGCATAGATACTACTGGTCTATCAGCAATTAACTGACGTTTAACCGTATCTTGTAAAATAGAGCGGATTGTCTCCACTGTCGTATCAATATCATCTATATGGTTTTTACTTTCAAGTTTCCAATACTGTGTCGTATTCGAGCCATTAGTGGTAAATGTCATATAATGGCCAGCACGCACTTCGTGTATATCCTTGAAAATCGCATGACCTGGAGTACGTGTTGGTCCAAGACAAAATATCTCAGAAAGCCCTTCTTTATCTACTTCTGCATCTACAAGTGGATGCGAAAGTAAAACTTTTAACTCTGAACCAAAGAGAATTGCACTCCCTCTTTGAGCGAAAAATAAAGGCTTCACACCTAGATGATCACGACCAAGCATCAATTTCCCAAATCTTTCATCCCAAATACCAAAAGCAAAAATCCCATTTAAGTGTTGAACACAATCTTCTTGCCATTCTAAATAAGCATGCAGTAATACCTCTGTATCAGACTTTGTCTGAAATTCATGACCTTTCTCCTCAAGTTCTTTACGTAATTCTTGATAGTTATAAATTTCTCCATTGAACGTAAGACCAATCGTATCATTTCCATCTTTATACAGCATAGGTTGAAGGCCACCTTCAGGATCAATGACGATGAGACGTCGATGACCTAATGCCGCTCGCTTTGAAAACCAATGCCCCTCTGCATCAGGTCCTCGATGAATGATAGCATCTGTCATTTTTTTTAACGTTTCTTGTTCATTAGACAAGTCTTTAGACCAGTCTATCCACCCTGCAATTCCACACATAGTGTCTACCTTCTCTCAAATAGTATAGAAATCGACTAAAATCAGATATCAGTCGGTTTTTCATAAAAAAATCCGACTAAAAACATCTTTTAGTCATGTTTATATAATAAAATGAATCGAATGAAAAATCAAATAATTCAATCGATAAAGAAGTAACTATCCCCTTTCATTTGAATTCTCATCGTCCGATTAAAAATTATTACCTCACACTTTCATTTTATCCCTAAATTAGAAAGTTGCATTCTATTATAGTTATATACTAGAAATAAGAATGGTGTATGTTATTCTATAAGAAACAAATAGAGGAATTTTTATTAAGAGTTACAAAATTACAAATGAACTGATACAGTATGTAAAGACCGAAAACTTCGCTAAATATATCAAGGATAGGGTGTAGACAATGATCAAATTAGAAAAAGAGAATAAAAAGATGAAAATCATTCAATCTGCCACAATACTGTTCTCTACGCGTGGTGTCCGTAACACGACGGTTGATGAAATTGCAAAGAAAGCTAAAGTTGGTAAAGGTACTATTTATTATTACTATACAGATAAAACTGAAATATTATGTGACTGCTATATGCGTCATATTCAACTTAAACGCTCACAATTATTTGATTTATTTAAAGAGGAAAAGGATATTTTACTTCGAATACAAAAAATCCTTCATTACATCAGCCTAGAATATCATCAAGACCCATTTGTTTCTACACTCTTTCAAGAATATAAAGAGTACCATTCACCTGAAATTATAGCTTGTTTTAAAAAATCTGAAGAAGAAGCAATTAAAATGATAAGTAATTTGCTTGAAAAAGGTTATCAGCAAGGGGCTTTTCTGAAGGTACCATTACCGCTAACAGCTTTTATGTTAGTGCGAATGATTTTTAACTATGAACAGGATTATATGAAAGATGATAAAAGTGATAAAGAATTTCTGCAGTTGCTACAACATATGCTTCTTAAAAACTAGTTTTAACCACATACAAAAAATAATTGTGGTACAAATATATGAAAAAGAAAACCGCCTAAAAGGGTGGTCTTTTTTTGGCTTTAAATCACTTACTTCTTAATTTCTAATTTAAGAGCAAAAGCAAAATTAGAAATTGCTCTGAACTTCCAACGATGATAAATACGTTCAGCCATTCCAATTTCGCTATAGACCATATAATCACATACAGATTCTCCTTCTAAATAACGCTTATTAATAATCTCCCTCTGCATCTTACCAGTACAGCCATGACCCAATCGACTTAAAAACTGATCAATACGGAATGACATTAACTCCAGCCACTCTTCATGCCCGCTTTATTGCAAATTTGCAATTGCTACATCCTCCAACGGCTTTCCAACAGCATGTATAGGGCCACGTTCTCTCCTTTCATAAGGAGGAGTGACTTTCATTACCTTACGAATCGTTCCTAACTGTTTATATAAGAACACCCTCTAACTCCCCTTGCGTTGCTAATCTATCGGTTTTTGGTAAGAAAGATAATTGTTTAATCATGTAAAACCACTGCTTTTTATTTTAAAATCACTTTTGTCTTAACGCTTGGCGTCTACGTTCATAATAAGGACTATGCATCCCCATTCCCCCAACTTCACGAGTACTTAATTTCTCTTTTTGTTTTTTCTTCTTTTTTTCTTGGATTACTTTTTACTCACGTAACTGATCTCTTAGTACCTTCATTTTCTCATCGCTCTTTTCATAATAAAAAGAACACCTATTCCTAAAACAGCTTTCATTGCTGCTTTAATGAATTGATGTCTTCTAGTTTTCTAGTCGGACTATATAATATTTAATACCCCTTTAAAATCCCTCTTCTAAAAGTTATTAATTTCTTTTGATTAACTATATAACTCATGTATGACAACTATGATTCTCTTTTATCAACATAATATTCAGTTTTATCTATTGTTTGATTTAGCTAATTCTCATTTTGGCTATTTTAATTTTTTTTTAAAATTCCCCATTTGATAATTTCAAACTACAAGCGTATGAATATTATTAGTATTTTTAAACAAAATAAAAATTACACAACACATTTTCATTATTTTAAAATTTATCTACATCATGTAAATTCTCAAAAAATCCTCCCGTAAATCTATGTTTTCCACCCCGGCTTAATATTTTTTCTAGACCATCCATATCCTCCGAAGGAAATACAGGAATAGGCACGGTATTTATATTCTCCATGTACTCAGGTAATAACGATCTTAACGCGATATCCATTCTTATTTCGCCCGCACGCATTAAAGTATTAATCTCACTATCATGAAAGCTGTCTAAATCAGTGCGAAGACCAGCTAACAGACTTTCAACATCCTTAGAACGATTTGGTAATTTATAATCAGGTAAAGAAGTTTTATCATTATAAAAAGGATTATTATTTTTTTCGAATAAAGATTGAATAGGTTTACTAAGAATAAGTTGCAATCCTGGGTATATTTGGGGATCTAAGGTTTTTAATAGTCTTCTCCTTAAAACTACAATTTGACTATTAGATGTATCTAAAATCCGTTTCGTTAATTCAAAATGTGAAGGTACTTCATCTTCTTTCCAAAATTTTTCAGATGCAGAAGCGTCTAATACAAGGTAAATTTCATCAATACTTGCGTCTGGATCTGGAATAAATTTCATAGGCTCTTTTCTATGTTTTGTATTTGAAGGGGAACTACTGTTTTTGTTCTCACCATCTGATATTAATATCGGCTCAGTCCCAATATTATCAAAAACCCCTCCATCAGAAAACCAAAGTGTGTCAAATTTCAACAAAGGATTCCCCTGCATTCTATTTTCTGGATCACTAAAATTTCTTCCCTCTAATGATAGTGACATAGGTGCAAATAAAACTGGAAAAGCAGCTGAGGTCGCAACAGCATAAGAAACTGTAATATCATCAAAATCATTTGATTTTCCAATAAGTGTTCCATATATTTCTTGATTGGAAAAATAAAACATCCTCATCGTATCTAAACAAGTTGTATTACAGTACCATTTTATAGGGGAATTTTCTAATTCCTTCATCCTTACCCCTTCACATAAATATTTATCTAACATTGTCGGAAAGGCTTTGCTGCATTTTTCACGAATAGACTTGAAAGATAATGCTTGTTTTGTAAACGAATTTGTGAGTAACTTTGTACGAAGGTCTATTTGTCCTAATTTTACCAACGGATTCACTACGCGTTCTTCAAAATCATTTACATTACGGAATGATCCACCTTTATGCAATGCAAGCATAATAGCGGCGGCCGTAATGCTGCCACCTGAAACAGAACTAATGCAATTTACATATTGATCTAGCTTGCATTCAACTAAACGTTTATACCCCCCTAACGCATAAAAAGTCGCTCTAAACCCACCTCCAGAAAACGCTAATTTCAACTCCTTCTTCATCTATGATTCCTCCTTAACTCTTCACCCCATAAAATTCGAGTAAAGTTATGCAAAACGTTTAAATATAAAATACTTATTAGTAATAAGGTAATTCATGGAATGTATCACTTACATGTGATACATTCCATTCAATAAATTACAAATTAATTTTTTTTGATATTCAAATATCTATCTGTACTCTTTCCCATGATACTTAATAAATCCTACAGGGCGATGAGTAAAGTGTATTACCGCATACCCTGGATTACCTTCGCTTGGAGTCGCAGTAGTTTTATCTAAATACTCACCTTGTAATTCAATTTCTTCTCCCTCTTCTAAATCTGGGATACGATTTGGTATTCCTAAATTATCCCCATAACGAATTGCACAAAATACTATCGTATCGATGGTTAATGATTCTGGTAACCCATGAGCATCAATAAGTTCTACTTGATCAACTATAATATGTTGATGAGTACCCCCTTGAGGGTTTGTATCATCTTCTTCCACTTGTTTTATAATTCCTTTAACATGAACAATCGGACCGTGATGTGATAATGGATGACGATGATGCTCCATAGGATGGTCAGCTAAAGTGTGACCATAATGAGGATGTCTTTTTAAATTTTCAATCATAATTCTACCTCCAAATTTTATTATAGATATTGCTCTTTCTTGAACAATCTTTTGCATGTTATATCAAGATTATTCATTTTTATTTATATTAGTATAAATAGAAATTCAAAGAATACCTTTTAAAATAACGTTTTTATTCAGTTTTATAGAATAGTGAAAACAACTCTTGCCATAAATATTACAGTTAATTAAGTATGTAATAATTATCTTGTGACATTTTCTAAAGGGCACTTATACAAGGTGCTCTCTTTCTCTTGTTATGAAATAAAGACTTCACATACATTAAAAATGTACATATACTAATCATGATTATCTCATTATTAATTATTGAGTATCATCTTCGATACACTCCTTACTCATAGAGTTCCTTCCTCCCATCGACTGCACTCTTTCAAAACGGGGCTCTTTCCTCCGTATCTTCTAGGAACAGGCAGGTAACTTAATTATTTGCACTTTTATCTTAAAATCTCTTGTTCATACTATTTAGAGAAGACATCTCATGCCATTGAGATCAAACTCCAGCACATGTTAATTGAACAGCCGTCCCCATATAAGGTACGTTTTTTTATCTTCCCTCTCTCTTTTTTGTATTCAAATAACAATTATACATTTATGTATTTATATATTTTTTATACATTAATATTAAAAAACTCTTCATTTAGGAGCTACTTTAAAATCTTAAGTTGATGGGCATGTGGCGGACCCCTACTAATATTCTTGCTTTTAAATTAATTTCAGTATATTATATTCATATGATAATATAGGAATTATGGTATACAGAAAGGGATCAAATCTATTTGTAAGATTTAAATCCTTTTCAAAGATAAAAAAATTTCACCAAAACTGAATATAACTTATGCTTGTCTTTTTAAGATGTATCTAATAAAAATAGATTTTTTTATCAATACAATTGTGTTTTCAATATAAATGAAAAATTTTTAATAGAAGTTTATTTACTTTCAATAATAAGAGGTAGTGTTCTAAAACATAGAGAAATAAGGCACCATACATAGTATCTGACAAACTTGAGAGGTTTTGTATGTAGTTTGCTCATCACAGATACAACAAAAGAGCCTTACCTATCTAGGCAAGACTCTACTAGTTTAGTTATATAATATTTACATAACAACTAAGAAACTAAAAACATATAACACCAAGTAGCAGAACCCTAATATTCCTCCTACAGCTAATACCTGTTTAGCCCAACTTTTAACTTTCAGATTGCTGTAAATCACTTGTACTCTTTCCATATTTCCTCCTATTAGGGAAAACCCTTAAAGACTCACACCTCGCTATGATACCATTAAAGAATGACTAATAGAGCCTAATTTTTGTCTAAACGTATAAATATGCAATATTGCATACAAAAATGTATTGTTATAAATGTAAACGCTTACTATAATAAGGTTATAAAGATTCACACATCTTAATACAAAAACAGAGGAGAGAATAATATGGAAATCGCAATGGCAGTTTTAAAATTTATTGGTGGAGCAATCCCATTAGTTCAAGAACTTCTAAAAGCATTTATGTAATTTCATTATTTAGCAATTCTTTATAAATATTATCATACAAATGATCTGTATATCAAAGATGAATTGATTTACAGATCATTTGCGTGAGCAAGGTCCCTTTAACATTATTGAGGGAATTTTTTAATTTTTAAATACTTAAGGTTACGTCACATCAAAATCAAGTTAGCAAAACAAAATGAAAAATGCGCCACCCATTCCTATGATTCTACAAAAAGAATAGTGTATTTTTCATTTTGGAGTATTATAAAACTTTAACTGGATAGTGATTGAGTAACAGTTGTGATTTAAACATAAGATAAGATTATACAAAGATTACCTACCGATATGTGGAAGATGAAAAATAAACTTGCGAAATTGAAACGATTGAATTAAAGAACTTGATATCAGTATGGTTAACAGAATGTGAAAATTACTTAAAAAATCGTGATCTTAGCTAAACAAGACCAAGCCCCCTCCTCTCCAGGACGGTCTTGGTCTTGTTTACATTCACATACAAATTCTTATTTGTATTGTTTCATGGGTTCCCTTTTAAATTATATACGTCTACTTTACCATCGATAACCACTGACTAATGTCTCCTATTCAATCGTACAGATTACCTATGCCATATTCTAAAGGACCCCTCTTGGCTAAAATGATAAAAATAAAGAGAGATACTTGTCCCTCTCTCAATAAGTACTTTTATTTTAAAATTTTAAATCAGCCCTTTTAATATTAAACCCAAAACCGACATAGTGATCGCGCTAATAATAATTCGTAGAATCCAAGTTGTATTCATGCTAATCTTTTCTAATTGCTTATTAATTGTAGCTATGTCTTTCTCATTAATTGTTGTGCGAGTTTCTAAATTACGAATATCTCGCATTAGTTCTTTTTGTTCTGCTTTTAAACTGTCAATTTTTACATAAACATCTTCCAATGTGTTCACATCCTTTTATAATCTTAATAGAGCAATCTTTACATAATATGAGACAACCTTATTCGTGGTGAATTGATTACAGGAAACCCCATACAAAATCCGTATTTTGTTAATAATAAAATACGAAGAAATTCATTTATTTTCCCCTTTGAATAACTTTTTTACAAAGAAAAAAGACCTTGTAAATTACAAAGCCTTTTTTCTTATATATAAATTTACAACTTTCATTTTAGTATTGTTAAATCCCCCCACCAAGCTCTGTATTAGCTGGTGCTCCTGTATTCCCATGCGATTCTAATTTCGGCGCAGGGAAATGTCCATGCGTATAAGTTGGCGCTCCTCCATGATCCCCATCAGCTTCTAACTTCGGTGCAGGTGTATCTCCTACATTAAAAGAAGGTATTGGATAGTCTCCATATCCATAAACTGGTGCTCCTGTATGCCCATGAGTATAGGACGGTGCTCCACCTGTATGTCCATGTGCATAACTCGGAGACCAGCCCTCTCCATGAGTATAAGTTGGTGCTCCCCCATAATCTCCATGTGCATATGCAGGCGCTCCTCCTCCATCCCCTTCTGAAGCCGCTTGAACAACCCCTCCACCATTTCCATGAGTAAAACCAAAAATTCCAAATCCTAAAACAGATAAACCTACGACTGCTGTACCAATTCTCCTTTTCATAATCGCTCTCCTCTATGTGTATTTCATGTTAATTGAAATGAACATATTATGGATATCAGTCATGATGAAAATTCGACTCATTTCATTACCATATATTTATACTTCTATGTATTTTTTTGTAAAACCTTCTTGAAATCTGAAGAAAATGGTTATTTTTTGTAAAAAATAAAATGCAGTAACAAATTATTCACTTCACAATTTAGGCTTCTTTGCCTAGCCATATTCACCACCTCGCGGTAATCCCTAATTTAATATTGAAATTCTCTAAATCTCGATGTATTATATTTTTGTATTTTCTCAGTTCCCAAGCCGAGAATACATCATCACTTCTGAAAGGACTCGAACTCCATCGGGTTCTTTTTCATTCCTCTTATTGTAAATCTATTTATTTAAATGTAAAATTATAAATGAGCTCTAATATTTTGAATCGAGGTGAAAATCATGAGAAGTTTTAGCTCATTAATAATCTCTACTATCTGTTCAGTACTTCTTATAATTTGGAATTTCAATTCCTTCTATCACGGATTGACAACAGGACGTACATACTACTGGATTAATGGCATCGCAGCTGTTATCTTCCTTTTATTCTTTATCCTCAACATGCGCGATTTTAAAAAGAAAAACTACAGAACCTCATAACAATAGGAGTGATACATATGTGGGAAAGATTTAAAAACTATAAATATTCCTCAAAAGAATTAAAGTTCATGCTTTGGTTATTTGGTATTACTTGTTTTGTACACTCAGTCGCTTTTTTGGGCGGACTATTTTCTTCCGAGTTCCTTTGGTTTAAAGGCCTTTGTGCGATTGCAGCACTATTAGCTTTTATGGATGTTAAGCGGAAAATTAATAAGTATAAGGTAGCATTGTGAAAAGGAGCCACTGCAGGTTCTTTTTTTCTGTTCAAAATAAAAAAGCAGCTGTTAGGCTACTTAAAATTCGTCTTATCACCAAATAAAATGATATATATATTCTCCCGTTACACTTTCATTAATTCCAGCAACCCTAGCAAATCTCATCACGTCAGCACCCTGAAGGAAATACATTGTTAGCATAACTGGCACCCGTGACCACATAAACCGATAAAGTTCATTCACTCTTTGCTTAGTCGTAACAATTAAATCGTTCGCTGGTCCATTAATCCACGCAGAGGTTCTAACTGAAGTAAACGGAAGATCTTTCCCATTCACCACTATTCTCGCCATTATATGTGTTATATCCACATCGATACCCTCATTCCAAGAATCAAATCTGTTTCCCATATTTACATAAGTATTCGATTCTATAAGAAATGTTTAAAATGCTTTTTTATTAAATAAAAAAGCAGCTGATTCGCTACTTCTATTCGCTCCAACCTTCAAAATCTTTATATTGCTTTGGATATTCATTTTTGAACACATTTTCATGCCATGCATCATCTGCGTCCGACCTTGACTGCTTATTATTTTATTCATTCACATCACCATTTCCAATGAACTACTCAGGACTCCTATGAACGTAATGGTAAATAAACTTGATTTAGGATATCTAGAAAATTAATATTTTAATTAAGGTTATTTTAAGGAAGATTATCTATTCAAATGCCCATTTTGTTCAAAATAAAGAGTCCGCCAATTAAGGCGAACTCTTTATGTACCTATTTCTGTGAGTTTCGTTCCCATCATGTTGTTCGTTATTTGAAAAACAAAGAAGCTTTTCATGATATATAATATGTATCTCTTCAAGCAATGTGCTTATACCCAATTTCTTTTTAGGTGTCCAATAGTCCATTAATGTGTAATTTCTATATAACAAAGAAAAAAGCACCCATATTGGATGCTATTTCTGAGTTATTTGATTCTTTTTAAGCCTCTTTCACAGTTACTGTAACTTCTGCTAAATCATCACTATTTGTGTACTTATTGATTTCTAAACTTACTTCGACAACTTCATAACGATCATGTCCTATTTTTACTTTTTTGTTTTTTTCTAACACTGCAATTAACCCTGCTAAATCATGGCTGTCTATTGAAGCTTTTAGTTTTTTCTTTTCGTCTTTAAAAGAAACAAGCATAAATCCCCCTCCTCCCCAAATCTATCTATTCGAAAAAGAACTTCAACATCCTTTTTATCTAAACAAACAAAAATCCAACACCGAAGTGACAGCTTTCAAAGGGATGGGAGAAACATTCACGAAAGGGGAATTTCGAAATGAGTCAATTTAAGGCTGAGCACTCTCAACCTTCTCCAAGCCACCGCATCATGTAATTTTCTAGCTCTTATTAGCTACGCGCTTTACGTTCGGTGACTGGGAGAAGAGTAAGAATCTTCCCGTTTATGCTCCGTAGAGCCGACCAATACTTCAGCTTTCACCTTTGCTCCATTGATAACGATTTAATAACTTATCTTCTTGAATCTCATATCCAAACTCAATAGCAGATGCTAATTTAACAAGATTCCCTTCTCCTCTTAACCATTCATAAGTTGAATTGTTATTTATGTCGCACATTTCAAGCATCATGTATACCGAGCCTTCTCTCCCGTACTTCTCAGCCTTTTTTGATAGCTCTTCAGCAACTGCTCTAGGAATCATAATTTTCTTATCCATTTCCTTCTTCCTCCCCTGGATAAAATTAAATATTCCGTCAATAATGTAGATGACACGGTAATCTTTTCTCCTTTCCCCCTTGGAGAACCGAGCGGTTAGCTTTTGCTAGCTGCTCTTTTACTTATCCCATGTAATAACCTTGTTCTTTTATCTTTTCCCATTTATCAGTATCAAAGATTTGTTCTTCATTGCGTTTCCGACCATAGCAATTAGTAACCAGCTTTACCTTTACAAACTTTTTATCAAACTCGTTTGTCCATTCCTCAGTGTACGGTTCCTCACTGATCACTTCTTCAATGTATTGCTCTAATAAATTCATATCCATTCCCCTTTTCTACAAAATGAAATTTTTATTAAGTTTTCTATTAATAATATATATTGTTTTCTTTTCTGAATTAGCTTAAAGATAGATAGTTCAACAATAAACTATTTTGTGTTAGTCTAAACTAAAAAAGAAAGGAACTGAATATAATGAACTTAAGAAATGATAGTTTCAAACAAGCGGGAGAAGTTGTCCAGTCATTTGTAACAATTAACAAAGAAATTATAAAGTTCACACATCAAAACGCCTCAAGTTTAGGATTAACAGTACAACAAATGGGTATTTTAAATACAATTTATGCAATTCCTAATATCACTCTTAAAGAGATTTCAGAACGTCTTTCAGTTCCTAAAAGTACAGTGAGTGTAAATGTAGATGATTTAGTTAATCTAGAGTTCATCGAACGAAAACAATCAGATGAAGATCGTAGAGAAATCAAATTAAAAGTAACACCCAAAGGACAAGAGGCATCGAAAAAATCCATTGAAAACTCTACTTCCTACAAAGCGATGTCCCTAGCATTACAGCAGCTTCAAGAAGATGATGTTCAAACATTATTGCGTATTCATAAAAGTTTATTAACCTCTATAAAGCAATTTCGTTGATTGATGTAAAACATTAATAAAACAAATTCTAATTCTTATTTTTCAAAGAACTGAGCAGTTAGGTTTCACTAGCTGTTCTTTTATTTAAAATAGCGTTTTGGTTGATTTTCCGTTGACATTTTGTTGATTTTTTCTTCACATTTAAATGAAACCAACATACGATATTGTATGTAGTCTCTCCGCTCATTGAGATCTACCTTTCTTGTTTAAGAGTACGCTTATATGTGTACTCTTTTAATTTATTATTTAATAAAGATTTAGCTTTAGGACCACACCATTCTAAAAAAGGATGCATATCCTGTCTTGTTTCCTCTTTCAATATATATCTTGGTAAAGAGCGCTTTTAAAGGCGTTCTTTTTATTTATTACTAAATAAGATTTTATTGAGATTTAAAAATAATACCGCCCTATACTATTTATTTGCTGTTTCCAAAACCAAAAGAATTCATACTATAAAAATGAGATATTAATAAAAAATTTATTATACTATTTCTCTAAACACACAAGTGAGGTGATTTTGATAGATTATAAAGACAAAGATATACTCAATAAATTTCCCCTTATGGATATTAAAAATATTATCCTCCCCCACTATCCTACTGGACCCACTGGTCCTACTGGTTCCACTGGCCCTACTGGCTCTACTGGTCCTACTGGTCCCACTGGCTCTACCGGTTCTACTGGTTCTACCGGCTCTACTGGTTCCACTGGTCTAACTGGTCCCACTGGCTCTACCGGTTCTACTGGTTCTACTGGTTCTACTGGTTCTACCGGCTCTACTGGTTCCACTGGTTCTACTGGTTCTACTGGCTCTACTGGTTCTACCGGCTCTACTGGTCCCACTGGCTCTACCGGTTCTACTGGTTCTACTGGTTCCACTGGTCCTACTGGTTCCACTGGTTCTACTGGTTCCACTGGCTCTACTGGTTCCACTGGTCCTACTGGTTCCACTGGTCCTACTGGTTCCACTGGTCCTACTGGTTCCACTGGCTCTACTGGTTCCACTGGCTCTACTGGTCCCACTGGCTCTACTGGTTCCACTGGTCCTACTGGTTCCACTGGTTCCACTGGTCCTACTGGTTCCACTGGCTCTACTGGTTCCACTGGTCCTACTGGTTCCACTGGTCCTACTGGTTCCACTGGCTCTACTGGTTCCACTGGCTCTACTGGTCCCACTGGCTCTACTGGTTCCACTGGTCCTACTGGTTCTACTGGTTCCACTGGCTCTACTGGCTCCCCCGGTGTAGGATTAACAAACTATCTATATGTTTTTGATACAACTAATCAGTCAATTGTAGTGGGAGGTAATGTTACTTTTAATACAAATGGTCCTATAATAGGAACTGCCCTTACCCACATAACAGGTACTGGAAATATTATAATTAATACAATAGGAACATATGTAGCAGGGTTTCAATTAGAAGCTGCTCGTGAAAATCAATTTTCCTTTGCACTAAATGGTACACCAATTCCAGGTGGACGATTTGGAACGGGATCACCCCATTCAATAAATCAAGGCACTGTTGCTTTTACAGTAGCAGCCGTACCTTCGACATTAACTTTAATAAATAATATTTCTTCAGCAGGTACTATCACTCTCTCAAATAATGATGGTGGCTCTTTAACAAGTGTATCTGCAAGTATAAGTATTTTTCAGGTAGGATGATTAATTTGGTTAGAAATGTGATTCTTAATGCAACTCTCCTTGACTTTTGTGAATCACTTAGGGAATATAATTTCTAACTTTTTAATTTGATTAAAGCAACTATTTGTTAAATAACTTTTCGCCTTTAAACCGGACAAACATGTATTATTGATGCGACAGCTTGTCATTGATAGAACTTCTTTAGAAAAGGCAACATAAAAAGGTGCTCTTTTTATTCAATGTTGTTTACACGATTATGAAGAATAAAATATATATGATAATTCAATGCTCATAAAGCTTATCTTTCTAAGAGCCTACTCATTTGTACGCTCTTTTTTTGTATTCAAATCACGATTTTGTTAAGTTTTCCTCCATCCATTTTTTATACGTCTTTCCGCTAAACACATTTGCCCAGAAAATCCTATATTATTGAACAGGATTATCGGCTCTTTTTCACTTCACATACACATAGGCTTCATTTGCTGTTACATAGTATGTTTTCCCTTTGCTATTGTGTACTTTATATTATGACAATCCATTGACAGTTACTTTCGCATCAATCGTAAATCCTGCATCTAAAAAAACCAGCAACAGCTATGGATAAAATATGTTTCTATTTCTTTTTCATTTCCTATTGTCATCCTTTTTCATAATTTTCGTATGGTCAAACAATCCACTTGCTGACAATCCGATAATCATTCCTTGAAATATATTCATTTTGATATCTTGTGACAAAAATAAAACACCTAGCATAATGCCAAGCGTCAAATTAAATATCGGGATATATTTCGTTTGCAATCCATTTGTCTTTGCAATTTGTGATAACCCTGTAACAACCCCAATCATTGCCGCAATTTCAATCATTACATACCGCCACCTTTCAAGAGAAAGGTCAAAGCTGCTCCAATTAGACCACCAATAATAAGACGTAAGATCCATGTTGTATTAGCGCTAATCTTATCTAATTGCTTATTGATATTAATAATGTCTTTTTCATTACCTGTTGTCCGCATTTCTAAACTTCTAATCTCTAATCGTATATCCTTAATATCTTGCCTTATTTCCTGAACATCGCCTTTCACCTCTTGTATACCATCCATATTGCACCTCTTTCCCA
Organism: Bacillus cereus group sp. RP37; assembly: GCF_040459695.1. Classification (NCBI taxonomy): domain Bacteria; kingdom Bacillati; phylum Bacillota; class Bacilli; order Caryophanales; family Bacillaceae; genus Bacillus; species Bacillus cereus group sp. RP37. The sequence goes on along the minus strand of NZ_JARVHP010000002.1, from coordinate 51,722 downwards.
CTTCTTATTTGATTTAAAATAAAAAAGCCTACATTACATACGCTTCATTATTTAGTTCCTTCTTTTTTATCTGTCTCTTCTATATGTTCCTCGCTAGAATCCCCAACATCAACTTCTACTGCTGGACCCCCAGATTTGTCAATGGAAACCGTAATTGGACTACCTCTAAATAGCTCCACGTTAACATTAAAATTACTAGCGGTAATAATCCCAGCATTCACTAAATTATCTACAACATCATCAATTTCCATGAATTTATTGTCATTACCTGGAATCGCATCCTCATTCGGGGCTGGATTTTGAATGAATTGCATAACTAACTTCTCTAAGATTGGAATGATTTGCTTGATAATTTGGCTCTGTAATTGATTGTCTTCTGGATGTTTATTTTGGATAGGATTTGTCATCTTGTTCTCTCCCCTAAAATAAAAATAGAGCAGCTTATAGCTGCTCCGTTTGTATTTTCTTTTCAGTTTTTATTTTTGTTAATTCTTCAGTTTTTAATTGTGCTTTAGAGATCTTCTATTTATACCTTTAACATTCTTTTCTGATGTGTTTAATTTATTTGTGATTTCACTATCTTTTTTCTTTATTTTTTCTATAGATTTGTTAAATCCTTCATTTGGCTGTCCCATTTTAGTAACTGCTTTTCTATTTCTACTTGTTTGTTTTTCACTGGAGTAAGAGTTTGTATAATCTCTTTAATATTTTTGAAACTTTATTGTATTACTACGATAATTTTTTAGCACCTTCCACTTTTTAATTTCTTTATTTTTTTGTGGATGCAATATCTATATTAGCTAAATCCATTGTTTCTTTACTAATTCTACATCCGGTATAATAAGCCCCTAACCTGTGCCACTCATACGAGTGAACCTTAACCTTTTATCGAATATCTACAATGTCAAAATGTTTCTCTGGTGCCCAACGATTCCCACCAATATCAATCCAGCCTTCTTTACGGAAGAATACCGTAAGAGGTTCTTTTGAGTTAATACTGCCTTTGTATGCGCCGTTAATTCCATCACAATAGCTTACTTCATATCCTTCTGGGAATTTTGATATGGCTTTAAAAGGTCTCCAATAATAATGCTCTGCTTTTACCCAACGGCTTCTACCTAAATCTAACCAAGCATCATTATCTTCTCCCCAGTACGCATCCCAATATAATACTTCTGCTGCTGTTGTAAAGTCCCCCAGATATTTACCGTGTGGTCTATCATGATAGTTAATGCCATATCCTTCCCAGTATATTGATTTTGCCATCCCAATCCCCTCTGGTTGCGGTGTACCAACAACGCCACCCTTACCTGTAAACCATTCAAGAGATTTTTCACCGTTTAAATAATTTAAATCTACATTACCAGTTACGCCTGCAAGACTACCTGTTTCTGTATACTGCCATAAATCACAACTATACGCTGGTTTATTTCCATAACGTGGAATCCAAAGGAAATCCGCATTCACAGTATTTAGTCCATAGCTTGTATACATGTGGTGTGATACATATAGACCCACTTTCCAGCCTGCTGCACGGCATGTATCAATAAATGCCTGTGAAGCTTTTGCTAAGTTAGCCGCTCCACAACTTGCTAATGTATCATCTTCTACATCTAATACTAAAAATTTTGCTTCTTTATCAGCGCGCGCCATAAAATCATTTGCTTCTACAATAGCATCCTGAACACTTACATAACATCCATAAGCATAGTGCCCAAATGGAACACCATAGTCTTTACAGCCTTGCACATACTCTTTATAACGTTTATCAATTGTCCTTGACCCATATTGTACACGTATAATAGCAAGGTCTAGCTCCTTACTAGCTGCAGCCCAATTTATTGAATTATTGTGATGAGATAAATCTGCAATTTTCTTCATTTCCATTCTCCTTCTTTCCCCTATAAAAATTTAAGAATAAAAAAACAACTCTTAACAGAGTTGTTTTTATCGAATATCTACAATGTCAAAGTGTTTCTCTGGTGTCCAACGATTCCCACCAATATCAATCCAGCCTTCTTTACGGAAAAATACCGTAAGAGGTTCTTTTGAGTTAATACTGCCTTTGTATGCGCCGTCAATTCCATCACAATAACTTACTTCATATCCTTCTGGGAATTTTGATATTGCTTTGAAGGGTCTCCAATAATAATGCTCTGCTTTTACCCAACGGCCTCTACCTAAATCTAACCAAACATCATTATCTTCTCCCCAGTACGCATCCCAGTATAATACTTCTGCTGCTGTCGTAAAGTCCGCAATATATTTACCGTGTGGTCCATCGTAGTAATTAATGCCGTATCCTTCCCAGTATATTGATCTTGCCATCCCAATCCCCTCTGGTTGCGGTGTACCAACAACACCACCTTTTCCCAAGTAGTCTAACGGATTCACAGCATTACTCTTATTCATATTCCAGCTGCCTTTATGCATTTCAAAATGTAAATGCTGACCATAGGCTTCTCCTGTTTCTCCCATAACCCCGATTGTTTGTCCTTGTGTAACATAATCACCTTGCTTAACTGTACGGGAGCCACTTCGCATATGAGCATATACGGTTTCCCATGTAACTCCATTAATATTATGGACAATCATAATACACTCGCCGTAACTAGTTGAAAAATACGAACGACTAACTTGCCCGCCAGCTGCTGCATAAATTGGATGATAACCTGCTTGTGCAAGGTCTATCCCATGATGATCTGGTCTGTCACCCCTAAAACCACTTGTTACTCTCGTTGTATCTGTTGGATAAATAAATGTTGCCATATAAATCTTCCTTTCTATTTCTATATTGTCTATATTTATTATTTTTAAATATATTGTAGGTTTTCCAACCTCAAAATGAACAAGACAGAACATTTCCCTATTGTTATCTACTATTAAAATATCCATCTTGTAACCATAAGTTAAATGTCACTGAAATTAGCCAAAAATATCGAAAGCTATTATTCTATATAGCTAACTCTTCTTACCTAAAACACCGTTTAAAGATAAAAAACAACTCTTAACAGAGTTGTTTTTATCGAATATCTACAATGTCAAAGTGTTTCTCTGGTGTCCAACGATTCCCACCAATATCAATCCAGCCTTCTTTACGGAAGAATACTGTAAGAGGTTCTTTTGAGTTAATACTGCCTTTGTATGCGCCGTCAATTCCATCACAATAGCTTACTTCATATCCTTCTGGGAATTTTGATATGGCTTTAAAAGGTCTCCAATAATAATGCTCTGCTTTTACCCAACGACTTCTACCTAAATCTAACCAAACATCATTATCTTCTCCCCAGTATGCATCCCAGTATAATACTTCTGCTGCTGTCGTAAAGTCCGCAATATACTTACCGTGTGGGCCATCGTAGTAATTAATGCCGTATCCTTCCCAGTATATTGATCTTGCCATCCCAATCCCCTCTGGTTGCGGAACACCTCCTGCATTAAAATCTACATATTGTTTAACAATTTCAGCGTAGAAGAAATTCCCTCCATTTTTATATCGGTAACCACCATTGTAGGCCACAGCAATCGGGTTACTATATCGAACCATGGCACCTGTTGTATTTCCAAGTGATGGTGCAACAACCGTTTTAGAGTACAGATCCGCTACCGGTAATGAATGTTGTTTATTGTTAGAAGCTAACCAGCGAAGGTAAGCTCGTCCAAAATTATATGATTGAACAATGGCACTTAAATCTGTAATACCATTTTTTTTCGCATCATCAAAAGCTCCTTTTAAATGCTTTACTCCATAATAAATTGAATCTTTAGGGTTTTTAATTGTATTCATTGGCCAGCCTTGTGATTCACTTGACTGCATAATATCAGGTGTTTTTTCAGAATTCCCGTCACTTTCCACCATAATGATTCCAAGTACGTAAGGAACCAACTCAGAAACACCTTGTGCAGAACATTCACTTTCTACCATCGATTGCCAACGTAACACTTGTTGTGGCAGATTCTTTGTTGTAGCTGAAGCAGCTAATATACTCATTATTAAACATCTCCTTATTTCCCTATTATTTTTGTCTAAAATACTACTATTTTACGAAATATGACTATCAATCAAATGCCCATTAATCTATAAAATTACTTCATGTTGCTCACCTTCTTTCATAACAAAAAGAGCAACCATAAAAATAGTTGCTCTTTCGTCGAAATCTTATATTACTACTATAAATCACTTTTTCAAGACTTTCTGTACACTGCATGTAGCCTACAAAAAGGTAACATTAAAACTCCTCTAAAAACTTGACAATCTTTCTTATTTCAGCATGTTTTCGTCGGATATAGCCTGTACTATAATGCAAGTCAAACGCTATTTGTTCTAAAGTCATTCCATCAACATACTTCATTTTGAGTATTTGATGATCTAATCCTGAAAATTTATTAATTAAAACCTTTAAATTGAACATTTCATTCATCTTATGTCCTAATTCATATTCAATAGCTCCAATCCGATTTTCTACTTTAGCCCCTTCCGATTCAGCAGTTAATCGTACATATTGCAAGTCCCCACTAGTCCAGCGCTTTAACTCTACTTTTGATTTGTCTAAGTTATATTCTAAATATGTAATTTCTTCTTCTAGTTTCTGATAATCTTTCAGCCAGTCAAACATAAAATAATTCACCCACTTATCTTTATTTAGGTTCTACTTTTATTGGTACCACAAAGGTAAACTAACTCCAGGCCCCAATTGTATTAAACATTTAGATGTTTCCTATGCTTTATATTTTTTTAATAAAGCCTTTAATCTCTCACGCTCTACATCTATATTTGATTGAGTATTTTTTTGGAGTTGTTCCCTAGGATTTTCACCTTCTTTTTGATGCAACCATTCCGGTACCATTTCAATTCGCTTGATATATCCTGAACCAATTTCTTTTTTATTCTTTTTAAAATCAAACTGTAAATCTGATTTAGCAATATCATTTAGTGTTTTGACCCCTTGGATTTCCCAATTTTTAAGAATTCCACGTACATACCTCCACTTTGGTACGTTTTCATCAATAGATCTATTTACTGCTTCAAAAATCAATTCAATTCCCAATGCTCCGCAAAATTCACCGAGCTCTGGGATAGCTGTTTTACTTAACGGAATACCGTTTTTCAGCAAATAGCTATAAGCTATTTTAAAATCTTCATCCATCAATCTTTGTGATAGTAATTTATCTTGATTATCATGATGATAATTTGTATTTGGTATATCCGTATTTAGTTCTTTAGTACTTTGTATATCCGTATTTAGTAGCTTGTGATTATCCACCGGTAGGTTACCAGCAACAGGATTTCCAGCAGATAGTTTTTCCACTGGTGGAAAATCATCCACTGGGATCTCGTAAATAAGCGTCTCCCATCTTACAATTTTATTTTTTTCATCTCTAATCGGAAATCTTTTAATGTATCCATACTCTTTTAATTCCTTCATTCCAGCTCTTAAGCTGTTAATACCATCTTTTGCATGCTGGGATAATTCCTCTCTATAAAACACCCAATCATCTGGAAGTGTAAGTATGTATGCTAATATCCCCTTCGCCTTCCAAGAAAGTCTTTTATCTTTTAAACCCGTATTATTAATAACAGAATAATTATTATCCTTTTTAACTCTAAAAATCCCCATAATATTTACCTCTCCATTATTGTTAAAATCAAATACCTACAATCTATATTCTGTATTAACTATTACTAACTTCCCTATGATGAAACCTACTTTTTATTCCTTTCACACCAACACGATGTTAAAAAGAACTTTAAGTTCGATTTATTACTAAAAAAAATATCATCTATACTCATATCAAAATACTTAGCAATCTTCTTAGCTGTTTCCATTGATGGAGTTCTCTCTTTTTGATCAATCATTCGAATATACCGTTCAGTCACCCCACAATAATGAGCAATTTCTTTATATATATTTTTTTGCGTATTGTACATTTTATTCCCCATAGTTCCACCTCCGAAAGAACAATTAGTTCTAAATACAGATTACAGAACTAATTGTTCTTTGTCAATGCAAAAAAGAACAATATGTGCTAAAATATATTCCAAAGAGAACAATTAGTTCAATTGAAGAGGTGAAAAATGTGATAGGACTTAGATTAAAATCCTTACGAAAAAAGGAAAATTTAACACAAAAACAACTGGCTGAAAAAATTGGAGTATCTCAAAGAATGATAGGTTACTACGAATCAGAAGAAAGATTCCCTCCACATGATGTTCTAACTAAATTAGCTGATTGCTTTTCGGTTTCAGCTGACTATTTACTAGGACGAGATGTCACGAACGAAACCAAGAAGCAATTAACGCCAAAAAACGAGAAAGACATAGCAAAAAGAATGGAAGAAATAAAAAAAGACCTTCAAGGAGAAAATGGCTTAATGTTCTCTGGTGAACCTATGAGTCAAGAAGCTGTAGAATCACTATTAGATGCAATGGATTACATTGTAAAACAAACGAAAGTAATCAATAAAAAATACGTGCCTAAGAAATATCGTAAGCCAGACGATAACTGATGCGAGCTTAGGAGGGAATACATTGAAATTCGTCATTAGAGATCTAGTCCAACAACTTAGCACCAAATACAACACGACAAACCCCTATGAGCTTGCTGATTACTTAAAAATACATGTACTAACATGGGATTTACATGAAGAAATAAATGGTTTTTATAAATATGAAAAAAGAAATCGTTTCATTGTTATTAATACTAATTTATCTCCATCTATGCAGAGAACTGTTTGTGCTCATGAATTAGGACATGCGGTCCTACATACTCATGCAAATACACCCTTTCTACGTAAAAATACATTCTTTTCCGTTGATAAATTAGAGATAGAAGCAAATACATTTGCTGCGCTTTTGTTGATTGACAAAAGGACCATTCAGCCTGGTGATACAAAAGCATGTATAGCATACAAAAATAATATTCCAGTTGAACTGTTGGAATTTTACAAGCCTTGCTATAGGTATTAAGACATTTTAATTATTGGTTCAAACGCTGACGAGAAAAAGAGAATGCTCCATCGTTAAAGCAAAAGAAATGAAATAGTATCTATTGTTTAAAAAATCTATACAGTTAAATCGAATATAAAAATGCACCTCCAATTGTTAATTATGTGTCTAACAATTGGGGTGCACTTCAATAACAGTCGGTCTTTTTCGAAAAATCTTTAACCTCTAATATTGTCCATACTTCCCTGTACGAAAATCGATACATTACTTAAATATTATTTTGTTTTTACAGAAACGTGTAATATAGAGTAATCTGGATTTAGAGTAACTACAGACTCTCCAGGGCTTATTGAATGTAGAGGACTTATACCTATTTCTACGCTATGATTATCTTTTTCAAAACGATTGATATAATCCTTATTATTTTTTACAAAACTATCAATTTCTTTTTTTAATTCTGGACTTGGATTTACTAGTCTATCAATCTCTTTATCAAGGGTGAAATTCGGATTTATCATATGCATCCAATTTTCCGCTAGCTCAACAGTTGATTTGTCAACGACAAACACGAAATAGAAATTATCTTCATCCTTCCCAACAAACGAAAATGAACCATGAGAATCAATCATTCTTGGCAAATTAGGAGTATATAAATCAATTTCTGATGCAACGTATCTATATCTGAAATTTGCATTATATTTCTTATTTACTTCAGTAACAAGATTTTGACCTTGCTTAGAAATAGATTTCTCTCTTACAGGTGAAATTTCAATTGAATATCTATCAAAGAAAAAATCTTCTGTCACTAACGCATTGGGAATACCTATTGGCGTTACTCCTGGTTTGGTCTCTGGTTTCGTTTCTGGCTTCGTTTCTGGCTTTGTTTCTGGTTTTGTTTCTGGTTTTGTTTCTGGTTTTGTCTCTGGTTTTGTCTCTGGTTTTGTCTCTGGTTTTGTTTCTGGTTTTGTTTCTGGCTTTGTTTCTGGCTTTGTTTCTGGTTTTGTCTCTGGTTTTGTTTCTGGTTTTGTTTCTGGTTTTGTCTCTGGTTTTGTTTCTGGCTTTGTCTCTGGTTTTGTCTCTGGCTTTGTTTCTGGTTTTGTTTCTGGTTTGTTCACACTTTGAATTCCATTGTATAGAAATTGTGCATATTGCTCACGTGTTACAACTCTTTTTGGCTCGAATAAGTTACTTCCTGTACCAGCAGCAATTTTACTTTCCTGCACTGCACTGATTGCCTTCGTAGCCCAATAATTCTTGTCAACATCTTTGAAAGTTGTGACAGTTGTTGCTTTTAATTGAAATGCTTGTGTTAGAACAGCTGCCAATTGTTCACGATTTAGGACCTCATTTGGTCCAAACTTTCCATCACCATATCCACTCATAATCCCTGCTTTTGTGATTGCTAAGATTTCTTTTTCGAACATAGAACCTTTTATATCCGTAAATGGATTTTGAAATTTAGCATCTACATCTACTGGTTTCAAGTATACATAAAGCAATCTAGCAACTTGACCACGTGTAATACTATCGCCGAAACCAAAAATGCCATTTCCATAACCAGCTACGATATTTTTCTCTTTTAGATCCATAATTGCTTTATATGACCAATGATTAGTAGGAACATCTTTAAATGTTGTATCTGCCTGTACATTTGTTAAAGATGTTAAAGTTGTTGCTGCAAGTACTGCACCTGTTAAAATCATTTTTTTCATTTTCATGCTATTTCCCCTTCTTCTCCTAATTATTTTTGCGAATAAAGATATACTTTATTTTCCAACATAAACATAATAACATAAATACATTATATTTATATATAATTATTTACTGTTATTAATGATAAAAATACTAATTCCCTCCAGAACGCTATAGACTCACACAAAAACTCTTCTTTCCTATAGAAGAGTTTTTACTACAATTTTACTGTTAAATAGCATTTTCCTTTATTTTAGTAAATGTCTGCAATATTCTTTTTAAACTAGCCGAGATATTGTTTTAGTATTTCTAGCCCTGTTTTCAAATCTTCTAATGAGTTTGTAGAGGATAGCGCAACTCGTAAATACTGATTAGGCATGGTTTGTGCGGTAATAAAAAATACATATAATAAGTACCCTATACACCATATTAGATTAAATCTTATTAAAACAAAAAAGGATGTCCTAGTAACATATCTAGGGCATCCCTTTATTTTTACTCATCTTAAAACATCGTATTATTATTAGCTGCCTCATTGGGAATCTCTTGAATTACATCCCAGTGTTCGACAATCTTTCCATCTTTTATACGAAAAATATCCACTATAGCAACTCCCTTATCTTGAGAATTAGTACGTGAATGTACATGAAGAGCAACTGTATCTCCTTCAGCTACTACACGTTTAATCTCTGCAGAAGAGTTTGGATTTTTTACAAAGTCTTCCTTAAAGAAATCCATGAAGGCTTTTCGTCCATCAGCAACAAAAGGATTATGTTGCTTATAATCTTCACTTACATATTTAGGGATAATATCGATATTATGTTTGTTAAAAACTTCATTATAGAAATCAACTACCATCTTTTTATTCTTTTCTTTTTCTGTCACATTATCTTTAGATACTGTTGCAACATTCTCGCTCTTTGTTGAATGACCTTTGGTATTACCAGTTGAAGCTTGAAATATCAAAGTCGACACAATTCCTAAAATAAACACAGAAATAATTATTACTATTAAATTTTTCTCTAATTTCATATATACCTACCTCTTCTAATTTTATCATTCATATTCGATAACACACCCGATAAAGGATAAACCTTACCCAGAATGTGATGTAAGAGATATTGTTAGGAAAATCCATCTTTCCTAACAATACTCCCTATACGAGGAATGTTAGAAACGAGTAACTCTAACTTAATACCTCATTAACAGTTGCACTATCCACAATTTGAATAAACTTTTTGACCTTATCGTTCTCATCAAACTCATAAAGATGACAAAAATCTGCTATGAATGATTTCCCTGTTACTTTATATGTTCCACTATATTTTCCATACACAATAACAGTATTGTTATTAAAAGCATAAATTTCATCTTTAGCGCTATAGTTATCCCATTCAGTTCCAAGACGTTCATGTACATTTTTCACTACTTCATCAGGACCTACATAAGTGCCCGCATATGGAAACCCAGCAGCTTCTGTCCAAGATACATTTTCACTTAAATACGTTTTGAAAGCATCCATTTTCCCCTCGCCAGTTAACACATACGTTTCATGTAATAGTTTTTGATATTTATTCATAGCATTAACCCCAAGGCATTTCTTTTGTTACAACTTTTGCACTTAATTCTAATACACCTTTATTAGCATAGCCTGGATATGCTGTATCAAGTTTTGCTACAAAATCTTTTGAAGTTTTACTTTCCTCAGAAGCTTGAATTGCTGTTCTTAGATAATCCATAGTTGCAGTAATCGCTTGATTATCTAATGATTTTTCAATTGATCCATGGCTCGGTACAATAATGTCAGCATTTAAAGCCTGTAACACTTTCAAGTTTTCAATCCATGCCTCCATGGCTGCTTTTGAACTAGTATCTGCTAAGAATAGATGGATTTCGTTAAATACATCTATTCCCCCAATTAATAATTTCAGTTCTCTGTTAAATAAGCTAGTTCTGTAATCGTCTAAGCCTACTAGTTCAAATGTTAGTCCCTGAAAATCAATAGATTTTTCCTTAAACACTTGAGGTAATACCACATTACTTGGTGCATTTTCTCCAAGCGCATCTTTCCAAACTTTCAATTTCCCTAATACAGAATGAACAATATGTTCAACCGTAGACTCTGTAGCATACGCTATAGTTTCTGGGTATGCAGCTTTAATACTTTCTAACCCGAAATAGTAATCAGGATCCCCATGGATAATAAAGATTTTATCTAGAGATAAGTTATTGTTTTTCAAATAATCCACAATTTCTTTCGAATCAGATTGAGTAAATTTTGAGTTTATTAAAAATGCATGTCCTGCTTTCTCAACTAAGGTTGCAGTGACCATAAAACTTTTTTCATCCGAACTAAAAACCGTTAATTTCACATCTTTTTGATTTGTATCGATTGTTTTAAACATAGATGTTATTCTCCTTTTGTTATAGTTATTGAATAGATAACACACTTTTATTTTGTTCCGACAGAAGACTCCTCTTCAATTCTCTTGAAAGGTTCATCGCACCAGCAAATAGATGGGAGATGTATGTCGGATGGCATAAGCTAACATGTTTGCTACTATAGCCTACTTTTTCCTAATATAAATTTTTAAAACGTGCTTCAATTTTATCTGGCGTCATTACCCCACCGCCAATAGGAATAATTTGATTATCCTTTTGTAAAAGTAAAGAAGGATAACTATTAACCCCAAGCTGTCGAACCTTATTGAAATCATTTTGGACATCTACAATTGTTTCTTGCGCATTTAAACGCTCTAATACTTGTTCAGGGTCCAAACCATGCTCAATTGCAATCTTACGATATGTCTCAGGATTACTTAGGCTTTGTCCATCATAATAAAACGCTTTTTGCATAGCAGACGTGAATTCTAACAAACGGTCTGGCGCTAATGAGCGTAAAGCTGAAAAGCCAATTGCAGCATCTTTCGAATTCATTTTAAAAGTCCCTTCTTCCACCAATTTTTGATAGGAAGGACCAAATTCTGCACCTGTAAGTTGATTAATTCTTTTATTTCCCTCTTCTATATATGAGAAATTTTTTATTGGTAGATCATCTAAAAATAACCCTCCACATAAAACTGTTAACGGCATTTCAGTGTGTTCTTTGTAAAATCCTTTAATACTTTCTGAAAAACCATAGCACCATCCACAATATGCGTCCCATACGTATATAAGGTTATCTTGTTTTTTCTCCATTTAAATCTCCTACCTTTATTTTTATTAGCTAGTTCAGCTATCACTTAAAAATTCTTAGCTAGCTTTTTGGTTTGTAAAAGTGCATCTTTTTTAGCAACCTTATTATTTTCCCCAAAAACTAATCCTTCCAAAAAAAGATCAAATAAAATTATTTATAAAAGATAACACTGCACATTATGGCTCTGAAGCAGAAAACACTATCATTCAGAATATACATAGTTGTTAACATAGTAGTAATTTTCTGCACTGAACGACAACGTATAGACCGCTATCCTTAATTAAATATAGAAATCTTTTTTCTTAAAACAGTAATTCGTTGTAACTAAATAAGTTACACTTTATGTAACCATAATAGTTACAACTGAATTAAAAGTCAATTCTTTTTTACAAAAAACATTAAATTTCTACTTTAACGTTTCCACAATTATGGAATTAAAATAAATTCCCTTTACCCTAAATGTCTATTGTTTAAGGTAATGAATTCTAATAACATCTTCTTATTTCTTTAAATGGAACAAACTTACTACTTAGATTGTCTATTCATTATACGTATAAAACAGGTGTTTATGATAAGAGTGATGCAAAAAGAGTGTTACCCTATACACTCTTTAATTGTATTGATTTTTAGAACGCCTAGACAAAAACCATATATTTTTGAAAGAGGTTGAAATTTATGATAATCTTAAACAAATTTTTTAACATGTTACCTTACAAAAAGATTGTACCTGTATTATTTCTTTCATGCGCAACGCTTATAGGCTGTTCCAATAGTAATACTCAATCTGAACCGCCTAAACAAACCAAACAAGAAAATACAGTTAATCACTCTTTTGCTAAGCTTGAAAAAGAATTTGAAGCTAAACTCGGTATTTATGCCTTGGACACTGATACGAATCAAACCGTTACGTATCAATCAGATGAGCGGTTTGCATACGCTTCTACCCACAAAGCTTTAGCCGTAGGAGTACTTTTACAAAAGAAATCAATAGAAGATCTAAATCAAAGAATTTTGTATACTCGTGAAGATCTTGTTAATTACAATCCAATTACAGAAAAGTATGTTGATACAGGTATGACTCTGAAAGAGCTTGCAGATGCTTCCCTTCGATATAGTGATAATACGGCACAAAATCTTATTCTTAAACAATTAGGTGGACCTAGTGAATTCAAAAAATCACTGAGAGAAATAGGAGATACCGTTACAAACCCTGAACGTTTTGAACCAGAATTAAACGAAGTGCATCCAGGAGACACTCATGATACTAGTACCCCAAAGGCATTAGCTACTAGTCTGCAGGCTTTCGCGCTAGGAGATATACTTTCAACTGAGAAACGGAATTTATTAATAGATTGGATGAAAAGGAACACTACAGGAGACAAATTAATTCGTGCTGGAGTTCCGGGAGATTGGGAAGTAGCTGATAAGACGGGATCGGGATCTTATGGAACCAGAAATGATATCGCAATTATTTGGCCACCAAATAAAAAGCCAATTGTTCTTGCAATACTTTCTAATCATGATAAAGAGGATGCTAAATACGATGATAAGCTTATTGCAGAAGCAACCAAAATAGTGTTACAGGCTTTAAAAACTCCAAATAAACAATAATAGTAGTAAGTCATCAGAATTTTTCTATTTTCCGTCACAATACTGTGACGGTCTTTTTATGTATTTTACAAGGAATATACCATTATCACTACAAATTCACCTCCATTTCGAACATAACTTTTAGTTTTTCCTTTTATTAATATCCACTAAGTTTCCATATTTAGGAACATCTCACATAACAATCCTATAGCCTATAGGAAGTAAAAGTAGTTTAATTCTCAAACATGGATTGTGGAACAACTTTTTTTCCTACTACTTTAAATTCAATTTCCCCTTTTTCTCTATATATTAGTTTTATAATTGGAATAGTTACCATTAATTTTTCCTTCTTTTTTCTTTCTGTCTCTAAATCAATTATTTTCATGTCACAATCCCCTTTATTTATTATAAACAAGGAGAAAGCACTCAAATGAGTGCTTTCTCCTTGTTTATAAGTGGACCTTGTAGGACTCGAACCTACGACCGAACGGTTATGAGCCGTTTGCTCTAACCAGCTGAGCTAAAGGTCCAAAGCATAAAATTTACTTCATAAAGCGTATTCACATATATCATTTTACCATATAATGTATCAATTCATTTTACTTTTTATTTAATATGCATATTTGCATCGTGTTAAGAGTGTTTATATTCTGCACTCCTAATATTTTGTAATTAGTACTATCTTTTAGTACCTTTACAGAGGTTTGGTTAACAGTAAAAAAATCGATATGTCAATCATATTAAAAATAATATAATTACAACTATTAATTGTTTATATAATCAAATACTCTTATGCTATATTGTTTAATATCAGAAATAGTAACTAAATTATATGCCTGTTTCATTGTATTAAAACAATTATCTATCTCCTCTTTTTCCATGATGGGTTTACCAGAATTATTATCTTCTAATTCTAGATTGGTTACTGCCCATGGTAAGTCAAATAGAATCATTTTCTTTAAACTCTTCCCACTATAACAGCCTAAAGTATTAACTACACAATCTAATAGTTCCTTTTCTATTTGAGTTAACTGATTTGTACTATCATAATTAACTTCAAGATTGTCGTACTGGTATCCTTTGTATTTATCAAAAATAACTCGATATACCGGGCCGTGACTTCCTACTTCACAATCATCTTCAAATAAATATGTTCCAGTAAACACCCTACAAAATCCCTGCGCATAGTATAAAAGCTTTTGAAGAGCTAAAGGAGTAATATCATCATTTTTATATAGCAAATAATTAGCAACTGCCTCAATTTTTGTAGTCTGTTTAGAAGTAACACTCTCATTTTCCTGCAGCTTTACAATCGCTTCTTTAGAAACCCTATATGCTTTTTGAGTAATTAAACCTTTATTTCTTTCCAGAATATCTAGCATAAAAGATCGATCCCTACTTAATCTTTGCAATATATCTGAGTACTGCTTTGTCGGAATATCCCCATTTACATATCTTGTTAAGGTAACTTCACCCCAACCTAGAAGTAAAGATAGTGGACGTTTTCCAATCTTATATTTTTCTAAAACCTCTTTTATTTCAGAAATAGTAACTAACTGCTCCTGTTTCCTATATGCATGATCTAATTGTTCTAAATTATAATCATGAATGTCAGGAACAAATATTTCAGATTTACACTCTTCGCATTTTGCTTCTTTACCCACGTAATGATATTGCTTCCCTCTAATGACTGTCATTTTTGGAACATCCTTAGTAGAATACTTTACCATATCTCGACAACACTCACATAAAACCAACATAAAAATCCTCCCTCATTATAAAACCATAAGTCACTTATCTTTATCTAAAAAGATAAGTGACTGGTTTATTCCTTTTATGAAAAGAAACAACAATCATGTATTTGTTCCTGTCCTTATTTTCAATTAAATTTGTTTTAACATATATGTCTACCGACTTCTTTTGTCCCCAATTATCTAGCTCATATTGTAGACAAAAGATATACAATTTTTCATAAGAAAAACTTAGATTTTTATTATCAACTGCATAACAAAAGTCATGTACTCCTATATTAAGAAGAATCTCTTTCACTTTACTAGCATTAATCTTATAAGCCTCTAGAAATTCAATATTCTCTTTCCTTTTTTCATTTCGAGAAATCGTAAATCGATTAGTTTTAATTAATTTTTTAAATTCAATTATGTACTGCTCAATCTCACCAATTGTAAAATTAGTGTGCTTTTTTGTCTCCTTATTTTGTAAGCTAATGCGCACTCAAGTTCTTTCCCCTTTCAAATCATACCTCATATTTACTAGAATAACAACAAAAAAAACGTATCAATTGATACGTTTTTTGTTAATTAACAGTAGACTTCCATTCTCTCCTCTTATAAATTAGAACATTTATGTCATCTACGAAACTTCTATATGATTGTTTTTCTGTAATTTAATTCGTAAATCGATTACGTATCTACTTTAGAATCACAGCTTCATTAAACTTCTGATGAATAAAATCTTTATTTAACATAAAGCATGTTTCTCTTGTATCATCAAAAAACCTCTCATAGCCCCCTGTACCACTCCCTTTTGTTGAAACAACCAATTTAAGCTCCTTTCCTAAATCATGTGAAGCTTTTGGAAGTTTACGAATATCCCCTGTCTCAATTGTCTCCTTTATCATGTTATAAGTTTTCTCAAACTCGTCCACTTCTTCAGGAGTGAATGTAACCTTAAAAATTTTATCCAGAATCCTTTGGCCATTACCTAGCTTCTTACCATCTTTCTCTCCTAGATAACCTACATATATGAAAGTTACTTCTTCAAAGAATGTTTTCCAGGAAGACTCTTCCCAAGAAGTTTCAAAATCTGCAAGTTGCAAGGTTCTGAACGTTGCTTTTTCTATAGGACTGTTATCTTCTCGAATTGGTATATTTTTAATTAGAAAATTAGATTTACTGAATACCTCATGCTTCTCTGGTAATTCCTTATCTGTACCTACTATCCTATTAGCTACCATTTTACTAATACTGTTAGGTATTTTTTTAGCTGAATCACGCTTCTCAAAAAGATTTAATATATCTAATTGATTCATCCCCTTATACGGTTTTAGTTGATTCCAAATGTATCCTTCAGGTGTGACAAATACATTAGATTTTTCACCTCTGTCCATTCTTTCTACATGGCTTCTCAAAACACCACGAAAGAAAGAATTTTTTAAGGAAAATGCTCTTGTAGGTGCAGAGATTTCCGAATTAGGCTGTTCTGCTTTTTGTCCTTTCTGTCCTTTTGTGGCCGCCCCTAGAATAACGGTATCGCCCTCAGACAATTTATGAGCAAGTCCTTCTAGCACTTTTTGCTTTATTGTATAAAAATCATTTCTGATTATTGCTTCATCTTGCGACATATCATAGAGTTGAAAATCTCGAATTATAAAATCTCCATACGGAACACCTTTCATATATTCGTACCAAATAATTAGCAACTTTTTGTTCTTAGAAACAACTTTGCTAAACTCATATTCTTCATGAATAATATTTTTATAGTTAATCATGCTTAAAGAAATTCTTTCCTTTGCCGACCATGATCCATTTCGAAGTTGATTAAAACCAGAAACTTTCAACTCAATTCCTAATTCTCCAAAGTCTGCCTCAGGACAATTATTTAATTCATAATCGTAAAATCCTGTCTCAACAACCTTACCTAGTATTCCTTTATCGTTACTATTTCCTTGTAAGATTCCTTTTGTATCAATTTCTTTAAAACTCTTCCCAATAATTCCTTCCGTAAATGCTAATAATTGTTCCTCTGTTTTAAATTTCATACTCATCCCCACCTATCTTTCATTATTATTTAATAAATAAAACTGTACAATGAACTATTTCATACATTAAAAAAACTATATCCCCCTCCTAATTCCCTCATATACAAATAAATTATTCGTAATGGTTCTCCCCTTATATAAATTTCCTTTTTTAATCTGTTATTGTAACAGAAATACATTTTCATACTTGTTTCACCCAAAACAAAAAGGGCTTCCTCAAGTCGATTAATTGTGCACAGCAAAATAAGCTATTTACACTAATCGGCTCAAAGAAGCCCTTTCAAAATTAAAGTAAGAACAAAACTTACTTTTACAACTCAACCACAACACATCAGGTGTGGGAATAAACGGAATCAAATAAACTAACAATATACCTATATATTACAAAAAATATATATTCATATCAAGATATTTTCAAAAACTATAATACTACTATTTTTCTATCCATTTACTTAAACGTTTCTAAATAATGACTTTTAACCTTTATTTTCTTCTAAATAAAAATAGGATCACTATAGTAGCGAAATGCTATTATTATAGTGATCCTATCTTTATTTATACTTTCAATATATTGATTAACTATTAGATAACAGAAAAAATTCTTTTTCAAATCCTGTATTCTCCCAAAAATTCAATGCTAATTTATTAGCTAAGTCAACATAGACATGAATCAAAGAGACATTTTCTTGATTCAACCAATTGCTTATATTTCCAACTAAATTTTGCGCAATTTGCTGTCTCCTATATTCGGATTTTACATAAACTTCCTCTATTTGACCATATAACATATCTGTAACCAGATCTTGCTTTATTGAACCAATTCCATAACCAATTAGGTTATTAGTTTCATCAGTTCCTACAAAAACCGCACCATATCTTGATTGAATCAATTCCACTAATTGCTCTTCAATCCCTTTTTTATGACTTTCCTCTAATTCACAATCTGCAGTTTCTATTGCGTTTAGGTTCCATAATTCTATTATTTCTTTTATACTCTCTCGATTATCCATTTTTTTATCTAGTTTTTCAATACTAATTTCCATTTTACATCCCCCTTGTAAGTTTCTACCAATACAGTGTAATATATTGTACCTGGCAAGTTAAGCAAAGTTGATAAAATATAATCTTAATATTAAATAATATGTAAAAATGTCATTCCTCTTCTAGAGTTCATTATACTTTTTATTTTTTCCAAATGCTTTTTCTACAGGATATTTTTCAGCATTTTTTATAAGCTTAGATTGTACTACCTCTTCTAAATTTATATTTAATTGATCACTTAGCAGAAGCAAGTAAATCATTACATCAGCTATTTCTTCTTTCATTTCCTCCATTTTAGTCTCCGTTGCTTCTTGACTGGTTTTCCATTGAAAAGTCTCAAGCAATTCTGCAGCTTCTAAATTCAATGAAATGGCTAAATCCTTTGCATTATGAAATTGTCCCCAATTTCTCTCATCTCGAAATTTTATTACTGCCTTTTGTAAATCTTCCATCACTATTAGTCTCCTCTCTATTTCTTACTATCTTTTCAAACTAGAACACACTATAGGTTGATTCCCTACTAATTAACCTTAACCCAGATATAATCATCCTCATATTTGACATTTAATTTTGAGCGAAGCCCCTTCATATATGTTTTTAATTGTTTTGTAAAATTCTCATCACCGACTTGATCATATCTTTCTACATCTAAATACAACTTGAATATATTTCCTTTCGTTAACTCAAATTCCCATTTTAGAAAGTTATGTAGCATACTTTCCTTACTCAAGTATTCATTAACTTCCATATATTCCAGCAGCTCATATAAATTATAATACAATAAGCTACTCGGCCTAGGCATTTCACATTTCGGGCAATATTCTCTATATCTATCTTGCAGTTGCGTAATTATTTCTGTTCCACATTGATTACAATTATACATGTAGCAATCTCCTTTAATGGATAACTCAGTTGGTCTCTCCTATATTTTTTACTCTCCTAAAATTATATATTATACTATCAGGTTTTTACATATTACTCCCATCCTACTTAAATTAAGCACTAAAAAACCTTCCATTAAGGAAGGTTTTTTAGTCTATATATCTATTTGACAGTAACCTAATAATTAATATTGTTTTAAGAAATTTTCTCATAGCTTATTAATCAAAATGAAAGCTATCATCCTATTGTTAATCTATAGATTCAAATTCAGAGAATAAGCAATTAAATAAAGTGACCTTATTATAAGAAATATATTCTGTTTCTATACCTTCTAATGTAGTATTTAATAACTCTTTAGAGATATAACTAAACCCTTTTTTATCCATAAAAATTTTAGCCTCTTCTAGAAGTTTAACGTATTGCCCACTATCACTTATATTATTGAAATTCCATTCGTCTGTTTCTTTAATATAGCTAGTTTCCTCTAACATACAGTAATAATAATTTCCTAGTAAACTAATAAAGATCCTTAAATCTACTCTTTTTCCGCCTAATAATTTAATTAAATCAATATCATCATCTAAAATTTTCTGATTACTGTGAGCTAAAACCTTATACTCTAAACACTGGCTATTAGGTAAATCCGTCCAATTAACAACTGCATTATTAGAGTATAATTTTTGAAACTCGGTATACCAAATTTTATCTATATTATCTTCTTGACTATTTTTCTTTAAAGAAAGTAACCTCTCATTTGGCTTTAAAATTTTTACTGATGATTTATCCGTAGGTCCTTCATATGAAAAAAATGAATCTACTGTATTTAAAATATCACTTTTAGTAATTATACTCATTTTCTATTATCACCCTTGTTAAATCTCTTATCTGTTAGTAATTTTTTTGCCTTTTTCGCATCTTTATTTCCTTTTTTAGCTAAATCTTCAATCTCCTTCACCGTTTTATTTTTCATTGAGCCTGGAAATTCCTTATTAATAGCACCTTTTTTATATTTACCAATGACATCTTGTGCTTTCATTCCAGAAATACCAACAGCAGATCCAATTGTAACTAATTTACCTGCTTTCCATACCTTATGAACTACTTGTGCGCCTCTAGCACCCCAAATAATCACAGGAATGGCTAATGGGAATGCAAATCGTTCTACTTGATTAAATTCTGCCACTTCAATTTTACTATCTTCTACTGTTTCTACACTAATAACCGGTACATTATCTAATTCATGAGTCGCTGCTTGCGTACTCATAGAAAATGATGTAGTTAATAGAGAAAATGCTGAAATACCTAATAATGATTTTGCTAATACCCTTTTCATAACAACCTCCAAATATTCCTATATTTACCTTACATGTAAATTTTACGATTTATTGGGAAGTGACTTCAAGTCTGTTTATTACTAAAATAATTTGTTATAATTCTTATAAGAAAACTCAGTTAATACAGTAGGTTTATTATTTATAAAGAAAATAGTAAACCTACTCCACATCTTCCTATGAATTAGCTAAATTCCATCAATATAGGTAAACCAAAAAAATTTTATAACATAAACATAATTATAAGCTCTATTGTAAACAAATTAGTAGATCTTATTTCATTACACTCCTTTAAAAGGTACAGAAATTCTATGGACAATATTTACTTATTTACACAGTAATCCTCAAGAAATAAAATTATTATATATAAAGATTCCTACTTAATAATAGGAATCTTTTTTGCTTTTTACTAACCTACAAGCCTAAAATTCCAACAATCTGACGAGCCTTAACATTATCTATATAATAATGCATCTCTAATCCCTTTCTTTCTGCACGAAGTACGGTTCCCCTTAATTTTGATAGATGCTGTGAAACAGTAGATTGTGGGAGTCTTAATATTTCCGTTAATTGCGTAACATTACACATTTGATGTTTCATTAATTCATTTACAATTTGTAATCGAACCGGATGTGCCATTACCTTTAAAACATCTACGTCTTCTTCGCGGATTTCAGCTAGATCTCTATCAGTTACTACTGTTTTCATTTCGCATTCTCCTTTATTATTAATTTCTACTTTTCTTATTATCCTTATAAATAGTACTTATAGATGTTTACCATTTGTCCTGTTGAGAAAATATATTCTCTTCTTAAAACAAAAAGGACACCCATTCTGAAAACAGTTTTTTACATAAATTTTGAACTATGATTAACACGCTTTACTAAGCAAAAGTATTTCTTCTATCCCTTGTTTAAAGCAAATAAAAAATTCTGCTTATGCCTTCCCATCCTGAAAAATTAATAGGCAGTATCCCCCATCTCACACTCTACAAAATAATCATTTTATTTCTCAATATGAACACCTGGAATTAAAATACCAAAAATGGTAATATGAAGTCACCTTCAGTTGTCAATTGTGTCCCTTTTTGAAAGGCCCTGTCTATAATGACAAGGCCTTTTAAATTTCCCTAAATATACTTTCTATTTCGTTTTCTTTTAAATAACCAAAGTATGTATCCCCCTTTTAATCTATTAATGCTCTATAACGAATCAGAAATAACAAATTTATATTTTAGAATAAAAACGTATCCCCTCCTACATTTTCCTATACGAATCTAAGAAATAAATAATTTAAAAGGAAAAATAAAGATACTATGAAAATGAACTTGTATTTGTTTCTTTTCGTTGGTTTTCTAACATGTTGTATATAAAAAAATTTGATAATAATCAATCATCTGTAATCCCCCTCCATACCAAAAATAAGAAGCCTCTTTTTGAGAGACTTCTTATTTTTAATACAAACGACATACATAGGCTAAATATACACAATAAGATTAGGATGCTGAACCTTATTGCAGCTTTTTATAACATATAACCTCTCATTCCGTTTAATAATTCCAAATTATACAGCTTTATCAACATTTAAATGTTTATTTACATACAATGCACAAAAATAAAGCCAACTAAATATTTACTTATAGTACCAACGCATGCAAAAAACAGTTACCGTCCCATTCATAGTTTTGAAGATTTGTCCTCTCCTTCTTTAAGAACACTTTAAACTTCGGATAAATTACCTTATATCTTTATCTTATGTATGCAGAATTACATATCAAATCTCATTGAAAATCATTCTCGTTGTAACTATAATGGTTTCAAGAAGTGATATTTTCACTTCGTTTTCAAATCTCACAATTTATTAAAGGAGGAACTAGCATTATGAAAAAAGTTATTTTAGCAGGGGCATTAGGAATTGCAGTACTATCAGGTATGAATTTACCAGGAGCAGAGGCACCAAAAGCAAGTGCGGCAACTACGAACTTAGACATTCAAGAAGTTACAAAATATTACTCTATGAGTTCCTATGAAGTTTCTCAAAAAGAATCATTTAATCTTAGTAAAGGGGAAGAACTTACGGTCTTTGTACAAAATTCCGGGTTCCCAATTTCTTATACAGTCTTTGATGCGGATGATCAAGTAATTGGCACATACAATGCTAATTCACCATACGGTCGCGTATTCAAAGCACAAAAAGACGGTAATATTTCTGTTCAATTTCAAGCAGGAGTAAATTCTTCTTACATGAAGAAGATGAATTTCACAGCCAAATTTGCAGTGTCTAAATTTAACTAGCAGTAAAGATTTTCACTATCCTCTTTAAAGGCAAATTAAAAAGGTATATCCCTTCCATGGGATATACCTTTAACTTTAGTGAATTTTATATTGACCAGATAACTGTTCTTGCGCCATACGAACTAATCGTTTTGTAATTTCTCCACCTACTGAACCATTTGCTCTTGCTGTTGAATCTGGTCCAAGTGTAACACCAAACTCCTGAGCAATTTCATATTTCATTTGTTCAATTGCACTTGCTGCAGCTGCTATTAAGATTTCGTTTGAATTATTATTTTCGCGAATTTGCATTTTTTAAACACCTCCGTTGGATTTGGTAATATCATGCTCTATTTCCAACAAAATATGCAAAAAAATTTATTTGTTTAGCCATTTTACATATATACCTAAACTTTCATCCCTTATGTGGGAATAAATAAAGGTATAGGTCATACCTACACCTTCTCCTATCCTACTTACTTTTGAATTCCTCTATTAACTCCTGTAACTCTTGGGAGAGCCAATTTAAAGAATTCGCTAACTCTGCAATATCTTGTACATACAGTTCTTGCTCTTTCATACTTGTCTCTACATTACCACTGCTATGCACATATGTATTTGCAATGTGTGATAATTCATTTACAACCTTAACAATAGTTTGAGAATCTTTTAAAATGTCACTTGAATTATTCGAAATCGCTTTAATTTGATTTGTAACAGATTGTGCAGATCCTGAAATCTTTTCAAAGAAAGCACCACTACTTTGAACAAGCGTTATTCCTGATTCCACTTCCTTTGAACACTTCAGTATGGATCTTACAGCCTCCTCTGATTCAGCTTGGGTTTCACCAATTAAATTCGTTATATTCCTTGCAGATGCCTCGGTTCTTTCCGCTAATATACGTACCTCATCTGCAACAACTGAAAATCCTTTTCCCATCTCTCCAACACATGAAGCTTCAGTAGAAGCATTTAAAGCTAATAAATTTGTTTGATTTGAAATGGTTGTAATTATAGTAAGAATTTCATTAATTTCCTTAGATCGTGCTTCTAATACATAAATACTAAAAGATACATCTTGAACTGTACCTTGGATTCTTTTCATTTGATTCACAATTTGCTTAATCAAATCTTTTCCTTCTCCAGAATGCTGTTCCATGTCTTCCGAAGCAGTCGCAACTTGTTTGGCAGCTCCTTTCATTTCTTTCATCTTACTTTCCATTTCTTGAACAATTCCTAAACATTTTTGCACTACATGTTCATGAGAATGTGCTCCTAAATTTAATCCTGTAATAGCACTCGCAATTCCTTTAAAGGATATGCTATTCTCTTTTGTACCTACCGACAATTCTTGTGAAGATGTCGAAACCTGTTCAGCAGTCTGCCTTACTTTATCTATAATTTTATTAAACTTTTTAATAGTGTTATTAAAATAGCTATTAGTTATCCCTATATCATCAGACCTTTCATTCAATTTAATACTTAAATCACCTTCACCAACTTTACGTAACCCTTCTTGTAGATCCTTTAAAGGCGATAGAGATTTTCGTGAGATGAATATTTGAATTGTAATTGCGATGGTTAATGAAATTATTATAAATAGTAAACCGTGCACTATAAATTGTTTCTTTGTAAGAGGAATAATAGAAGCATCCAAATCTGCTGCAACAATTGCTATTATATTTTTATTTTCATCTGTAATTGGCTCTAAAATTGTTACCCATGTACCTAGTGCATCTCCATACACTTCGGTCATTTGTGCCTGCTTCGTTTTCATTACTTTGTCGTATGCCTTCTTCCAATGAGTAGGATGCTCATAATAGTCACCTGCTTTTACAGAACCTAGTTTTACAGAAACTGTATTTACTAATTCTGTATCCAAAGCTACTAATTGTAATTCAGCTTTATCATTTAGCTTGGCTCCTGTAACATATGTTTGTCCGACACTTTTCATATTCTTTATAGCTTTATCTAATTGCTCTGTCAATTTTTCTTTCTTCACTTTTTGTGCTGTGGGGTCTTTTGCTACATCTCTTACTACTTCTAGATCTAATTGATTTATTATTATATCGCCTGTTTCAAAAGACTGCCTTTCAAACATAGACATCATACTATTTTGAAACATATTAAAACTTAACGCCCCCATACTTCCCACAAGCGTTAGAATTACTAATACCGTTAGTAATATATTTTTCTGAAGCAACGATAGCTTATGCCAATATTTTTTCATTGATTTCACCTTTCTTATTTTCAACAATACAAAAACAAAGTAGTAACATATAAAAAGGTTCTCTTTCTGTTATTAATTTAAATATTTGAAATAGCATACTAGTCATTCAACCAAACGTTCCAATTTTTTTCGTTTGATAGAGTTTTTTTCCTTGTATACTGATAGCTTCACTATATTTAAAGTAATAATTTAACGAATCTAAGCATTTATGTATTTAAATCTCAAAGCATCCTGCCATTGTAATGAGCATTAAAATACAGCTAATTTACAACAATCTCTTATATATCTCCACTAAAGAAATAATAGTTATGAAACCTATAATTAATAATGCTAAAGTTTATTTTGAACCCCATTACAATCTATTCTACAAATATCAGTTTTCCCATTTGCAATCTCATCTTATATATATCCAGCTGATTTGGGAAATCTATTAGTAGGAAGACGTTTACCTTCTACTACTTCACCTTTTCCATTTGTACTGATACCTTCTAGATCCATTATGTTAAGTGTTAGTTTTAGACGAAGAAAAGAATTCTTAAGCTCTCATCTTTGGCCATCTTTATCTCGCACAACAAAAACAAACTGGAAAGTTCCTTCCAGTTTCCTATTTTATAACTATTTTCCTTATTTTTCTATAACATTTTAATATCTACTTGTACAAAGTAAACCTAAACCCTTTTAGCCTAATCCAATTTATTTCTTCAATTATCTTAAAGTCGTATGAAATAGCACAATCAGTAAATTCTTATTACGAAACTTTTGTATTAAAAAATACTAAAGGACATACTCCTACAATATAAGCCATGGATGTAATTGTAGTACGATTTTCATCAGTAATAAACGTACACATGTTAAATAAAAAAAGACTCAATTATTTATACCTCATACATTCTTTTAGTATACATCCAATACTTTTTTCTTATATTCTACATCGTCAGTGACTCTAATTTTACCCATAGAAAAATCCCCTCCATAATAAATAGGTTAATGTGTTTTCTTTTTCCTATCTACTATGAGGGGAGTATGGCATAGCTTCTTTTGTGTAAAAGATCTAAGATTCTAGCGCAGTAATTAATTGCTGACGTTCTTTATCTCTAAAAATTTTAATTTCATGTTTAAATTCATAATTTCCTTCTTCAAATCTAACCCATTCCTTACTTGTCCAATATACAACATCTACATTTGCATCTAAAATTACCGAACATATGTCTACTAATTCTTCTTGGTAAAATGGCGCTTCTTTTGCTAGTTCAAAAGCTAGTACTTTTGGATCCTTACTTTTAATTTGCAGTTCCCTTGAAGTTTGCCCTAAATACTGCCATGGAGAGTGTAGGGATTGCACATGAACATTTTGAATTTCTTTAAAATGTGATGGAGAATGTATTGTAGCAGCAAATGTAGGTTTGCTCACTCCTATTGTTGTGCCTAAAGCAATAGAACCAATAATAAGTTTTTTAATCATTTTTTCAGCCCCTTTAATTATTTTAGATATGCTTCCTTTTTATACTACGTTCATGTTCGTGTAAATGAAGATGATTTGACATGATTCATCATTTTTCTCAAAAACTGTATATTAATTAATCGCTGTAAATTCACCAAAAACAAAAAAAGTTTCCTCAAGGAAACTTTTTTGTTTTTGGTATACATTATATGTATAAAAATTAGTTTTGAAAATATTTACTTATTTGTTGATAAAATTGTATATGGCTATTGTTCCTACTATTATCTACATACATTTCATGCAAAGCCTCACTACAACATAAACAAATTCATCTTATGACTGCGTTTCTTCTTACGAAATTAAGTGATTGTTTCAATAGCTAGTTTGGGAATCATAGAATTACTTTCTTTCTCAGCCCTATTATTCTGTTCTTTTGCCTAAAATTCCAATATCCCCATTACTTCTTTCGTAAATAGTTTAAAATCAGTTAAATGTTTTTCAATAATTTGACGAACAATATCTAAATTTACACTTTGATAATCATGAACAGCAATATTACGAAATCCAACCATCGCCTTTAACTTATTTGCTAAATCAGCGCTAAGTAATCCTGCTGTAACTAATAAATCAAAGGCCTCTCGACTAGATTGGGGTAGTCCTAATTTTTTCCCTGCAACAATATGCATTGCTAAATCAATACTCGCTTCACAAGCTCTTTGTATGTTTAATATTATTGAATCTTGTTTTGTAAAGTCCTCTAAATTTTCAGGGTCATTTCCATACACATCTTGGATTCTTTTTATACAACGCTCTATTGTAGAAATTTTATTTAAAATAACCTCATTCTTCATATATAGAACCTCTTTTCTTTATATCATCAAATACTATCTGTCTTTCTTCATTCAATTTTGAATACATTTTTAAGGTTTTCATTTCAAAAATGACCTTACGTTTTTCATCCGAACAAAATATTGTCTTTCCTGTATGTATAATCTGAGCTTGAAAAACTGTAGAAGCTTCGGATAAATCAACTAAATCAACATCTCTATGAACAATATTAGCTAACTCCTGCGCTAATAAAAACCGTTCATAGTTCCCTAAAGTTGTGTCACTTAAATAAGCTATATCAATATCACTATCTTCTCGTTCTCTGTTCTCAGCCGTTGATCCAAACACAATTATCCAATAGGGATTCACCGTCTCTTGTAATTTTTCTATAATAGCTGTTATCATGCCTTGAAAAATCATCTCATTAATCCCCCTTAGTATACTTGAATTTTATTATATCATAACCAATCATCAATCCTTTAAACGACTACAAATACTTAAACAAAACTAGAAGCTTATTTCTGACCTAAAATTATTATAGGTCTGGAGTAGGTATGTTGTAGCTTTGAATCATAAATAATTGTTTATAATCCAACACTTCGCCTATTAAATGTCTTTTATATTTTCTTCTTGCAAAGGCAAAAGACTGACAATAACTGTCAGCCTCTTACTTTTATAACTCTGAAGAACTTTAGCCTATTTTAATATACATTCTAATAATTTGAGGGTATATTACCCTAACAAAGACTTATATATTAATCCACCTTTAATTTTTCTTTTACTTTTGTAGGGAGTTCGTCTTTCTTAACCTCTTCCCAAGATTTCACACCTTTTTTCTCAGAGTAATATATACGTAAAAATGCTTCTTTACGAAGGTTTTTTAACGCTGTAAACTCCATTTCTTTCTCTTTACCATCCTTATCAAATCCAGGTAATTTATATTCGTAAGTCGTATCCCCATTTACATTTTTCTCTTTTAATTTTTCACCATCCTTGGTAATTTGCACATAATATGTATCTGTACCAAGACGATTTAAATTACACCCCGATAACAATACAGTAAACATCACAAAAACACTACACATAAGCACTATTCGTTTCATATTATTCACCTCATATCTTTTCTCACAAAAATTATATCCGAATCTTCTCACTACCAAAATCCATTAACATTACTCTAACATTACGTTTTTGTAAGGTAGTAAAAACAGCATAAAATTAAAAGGATATGAATTCATATTTCTATTGAATTCATATCCTTTGTTCTTATTGAGTATACTATTTTGCCTTATTCTAAATAGGAGATATTTCTATTATTCTGGGAAAATGAAGTTAGAGTTTCCTTCACTATTATCGGAATCCTCTTTCGTGAACGTAATAGTAGAACCTCCATTCCCTTTATTTATTTCTTGTTCCTCAGGAAATACAATGGAAGAATCATTCCCTAAGTTTGGTGAAAAACCAAGTTTAGATAAAATAGCTTTTAGATCGGGTAAAACACCAATTTTATCAGAGATTGGATCGTTAGATTTCGTTCCAGTACTAGGGTCACTTAAAATAGCTCTAATCTGGCTTGGTGTATATACTCTCCCCTGATTATTTTTTGCAATTCCTTGAATTGATGCAGCAGCACCAGCAATAATAGGCGATGCACTAGATGTTCCAGCAAAACTAGATGTATATAGATTTGTTATAAATTCACTTGGTTTAGCATCTGTAGTATCTACTGCATTCCCCCATCCATACACATCCACTCTACTACCGTAATTAGAGAAATATGAACGTTTATGAGGAACCCTTGCAGAAGCTGCCCCAACCATAATTGCCCCTGAATCTTTAAAATCAGGACTATTACGATTTAAAACTTGTTTACCACTACGGTCTCTAAATTGATCCAAGTCATTTCCGCCGTTTGCACCTGCTTCAATAATAATAATACCCTTATTTGTTCCCATACGAATTGCATCAAATATGTCTGGTTTTACTTCCACAGGCAAATAGTTCTTATCCCCATATCCATCGTAAGTTGCTTGTGCCTCTAATAAAAGAATATCTCCAGCTTGCATATTGTTAACCGCACTTAAAATAGCATCAGCTGTATTATAATTTCCGTTATCCCTAATCTGAGATACAACCTTTACCTTAGCTTTGGGTGCGATCCCAATTCCACCTATGTTATTATCCTCTGCCGAAACAATTCCTAAGACTGAGGTACCATGATCATGGTGCTCGCTTTTATTCTGTCCAGATATCAATTCAATCTTTTGATTCACTAAATCCTCATGACTAAATAACCACCCATACTCCATATCTACGAATGTAGTCCCTTTTCCATCCCCACCTTTTATGCTCCAGGCATAAGGTGCATTAATTCCTAATGGTGCTGGTTCAAGGTAACCTTGTCTTGTAAGTCTAGGCTCATCATATGGATTAACAGATAAATTTGGTAAACGCTCTTCTGGTGGCGCCTCTTCTTCCTGTAAATACGCCGTTTCAACAAGAGATGATTTTTCAATTTTTGTAAGTAATGCTTGTACATCAATATCATCTTGCGTTTCTACAATATAGTAGTTTAGCAAATTAGAAGAAATATGATCGGAATCTTTTATTTCTTTACCTAGATTTTTAATTTCTTTAGGATTTAAAGAATTAAAAAGTCGATTAATAGTTACATTTGGATATTCAGCTAAAATTCCAATGAATTCAGGATCTTGTTTTTCTTCTTTAATGAATTTTTCTATTCCATCCTGATATGGTAAATTCGCTTCATTTTTAAATTTTAAAATTAATTGTTTAGTAGCTTGCTTATGTACAGTAGAATTCAATTGCTTATTTGAATAATTGTAAGTAGCTGCGTAGGCAACTTCTGATTTTTCACTTGGAAGTATACCGCCTATTCCATTAAATGCTGTTAATGCAATTGAAGAAACTAGAATTCCCTTAAAAATTTTCAAAACGTGCACCTCTTCTTATCAATATATAATTATAAAAAAATGTATATTACCTAACTTCTTTTTATCAAACCGTTTTATATGTAGGACTGTATTTTCAACTCCATTCATTATTTAATACTTGTTTATACACCGTTAATACAACTAATTCATACCGACAATTTTATTCATTCAGTCGCACAACTGTAACCATTATAGTTACACCTTTATAAAATAGTCAACCTTAAATGCAATTTTGCATGTAAAATCATACATACTTCTATTAACTTGCCTCCAATTATTTCAAAAGAAGTTGAACTTCTATCATTTTGAGTAATTGCATATATGTAATATAAAACATATAAGGAGGTTAAAATGTGGTAATCTCAAGACAAGATTCCTGGACTGATGATAACGATTTACTTCTCGCATCAACAGTACTTCAGAATATTCGTAACGGTGGAACACAGTTAGCTGCATTCAAAGAAGTCTCAAAACTACTAGCTAGAACACCCGCAGCCTGTGGATTTCGTTGGAATTCATATGTGAGAAAACAATATCAAGAAGAAATACAACAAGCAAAACAAGAGCGAAAAGCGGGAAACAACATTCCCTTCTCTCCACCAGAAAAAGAAACAAACTCTTTGCCTATTACATTAGATGACATTATTCTCTTTCTACAAAATTATAAAGATGTGAATGAATTGACAAAGTTACAAAATCAAATTGAAGATTTAGAAGCTGAGAATCAATCCCTTTTACAACGTTTAACTATGTATGAAGAAGAGTATCGTATGTTACTGAACCATATCGATAAGACAAGAAATTTAATTGTAGTTGATTAAACAGCATAACTATATCGAGATTCAAGTAGGACCTTTACCCTTCAAAACCACTAATTATAAAGAGAATTCAGACTATTGTAATTGGTAATAAGTAAAATACACATACATAATGTATGTGTATTTTTAATTTGACTATTATTAAGAGAAATACTTAGTCTATGTTACATCTTTTCTAATATTTCTTGTCTTTCACACCATTTTGTTAGCTTTTCTAATGCTTTTTTAGATAAACGTTTTGTTTTATGATTACAAAATCTCGATAATGTAGACGGAGAAATACTAATTTCATCTGCTATTTCACGAATGCTTACCTTTTTTTCATTGTGTACTTTCAGTATTTGGTCACGAATCTTTTTCTCTATTTGCTCGACCGATTCTACAGTCTTCTTTATCTCTTTAACAACTGTTACTTCAGGTAATTGTTCTTGAGGCTCTTCTATGCTCTTCTTTCCAATTACTCTATCCATTGATTGCAGCATTTCCTCAGGAGGTAAAATAGTTATTCCTAAGTTAGCGTAATAATTTTTAAACCAGTTACGTTTCCCAATTTGTTGTTCATCCAGCGGATCACTATACTCCCAATGAGAGATTACTTTCTCATTTTCCAAATCCATTAGAACATTTTCTAGCTGTTCCTTAATACGATTCGGCTTCCAATCTTTTGGAATGTCCATTACTGCTAGTAATCCTTTGTCCCCTCCTATAGAATAAGGCTTTTTCAATGATGAATACATTTGCCTAATTCTCCATTGCCACGTTAAATATCGAATTAACCTTTTATGATATTTATGTCTATAACTATTATATTCAAGTGCTTTTTTAGACAATAAGGCCGTTGTATTATTTGATCCATATAAGTAATTAGTTAAAAAGCTGCCGGGCTTAATACGACAAGACTCAATACCCATATACTCATTTGTAACACTATGTCTCCACAATACAACCGAATCTAATACGAATAATCTCTTAACAACCTCACGCTTTAATTCTAGTCGTTCTCCTTCATCATCGCGGTCATTTAATACTACAACCTCATTTTCATCATTTAAATAGATAAAAATACTCGCTAAAGCAGCAATTCTCTTTGCTATTTTAATTTTATCTTCAGCTCGATAATATTCTTTATTTTTAACGACTGTCTTTGGAATGTTGCACATTTCTAAAACTTGCTCATATGAAAAATCAATAAACTCATCTGGAGATTTTGCTTCGTTGATCCACTGTATTGTAATTGCATCTAAACAATCTGCCGTTAAATCATCCATATTACTCATTACATCATCAACAAGGGTATTCCATCGGGCAGCTTCTTCAATATTTGTAAGTCTTAAATCCTCGTCTTTATGTGAAGAAAGTTGGGCCATCCCATTAGAAGACTTCGTTTCAATAGGATATTGTAAAACTTTGGTATTGTCATCCTCCTCAAATTGATTCTTTGCAATTCCATCTCTTAATTTATAATAAACAGCAGAGTTATTTACCTCATAATAATCCTCGTGGTTTACTATGTTGGTCTCTTCTATATTTTGATCATTTTCTAATATTATGGAACTTGAAGATGCTACATTTTGAAATTCTTTGTCTATAAATCCTTCAATTTCTTTATATATTTCTTCCTTATAGGAATCAATTTTGGCATAAATTTGTACTAATGTAGTACCGGATTCTTGCTTTTTTTCTAGCCAAGACACTAATGCAGTAAATGATGGGGAAGCATGCGGTGAGGTTAATACTTTATTATTATTGTTTTCAACATCTTTAAAGTATGCATTCCACTTATTCCATACTAGCTCATTCGTTTTATAAATTGGCTCAGAGATTAGCAAAGCATCTCGAAACATTTGTAATAAGTTATCCACTTTATATTCCTCCCTAAACCATGGATCACAACAAAGTAGTTTTTATCATAAATTCTTTACTACTATTTTATTTAATTTATTGTAACAGATATTTACAAGATTTTGCGTCTTTCTTTCCATAACTCCTCAATTTGCAACATGTTTGCTCTTTCTTTTACCTATTCTTCTTTACTTGCATTCCTTTTGCGCTTTGCTTTCCTTAACTCTTCAACTTGCAACACGGTTGCTCTTTCTCTTACCTATCTCTCCTTACTTACATTTCTTTTGCGCTTTGTTTCCCTTATAATTCTCAACTTGCAACAGTTTGCTCTTTCTCTTACCTATCTCTCCTTACTTACATTCCTTTGCGCTTTGTTTGCCTTAATTTTTCAACTTGCAACATCGTTGCTCTTTTTCTTCCCTATTCCACTTTACTTACATTCCTTTTGCGCTTTGCTTTCCTTAACTCTCCAACTTGCAACATCGTTGCTCTTTTTCTTCCCTATTCCACTTTACTTGCATTCCTTTTGCGCTTTGCTTTCCTTAACTCTTCAACTTGCAACAGTTTGCTCTTTCTCTTACCTATCTCTCCTTACTTACATTCCTTTGCGCTTTGTTTGCCTTAACTCTTCAACTTGCAACAGTTTGCTCTTTCTCTTACCTATCTCTCCTTACTTACATTTCTTTTGCGCTTTGTTTCCCTTATAATTCTCAACTTGCAACAGTTTGCTCTTTCTCTTACCTATCTCTCCTTACTTACATTCCTTTGCGCTTTGTTTGCCTTAATTCTTCAACTTGCAATATCGTTGCTCTTTTTCTTCCCTATTCCACTTTACTTACATTCCTTTTGCGCTTTGCTTTCCTTAACTCTTCAACTTGCAACAGTTTGCTCTTCCTATTCCCTACTTCCCCTTACTTACATTCCTTTGCGCTTTGTTTCCCTTAACTCTTCAACTTGCAACATCGTTGCTCTTTTTCTTCCCTATTCCACTTTACTTGCATCCCTTTTGCGCTTTGCTTTCCTTAACTCTTCAACTTGCAACAGTTTGCTCTTTCTCTTACCTATCTCTCCTTACTTACATTCCTTTGCGCTTTGTTTGCCTTAACTCTTCAACTTGCAACAGTTTGCTCTTTCTCTTACCTATCTCTCCTTACTTACATTCCTTTGCGCTTTGTTTGCCTTAACTCTTCAACTTGCAACAGTTTGCTCTTTCTCTTACCTATCTCTCCTTACTTACATTCCTTTTGCGCTTTATTTTCCTTATTTTTCTCAACTTGCAACACGTTTGCGGTATCCTTGCCCTATTTCTTTCAACTTGCAACAGTATAATTTATTTCTCAACCAAGTAATTTTTAAAAAATCATGTCATTTTAAAGTTTTTAAGCTATTTTTCTCATATTTTGAATAAGTTAGATACATAAAATGCAACATGTTTGCGGTATCCTTTCCCTAATTTTTCTATCATTTTTACTCTAATCCTTTATATACCAAGGGTTTAGGTACTTTTCCACTTACTTTTATACATATCGCACAACTTGCAACACGTTTGCGGTATGCATACCCTTATTTTTCTCGCAAGATGCAACACTGTTTGCGGTATCCTTTCCCTATTTTTAATCTATAAATGCCAACAAGTCCTTTTATATCAAGGTTAATCATTGTAATTCATTTTTAATGATTGCGTTCATCAACTTGCAACACGTTTGCGGTATCCTCTCCCTAACTTCCCTACAGATTTCAATCTAATTCTTTATATACCAAGGGTTTAGGTACCTTTTCACCTACTTTTATACATATCACACAACTTGCAACACGTTTGCGGTATCCTTAACACAAAAAAAAATTATGAAATTCTCTTATCCCTTGATACAACTAGCTTCATAAGCTGTTGCAAGTTGCTAATTTTCTTCTTAAAGGAGCACATTTTGCCAAATTTCGATTTGCTATAATCAAAATTGGTATATTTTATAGTATTCTGGCATACATTTCGAATTTTGCAGAACGGAGGTGAAAAAGATGGGGAAATCATTTGTGATACGTAATCAACGTAGCTTAAATGGGGAAAAGACAAACGCAGTTTTAGTCACACTAAAATCTTGGCAAAAGCTTGTGGAAACATTTGAGGAGAAATACTACAGCTATAAAGATACATATTTAGAAGATATTCTGCAGCACATGACATACGAAGAACGTATTGCTGACGTAGAAGGCTTTGTCGAAAAAGCCAAGCCATCTTTTTCACGTCGCGCAATGTCTGCAATTGCAGAAAAAACCGGAAGAAAACATAAATTATACGGTATTACGAATGCAGATCTTGAAGTATTCTTGTACCTACATAAAAAATGCTATACAAATGGGGTCATTCCAAATGTAACAATACATATGATGTGGGAAGATTACAAGCAATATAAAGAAGAATGTGCTTATATCCAACACTCTCAATTCTATATCGCATTAAAGAAATTAAACTTACATAACATTATCTCCATTGAAAATGGCGTAGATGGCCGATATACAATTAAACTGACTCATTTTATGAATGAGGAAACAGAAAAAGCAAATCCGTACGTATATATTAGTCCGGTTGTATTTACAAAGGATTTCTTTAAGCTCTCTGTAGCGGCTAAGAAGCTATTCTTAGATATCGCAATGCAACAACATACAGAAACAACTTTAAAACGTTCTTTGGACAAACAGGACGAAAGAGGCAATAAAACTCACTTTGGCGGGATGTATCGTTTCTTACATAAAAAATATCCGCATCAAATTCGTGCGGTTATCGAAGAATTAACAACTGCATTACCATGTACGGGGAATCCCCTATTCAAAATTTGTAAAATGCAAAAAGGTGTAAAGCATACAAAAAGATATACAACACTATACCTTTCAATCCATTCAGACTTCTTATGCACGAAAGAATCTGGTGAAGAACAACATAGGGATCCATTTACACCAAAAGCTACCTATGCTCGAAAAGCGAAATTTATCGAAGCAGTCTTACAAGAGATGAATATCGGTGAACTATCTGCAGACATGAATAAATTCATTCATGTTTTAAAGTATACTTGTCATCGTCAAATTCGCAGTGTCATTCGTGGTCTTCGTGACATGGTTGATCGAAAAGAAGGATATCCAACGAAAATTGTATATACATTGAAAAAACTATTGCATCAAACATCTCAATATCAAATTCTTGATACAGCGGCAAAAGAAGGCATCTACCCTCTTATTGCGCAACATATACCAAAAGAGAGAAATAGTGAACGTGAGCAAGCTGTCTTTAATTTTGGTCTACATTATTCTATGTACTCTCTTCATAACATTAAGAAGATGTTTAAAAATGTGCATGCACTACTGAAGCAGAAGTTTGCGGTACCAGTGACGGAAGAGTCTTATCACCGTAATTATCTAAAATACCAAGAAGAAACTTTATTTAGAAAATATGCATATGATCAGGGTGTTAATCTCCATGCATATATCGCTTTAGAAATTGAAATGCGTGAAAAACTAAAAGTTCGTGGTCATAAAGAACGTACGATTCCAAGTGATGTACGTGAATGGTTTATCGAAGCCATTGATAAGCTACCACAAGAAAAACTTCGTGTTATTGAGCTACCAAAGCAGTTTAATTTACTAGAGTTTATGCGTACCTTCGAACGTTTAGTACGTGCTGGTGTAACAATAACAAATCCGGATCAGGTGCTAACCGCGATGGAAATAAAATAAAAAGCAACAAGCTCTCTATTTTTGAAAAAATCGAAAGTGGAGGGCTATTCGTGTTTGTTTCATTAATACCCCTTTTCCACTTATCTATTTATACATACCAAATCAGAAGGGCTTCATGTAAAATGGGGTCTTTTTTTATGCAATTCTATACAAATCTTCTTCTGGCTATACAAAAATCTCCACACTACACATTTGGTATTCTTCACGTATAGTAAAACATTCGATTTTATATCTACAAAAAATCAGAAGGATATTTATAAAAATAGTGGATATGAGGACAATTATAATTAAATGTGAATAAGATTTCCTCAATATCCTTGATAATACTAGTGTCGTTCATTTTACCTAATAAAAATCATCAATAATAATGTGAGTTATGTGTAAATACTGAGTTATGTTAACAAGTAGAGACTAAATCTGAATAAATTGTGGATAATAGCACGCTAAATATCATCCCTTTTACTAAAATAAAGAAAATACCTTCTATTTACATGGTTGAATAAATATACTGTGATTTGTATTAATTTCCTTCCGATTTCATGTAGAAACATATAATTTTCTTTCTGCTTTTTTGTAGAATTGAAAGTCTAATAATCATTAAATCTACGGATACATTTTCTACTATTTATGATTTTTTATGTTCTAACATCAAATTTTCCCTTGTGGGAGTAGATCTTCTCCCTATTTTTGATAACCTATAATAGCTTTATCTTTATTTCTTTTTAATATATAAGATATATATTTATAATAGATTTTATTATTACTAGTATGATTGTTAATAAGATGTCAGACCTAATTGATAATATTTGTTAATTTAGTTATAATAATGGTAATTAAGGATAGCATTACCCTCATAAAAAAGGACAAACCTACGTATCCCTAACAGGGCGAGGTTTGTCCTTTTTTCATTATAGTAAACAATTATTATTAGAAGGATAAAATATGGCTGTACTAAAAAATACAAATTACATAGATATGAATACGCATAATGAGATTAGATTTTTCAAAGGGATATTTTTGGGACTAATCTTTGTAGTTCCTTTTTGGAGTAGTATGATTGCCTTATTCATTTGGCTTTGTAAATAATAATCAACATATCAAAAAGCAAAAAGTTGTTTGTTCGTTTGCTTTTTGATATACCAGTAACCATGCGTAGCAAAAAACAATAGCAGGTCTGCACCCTACTTTCTGTTATAATACACCCAAAAAAATTAGGTAATTATAATGAAGGTGACAATTAGTCTAGAGAAAATCTTAAAAGCCTTTTCTACTTATTTGAATGAAGACAAAGGGGTTAACTTAAAGACAGGCTAAATAACGAACTCTAATTATGGATAGAAACGCTTGTATAATCAATTTAATAGTAAACTATGGTTTATCCTTGAAAGAGCTTGTATCGCTTAATATGAGCCATATACAGTTTGCTAGAAATACCTTCGTGGTATCTGGAGGAAATGGATTAACTAAGTCTGTCTCCTTAACTAAAGAAAATACACAACAGCTTTACAAATATTATACGACTATTCCGGAACCAGTAAGATCTTGACAACACACAGATAGTCCCCTGTTTGTGGCATTTCATTTTAATCGAGGTACGTTTCGTTGAGTGTACGAAACGAAACGTACCTAAAATGCGGGGCTATACAAAAAGCCCTAACTTGAAGACAACAAAAAAGGCTTCTTCAAGTTGATTAAAAATGTACATAGCAAAATAAGCTAATAATACCTCTATATGTTTCATAATTGAGGTTACTATAGCAAGAAATTTTCTAGCTTTTACAACTTTTTAAATATAAAAAGTTGTAATTAAGGAATCTAAGTTGATTGAGATAATTATTATTTTTAATATGTTAGGAATGGAAAAAAGCGTATTTTGACCCCTAGTCACAATACGCTTTTTTATTTATTTTGTAAAAGGTGTATAGGTTTAGCTGATAATGATTGTTTAGCTGCTATCCACACCACAATGATTGTTGTTATAACAGATAAAAGTATGCCTAAAATAGACCAAGTCATATCTATTTTCATCGGCATTTGGAACAAGAAGCGCAAAATGATACCTGAAAAGGCTAATGCAATTCCAGCACCAACTAATCCGGCTGATAGGGAGATAATCGTATTTTCTAATAAAATGGATTTCATCAAATTACTAGAAGACATACCAATTGTTTTCATAATAGCAACATCTTGTGTCTGTTGCATTAAGCGAATGACAACTTGATTTCCAATTGTGAGAACAGCCGTTAAAAATGCGAATAGCGCTACAATTGAGAAGAAAGCACTTTGCATTTGAATAATATACTGAAGACTATCGATTGCTGTAGCGGCAATTGAATATGTCATTGCTGAACTAGGAAGTTTTTCATTTAATTTTGTTAATATAGCATTGGTTTTTTGAGGATCACTATCTAAGGAATAAGTAATTCGGCTTGGTTTCCCATATGTAGCTAATGTTTCAGTTGGGATACGTATGCCAACTGTTTTAACTACACCAGATTTAAAGAAACCTATAATTTCGCAGTTTACTAATTCATTTCCAATTTGAATGTCAACTGTATCGCCAATTTTCATACCTAATTTCTTATAGCTGTCCAAAAGAACTGCTTTTTTCCCTTTTACATCCGATAGAGATAAATCATGTCCTTCAGAAATTGTATAAGCTCTAGAATTAAGGGCTGTACCCACGCCCTCTATAGAGATTTTAGTTGAACTAAAAAATTTATCATCTTTTGCATTTTTCGTAAATATAGATGCTGCGTCTACCCCGTTAATATTTTGGAGTCTTCCATCTAGTTGATATCCTTTTTTCCATCCTTTTATGTCCTTAATAGAGTTTAGTTGTTTTTCAACTTTCTCTTCATCATGAATGGAACTGGTAATAAGAAGATTTCCCATTGCTTCTTTTTCCAATTGGCCTTGAACTGATTCAATTAAATTGTCTGCAAATACATGGCTAGAGACAACAGAAACAACACCAATCGTTAAAGTAACTGCCAATAAACCACTTCGTTTACTTGTAGTAGCCATGTTGTGTAAAGCAAGGAATAGAGTTTGTGGCATTATGTTTTTCATAGCACCAATTAACTTAAATAATAAAGAATATATAAATCCTATAAAACGGATAAAAGCAAAAATAAATAATAAAACTGCATTTGTAAGTAAAAAAGCAAGAAACCACTTAAAGATGGCGTTGCCATTTGTATTTGTTGTAAAAGCTATATTATAAACATAAATAGAAAGAATGCCACAAATAAATATAAAAAGTTGAAATTTCTTTTTAAATGGTAAAGTATAATTCACAGTTGTATTCTCGGTATCACGTAACATTTGAAGTGGTGATACACGCATGCCACTTTTTACAGGTATCCAAGACGCTACGAAGGTTACAATTAATCCCACAATAATGGTTGTGAAAATTACAGACCATGAAATTCCCCAATGTAGAGGTAGTGAAAGCACGTCTGCTAGATATGAAGTTAGCCAAACGCTGGCTAATAAGCCAAGTACAATCCCACCAACTGTTCCGAGAATCGCTAACCAAAATGCTTCTAATAGAAAATATCGAATAATATATTTAGTTTTCATTCCTACTGACTTCATAACAGCGATATCATGCGTACGTGAAGCAATAATGACTTTCATTGTGTTAGAAGTAGTAATAGCAGCAATTCCAAGGGCTAATACGCTGAAAAGTTGAAGAAATGGTAACAACATCCGTAAATCTTTTTGTCTCTCTAGTTCTTTATCCTGAACATCTATTACGCTACTTTGTGGTAATTGTTTTTGGATATTCTTTTTAAAAGAAGTAGTATTAACATTCTCATTTAATAAGATTAATGCTTCATTAAATGTACCTGTAGGTACATTTAAGAGTTGCTGTACTTGATCTAAATGTAAATAGGCAGTTCCAAAAATCGAAGCATCGCCATAGGATTCTTGGACACCCTCTACTAAACCACTGATTTTATATGAGGACATTGCCCCAGTAGAACGATTAGGAATCTCTACTCGATCTCCTATTTTGACTTGCAAACGGTCAGCTGTATTTTTGGAGAGTAGAAGTTCATCTTTATGTAAAGTGCGAATCTTAAGAAACAGATTATCACCAAAGAAAGGATAGTGATTCGTTTCAATTCCTTTTACGATTAAGCTTGTTGTTTTTTGATCAGATTTGACCATACTTTGACCTAATAAAGAAGTTGTGAGCGCTTTCTGTTCTTCTTTAGGTATGGAAGAAATAAGAGTCTCACGATCCATCGGTTTCAAATAGGACTGGACTGACACATCCCCTCCTAAAAGGATTTTAGAAGATTCGTGAATAGATCGAGGAACTAGCTCTACCAACATGGACATAGAAAAGAAACTAGCTATTCCTATTAAAATACTGAACACTGTAAAAAAAGTTCTTAAACGATTACGCGCTAAACTACGTAGTGCAGATTTTAGTAGCATGATGTTATGCCACCTTCTTGTTTACTAGATTTTGTATGGTTGTTAAGAGTTTCTTGAACTAGGAGACCATCTTCCATTTTTAAAACACGATCTGAGAGTTTTGCCACATGCGTATCATGTGTAGCGATAATAAATGTCATATGGAGTTGATCACGTAGTTGAAAAATCAAGTCCAAAATATTTTTTCCTGTTTTTGAATCTAAGTTCCCGGTTGGTTCATCAGCAATAACAATGGTTGGATTATTTACTAATGCACGAGCAATTGCTACACGCTGCTGTTGTCCCCCGGATAGCTGGCTTGGTAAATGGTGATATCGCTCTTCCATCCCAACAAGGTCCAACATGTCCCTAGACTTTGTTATCATTTCTTTTTGGCTTTTTACTCCAGCGCACATAAGCGCCATCATAACATTTTCTTGAGCGGTCATTGTTGAGACTAAATTATACGATTGAAAAACAAAACCGATTTTTTGGGCACGGAAATCAGCTAGCTTTTCTTCTGACATGGAGGTAATATCTTGTTGTTCAATAATAATACGTCCTTCGGTAGGTGTATCCAATGATCCGAGTATTCCAAGTAGTGTGGATTTTCCACTTCCACTAGGACCAATAATACTAACAACCTCTCCAGAATAAAATTGAGTACTCATCCCTTTTAAAATTTGGATTGTTCCTGCCTCGGTTTCATAAGCTTTCTTTATTTTTTCTACTTGAAGGATTACTTGTTTGTTTAGCATCCCGTTCCCTCTC
Organism: Bacillus cereus group sp. RP37; assembly: GCF_040459695.1. Taxonomy (NCBI): domain Bacteria; kingdom Bacillati; phylum Bacillota; class Bacilli; order Caryophanales; family Bacillaceae; genus Bacillus; species Bacillus cereus group sp. RP37. Next base: position 9,952 of record NZ_JARVHP010000002.1, on the reverse strand, counting down.
ATCCCTTTTAAATTTTAATGCAAAGACAATTGAAAATTATTTTGCTACACCAGTATTTTTCCATTATTTGGAGATATCTCGATGATTATAATAAATGGAATCATATGAAAATAGCAACCCTGAAAATCTGAATATTTCGTGACAGACTTTTTAAATATTTTAATATAAAAATGATTTTATAATAATTAAGTTAATAGTATTGAGGACGACATTACATACGTTTTTGGGGTATTAATTTATGTTGTAATTTAGGATTGTCTAATAGTTACACTCTCATATTTTTTACATTTATACCAATTCATCGGTTGATATTATTCTCTTAAAAGCTTTTTGGCCCAGGAAATTGATATGGTTATTTTATAACGTTATTTCATCTCAAAAATGAACAAATATCTTTTCCTATTCATTTTTTTCATAAACTACAGAAAAAAAGACATTGAACCAATTAGTTCAATGTCTTCTCGCCTCTTACATATTTGTATATTCAAAGTACAATTTTTCCGGTTTTCCATACATGTTAATTTCATCTTGATATACAGCAGCCAATTGTTGAGGCACCTCAATGTTTTCCATATAAGATAATGAATCAGCTGCCTCTATTTTTTCTTTAATTTCAGTAGGAATAACTGTGTAAGATAAACTCCTCATCTTACTTCCTAACTTAGTATCGGTAGCAGCTTCATAATAAATTTCGGTAATTAAAACCTCATTATCATCTGGATCATACATATATCCTCGGTTAACTGTAAGCATATTATAGTGCTCCTCTCACATTTCGTTTTCTAATTCCTTGTGCTTTTAGCATTGCAACGAGTACCTTATTTCTATATAAATTCCCTATCTTATAATTTGTATATTACATTCTTTATCTATTCTACCATAAATTAGCATTAAATATCTTTTTTTCGTTTTGAATTCAAAAAGTCTTAACAATACTAAAAAGTTAGGCTATGAATTCATTCTTTATTGTACTATTCCTACAAGAGTATAAAGACTGCCAGTAATTTTTATCTCATTACAGGTATCCTGTAGTAATCTTAATGTTTCATATCCATTATGAATGACTTTAGTTTGTTCGGTTGAACTTAATTTTTGATAGTTTAGCCATTGCACACAATCGCAATCATGTACGCTTCCTTTTAATAAAACTTACTGCTTCATAAGAAATACGATCACATATTACGCTTACATTCTTTTTCTTATGCCGTACTTTGTAAAGTTTCATATGATCCCTCCTCTAATTTAAATAAAAAAGCACAATATATGTGCTTTTTTCACTTAGCATATTATTAGCTCAAAGGGTCTATTTACAAGTGATTCCTAACTTAAAGACAACATAAAAAGGGCTTCTTTAAGTCGATTGAAAATGTGCATAGCAAAATAAGCTATATACATTAATCGGCTCAAAGAAGCCCTTTCATAATTGAAACAAGAACACAACTTGCTTCTACAACTCAACCACAACTCATAAGGCGTGGGAATAAACGGAATCAATTAAACAATAAACATACGTTTATATTAAACTATTTTTATATTGTATTCAATTGTTTTAATTGAACGAATATAAGAAGAGGTTTTATATGCAGTTGTTATATGTATTGAATAATAATGTCCCTGCTTCCCCTGCTACAAATCCCCTCTTATTTTCGGTTCTCGGTGTTACTTCATGTACTGTATTTCAAAATAAAGTTTTTCTGGTTTTTGATTTTGGTCTAAATAAAAAAGTATTTCTCTAATAGTTTCTTTTTTAACTTCAATATTTTCTATATAGGACTTACTTTCATTTTCTTGAAGCTTTCGAAAAATAGCAGTAGGTAGTTTTACTGCACAAAATACCCCCATTTTACTTCCTAGCTTTTTAGCTGAAGCAGCATCGTAGAAAATTTCATTTACAATTACTTCATTATCATCTGGATCGTACATGTACCCTCTTTGTATGCGTAGCAATGTATTACTCCTTTCTTGTATATTTTATTTTAATAATAACAACATCTATATATATCATTGTTGTTAAAATAGGCATCAAGTAGTATTATTTCGTAAAATCCGTACTTTGTATAGAGGTAGACACGGGATAATTAGTTCTCTTAAGTTGTTTTTAAATATTTTATGCTTTTTATACAATAAACAAGCCACCCTCTAAAAGAAAGCAATAGCTTGTAAGGGTGGCTTAGTTTATTGTGAATAGCTTTGTATTTAATTGCTTAATCTTTCCTTCTGCAAGAGGTTGATAAAAGGCATGTTGTAATCCTTCTACATGTAATGTTTCTCCTATACATAGTAATACTTTACCAGGAATTAAATCGAGTAGTAGTTCATTATTAATTTGCTTTGCTTGTTTTTCAGTAGAAACATAAATAACTAGGATTGTAGGGTTATTCCCTAAATCATTCATAATAACATCCTTACCTGACTCTACGAAATCTCTCCATCTAGCAATAATTTGTCTTAAGCGATCCTTTTTATCTGTTAATAAGGTAGAGTATACAACAAAATTAAATTCTTGATTTACTCCGTCCTGCGCAGCAAAACTTAAAGGAGGGGTAAAAACCCCTTTACTAATAGATGGATGCATAATATGCCCTATAAAGGAAGGAGCATAACGCAAGTGGCAAAGTAGGTCTATATCATGCCAATAGCGTAGATGAACATATTTACCGTGATTATCAAGACGCTCTGGAGAAAAGAAGAACATATTACCTTTCCAGTATTTTAAGAGCTTGTAACCATTATCCGATAATGTATATGTTTCTTCAAAGATTTCCATATCAAAACTCTTAACCCGCCATTTTTCAATTAGGCGATAGTAAAGTAATCCTTGAAGTGCATCATTTATTTTCTTACGTGAGTATTTGTTCTTGAATAAATATAGTAAATGATTGAATCGAACAGATGTATGAACACCAATGAAAGTGAGTATGGCATACTGTTCCTCTGTCAAACGCTGCTTAAACTTAACCAATTCCTCATAAGAATGGAATACATAGGATTTATCCAGTTCATGTATTCATATATTTGAAGTCCCTGTACATCCCCATTTGATAAATGAGGAATAGATGGTACATAAGTAGACAATTGTTTCTCCATTGTACGCATAATCATTCATTAAAATTGGTAAATTGACGAATTAGATTTTTTACTCTGTCCTTGGGGATAATTTAGGATACGCACAGTTCCTTTTTTATTTTTGGCATCGATATTAAGCAGCTCACATGTAACAATCGTTTGGTTTAGTGCATCTTCCGCAGTTGGGTTGGCAAGATTACGGCTCTTTAGTCCTTTAAACTGAATACCTGGTGCAACTTCTACGAAAATACCAGCAATTGCATCTACCCCTACTATTTTACCTACAAATCGGTCACGGCGTTTCTTTAGCTCTAATAGCTTATCCATTGGATCTGTTTCTAGTTTCTTTTTATTTCCTCTAAATTCATAACGGCCATTCTTTTCTACTATTTTATCAATGATAAGTTCTACAACATCGCCAATCACAATATTCTCTGGACGTACAAATGAATGTGACCATTGGGAATACCTCACTCCTACGGTTACACCATGAACCTCAACTAAAACAGTTTGTGCAGATGGAATATGTCCAGAGACAGTTCCCGTGTATACTTTATTCCCCTCTTGTGCTGTTACTTCTTCATACAACCTCTTTTGAAGTGCTAGTTCTCCCGCGGTAATAGATACGACGGCGAAGTTACCTTCTTCAGTTCTTTGGAAGTGCTCAATAATAACAGGTTTTGTCCTTCCTACTAGCCACTGAGGGTTTTTAGGAATACTGATTCCAGCCTCTGTAATGGGACAGTATGCAGTCGTATGAGTACCAATTTCAATTGTAAGTACTTGTATACGCTCTGATGTACCATTTTTAGTTGGAAACAGTTTTTCGGATACAACAGTAATTAACCCTTTTCCTACAGTACGCTCTCGTTTCATGCGAGCTAATTCTTCTAATTCATGCTCTCGTACTCGTTCAAATTGATTAAAGGTTATTTCTACATGCATTTCCCCTATATTGTTGTTCTCTAGTTCAAAAGCCATCCCTAGTTCTTCTGTAATTTGAGTGTTTACTTTACCTTCTGCCATTATATTTTCCTCCTAGAACGTAAAAAAGGACACACCTGTACCGTTGGAATGGTACGTAAGGTGTGTCCTTCACGTAAGTTATGCTTTATTTATATAATTATTAATTTTAATATAATGGTGTTATGTAATTTTTGCAAGTATAAAATTAGTATAAGTTTATCGAGATGTAGGGTTTGAATATTAATAGATTAGCTTTCGATATTACCAAATATATTATCCAGGCTTTTACTCATAGCATTCGATGTTTTGTTCTTCGGTTCCTCATTTTTATTAAGTAGTGATTTTGTATTGTTATACTTATTTTTTTGTTGTGATTTCAAGCGATTTTGTTGTTTTTTATAGCTTATGAGTTTATATTGACGCTGTTCCTCATCATTTCTAATGGTCTCTACCATATTTTTTTCTAAGTTTTGATGAACAGTAAGGCTAATGGATTCGTAAACTTTTGCAACTTCCTCTTCGAGTTTATTCTCTTCAATATGATCAATTGTTTTTGCAATTGGAATCGCATTGGCCTCTACATTAGTTTTTGTTTCCTTTAAAATGGGAGTAGATTCTATATTTGTTTCTGCATCCTCTGTTATTGTAATTGGAAGTCGGTTTGATGAAAATTTTTCTAGAAATGGTTCAGTCTCATCAGAAATTTCGGAATGCATTATGGAATCTTTGTCCCACTCTTGTTCTAGCATAGTAATAGATAATTCTTTGTTCATTTCCTCTACCCCCATGTTTATTTCATGGCATTCTTCCATATGAGGTAATTCTATACTCATGACTTCCTCAATATGCTCTTCCGAGACTGTATTTGTTATTTCAGGAATTACACTTTCTATTGATATTTCTTCTAATACTGGCAGCTCGCCATTTCGTTGTAAGGAGTTTATTAATCTCGATGCACGTGTATAATTTATTTTAAAATTGTCCTGTAGTAAAGATATAGACGTGGTACCAGCTTCTTTTACAAAAGCTAAAACATCGTCATATAGAATATCTTTAAAGAAATCTGTCTCTCCTTGCGTGACCTCGGTGTCTTCACCTGAAATGGCTACTTTTTGTGAAATAGTATTCTCTACACTTATATTAGGTGATTGGGTAGTATTAATATCTGATTCTCTTGGTAATATTGGTATACTATTATCTTTTGAAATTAGAACTGTACGAGGACCATTCCCTGCATAAGAACTTACAACTTGATTTTGTTCTAACTGCTCAATAAATCGAGCAGCTTTCATATAGCTAATTTTAAATTTTCTTTGCAGAAAGGCTGGAGAGACTTGTTGTGATTCAATAACGAATCTTTTAATTTCTTTATACAATTTATTTTCCGCCTCTTCTTTATCAACCTCGATCTGTTGGCTGACAACTGCAGAATCGTTAGAAGAGGTTGTACTTTCTGATTTATGTCCCCTATAATTCTCCAATGATACAATGTATTGTTGCTTATCTTGTAATTTTATTGGTATATCTTTCTCCATTTCCTCATCTTGAATAGGGAATAAAGGTACAAATTCTTTCATCTTCTCTGCATCTACATGCTTCATAGGATTTGCTTTGACGATAGATTCATTAATCAGACGGAGACGTTCATTTTCCCAATATCGTCCTATTTTCATATCTAGCTGAATAACCGCTTGAACATATGCTTCTTTTGGTACAAAGTTACTTGTAATTTGTTGTACGGGTTGGACATGATTGTCTTGTACAATACGAGCAGCACAGATAAATGCACCTTGTGCCATGATATCTCCTGGTGACATAATAACTTCTTTTGTTTTCTGATAGGTTGATCCTAATCGACTAACAGGATTCTCTTGCATAGGAGAAATACCTTGTTCGGATTCCGCCTCTTTAAATTCCTCTTTCTCACCAAACATGTCAGAGAAGATTTTTGCATCATATGGCGTTACATCCCCAAATATCATTTTGTTACGGAATGAGCCCAGTAAGGTAAACATGTATTGCTCTGTGAAGTCGAGAGCTAATTGAGATAGTGTTTGGCTAGCGATTGTTAGAATTACTTTATATTTACGAGATTGTGCAGGGAATTCTTTAAATGGCCGCACAACATAATCCGGAAACTCATCGACAATAATGTGATGGTAAGGTGAGATGTTTGGTTCTCTACGGAATACTGCATTCTGCATACTTAACAATATAAATTTTCCTAATACGTTTGAAAGGTCCGCTAACTCCCCTTTCGCTGTATTAACAAGTAAAATGCCCCCCTGCTCTAAATGAACATCGAAATCAAAATGGGATGTTCCAAATAAAACGCGTCGTATTAAAATGTTTGATGCCAAATCTTTTAAGATATTACGTAAACCTTTAACATATTCTTCTTCTCTGTCATAATGCATTGGTTGTCCGCGATATTTCCCTGATTTATAAACTGCTGGTTCTCCTTGGAAGCCTGTTTTTTCACGAATGGTATTATCAAACCATTCATCAATACCTTTTATAATTTTATATTCATTTTTTTGGTCACGTGAAGCAGCCCCGCTTTGAACAAAATCATATAACTTCTCTACTTGGGCCTTTAAAAGCTTATGCATACGATGGACACGTTCTACATCATCATACATCTCAATTAAGTCGTCGAAGGTAACATCTTTTTGTGGGTTGTGTAGTTTTAGTAAATAGATATGTTGTTTAAGGTGGTTACGCTGGGCCTGTTCAAAGAACGCATTGTTAGATTCAGACAAACCTTGAATAACCATTGCGAAAACCTCTGCTACTTTATCAACTGGTCCTCGCAGAATATTTATATTTTTGGTATCAGGATTAGTTGGGTCGATATAGTAAACAGAACTTGCAGGGATTTTATGTGCTTGTACCAACTTATATACTTTTTGACATAAATCATTACTAGGTTCAATAACAGTCACACCATTTAAAAATGTTCCTTTTACTTCTTCTGTATCATAATTATTCTTTTTATACGCTGTTTTAAACTTATTTATGAAACGTACCATCCAGTGTAAATCTTGATTTATCATAGGAATAATTAAACTTGATGTTTTACCAGAACCAATTGGACCAATAATAATTCCATTTAGCGTTCTATCTTTCCCCTTAATACGAACCATCTCTTTATGCTCAATATGAGGCCCAATTTCTACATCAGGATATATTTGTTCTTCTTGGCTATTAAACCATTTTTGTAACTTGTGATTTTTATATTCGTATTTTTGTACCCACTTTAATATCTCCACTCGGTAACGAACAATATGGCCACTATACCAAAGTGTAAACAAAATCATAAATACTGTAGGTAAAAATACAAAAATCAAAGTGAGTGTGTGAAAATTTCCTGTTAAGACGTGACCTATTGCCTCATACTCACCAAAATTAACATGTTTTGATTTCTCCGTGAGATAAGGAATAACCTTTGCATGGATCGGAGCAGTTGCAAACCATAAAAATTGAATATCAACTGCAATATGAGAAGCAATCAAAATTATTAATTTCCCATTTTTTACATGCAAAGCAGGAATACGGCTGTAAAACCTAAAGCTGAACTCTCCTAATAGTAAAGAAAAGAACATTAAAATGAGCGGTACATATGTGATTTCTATAGGATAAGACGGTGGTTCAAATGCATAGTAAAGTAGTTTTATGTAGTTTACTAAACCGAATCCAAATGAAAGAATAAACCCGCTAATTAAACCAATTGTAGTAAATAGAGGTAATCGTTGTTTAAATGTCTCCATATAGGCTCACCTACCTCTTACAGATATAATTGAGCTTTATGATGGAGTGTAAATCGATTATTGAATTCTTGTTTAAATTGTTCTTTTGATTTTTCTAAAAAGAATTTCGCTGCATCTTCGGTTTGTTTTAAATATAAATCAATGCTATTTCTTTCGCATAGTTGCTCGTATTCTTCTTGTGAAAGTACCGCAATATTTACTTCTATTTTTTTATTCGTTGCCGTTTCAATTATTACATCATACCAAAAGTAATTCGGTTTTCCTGGAATTTGGATATCTTGTAGAGAAACACTAAACGTTGCCCCCTCTTCTGTCATATGTTTTAGGACAAGTTCTGGATTCTTAAATGCTTCTCTTGCAGAGAGCACTCCTCCATTCGTTGTTGATGCAAATTGTAAATTCATTATCATTTTCCACCTTTCTCCATATAAAAAAAGACAAGCGACACCCACTGTAAAAACAGCGTGTGTCGCTTGCCTTAATTTCATATGTTCTGATTTGATTGTAGTTTTTATTATATGTTCAATCGCTATTCTAACACCTTAAAAAATAGAAATCAATAAAATTGTATAGAAGTATATAAAAAACAATGGATTAATATAATTCTACAAGTTTACGTCTTTTTGGATGAATGTTATTTGCAGTACGTGCCATGATCTGTTCATTCGCGTCCATAGTGACACTCTCATTTTGTAAGGATAGTAGTAGTACGTTGTTATAAGTGTTCATTAAAAGAATATCTCTAGGTTTCTCACGTTTCGGATAAATAACAACAAGTGGAACGCCTTCGTCCCCTTCTTTTCTTGAAAATACGACATCGTCTAGTCTAGCAATCATCCTGTAATCATTTTCATTTCCGAAAATAAAGAAGAAATCTTGGATCACATCTTTATCTCTCCTATACGTTCGTCGAAGTCCTCCATCTATTGATTCTTTGAACGTTTGAACCTTTTCAACAAATGCGTAACGCCAATCGGCATCTCCTACTGTACGTTGAGATAAAGATAAAAGAATATCTTGTTCGAAGTTTTGATTATCATCTTTTCCAAGGATGATATCTGAAATAACATCTCCAGCATTTTTAAGTGAGCAGACGTGTAGATGTAGATTGGTTTGATTCATTAAAATTTCATGATATTTCCGCATAGAAAATAATAGATTTTTCATCCGCATGTATGGTGGTTCAGCATCTTCTGCAAGAAACATAGTTTTGTCGTACATAACAAAAACAACGGTTATATTCTCAGTCGTTTTTTGTGAGAATTCTATGTACTTACCTACTTTTTCAACTAAGGTAGCATTTGTTTCTTTACACATATCCATCTCGATATAGATATTTTTACCTTGATATGAAATATGTTCATCTGGAATCAAAGGCAACTGGTCATCCTCAATTTTCATATTTTGTTTCTGGTAAAAAGAACGAATATCCATTTTATATAATAATTCATTGGTTTGAGTTTTCTTTGTAGTCGCTAGAAGAGTACGCATAATGACTTCGCGTGAACATACTGTGTGAAAAGAAGTTGCTCGTGAGTACCTTCTTTTGGAACTTTTTTTGGGAATTCTCCCTATCCCCATTAAAAATTCAATTGCTTTTTCTTTTAAGGAAAATAAGGCACGTTTCGTAATGCTGTCATCCCTTTTATCTATTTTTTTAGTTAGCATAGCCCCGTATTGTGAGTATCGGTCAAGTTTTGTAAATATGCTAGCTTCAGAACATTCTCTTCCCTCAAATGCACTATATAACATTGTGATTTGTCGTGTTGTAAGAGCTCTTTTGTAATATAAAACTGTTAACATAAAAACGTCTGCTTCTTTTAAGTGAAAATGTTTTTTGGTACCTGGTCGTTTATATTTATACACTTCTCCGGACAAAGTATACACCTCTTATATTGAATTAGACTTAAATTAAATAATTATCATTTTTAATATACTATTACATTGATATAGTGGTTGTAAAATAAGAAAACATGAATAAGAGGTTTTGCTTTTCAGAGATACCCTATTTTGTACACCAGAGTTGGGATGGTAACTACTATTATAAATCCATTAAAAATCATGGTTTTATATGGACCTATTAAATCTTTCATGTTGTTAGGCCGATATACTACTAGACATCTAACAATAGTTATAATGAAATTCTGTTA
>NZ_JARVHP010000001.1:5380000-5385840 GCF_040459695.1 Bacillus cereus group sp. RP37 | reverse complement strand
GATTCTGCTGAATATCCATTGTTACCACAAATTGAAGAACATCATGTTTTTAAGATTCCAACAGATTTACTAAAACATATGATCAGACAAACTGTATTCGCAGTTTCCACTTCTGAAACAAGACCGATCTTGACAGGTGTAAACTGGAAGGTATATAACAGCGAATTAACTTGCATTGCTACAGATAGTCACAGGTTGGCTCTTCGAAAAGCAAAAATCGAAGGATATAACATTGCAGATGAATTCCAAGCAAATGTTGTTATCCCTGGTAAAAGCTTAAATGAATTAAGCAAAATTCTAGATGAGTCTGAAGAAATGGTAGATATCGTTATTACGGAGTATCAAGTATTATTCCGTACAAAACATTTATTATTCTTCTCAAGATTATTAGAAGGGAATTATCCTGATACAACTCGTTTAATTCCAGCCGAGAGTAAAACAGATATTTTTGTAAATACAAAAGAATTTTTACAAGCAATTGATCGTGCATCTCTATTAGCAAGAGATGGTCGTAATAATGTTGTAAAATTATCAACTTTAGAACAGGAAATGCTGGAAATTTCTTCGAATTCACCAGAAATCGGGAAAGTAGTAGAAGAAGTTCAATGTGAAAAAGTAGATGGGGAAGAGTTAAAAATATCTTTTAGTGCAAAATATATGATGGATGCACTAAAAGCCTTAGATAGTACTGAAATTAAAATTAGCTTTACTGGCGCAATGAGACCATTCTTAATTCGTACAGTAAATGATGAGTCCATTATTCAATTAATTTTACCTGTTCGTACTTACTAAGTAAGAAGTAAGGGTTGCTAGTTTTCAGATGCTAGTGGCCCTTATTTGATTTTTGGGTATTACTTTCCTAATGTTAGTTTATTTAGTACAATGAAAGAATGAACACTTTCAGAAAGTGAGCGATTTTATGAAACGTATTAAAATTTCAACAGAGTATATTACACTAGGACAATTTTTAAAGTTAGCCGATGTAATTGATACAGGTGGCGCTGTAAAATGGTTTTTACAAGAATATGAAGTGTACGTGAATCAAGAACTTGAAAATAGAAGAGGTCGCAAACTATATGCGAACGATATTATTGAAATTCCAGGAAGCGGAAGTTTCCAAGTTCAGGCATAAAGGGGGAGCCCTTTGTTTATTTCAGAAATACAATTAAAAAACTATCGCAATTATGAAAAGTTAGAGCTTTCCTTTGAAGATAAAGTAAATGTAATTATCGGTGAAAACGCGCAAGGGAAAACGAATTTGATGGAAGCTATTTATGTTTTAGCGATGGCGAAATCTCATAGAACCTCTAATGATCGCGAGCTTATCCGCTGGGATGAAGATTTCGGTCAAATTAAAGGGAAATTACAAAAGAGAAATAGTTCTTTGTCTTTGGAATTAAATATTTCGAAAAAAGGTAAAAAGGCAAAATTAAATCAACTTGAACAACAAAAATTGAGTCAATATATTGGCATGATGAATGTTGTCATGTTTGCCCCAGAAGATTTAAATCTTGTAAAAGGAAGCCCTCAAGTAAGAAGACGCTTTTTAGATATGGAATTAGGCCAAATAGCTCCAGTCTATTTGTATGAATTGAGTCAATATCAAAAGGTGCTCACGCAACGAAATCACTTGCTGAAAAAAATGCAAGGGAATAGTAAGAATGAGGAAACGATGTTGGATGTATTTACACTTCAACTTATTGAGCATGGTACAAAAATATTGCAAAAACGGTTTGAATTTTTGCATTTACTACAAGAATGGGCAGCTCCAATTCATCGCGGTATAAGCCGTGGATTAGAAGAATTAGAAATTGTCTATAAACCAAGCGTAGATGTATCAGAATCAATGGATTTGTCGAAAATAAAAGAAGTATACTATGAAAATTTTCAATCTGTGAAACAACGTGAGATTTTCCGTGGTACGACTTTAATTGGTCCTCATCGTGATGATTTACAATTCTTCGTTAATAGTAAAAATGTTCAAGTCTTTGGTTCGCAAGGACAACAACGAACGACCGCACTGTCCCTAAAATTAGCTGAAATTGAATTGATTTACTCAGAAGTTAAGGAATATCCGATTCTTTTATTGGATGATGTATTATCAGAATTAGATGATTATCGTCAATCGCATCTGTTAAATACAATTCAAGGAAAAGTGCAAACATTTGTGACAACGACGAGTGTCGACGGAATTGAACACGAAACATTAAAAGAAGCGAAAACAATTCATGTAACGAACGGCACGGTAGATTGTGAAATAGATAGGGCGTAATCCCTGTTTAAATGGAAAAGTAGGTGATCTTTGTGTCAATGGAACAAAAACAAATGGAAGAAAATTCGTATGATGAAAGTCAGATACAGGTACTTGAAGGACTAGAAGCAGTTCGAAAACGCCCTGGGATGTATATTGGATCTACAAGTGGAAAAGGACTTCACCATCTTGTGTGGGAAATTGTCGATAATAGTATTGATGAAGCACTTGCAGGGTATTGTGATGAAATTAACGTTAGTATCGAAGAAGATAATAGTATTCTTGTAACGGATAATGGACGTGGTATTCCAGTTGGTATACAAGAAAAAATGGGACGTCCTGCAGTAGAAGTTATCATGACTGTCCTTCACGCCGGAGGTAAATTTGGCGGTGGTGGTTACAAGGTTTCTGGTGGTTTGCATGGTGTTGGTGCATCTGTTGTAAATGCCTTATCAACAGAACTAGAAGTATTTGTACATCGTGATGGAAAAATCCATTATCAAAAGTATGAAAGAGGTATTCCAGCTGCAGATTTAAAAGTCATCGGTGATACAGATAAAACTGGAACAATAACTCGCTTTAAGCCGGACCCAGAGATTTTTAAAGAAACGACAGAATATGAATTTGATACGTTAGCGACTCGTATGCGTGAGCTGGCATTTTTAAATCGTAATATTAAATTAACAATTGAAGATAAGCGTGAACATAAGCAAAAGAAAGAGTTTCACTATGAAGGTGGAATTAAATCATATGTTGAACATTTAAATCGTTCAAAACAGCCAATTCATGAAGAACCTGTATATGTAGAAGGGTCAAAAGACGGTATTCAGGTTGAAGTTGCGCTTCAATATAACGAAGGATATACAAATCATATTTACTCATTTACGAATAATATTCATACGTATGAAGGTGGTACACATGAGGTAGGATTTAAAACAGCCTTAACTCGCGTGATCAACGATTATGGTCGTAAAAATAATATTTTAAAAGATGCGGATAGTAATTTAACTGGTGAAGATGTTCGTGAAGGTTTAACGGCAATTGTGTCAATTAAACATCCGAATCCACAATTCGAAGGACAAACGAAGACGAAACTTGGAAATAGCGAAGCAAGAACAATTACAGAGTCAGTATTCTCAGAGGCATTTGAAAAGTTCTTACTGGAAAATCCCAATGTTGCACGTAAAATTATAGATAAAGGTACGATGGCAGCGCGTGCGCGTGTAGCAGCTAAAAAGGCTCGTGAGTTAACTCGCCGAAAGAGTGCTTTAGAAGTTTCAAGTTTACCAGGGAAATTGGCAGACTGTTCTTCTAAAGATCCAGCAATTAGTGAAATTTATATCGTAGAGGGTGACTCTGCGGGTGGATCTGCAAAACAAGGGCGCGATCGTCATTTCCAAGCGATTTTACCGCTGAAGGGTAAAATTATTAATGTTGAAAAGGCACGCTTAGATAAGATTTTATCAAATGATGAAGTTCGTACAATTATTACAGCGATCGGTACAAATATCGGCGGAGACTTCGATATTGAAAAAGCACGTTATCATAAAGTTATTATTATGACCGATGCCGATGTTGATGGTGCACATATTCGTACCCTATTATTAACGTTCTTCTATCGTTATATGCGTCAAATAATTGAGTGCGGTTATATATATATCGCACAGCCACCTTTGTTTAAAGTACAACAAGGTAAGAAAATTCAATATGCTTATAATGATAAAGAACTTGAAAAAATCTTAGCGGAATTACCAGCACAACCTAAGCCAGGGATTCAGCGTTATAAAGGTCTAGGGGAAATGAATCCAACTCAGTTATGGGAGACAACAATGGACCCAGAAGTACGTTCATTACTTCAAGTTTCTCTTCAAGATGCAATTGAAGCGGATGAAACATTTGAAATTTTAATGGGAGATAAAGTAGAGCCACGTCGTAACTTTATCCAAGAAAATGCAAAATACGTGAAAAACCTTGATATTTAAATGAGTAATGACAGGAATCTAAGTATTCCTGTCTTCTACATATAAATCAATGTATGTGTAACGGAAATGTAAGAGGAGGTGCTCGTTGATGTCAGACAATCAACAACAAGCACGAATTCGAGAAATTAATATTAGTCATGAAATGCGTACCTCATTTTTAGATTACGCAATGAGTGTTATCGTATCTCGTGCATTACCAGATGTTCGTGATGGATTAAAACCTGTGCATCGTAGGGTTTTATATGCGATGAATGATTTAGGAATTACAGCTGATAAAGCGTATAAGAAATCAGCACGTATTGTCGGTGAAGTAATCGGTAAGTATCACCCTCACGGTGATTCAGCTGTTTATGAGACGATGGTACGTATGGCGCAAGATTTTAGCCAACGTTATATGCTTGTTGATGGGCATGGTAACTTCGGTTCTGTTGATGGTGATTCAGCAGCAGCAATGCGTTATACAGAAGCAAGAATGTCTAAGATTTCTATGGAATTAATACGTGATATTTCAAAAAATACGATTGATTATCAAGATAACTATGATGGTTCTGAAAGAGAGCCAATTGTATTGCCAGCGCGTTTCCCTAATTTATTAGTGAATGGTACGACGGGTATTGCGGTTGGTATGGCAACAAATATTCCACCGCATCAACTCGGTGAAGTAATTGATGGTGTATTGGCACTAAGCCATAACCCCGATATTACGATTGCTGAATTAATGGAGTTTATTCCAGGACCAGATTTTCCAACAGCAGGTTTAATTTTGGGACGAAGTGGGATTCGAAGAGCATATGAAACAGGTAGAGGCTCTATTATGCTTCGAGCTAAAGTTGAAATTGAAGAGAAGTCAAATGGTAAACAATCTATTCTCGTAACTGAACTACCTTATCAAGTGAATAAGGCGCGATTAATTGAAAAAATTGCAGAATTAGTTCGTGATAAGAAAATCGAAGGTATTACGGATTTACGTGATGAGTCAGATCGAAACGGTATGCGTATTGTTATGGAAGTACGCCGTGATGCCAATGCCAATGTACTATTAAATAATCTATATAAACATACAGCACTTCAAACAAGTTTCGGTATTAATATGTTGTCTCTTGTAAATGGAGAGCCACAAGTGTTGAATTTAAAACAAAATTTATATCATTACTTGGAGCATCAGAAGGTAGTAATTCGTCGACGTACTGCTTATGAATTAGAAAAAGCAGAGGCGCGTGCTCATATTTTAGAAGGATTACGAATTGCTCTAGATCATCTTGATGAAGTTATTACGTTAATTCGTAGTTCGAAAACAGCAGATATTGCAAAGCAAGGCTTAATGGAACGTTTCGGTTTAAGTGAGAAACAAGCACAAGCAATTTTAGATATGCGTCTGCAACGTTTAACAGGATTAGAACGTGAAAAAATTGAGCAAGAATATCAAGACTTAATGAAGTTAATCGCTGAATTAAAAGCAATCTTAGCAGATGAAGAGAAAGTTCTTGAGATTATTCGTGAAGAACTAACGGAAGTTAAAGAGCGCTTCAATGATAAGAGACGAACGGAAATTACAATTGGTGGCATGGAATTTATTGAAGATGAAGATTTGATTCCAGAGCAAAACA
>NZ_JARVHP010000001.1:5360000-5375000 GCF_040459695.1 Bacillus cereus group sp. RP37 | reverse complement strand
AGAGGGGTTAGCGTAAGCGAAGCTCTGAACTGAAGCCCCAGTAAACGGCGGCCGTAACTATAACGGTCCTAAGGTAGCGAAATTCCTTGTCGGGTAAGTTCCGACCCGCACGAAAGGTGTAACGATTTGGGCACTGTCTCAACCAGAGACTCGGTGAAATTATAGTACCTGTGAAGATGCAGGTTACCCGCGACAGGACGGAAAGACCCCGTGGAGCTTTACTGTAGCCTGATATTGAATTTTGGTACAGTTTGTACAGGATAGGCGGGAGCCATTGAAACCGGAGCGCTAGCTTCGGTGGAGGCGCTGGTGGGATACCGCCCTGACTGTATTGAAATTCTAACCTACGGGTCTTATCGACCCGGGAGACAGTGTCAGGTGGGCAGTTTGACTGGGGCGGTCGCCTCCTAAAGTGTAACGGAGGCGCCCAAAGGTTCCCTCAGAATGGTTGGAAATCATTCGTAGAGTGCAAAGGCATAAGGGAGCTTGACTGCGAGACCTACAAGTCGAGCAGGGACGAAAGTCGGGCTTAGTGATCCGGTGGTTCCGCATGGAAGGGCCATCGCTCAACGGATAAAAGCTACCCCGGGGATAACAGGCTTATCTCCCCCAAGAGTCCACATCGACGGGGAGGTTTGGCACCTCGATGTCGGCTCATCGCATCCTGGGGCTGTAGTCGGTCCCAAGGGTTGGGCTGTTCGCCCATTAAAGCGGTACGCGAGCTGGGTTCAGAACGTCGTGAGACAGTTCGGTCCCTATCCGTCGTGGGCGTAGGAAATTTGAGAGGAGCTGTCCTTAGTACGAGAGGACCGGGATGGACGCACCGCTGGTGTACCAGTTGTTCTGCCAAGGGCATAGCTGGGTAGCTATGTGCGGAAGGGATAAGTGCTGAAAGCATCTAAGCATGAAGCCCCCCTCAAGATGAGATTTCCCATAGCGTAAGCTAGTAAGATCCCTGAAAGATGATCAGGTTGATAGGTTCGAGGTGGAAGCATGGTGACATGTGGAGCTGACGAATACTAATAGATCGAGGACTTAACCATATAATATGAAGCAAATGTTATCTAGTTTTGAAGGAATATGCCTTCATAGTTTGGTGATGATGGCAGAGAGGTCACACCCGTTCCCATACCGAACACGGAAGTTAAGCTCTCTAGCGCCGATGGTAGTTGGGACCTTGTCCCTGTGAGAGTAGGACGTCGCCAAGCAACTAAAAACACAAGTCTTTTGACTTGTGTTTTTTTCTTATTTCCCATGAAATAGGCCCGGCTCTGCCAGTAAAAAAGCCGAAATATAGTAAGGGATTTTTTGAGCAGAAATGGTAAGGAATTGATAAATAAATGGGTAATCCTCAGAACCATAGCTTCCAAGTAAATCATACCACCAATCTGTTTCGTATCTAGAAATCATACTTAAATTGTAGAGCAATAAATAATGAACAAGAAGTTCAGGTAATACTGGTTTAGGATTTCTAGGGTCAGTTGTAAGTGGTAAGTAATAAGTATCAGCAAGATATTCGTAGTATAAGGGCGTACTATAAATAGGATTCCACGATTGGATAGGAGCTGTAAAAAGCAAGTTGGATTCGCTCGTTTTCCCGGGGATATGTTGCAAGGATAAATGCTTGCAAGTTGATTCAATGTAACGTGAAAATCTTTCTGTAGTCATATGGAGTCGATCTAGTATGTTGACTGAAAAAGAAAGTTCATTTGTATTTGTTGAAACGATTTTATATAAAGTGGCCCCTCTGTGACTATAGCGAAATAAGTTTTGTAATTCAGGAATATTCCCCATTAAATCCAACATGTTGAACTTCTCTGCTTCTAAGTGTTTCATGTGAAACAGCTGTTCTGCAACATGAGTAAATAATCCGTTTTTTTGTACCTTCACCTCATCTTCTAAAAATTGATATCCCTGTTTTTTCCGTTTACGAGTCGTAACACCATGAGCTAAAACAGTAGTGGATTCTGGATAGTTAGGATCAATGGTTAATAAACAAGCTTTAAAAAGTTGGCTCATTCCATAAAACAATAACATTGGTTGAATGGAAAAGGGGGCTACCTTATATAATTCATAATAATTTTTCCCATGTTCTAAGTAATAAATAAAGGGATAACAATTCTCGAAACTTTTTTTTTCAGCATCTTGTATGGAGGTTTTTTCATAACAACGGGCAAGATAACGTTGTACATTTTGAGATGAAAAGAAGAAACTTAATTGCTGCCAAGTACAATGTGTTTGATGCATATATTACGCTCCTTTTATTGTCTAAAAATTCTAACATATATATACGTCCTTGACAGTATTTTAACCAATTGATAAGCTACTAATAATAATTTCTGGTATCATGGGGGGAACAATTATGTGGGAATCTAAATTTGTTAAAGAAGGTTTGACTTTTGATGACGTATTACTTGTACCAGCAAAGTCAGATGTATTACCAAGAGAAGTAAGTGTTAAAACAGTGTTATCTGAAAGCTTACAGTTAAATATCCCGTTAATTAGTGCAGGAATGGATACAGTAACAGAAGCGGATATGGCTATTGCAATGGCTCGTCAAGGCGGTTTGGGAATTATTCATAAAAACATGTCTATTGAACAACAAGCCGAGCAAGTTGATAAAGTAAAACGTTCTGAAAGTGGTGTTATTTCAGATCCTTTCTTTTTAACTCCAGAACATCAAGTGTATGATGCAGAACATCTTATGGGGAAATACCGTATCTCAGGTGTACCGGTTGTAAATAATCTAGACGAGCGAAAATTAGTTGGTATTATTACAAACCGTGATATGCGTTTTATCCAAGACTACTCAATCAAGATTTCCGACGTAATGACAAAAGAACAGCTAATTACAGCTCCGGTTGGTACAACGCTAGAAGAAGCTGAAAAGATCCTACAAAAGTACAAAATTGAAAAACTCCCTCTTGTTGATAACAACGGTGTATTACAAGGGCTTATTACAATAAAAGATATTGAAAAAGTAATTGAATTCCCAAATTCTGCGAAGGATAAGCAAGGACGCTTATTAGTCGGAGCAGCGGTTGGTGTAACAGCTGATGCTATGACTCGTATCGATGCATTAGTAAAAGCACAGGTAGATGCAATCGTTCTGGATACAGCTCATGGACATTCTCAAGGTGTTATCGATAAAGTAAAAGAAGTTCGTGCGAAATATCCATCACTAAATATTATCGCAGGAAATGTTGCTACTGCTGAAGCGACAAAAGCATTAATTGAAGCTGGTGCAAACGTAGTTAAAGTAGGTATTGGACCAGGTTCAATTTGTACGACACGCGTTGTTGCTGGCGTTGGTGTACCACAATTAACAGCAGTTTATGATTGTGCAACAGAAGCTCGTAAACACGGCATCCCAGTAATTGCTGATGGTGGTGTTAAGTACTCCGGTGATATGGTTAAAGCTTTAGCAGCAGGAGCACACGTTGTCATGCTAGGTAGTATGTTTGCTGGTGTTGCTGAAAGCCCTGGAGAAACTGAAATTTACCAAGGTCGTCAATTTAAAGTATATCGTGGTATGGGTTCTGTCGGAGCGATGGAAAAAGGAAGTAAAGATCGTTACTTCCAAGAAGGAAATAAAAAACTTGTTCCAGAAGGTATTGAAGGACGAGTACCATATAAAGGACCTTTAGCAGATACAGTTCATCAATTGGTTGGTGGATTACGTGCAGGTATGGGATATTGCGGAGCACAAGATTTAGAATTCTTACGTGAGAATGCACAATTCATTCGTATGTCAGGCGCTGGTTTACGTGAAAGCCATCCTCATCACGTACAAATTACAAAAGAGGCTCCAAACTACTCATTATAGTGTCTTATATACAAATAGACGGAGATTTGATATCTCTGTCTATTTTTTTTTGATTATGTTAAAATAACGGTTATGTGAGTACATAGATATTGGGGGTAGCAAAAGTGAAAGGTATGTTTTGCAAAAGATTCATTGCATTAGTAACAATGTTTACACTAGCTTGTAGTATATTGTTACCATACAGCAATGCATCAGCAGAAACAGGAGCTGCTTTAAACATCGAAGCAGGAGCAGCAATTTTAGTTGAAGCAAATTCTGGGAAAATTTTGTATCAAAAGAATGCAGATGAATTATTATCAATTGCTAGTATGACAAAGATGATGAGTGAATATTTAGTGAACGAGGCTGTTGCGAAAGGGAAACTAAAATGGGATCAGAAAGTTAAGGTTTCTGAATATGCGTATAAAATTTCGCAAGATCGTTCATTATCAAATGTGCCGCTACGAAACGGTGATTCTTATACAGTAAAAGAGCTATATGAAGCAATGGCAATTTATTCTGCTAATGGTGCAACGATAGCTTTAGCTGAAGCAGTTGCCGGAAAAGAAGTAGAATTTGTAAAACTGATGAATGATAAGTCGAAAGAACTTGGATTAAAAAATTACAAGTTCGTAAATTCTACCGGCTTAACGAACAAAGATTTAAAAGGACAGCATCCTGAGGGGACAACTCCAGATGAAGAAAATAAAATGGCTGCAAGAGATGTAGCAATTTTAGCACAACACCTTATTCAAGATTTCCCTAAAACATTAGATACAGCGAAAATTTCAAAAAAGACATTCCGTGAAGGTACTACGGATCGAATTGAGATGATTAACTGGAACTGGATGTTACCAGGTTTATCTAAGGCATATGATGGTGTAGATGGCTTGAAAACAGGATCAACTCCAGAAGCAGGGGATTGTTTCACTGGTACAATTGAAAGAGATGGTATGCGTTTTATTTCTGTAGTTATTAAAACGAAGTCTCGTGACGCACGTTTCGATGAGACAAAGAAATTATATGATTATGGATTTGCTAATTTTGAAATGAAGCAATTATATAAAAAAGGTTCTTCAGTAAAAGGACAAGAAACAGTACGAGTAGAAAATGCTAAAGATAAAGATGTAGCAGTTCAAACAAAACAAACTGTTTCACTTCCGATGCCAAAAGGAAGTAAAGATGTTTATAAAACAGAATTAACAGAAGCAAGTAAGGGACAAGAAGCACCTATTAAAAAGGGAGCTGTACTTGGTCAAATGGTAATTACACCAAAAGATACGAATGATCCTGGATTTTTATCTGGTAAGTCATTACAAATAGATCTTGTAACAACATCTGCAGTGGAAGAAGCGAATTGGTTTACTCGTTCTATGCGTGGAATCGGTTCTTTCTTTAGTGGTATGTGGAATAGTGCTGTTGATACAGTAAAAGGTTGGTTTTAAAAGCCCCTCATTGTAGGGGCTTTTTCTTATTCCTATTTTTCATACCGACTTTATGAAAAAGTAGTAGACAAGCATCTGATAGTTAGTGGTAGAATGTAAGAGTATTCTTAATTTTCGCCTTTAACGGGGAAAAGCAATTCACCTAGGGGGGTTTTTGTAACATGACAAATGTAACAGGGACAGAACGTGTAAAACGTGGAATGGCAGAAATGCAAAAAGGCGGCGTTATTATGGACGTAATTAACGCTGAGCAAGCAAAAATTGCAGAAGAGGCAGGCGCAGTTGCCGTTATGGCATTAGAGCGCGTACCAGCAGATATTCGTGCAGCAGGTGGCGTTTCTCGTATGGCAGACCCAACAATTGTTGAAGAAGTTATGGGTGCGGTGTCAATTCCGGTTATGGCAAAATGCCGTATCGGTCACCTTGTAGAAGCACGTGTATTAGAATCATTAGGGGTAGACTATATCGATGAGAGTGAAGTATTAACTCCTGCTGATGAAGTATACCATTTAAATAAACGTGATTACACAGTTCCATTTGTATGTGGTTGCCGTGATATCGGAGAAGCTGCACGTCGTATTGCAGAAGGTGCATCAATGCTTCGTACAAAAGGTGAACCAGGAACAGGAAACATTGTAGAGGCAGTGCGTCATATGCGCCAAGTCAATGCAGAAATCCGTCAAGTTGCAAATCTACGTGAAGATGAGTTAATGACATATGCAAAAAATACTGGTGCTCCTTATGAAGTACTACTTGAAATTAAACGTCTTGGTCGTTTGCCGGTTGTAAACTTTGCAGCAGGTGGTGTAGCAACACCAGCAGATGCAGCGTTAATGATGCAACTTGGTGCCGATGGTGTATTTGTTGGATCTGGTATCTTCAAATCAGAGAATCCAGAGAAATTTGCACGTGCAATCGTTGAAGCGACGACTCATTATGAGGATTACGAACTAATTGCAAGCCTTTCTAAAGGATTAGGTAATGCGATGAAAGGTATCGAAATTTCAACGTTATTACCAGAACAACGCATGCAAGAGCGTGGATGGTAATTGAAGGAGAACTTTAAAATGGTGAAAATCGGTGTACTAGGCCTTCAAGGTGCAGTTCGTGAGCATGTAAAATCAGTTGAAGCAAGTGGTGCAGAAGCTGTTGTTGTAAAGCGTATAGAGCAACTTGAAGAGATTGATGGTCTTATTTTACCAGGCGGTGAAAGTACAACAATGCGCCGTCTGATTGATAAGTATGCTTTTATGGAACCACTTCGTACATTCGCGAAGTCTGGTAAACCAATGTTTGGTACATGTGCAGGTATGATTCTTCTTGCAAAAACACTTATTGGCTATGAAGAAGCACATATTGGTGCTATGGATATTACTGTTGAGCGCAATGCGTTTGGGCGCCAAAAAGATAGCTTTGAAGCCACACTTTCAATGAAAGGTGTAGGAGAAGAATTTATTGGTGTATTTATCCGTGCTCCGTATGTTGTAAATGTAGCTGATGATGTTGAAGTACTTTCCACACATGGTGATCGAATGGTAGCGGTAAAACAAAATCAGTTTTTAGCTGCTTCATTCCATCCAGAATTAACGGATGATCATCGTGTGACAGCATACTTTGTAGAAATGGTAAAAGAAGCAAAAATGAAAAAAGTTGTGTAAGTAACTTGCAACTTGTATAAGATTATAGTAAATTGATGGTAACAATTTTATAAAATAAGCGTGTTGATAGGAAATAGTAACAAATGTCGTTTCTTATAGAGAGTCGATGGTTGGTGGAAATCGATAGAAACAGTTTGTGAATCCATCCTGGAATGGAATGTGGAATATCTTTATGATTAGTAAGCATTCCCGGTGAAGAGCCGTTATTTCTACTTGAGAGGAAAGTAGTAATGCTTTCAACTAGGGTGGCAACGCGGGTAAACTCCCGTCCCTTTATATATAGGGACGGGAGTTTTTTGTGTTTTATAAAATAAAAGGAGGAGTATATAATGCTTGATATTAAATTTTTACGTACAAACTTTGAAGAAGTAAAGGCAAAGTTACAGCATAGAGGCGAAGATTTAACTGATTTTGGTCGCTTTGAAGAACTGGATACGAGAAGAAGAGAGTTACTTGTTCAAACAGAGGAACTAAAAAGCAAACGTAATGAAGTATCTCAACAAATCTCTGTATTGAAGCGCGAAAAGAAAGATGCAGAAGCTCTAATTCTAGAAATGCGTGAAGTTGGAGAAAAAGTAAAAGATCTTGATAATGAACTTCGTACAGTTGAAGAAGATTTAGAAAGATTAATGTTATCTATTCCAAATATCCCTCATGAGTCTGCTCCAGTTGGTGAAACAGAGGATGATAATGTAGTAGCGCGTACTTGGGGAGAAGTGAAAGAATTTGCTTTTGAACCAAAACCACATTGGGATCTTGCTACGGATTTAAGGATTTTAGATTTTGAACGTGCTGGGAAAGTAACAGGAAGCCGCTTCGTATTTTACAAAGGTGCTGGCGCAAGATTAGAGCGTGCTTTAATTAGCTTTATGCTTGATCTTCATACTGACGAGCATGGATATGAAGAAGTATTACCTCCGTATATGGTAAACCGTGCAAGTATGACAGGAACAGGACAACTTCCAAAGTTTGAAGAAGATGCATTCCGTATTGAAAGTGAAGATTACTTCTTAATCCCAACGGCTGAAGTACCTGTAACAAATATGCACCGTGATGAAATCTTGAATAAAGAGCAATTGCCTATCAGATATGCTGCATTTAGCTCTTGCTTCCGTTCTGAAGCAGGTTCAGCTGGCCGTGATACACGTGGTTTAATTCGTCAGCATCAGTTCAATAAAGTAGAGCTTGTGAAGTTCGTAAAACCAGAAGATTCTTATGAAGAGTTAGAAAAACTAACAAATGATGCAGAACGCGTGTTACAATTATTAGAGTTGCCATATCGCGTTATGAGCATGTGCACGGGTGATTTAGGATTTACAGCAGCGAAGAAATACGATATTGAAGTATGGATTCCAAGCTATGGCACATATCGTGAAATTTCTTCTTGTAGTAATTTTGAAGCTTTCCAAGCGAGACGTGCAAATATCCGTTTCCGTCGTGAGCCAAACGGAAAACCAGAACATGTTCATACATTAAATGGATCTGGTCTTGCAATTGGCCGTACGGTTGCAGCTATTTTAGAGAACTACCAACAAGAAGATGGTACAATTATAATTCCAGAAGTTCTTCGCCCTTATATGGGAGGAAAAACAGTTATTAAGTAAAGTTAAACATTCATCGGTATGAGTGATTGGTAATTATGAGCGTTGTCAGTACTGTAATGTAGGAGAGGGAAAGTAAAATTTTCCTTTCCTCATAATTTATTTTAGTAGGGTTGACTAACTGTTTTTCTTTTGATATTATATTTGATGTCAATATGGAGGTATACCCAAGTCTGGCTGAAGGGATCGGTCTTGAAAACCGACAGGCGGCGAGAGTCGCGCGGGGGTTCGAATCCCTCTACCTCCTCCAGATATAATTGACAACAGCGCATATAAGTGGAGATTGGAGAACTCGTTACCAACACGTAACGAGTTTTTATTTTAAAACCAATCATAAAGTATGGTGTAAGGCGATTTTCTCCTTATTACACACTCATATTCCGATGATTATCTTCATAGATATGAAAGGAGTCAACATGGATCTTATTATACAAACGTTTCCTTTAGATGGAAAAACTTTATATTATGTACAATGTCCTGTCTGTAAGAACAATAGAATTTTAAACAGTGGTGCAAATGTGTCACGCATTATTAGCGATGATACATTCCGTAAACTTTGTGGTTGCACTTGTGGTGTAAAGCAAACTGCGACAAAAGTAGAGGCACCAAAAAAAGTTGAAAAAGCAGCTGTAAAGAAAGAAGCAGCTCCAAAACGTACAGGTAAAGTATTAACAGCAGTGATTAACGGGAAAGAAATGACTGTTAAAGAGATTGCTGAAACATACGATATTAGTACAAGTACTGTTCGTCAGCGTATTAACGCTGGCAAACCTGAGAGTGAAATTATTGCTCCAACAAAAAAGAAGTAATTTAATAGAAAAACCCGTGCGTATGCACGGGTTTTTTATTTTACAAGTTTACGTGTTTGTTTTAAAAAATGGCCAATTTTTTTAATGATTGGTTCAATGGAATCGCCATCTTTTAAAATATCGTATTCATTAATGTTTAATCGTAAAACAGGGCATGAATTAAAGTTATTAATCCAGTTTTCGTAACGTCCATGCATCTCTTTCCAATACTCAATTGGTGTTTGTTGTTCCATCGGGCGTCCGCGTTCTTGGATACGATCAACAATATCATCGAAAGAACCTTCTAAGTAAATTAGTAAATCTGGATGAGGGAAGTAAGGGGTCATGACCATAGCATCAAATAAACCTTTGTATGTTTCATAATCGGTTTCCGTCATTGTCCCTTTTTCATGATGCATTTTTGCGAAAATTCCAGTGTCTTCATAGATAGAGCGATCTTGAACAAAACCGCCACCATATTCAAAAATTCTTTTTTGTTCTTTAAATCGTTCTGCTAAAAAGTACACTTGCAAGTGGAAGCTCCAGCGTGTGAAATCAGCATAGAACTTGTCCAAATACGGGTTCGAATCTACCTTTTCAAATGATGTGCGATAACCTAAAGCGTTAGCTAATGCAGTTGTCATAGTTGATTTACCGACACCTACTGTTCCAGCAATAGTGATTACTGCGTCATTTGGTATATCATATTTTTGCCTTAAATTCATTATTATTTCGACTCCTTTAAGAGAGTATTTTGAAGGGCAGATAGGATGACGTTTAAATCATCAGGATTTTTTACAAAATCCATATCGTCTCCGTTAAATTTTAATACCGGAATGTCTGGATGATCCTTTTTAAAAGTATCCATTGCTGTTTCGTAATCTTTTGTGAGCTGTAGTAAGTAATTTGGATCCATATTTTTTTCGAATTCTCTTCCGCGCATTGCAATTCGTGTTTGTAATGTTTCAAGGCTAGCTGTTAAATAAACGATAACGTTTGGTACAGGCATATCTTGTGTAAGGATACGGTAGACTTGCATGTACTTGTCGTATTGAGAATCTTTTAATGTACGTGATGCGAAAATTAAATTTTTAAATATATGATAATCTGCTACTACTGGCTTCCTTTGATTCAAATACTTTATGTTAATATCTTCTAATTGTTTGTATCTATTACAAAGAAAGAACATCTCTGTTTGAAAACTCCATTCGTCGATGTCTTCATAGAACTTTCCTAAAAAAGGATTTTCATCAACAATCTCTTTCAGTAAGTGGAGTTGCATGTGAGTTGAAATTTCCTTCGCAAGTGAAGTTTTTCCAACACCAATTGGTCCTTCAACCGTAATAAATGGTACTCCGGTCACGCTGTTTCCTCCTTTCAATCAGTGATTTACCGTGACTACTAAAAACACAAAACAGAATTATTGTAGCACAAGAGGGAAGCGAGCGGGTTAATTTGATATAAAAAGTTAGAAAATAGATATATGTATTAATTAAATTTGATTTGAGATGACGGTACTATAGTTGCTTTTAATGTGGCTTCCATTATTTTTAAAGCATGCAGGTTATCCTGATCATGATTAGAGGCAATACAGTCCTGTGGTACATACAGTGTATAATTTCTCATATGAGCATCGTTAGCTGTAAAGAGGATACATATATTACCGGCGATTCCTGTTAATATTAGATTTTCTATTTTTAAATATCCTAATAAAGAATTTAAAGGTGTTTCATAAAAAGCAGAGTAATGTGGTTTAATAAAAATGTAATCATCAGAATTTGGAGCAATCTTATGAATGATATTTTCACTATACTCATTTGTACAATGGGTAATGAGTTGGTCAATATCAGATCTCCAAAGTTGATAATGGTCATTAATATAAATTATGGGATAACCGAAGGATGTCATCGTTTTCTTTAATTGTAAAATAGGATTTGTTATAATTTCGCATTTCTTGGCTAAGGTGGGCCCGTGTGAAAATTGAAAATCATTAATCATATCGATAATGAGTAAGGCAGTATTCTTCATATGTAATCCCCTCTCTGTTTTTCTTAGGGTGGATTGAATTTGTAAAAGTTATCCCATGTGTAGTAAATGGAAATAAGTGTACGTTATTTGTAATGAAAGGACTATGGTATGGAACACGATCAAGATATTTATTTTATGCAGTTAGCAATAGGAGAGGCTAAAAAAGCAGAGGCAATACAAGAAGTACCGATTGGTGCAGTTATAGTATTGGATGGTGAAGTAATTAGTGTTGCTCATAATTTAAGGGAAACTGAGCAAAGATCAATAGCTCACGCTGAGTTGTTAGCAATTGATGAGGCATGTAAAAAATTAGGGACATGGCGTTTAGAAGATGCGACGTTATATGTAACATTAGAGCCTTGTCCGATGTGTGCAGGTGGAATTGTTTTATCGCGAGTGAAGCGAGTTGTATATGGTGCAAGTGATCCGAAAGGCGGATGTGCAGGGACATTGATGAATCTTTTAACGGACGAACGCTTTAATCATCAATGTGAAGTGGTAGCTGGTGTATTAGAAGAAGAGTGCGGTACGCTGTTAACAAACTTTTTTAGAGAACTTCGTAAAAAAAGAAAAGCGATCAAGAAATTAGAGAAAAGCAACGAGAATTAACGTATTTGCATTTTATAAAAAAACAAGTTATACTGATAATGCCTTTAATGAAGGCAACCGAATATTGGTTTTAACTTTGCCGTGCTAAGCGGGGAGGTAGCGGTGCCCTATACTCGCAATCCGCTCTAGCGAGGCCGAATCCCTTCTCGAGGTTATGTTGCTGTAAGGTCTGCCTTAAGTAAGTGGTGTTGACGTTTGGGTCCTGCGCAACGGGACCCCGTGAACCTTGTCAGGTCCGGAAGGAAGCAGCAATAAGCGGGTCTTCTCGTGTGCCGCAGGAGTGCCTGAACCGAGCTAACTGCTTGAGTAACGCTTATGGTACGTAATCGACAGAAGGTGCACGGCAGTTATATATGTATACAAAACTCACCTTAACTAAGGTGGGTTTTTTGTATAGAAAATAACTTTTGGAATCTATAAACAGAATGGGTTATAATAAATGAGATAATAACCTTTGAGGGAGGCCGTATTTTCGTGTCATACCAAGCGTTATACCGAACATGGAGACCGCAAAAGTTTGAAGATGTAGTTGGTCAAAAGCACGTGACAAAAACGTTGCAAAATGCCCTTCTTCAAGAGAAAGTTTCACATGCTTATTTATTTTCTGGGCCGAGAGGAACAGGAAAAACGACAATTGCAAAAGTATTTGCAAAAGCAATTAACTGTGAACATGCTCCGGTAGCTGAACCTTGTAATGAATGTCCTTCTTGTTTGGGGATTACACAAGGATCCATTTCAGATGTATTAGAAATTGATGCGGCTTCAAATAACGGTGTAGATGAAATTCGAGATATTAGAGATAAAGTAAAATATGCTCCAAGTGCTGTAGAATATAAAGTATACATTATTGATGAAGTCCACATGCTTTCTATGGGTGCCTTCAATGCGCTTTTAAAAACGTTAGAAGAGCCGCCTGGACATGTCATCTTTATTTTGGCGACAACAGAACCACATAAGATACCGCCTACAATTATTTCACGTTGCCAGCGTTTTGAATTTCGAAAAATATCAGTAAATGATATTGTTGAGAGATTATCGACGGTTGTGACCAATGAAGGCACGCAAGTAGAAGATGAGGCGTTACAAATTGTTGCACGTGCCGCTGAAGGTGGTATGCGTGATGCGCTTAGTCTTATTGATCAGGCAATATCTTATAGTGATGAAACAGTTACGACAGAAGATGTATTAGCTGTAACAGGTTCTGTTTCTCAGCAATACTTAGGTAACTTAGTAGAATGTATACGTGAAAATGATGTATCAAGGGCATTACGTATCATAGATGAGATGATGGGTAAAGGGAAAGATCCGGTTCGTTTTATGGAGGATTTCATTTATTATTATCGCGATATGCTTTTATATCAAACTTCACCACAACTGGAACATATGTTGGAACGAGTAATGGTAGATGAGCAATTCCGGATGTTAAGTGAAGAAATGAAACCGGAAGCAATCTATGAAATCATTCATACTCTTAGTAAGGGACAACAGGAAATGAAGTGGACAAATCATCCGCGAATTTTCTTAGAAGTTGTTATGGTACAACTGTGTCAACAGTTTATGATGCAAGCAAACGGCACAGATCGTTTACAAGCGATTATGAACAGGATGCAGCAATTGGAGAAAGAGTTAGAAGAAGTCAAAAAGAATGGTGTGCCGGCTGGTGTACAGCAGGAAGTCAGGGAGACACGTGCAGCACCAAAGCCAGTGCGGACAGGGAGCATGAAGATTCCTGTTGGACGCGTAAATGAAGTGTTAAAGCACGCAAAGCGTCAGGATTTAGAACAATTAAAAGCTGTGTGGGGTGAGTTGTTAGGAAGACTCAAATCATACAACAAAGTAGCCTTTGCTGTTTTATTAGAAAATAGCGAACCAGTAGCGGCTTCGGATGATACTTACGTTTTAGCGTTTCAATATGAGATTCACTGTAAAATGGCAAGCGAAAATCGAGAAGCTATGGATACAGTGGAACAAGCTTTATTTGAATTGCTAAGTAAAAGATTAAATATGATTGCCATTCCAAAAAGTGAATGGGGTAAAATTCGTGAAGATTTTTTACAGCGTGAAGGTGGGAATTCTGAAGAAAGCCCAGAGAAAAAAGAAGATCCTCTTATAGAAGAGGCAGTAAAATTAGTAGGGCAAGAACTTATTGAAATAAAAGAGTAATAATAATTAGGAGGAATTAATTATGATGCGTGGCGGAATGGGAAATATGAATAATATGATGAAACAAATGCAAAAGATGCAAAAAGATATGGCAAAAGCGCAAGAAGAACTTGGCGAAAAAACGGTTGAAGGTACAGCTGGCGGCGGTATGATCACAGTTATTGCAAATGGTCATAAGCAAATTCTTGAAGTGAAAGTTAAAGAAGAAGTTGTAGATCCAGAAGATATCGAAATGTTACAAGACTTAGTGTTAGCTGCAACAAATGATGCACTTAAAAAAGCTGATGAACTTTCAAATTCTACAATGGGTAAATTTACAAAAGGCTTGAACTTACCGGGTGGAATGTTCTAGGAGGATACTGATATATGCATTATCCAGAACCAATATCGAAATTAATTGATAGTTTTATGAAGTTGCCAGGGATCGGACCAAAAACGGCGGTTCGCTTGGCATTTTTCGTATTAGATATGAAAGAAGATGATGTGTTAGGTTTTGCAAAAGCGCTTGTGAATGCGAAGCGAGATTTAGCGTATTGTTCTGTATGCGGACATATTACTGACCGTGATCCTTGTTATATTTGTAATGATTCACATCGAGATCAATCGGTTGTTTGTGTTGTGCAAGAACCGAAAGATGTAATCGCAATGGAAAAAATGAAAGAGTATCAAGGTGTATATCATGTGTTGCGTGGTGCTATTTCTCCAATGGAGGGAATTGGACCAGAAGACATTAATATCCCGCAACTTTTAAAGCGACTGCACGATGAAACAGTACAAGAAGTAATATTAGCAACAAACCCTAATATTGAAGGGGAAGCTACAGCGATGTATATATCCCGCCTCTTAAAGCCGACAGGTATTAAAGTAACTCGTATTGCACATGGTCTGCCAGTTGGTGGAGAT
>NZ_JARVHP010000001.1:5305000-5355000 GCF_040459695.1 Bacillus cereus group sp. RP37 | reverse complement strand
GACGGAAAGACCCCGTGGAGCTTTACTGTAGCCTGATATTGAATTTTGGTACAGTTTGTACAGGATAGGCGGGAGCCATTGAAACCGGAGCGCTAGCTTCGGTGGAGGCGCTGGTGGGATACCGCCCTGACTGTATTGAAATTCTAACCTACGGGTCTTATCGACCCGGGAGACAGTGTCAGGTGGGCAGTTTGACTGGGGCGGTCGCCTCCTAAAGTGTAACGGAGGCGCCCAAAGGTTCCCTCAGAATGGTTGGAAATCATTCGTAGAGTGCAAAGGCATAAGGGAGCTTGACTGCGAGACCTACAAGTCGAGCAGGGACGAAAGTCGGGCTTAGTGATCCGGTGGTTCCGCATGGAAGGGCCATCGCTCAACGGATAAAAGCTACCCCGGGGATAACAGGCTTATCTCCCCCAAGAGTCCACATCGACGGGGAGGTTTGGCACCTCGATGTCGGCTCATCGCATCCTGGGGCTGTAGTCGGTCCCAAGGGTTGGGCTGTTCGCCCATTAAAGCGGTACGCGAGCTGGGTTCAGAACGTCGTGAGACAGTTCGGTCCCTATCCGTCGTGGGCGTAGGAAATTTGAGAGGAGCTGTCCTTAGTACGAGAGGACCGGGATGGACGCACCGCTGGTGTACCAGTTGTTCTGCCAAGGGCATAGCTGGGTAGCTATGTGCGGAAGGGATAAGTGCTGAAAGCATCTAAGCATGAAGCCCCCCTCAAGATGAGATTTCCCATAGCGTAAGCTAGTAAGATCCCTGAAAGATGATCAGGTTGATAGGTTCGAGGTGGAAGCATGGTGACATGTGGAGCTGACGAATACTAATAGATCGAGGACTTAACCATATAATATGAAGCAAATGTTATCTAGTTTTGAAGGAATATGCCTTCATAGTTTGGTGATGATGGCAGAGAGGTCACACCCGTTCCCATACCGAACACGGAAGTTAAGCTCTCTAGCGCCGATGGTAGTTGGGACCTTGTCCCTGTGAGAGTAGGACGTCGCCAAGCAAGCTAAAACACGAATCATTTGATTCGTGTTTTTTTGTGTTTTCAAAAAGTACGTAAAAAGAAGTAATGGTAATACAAACACGTTGCCCAAGGGTTAATCATATTATATAAGAGATTGATGTATATTTTTCTGTAAATTGTTAAGGAATAGAAGTATAAAAGATGTCCATTTAAATAGGGAGGGAAGGTTATGAAATCACAAAATGAAGTTTGTATTGTTTGTGAGACAGAAAGAAAAGAAGGGATATATGTTTATAATAATTTAATATGCTATGAATGTGAAAAGGATATGGTGAATACGGAGACAGATGATCCGAAGTATATATATTATTTAAAACAGCTTCGGAAATTAGAAGTATCATATTTTTAAATAGGCATATGCCTATTATTTTTTTTGTTCTGTATAATAGATAAAGAATGAAATAATAAGGAAGAGATATAGATGAATCAAAATCGCATACCTTTATATGAGGCATTAATAGAGTTTAAAGAAAGGGCACCGTTATCCTTTCATGTTCCAGGGCATAAAAACGGTTTAAACTTCCCTCAGGAGGCAGTAGGGGAGTTTAAAGATATACTATCTATCGATGTAACTGAGTTGTCAGGGTTAGATGATTTACATAGTCCGTTTGAATGTATAGATGAGGCACAACAATTATTAGCTGATGTATATGGAGTGAAAAAAAGTTATTTTTTAATTAATGGTTCAACAGTAGGGAACCTAGCAATGATTTTGTCTTGTTGCGGGGAACATGATATTGTTCTTGTACAAAGAAATTGTCATAAATCAATTATTAATGGTTTAAAATTAGCAGGAGCAAATCCAATTTTTTTAGATCCATGGATTGATGAAGCTTATAACGTACCAGTGGGAATTCATGGTGAAATTATTAAGGAAGCAATTGAAAAATATCCAAATGCTAAAGCACTCATTTTAACGCATCCTAATTATTATGGTATGGGGATGGATCTAGAGGCAAGCGTCGCTTATGCACATGCACATAAAATCCCTGTTTTAGTAGATGAAGCACATGGAGCCCATTTTTGTTTAGGAGGGGCATTTCCAAAGTCAGCGTTAGCATATGGTGCAGATATTGTAGTTCACTCTGCACATAAAACATTACCAGCGATGACGATGGGATCCTATTTACATATAAATAGTAACTTAGTGAAAGCAGAAAAGGTTTCTACTTATTTAAGTATGCTACAATCTAGTAGTCCATCGTATCCAATTATGACTTCTCTTGATATTGCACGCTTTACAATAGCGCGTATAAAAGAAGAGGGACATGATGAAATTGTCGAGTTTTTACGGGAATTTAAAGAAGAATTATCTTCTATTCCACAAATAGCTATTTTACAATATCCATTACAAGACGAGTTAAAGTTTACCATACAGACCCGTTGTCAGCTGTCAGGATACGAATTACAGTCTGTATTTGAAAAGGTCGGGATATATACAGAAATGGCGGATCCATATAATGTCCTATTTATTTTGCCCTTGCAAGTAAATAAGGAGTATATGAAGGCTATAGAGATGATCCGAGGGGCATTGCAATATTATGAGGTGAAAGACAAGAAGAAATCTATTCGTTATACTTATAAAGGAGAGTTTTCTCCTTTACCGTATACATATAAACAACTGGAAGGATATGAAACAAAAGTAGTATCTGTAGAAGAAGCAGTTGGGATGATAGCGGCGGAAATGGTAATTCCGTACCCACCTGGAATTCCATTGATTATGTATGGGGAAAGAATTACTTCAGAACATAAAGAGCAAATTATGTATTTAGAGAAATCAGGTGCTCGTTTTCAAGGTAGCACGAAATATATGAAAGTGTATGATATGGAAAGTAGGTTTTAGAATGAAGGGATTATTTGTAACAATTGAAGGTCCAGAAGGTTCGGGTAAAACAACATTAATTCAAAGTT
Organism: Bacillus cereus group sp. RP37; assembly: GCF_040459695.1. Lineage (NCBI taxonomy): Bacteria > Bacillati > Bacillota > Bacilli > Caryophanales > Bacillaceae > Bacillus > Bacillus cereus group sp. RP37. The sequence continues at coordinate 5,352,056 of NZ_JARVHP010000001.1, read as the reverse complement.
TATTGCCATACTTTGAACAAAAAGAACAAAAGGTGATGGCGACGAGGGAACCAGGTGGTATTGCAATTTCTGAGGATATTAGAACGATTTTACATAAACAAGAATATACGATGATGGAAGCACGTACAGAGGCGCTTCTGTATGCTGCTGCACGTAGGCAACATTTGGTGGAAAAGGTTATGCCGGCGCTTAACGAGGACTACCTTGTACTATGTGATCGTTTTATAGATAGCTCTTTAGCGTATCAAGGATATGCAAGAGGATTAGGTATGGATAAAGTATTTGAAATAAATCGCTTCGCAACAGAAGACTGTATGCCTAGTTTAACAATTTATTTAGATATTGAACCAGAGGTAGGTTTAGCTCGAATTGAAAAAGATGCAGGACGTGAAGTGAATCGATTAGATATGGAAGATATCTCTTTCCATAAACGCGTGCGTGAAGGATATTTACAAGTTGTAGAACGTTTCTCAGATCGTATTGTATCGGTAAATGCTGATCAACCAATGGAAAAACTTATAAAAGAAGTTGTTCAGATTATAGAAGATAAATTGTTATAATAGAAGGAAAGAATGAAATAAGTGAGGTATGCATTATGACGAAGACGTGGGAGCAGCTTTCTGCTATACAACCCATCGGTGTAAAAATGTTGATGAATAGCATTGCAAAAGAGCGTATATCCCACGCTTACTTGTTAGAGGGAGGGAAAGGGACAGGAAAATTTGCGACAGCAATTCAAATGGCAAAGAGTTTCCTCTGTTCTCAGCGGAATGGGGTAGAACCTTGTCATGTATGTACAAATTGTAAGCGAATTGATTCAGGTAACCACCCTAACTTACATATTGTAAAACCAGACGGATTATCTATTAAGAAGCAGCAAATTCATGATTTACAAGAAGAGTTTTCAAAAACAGGATTAGAAGCAAATAAAAAAGTATATATTATTGAGCACGCAGACCGTATGACAGCAAACGCAGCGAATACACTCTTGAAATTTTTAGAAGAACCAAGTAGTGATACAACAGCTATTTTACTTACTGAACAAAGTCATCAAATTTTAAATACGATCTTATCTCGCTGTCAAGTTGTTACATTTAGACCGTTACCTACGGAATCTTTAATTAAAAGATTACAGGATGAAGGTATTACGGCAGCTTTATCGACACTTGCTGCGCAGCTCACGAATAGTTTTGATGAAGCTTTAGCTTTATGTAGTGATGAATGGTTTGCACAAGCACGAGCTTTAGTGATAAAATTATGTGAAGCGCTCGAAAAAGACAAAGCCTCTATTTTTTTTGTTCAAGAAAAATGGGGAAAGCACTTTAGAGAGAAAGAACAATTACAGCAAGGTTTAGATATGTTACTCCTTATTTATAAGGATTTATTATATGTTCAACTTGGAGAAGAAGATCGTCTTGTTTTTCATGAGCAGAAAGAGATATTTGAATCTTTCTCCTATGCTCAGAAGCGCATTGTATCAGCTCTCTTTAATATATTAGAGGCAAAAAATAGAATCAACGCTAATGTAAATGCGCAGCTTGTGTTCGAACAGTTAGTGTTGCGGTTGCAGGAGGGATGACCGTTTTGTATGATGTAGTAGGTGTTCGCTTTAAGAAGGCCGGAAAGGTGTATTACTTTGACCCGAATCAGTTCGATATCTCTGAAAATGAGTTTGTAATTGTAGAAACAGTAAGAGGTATTGAATACGGAAAAGTAGTTATTACCAAAAAGCAAGTTGATGAAAACGACGTTGTATTACCGCTAAAAAAGGTTATTCGTATTGCTAATGAAAACGATCGTACCATTGTTGAAGAGAACAAACATGCTGCGAAAGAAGCATATCAAGTTTGTCAGCAAAAGGTAGTAGAACATAATCTTGATATGAAACTTGTAGATGTAGAGTATACGTTCGATCGCAATAAGATTATTTTCTATTTTACTGCGGATGGTCGAATTGATTTCCGCGAACTAGTGAAGGACTTAGCAGCAATTTTTAGGACAAGAATTGAACTAAGACAAATTGGTGTTCGTGATGAAGCAAAGATGCTTGGTGGTATTGGTCCATGTGGTCGTATGCTTTGTTGTTCTACTTTTTTAGGAGATTTTGAACCTGTATCCATTAAGATGGCAAAGGATCAAAATTTATCATTAAATCCTGCAAAAATCTCTGGTTTATGTGGTCGCTTAATGTGTTGCTTAAAATATGAGAATGATGAATATGAGGCAGCAAAGGAACAACTTCCTGATTTAGATCAACGTATACAAACCCCGCATGGTACTGGCCGTGTTATCGGATTAAATATTTTAGAAAGATTAATTCAAGTGGAACTAGTAGACAAGGAACGGATAGTAGAATATACGTTAGATGAGTTAGTGAATAAAGGGGTCGTTTCGAGTCAAACCACAGATTAATGAGGTGGGTGCTTGTGGAGAAAAAAGATATTTTTGCATCGGTTTCTAGTATGGAAGAGCAAATTGGACATTTATACAAACAGTTGGGAGAATTAAAACAACATCTTGCAGAGCTGTTGGAAGAAAACCAACATATAAAAATGGAAAATGAAAATTTGCGACACCGCTTTGAAGAAGTGCAGATTAAGGAAAAACAAAAAGCTCAAAAACGTAAAGAAGTGAAGCCGAAGACAGATATTGGTGAAGGCTACGATAATTTAGCAAGACTATATCAAGAAGGTTTTCATATTTGTAATCTGCATTATGGAAGTGTACGTAAAGAGGGAGATTGTTTATTCTGCCTGTCATTTTTAAATAAAAAGTGAAATTACCTTTCCAATAATAATTGGAAAGGTAATTTTTTATACATGAGAGTAGAATGAAATATGTTTTTTTATTAGTAGAAGATGAAATAGGGTAGGTTAAGTGTAAGAAAAGGAGTAACATATGAATTTATATGAAGATGAACGTTTAGATTACTTATTAGCGCAAGATATGAAAATCGTACAAAGCCCATCAGTATTTAATTTTTCTTTAGATGCTGTTTTACTTGCAGACTTTGCCTGGGTACCAATTCAAAAAGGTAATTTACTTGATTTGTGCACAGGTAATGCAGTTGTGCCCCTTCTATTAAGTACAAGAACAAAAGGGAACATTACAGGTGTGGAAATTCAAGAACGTTTATATGATATGGGAATCAGAAGCGTTCAATACAATAAGTTAGAAGAAAGAATTCACTTAATACATGGAGATTTGAAAGATATGCCGGAGAAACTTGGACGTCATCAATATGATGTTGTCACATGTAATCCGCCTTATTTTCAAACACCTGCAACTTCTGAGAAAAATATGAATGAACATTTAGCGATAGCTCGTCATGAAATTATGTGTACATTAGAGGATGTTGTATCTGCAAGTAGTCAGCTAGTAAAGCAAGGCGGGAAAGTAGCATTTGTACATCGCCCGGGTCGTTTACTAGATATTGTTACATTAATGCGTAAATACAAAATTGAACCAAAACGGGTACGATTTGTTTATCCTAAGGCAGGTAAAGAAGCGAATACATTGTTAATTGAAGGAATTAAGGACGGAAACGCAGATTTAAAAATATTGCCACCTCTTTTTGTATATGAAGAAAATAATGAATACACAAAGGAGATTCGTTCAATTTTATATGGAGAAGAATAAGCATTGTTTTTATGTAGTAGAGTGCTCTGATGGAAGTTATTATGCTGGATATACAAATCATATAGAGAAGCGGATTCAGACCCATAATAATGGAAAAGGGGCTAGGTATACGCGTGCTAGACTTCCTGTTGTTTTAAAATACGTAGAATTTCATGAAGATAAACGTACAGCTATGCAAGCAGAGTATTATTTTAAGCAATTAAATAGAAAACAAAAAGAAGAATATATGCAAAAAGGAGAACGCTATGTGGCAACAAAAAAGCTTTCAACAAAATGAAAAGGGAGTTTTATATTTAGTACCAACTCCTATTGGAAATTTAGAAGATATGACATTTCGTGCAATCCGAATTTTAAAAGAAGCTGATTTAATTGCTGCTGAAGATACGAGACAAACGAAAAAACTTTGTAATTATTTTGAAATTGAAACCCATGTTATGAGTTACCATGAGCATAATAAGGAAGTAAGTGGGAAAAAAATATTAGAGAAGTTAGACGAAGGAAAGACTGTAGCACTTGTTAGTGATGCTGGTATGCCGTGTATTTCCGATCCAGGTTACGATATTGTTGTAGAGGCTGTAGCGGAACAGTATCATGTTATCCCGCTTCCTGGGGCAAATGCGGCCCTTACAGCATTAATTGCATCAGGTCTTGAAACAAAACAGTTTTATTTCTATGGATTTTTACAAAGAAATAAAAAAGAAAGAAAAATGGAGTTAGAGAAGCTTCGTTATGTACAAACTACAATGATGTTTTATGAAGCGCCTCACCGTTTAGATGATACTTTAATCTCAATGCAAGAAGTGTTGGGAAATAGAGAAATTGTATTATGTCGAGAGTTAACGAAAAAATTCGAGGAATTTATTCGAGGAACAGTTGAAGAAGCAATTGAGTGGACGAAACAAAATGAAGTTCGTGGTGAGTTTTGTATTTTAGTAGCTGGTTCAACGGAAGAACCTGCCCCAGAAGAACAATGGTGGGAAGCTATTTCAGTATATGATCATATTGAACATTATATAAACGAAAAAGGTATGAATTCAAAAGAGGCGATAAAAACAGTCGCTAAAGATCGAGATTTGTCGAAACGCGATGTATATCAAATCTATCATGTCGATAAAAAATAAGCTTCTCATAATTGAGAAGCTTATTTTGCTGTTTCGATATAATCTTGAAGTTCGTTTAAGATTTGCTCAGCGCCTTCTTTGCTTAAGATAATTTTACCTTCAGCTAAAGATAGGTTACCATCAGATACTTCACCAGTTACTTGGCAAGTCATGTTTGGTTTATATTTTTTTAAGATGATTTTCTCGTCATCAACGTAGATTTCAAGAGCATCCTTTTCTGCAATACCTAAAGTACGGCGTAATTCGATTGGAATTACTACACGACCTAATTCATCAACTTTACGAACGATACCAGTAGATTTCATAATTCTTTTCCTCCTAAAGAAATAGTTTATAAGTTTCGAGTCTATTTTTAGATTCGTCATTTTTCGACAAAATACCCTATGGACATATGATACCAATCATTTACATTTCCGTCAATTCTTTAATTCTATATTTTTTAAAAAGATTTATAGATTTCTTACTTCTTATATATAATAGAATGGGAGTAATTTCTACTATTATTTCACTTTATTTTCAGAAAAATTTACGAATTGTAAGTTAGGGTTGTATATTTTCTTGAAATATGAGTAATAGATGATAAAGATACTAGGCATTAACTCGTTTTTATCTCTCATTAACAAGTGGTAAGATTCCAAATTCAAAATTTGGCTGGAGCAAAGAAGTTAAGTGGGAGTCGGGCTGTTCGTAAAAGCCCGATTGGTGCAGGCTAATAATTAGCAGGGATGAACAACCCCACAGATTAAAGTTTCACTTTATATATAAGTTTTTGATATACTATTTATAAATACATATGAGGTTATTCGGGAGGTCCAAAACAATGACAGAGGAAAAAAAATCCTTTTATATTACTACCCCAATTTATTATCCAAGTGGAAAATTACACATTGGACATGCTTATACAACAGTAGCAGGAGATGCGATGGCACGATATAAGCGTATGCAAGGATATAATGTTCATTATTTAACAGGAACTGATGAGCATGGACAAAAGATCCAAAAGAAAGCAGAAGAATTAAACGTTACACCACAAGCATATGTGGATAACATCGTTGCAGGAATTAAAGAACTTTGGGAGAAGATGGATATCTCTTATGATGATTTTATTCGTACAACTGAAGATCGTCATAAAGATGTTGTTGAAAAAATCTTCAAGCAATTAGTAGATCAAGGCGATATTTATCTTGATGAATATGAAGGTTGGTATTCTGTACAAGATGAGACATTCTATACAGAGCATCAATTAGTAGATCCAATTATGGAAGGTGACAAAGTAGTTGGAGGAAAAAGCCCAGATAGTGGTCATGATGTAGAACTTGTTCGTGAAGAATCGTATTTCTTTAGAATGGGTAAATATGTCGACAGACTATTAAAATTCTATGAAGAGAATCCACATTTCATTCAGCCAGAGTCTCGTAAGAATGAAATGATTAATAACTTCATTAAACCAGGCTTAGAAGATTTAGCAGTTTCTCGTACTTCATTTGACTGGGGAGTTCGTGTTCCAGGTAACCCGAAACACGTTATTTACGTATGGGTTGACGCATTATCTAACTACATTACAGCATTAGGTTATGGAACAGAAAATGAAGAGATGTATAAGAAATTCTGGCCGGCAGACGTGCATTTAGTTGGAAAAGAAATCGTTCGTTTCCATACAATTTATTGGCCAATCATTTTAATGGCATTAGACTTACCTCTTCCGAAAAAGGTCTTTGCTCATGGTTGGATTTTAATGAAGGATGGAAAGATGAGTAAGTCAAAAGGAAACGTAGTAGATCCAGTTACATTAATCGACCGTTATGGATTAGATGCATTACGTTATTACTTACTTCGTGAAGTTCCATTCGGATCTGATGGCGTATTCACACCAGAAGGATTTGTGGAGCGTATTAATTTCGACTTAGCAAATGACTTAGGTAACTTATTAAATCGTACAGTAGCTATGATTGATAAGTACTTTAACGGGGAAATCCCTGCATTTAAAGCAAATGTAACGGAATTCGATGAAACGTTAGTAACGTTTGCACAGGATACATTGAAAAAAGTAGAAGAGGCAATGGAGAATATGGAATTCTCTGTAGCGCTAAGCTCAATTTGGCAATTGGTTAGTCGTACGAATAAATATATTGATGAAACACAACCGTGGGTATTAGCGAAAGATGAGAATGATCGTGAAAAGTTAGCTTCTGTAATGGCTCATTTAGCAGAAGTACTTCGTCAAACAGGTATTATGCTTATGCCATTCTTAACAGTAGCACCAAGCAAGATGTTTGCTCAGCTTGGCCTTACTAATGAAGCACATAAATCTTGGGAAAGCCTATCTACAATTGGTTGCATTCCAGCTGGAACAAAAGTAGAAAAAGGAAACCCGATTTTCCCTCGTTTAGAAATGGAAGTGGAAGTAGAGTACATTAAAGAACAAATGAAAAGCTCTGCTCCTAAAGTAGAAGAGAAAAAAGAAGAAGAACCGAAGGCAGAAGAAATTACAATTGATGATTTCTTTAAAGTAGAATTACGCGTAGCTGAAGTACTATCTGCTGAACCTGTGAAAAAAGCAGACAAGTTGTTAAAAATCCAACTAGACTTAGGCACAGAAAAGCGTCAAGTTGTTTCTGGAATTGCAAAATTCTATTCGCCAGAAGACCTAAAAGGTAAAAAGGTTATTTGTGTAACAAACTTAAAACCTGTAAAATTACGCGGTGAATTATCGCAAGGTATGATTTTAGCAGGTGAAGAGAATGGCGTATTGTCATTAGCATCGATTGACCAAAATCTACCAAATGGTACAAAAATCAAGTAATTAAGACAAGAAAAGAGATGTTTCACGTGTAACATGTGTGAAGCGTCTTTTTTCTTTTTACACTCTCTATTTTTGCATTAAGATTGTAGTATTGTTATCGTTAAGTTATTAAAGAACTTATTTTTGTAGAATAAACTTGATTTCAATATAAAAGGAGTTATGTATTATGTTGTTTGATACACATTCACATTTGAATGCAGAGCAATTTGAAGAAGATTTGCAAGAAGTTATTGCACGAATGAAAGAAGCGGGAGTTACTTATACAGTTGTTGTTGGTTTTGATGAAGTAACGATAAAAAAGGCGATTGAATTAGCTGAAGCCTATGATTTTATTTACGCTGCGGTTGGATGGCATCCAGTTGATGCAATCGACATGACAGAAGAACATTTAGCTTGGTTAGAAGAACTTGCTTCTCATCCTAAAGTCGTTGCACTTGGAGAAATGGGCTTAGATTATCACTGGGATAAGTCTCCAAAAGAAATACAGAAGGAAGTATTCCGTAAACAAATTGCATTAGCCAAAAGGGTAAAATTGCCGATTATTATACATAACCGCGATGCAACTCAAGATATTGTTGATATTTTAGAGGAAGAGAATGCAGCTGAAGTGGGAGGCATTATGCATTGCTTTAGCGGCAGCGTAGAAGTAGCAGAGCGATGTGTTGATATGAACTTTTTAATTTCGTTAGGCGGACCAGTTACATTTAAAAATGCTAAGAAACCGAAAGAAGTTGCCACGGAGATTCCATTAGAGAAATTGTTAATAGAGACGGATTGTCCATATTTAACACCACATCCATTTCGAGGGAAACGAAATGAACCGAGTTATGTAAAACTCGTAGCAGAAGAGATTGCGAACTTAAAAGGAATTTCTTATGAGGAAGTAGCAGAAATAACAACAAAAAATGCAAAAGCTTTATTTGGTGTTGAATAAAAAGGAGTGGGAGAACCCATTCTTTTTTATTTTTGTGAAAAAATAAGGGCGAATGAGGAAGTGTTACAATAAGGAGAGAGAACAAAGTTTTGGACATTCTATTTTTTAAAATGTAAGAATGGGGAAAATAATAATGGAAAAGTCGTCATTTTTTTGTTTTACTAAGTAGAGACGAAACGAGTGTGGAGGCAAGCATGAAAATTAAAGAGATTATCGTTGTAGAAGGTAAAGATGATACAGTTGCGATTAAGCGTGCTGTTGATGCGGATACAATTGAAACGAACGGTTCAGCAATCGGTGATCACGTTATTGAGCAAGTTAAATTAGCGCTGCAAAAACGAGGCGTTATTATTTTCACAGATCCGGATTATCCTGGAGAGCGTATTCGAAAAATTATTTCTGATAAGGTGCCTGGATGTAAACATGCTTTTTTACCGAAGGAAGAAGCACTTGCTAAAAGGAAAAAAGGCGTTGGAATTGAACATGCTTCTAATGAATCAATTCGCCGTGCTTTAGAAAATATACATGAAGAAATGGAAGCTTACACAAGTGAAATTAGTTGGAACGATCTAGTCGATGCAGGTTTAGTGGGCGGAGAAATGGCAAAGAGTCGCAGAGAAAGAATGGGTAAGCTATTAAAGATTGGTTATACAAACGCAAAACAGTTACATAAACGTTTACAAATGTTTCAAGTTTCAAAAGAAACATTTGCAGAAGCTTATAAGCAAGTCATACAGGAGGAAAGAAAATGAAGGATATCGCAACGCCAAATCGTACGAAAGACATTGTTGAAAAGTACGGATTTTCATTCAAAAAAAGTTTAGGACAAAATTTTTTAATTGATACGAATGTATTAAATCGTATTGTCGATCACGCTGAAATCGGTTCAGAAAGTGGTGCAATTGAAATTGGACCAGGTATCGGTGCGTTAACAGAACAATTAGCGAAGCGTGCTAAAAAAGTAGTGGCTTTTGAAATTGATCAGAGATTATTACCGATTTTAGATGAGACGTTAGCTCCATATAGCAACGTTACAGTTATAAATAAAGATGTATTAAAAGCAGATGTACATGAGGTGTTTAGTGAGCAATTTGAGGAAGGGCAAGATGTAATGGTAGTAGCTAACTTACCATACTATATTACAACGCCAATTTTATTTAAATTGCTGGAAGAGAAATTACCGGTTCGTGGATTTGTTGTTATGATGCAAAAAGAAGTTGGAGATCGTTTAGCTGCTAAACCTGGAACGAAAGAGTATGGTTCTTTATCAATTGCTATTCAGTATTATACAGAGGTAGAAACAGTTATGACTGTACCGCGTACAGTGTTTGTGCCACAACCAAATGTTGATTCTGCGATTATTCGTCTCCTAAAGCGCCCGAAACCAGTTGTAGAAGTAACAGATGAGACATTCTTCTTTGAGGTAGTACGAGCAAGTTTTGCACAGCGTCGTAAAACGTTAATGAATAATTTATCAAATAATTTAAATGGTTTCCCGAAAGATAAAGAGCTGTTGGATCGAATTTTAACAGAAGTAGGGATTGATCCAAAACGAAGAGGCGAAACGCTATCTATTGAGGAGTTTGCAACATTAAGTAATGCATTAGTTCTTCATAAATTGTCATAAGAATATAAAAGGGACAGTTCAACTTGAACTGTCCCTTTTGTCACCTTTCTCCTCCCAAATTCATACTTTAAAAACAGGTAAGATGGCCTAACGAGTTTGGAGGTAGGAGAATGGCTTTACATGTTGGAGAATTAGTGGAACGATATTCTCATAATAGGGATATTCTTTTTCGTGTTATAGAAATAAAAGGCGAGATAGCTATATTGTTTGGAGAGGAAATTAGACTGGTGGCGGATGCGCCACTTGAAGATTTAATTAGTATAGATCAACGAGAACATAAAAAAAGAGCGAAGCGTGAGAAAGAAACAATGGAGCGTACGTATCGTTTGTTTCAACAAGATTATGTATTAATGAAACAAAGGCATGAACACACTTCAACTGGTGGATATACAAGTGAGGTGAATTATTTTCAAATGCCAGGACGTGTATTGCATATAGATGGAGACCCGTTATATTTGCGCAAGTGTCTAGACTTATATAATAAAATTGGTGTTCCTGTACAAGGTATTCATTGTAAGGAAACAGAGATGCATGAAAAGGTAGTAGATTTAATAGATCATTTTCGTCCGGACATTTTAGTTATTACCGGGCACGATGCATATACAAAATCAAAAGGGGTAAAGGGAGATTTAGCAGCATATAGGCATTCAAGGCATTTTGTACAGGCTGTTCGAGAAGTGAGAAAAAAATATCCATCATTGGATCAACTCGTTATTTTTGCTGGAGCATGCCAATCTCACTTTGAAGCATTAATTCGAGCAGGAGCTAATTTTGCTAGTTCACCATCTAGAATTAATATTCACGCACTAGATCCTGTATATGTAGTTGGTAAAATTAGTTTTACGTCATTTATGGAGAGAGTAAATGTATGGGATGTTGTACGTAATACGATTACCGGCGAAAAGGGACTTGGCGGGATTGAGACGAGAGGGATTTTACGAACTGGATTACCCTTTCAACATTATGAAGAATAAGCAAGGTACATACGTATCTTGCTTTTTTTGTATGGAAAGGATTTAAATCAGCTTGGATAAAAAGAGACAAGAACGCACAGACTACATAATGATACTTTTACAATATAGTATTTCTTCTATCTATTCGAACGCATGATGCTTTTATAATGATATTGTCTGTGAGTTGCGGTTAATAATTGGGATAGATATATCGTATTTTAAGTGTTCAATCTAAATTACAGCGAGGTGTAGCAAGGGATATGTCAAAACGTTTAGATGATATTAAAAACGAATTAGATCACCATCTTGGACAGAGACTGATGTTAAAGGCGAATAGTGGGAGAAGAAAAACAGTAGAACAATCAGGTGTACTTGCAGAAACGTACCGTTCTGTTTTTGTTGTACAATTGGATCAGCAAGAAGATGCGTTGCAACGTGTATCATATAGCTATGCGGATGTTTTAACAGAGACAGTAGAATTAACATTTTATGGTGAACCTCATAATGAAGTGATTTTATAATTCATGTATCGTTACATAAATTCCCACAAATGAAAAGCTATATTATTTTGCATACTAATTATACCGTAGCAAAATAAGGAGGGACTCTGCATTGAGTAGACGAAGAGGTGTCATGTCAAATCAATTTAAAGAAGAGCTTGCAAAAGAGCTAGGCTTTTATGATGTTGTTCAGAAAGAAGGATGGGGCGGAATTCGTGCGAAAGATGCTGGTAACATGGTGAAACGTGCTATAGAAATTGCAGAACAGCAATTAATGAAACAAAACCAGTAGTTGTAAGATACTTTCTATGCTACGGTAGCCGAGGAGTGATTCCTCGGCTTTTTGTACTCGAAAAGGTGCCATCATTTTACATAAGTAGTTTCATTCTGAATGCTTTTCGTTATAATTAGGGAAGTGTCATCGTCTTACTATAAATTTATGGTAAAATAAACGATAAAAGATTGAGTACATAGAGTGGGTGAATAGATTGAAGCTACTAGTGAAAGCACCAGCAAAGATTAATCTGTCGTTAGATGTACTGGGAAAAAGACAAGACGGATATCATGAAGTGAAAATGATTATGACAACAATTGATTTAGCGGATCGTTTAGAACTAATGGAATTAGCAGAAGACCGTATTGAAATTTTATCCCATAATCGGTATGTCCCAGACGACCAAAGAAATTTAGCTTATCAAGCAGCGAAATTATTAAAAGAGAAGTTTAATGTGAAAAAAGGCGTATCTATTACTATTGAAAAAACGATTCCAGTAGCAGCTGGATTAGCAGGTGGAAGTAGTGATGCAGCAGCGACATTACGTGGCCTTAATAAATTATGGAATTTAGGGCTTACAATTGATCAGTTAGCAGAGCTTGGCGCAGAAATCGGATCAGATGTATCGTTTTGTGTATATGGTGGGACAGCAATTGCCACTGGAAGAGGAGAGCAAATAGAGCATATAAAAACTCCACCTTCTTGTTGGGTTATTTTAGCAAAACCACATATTGGTGTATCTACTGCTGATGTGTATGGAAATTTAAAGTTAAATCGAGTTACACATCCAAATGTAGATAAAATGGTTAATGTCATAAATGCTGGGGACTACAAAGGGATTTGTGATACTGTTGGTAATGTTTTAGAAGAGGTAACGTTTGCGATGCATCCTGAAGTTGCACGTATTAAGTCACAGATGAAGCGATTTGGAGCAGATGCCGTATTAATGAGTGGAAGTGGTCCAACCGTATTTGGTCTTGTGCACCATGATTCGCGAATGCATCGTATATATAACGGATTAAAAGGATTTTGTGAACAAGTATACGCAGTACGTTTATTAGGAGAGCGAGAAACGCTTGAATAAAGACGTATAATACGTTATGATTTGTTTAGAATATTCGTGATTTGAGGTGAGAGTATGAAAATTAGACGAAGTACAAGATTAGTCGATATGACGTATTACTTGTTACAAAACCCTCGTCAGCTAGTTTCTCTCACTTTTTTTGCTGAAAGGTATCAATCAGCTAAGTCTTCCATTAGTGAAGATTTAGTTATTATTAAGCAAACGTTTGAACAACAAGGGGTCGGCACATTGCAAACGGTACCAGGAGCAGCAGGAGGAGTGAAATATATACCATATATAAGTGAGGAAGAGGCAGATTTAATTATTGGTGAGCTTTGTAGCTTATTTGAAAATCCAGATCGTATTTTGCCTGGTGGTTACTTATATATGACAGATCTTTTAAGTAATCCTCGCCATATTAATGGCGCAGGTCGTTTGTTTGCTTCTGTTTTTGCTAGACAACCAATTGATGCGGTTATGACGGTGGCAACGAAGGGGATTCCACTAGCTTATGCAGTGGCAAATTACTTAGATGTACCGGTAGTAATTGCAAGGAAAGATAATAAGGTAACAGAAGGACCAACTGTTAGTATTAACTATGTATCAGGTTCTTCTAAGCGAATTCAAACAATGACGTTAGCAAAGCGTAGCCTTCCAGAAGGATCAAATGTTTTAATTATTGATGACTTCATGAAAGCTGGCGGGACAATTCAAGGTATGATGAGTATGTTAGAAGAGTTTAAGGCTAATGTTGTTGGTATTGGTGTATTAGTAGAATCCACGGACATTGAAGAAAGATTAATTAATAATTTTGTATCATTAATTCGTCTTTCAGAAGTTGATGTGAAGGAAAAAGCGATTCAAGTGGAAAAGGGAAACTATTCACTGGCACCATTTGATGAAGGGCTTGTAGAGGCTGAGTAAAAAGGTAAAGCAGATAGCTTTATCTTTTTTTTTATTCTATTTATAAATTATAAAATAGATGGACAAACTGCTTTTCGTGCACTATTTTTAAAGAGTAAAAATAAATAATAAAAGGGTGGAAAAACATGAAAGTTGTTCAAACAAACAATGCACCACAAGCAATTGGACCATATTCACAAGGGATTATTGTAAATAATATGTTTTACAGTTCAGGACAAATTCCGTTAACTGCAAGTGGAGATCTTGTAGCAGGAGACGTAACAGTACAAACAGAGCAAGTATTTCAAAATTTACAAGCAGTATTAGAAGAAGCTGGGGCTTCATTTGATACAGTAGTAAAAACAACAGTATTCTTAAAAGATATGGATGATTTTAATGCTGTTAATGAAGTATACGGCTCTTATTTCTCTACTCATAAGCCAGCTCGTTCTTGTGTACAAGTAGCAAAATTACCGAAAGATGTTTCAGTTGAAATCGAAGTAATTGCCCTAGTTAAGTAATTCTTTGTAAGCGATAACCTCTACTAATCTCTATATTCAATTACATTAAAAATTTTTATCTTAAAAATTTTTAAAAAATTAAAGGGAAAATAGAAATTTTGTGGAATTTATACAAATATATCGCTTATTTAGAAAAGGGTGGTGAACACAAGATGGAAGTGACTGACGTAAGATTACGCCGCGTAAACACAGAAGGCCGCATGAGAGCAATCGCCTCTATTACTCTAGACCATGAATTTGTTGTTCATGATATTCGTGTAATTGATGGTAATAATGGATTATTTGTAGCAATGCCAAGTAAACGTACTCCAGATGGAGAGTTCCGTGACATTGCACATCCAATTAATTCTAATACACGCTCTAAAATTCAAGATGCGGTTTTAACAGAGTATCACCGTTTAGGCGAGTTAGAAGAGGTTGAGTTTGAAGAAGCAGGCGCTTCGTAAAATTCGAATGAAAAGGGCTTTTTAAAGAAATCCCTATAATTTTGTAGCAAACCCCTGTAAGCATTTACAGGGGTTTGTTTTTTTATGGTTTTATATTGCATTACATCCAGAAAATTCGAAATTCATTAAGGTGAAGAGAAAAAACTTCTAATTTTTTCAAAATCATTTTAAATAGTATAGCTTATTTCTTAAAAAAGATACTAAAGAGTAAAACATCTTATAAGAATTATGGTAAAATTTAATAGTTAAAATGTGTTTCTTGAAATATATGCTGATTTAGGATAATATCGTTAATGGATAAATAGGTTGCGATGGAGGGTCTATATGTCAAACAGATTTGCAGTGATTCTAGCTGCAGGTAAAGGCACACGTATGAAGTCTAAGCTATACAAAGTGCTTCATCCTGTATGTGGAAAACCTATGGTACAACATGTTGTCGATCAAGTATCTCAATTAGGCTTGCAGAAACTTGTAACAGTCGTAGGACATGGTGCTGAAATGGTACAAGAACAGCTAGGAAACGTAAGTGAGTTTGCATTACAAGCAGAACAACTTGGTACAGCACATGCTGTAGATCAAGCTGCAAGTGTACTTGCAAATGAAGAAGGAACAACTTTAGTTATTTGTGGTGATACGCCGCTAATAACTGCTGAAACGATGGAAGCATTGCTTCAGCAACATAAAGAGGCAGGGGCAATGGCAACGGTGCTAACAGCTTACATAGAAGAACCTGCTGGATATGGTCGTATCGTTCGTAATGAGAACGGTCATGTTGAAAAGATTGTTGAGCATAAGGATGCAAATGAGAAAGAATTAGCTATTAAAGAAATCAATACAGGTACGTATTGTTTTGATAATAAAGCTTTATTCGCTTCACTTTCTAAAGTTTCAAATGATAACGTACAAGGTGAATATTACCTGCCAGATGTTATCGAGATTTTAAAAAATGAAGGTCATATCGTATCAGCTTATCAAACAGAGCACTTCGATGAAACGTTAGGTGTTAACGACAGAGTCGCTCTATCGCAAGCGGAAATTATTATGAAAAACCGTATCAACCGAAAGAACATGGTAAATGGTGTTACAATTATTGATCCAAGTAACACTTATATTTCTGCTGATGCAATTATCGGTAGTGATACAGTTCTTCATCCAGGAACAATTATTGAGGGTAATACTGTAATTGGTTCTGATTGTGAAATTGGACCGCACACAGTAATTCGCGATAGTGAAATTGGAGATCGTACGACAATTCGTCAATCTACTGTACATGATAGTAAACTTGGTACAGAAGTATCGGTTGGTCCATTTGCACACATTCGCCCAGATTCAGTTATTGGAGATGAAGTGCGCGTTGGAAACTTCGTGGAAATCAAAAAAACTGTTTTTGGTAATAGAAGTAAAGCTTCACACTTAAGTTATATCGGGGATGCGCAAGTTGGAGAAGACGTGAATCTTGGTTGTGGTTCAATTACGGTGAACTATGATGGCAAGAATAAATTCAAAACTGTGATTGGTAACGGGGTATTTATTGGATGCAATTCAAATCTTGTTGCGCCAGTAACAGTTGAAGATGGTGCTTATGTGGCAGCGGGCTCTACAATTACAGAGAATGTTCCATCAAAAGCATTATCAGTAGCACGTGCACGTCAAGTTAACAAAGAAGACTATGTTGATCAATTGCTGAATAAGAAAAAATCATAATGTGGAGGGTTAATCTAGATGTCGACTCAATATCTAAATTCTAATTTGAAAGTATTCTCTTTAAACTCTAATAAGGAACTTGCTGAGCAAATTGCAAAGCACATTGGAGTAGGACTAGGAAAATGTTCTGTTGATCGTTTTAGTGATGGAGAAGTTCAAATTAACATTGAAGAAAGTATCCGTGGTTGCGATGTATTCATTATTCAATCTACAAGCTTCCCAGTAAACGAACATATCATGGAATTACTTATTATGATCGATGCATTAAAGCGTGCATCTGCAAAAACAATTAATATTGTTATTCCTTACTATGGTTATGCGCGCCAAGACCGTAAAGCGCGTTCTCGTGAACCAATTACATCGAAACTTGTAGCAAACTTGCTTGAAACAGCAGGTGCAACTCGTGTAATCACTCTAGATTTACATGCTCCACAAATTCAAGGGTTCTTTGATATCCCAATCGACCACTTAATGGGTGTACCGATTCTTTCAGATTACTTTGAAACAAAAGGTCTTAAAGATATCGTAATCGTGTCACCTGACCACGGTGGGGTAACTCGTGCTCGAAAAATGGCAGATCGCCTAAAAGCACCAATCGCTATTATTGATAAGCGTCGTCCTCGTCCGAACGTATCAGAGGTAATGAACATTATCGGTAATATCGAAGGTAAAACAGCAATTTTAATTGATGACATCATTGATACAGCTGGTACAATTACATTAGCAGCAAACGCTCTTGTTGAGAACGGTGCTTCTGAAGTATATGCTTGCTGTACACACCCAGTATTATCTGGTCCAGCAATTGAGCGTATCCAAAACTCAAATATTAAAGAGTTAGTTGTAACGAACTCTATCGTATTACCAGAAGAGAAGAAAATCGACAAAGTACATGAACTTTCAGTTGCTCCACTAATCGGAGAAGCAATCATTCGTGTATACGAAGAAGAATCTGTAAGTGTATTATTCAATTAATTGGATAGAATGAGACGTAACCAAGATTGGTTACGTCTTTTCGTATCGAAAAGAGAAAGTAGTGGTACAAGAATGAAATTGATAGTAGGACTTGGGAACCCGGGTAGAGAATATGAATTAACAAGGCATAATATTGGATTTATGGCGATTGATGAACTTGCAAAGCGTTGGAACATTTCTTTAAACGAACAAAAATTTAAAGGAGTATTTGGTGCAGGATTTGTTAATGGAGAAAAAGTAATCTTATTAAAGCCACTTACATATATGAATTTATCTGGGGAAAGTATTCGTCCGCTCATGGATTACTATAAAATTGATGTAGAGGACTTCGTTGTTCTGTACGATGATTTAGACATCCCTGTAGGTAAATTACGCCTTCGTATGAAAGGTAGCGCGGGTGGACATAATGGTGTGAAGTCAACAATTTCACATTTAGGAACACAAGAGTTTCAACGTATCCGCATGGGAATTGATCGTCCGAAAAATGGAATGAAGGTAGTAGATTACGTATTGGGACGTTTTACATCAGAAGAAATTCCGGATGTCGATCATTCTATTGAAAAAGCAGCGGATGCATGTGAAGAATGGTTAAATAAACCTTTTCTTCAAATCATGAATACTTTCAATAGTTAAGGATATGATTAGGAATATTTTGTTTTATTTTTACCCATACTAGTAGTAATTGGATATTTAGGAGGCTAGTATGGAAGGGTATTATTATTGCAGACATTGCGGGAGTGATGTAGGCTCCGTTACTGCAGAAAAAGTATATAGCGACGTTTTATTTCAACTAACAGAGCAAGAAGTAGTAGAGATGATTCATTTTCATGAGAATGGAAATATATATATAAAAACGATTTGTGAATCGTGTCAAGAAACGCTCGCATCTTATCCTGAGTATTATGAATATGAAAAATTTCTGCAATAAAATGTTGTCGCTTTGGCATGTCCAAAGCATTTTTCTGTTTTCTTTTTCCGAAATATTTGCATAAAATATAATGGCTTGCTCTTTATGTTGAGAGGAGTTTTGAAAATGATAGGTTTATTAGAGCAATTTTATAAAAATGAAGAGATCCAATCTGTTATTAATGGATTAGAAGATGGTTTAAAAGAGCAACTTGTATCAGGTATGGCAACCTCTTCTCGTTCGTTATTAATGGCGGCTTTATATAAAAAAACAAAAAAATCACAACTTATTGTGACGCATAATTTATATCAAGCACAAAAAGTGCATGAAGATTTAGTGGCGTTACTTGGTGAAAAAGATGTATGGCTATACCCAGTGAATGAATTGATAGCATCAGAACTTGGTGTTGCAAGCCCAGAATTAAAGGCACAACGTATTGAAGTATTAAATCGTTTAGCTGCAGGAGAGAGTGGGGTTATTGTAGCACCAGTTGCAGGACTACGCAGATTTTTACCAATGAAAGAATTGTGGAAGCAAAGGCAAATCGAAATCAATCTAGGGCAAGAGATTGATTTAGATACATTCTTGCACACTTTACATCATATTGGTTATGAGCGTAAGTCGATGGTAGAAGCTCCAGGGGAATTCAGTTTGCGCGGGGGAATATTAGATATTTATCCATTAACTGAAGAATTACCATTTCGTATTGAATTTTTCGACACAGAAGTCGATTCTATTCGATTATTTGATGTGGATGAACAGCGCTCTCAAGATAAAAAAGAACGTGTTAGATTTGGTCCAGCAACAGAGTTTTTATTTTCACAGGAAGAATTGAAATCGGGAATTAAGCATCTTGAGGAAGGCTTGACTAAGACGATGCAAAAACTTTCCGACGATAAATTGAAGACTACAGTGCTTGAGACGGTAAGTCATGAAATTGAGATGTTAAAAAACGGGCAAAGTATAGAACAGATGTTTAAATATTTATCTATTTTCTATAATGAACCTGCTAGTCTGATAGATTATTTACCAGAAGATGGTATTGTGATTTTGGATGAGATTTCTCGTATTCAAGAAACAGCATCACATCTTGAAACAGAAGAGGCGGAATGGTATATATCACTTCTTGGTGAAGGAACAATTATTCAAGATTTATCTTTCTCTCACTCGTTTGAAGAATTTCTTCATAATAAAAAAAGAAGTTTTGTATATTTAACTTTATTCTTGCGTCATATAGCACATACACATCCGCAAAACATTGTGAATGTGACATGTAAAACAATGCAAGATTTCCATGGACAGATGCAGTTGTTGAAAACTGAAATTGATAGATGGAACGAAGGGCATTTTACGACTGTTGTGCTCGGCACAGATGATGAACGTGTAAAAAAACTACAACATATTTTAAGTGATTATGATATTGAGGCAGATATTGTAGAGGGCACAGATATATTATTGCCTGGAAGGTTACAAATTGCTGTAGGTGATTTACATGCAGGATTTGAAATGCCGATGCAAAAGCTTGTTGTCATTACTGAAAAAGAGCTTTTCCATAAGAAAGTTAAAAAATCACAACGTAAGCAAAAGTTATCTAATGCTGAACGTATTAAAAGTTATTCGGAATTAAAAGTTGGAGATTATGTAGTTCATGTAAATCATGGTATAGGTAAATTCTTAGGTATCGAGACATTAGAGATTAATGGCGTTCATAAAGATTATTTGAATATTAAATATCAAGGCAATGATAAGTTATACGTTCCAATTGAACAAATTGACCAAGTGCAAAAATATGTAGGATCTGAAGGTAAGGATCCAAAAGTTTATAAATTAGGCGGAAATGATTGGAAGAAGGTCAAAACGAAAGTTGAAAAATCTGTACAAGACATTGCGGATGACCTAATTAAACTATATGCTGAGCGTGAAGCTTCAAAGGGTTATGCATATACACCAGATACAGCAGAACAACAAGAATTTGAATCTTCTTTCCCATATCAAGAGACGGAGGATCAATTACGTTCTATTGAAGAGATTAAAAAAGATATGGAACGCGGACGTCCGATGGATAGGCTTCTTTGTGGTGATGTAGGATATGGAAAGACAGAAGTAGCTATTCGTGCGGCATTTAAGGCAATTATGGATGAAAAACAAGTTGCAATTTTAGTGCCGACAACAATCCTTGCACAACAACACTATGAAACAATTCGAGAGCGTTTTCAAGATTATCCAATCAATATAGGATTATTAAGTAGATTCCGTACGAGAAAACAGCAAAATGAAACAATTAAGGGCTTGAAAGATGGTACGGTAGATATTGTAATCGGAACACATCGTATTTTATCTAAAGATGTTACTTATAAAGATTTAGGGCTTCTTATTATTGATGAAGAACAAAGATTCGGTGTAACGCATAAAGAAAAAATTAAACAATTAAAAGCAAATGTTGACGTATTAACATTAACGGCAACCCCGATTCCGCGTACACTTCATATGTCTATGTTGGGTGTGCGTGACTTATCTGTTATTGAGACACCACCAGAAAATCGTTTCCCAGTCCAAACGTATGTAGTAGAGTATAATCCAGCGTTAATGCGAGAAGCGATAGAACGAGAGCTTGCAAGAGGTGGGCAAATTTACTTCTTATATAATCGTGTGGAGGATATCGAACGAAAAGCAGATGAAATTTCGATGTTAGTTCCAGATGCGCGTGTAACATATGCACATGGGAAAATGAACGAAAGTGAATTAGAGTCTGTTATGCTATCGTTTTTAGAAGGGCAGCATGATGTTCTTGTAAGTACAACAATTATTGAGACGGGTGTAGATATTCCGAATGTAAATACGTTAATTGTATTTGATGCAGATCGTATGGGATTATCACAGTTGTATCAGCTTCGTGGGCGTGTTGGGCGTTCTAATCGTGTTGCATATGCCTACTTTGCATACAAACGTGATAAAGTGTTATCGGAAGTTGCAGAGAAGCGTCTGCAAGCGATTAAAGAATTCACAGAGCTTGGGTCTGGTTTCAAAATCGCAATGAGAGATTTATCAATTCGTGGTGCAGGTAACTTGTTAGGAGCCGAACAACATGGATTTATTGATTCTGTCGGATTTGATCTGTATTCTCAAATGTTAAAAGATGCAATTGAACAGCGTAGAGGAACAGATGGAGTTGAAAATACAGTTAATGTTGAAATTGATTTAGAAGTAGATGCATATTTACCAGATGCTTATATTTCAGATAGTAAACAAAAAATTATGATGTATAAACAATTTAGAGGTGTTTCTGCAATTGAGGATATTGAAGAGTTGCAGGAAGAGATGATAGATAGATTTGGTGATTACCCGCAAGAAGTTGGTTATTTATTACAAATTGCAAATATTAAAGTATTAGCAATGAAAGAACAAATTGAATTAATTAAGCAAAATAAATTTGAAGTAACAATCTTGTTCTCAGAACAAGCAAGCCAAAATATCGATGGTGGAAAATTATTCATGCTTGGAAATAGCTTCGGTCGTATGATCGGTCTTGGAATGGAAGGATCACAATTGAAGATTGTTATGAAAACGAATGGTTTAGAGACATCAAAATGGTTAACAATTGCTGAAAATTTATTAAAAGGCTTACCAGATGTAAAAAAAGAAGTAATAAATGCCTAATATAAGATAAAAAATACAATTCGACGTGCATAGAAGAACTAATGTGTAAAATACTATGTCTAACAGTTGGTGATTTTTACATGAACAGGTAAATTCACCACTTTGATCATCAGTAGAAAGTGAGGCAGCATTAGAATGAAAGCAACTGGAATCGTACGTCGAATTGATGATTTAGGTAGGGTAGTAATCCCGAAGGAAATTCGTAGAACTTTACGTATTCGAGAAGGAGACCCACTAGAAATATTTGTTGATCGCGATGGAGAAGTGATTTTGAAAAAATATTCTCCAATTAGTGAACTAGGTAATTTCGCAAAGGAATATACGGAAGCTTTATACGATAGCTTAGGACATAATGTGCTTGTATGCGATCGTGATTCTATTATCGCAGTAGCAGGCGTATCTAAAAAAGAATACTTAAATAAAAGCGTTGGCGATTTAATTGAGAAGACAATGGAAGAGCGTAAGTCTGTAATTATGACAGATGAAAGCGAAATTTCAATTATTGATGGAGTAACAGAAAAAGTGAGTTCCTATACAATTGGCCCGATTGTTGCGAATGGGGATCCAATTGGAGCTGTTGTTATCTTCTCTAAAGAGGCTATTATAAGTGAAGTAGAGCATAAGTCAGTAAATACAGCTGCAAGCTTTTTAGCGAAACAAATGGAGCAGTAAGGCTATATCGAATTTTAGAAGTAGCAATCTTTCCTAATTATGATATTTCTTCTTGAGAAATCAAATATTTGGAGATATATGTATATTGAATGAAGGTAGCGCTTTGCTACCTTTTTTCGTTGAACATTTCTATCGTTGCGTGAACGTATTATTACTCGTGTAGGCAAGGAAGCTTGTCCTTTTCTTTATGATATAATACGAGGGGTGAGAATAGAAAAAGGAGTTTTCTTGTATGGAATCGAGGAAGTATCAAGCCTTTTGGCGTGGGGCTATTATATTAACAATCGCAAGTTTTGTTACAAAGGTATTAAGCGCTTTTTACCGTATTCCATATCAAAATATAGCGGGTGATATTGGTTTTTATATTTACCAACAAATTTATCCGTTTTATGGATTTTGTTTAATTTTAGCTACTTATGGGTTCCCCATTATAATTTCAAAAATGGTTGCGGAACGATTAGAGCGAGGGAAAAAACAAGAAGCAGAAGAAATTATTTGTGTATCTTTTTGGTTTTTATTAGGGATTGGTTTCATAGGCTTTTTTACATTGTTCTTTGGTGCCGAAGCAATTGCAACAGCCATGGGCGATATACACTTAGATAAGCTATTACGTGTTATTTCCTTTTCATTCATATTGATGCCGTTTTTATCTGTAGCAAGAGGGTATTTTCAGGGGTTTAATAATATGGTGCCAACAGCTGTTTCGCAAGTGATAGAACAAACAATTCGCGTTTCTATTATTGTATTTTTATCTCTATTCCTCATTGCTCACGGATTTGATTTATATACAGTCGGTGCAGGTGCTATGTTAGGCTCAATCGCAGGCGGATTGATTGGGATTATCGTACTTGTACTTTATATGCGTCATGACTTTCGTTCCATATTCTTTAAAAGTGTAAAGAGAATTAGAGGGAAAAAGAGGATTATTAAGATCCTGTTTTGGCAAGGACTGGCGATTTGTGTTAGTAACTTAGTGCTTATTTTTATACAAATGGCCGATTCTGTTTCCTTCTATTCTTTACTTATTGGGGCAGGAGAGCAAGCTGAAAGTGCAAAGGTATTAAAAGGTGTGTATGACAGAAGTATCCCACTTATGCAATTAGGTACTGTTGTGACAACTTCTTTCTCGTTGTCACTTATTCCAATTATTACAGCGGCGAAGGAAAGAGGAGATCTTACCTTTATTCGAGAAAAGGTAAAGTTAGCAATGAAAATAACATTTGTTATCGGATTTGCAGCGGCCATTGGATTAACTTGTATTATTCAGCCTACGAATATTATGTTGTTTGAAAATAATAATGGGTCAGATGTTTTATCCATTTTATCTTTATCTATTTTATTTAGTTCATTGTCGATTACAACTGCTTCTATTTTGCAAGGGTTAGGACAAATATTAAAACCAGCGATATTCGTTATATTTGGAGGTTGTTTAAAGTTAGCTTTAAACTATATGTTAATGCCGTATTTTGGTGTGAAGGGAGCTGCAATTGCAACACTAGTTGCGTTAATTGTAATTTCTTTGCTAAATAGTGCATTACTTATGCGAGCTGTATCAGAGTCGCTTATCGATAAACGGAATATGTTAGGTGTAGTTATTAGTGGTATCGGTATGGGATTTGTATTAATAATGTTTATGCGTGTATTGAAAATGTCTGGATTAGTAATTGATACGGAACATAGAGGAATTGCGACACTTGAGGCGTTGTTAGGTGTAGCTATCGGTGGATTAACATATGTGTTTTTAATTTTAAAATTACGTGTATTTACAAAAACGGAAATAGGAACCGTTATGAAAAAAGAGAAAAAAGAAGGTTCATTGAAGAAGAGTGGATAGAGGTGGCAGGTTGTGAGTGGAATCATTACTATTTTAGGATTAGGTGCTGGTGAGTTAGATCAGTTAACGATGGGTGTATATCGGAAAATAAAAGAAGCAGATCATATGTTTGTTAGAACGAAGGAACATCCCGTTATAGAAGAGTTGGAGAAAGAAGGTATACAATATACAGCCTTTGACAATATATATGAAGCACATGATACATTTGAAATTGTATATGAAACAATTGCGAATACATTGCTAGAACAAGCTGAAGGCACAGAAATCATCTATGCCGTTCCAGGACACCCGCTTGTAGCGGAAAGAACGGTTCAGCTACTGTTGGAAAAAGGTGAAGCAGCGAATGTTGAGGTGCGAATTGAAGGTGGACAAAGTTTCCTTGATCCGATGTTTGCAAGTCTAAAGATTGATCCGATTGAAGGATTCCAATTAATTGACGCCACATCATTTGAAAGAGGACAATTAGAATTACGTCAACATTTAATCTTTTGCCAAGTTTATGACGCATTCGTTGCATCAGATGTGAAATTAACATTAATGGAGATGCTACCAGATGATTACGAAGTGTATATCGTAACAGCTGCAGGGACTTCATTTGAACAAGTTAAAAAGGTACCATTGTACATGTTAGATCATGAAACCGAGTTGAATAATTTAACGAGTGTGTACGTACCACCAGTTCAGGAACGTGCGTCCTTGTATCAACAGTTTGATGTGCTTAGAGAAATTATTGCAGACCTTCGTGGACCGAATGGTTGTCCGTGGGATAAAAAGCAAACACATCAATCTTTAAAGAAGTATTTAATTGAGGAAGCTTATGAAGTGTTGGAAGCAATTGATGAAGAGGATGATGATCACTTAGTAGAAGAACTGGGTGATATATTATTACAGGTTATGTTACATGCCCAAATCGGAGAGGACGAAGGTTGGTTCTCTATAGATGATATTATTCGAACTTTATCTGAGAAAATGGTTCGTCGCCATCCGCATGTATTTGGGAATACGGATGTAAATAATGCCGATGAAGTAATTGCTAATTGGGAAGAAATTAAAAAACAAGAAAAAGGATTCGTGAAAGAATCTGTTTTAAATGGAGTTCCAAAGAGCTTACCACAGTTACTACGTGCTTATGAAATTCAGAAAAAAGCTGGTAAGGTTGGTTTCGATTGGGTTGATGTACAACCGATGATAGAGAAAGCCTTAGAAGAATGGCAAGAGTTCCAACAAGAAGTTATAAACATGGATGAGGCGAAGATGTTAGGTGAATTTGGCGATTTACTATTTGCGTTTGTTAATATAGCTCGTCATTATAAAATAGATCCAGAAGAGGCGTTACGTTCAACTAATGAGAAATTCGTTGGTCGTTTCTTATACATGGAAGCAAAGGTAGCTGAAATGAATAAAGAAATGCAAGATTTATCATTAGAGCAGTTAGATGTTTTATGGGAAGAGGCAAAACAAACAGAGCGTTAATAGGGGGATTTCATATGCGTCTAGATAAGTTTTTAAAAGTATCACGTTTAATTAAAAGAAGAACATTAGCGAAAGAAGTAGCTGATCAAGGAAGAATATCAATTAATGGTCAAGTGGCAAAAGCGAGTTCAGATGTGAAAGTAGCTGATGAATTAACAATTCGTTTTGGGCAAAAAATAGTAACTGTAAAAATAAACGAATTGAAAGAAACGACAAAAAAAGAAGATGCAGCAAATATGTATAGCTTAGTTCGTGAAGAAAAAGTAAAGGCTGAAGAAGGCTTGTTCTAAAATCAATTATTCCTTCATACATTACTATTAGCTAGTATAAATGTATGGGGGGATTTACGTGAATAATGGTTACTCACCTATGTCTTCTAATCAACAAAATGTTTCTGTAGAGCATGATATTATTATGCGTGGCAGGCGTGTAATTGATATTACCGGTGTAAAGCAGGTAGAGAGTTTTGATAGCGAAGAGTTTTTACTTGAGACCGTAATGGGCTTTTTAACAATTCGTGGTCAAAATTTGCAAATGAAGAATTTAGATGTAGAAAAAGGTGTTGTATCGATTAAAGGGAAAGTTCATGAGATGCTGTATATTGATGAGAATCAAGGGGAGAAAACTAAAGGTTTCTTTAGTAAGTTGTTTAAATGAGTCTAACAATTCAGTTGTATACGATGCTCTCAATGATTGGAATGGGTGCTTGGATTGGGGCATCTTTAGATACATACCAACGATTTTTAAAGCGTCAGGAACGCAAACGTTGGCTTGTATTTATACATGATATACTATTTTGGATTGTCCAAGCATTATTCGTTTTTTATGTATTGCTGCTCGTAAATGAAGCTGAATTACGTATATATGTATTTTTGGCATTATTATGTGGTTTTGCGGCGTATCAAAGCTTATTGAAAGCACTATACATGAAACTGTTAAATTTTCTCATCTATATTTTTATGCAAACAACACATTTTTTTGTTCAAATTATAAAGCTACTCATGATAAAACCTGTTATTATTATAGCGCAGCTATTTATTGCATTTATATTATTCTTATTTCGTATACTGCTTTCAATTGGACATGTGTTATGGAAAATGGTGATTTGGATATTACTTTTCATATGGAAAGTTTTTTTCTGGCCTGTTCGATTTATTGCTTCGCTCATATGGAAACTTCTCCCTAATCGTGTTAAACTTTTTATAATGAAACATGTAGGGTTCCTGCAATATATAGCAAAATTGAAGGGACACATCTTCCAATTATGGGAGCGTATAAAAAAGAAGTTAGGGGGACCTCGAAAATGAGGGAACTGAGACAAAGAACAATCGAAAAACAGAGTCCAAATCCTGTTAAAAAGCATATAATACAAACGGATGAGAACAGGAAGCGACTTTATCGCCGTTTAGCGGTTTTTCTTGTCTTTGCTTTTACAATTATTGCGAGTATTAGTGTAACGTTTTATCAACAAAACAGTTCCATTAGAGCAAAAGAAGCAAAAGTTAAGGACATGAAAAAAGAACTGGATTCATTAACGAATAAAGAAAAAAGTCTAAAAGACGAAGTTCAAAAGTTAAATGATGAAGAGTACGTATTAAAGATTGCTAGAAGGGATTATTTCTTCTCTGGAAAAGGGGAGATAATTTTTCCTGTTTCTAAGTAGAGTATGTCTTATTGACACTATATTTTAGGATTATATATAATAAAGTAAAATTTGACTTTTTAACCACTAAGGAGGAGCATTTTTTTTATGTCAATCGAGGTAGGCAGCAAGTTACAGGGTAAAGTAACAGGTATTACAAATTTTGGGGCTTTTGTGGAGCTGCCAGAAGGCTTAACGGGTCTGGTTCATATTAGTGAAGTTGCTGATAATTATGTGAAAGATATTAACGATCACTTAAAAGTAGGCGACCAAGTAGAAGTAAAAGTTATTAACGTTGAAAAAGATGGTAAGATCGGTCTATCTATTAAAAAAGCGAAAGAGCGTGAAAAAACAGAAGGAGATCGTCCACGTGGTGAATACCAACGCGGTGGCGATCAACAACGTTCTGGACGTCCACAACGTAATCGTTCTTTCAACAGAGATAACCGTGGCGGCGGTAACGAACGAGCACCAAAAGAAACATTCGAGCAAAAGATGGCACGTTTCTTAAAGGATAGCGAAGATCGTTTAACTTCTTTAAAGCGTAACACAGAATCTAAACGTGGTGGCCGTGGCGCACGTCGCGGATAATCAGAACGTTTAATTCTTAGTATATAGAGAGGTGCCCAGGGCGATTGCTCGGGGTACTTTTTTATATGTGAAAATATATTTTTAAAAAAGTTTTCGAGATGTGTTGACTTTAAATTATATCTGAGGTAAGATACTAATTGTCCGTTAAATAAGACGACATGGCGGTGTAGCTCAGCTGGCTAGAGCGTACGGTTCATACCCGTGAGGTCGGGGGTTCGATCCCCTCCGCCGCTATATTTAATTTAACGGCCCGTTGGTCAAGTGGTTAAGACACCGCCCTTTCACGGCGGTAACACGGGTTCGAATCCCGTACGGGTCATCTAAAAAGATCATGCAAATTTGCATGATCTTTTTTTGTTAAATAAATTAAGACATACAACACTTCTACAAAATCACCCTATATTTTCTGAATGTTCTATTAAATTACTAAGAATAAATTACATACCGTGTATATATGTAGAGTTATTTCGAATAAAAAGTCGAACGATTATAAAAGTGAAAACTGTTGTTTTGACAAAAATCCCAATAATCATCTTTTATAATGACAGTAATTAAACTATGCAGGTGGTGTTAAAAATATGCCTAAAGCAGGAAGGAATACTATGAATACAAGTGCATTGGCAATGAATGAGAGTCAGCTTGGAGCAGTAAAGTGGACGAGTAAGTTGCGAATGAAGTTTGAGCAAGTTTTCTTTAGATGGGGATTTATTATTGTTGTTATTGGTTTTCTTTTGGGACGAGCATATATATTAACAAACATTTTACCGTTTGCACTGCCGTTTTTTGCTGCTGTTTATGTTATGAAGCGGGATAAAATGCCGCTCGCGTTCTTGGCTCTGATGGGGGGCGCACTTTCAGTTTCGATAGATAATTTATTCTTTACCTTTGCATCTATTTTTACTTTCTTCATTTATAATATCTTCTTTAGTCGGTTTACACGTAAAACTGTTGGACTTGTTCCGTTCCAAGTATTTATCTCCGCATTAACCGCACATTTAGTTGTTGTATATTTTGCGCAACAAACTGTCACCATGTACGATTTACTCGTTAGTACGATTGAGGCAGGGCTTAGCTTCGTATTAACTATGATATTTTTACAAAGTGTTCCGCTTTTAGTAGAAAGAAAGGGTAAACAACAAGCGCTAGAGACAGAAGAAATTGTTTGTTTAATTATATTACTAGCATCTGTTTTAACAGGTACAACAGATTGGTTTGTATATGACGCGTCTATTCAACATATTTTTACTAGGTACTTAGTGCTCGTGTTTGCATTTATCGCGGGGGCTGCTACAGGATCTACAGTGGGGGTCGTCACTGGATTAATATTAAGTTTAGCAAATGTCTCCAGTTTGTCTCAACTTAGTCTGCTTGCTTTTTCTGGGTTGCTTGGTGGTTTGTTAAAAGAAGGGAAGCGTTTAGGTGTTAGTTTAGGTTTATTGATTGGGACAAGCTTGATTACGCTATATGTAGACAAGCAAACAAACATTGTGACAACTTTAATTGAATCTGGTGTAGCAATTGCTTTCTTCTTATTAACACCGAAACTTGTTATGGATCGTATTGCTAAATTTATGCCAGGCACACAGGAACATTCACAAGATCAACAACAGTATTTAAGAAGGATGCGTGATGTTACAGCAAATAAAATCAATCAATTTGCCAATGTATTTGCTGCTTTATCTAATAGCTTTTCTGTATATGGATATGTGGAGGAAGAAGATAAAGAGACAGAAGCAGATTTATTCTTAAGCACAATTACTGCAAAAACATGTCAAACATGCTTTAAAAAGGACCAATGCTGGGTAGTTAATTTCGACAAAACGTACGATTATATGAAACAAATAATGAGTGAAACGGAAGAGGGGACGTTGCAACATAATCGCAAGTTAGTTCGTGAGTGGGACAAGCATTGTGTGAGAGGGAAGAAAGTGACGGATTTAGTAGCAGGTGAATTAGATCACTTCTATGAGGGGCAAAAATTACGAAAACAAATGAAAGAAAATCGTAGAATAGTAGCGGAGCAACTATTAGGTGTATCAAAAGTTATGGAGGATTTTGCTAAGGAGATACAAAGAGAGCGAGAAAATCATCAAGTGCAGGAAGAACAGATTCTGCAAGCGTTTCGTGATTTTGGTGTAGAAGTAGAGCATGTTGATATTTATTGTTTAGATAGAGGAAGTATTGATATTGAAATGTTGATTCCAGTTGCATCTAATGAACATGGAGAGTGTGAAAAGCTAGTTGCGCCGATGCTTTCTGATATTCTAAAGGAAAATATTGTTGTTAAACATGAAGAGAAATCTTCTTATCCGAACGGCCACAGCTTAATATCATTTGGCTCAGCAAAAACGTATTCTCTTGATACAGGGTTGGCCACAGCTGCAAAAGGCGGTGGGTTTGTTTCAGGTGATTCTTATGCGATGATGGATTTAAGTGTTGGTAAATATGCGCTTGCAATTAGTGATGGTATGGGTAATGGGCAAAGAGCTCATATGGAGAGTAAAGAAACGGTAAAATTATTACAAAAAATACTTCAATCAGGCATTGATGAGGAAATCGCGATTAAGTCTATCAATTCTATTCTTTCTTTAAGAACAACAGAAGAGATGTTTACGACGTTAGATTTAGCTATGGTAGATTTGCGAGATGCAAGTGCGAAATTTTTAAAGATTGGCTCGACGCCGAGTTTTGTTAAACGTGCAAATAATATTTTGAAAATTGAGGCAAGTAATTTGCCAATGGGAATTATTGAGGATGTTGAAGTTGATGTAGTGGGTGAACAATTAAAAACGGGCGATATTCTTATTATGATGAGCGATGGAATTTTTGAGGGAGCACAACATGTGGAGAATCATGAACTATGGATGAAGCGGAAAATTAAAGAGTTACAAACCGAAGATCCGCAAGAAATTGCTGATATCATTATGGAAGAAGTGATTCGCTCTGGTGATGGTTATATAAATGACGATATGACTATTGTTGTGGCGAAAGTGAAGAAAAATATGCCGAAGTGGGCTACAATTCCAATTGTAGGAATGCAGGCGCAATAAAGTGAAACTTTAATAAGTGGGGGCTTCATCCCCCGCTGATTATCAGCCCGCACCAATCGGGCTTTTACGGGCAGTTGATTCCCCCTAACTAACTTCTTTGCTTTCGCTGAATTTTGAGGTGGGGGTCTTACTACACGTTAATGCGGGATAAAGATTAAGAGTGATGTTTCCCTATCGCTGTTTTATTCTAAAAACCTAGGTAAATGCCTAGGTTTTTTTGCTTTAAAAGATAATGTTATTATTTTTGTGAATATGTACGGATGATGTAAGATAAAAATGTAATTTTTGTATATCTTTTTTTTGCACAATGTTTGTAAAAGTTGTACCATTATAAACAAGGTAACTAACGTTGCTGTTCTTGTTTAATGAAAGGTGATTACGAAGTTGAAAGATACATTTGTTGAAAAGGTAGATGACTTTGTAAAGCAGCATGATGTATTAAAGGAACGTTCAACAATTGTTGTAGGGGTTTCTGGTGGTCCTGACTCTTTGGCTCTTCTATATTATTTGTTAGAAAAAAGAGCAGCAAAACAGTTTAAAATTGTAGTGGCACATGTGGATCATATGTTTAGAGGTGATGAATCTCATGGGGACCTACAGTTTGTGCAGGACCTTTGTAAAGGGCTGGGAGTTATTTGCGAAACGATAAGGATTAATGTGTCGCAATATCAACAGCAACACGGAATGAATGCACAGGTTGCTGCTAGAGAATGCAGATATGCATTTTTGGAAAGAATAATGAAGAAATATGATGCGAGATATGTAGCTCTTGGACATCATGGTGATGATCAAGTAGAGACGATTTTAATGCGCCTTGTACGAGGGAGTACTCCGAAAGGATATGCAGGAATTGCAGTGAAGCGTCCTTTTCATAATGGATATTTAATTAGGCCGTTACTTGGAGTAACGAAGGAAGAGATTGTTGATTACTGTAATAAGCTAAAAATAATTCCCCGTATAGATCCAAGTAATAAAAAGGAAGTATATACAAGGAATCGATTACGTAAATATGTTCTTCCTCATTTGAAAGAAGAAAATTCACAAGTGCATGAGAAATTCCAAAAATTTAGCATGCAAATGCAAGAGGATGAGGCGTATTTGCAGGAATTAGCTTTTGAGAAAATGAATAAAGTAATTACAAAAAAAAGTGATAAACAAATTAGCTTATCAATTCCTGCCTTTGAATCCATGTCTATGTCTTTACAAAGAAGAGGGATTCAACTAATATTAAACTATCTTTATGAATATAAGATTCCATCTTCTCTTTCCTCTGTACATATTGACAAAGTGATTGAGTTTTTTAAGCGGACACAACCTTCGGGTTCACTTGATTTTCCAGGTGATTTAAAAATTGTTCGCGCATACGAAGAGTGCAGCTTTGGATTTAAACAAGGAATTGTTTCTCCTTTTTTACAAGATTTATCAGTGCCCGGGACAATTACGCTATCGAACGGGGATAAGCTTGTAACAGAGGTGAGCGAAGACATACCAAGTAACATGAATGAAACAGTATTTGTTGCTAAGTATAATGATATATCATATCCACTTCGTATTCGTTCTAGAGAAAATGGAGATCGCATGTCAATACAAGGTATGAATGGCACAAAAAAGATAAAAGCTATCTTTATCGAAGCGAAAGTACCAAGAGAAAAAAGAGAAGAATGGCCGGTCGTTTGTGATGCAAGTGGGAATATTATTTGGGTACCCTTGTTGAAGCGATCTGCATTTGCTATCTCGAAAGAGACGGCAAAGAAGGATAAATATATGATTATTCACTACAAAAGCAAGGAGTCTTCCGGGAGGATAATGAAATGATGAATCAAGATATCGAAAAAGTATTAATTTCTGAAGAACAAATACAAGAAAAGGTGCTCGAATTAGGCGCAATTATTGCAGAGGATTATAAAAACACAGTACCTCTTGCGATTGGCGTATTAAAGGGCGCGATGCCATTCATGGCAGATTTATTAAAGAGAACAGATACATATCTTGAAATGGACTTTATGGCTGTATCTAGTTATGGTCACTCTACCGTTTCAACAGGCGAAGTGAAAATTTTAAAAGACCTTGATA
The DNA here is from genome assembly GCF_040459695.1 of Bacillus cereus group sp. RP37. NCBI lineage: Bacteria > Bacillati > Bacillota > Bacilli > Caryophanales > Bacillaceae > Bacillus > Bacillus cereus group sp. RP37. Next base: position 5,318,697 of record NZ_JARVHP010000001.1, on the reverse strand, counting down.
CTTCTGTAGAAGGTCGCGATATTTTAATCGTTGAAGATATTATTGATAGCGGTCTTACGCTAAGTTACTTAGTAGACCTATTTAAATATCGTAAAGCGAAGTCTGTAAAAATTGTTACGTTATTAGATAAGCCGACAGGCCGCAAGGTAGATTTGAAAGCGGATTATGTTGGATTTACTGTTCCGCATGAATTTGTTGTAGGATATGGATTAGATTATAAAGAGCAGTACCGTAATCTTCCTTATGTAGGAGTATTAAAACCAAGCGTTTACTCAAATTAATTAAATACAGGCGTTACAATTGTATAGGAAAGTTTTTCTATGTTACGATTTACAATAGTGTTTATGCCGTGAGAGGAGGTTAGGAATGAATCGTATCTTCCGTAATACCATCTTTTATTTACTGATATTCCTAGTAGTAATTGGAATCGTGAGCTATTTTAATGGTTCGACGCAAAAAACGACATCAGTTAGCTACGATAAATTCATTACTAAACTAGAAAAAGGTGAAGTGCGTAATGTGCAACTTCAACCGAAAAATGGTGTATTTGAGGTAAAAGGACAATTTAACAACTCTAGCCAAGGAGAACAATTTGTTACTTATGCACCAAATACTGAGGAATTACAAAAGAAAATTAATGACAAAGCGCAAGGTGCTGAAGTTAAGTATCAACCAGCAGAAGAAACAAGTGCTTGGGTAACGTTCTTTACTTCTATCATTCCGTTTGTCATTATCTTCATTTTATTCTTCTTCTTATTAAACCAGGCTCAGGGCGGCGGTAGCCGTGTTATGAACTTCGGGAAAAGTAAGGCGAAGTTATATAATGACGAAAAGAAAAAAGTTCGTTTCAGAGATGTTGCTGGAGCGGATGAAGAGAAACAAGAGCTTGTTGAGGTAGTTGAATTCTTGAAAGATCCTCGTAAGTTCGCTGAAGTTGGTGCCCGTATTCCGAAGGGTGTTCTATTAGTAGGACCTCCAGGTACAGGTAAAACTTTACTAGCGCGTGCCGTTGCAGGTGAGGCTGGCGTTCCATTCTTCTCTATCAGTGGTTCTGATTTCGTAGAGATGTTCGTTGGTGTCGGTGCATCACGTGTACGTGATTTATTCGAAAATGCAAAGAAAAATGCTCCTTGTATCATTTTCATTGATGAAATTGATGCAGTAGGACGTCAACGTGGCGCAGGTCTTGGTGGTGGCCATGATGAGCGTGAGCAAACGTTGAACCAATTACTTGTTGAAATGGATGGATTCGGTGCAAACGAAGGTATTATTATCATTGCTGCAACAAACCGTCCTGATATTCTTGATCCAGCGTTATTACGTCCAGGTCGTTTTGACCGTCAAATTACAGTAGATCGTCCAGATGTAAATGGCCGTGAAGCTGTACTGAAAGTACATGCTCGTAATAAACCGCTTGATGATCATATCAACTTAAGAGCAATTGCAACTCGTACACCAGGGTTCTCTGGTGCTGATCTTGAAAACTTATTAAACGAAGCTGCTTTAGTAGCTGCGCGTCAAGATAAGAAGAAAATTGATATGAGTGACATTGATGAAGCAACGGATCGTGTTATTGCAGGTCCTGCTAAGAAAAGTCGTGTTATCTCTGAAAAAGAACGTAATATCGTTGCATTCCATGAAGCGGGCCATACTGTAATTGGTGTTGTCCTTGATGAAGCAGATATCGTTCATAAAGTAACAATTGTCCCTCGTGGTCAAGCTGGTGGATATGCAGTAATGCTTCCGAAAGAAGATCGTTACTTCATGACAAAACCAGAGTTACTTGATAAAATCACTGGTTTACTTGGTGGTCGAGTAGCTGAAGAGATTGTGTTTGGTGAAGCAAGCACAGGTGCTCACAACGACTTCCAACGTGCGACTGGTATTGCAAGACGTATGGTTACGGAATTCGGTATGAGTGATAAGCTTGGACCGATGCAATTCGGTAGCTCACAAGGTGGTCAAGTGTTCTTAGGAAGAGACTTCCATTCAGAACAAAACTACAGTGATGCAATTGCACATGAAATCGATGTGGAAATGCAAACTATTATAAAAGAATGTTATGCTCGCGCGCACCAAATTCTTACTGAAAAACGTGATAAGCTAGATATTATTGCGAAAACGTTACTTGAAGTAGAAACGTTAGATGCAGAGCAAATCAATCATTTATATGATTACGGCAGATTGCCAGAGCGTCCAACATCTTCAGATGATGTGAAAGTAAACATCAATATGAAGAAGGACGATGAAGAATCAGAAGATAAGTAAGAGATGAAGGAGTGACGATGGTCACTCCTTTTTTTATTTGTGGAACGAAATGAAGTAGAAAAAGAATTTAAATAAATTGGGTATTAAAAATTGAAATAGAGCGTAATCTTTTTGTAAAATGATGAGGATAGAAAAGCTGATTATATAAGTATGTGTGATATGATGTTTTTATAAGTTTTATACATACTGCACAAATATAGATTAAATAAGATAAGTGGTGAGAATATGATTTTTGTATTGGATGTAGGGAACACAAATGCTGTACTAGGCGTGTTTGAAGAGGGGGAACTTCGTCAACATTGGCGCATGGAAACAGATCGCCATAAGACAGAAGATGAATATGGAATGCTTGTAAAGCAGTTGCTTGAGCATGAAGGTCTTTCGTTTGAAGATGTGAAAGGTATTATCGTGTCTTCAGTCGTACCACCAATTATGTTTGCTTTAGAGCGCATGTGTGAAAAGTATTTTAAAATTAAACCGCTTGTAGTAGGTCCTGGAATAAAAACAGGGCTAAATATTAAATATGAAAATCCACGTGAAGTAGGCGCGGACCGAATTGTAAATGCAGTAGCAGGAATCCACTTATATGGAAGTCCGCTTATTATTGTCGATTTCGGTACGGCTACTACATATTGTTATATTAACGAAGAAAAGCATTATATGGGTGGAGTTATTACGCCAGGAATTATGATTTCAGCAGAGGCTTTATATAGTAGAGCGGCAAAACTTCCTCGTATTGAAATTACAAAACCAAGCAGTGTTGTTGGAAAGAATACGGTAAGTGCGATGCAATCTGGTATTCTTTATGGTTATGTTGGACAAGTGGAAGGTATTGTTAAGCGTATGAAAGAGGAAGCTAAACAAGAACCGAAAGTTATTGCAACAGGTGGATTGGCGAAATTAATTTCAGAAGAATCGAATGTAATTGATGTTGTAGATCCATTCTTAACATTAAAAGGTTTGTATATGTTATATGAGCGTAATGCAAATTTACAGCATGAGAAAGGTGAATAAATAAGTATGAAAGATTATTTAGTAAAAGCGTTAGCGTTTGATGGAGAAGTGCGTGCATATAGTGTGCGTACTACAAATACAGTAAGTGAGGCGCAAAGACGTCATGATACATGGAGAACAGCTTCAGCGGCACTTGGTCGTTCTTTAACTGCAGGTACAATGATGGGCGCAATGTTAAAAGGTGACCAAAAGTTAACGATTAAGGTAGAAGGTAATGGCCCGATTGGTCCCATCTTAGTAGATGCTCATGCAAATGGGGATGTACGTGGTTATGTAACGAATCCACATGTTGACTTTGAAGGAACGGAACAAGGGAAATTACGTGTATATCAAGCGGTAGGTACTGAAGGATTTGTAACAGTAATTAAAGATATTGGTATGCGTGAGCCGTTTATTGGTCAATCTCCAATTGTTTCAGGAGAATTAGGGGAAGACTTCACGTATTATTTTGCAGTTTCTGAGCAAACACCTTCTTCTGTAGGAGTCGGCGTACTTGTAAATGGAGATGACAGCGTATTAGCGGCAGGTGGATTTATCCTTCAAATTATGCCAGGTGCACAGGAAGAAACAATTTCGTTCATTGAAGATCGTTTACAGAAGATTCCTCCTGTATCAACATTGATCGAACAAGGGCTTTCTCCAGAGGAGTTACTGTATACAGTTCTTGGAGAAGATAAGGTAAAAGTATTAGAAGTGATGGATGTTCAATTTAATTGCACATGCTCACGTGAACGTATTGAGAGTGTGTTAATTAGTTTAGGTAAAACAGAGTTAGAGCAAGTTCGTGAAGAAGAAGAAGAGACAGAAGTTCATTGTCATTTCTGTAATGAGCGATACAAGTTCTCTAAAGAAGATATTACAAATTTAATTGAGAGTTTGTAATAAGGGGAGAGAGGGAATCCATCCTCTAAATAGATTGACAAACAGGGAATTTTCTGACAAAATATAAATATAGATAAAACCAATAAAAATACTCGGTGTTAGGAGTGACAGGAATGCGAGTGGCACAATCAGTTTCAGAATTAATCGGGAAAACGCCGATCGTTAAGTTGAACCGCATCGTAGAATCAGACAGCGCAGATATATATTTAAAATTAGAATTTATGAATCCAGGGAGCAGCGTTAAAGATCGTATTGCATTAGCTATGATTGAAGATGCTGAAAAAAAAGGATTATTAAAAGAAGGCGATACAATTATTGAGCCAACAAGTGGTAACACGGGAATTGGTTTAGCGATGGTAGCGGCTGCTAAAGGATATAAGGCAATTTTAGTAATGCCAGAAACAATGAGTATTGAGCGTCGTAATTTATTACGTGCTTACGGTGCTGAATTAGTATTGACTCCAGGGCCTGAAGGAATGGGTGGAGCAATTCGTCAAGCGACTGAATTAGCAAAAGAACACGGCTACTTTATACCGCAACAGTTCAAAAATCAATCGAATCCAGAAATTCATCGTTTAACAACAGGGCCAGAAATTGTTGAACAAATGGGTGACCAATTAGATGCGTTTATTGCAGGTATTGGTACAGGTGGAACGATTACTGGTGCTGGTGAAGTACTGAAGGAAGCGTATAAAGATATTAAAATTTATGCAGTAGAACCTGCGGATTCACCAGTGTTATCTGGTGGGAAACCGGGTCCACATAAAATCCAAGGAATTGGGGCGGGATTCATCCCAGAGACATTGGATGTAGAAGTATATGATGAAATTGTTCAAGTAAAAACAGAACAAGCATTTGAATATGCAAGAAGAGTGGCTAAAGAGGAAGGTATTTTAGTGGGTATCTCTTCTGGAGCAGTTATTTATGCAGCAACAGAAATTGCGAAAAAATTAGGTAAAGGGAAAAAGGTACTTGTTATTATCCCAAGTAACGGTGAACGTTATTTAAGTACACCACTTTATCAATTTGAATCTTAATTATATGTGATTGAAAAAGCATCCTTGAAAAAGGATGCTTTTTCTTTTTGGATTGGAAATAGGAAAAGAGTGAATGACTAGAAAACTTCATGTAAAATAAGAGGTAGTATAATTAATTTATTTTCACTAGCCTTCGAGTATAACCACTTTATATACATAACGAATGTAGTTTGAGGTGGTTAATCTAAGAGGGTGGGATAAAAGAAGACGGGGTGTTGATATGCAACGAAGAAAATCTTTAGCGCTTTCTATTCCATATCAGTTAGATTTCTTTAAGCAATATAAATTTCTTTCTAAGGATAAACCGCAACATATTTTGTTAGAGAGTGGACGTGGCGGTCGTTATAACATTGTGGGGTTGAACCCAGTAGCGGTAATCCGAGGGAAGGGTGAAACGTTACATATAAGCGAAAGTGGTAAGGAAACAATAAAACAAGGAAACCCATTAGATTTAATGCAGGAATATATGGAGCGATGGAAAACGGACTATAATCCGGAATACCCTCCATTTCAAGGTGGTGCAATTGGTTACTTTAGTTATGATTGCATCCGTTATATTGAAAAACTCCCTTCCCTTGCGGAAGATGACATTAATATACCTGATATATTCTTTTTATTATTTGATGATGTGTTTGTTTATGATCAAAAAGAAAAAGTATTATGGATTATTACACATTATGTAGATAAGCATGAAGAGGCAAAAGAGCGATTAAATGAATGGAAGATTCTTTGGGCGACAGAAGCGCCAGAAGTGAATATACCTTTTGCGTGCCCTGAAGAGAAAAGTGAAACAGTTGCTTTTACAGAAGAAAGCTTTATGAAGGCGGTTGAATGTATTCAAGAATATATTGGAGCTGGTGATGTGTTTCAAGTAAACTTGTCGACAAGGCAAGAAAGAACGTTACAAACACACCCACTCGAAATTTATACAAGTCTTCGTGAAATTAATCCATCTCCATATATGGGTTACTTGGAGCTCGGGGATTTTCAAATTGTTAGTGGATCGCCAGAGTTGCTAATTAAGAAAGAGGGAACCGAAGTAAGTACAAGACCGATTGCTGGAACGAGATCTAGAGGGGCGAATGAGCAAGAGGATGAAGAATTAGCAAAAGAATTAATTGAGAACGAAAAAGAAAGAGCAGAGCACGTTATGCTTGTGGATTTAGAACGAAATGATTTAGGGCGTGTTTGTAAATATGGCACTGTAGAAGTAGATGAATTTATGGTAATTGAGAAATACTCACATGTTATGCATATTGTTTCTAATGTGCGTGGTGAGGTGGAAGAAGATAAAGATGCTTTTGATTTAGTGAAGGCTGTATTTCCTGGGGGAACAATTACTGGTGCCCCGAAAATACGTACGATGGAAATTATTGAAGAATTAGAACCTGTTCGCCGAGGGATTTATACAGGTTCAATCGGGTGGATCGGTTATTCTGGAGATACAGAATTGAATATTGTAATTAGAACACTGCTTGCTAAAGATGGAAAAGCACATGTACAAGCAGGAGCGGGAATTGTAATTGATTCAAATCCGGAAAATGAATATAATGAGTCGTTAAAAAAGGCGATTGCTTTATGGCGTGCAAAAGAACGTAGCGAAGAAACGGTTAGGTGAGAGAAATGATATTAATGATTGATAATTATGATTCTTTTACATTTAATTTAGTGCAGTTTCTTGGAGAACTTGGACAAGAGCTTGTTGTTAAACGTAACGATGAAGTGACTATTTCAGATATTGAGAATATGAAACCAGACTTCTTAATGATTTCGCCAGGTCCGTGTAGTCCTAATGAAGCGGGTATTAGTATGGAGGTTATTCAATACTTTGCTGGAAAGATTCCGATTTTTGGGGTTTGTCTTGGACATCAATCCATTGCACAAGTGTTTGGCGGAGAGGTTATACGTGCGGAGCGCTTAATGCATGGGAAAACGTCGCTTATGCATCATGACGGAAAGACGATTTTTTCGGATATCCCTAATCCGTTTACTGCGACACGTTATCATTCCCTTATCGTTAAGAAAGAGACGTTACCTGATTGCTTAGAGGTAACATCTTGGACAGAAGAAGGGGAAATTATGGCGCTCCGTCATACAACATTACCGATTGAAGGTGTACAGTTCCATCCGGAATCAATTATGACTTCCCACGGAAAAGAGTTGTTGCAGAATTTCATTCGTAAATACAGTCCAAGTGTGACATCATGTTAATTTACTTAAATGGTGAGTATGTAGAAGCAAGTGAAGCGAGAATTTCTCCTTATGATCATGGTTATTTATATGGTCTTGGAGTTTTTGAGACGTTTCGTATTTATAATGGTCATCCTTTCTTATTGGATGATCATTATGACCGTTTAACAGATGCGCTGGATACATTGCAAATTAAATGGACAATGACGAAAGATGAAGTACTGCTTATTTTGAAGGATCTACTCGTTAAGAATGAATTAGAGCATGCATATGTACGTTTTAATGTATCAGCGGGTATAGATGAAATTGGATTACAAACGGAAATGTATGAAGAGCCATCTGTTATTGTTTTTATAAAACCTTTAGCAGTCCCGGGAGATGTAGTGGAAAAAGAAGGGGTTGTTTTAAAGCAAGTGCGAAACACACCAGAGGGTGCATCTCGTTTGAAGTCTCATCATTATTTAAATAACATTTTAGGAAAGCGTGAAATTGGAAATGTTGTGAATAAGGAAGGTATTTTCCTTACTGAAACAGGTTATGTTGCAGAGGGTATTGTTTCGAATCTCTTTTTTGTGAAAGATGATATTTTGTATACAGCTTCGCTGAAAACAGGGATTTTAAATGGTATCACTCGTGCGTTTATTATAAAGGTTGCTGAAGAGCTGGGTATAGAAGTAAAGGAAGGTTTCTTTACAAAAGATGAATTACTTTCAGCTGATGAAGTCTTCGTAACAAACTCGATTCAAGAAATTGTTCCGCTTTATCATATAGAGGGACGAGATTTCCCGGGTAAAGTAGGTATGGTTACAAAAAGATTTATGAGTCTTTATGAAATGCAGAGAGAGAAATTGTGGAGCAGAAATGAATTACGAATAGGAGATGTGTAGTTTGAAGTGGGATTATGATTTGCGCTGCGGCGAATATACATTGAACTTAAATGAAAAAACGTTAATTATGGGGATTTTAAATGTAACACCAGATTCGTTTTCTGATGGTGGGAGTTACAACGAGGTAGAGGCTGCGGTGCGCCATGCGAAAGAAATGCGAGATGAAGGTGCTCATATTATTGATATCGGCGGTGAATCTACTCGCCCGGGTTTCGCTAAAGTATCAGTAGAAGAAGAAATAAAGCGAGTTGTTCCGATGATTCAGGCGGTTTCAAAAGAAGTAAAATTGCCTATTTCCATCGACACGTATAAAGCTGAAGTTGCAAAACAAGCAATCGAAGCTGGTGCTCATATTATTAATGACGTTTGGGGAGCGAAGGCGGAACCAAAGATCGCTGAAGTTGCAGCTCATTACGATGTACCTATTATCTTAATGCATAATCGCGATAACATGAATTATCGTAATTTAATGGCTGATATGATTGCTGATTTATATGACAGTATTAAAATTGCTAAAGAGGCTGGCGTGCGAGATGAGAATATCATTTTAGATCCAGGCATCGGTTTTGCTAAAACACCTGAACAAAATTTAGAAGCGATGCGTAATTTAGAGCAGTTAAATGTACTAGGTTATCCAGTTCTTTTAGGTACTTCAAGAAAGTCCTTTATTGGACATGTGCTAGATTTACCGGTGGAGGAACGTCTTGAGGGAACTGGAGCTACCGTTTGTCTTGGTATTGAAAAGGGCTGTGAATTTGTCCGTGTTCATGATGTGAAGGAAATGGCGCGTATGGCTAAAATGATGGATGCGATGATTGGTAAGGGGGCAAAGTAATTGGATAAAATTTATATCCATGATATGGAGTTTTACGGTTATCATGGTGTATTCCCAGAGGAAAATAAATTAGGTCAAAGATTTAAAGTCGATTTAACGGTAGAATTGGATTTGAAACAGGCAGGAGAAAGTGATGACTTAGAGCATTCGGTCAATTATGGAGAGCTTTTCGAACTATGTAGAAAAGTTGTTGAGGATAGAACGTATAAGCTTGTAGAGAGTATCGCTGAAAATATTGCCACAGATATATTGAAACAATATGAGAGTATTTCACGATGTACAATTAAGGTGATTAAACCGGATCCACCGATACCGGGGCACTATCGTGCTGTAGCAGTGGAAATTACGAGAGAACGTCCATGAATAATATAGCTTACATTGCATTAGGTTCCAATATTGGAGAACGTTATACGTATTTAACTGAAGCGATTCAGTTTTTGAACAAAAACCCGTATATCCAAGTTAACGATATTTCATCTGTATATGAAACAGAACCAGTTGGCTATACTGACCAAAGCTGCTTTTTAAATTTAGTTATAAAAATTTCTACCAATTTATCACCGCAAGAGTTATTGAAAGTTACACAAAGAGTAGAGAATAATTTAGGAAGAAAAAGGGAAATTAGATGGGGTCCGAGGACTATCGACCTTGACATTTTACTATATAATCAAGAAAATATTGAAGCAGAGAATCTTATTGTTCCGCATCCGCGGATGTTCGAAAGAGCTTTTGTTATCGTTCCGTTGTTAGAGATTAATCAAGATATAAAACAAAACATTTCACGTTCACAAGTAGAAGAAATGAAAAGGCGAGAGGGAGTAACGGTATGGAAGCAGAAAAATGGGGAAGACGCATTCGTGCTTTTCGAAAGCTAAAAGGTTATACGCAAGAAGGTTTTGCAAAAGAATTAGGGGTATCTGTATCTGTTTTAGGTGAAGTTGAGAGAGGGAATCGATCGCCTTCCCAAGATTTTGTAGTGGAAGTTGCTAAAGCGTTAAAGGTCTCGATAGATGAGTTAATGCCGAAGTGACTATGAAGGAAGGAGTAAATCGAGTGTTAAAAATCGCAAATATTGAGATGAAAAATCCGGTTGTATTAGCACCGATGGCGGGAGTGTGTAACTCTGCATTCCGTTTGACAGTAAAAGAATTCGGTGCAGGTCTAGTTTGTGCTGAAATGGTAAGTGATAAGGCAATACTACTGAACAATAAAAGAACATTAGATATGTTATATATCGATGAGAGAGAAAAGCCGTTAAGTTTACAAATTTTTGGCGGAGAGAAAGAAACTCTTGTAGATGCTGCGAAATACGTAGATAAATATACGACAGCAGACATCATTGATATTAATATGGGTTGCCCAGTACCCAAAATCATTAAGTGTGATGCGGGAGCAAAGTGGCTTTTAGACCCAAATAAAATATATGAAATGGTAGCGGCAGTTGTAGACGCTGTAGAAAAACCAGTTACAGTTAAAATGCGTATTGGTTGGGATGCGGATCATATTTTCGCAATCGAGAATGCAAAAGCTGTTGAGCGTGCTGGTGGACAAGCGGTAGCGGTTCATGGTCGTACACGAGTACAAATGTATGAAGGAAAAGCGGATTGGGATATTATTAAACAAGTAAAGCAAGCTGTAAATATCCCGGTTATCGGAAATGGTGATGTCGAAACGCCACAAGACGCAAAGCGTATGCTTGATGAAATTGGTGTAGATGGTGTTATGATTGGTCGCGCTGCCCTTGGAGACCCGTGGATGATTTATCGCACGGTAAAGTATTTAGAGACAGGTGAATTAATGCCGGAACCGACAGTGCGTGAGAAAATTGACGTATGTATGTTGCATCTTGATCGTCTTATTGATTTAAAGAACGAAAATGTCGCTGTAAGAGAGATGAGAAAGCATGCAGCTTGGTATTTAAAGGGTGTTCGTGGTAATGCAACTGTACGTAATGGTATCAATGCTTGTAATACGCGTGAAGACCTTGCGGATGTATTAGGTGCATTTGTAGAAGAAGTAGAAGCAAAACAACAAACAATTCACGTTGGTTAATAATAGATAGGGAAGATTGACATTCTTCTATACACTTCCTATAATTACGTGAAAGAAAGAGGAACTGCCAGTTAGTTGCTGGCAGTTTTTCTAGTTGAGTAGAAAATGCTATACTGTATATATTGTAAAAATTAATAGAGCTGGAGTGATATCAATACCATGGATAACATGAACCACGAAGAATTAAACGACCAATTGCTTGTTCGTCGTGAAAAGCTACATAACTTACGTGAGCAAGGAATCGATCCGTTCGGTAAACGATTTGAACGTACAAATGCAACAAATGACTTATTAAGCTTATATGGAGAGTTCTCTAAAGAAGAATTAGAAGAGAAGGAAATCTCTGTTTCTATCGCTGGCCGTATTATGACAAAACGCGGTAAAGGAAAAGCTGGATTTGCACATATTCAAGATTTACATGGACAAGTTCAAATTTATGTTCGTAAAGATGCTGTTGGAGATGAAGAGTACGAGTTATTTAAAACAGCAGATTTAGGTGACTTAGTAGGTATTGAAGGTAAGGTATTCAAAACGAACGTTGGAGAACTTTCAGTGAAAGCAACGGGCTTTACACTATTAACGAAATCTCTTCGTCCATTACCGGATAAATATCATGGATTAAAAGATGTTGAACAACGCTACCGTCAACGTTACTTAGACTTAATTACAAGTATGGAAAGCCGTGAAACATTCGTTACTCGCAGTAAAATCATTCGTGAAATGAGAAGGTACTTAGATGACAACGGTTATCTTGAAGTGGAAACACCTATGATGCATGCAATCGCAGGTGGAGCTTCGGCACGTCCTTTCATTACGCACCATAATGCGTTAGATATGGAATTATATATGCGTATCGCAATTGAACTTCATTTAAAACGCCTTATCGTGGGTGGATTAGAAAAAGTTTATGAAATTGGTCGTGTATTCCGTAATGAGGGTGTATCAACTCGTCATAATCCTGAGTTTACGATGATTGAATTATATGAGGCGTATGCTGATTATAAAGATATTATGAAACTAACAGAAAATATGGTTGCTCATATTGCGAAGCAAGTACTAGGTACAACAACAATCCAATATGGTGATTATGAAATTAATCTAGAACCAGAATGGACACGTCTTCATATGGTAGATGCAATTAAGGAACATTCTGGAGCAGATTTCTGGAATCCAATGAGTGTAGAAGAAGCGCGTGAACTTGCAAAAGAACATAATGTGGCTATTAAGGATACAATGGAAGTTGGTCATATTATAAATGAATTCTTCGAACAAAAAGTAGAAGATAAATTAATCCAACCAACATTTATTTACGGTCATCCGGTAGAAATTTCGCCACTTGCGAAAAAGAATGACGAAGATCCACGATTCACAGATCGTTTCGAATTATTTATCGTTGCACGTGAACATGCAAATGCATTCACTGAGTTAAATGATCCAATCGATCAAAAAGAACGTTTTGAAGCGCAATTAAAAGAGCGTGAACAAGGTAATGATGAAGCTCACATGATGGATGATGATTATATTGAAGCTCTTGAGTACGGTATGCCTCCTACAGGTGGACTAGGAATTGGTATTGATCGTCTTGTTATGTTATTAACGAATGCACCATCTATTCGTGATGTATTATTATTCCCTGCTATGCGTCATAAACAAGACTAAGCTTTGGAGATTTCTCCAAAGCTTTTTTATTTGAGTATGAGCTGCGTGAGGATAGTAGATCGTGATGGTGCGAGAAATTATACTTATATAGAAGAAATGCGCTGTTTTTATGCTTTTTTACTAAGTTTAAAATTTTATTAGAAAAACTATTGCATTTTAATAATCAAACTGGTATATTTATATTCGTTGCCACGAAAGGTAACAAGCAAAACAAACGAAAAACAACTTATTGAAAAAAGTTGTTGACGAAAATATAACGAAATGTTATATTAATAAAGTCGCTTCTGAGCGACGAAGTAGTTCTTTGAAAACTGAACGAAACAAACAACGTGAAACGTCAATTTTTATTTTTAGATGCTAGACAAACTAACTTTATTGGAGAGTTTGATCCTGGCTCAGGATGAACGCTGGCGGCGTGCCTAATACATGCAAGTCGAGCGAATGGATTAAGAGCTTGCTCTTATGAAATTAGCGGCGGACGGGTGAGTAACACGTGGGTAACCTGCCCATAAGACTGGGATAACTCCGGGAAACCGGGGCTAATACCGGATAACATTTTGAACTGCATGGTTCGAAATTGAAAGGCGGCTTCGGCTGTCACTTATGGATGGACCCGCGTCGCATTAGCTAGTTGGTGAGGTAACGGCTCACCAAGGCGACGATGCGTAGCCGACCTGAGAGGGTGATCGGCCACACTGGGACTGAGACACGGCCCAGACTCCTACGGGAGGCAGCAGTAGGGAATCTTCCGCAATGGACGAAAGTCTGACGGAGCAACGCCGCGTGAGTGATGAAGGCTTTCGGGTCGTAAAACTCTGTTGTTAGGGAAGAACAAGTGCTAGTTGAATAAGCTGGCACCTTGACGGTACCTAA
>NZ_JARVHP010000001.1:5300000-5302500 GCF_040459695.1 Bacillus cereus group sp. RP37 | reverse complement strand
TATGAGTAGCGAAAGACGGGTGAGAATCCCGTCCACCGAATGCCTAAGGTTTCCTGAGGAAGGCTCGTCCGCTCAGGGTTAGTCAGGACCTAAGCCGAGGCCGACAGGCGTAGGCGATGGACAACAGGTTGATATTCCTGTACCACCTCTTTATCGTTTGAGCAATGGAGGGACGCAGAAGGATAGAAGAAGCGTGCGATTGGTTGTGCACGTCCAAGCAGTTAGGCTGATAAGTAGGCAAATCCGCTTATCGTGAAGGCTGAGCTGTGATGGGGAAGCTCCTTATGGAGCGAAGTCTTTGATTCCCCGCTGCCAAGAAAAGCTTCTAGCGAGATAAAAGGTGCCTGTACCGCAAACCGACACAGGTAGGCGAGGAGAGAATCCTAAGGTGTGCGAGAGAACTCTGGTTAAGGAACTCGGCAAAATGACCCCGTAACTTCGGGAGAAGGGGTGCTTTCTTAACGGAAAGCCGCAGTGAATAGGCCCAAGCGACTGTTTAGCAAAAACACAGGTCTCTGCGAAGCCGTAAGGCGAAGTATAGGGGCTGACACCTGCCCGGTGCTGGAAGGTTAAGGAGAGGGGTTAGCGTAAGCGAAGCTCTGAACTGAAGCCCCAGTAAACGGCGGCCGTAACTATAACGGTCCTAAGGTAGCGAAATTCCTTGTCGGGTAAGTTCCGACCCGCACGAAAGGTGTAACGATTTGGGCACTGTCTCAACCAGAGACTCGGTGAAATTATAGTACCTGTGAAGATGCAGGTTACCCGCGACAGGACGGAAAGACCCCGTGGAGCTTTACTGTAGCCTGATATTGAATTTTGGTACAGTTTGTACAGGATAGGCGGGAGCCATTGAAACCGGAGCGCTAGCTTCGGTGGAGGCGCTGGTGGGATACCGCCCTGACTGTATTGAAATTCTAACCTACGGGTCTTATCGACCCGGGAGACAGTGTCAGGTGGGCAGTTTGACTGGGGCGGTCGCCTCCTAAAGTGTAACGGAGGCGCCCAAAGGTTCCCTCAGAATGGTTGGAAATCATTCGTAGAGTGCAAAGGCATAAGGGAGCTTGACTGCGAGACCTACAAGTCGAGCAGGGACGAAAGTCGGGCTTAGTGATCCGGTGGTTCCGCATGGAAGGGCCATCGCTCAACGGATAAAAGCTACCCCGGGGATAACAGGCTTATCTCCCCCAAGAGTCCACATCGACGGGGAGGTTTGGCACCTCGATGTCGGCTCATCGCATCCTGGGGCTGTAGTCGGTCCCAAGGGTTGGGCTGTTCGCCCATTAAAGCGGTACGCGAGCTGGGTTCAGAACGTCGTGAGACAGTTCGGTCCCTATCCGTCGTGGGCGTAGGAAATTTGAGAGGAGCTGTCCTTAGTACGAGAGGACCGGGATGGACGCACCGCTGGTGTACCAGTTGTTCTGCCAAGGGCATAGCTGGGTAGCTATGTGCGGAAGGGATAAGTGCTGAAAGCATCTAAGCATGAAGCCCCCCTCAAGATGAGATTTCCCATAGCGTAAGCTAGTAAGATCCCTGAAAGATGATCAGGTTGATAGGTTCGAGGTGGAAGCATGGTGACATGTGGAGCTGACGAATACTAATAGATCGAGGACTTAACCATATAATATGAAGCAATGTTATCTAGTTTTGAAAGAATATAAAAAACTTGTTGACTTTTAAAGTTAAATAAGTTACAATGATTCTTGTCTTAAATGAATACAGTCTGGTAATGATGGCAGAGAGGCCACACCCGTTCCCATACCGAACACGGAAGTTAAGCTCTCTAGCGCCGATGGTAGTTGGGACCTTGTCCCTGTGAGAGTAGGACGTTGCCAGGCAATTCGGAGGATTAGCTCAGCTGGGAGAGCACCTGCCTTACAAGCAGGGGGTCGGCGGTTCGATCCCGTCATCCTCCACCATTTAGCCGACTTAGCTCAATTGGTAGAGCAACTGACTTGTAATCAGTAGGTTGGGGGTTCAAGTCCTCTAGTCGGCACCAGTTTTTATTGCAAGAGCCATTAGCTCAGTTGGTAGAGCATCTGACTTTTAATCAGAGGGTCGAAGGTTCGAATCCTTCATGGCTCACCATTTTAATGAAATATGCGGGTGTGGCGGAATTGGCAGACGCACTAGACTTAGGATCTAGCGCCTTTGGCGTGGGGGTTCGACTCCCTTCACCCGCACTTTTAATAAAATAACTCAAACATGTCTTGCGGAAGTAGTTCAGTGGTAGAATACAACCTTGCCAAGGTTGGGGTCGCGGGTTCGAATCCCGTCTTCCGCTCCAATTTTCAATATGACATGCCGGGGTGGCGGAACAGGCAGACGCACAGGACTTAAAATCCTGCGGTGGGTGACCACCGTGCGGGTTCGACCCCCGCCCTCGGCACCATATGCGCCCGTAGCTCAATTGGATAGAGCGTTTGACTACGGATCAAGAGGTTAGGGGTTCGACTCCTCTCGGGCGCGTTTTCTTTCGGGAAGTGGCTCAGCTTGGTAGAGC
>NZ_JARVHP010000001.1:5237500-5297500 GCF_040459695.1 Bacillus cereus group sp. RP37 | reverse complement strand
AATGGGTGATGGCGTGCCTTTTGTAGAATGAACCGGCGAGTTACGATCCCGTGCAAGGTTAAGTTGAAGAGACGGAGCCGCAGCGAAAGCGAGTCTGAATAGGGCGTTTAGTACGTGGTCGTAGACCCGAAACCAGGTGATCTACCCATGTCCAGGGTGAAGTTCAGGTAACACTGAATGGAGGCCCGAACCCACGCACGTTGAAAAGTGCGGGGATGAGGTGTGGGTAGCGGAGAAATTCCAATCGAACCTGGAGATAGCTGGTTCTCCCCGAAATAGCTTTAGGGCTAGCCTTAAGTGTAAGAGTCTTGGAGGTAGAGCACTGATTGAACTAGGGGTCCTCATCGGATTACCGAATTCAGTCAAACTCCGAATGCCAATGACTTATCCTTAGGAGTCAGACTGCGAGTGATAAGATCCGTAGTCAAGAGGGAAACAGCCCAGATCGCCAGCTAAGGTCCCAAAGTGTGTATTAAGTGGAAAAGGATGTGGAGTTGCTTAGACAACTAGGATGTTGGCTTAGAAGCAGCCACCATTTAAAGAGTGCGTAATAGCTCACTAGTCGAGTGACTCTGCGCCGAAAATGTACCGGGGCTAAATACACCACCGAAGCTGCGAATTGATACCAATGGTATCAGTGGTAGGGGAGCGTTCTAAGTGCAGTGAAGTCAGACCGGAAGGACTGGTGGAGCGCTTAGAAGTGAGAATGCCGGTATGAGTAGCGAAAGACGGGTGAGAATCCCGTCCACCGAATGCCTAAGGTTTCCTGAGGAAGGCTCGTCCGCTCAGGGTTAGTCAGGACCTAAGCCGAGGCCGACAGGCGTAGGCGATGGACAACAGGTTGATATTCCTGTACCACCTCTTTATCGTTTGAGCAATGGAGGGACGCAGAAGGATAGAAGAAGCGTGCGATTGGTTGTGCACGTCCAAGCAGTTAGGCTGATAAGTAGGCAAATCCGCTTATCGTGAAGGCTGAGCTGTGATGGGGAAGCTCCTTATGGAGCGAAGTCTTTGATTCCCCGCTGCCAAGAAAAGCTTCTAGCGAGATAAAAGGTGCCTGTACCGCAAACCGACACAGGTAGGCGAGGAGAGAATCCTAAGGTGTGCGAGAGAACTCTGGTTAAGGAACTCGGCAAAATGACCCCGTAACTTCGGGAGAAGGGGTGCTTTCTTAACGGAAAGCCGCAGTGAATAGGCCCAAGCGACTGTTTAGCAAAAACACAGGTCTCTGCGAAGCCGTAAGGCGAAGTATAGGGGCTGACACCTGCCCGGTGCTGGAAGGTTAAGGAGAGGGGTTAGCGTAAGCGAAGCTCTGAACTGAAGCCCCAGTAAACGGCGGCCGTAACTATAACGGTCCTAAGGTAGCGAAATTCCTTGTCGGGTAAGTTCCGACCCGCACGAAAGGTGTAACGATTTGGGCACTGTCTCAACCAGAGACTCGGTGAAATTATAGTACCTGTGAAGATGCAGGTTACCCGCGACAGGACGGAAAGACCCCGTGGAGCTTTACTGTAGCCTGATATTGAATTTTGGTACAGTTTGTACAGGATAGGCGGGAGCCATTGAAACCGGAGCGCTAGCTTCGGTGGAGGCGCTGGTGGGATACCGCCCTGACTGTATTGAAATTCTAACCTACGGGTCTTATCGACCCGGGAGACAGTGTCAGGTGGGCAGTTTGACTGGGGCGGTCGCCTCCTAAAGTGTAACGGAGGCGCCCAAAGGTTCCCTCAGAATGGTTGGAAATCATTCGTAGAGTGCAAAGGCATAAGGGAGCTTGACTGCGAGACCTACAAGTCGAGCAGGGACGAAAGTCGGGCTTAGTGATCCGGTGGTTCCGCATGGAAGGGCCATCGCTCAACGGATAAAAGCTACCCCGGGGATAACAGGCTTATCTCCCCCAAGAGTCCACATCGACGGGGAGGTTTGGCACCTCGATGTCGGCTCATCGCATCCTGGGGCTGTAGTCGGTCCCAAGGGTTGGGCTGTTCGCCCATTAAAGCGGTACGCGAGCTGGGTTCAGAACGTCGTGAGACAGTTCGGTCCCTATCCGTCGTGGGCGTAGGAAATTTGAGAGGAGCTGTCCTTAGTACGAGAGGACCGGGATGGACGCACCGCTGGTGTACCAGTTGTTCTGCCAAGGGCATAGCTGGGTAGCTATGTGCGGAAGGGATAAGTGCTGAAAGCATCTAAGCATGAAGCCCCCCTCAAGATGAGATTTCCCATAGCGTAAGCTAGTAAGATCCCTGAAAGATGATCAGGTTGATAGGTTCGAGGTGGAAGCATGGTGACATGTGGAGCTGACGAATACTAATAGATCGAGGACTTAACCATATAATATGAAGCAAATGTTATCTAGTTTTGAAGGAATATGCCTTCATAGTTTGGTGATGATGGCAGAGAGGTCACACCCGTTCCCATACCGAACACGGAAGTTAAGCTCTCTAGCGCCGATGGTAGTTGGGACCTTGTCCCTGTGAGAGTAGGACGTCGCCAAGCAACTAAACACGAGTCAAATGACTCGTGTTTTTTCGTGTTTTCTTTTATAATCCATAGTAAGTAAAAAATGTGTTTAAATTATTATTATTTTGATTAAATACAGGGGAATGTGGCTAGGATAGTGAATAAGCAAAAGAGTTGCAAATTTTATTAATACGTATATAATTAAAGTCAAAGATAGTCAAAGTCAATAAAGGTGGCGGATAAATGAGAAATATATCTGATATCATTGAGCAATATCTAAAGCAAGTTATTGACTTAAGTAATAATAATGTGATTGAAATCAAAAGAAATGAGATTGCGGATCAATTCGAGTGCGTACCATCTCAAATCAATTATGTAATCAATACCCGTTTTACGTTAGAAAGAGGATTTGTAGTAGAAAGTAAACGTGGTGGAGGAGGTTACATTCGCATTATAAAAGTCAAACTGCATGACGATATAGACATTATTGATCAAATGCTTCATATGATTGATCATAGCGTTGCGCAAGGAAATGCAGAGAGTATGATTATACGTTTAATAGAAGAGGGAATCATAACAAATCGTGAAGCTAAACTTATGTTAAGTGTACTAGATCGCTCTGTATTATCAATGGATGTTCCTTCTCGAGATGAACTTAGGGCTCGAATATTATGCGCAATGTTAAGAACACTGAAATATAAATAAATACAGCTTTTGTAAAAGAATGATAACTAAAAGATAAGGCAGTTAAATATTGTAGAAGTTTTGAAAAAAAGAACACGCACTTTTATTTAAACGAATAAAGGAAAGTGAACAATCTAGTAATGTATGAAAAGTACTATGAGATAGATCGTTCCTGTTGTAAAGGTGGGGATAGTGATGACTTGTCAAAACTGTAATATAAGACCAGCAACTTTACATTATACAAAAGTAATCAACGAAAAGAAGACGGAAGTTCATCTTTGTGAGCAATGTGCAGAACAAAGTGGCTATACGTCTTTCTTTCAATCATCGCAGTCTAGCTTTTCATTCCATGATTTATTTGCTGGGTTATTACACGGTGAATCAACAATGTTTGAAGAAGGCAAAAATGGATTTTCAAATAAAAGTATATTAAGGTGTCCAGATTGTAAGATGACATACGAGCAATTTACAAAGGTGGGACGCTTTGGATGTGCCTCTTGTTACGATACATTTAAGGAACATTTAAAGCCATTATTAAAACGTCTTCACGGCGGGCATACAGATCATTGTGGAAAAATTCCGGAACGTATAGAAGGAAATATTCACTTAAAGAAAGAATTAGATGAACTAAAACTCATTCTGAAACAATACGTACAGAAAGAGGAGTTTGAGAAAGCTGCTGAGGTAAGGGATAAAATTCGAGGTCTTGAAAATCAGCTTAGTGAGCATAGAGAGGGGGAATAGTTCTATGTCACTGGACAAAATTATGAATGAAGCGATTAGTCCATGGATGAAGGGGGATGGCCCTGATTCTGATATTGTTTTAAGTAGTCGAATTCGTTTGGCTCGTAATTTTAAAAAATATCAATTCTCTACTATGCAAAATGAAGAAGAAGCTAAACAGATTCATGAATTATTTAAAAAGGAATTTATAAATAAAACGGTAGAACCTTTTGGAGAGTTTGAACTATTAAAAATGAATGAATTAACGCCTCTTCAAAGGAGAGTATTAGTTGAAAAGCATTTAATTAGCCCCAACCTTGCAGGTACAGAATATGGAGCATGCCTATTGTCAGAAAATGAACATATTAGTGTCATGCTTAATGAAGAAGACCATATTCGGATTCAGTGCTTATTTTCAGGGTTGCAGTTATCAGAGGCTCTTCAAAGTGCCAATCAAATAGATAATTGGATAGAGGAAGAGGTTGAATATGCTTTTGATGAATCACTTGGATATATTACGAGTTGTCCTACTAACGTCGGTACAGGATTAAGGGCTTCCGTAATGATTCACTTACCGGGACTCGTTTTAACGAAAAGAATTAGCCGTATTATACAAGTAATTCAAAAATTAGGGTTAGTAGTAAGAGGAATATACGGTGAAGGTAGCGAAGCGTTAGGTAATATATTTCAGGTGTCAAATCAAATGACGCTAGGAAAATCTGAAGAAGATATTATTGCAGATTTAAAGAGTGTCATTCAACAAATCATACAACAAGAAAAAATGGCTAGAGAATTAATTGTACAAAATTCAAGTATTGAGCTTGAAGATAAAGTTTATCGCTCTTATGGCATACTAGCAAACAGTCGGTTAATTCAATCTGCGGAAGCGGCCACCTGCTTATCAGATGTACGACTGGGTATTGATTTAGGATATATAAAAGGTGTATCGAGAAATATTTTGACTGAGCTAATGGTTCTTACACAACCAGGCATTTTACAACAATATGCAGGAGGACATTTAGGACCAGAAGAAAGAGATTATCGAAGAGCAACCTTAATCCGTGAGCGATTACGTATTGAAAAAAACTAAGCGCAAGTAGGAGGCGATTTCTATGATGTTTGGAAGATTTACAGAAAGAGCACAGAAAGTATTAGCTTTATCTCAAGAGGAAGCAATTCGTATTGGGCATAATAATATTGGAACAGAACATATTTTACTTGGGCTTGTACGCGAAGGTGAAGGAATTGCAGCAAAAGCGTTAATTGCTCTTGGGTTAAGTCCAGAGAAAGTTCAAAAAGAGGTAGAAGCGTTAATTGGACGCGGAACAGAAGCTTCTCAAACGGTACATTATACACCGCGTGCGAAAAAGGTTATTGAGTTGTCTATGGATGAAGCTCGTAAATTAGGTCATTCTTACGTTGGAACAGAACATATCTTACTTGGTTTAATCCGTGAAGGTGAAGGTGTAGCAGCACGTGTTTTAAATAACTTAGGTGTTAGCTTAAATAAGGCAAGACAACAAGTATTGCAACTTCTTGGAAGTAATGAAGCAAGTTCAGGTCACCAAGGTGGTTCTTCAACAAATGCAAATACACCAACACTTGATAGTTTAGCACGTGATTTAACAGTTGTTGCACGTGAAAATCGTTTAGACCCTGTTATTGGGCGTGGTAAAGAAATTCAACGTGTAATTGAAGTTTTAAGCCGTAGAACAAAAAACAATCCTGTATTAATTGGAGAGCCTGGTGTAGGTAAAACGGCAATTGCAGAAGGATTAGCACAACAAATTGTAAATAATGAAGTTCCTGAAACTTTAAGAGATAAGCGTGTTATGACACTAGATATGGGTACAGTGGTAGCTGGAACGAAGTATCGTGGTGAATTTGAAGATCGTTTGAAGAAAGTTATGGATGAAATCCGTCAAGCAGGAAATATTATTCTATTTATTGATGAACTTCATACATTAATTGGTGCAGGTGGAGCAGAAGGTGCTATTGATGCATCGAATATTTTAAAACCATCTTTAGCTCGCGGGGAGTTACAATGTATTGGGGCGACAACGTTAGATGAATATCGCAAATATATTGAAAAAGACGCGGCTTTAGAGAGACGTTTCCAACCAATTCACGTTGATGAGCCAAGTTTAGACGAATCAACTCAAATCTTGAAAGGTTTACGTGATCGTTACGAGGCACATCACCGTGTATCTATTACAGATGATGCAATTGATGCAGCTGTAAAGCTTTCAGACCGTTATATTACAGATCGTTTCTTACCAGATAAAGCAATTGATTTAATTGATGAAGCTGCTTCAAAGGTTCGCTTACGCTCTTATACAACACCACCAAATCTAAAAGAGCTTGAAGTGAAGCTTGAGGAAATTAGAAAAGAAAAAGATGCAGCTGTACAAAGTCAAGAATTTGAAAAAGCTGCTTCCTTACGTGATATGGAACAACGCTTACGTGAGAAGTTAGAAGATACGAAGCGTCAATGGAAAGAGCAACAAGGAAAAGAAAACTCGGAAGTGACAGTAGAAGATATTGCAAATGTCGTTTCTACGTGGACTCGTATCCCGGTTTCTAAACTTGCACAAACAGAGACTGATAAATTATTAAACTTAGAATCCATTCTTCACGATCGTGTTATTGGTCAAGATGAAGCGGTAGTAGCTGTAGCGAAAGCTGTTCGTCGTGCTAGAGCAGGATTGAAAGATCCGAAACGTCCGATTGGTTCCTTTATTTTCTTAGGACCAACAGGTGTAGGTAAAACGGAGCTAGCAAGAGCATTAGCAGAATCTATGTTCGGTGATGAGGATGCAATGATTCGCATCGATATGTCTGAGTACATGGAGAAGCATTCTACCTCTCGTTTAGTTGGATCTCCTCCAGGATATGTTGGATATGAAGAAGGCGGTCAATTAACTGAGAAGGTTCGCCGTAAGCCATATTCAGTTGTCCTATTAGATGAAGTAGAGAAAGCTCATCCTGATGTGTTTAACATTTTACTACAAGTATTAGAAGATGGTCGCTTAACGGATTCTAAAGGGCGTACAGTTGATTTCCGTAATACAATTGTTATTATGACATCTAACGTTGGTGCAGACGCGTTAAAACGTAATAAACATCTTGGATTTAACGTACAAGATGAGAGCCGCGATTATTCAGATATGAAAGGTAAAGTAATGGATGAATTGAAAAAGGCATTTCGTCCAGAATTCTTAAACCGTATTGATGAAATTATCGTGTTCCATATGCTTGAGAAAAAACATATTCAAGAGATTGTAACACTTATGGTGAATCAGTTAGTGAATCGCTTAAAAGAGCAAGAGATTGAATTGCACTTAACAGAAGGAGCGATTTCAGCGATTGCTGATAAAGGGTTTGATCGTGAGTACGGTGCTCGTCCGCTTCGTAGGGCAATTCAAAAGCATGTAGAAGATAGACTATCGGAAGAACTTTTAAAAGGTGCTATTGAGAAAGGACAAAAAGTTATCTTTGATGTAGAAGGGGAATCATTTGTCATTCATAGTGCTGAAAAGGTAAAATAAGTATAGACAAACTAAGAGGGCTATGAGATAGCCCTCTTTCTTGTACGAGAAGGATAAATGTTGATAGATGAAAGTGAAGTGAAATATAAAACGATATGGCTAAAAAGAAAACAAAATTCACATGTCAAGAATGTGGTTATCAGTCACCAAAATATATGGGTAAATGTCCAGGATGTGGTCAATGGAATACGCTTGTTGAAGAGATGGAGCCGGTTGTATCATCAAGGCGCCTTAATTATGCAAATGCAATTCAATCAGAAGTAACAAAACCAAGACGTCTTACAGAAGTAGAAACAAAGTCTGAGGCGCGTATTGAAACAAAATTTCAGGAGTTTAACCGTGTCCTTGGTGGCGGGATTGTAGATGGATCCTTAGTACTTATTGGTGGGGATCCTGGGATTGGGAAATCAACGTTGTTATTACAGATTTCATCACAATTAGCAGACGCTTCATATGATGTACTGTACATATCAGGTGAGGAGTCAGCAAAGCAGATTAAACTTCGTGCAGATCGTTTGGATGTAAAGGGTAGTAATCTATTTGTTGTAGCAGAGACTGACTTACAGCGAATTGCAGCACATATTGAAGAGATGAATCCAGCTTTTGTTGTTATTGACTCTATTCAAACGATACATTTACCTGAGGTGACGTCAGCACCTGGAAGTGTAGCGCAAGTACGTGAATGTACAGCAGAATTAATGAAACTTGCCAAAACAAAAGGAATCCCTATTTTTATCGTCGGACACGTGACAAAAGAAGGGGCAATTGCAGGACCTCGTATGTTAGAACATATGGTCGATGCAGTTCTCTACTTTGAAGGAGATCGACACCATACATATCGTATTCTACGAGCTGTTAAAAATCGTTTTGGTTCCACGAATGAAATGGGTATTTTTGAAATGAAAGAGCTTGGACTTGCGGAAGTCTTAAACCCTTCTGAAATTTTTCTTGAGGAAAGACCAGTTGGGGTCGCAGGATCAACAGTAGTTGCCTCAATGGAAGGAACAAGACCAGTTTTAGTAGAAATACAAGCATTAATCTCCCCTACTAGTTTTGGAAACCCTCGAAGAATGGCAACGGGAATTGACCATAACCGTGTATCGCTTATTATGGCAGTGCTAGAAAAAAGAACAGGTTTATTATTACAAAATCAAGATGCATATTTAAAAGTAGCAGGTGGTTTGAAATTAGATGAACCAGCAATTGATTTGGCTGTTGCTTTAAGTATAGCTTCAAGTTTTAGAGATAAATCTACGGCACCAACCGATGCAGTAATAGGAGAAGTAGGATTAACTGGAGAAATAAGAAGAGTATCAAGAATTGAACAACGTGTACAAGAAGCAGCTAAATTAGGATTTCAACGCGCTATTATTCCTAGAAAAAATTTGGGAGGATGGACAATTCCGGATGGGATTGAGGTAGTAGGTGTATCCAATTTAGGAGAAGCGCTTCGTTTGACATTAGGAGGCTAGGCTATGGAAGAAAACAAGCAACGTGTCAAAAGTATGATTAATATTTTACAACTTGTAGCCCCGGGGACACCACTGCGCGAAGGGATAGATAATGTACTTCGCGCACAAACAGGGGGACTAATTGTTCTTGGATATAATGAACAAATTAAAAGTATTGTTGATGGAGGATTTCACATTAATTGTGCATTCTCTCCTGCGAGTTTATACGAATTAGCAAAAATGGATGGGGCACTTATTTTAAATGAAACTGGAAGTAAAATTTTAATTGCAAATGCACAGTTAGTTCCAGAGGCATCTATTGATTCTATTGAAACAGGTATGCGCCACCGGACGGCAGAGCGTGTAGCAAAGCAAACAGGTAGTCTCGTTGTGGCTATTTCACAAAGACGTAACGTAATTACACTATATCAAGGGAATTTACGTTATACACTAAAGGATATAGGTGTTATTTTAACAAAGGCAAACCAAGCTATTCAAACGTTAGAAAAATATAAGGCTGTATGGAATGATGGTATTACGAATTTGGGCATTCTAGAATTTGAAGAGGTCGTTACAATGTCCGAGGTGGTTCATGTGTTACATAGTGTTGAAATGGTACTTCGTATTAAAAATGAAATATTGAGCTATATTCATGAGCTAGGAACAGAAGGTAGGTTAATTCGTTTACAACTTACAGAACTACTAGCTGATTTAGAGGCAGAGGCAGCGTTATTAATTAAAGATTATTATCAAGAAAAAACACAAGACCATCATCAAATTTTGAAAAAGTTACAAGATCTTGCGAATACACAACTTCTAGAGGATAGTGATTTAGTTAAATTACTTGGCTACCCAGGACAAATGAGTTTAGAAGAAAGTGTGACGCCGAGAGGATACCGAATCACAAGCAAAATTTCGCGCGTTCCGCCACTTATCATTGAAAATTTAATTAATCGATTTAAGACCTTGCAAGGTGTTTGTCGAGCAACTATTAATGAATTGGATGATGTGGAAGGAATTGGAGAAGTCAGGGCGAAGAAAATACGAGAAGGCCTAAAAAGAATCCAAGAGCATCTCTATATGAGTAGACACAATTAAGAATATTACATTGATTCCATAATATAACGACACTAGAACATTTTTGGTATATGATATGGTATATTGGTAAATAAAACTATTTATAAAAAAACACGTCCGCTTTTGCATTCGGCGTTTTGATTAGCGAAACAATGGTTAATAATGAGTAGGAGGTGGTTGGATGTTAAAACGGATTGTACAGCTCTTCTTTCTAGTAATTGGAGGAGCGTTAGGGATTTACTTAATCCCAAAAGTTATTAATGTATTGGACATCGGTGCTGTTCCTTTATTAGAAGGATCGTATGTTCGTGCAATTATTGGTGCAATTATTTTATTTTTAACAACATTTTGGCTTGTAGATTATATCGTTCAACTTATTAAGCATATTGAAGAGGCTCTTGTAAAGGCGCCTGTAGCAGATGTTTTATTTGGTACATTAGGGTTAATCTCTGGTCTTATTGTTGCATATTTAATTTTAATACCAATTCGTGAATTTACAATTCCAGTTATCAGTACAGTGTTGCAAGTGTTCTTTACTCTTTTACTTGGATATTTAGGATTCCAAGTAGGGTTTAAAAAGAGGAATGAATTGCTAGGATTATTTACATTACCACAACGTGGGAAGAAGAAAAATAATAATAGTGAGAATGAAGAAACTGAAACTGAGGTAGAAGAATCTACAACTCATTGGAAAATTCTCGATACGAGTGTAATTATCGATGGACGTATTGCTGATATTTGCCAAACAAAGTTTTTAGAAGGAACAATTGTGATTCCACAATTCGTGTTAGAAGAACTTCAGCATATTGCCGATTCTTCTGATGCTTTAAAGCGTAATCGTGGACGCAGAGGATTAGATATTTTAAATCGTATTCAAAAAGAGATGCCGATTCCGGTAGAAATTTATGAAGGCGATTTCGATGATATTCAAGAAGTGGATAGCAAACTTGTAAAGTTGGCGAAAATCACTGGTGGAACGGTAGTAACGAACGATTTCAACTTAAACAAAGTTTCTGAATTACAAGGGGTAACGGTGTTAAACATTAACGATTTAGCTAATGCGATTAAACCTGTTGTACTCCCAGGTGAAGAACTAAGCGTTTATGTTGTAAAAGATGGAAAAGAACAAAATCAAGGTGTTGCATATTTAGATGATGGCACGATGATTGTAGTAGAAGATGGTAGAGAATACGTAGGTTCGCAACTCGATGTACTTGTTACGAGTGTGTTACAAACATCAGCTGGTCGTATGATTTTCGCCAAACGTAAATTATTAGAAAAAGCATTATAAGTAGAGGATTATTAATATGTATACATTAATTATTCCAGCAGCTGGTCAAGGAAAGCGAATGGGTGCTGGCAAAAATAAGTTGTTCTTACTTATTAATGAAGTACCGATTATTGTGCATACGTTACGTGCTTTTGAAAAGGATAAAGCATGTAAAAATATTATCATGGCAATTAACGAAGAAGAGCGCCCATATTTTGAAGAGCTAATGCAGAAATATCCGATTGAAAAGCCAGTACAATTTATTCAGGGTGGAGCTGAAAGACAAGATAGTGTATATAATGCGATTCAGCATACGAGTGATGTTGAGTATGTTCTTGTGCATGACGGTGCGCGCCCATTTGTAACGAATAAAGTGATTCAAGATGTATTAACTGCAGCAGAAAAATATGGGGCTTCCATTTGTGCGGTGCCAGTGAAAGATACCGTTAAGAAAGTAGAGCAGGGTGTTGTTGTCGAAACGGTAGAAAGATCTCAGCTTAAAGCTGTACAAACACCGCAAGGGTTTTCTGTTTCTCTTTTGTTAGAAGCTCATAGAAGTGCGAAACAGAGTTGTTTCCTTGGTACAGATGATGCAAGTCTCGTAGAACGTATCGGGAAGCAAGTAGGTGTAGTAGAGGGGAGTTACTATAATATTAAAGTGACGACTCCAGAGGATTTACTAATTGCTGAAAGCTTTCTTCATGTTCAAAAGAAATAATAGCAATGATTATAGCGAAGAAAAGCTCGGCAACGGCCGGGCTTTTCTTTATAAGGATAAGCGATATAATATAGAATCATAAAGCTCAGTAGTTTAGCTCGAGGAGGATGTAAAAAATGTTTCGAATTGGACAAGGTTTTGATGTACATGAATTCGCGGAAGGTAGACCGTTAATTATTGGTGGAATTACAATTCCTCATGAGAAAGGATTAATCGGTCACTCTGATGCGGACGTATTGTTACATACGATCGCGGACGCATGTTTAGGTGCCATTGCAGCAGGAGATATTGGAAAGCATTTCCCTGATACAGACCCTGCCTTTAAAGATGCGGATTCAGCTGTATTGCTGCAAAAGGTTTGGGAATTTGTATGTGAACAAGGTTACGAGTTAGGGAATCTAGATTGTACAATTATTGCTCAAAAGCCAAAGATGGCACCACATATTGAAAGTATGCGTAAACGTATTAGTGAACTATTAGAAACGTCTATTGATAATATCAATGTAAAGGCAACAACAACAGAAAAATTAGGATTTACAGGTAGAGAAGAAGGAATCGCTTCTCAAGCAGTTGTTTTATTACAGAAAAAATAACGGTTTTTAATTCGTAAGATGGATAATCACATTTTTTTGGTGTACAATTATAGAATGTGTTGACATTAAGATTGGAAGGTGTACCAACTATGGAAAAGCAAGTGAGAGTGCGCTATGCGCCAAGTCCAACAGGACACTTACATATCGGAAATGCGCGTACGGCATTATTTAATTATTTATTTGCTCGTCATCAAGATGGTAAGTTTATTATTCGTATTGAAGATACTGATGTAAAACGTAATGTTGCTGGTGGAGAAGAAAGCCAATTAAAATACTTGAAATGGCTCGGTATGGACTGGGATGAAGGTGTTGATGTTGGTGGTGAATTTGGACCATATCGTCAAACAGAGCGTTTAGATATGTATAAAAAATTATATGAAGATTTATTAGAGCGTGGTTTAGCTTACAAATGTTATATGACAGAAGAAGAGCTAGAAGCAGAACGTGAAGGGCAAATCGCTCGTGGTGAAACACCTCGTTACGCAGGTAACCACCGTGATTTAACTGAAGCGCAAGTGAAAGAATTTGAAGCTGAGGGACGTATTCCGAGTATTCGTTTCCGTGTACCAGCTGACCGTGATTACACATTTAAAGATATTGTAAAAGATGAAGTTGCATTCCATTCAAATGATTTCGGTGATTTCGTTATCGTGAAAAAAGATGGAATTCCAACTTATAACTTTGCGGTAGCAGTAGATGATCACTTAATGGAAATTACACACGTACTTCGTGGTGATGATCATATTTCAAACACGCCAAAACAAATGATGATTTATGAAGCTTTCGGTTGGGATATTCCGCAATTCGGTCATATGACTTTAATTGTAAATGAAAGCCGTAAAAAATTAAGTAAGCGTGATGAATCTATTATTCAATTTATTGAGCAATATAAAGAACTTGGATATCTTCCAGAAGCAATCTTTAACTTTATTGCACTACTAGGTTGGTCGCCAGTAGGAGAAGAAGAAATCTTCTCTCAAGAAGAGTTTATCAAAATGTTCGATGCAGCTCGTTTATCAAAATCACCTGCATTATTTGATTCTCAAAAACTAAAATGGATGAACAACCAATATATGAAAAAGCAAGATTTAGATACGGTGGTAGAATTAAGCTTACCGCATCTAGTGAAAGCTGGACGTATAGGTGAAACTGTAAGTGAACAAGAACAAGCTTGGATTCGTGATGTAATTGCGTTATATCATGAACAAATGAGTTTTGGAGCTGAAATTGTAGAGCTTTCTGAAATGTTCTTCAAAGATCATGTTGATTATGAAGAAGAAGGACAAGAAGTATTAAAAGGTGAACAAGTACCAGAAGTACTTCGTGCATTTGCTGGTCAAGTAGAAGCACTAGAAGCGATGGAACCAGCAGCAATTAAGGCGGCTATTAAAGCAGTTCAAAAGGAAACAGGTCATAAAGGTAAAAACTTATTTATGCCAATCCGTGTTGCAACTACGGGTCAAACACATGGCCCAGAGCTTCCTAATGCTATTGCACTTCTTGGAAAAGAAAAAGTTTTAAATCGTCTTCAAAAAGTAATTGGTTAACATTTTCTAGGTTTAGAAATATAATAAGTATACTTAAAACCTAATAAGGAAAAGCGACGAGAAGGAGAAGTAGAAAATCAGGCTTTTTACAGAGAGAACCACCTTTAGGCTGGAAGTGGTTTATAAGCGGATTTTTGAAATGCCCCTTCGAGTCTTCTGCTGAACAGCGAATTGTTTTGTGAAACGTCTTAGGGCGTAAAGTAAGCAGAAGCGGTGTACACCGTTATCATAGATGAGTTTGAGGCTTTCTTTAGCCTAAACAGAGTGGAACCGCGCTTATAAGGCGTCTCTGTCAATATGACAGAGGCGTCTTTTTTTATACCGTAAAATGGGTATGAGTATAAGTTTTATCCCCGTGTATAAAGATTTAGGGGGATAAGTAGGGAGTTAAGGGAGTTAGTTCACTCGAAAAAGCAGCCCATAAAGGGGAGGGAACGTCGATGTTTAAGAGGCTTCGGGAAGATATTGAAGTCGTTTTTGAACAGGATCCAGCGGCAAGAAGTTATTTCGAAGTCATTTTGACTTACTCTGGATTACATGCAGTTTGGGCCCATCGAATTGCACATGCTTTTTATAAAAAGAATTTCTTCTTTATTGCACGTTGGATCTCACAAGTTAGTCGTTTCTTTACTGGTATTGAGATTCATCCAGGAGCAACAATTGGTCGTCGTTTTTTCATAGACCATGGAATGGGGGTTGTAATTGGAGAAACGTGCGAAATTGGTGATAATGTAACGATCTATCAAGGTGTTACATTAGGTGGTACGGGTAAAGAAAAGGGGAAGAGGCACCCTACAATTCAGGATAATGTATTAATTGCAACAGGTGCTAAAGTATTAGGTTCTATTACAGTTGGAGAGAATTCTAAAATTGGAGCAGGGTCTGTCGTATTAAAGGAAGTCCCTGCACATTCTACAGTTGTAGGTATACCTGGCCGAGTCGTTATTCAAAATGGAGTAAAGATCGGTCAAGAATTAAATCATTCTGACCTTCCAGACCCGATTTTTGATAAGTTAAAGGTCATGGAAGTAGAACTTGATAAATTGAAAAAACAACTTGAAGTAAAGGTAGAAAGGAAGGATAAAAATGACTATTCACATTTATAATACGTTAACGCGTCAAAAGGAAGAGTTTACTCCATTAGAAGAAAATAAGGTAAAGATGTATGTGTGCGGACCTACAGTTTATAACTATATTCACATTGGGAATGCAAGACCACCTATGGTATTTGATACGGTACGCCGTTATTTAGAATATAAAGGGTATGATGTGCAGTATGTATCTAACTTTACTGACGTAGATGATAAATTAATTAAAGCAGCAAATGAATTAGGTGAAGATGTGCCGACAATTGCTGACCGTTTCGTTGAAGCGTACTTTGAAGATGTAACGGCACTAGGTTGCAAACATGCAACGGTTCATCCGCGTGTAACGGAAAATATGGATATCATTATTGAATTTATTCAAGAACTTGTGAATAAAGGATATGCATATGAATCAGAAGGTGATGTGTACTTTAGAACGAAGGAATTCGAAGGGTACGGTAAATTATCGCATCAACCAATCGCAGACTTACGTCACGGTGCGCGTATTGAAGTAGGAGAAAAGAAACAAGACCCTCTTGATTTTGCTTTATGGAAAGCTGCCAAAGAAGGAGAAATCTTCTGGGAAAGCCCTTGGGGGAAAGGTCGTCCAGGTTGGCATATTGAATGCTCGGCCATGGCGCGTAAATACTTAGGAGATACAATCGATATTCATGCTGGTGGTCAAGACTTAGCATTTCCTCATCATGAGAATGAAATTGCGCAGTCTGAGGCGTTAACAGGAAAAACATTTGCACGTTATTGGATGCACAATGGATATATTAATATTAATAATGAGAAGATGTCTAAGTCACTGGGGAACTTCATTTTAGTTCACGATATCATTAAGCAATATGATCCACAGCTAATTAGATTCTTTATGCTATCGGTACATTACCGTCACCCAATTAATTTCAGTGAAGAGTTATTGCAAAGTACAAATAACGGACTGGAAAGAATTAAAACGGCTTACGGTAACTTAAAACACCGTATGGAAAGTAGTACTGATTTAACAGACCATAATGAGAAATGGTTAGCGGAACTGGAAAAATTCCAGACTGCATTTGAAGAAGCGATGAATGATGACTTCAACACTGCTAATGCAATCACTGAGTTATATAATGTAGCAAATCATGCAAATCAATATTTACTGGAAGAACATACGTCTACAGTTGTAATTGAAGCATACGTAAAGCAACTTGAAACATTATTTGATATTTTAGGGTTAGAATTAGCGCAAGAAGAGTTGCTTGATGAAGAAATTGAGGCACTTATTCAAAAGCGCATTGAAGCTCGTAAAAATCGTGATTTTGCATTATCAGATCAAATTCGCGATGATTTAAAAGACCGTAATATTATTTTAGAAGATACCGCTCAAGGTACAAGATGGAAAAGAGGATAAGAATGATTGATGCAAAGCAATTAAACAGCTTAGCGTTAGCATATATGGGTGATGCGGTATATGAACAATATATCCGCTATCACCTACTTCAAAAAGGGAAAGTTCGTCCCAATCAATTACATCGATTAGGGACAAGCTTTGTTTCGGCAAAAGCACAGGCGAAAGTTGTTTATCATTTATTAGAGACAGCGTTTTTAACAGAGGAAGAAGAAGCGGTACTAAGAAGAGGGCGTAATGCAAATTCAGGTACTGTTCCGAAAAATACTGATGTACAAACATATCGATATAGTACAGCCTTTGAAGCATTAATTGGCTATCATCACTTATTAAATAATCGTGAAAGATTAGACGAAATTGTGTATAAGGCAATTGCTGTTTTAGAAGAAAAGGAAGGGGGCACATCATCATGAGTAGTGAATATATTATCGGACGTAACCCTGTAATTGAAGCGTTACGATCAGGAAGAGATATTAATAAAATTTGGATCGCAGAAGGTGCTGCCAAAGGACAAGTACAAATTGTACTAGCACTAGCGAAAGAAAATAAGGTTATTTTACAACATGCACCAAAAAAGAAGTTAGATCAATTAGTTGAGGGAAACCATCAAGGTGTAATTGCTCAAGTGGCTGCATATCAATATGCTGAGCTAGAAGATCTATTTAAAGTAGCAGAGAAGCGTAACGAAGATCCGTTCTTCTTAATTTTAGATGAAATTGAAGACCCGCATAACCTAGGTTCTATTATGCGTACTGCGGATGCAACAGGGGCTCATGGAATTATTATTCCGAAGAGAAGAGCTGTGGGACTTACAGCATCAGTTGCGAAAGCATCGACTGGAGCAATTGAATATATTCCTGTTGCACGTGTAACGAATTTATCTCGTACAATCGATGAATTAAAAGAACGTGGACTTTGGATTGCTGGTACAGATGCAAAAGGGAAAACGGATTACCGTAATTTAGATGGTAAAATGCCAATTGGATTAGTAATTGGAAGTGAAGGAAAAGGTATGAGTCGTATTATTGGTGAAAAATGTGATTTCCTAATTACTTTACCGATGGTCGGTAAAGTTACATCCTTAAATGCTTCAGTAGCCGCAAGTTTGTTAATGTATGAGGTATATCGTAAGCGTCACGAAATTGGTAAATAAAAAATGAACGATATTTTAATCGTTGACGGTTACAACATTATCGGAGCTTGGGGAGATTTGAAGAAACTACGGGATGTAGATTTGCAATCATCAAGAGATGCACTGATTGATAAGATGGCGGATTACCAAGGTTACACAGGTACAAAGGTAATGATAGTCTTTGATGCTTATACGGTCCAAGGTATTGAAAAAAAGATGAAACAATCGCGTGTGGAAGTCATATTCACGAGGAAGAATCAAACTGCAGATGAAAAGATAGAGCAACTAGCGATTGAGCTTAGAAATATAAATACGCAAATATATGTTGCGACTTCTGATTATACGGAACAATGGGTTATATTTGCGCAAGGTGCTCTTCGGAAATCTGCACGTGAATTAGAGTTGGAAGTACAAGCGATGGAGCAACAAGTAAGAAGGCGTACACAAGACACAAAAGAAAAGCAACCCGCCATGCGAAAGATATTTAGTAAAGATATTACAGAAAAATTAGAAAAATTAAGAAGAGGAGAGCGTTGAAGCATTGACGCTCTTTATCTTTTTACTGTATAATATTGCTAAATAAATAGCGGTCGGAGGGATCAAGGTGGAAGCAGGCTTCGTAAGTGTAGGCGACGTTACATTTCGTGATTTAGAGGATGAGGCAATCGTTGAGTTAGTTCGAAAAGGTAATACTGACGCTCTAGAATATTTGATTCACAAATATAAGAACTTTGTTCGCGCGAAATCAAGATCTTATTTCTTAGTGGGTGCCGATCGAGAAGATATTGTTCAAGAAGGTATGATTGGATTGTTTAAAGCGATTCGTGATTATAAAGAGGACAAGCTATCTTCATTCAAAGCATTTGCTGAACTGTGTATCACTCGGCAAATTATTACCGCTATTAAAACAGCAACAAGGCAAAAACATATTCCATTAAATTCATATGTGTCTTTAGATAAGCCGATTTATGATGAGGAATCTGATCGGACATTATTAGATGTTATTTCGGAAGCGAAGGTAACGGACCCTGAAGAAATGATTATAAGTCAGGAAGAATATACAGACATAGAGTCTAAAATATCTGAATTATTAAGCGATTTAGAAAGAAAAGTGCTATCTTTATATCTAGATGGTCGTTCTTATCAAGAGATTTCGGAACAGTTAAATAGACATGTGAAATCTATTGATAACGCTTTACAGAGAGTGAAGAGGAAATTGGAACGATATATGGAAATGAGAGAGAGTACCACTTTAAATTCATAACAAATGCTACAGGTGTAAAAATCACCTGTTTTCTTTTTGTAGAGAGTACAAAAGGCATGTCATTGACATTGTCTTTTGTTGTATGATACATTTTTAGGGACATAATGTTACAAGGTTGGTGTAACTAATGAGGAAAAAAGTTGTACTCTCATGTGAAGAGTGTAAAAATCGAAACTACTCTACGATGAAAGATACGAGCTCAGTAGAGCGACTTGAAATAAAGAAATTTTGTAAAACATGCAATCAGCATACAGTTCACAAGGAAACAAAATAAATAATTGAAATAATACACTGGAGGTCCCGTAG
Organism: Bacillus cereus group sp. RP37; assembly: GCF_040459695.1. NCBI lineage: Bacteria > Bacillati > Bacillota > Bacilli > Caryophanales > Bacillaceae > Bacillus > Bacillus cereus group sp. RP37. The sequence continues at coordinate 5,278,246 of NZ_JARVHP010000001.1, read as the reverse complement.
ATGCGTTTAACGAACTTTTTCGGCGATGTAGGTCGCGAAATGAAAAAAGTAAGTTGGCCTAAAAAAGATGAATTACTCCGTTCAACAGCGACTGTTATCGCTACAGTTGTCTTCTTTGCGATTTTCTTCGCAGTGGTTGATATGGGCATTTCTTCTTTAATTCGGTTAATTCTTGGTTAATTCTTGAATAAGAAGCACTTATCCATGATATAATGTTATTTATAAGAACTGTGTAAAAGCCCGGTGAACGGGTTTTTTCATTTGCGCAAAAAAATGTACGTCAGGGAGGGAAGGACGCTCGTCCTAAATGAATGGAAAAAAGTTGGTATGTTGTCCATACTTATTCTGGATATGAAAATAAAGTAAAAGCAAACCTAGAGAAACGTGTAGAATCAATGGGTATGCAAGATAAAATTTTCCGTGTTGTTGTCCCGGAAGAAGTAGAAGTAGAAATGAAAAACGGTAAAGAAAAATTAATGAAAAGAAAAGTATTCCCAGGTTATGTATTAGTAGAATTAATCATGACTGATGACTCTTGGTATGTTGTACGTAACACACCAGGTGTAACTGGGTTCGTTGGTTCTTCTGGTTCTGGATCTAAACCATCACCTCTATTAGAAGAGGAAGTTGTTACCATTATGAAACATATGGGAATGGACAACGAAGTGGTTGATTTCGACTTTGAACTTCATGAAACAGTACGTGTAAACGAGGGACCATTCGCAGATTATACAGGTGCTATCGAAGAAATTGATGTGGAGAAGAAAAAGGTTAGTGTGCTTGTGGACATGTTTGGTCGCGAGACTCCAGTTGAACTTGACTTCCATCAAATTGAAAAATTATAAAATGAAACTTGAAATGAATTGTAAAAAGTGATAATATCTTTTAAGTCAGTACGTCTTCGTTATCGGAGACGTTTTTTGAAAGATTTTATCCTTACAGATAAAATATGACGTGGGAGGGCAAATCACTGTCCAATTGACCACATCACGGACTTAAGGAGGTGTGTCTCGTGGCTAAAAAGGTAATTAAAATGGTAAAGCTTCAAATTCCTGCAGGTAAAGCTAACCCAGCTCCACCAGTTGGTCCAGCATTAGGACAAGCAGGTGTTAACATCATGGGCTTCTGTAAAGAGTTTAACGCTCGTACAGCTGATCAAGCTGGTCTTATCATCCCTGTTGAAATTACGGTATTTGAGGACCGTTCATTCACTTTCATTACTAAAACTCCTCCTGCTGCTGTTCTTCTTAAGAAAGTAGCTGGTATTGAGTCTGGTTCTGGTGAACCAAACCGTAATAAAGTGGCAACTGTTAAGCGTGATAAAGTACGCGAAATCGCTGAAACTAAAATGCCTGACCTAAACGCTGCTAGCGTAGAAGCTGCAATGCGTATGGTTGAAGGTACTGCACGCAGTATGGGCATCGTTATCGAAGACTAATTCGATTTGTTTTTAAAAAAAGGTTGCGGGTCTGGAATTCCAATTCGCAACCTTTATTATCGTAAATGATTATCGTTTTTAAATAAATGGATGGCGCGCATCCTCAGGTTATACCTGAAAATAAGCGTAAACGTGGGAGGTTATTCCGCTAAAACCACATTCGAGGAGGAAATAAAAATGGCTAAAAGAGGTAAAAAGTACGTAGAAGCTGCAAAGCTTGTTGATCGTGCAGCTGCTTACTCTGCAACAGAAGCAGTAGAATTAGTAAAGAAAACAAACACAGCTAAATTTGATGCAACTGTAGAAGCTGCATTCCGTTTAGGTGTTGACCCTAAGAAAGCTGACCAACAAATCCGTGGTGCAGTTGTTCTTCCACACGGTACTGGTAAAGTACAACGTGTATTAGTATTCGCTAAAGGTGAAAAAGCTAAAGAAGCTGAAGCTGCTGGAGCTGACTTCGTAGGCGATGCTGATTACATCGGTAAAATCCAACAAGGTTGGTTCGATTTCGATGTAGTAGTAGCAACTCCTGACATGATGGGTGAAGTTGGTAAACTTGGTCGCGTATTAGGACCTAAAGGTTTAATGCCAAACCCTAAAACTGGAACAGTTACTTTCGATGTAACTAAAGCTGTTAACGAAATCAAAGCTGGTAAAGTTGAATACCGCGTTGATAAAGCTGGTAACATCCACGTTCCAATCGGTAAAGTATCTTTCGAAGATGCTAAATTAGTAGAAAACTTCAGAACAATTGCTGACACTTTACAAAAAGTTAAGCCTGCTGCTGCAAAAGGTACTTACATGAAGAACGTAACAGTTGCTTCTACAATGGGACCTGGCGTACGTGTAGACGTTTCTACATTAGCGTAAATTTTGGAAGTTGACTTCATAAAGAAGTTTTTATATAATCATTTATGTTGTGAATTTAATTAGTGTACCGTAGACAGTAGGTGTCAATAGACTTAATTTCCTACCTAGGTGTTAATATACGAAACGGAATTTTTTTCTGTGACTATATGCCTCCATGTCTACAAGTTGGGCATGGAGGTTTTTAGTGCACTTTCGGTACATCTTCTATATAATCTACAGGAGGTGTAATAACATGAGCAAAGTAATCGAAACTAAACAACAAGTTGTAACTGAAATCGCGGACAAACTTCGTGAAAGTAAATCTACAATCGTTGTTGACTACCGTGGTTTAACAGTTTCTGAAGTAACAGAATTACGTAAAAACTTACGTGAAGCTGGCGTTGAGTTCAAAGTTTACAAAAACTCTTTAACTCGTCGTGCTGCAGAGTCTGCTGAAATGGCTGAGTTAAACGAATTCTTAACAGGACCAAACGCAATCGCGTTCAGTAACGAGGATGTAGTTGCTCCTGCGAAAGTATTAAACGACTTCGCTACAAAACATGAAGCTTTAGAAATTAAAGCTGGTGTAATCGAAGGTAAACTTGTGACACTTGATGAGGTTAAAGCTATCGCTACTCTTCCATCACGTGAAGGCTTACTTTCTATGCTTCTTAGCGTTCTTCAAGCTCCAATCCGTAACCTTGCACTTGCTACTAAAGCAGTTGCAGATCAAAAGGAAGAGCAAGGCGCTTAATTTTTTAAAAGATAATTACTTGTTATCTATAAAACAATACAAACCTATTTAAGGGAGGATATTTACAATGACTAAAGAACAAATCATTGAAGCAGTTAAATCTATGACTGTATTAGAACTTAACGACTTAGTAAAAGCTATCGAGGAAGAATTCGGCGTAACTGCTGCTGCTCCTGTAGCTGTAGCTGGTGGCGCTGGTGAAGCTGCTGCTGAGAAAACTGAATTTGACGTAGTACTTGCAAGTGCTGGCGCTCAAAAAATCAAAGTTATCAAAGCTGTACGTGAAATCACTGGTCTTGGCTTAAAAGAAGCTAAAGAATTAGTTGACAACACTCCAAAAGCAATCAAAGAAGGCGTTTCTAAAGAGGAAGCTGAAGAAATGAAAGCTAAACTTGAAGAAGTTGGCGCTGCTGTAGAAGTTAAGTAATTAACTTTTGATGCTTTAAAAAAGCTCGCTCTCATGCGAGCTTTTTTTTTAACTGTAAAGAAAAGAGGTGGCCATATGGCAGACCATTATTTTTCTAACGACCCTTCTAGTAAAAGTGATCGTAAGCGATGGGAATTTACACTTCGTGGATCTCAATTTACTTTCTTATCTGACCGTGGGGTGTTCTCGAAAAACGAAGTGGACTTTGGTTCTCGTCTTTTAATTGAAGCGTTTCAAGTGCCAGATATTAAAGGTGATATATTAGACGTAGGTTGTGGATATGGACCAATTGGTTTATCGTTGGCGAAAGAGTTTCAAGACCGTAAAGTTCACATGGTGGATGTGAATGAAAGGGCGCTTGAGCTTGCGAAAGAAAATGCCGCTAACAATAGAATTGGAAATGTACACATTTTTCAAAGTAGCGTCTATGAAAATGTAGATGGTATGTATGCTGCTATTCTATCTAATCCTCCAATTCGTGCTGGTAAAGATATCGTGCATGAGATTTTAGAAAAGGCTGTAGAGTATTTAGTTCCGGGTGGAGAGTTGTGGATTGTTATTCAAAAGAAGCAAGGTGCACCATCTGCGCTGAAGAAACTAGAGGAAGTATTTTCTGAAGTCGAAGTTGTAGAAAAGAAAAAAGGATATTATATCATAAAATCAAAAAAACGTTGACGGTTATTTTTGGCTATGTTAACATTATACAATGCCAATATATGATTTTCTGCGTTGAGAAAGATGTATATTTTTGTTTCTCTTGGAAAAGATAGTAAAATCAGCAGATTATGAAACAGAATGATGGTTTTCTTATAGAAGCCATTTTTCTTTTTTGAGCAGGTAGAAAGACTCAACGTATTTATCTTTAAGAGAAAAAAACTACGCTAATAGCAGTAGTTGTATTTATTTGTGATTTTGCACAAATTTTTTTGTGCATTTATAATACTCATGATTTGAGGGGTGAAGCAGTTGACAGGTCAACTAGTTCAATACGGACGCCACCGCCAACGAAGAAGTTATGCCCGTATTAGTGAAGTATTAGAGTTACCAAATCTTATCGAAATTCAAACCTCTTCTTATCAGTGGTTTCTTGATGAGGGTTTGCGAGAAATGTTCCAAGACATTTCTCCGATTGAAGACTTTACGGGAAATCTATCGCTTGAATTTATCGACTACAGCTTAGGTGAACCTAAATACTCTGTAGACGAATGCAAAGAGCGTGATGTGACGTATGCAGCACCACTTCGTGTAAAAGTGCGTCTAATCAACAAGGAAACTGGTGAAGTAAAAGAACAAGATGTGTTCATGGGAGATTTCCCACTCATGACAGAGACTGGAACATTCGTAATTAACGGTGCAGAACGTGTTATCGTTTCCCAGTTAGTTCGCTCTCCAAGCGTATACTATAGTGGCAAAGTGGATAAAAACGGAAAACGTGGTTTTACTGCTACTGTAATTCCAAACCGCGGAGCTTGGTTAGAGTATGAGACAGATGCTAAGGATGTTGTATATGTGCGTATTGACCGTACGCGTAAACTTCCTGTAACTGTTTTGTTACGCGCATTAGGGTTTGGCTCTGATCAAGAAATCACCGAGCTTTTAGGTGATAACGAATACTTAAGCAACACATTAGAAAAAGACAACACAGATAGCACAGAAAAAGCATTGCTTGAAATTTATGAGCGTCTACGTCCTGGTGAACCACCAACAGTAGAAAATGCAAAGAGCTTACTTGTGTCTCGTTTCTTCGATCCAAAGCGCTACGATTTAGCAAATGTAGGTCGCTATAAGATCAACAAGAAGTTACACATTAAAAACAGATTGTTTAATCAACGTTTAGCTGAAACATTAGTGGATCCAGAAACTGGTGAAATTTTAGCGGCGGAAGGAACAATCTTAGATCGTCGTACACTTGATCGCATTTTACCTTACTTAGAGAAAAACATTGGATTCAAAACAGCGAAACCAATGGGTGGAGTGGTAGAAGGCGATGTTGAGCTGCAATCTATTAAGATTTATGCTCCTGAGTCAGAAGGCGAACGCGTAATTAATGTAATTGGTAATGCAAATATTACTCGTGATGTAAAACACATCACACCAGGTGATATCCTTGCTTCTATCAGTTACTTCTTCAACCTACTATACAAAGTAGGGGATACAGATGATATCGACCACTTAGGAAACCGTCGTCTGCGTTCTGTTGGAGAACTATTACAAAATCAATTCCGTATCGGTCTTTCTCGTATGGAACGTGTTGTTCGTGAGAGAATGTCGATCCAAGATACAAATGCAATTACACCACAGGCACTAATTAATATTCGTCCTGTTATTGCATCTATTAAAGAGTTCTTCGGAAGTTCTCAGTTATCTCAGTTCATGGACCAAACAAACCCATTAGCAGAGTTAACTCACAAACGAAGACTATCTGCATTAGGACCTGGTGGTTTAACGCGTGAGCGCGCAGGCTTTGAAGTGCGTGACGTTCACTACTCTCACTATGGTCGTATGTGTCCGATTGAAACACCAGAGGGACCAAACATCGGTTTGATTAACTCATTATCATCGTTCGCGAAAGTAAATGAGTTTGGTTTCATTGAAACACCATACCGTCGTGTTGACCCAGAATCTGGTCTTGTAACAGGGCAGGTTGATTACTTAACGGCAGATGAAGAAGATAATTATGTTGTAGCCCAAGCGAATATGAAATTATCTGAAGAAGGAGAATTCCTTAGCGAAGATATCGTAGCTCGTTTCCGTGGTGAAAACATTGTCACAAATAAAGAACGCATCGACTACATGGATGTATCTCCAAAACAAGTAGTGTCGGCAGCGACAGCTTGTATTCCGTTCTTAGAAAACGATGACTCTAACCGCGCACTTATGGGAGCGAACATGCAACGTCAGGCGGTTCCGTTAATGAATCCGGAATCTCCGATTGTAGGTACAGGTATGGAGTACGTATCAGCAAAAGACTCAGGTGCTGCAGTAATCTGTAAACACCCTGGTGTTGTTGAACGCGTAGAAGCACGTGAAGTTTGGGTACGTCGCTATGTAGAAGTTGACGGTCAAACAGTAAAAGGCGACTTAGATCGCTACAAAATGCAAAAATTCATTCGTTCTAACCAAGGAACTTGCTACAACCAACGTCCAATCGTAAGTGTTGGAAATGAAGTTGTAAAAGGTGAGATCCTTGCGGATGGTCCTTCTATGGAATTAGGTGAACTAGCACTTGGACGTAACGTGCTTGTTGGCTTTATGACTTGGGACGGTTATAACTACGAGGATGCGATCATTATGAGTGAGCGCCTTGTAAAAGATGATGTGTACACTTCTATTCATATTGAAGAATATGAGTCAGAAGCTCGTGATACGAAGCTTGGACCAGAAGAAATTACACGTGACATTCCAAACGTTGGGGAAGATGCATTACGCAACCTTGACGAGCGCGGTATCATTCGCGTTGGTGCGGAAGTAAAAGATGGAGATTTACTTGTTGGTAAAGTAACGCCTAAAGGTGTTACAGAATTAACAGCTGAAGAACGTCTATTACATGCTATCTTTGGAGAAAAAGCACGTGAAGTACGCGATACATCACTACGTGTACCACACGGTGGTGGCGGTATTATCTTAGACGTAAAAGTATTCAACCGTGAAGATGGCGATGAATTGCCACCAGGTGTGAATCAACTTGTACGTGCATATATCGTTCAAAAACGTAAAATCTCTGAAGGTGACAAGATGGCCGGACGTCACGGTAACAAAGGTGTTATCTCTCGTATTTTACCAGAAGAAGATATGCCTTACTTACCAGACGGTACGCCAATCGATATCATGTTAAACCCATTAGGGGTACCATCTCGTATGAATATCGGTCAGGTATTAGAGCTTCATCTTGGTATGGCAGCAAGATACCTTGGTATTCACATTGCAACACCAGTATTCGATGGTGCTCGTGAGGAAGATGTTTGGGGCACGATTGAAGAAGCTGGTATGGCAAATGACGCGAAAACAATCCTGTATGACGGACGTACTGGTGAACCATTCGATAACCGCGTATCTGTTGGTGTCATGTATATGATCAAACTTGCGCACATGGTTGACGATAAACTTCATGCTCGTTCTACTGGACCATACTCACTTGTAACGCAGCAGCCTCTTGGAGGTAAAGCTCAGTTCGGTGGACAGCGTTTCGGTGAGATGGAGGTTTGGGCACTTGAAGCTTACGGTGCTGCTTATACTCTTCAAGAAATCTTAACAGTGAAGTCTGATGATGTTGTTGGACGTGTTAAGACGTATGAAGCAATTGTTAAAGGCGAAAATGTTCCAGAACCAGGCGTTCCTGAATCATTCAAAGTATTGATTAAAGAGCTGCAAAGTTTAGGTATGGACGTTAAAATGATGTCTAGCGACGATACAGAAATTGAAATGCGTGATACGGAAGATGACGATGATCATCAATCAGCAGATAAATTGAATGTCGAAGTTGAGACAACTAAGGAATAATTGGGATAACCTGTAGACTAAAAGGGAGGTAGGCCCCTTGATAGATGTAAATAACTTTGAATATATGAAGATTGGACTTGCTTCACCTGACAAGATTCGTTCTTGGTCATACGGTGAAGTTAAGAAACCAGAAACAATTAACTATCGTACGTTAAAGCCTGAAAAAGACGGCTTGTTCTGTGAGCGTATTTTCGGACCACAAAAGGACTGGGAATGTCATTGCGGAAAATACAAACGTGTACGTTATAAAGGTGTAGTTTGTGATCGATGTGGCGTTGAAGTAACGCGTGCAAAAGTACGTCGTGAGCGTATGGGTCATATCGAATTAGCTGCTCCTGTATCTCATATTTGGTATTTCAAAGGTATCCCGAGCCGCATGGGACTTGTCTTAGACATGTCCCCTCGCGCGCTTGAAGAAGTAATTTATTTCGCTTCTTATGTTGTAACAGAAAGTGGAGATACACCACTTGATAAGAAGCAATTACTTTCTGAAAAAGAATACCGTGCATATCGTGATCGATATGGTAGCACATTCCAAGCTGCTATGGGTGCAGAAGCTATTAAAAAGCTATTACAAGACATCGATTTAGATAAAGAAGTAGACTTCTTAAAAGAAGAATTAAAAACAGCACAAGGACAACGCCGTACTCGTGCTATTAAACGTCTAGAAGTATTAGAAGCATTCCGTAACTCTGGAAATGAGCCATCTTGGATGATCTTAGATGTTCTACCAGTAATCCCACCAGAACTACGCCCAATGGTACAGTTAGATGGTGGACGTTTTGCTACTTCTGACTTAAACGACTTATACCGTCGTGTAATTAACCGTAACAACCGTTTAAAACGTCTATTGGACTTAGGTGCACCAAGCATCATCGTTCAAAACGAAAAACGTATGTTACAAGAAGCTGTAGACGCATTAATCGATAATGGTCGTCGTGGCCGTCCAGTAACTGGACCAGGTAACCGTCCATTAAAATCACTATCTCACATGCTTAAAGGTAAACAAGGACGTTTCCGTCAAAACTTATTAGGTAAACGTGTTGACTACTCTGGCCGTTCTGTAATCGTTGTAGGACCGAACTTAAAGATGTATCAATGTGGATTACCGAAAGAAATGGCGCTTGAACTGTTCAAACCTTTCGTAATGAAAGAGTTAGTTGAAAAAGGATTAGCACACAACATTAAGAGTGCGAAACGTAAAATCGAGCGTGTACAACCTGAAGTTTGGGACGTTTTAGAATCTGTGATTAAAGAACATCCAGTACTTCTAAACCGCGCACCAACACTTCACCGTCTTGGTATCCAGGCGTTTGAACCTACATTAGTAGAAGGTCGCGCAATCCGTCTTCACCCACTTGTATGTACTGCATACAACGCGGACTTTGACGGTGACCAAATGGCGGTTCACGTTCCGTTATCATCAGAGGCACAAGCAGAAGCTCGTATTCTTATGTTAGCGGCACAAAACATCTTGAATCCAAAAGATGGAAAACCAGTTGTTACTCCATCTCAGGATATGGTATTAGGTAACTACTACTTAACACTTGAGCGTGAGGGTGCAATCGGTGAAGGTATGGTCTTCAAAGATGCAAACGAAGCAATACTTGCATACCAAAATGGATATGTACATCTGCACACACGTGTGGCAGTTGCTGCAAGTTCAGTAAATAATGTAACGTTTACTGAAGAGCAAAAGGGTAAGCTTCTATTAACAACAGTTGGTAAATTAATATTTAACGAAATCTTACCAGAGTCGTTCCCTTATATTAATGAACCAACAAACTCAAACCTTGAAAAAGAAACACCAGCGGAATATTTCGTTGAAAAAGGTGCAAACATTAAAGAAATTATTGCTAGTCGCGAAGAAGTGGCGCCATTCAGCAAGAAAATCCTTGGTAACATCATTGCGGAAGTGTTTAAACGTTTCAAAATTACAGAAACGTCTCGCATGCTTGACCGTATGAAAAACTTAGGATTCAAATACTCTACAAAAGCTGGTATTACAGTTGGGGTATCTGACATTCTTGTATTAGGTGAAAAAGATGAAATTCTCCACGAAGCACAAGCAAAAGTAGATAATGTAATTAAACAATTCCGTCGCGGTTTAATCACGGAAGAAGAGCGTTACGATCGCGTTATCTCTATTTGGAGTAATGCAAAAGATGTTATCCAAGGAAAACTGATGAAATCCTTGAATAAACGCAACCCAATCTTCATGATGAGTGATTCCGGTGCCCGTGGTAACGCATCGAACTTTACTCAGCTTGCTGGTATGCGTGGTCTGATGGCCAATCCATCTGGTCGTATCATCGAACTTCCAATCAAATCAAGTTTCCGTGAAGGTTTAACAGTACTTGAGTACTTCATCTCTACGCATGGTGCACGTAAAGGTCTTGCCGATACAGCACTTAAAACTGCCGATTCTGGTTACTTAACACGTCGTCTTGTTGACGTTGCACAAGATGTAATTGTTCGTGAAGATGATTGTGGAACAGATCGTGGTTTATTAATTGGTGCGATTAAAGAGGGTAATGAAGTTATTGAGTCATTATATGATCGTCTTGTTGGACGTTTTGCAAGAAAAACTGTAAAACATCCTGAAACAGGTGAAGTATTAGTTGCTGAAAATCAATTAATTACTGAAGATATCGCTCATATTGTTGAAAATTCGGGTGTTGAAACTGTAAACATTCGTTCAGCGTTCACGTGTAACACTCGCCACGGTGTATGTAAGAAATGTTACGGTCGTAACTTAGCTACTGGTACAGACGTAGAAGTAGGAGAAGCGGTAGGTATTATCGCAGCTCAATCTATCGGTGAGCCAGGTACACAGTTAACGATGCGTACGTTCCATACAGGTGGGGTTGCCGGAGATGATATCACTCAAGGTTTACCTCGTATCCAAGAGATCTTCGAAGCTCGTAACCCGAAAGGTCAGGCAGTTATCAGTGAAATCGATGGTGTTATCGCAGCGATCAACGATGTTAAAGATCGCCAAGAAGTAGTTGTACAGGGTGAAGTTGAAGCTCGTACGTATGCTATTCCTTACGGTGCACGTCTGAAAGTAACTCCAGGACAGCCAATTAGCCACGGTAAAGAGTTAACAGAGGGTTCTATTGATCCGAAAGAATTACTAAAAGTAACGGACATTACGGCGGTTCAAGAATACTTATTACGTGAAGTTCAAAAAGTATACCGTATGCAAGGGGTAGAAATTGGTGACAAACACGTAGAAGTAATGGTACGTCAAATGTTACGTAAAGTTCGTGTAAGTGATGCGGGTGAAACAGATGTATTACCAGGAACATTACTAGATATCCATCAGTTTACTGATGCGAATGCGAAGGTGTTACTGCAAGGTAAACAACCAGCAACGGCTAGACCTGTTCTACTTGGTATTACAAAAGCTTCACTTGAAACTGATTCATTCTTATCTGCAGCGTCGTTCCAAGAAACAACTCGTGTCTTAACTGATGCAGCAATTAAGGGTAAACGCGATGAACTTCTAGGATTGAAAGAAAATGTTATTATTGGTAAACTTGTTCCTGCTGGAACAGGTATGAATCGTTATCGCAAAGTGGATCTTGTAAAAACAACACAAGGTGACATGAATGTAGAAAACGATGAAGTTTATGTGGAACAGTAAAATTTTCCGTCATAAATTTTGTATAAAAACAGTTAATCCTAGTTGACATTGTATGAGTCAAAATGTTACTATAAGCAAGGTTGCTCCTGAACGATGCTTTGGAGGATATTTATATGTCTTATCAAAAAGTGTCAAATGCTGAAAATGTAGTCGTTGGTCATAAACGCACATTGGAGGCAATCAAAAATGGTATAGTTAAAGAAGTTGTTATTGCGGAAGATGCTGATATGCGGTTAACCCATGTTATCATTCGTACTGCATTGCAACATAACATACCCATAACAAAAGTTGAATCAGTTCGTAAACTTGGAAAAGTTTCGGGGATTCAAGTGGGAGCTTCAGCAATAGGAATAATAAGTTAAAACTGTTTTTGTGAGGAGAGAGCATTTGCTCTCCCTTGCAAAAACTTTGTTTTCAACTAATAATGAACCACCTGGATATGTGGTCATACAAACATGCGAAGGGAGGATAATCAAATGCCTACTATTAACCAATTAGTGAGAAATGGTCGTACTGATAAAGTATGGAAATCTAAATCACCTGCGTTAAACAAAGGGTTCAACTCTTTAAAGAAAAAATCAACTGATATCTCTGCACCTCAAAAACGTGGTGTATGTACTCGTGTTGGTACAATGACTCCAAAGAAACCTAACTCAGCGTTACGTAAATACGCTCGTGTACGTTTAACAAACGGTATCGAGGTTACAGCTTACATCCCAGGTATCGGTCATAACCTACAAGAGCATAGCGTAGTATTAATTCGCGGTGGTCGTGTAAAGGATTTACCGGGGGTACGTTACCACATCGTTCGTGGTGCGCTTGACACAGCTGGTGTTGACAAACGTATGCAAGGACGTTCTAAATATGGTACTAAGCGACCAAAACCTGCTAAAAAATAATAACTTTGAAATGAAAGGAGGAACTCAATATGCCTCGTAAAGGACCTGTTGCGAAACGTGACGTGTTACCAGATCCAATGTACAATTCTAAGCTAGTAACACGCCTTATCAACAAAATGATGGTTGACGGTAAAAAAGGTAAATCTCAAACAATTCTTTATAACGCTTTCGATATCGTTCGTGAACGTTCAGATAAAGAACCAATGGAAGTATTCGAGCAAGCTCTTAAGAACATCATGCCTGTTCTTGAAGTACGCGCTCGTCGTGTTGGTGGTGCTAACTACCAAGTTCCAGTTGAGGTTCGTCCAGAACGCCGTACAACTTTAGGTCTTCGCTGGTTAGTAAACTATGCTCGTCTTCGTGGTGAAAAAACTATGGAAGAGCGTCTAGCTTACGAAATCTTAGATGCAGCTAACAACGCTGGTGCATCTGTTAAGAAACGTGAAGACACTCATAAAATGGCAGAAGCTAACAAAGCATTTGCTCATTACCGTTGGTAGGATTCAACGTAAAATAAATGTAAGCATAAACCGCTTTATTTGTCGCTTATGGAAGTGTGGAGAGGGAGAATGCCTCTCCCTTTCGTTGGGCGCTCGTTTTACATAATGAGGGTACTGGACATACTGACATGTGTAACAATATAAAGTGGCTTTTTTGCTACTTAAAATAAAAAAATCCAATCCATATATGGAAGGAGCAAGACACCAAATGACAAGAGAGTTCTCTTTAGAAAACACTCGTAATATTGGTATCATGGCTCACATCGATGCTGGTAAAACAACAGCAACTGAGCGTATTCTGTATTACACAGGACGTATTCATAAAATCGGTGAAACTCATGAAGGTGCATCTCAGATGGACTGGATGGAGCAAGAGCAAGAGCGTGGTATCACAATTACTTCTGCTGCAACTACAGCTCAATGGAAAGGTCACCGTGTAAACATCATTGACACTCCAGGACACGTAGACTTCACAGTAGAAGTAGAACGTTCTTTACGCGTACTTGATGGTGCGGTAGCAGTACTTGATGCACAATCTGGTGTAGAACCACAAACAGAAACTGTTTGGCGTCAGGCTACTACTTACGGTGTACCTCGTATCGTATTCGTTAACAAAATGGATAAGATTGGTGCAGATTTCTTATACTCTGTAGGAACAATCCACGATCGTTTACAAGCAAACGCACACCCAATTCAGTTACCAATCGGTGCTGAAGATGAGTTCAATGGTATCATTGACCTTGTTGAAGAATGTGCTTACATGTACGGTAACGATTTAGGAACAGACATCGAGCGTGTTGAAATTCCTGAAGAGCACAAAGAATTAGCTGCAGAATACCGTGGAAAACTTATTGAAGCGGTAGCTGAGCTTGATGAAGAAATGATGATGAAGTACCTAGAAGGTGAAGAAATCACTGTAGAAGAGCTTAAAGCTGGTATCCGTAAGGCTACAACTTCTGTAGAATTCTTCCCAGTAATCTGTGGTTCTGCATTCAAAAATAAAGGTGTTCAAATTCTGTTAGACGCAGTTATCGACTACCTACCATCTCCATTAGACGTACCTGCTATTAAAGGTACTCTTCCGGATACAGATGAAGAAATCGAACGTAAGTCTAGCGATGAAGAACCATTCGCAGCTTTAGCATTCAAAATCATGACTGACCCTTATGTTGGTAAGTTAACGTTCTTCCGTGTGTATTCTGGTGTGTTAAACTCTGGATCATACGTGAAAAACTCAACTAAAGGTAAGCGTGAGCGTGTAGGTCGTATCCTACAAATGCACGCTAACAGCCGTGAAGAGATTTCAACAGTTTACGCTGGTGACATCGCTGCTGCTGTAGGTTTAAAAGATACTACTACTGGTGATACTCTTTGTGACGAGAAGAGCCTTGTCATCCTTGAGTCTATGGAATTCCCAGAGCCAGTTATCTCTGTAGCTATCGAACCAAAATCTAAAGCTGACCAAGATAAAATGGGTACAGCATTATCTAAGCTTTCTGAAGAAGATCCAACATTCCGTGCTCACACTGACCAAGAAACTGGCCAAACAATCATCGCTGGTATGGGTGAACTTCACCTTGATATCATCGTTGACCGTATGCGTCGTGAATTCAAAGTGGAAGCAAACGTTGGTGCTCCTCAGGTAGCATACCGTGAGACTTTCCGCGCTGCTGCGAAAGTTGAAGGTAAGTTCGCTCGTCAATCTGGTGGTCGTGGACAATTCGGTCACGTTTGGATTGAGTTTGAACCTAATGAAGAAGGTAAAGGTTTTGAATTCCAAAACAAAATCGTCGGTGGTGTAGTTCCACGTGAATACATCCCAGCTGTTGGAGCGGGTCTTGAAGACTCACTTAAAAATGGTGTACTAGCTGGTTATCCACTAGTTGACATCAAAGCTGCGTTAGTTGACGGATCTTACCATGATGTCGATTCATCTGAGATGGCTTTCAAAATCGCTGCATCTATGGCGCTTAAAGCTGCGGTTTCTAAATGTAGCCCAGTAATTCTTGAGCCAATGATGAAAGTTGAAGTTGTAATTCCTGAAGAGTACATGGGTGACATTATGGGCGACGTAACGTCTCGTCGTGGACGTGTAGAAGGTATGGAAGCTCGCGGTAACGCTCAAGTTGTTCGCGCTATGGTTCCACTTTCTGAAATGTTCGGTTATGCGACAGCATTACGCTCTAACACTCAAGGACGCGGAACATTCTCAATGACATTTGATCATTATGAAGAAGTACCGAAGTCTGTTTCTGAAGAAATTATTAAAAAAAATAAAGGTGAATAATTGATTTTTATCGATTGTTCAAGTATAACTACTTATGTAAGCTTAGAAAGTGAGACTTAAGTTTCGCTTTCTAGTCTAAATATAAAATAACCTATATAAACTAAGGAGGAATTTAGAATGGCTAAAGCTAAATTCGAACGTTCTAAACCCCATGTTAACATCGGTACAATCGGCCACGTTGACCATGGTAAAACTACATTAACTGCTGCGATCACTACAGTTCTTGCAAAAGCTGGTGGTGCTGAAGCACGCGGATACGATCAAATCGACGCTGCTCCAGAAGAAAGAGAGCGCGGAATCACAATCTCAACTGCACACGTTGAGTACGAAACTGAAACTCGTCACTATGCACACGTTGACTGCCCAGGTCACGCTGACTATGTTAAAAACATGATCACTGGTGCTGCTCAAATGGACGGCGGTATCTTAGTAGTATCTGCTGCTGATGGCCCAATGCCTCAAACACGTGAGCACATCCTTCTTTCTCGTCAAGTAGGTGTTCCTTACATCGTTGTATTCTTAAACAAATGCGACATGGTAGACGACGAAGAACTATTAGAATTAGTAGAAATGGAAGTTCGCGACCTATTATCTGAATACGGATTCCCAGGCGACGACATTCCTGTAATCAAAGGTTCTGCTCTTAAAGCTCTTCAAGGAGAAGCTGATTGGGAAGCAAAAATCATTGAATTAATGACTGAAGTTGATGCTTACATCCCAACTCCAGAACGTGAAACTGACAAACCATTCTTAATGCCTATCGAGGATGTATTCTCTATCACAGGTCGTGGTACAGTTGCAACTGGTCGTGTAGAGCGCGGTATCGTTAAAGTTGGTGACGTAGTAGAAATCATCGGTCTTGCTGAAGAAAATGCTTCTACAACTGTAACTGGTGTAGAAATGTTCCGTAAGCTTCTTGACCAAGCTCAAGCTGGAGACAACATCGGTGCTCTTCTTCGTGGGGTTGCTCGTGAAGATATCCAACGTGGACAAGTTCTTGCTAAAACTGGCTCTGTAAAAGCTCACGCTAAATTCAAAGCTGAAGTTTTCGTATTATCTAAAGAAGAAGGTGGACGTCACACTCCATTCTTCGCTAACTACCGTCCTCAGTTCTACTTCCGTACAACTGACGTAACTGGTATCATCCAATTACCAGAAGGTACTGAAATGGTAATGCCTGGTGACAACATCGAAATGACTATCGAACTTATCGCTCCAATCGCTATCGAAGAGGGAACTAAATTCTCTATTCGTGAAGGTGGACGTACAGTAGGTTACGGTGTAGTTGCTACTATCGTTGAGTAATCTTAACTGATATAAAAAAACCCAAGGGATTTTCCCTTGGGTTTTTTGTTTGTATTTATATAATGAATGAAATGATATTTTTATATTTTGACGAGTTTCTTCTATAGTAATACAAAATCAATAAACTAAAATCCAGAAACTGTAAAATGAATTCTGTGAGATGAAAACTTGAAATTCTTTAAAGTGCCATGTATAATAGCAAAAGTAGAGAAAAGCAGATGCAAACAAAAAGATGCTTGCATCTAGACGAATAACATTGTATAATAGACAATGTTGGTCTTTGACTGCGATGAAGTGGAAGGTTGCTGACACACCCGGCCGCTTTGCCATGGCATGGTGTGGGGAAATTTCCATGGAGAAGGTCTATTTTAGAAATAGGCGAACGAAGGAGGGAAAATAATGGCAAAAGAAAAAATTCGTATCCGTTTAAAAGCTTATGATCACCGTATTCTTGATCAATCAGCTGAGAAAATTGTAGAAACAGCTAAGCGTTCTGGGGCAACAGTTTCTGGTCCGATCCCATTACCAACTGAGAAGACTATTTACACAATTCTTCGTGCTGTTCATAAGTACAAAGATTCTCGTGAGCAATTCGAAATGCGCACACACAAACGTTTAATCGATATCGTGAGTCCTACTCCACAAACAGTAGATTCATTAATGCGTTTAGACTTACCGTCTGGTGTAGATATCGAAATCAAACTATAATTTATATAACTTAAAAATGTAGGAGGTGTAACTCATGACCAAAGGAATCTTAGGAAGAAAGATCGGTATGACTCAAGTATTTGCTGAGAACGGTGAGTTAATCCCAGTAACGGTAATCGCTGCTAATCCAAACGTTGTTCTTCAAAAGAAAACAACTGAAACTGATGGCTACAATGCAATCCAGTTAGGATTCGAAGATAAACGTGAAAAGTTAACTAACAAACCTGAACAAGGCCACACTGCTAAAGCATCTACAACTCCTAAGCGCTTCATTCGCGAAATCCGCGATGCAGACGTGGACGGATTAGAGGTTGGTCAAGAGGTAAAAGTTGAAGTTTTCGCTGCAGGTGAAATCGTTGACGTAACAGGAATTTCTAAAGGTAAAGGTTTCCAAGGTGTTATCAAACGCCACGGACAATCTCGCGGACCTATGTCTCATGGTTCTCGCTATCACCGTCGTCCAGGTTCAATGGGGCCAGTTGCTCCAAACCGTGTATTCAAAGGTAAAAAACTTGCTGGACGTATGGGTGGAGACCAAGTTACTATCCAAAACTTAGAAATCGTTCAAGTTGACACTGAGCGCAACTTATTACTAGTAAAAGGTAACGTTCCAGGTGCTAAGAAATCTCTTGTAGTTGTTCAAGGCGCTGTGAAGGTTAGCAAATAATTCACAATAGGAAGGAGGAATTCCAATGCCAAAAGTTACTGTATATAACCAAACTGGTTCACAGGTTGGTGAAATCGAATTAGCTGAAGCTATTTTCGGTATCGAACCAAATGAAGCTGTACTTTTCGAAGCTGTAATGATGCAACGTGCATCTTTACGTCAAGGTACACACAAAGTAAAAACTCGTTCTGAAGTTCGTGGTGGTGGTCGTAAACCATGGCGTCAAAAAGGAACTGGACGTGCTCGTCAAGGGTCTATCCGCTCTCCTCAATGGCGTGGTGGTGGTACGGTATTCGGACCTACACCAAGAAGCTATGCGTACAAACTTCCTAAGAAAGTTCGTCGTTTAGCAATCAAATCTGCATTAGCTACTAAAGTAGTTGAGAACAACATTGTAGTTCTTGAAGACCTAGTGTTAAATGCACCAAAAACAAAAGACATGCTAGCAGTACTTAAAGGATTAACTGTTGAGAAGAAAGCTCTTATCGTAACTGCTGATGCAAACGAATCTGTAGAGTTATCTGCTCGCAATATCCCTGGAGTAACAGTAATCACTGCTGATGGCGTAAACGTTTTAGACGTGCTTCATCATGATAAGCTAATCATGACAAAAGCGGCAGTGGAAAAAGTAGAGGAGGTGCTTGCATAATGAGAGATCCTCGTGATATCATTAAGCGCCCAGTTATCACTGAACGTTCTATGGAAATGATGGCTGAAAAAAAATACACGTTCGATGTGGACGTTAAATCTAATAAAACAGAAGTTAAAGATGCTCTTGAAGCGATCTTTGGTGTTAAAGTAGAAAAAGTGAACATCATGAACTACAAGCCGAAAGCAAAACGCGTTGGTCGTCACGCTGGTTTTACTAGCCGTCGTCGTAAAGCAATCGTTAAGCTAACTGCTGACAGCAAAGAAATCGAAATCTTCCAAGGCGTTTAATTCTTACTAAAGAAGGAGGGAAATTGAGATGGGAATTAAAAAGTATAATCCAACTACTAACGGTCGTCGTAACATGACTACGAATGATTTCGCTGAAATCACGACTGACAGACCCGAAAAGTCATTACTTGCTCCTTTAAGCAAGAAGGCTGGTCGTAATAACCAAGGTAAAATTACTGTACGTCATCAAGGTGGCGGACATAAGCGTCAATACCGTATCATCGACTTTAAGCGTAACAAAGATGGAATTCCAGGACGCGTTGCTACGATCGAATACGATCCAAACCGCTCTGCGAATATCGCATTAATTAACTACGTTGACGGTGAAAAACGTTACATTCTTGCTCCTAAAACTTTAGAAGTAGGTATGGAAGTTATGTCTGGCCCTGAAGCTGACATTAAAATCGGTAACGCATTACCATTAATCAACATTCCAGTAGGTACTGTTGTTCATAACATCGAGCTTAAGCCTGGTCGTGGCGGACAATTAGTTCGTTCTGCTGGTACATCTGCTCAAGTACTTGGTAAAGAAGGAAAATACGTACTTGTACGTTTAACTTCTGGTGAAGTACGTCTTGTATTATCTGCTTGTCGCGCTTCAATCGGTCAAGTTGGTAACGAACAACACGAACTTATCAAAATCGGTAAAGCAGGTCGCTCTCGCTGGTTAGGTAAACGCCCAACAGTTCGTGGTTCTGTAATGAACCCGGTTGATCACCCACACGGTGGTGGTGAAGGACGTTCTCCAATCGGACGTAAGTCTCCAATGTCTCCATGGGGTAAACCAACTCTTGGATTCAAGACTCGTAAGAAAAACAAAGCGTCTGACAAATTCATCGTTCGTCGTCGTAAAAAATAATGGGATTGTAGTACGGTTCATTTCCAGAACCGTACGCCAATCACGAAGGGAGGCACCAAAATGGCTCGTAGCTTAAAAAAAGGACCATTTGTCGATGATCACTTAATGAGCAAAATGGAAAAATTAGTTGCATCTGAGCAAAAACAAGTTGTTAAAACTTGGTCTCGCCGTTCAACAATCTTCCCTCAGTTCATCGGACACACAATCGCTGTATATGATGGTCGTAAACACGTACCTGTGTACATCACTGAGGATATGGTTGGCCATAAGTTAGGTGAATTCGCACCAACTCGTACGTATAAAGGTCACCTTGCTGACGATAAGAAAACTAGAAGATAATGAGAGGAGGCACTTCAATGCAAGCTAAAGCAGTAGCGAGAACAGTTCGTATTGCTCCTCGTAAAGTTCGTTTAGTAGTAGACTTAATCCGAGGTAAGCAAGTGGGTGAAGCGATTGCTATCCTTAACCACACACCAAAAACTGCTTCTCCAGTTGTAGAGAAAGTTTTAAAATCTGCAATCGCAAATGCAGAGCACAATTATGAGATGGATATTAACAACCTAGTTGTTGAAAAAGTTTTCGTTGACGAAGGTCCAACGTTGAAACGTTTCCGTCCACGTGCAATGGGTCGTGCAAGCCAAATTAACAAACGCACAAGCCACATTACAGTTGTGGTATCAGAAAAGAAGGAGGGATAATCGATGGGTCAAAAGGTTAATCCAATTGGTCTTCGTGTCGGCGTTATCCGTGATTGGGAATCTCGTTGGTTCGCAGAGAAAGATTACGCTACATTATTACATGAAGACATCAAAATCCGTGAGTACATTACTGTACGCTTAAAAGATTCTGCTGTTGCTAAAGTAGAAATCGAACGTGCAGCAAATCGTGTAAATGTTACAATTCACACTGCAAAACCTGGTATGGTAATTGGTAAAGGTGGTACTGAAGTTGAAGCACTTCGTAAAGCTCTTAACCAATTAACAGGCAAGCGTGTACACATCAATATTTTAGAAGTTAAGAGAGCTGATCTTAACGCTAAATTAGTAGGCGAAAACATTGCTCGTCAATTAGAAAACCGTGTATCATTCCGTCGTGCACAAAAGCAAGTTATTCAACGTGCTATGCGTGCAGGTGCTAAAGGTATTAAAACACAGGTTTCTGGTCGTCTTGGCGGAGCTGATATCGCTCGTGCAGAATCTTACAGTGAAGGAACTGTTCCACTTCATACACTTCGCGCTGATATTGACTATGCAGCAGTTGAAGCTGATACAACATACGGTAAATTAGGCGTAAAAGTATGGATCTACCGTGGAGAAGTCCTTCCTACAAAAAAGAAAGCTTCTGAGGAAGGAGGAAAATAATATGTTAATGCCAAAACGCGTAAAATATCGTAGAGAGCATCGTGGTAAAATGCGTGGTCGTGCAAAAGGTGGAACTGAAATTGCTTTCGGTGAATTCGGTTTACAAGCACAAGCTGCTTCATGGATTACAAACCGTCAAATCGAAGCTGCTCGTCGTGCAATGACTCGTTACATGAAACGTGGCGGTAAAGTATGGATTAAAATTTTCCCTTCTAAGCCTTACACTGCAAAACCTCTAGAAGTACGTATGGGTTCCGGTAAAGGGGCACCAGAAGGCTGGGTAGCAGTAGTAAAACCTGGGAAAATTATGTTCGAAATCGCGGGTGTATCTGAAGAGGTAGCACGCGAAGCATTACGTCTTGCAGCTCACAAGTTACCTGTGAAATGTAAATTCGTAAAACGTGAAGAAAATGGTGGTGAATCTAATGAAAACTAATGATATTCGTGAATTAACCACTGCCGAAATCGAAACAAAAGTTAAAGCTTTAAAGGAAGAATTGTTCAATCTTCGCTTCCAACTTGCTACAGGACAATTAGAGAATCCAACTCGCATTCGTGAAGTGCGTAAAGCAATCGCTCGTATGAAAACTGTAGTTCGTGAAAGAGAGATCGGAATTAATCGATAAATTGAGGGGAGGTTTGCATAGTGAGCGAACGTAACCAACGCAAAGTTTATACTGGTCGTGTTGTGTCTGACAAAATGGACAAAACGATTACAGTTTTAGTTGAAACTTACAAAACTCATTCCTTGTACGGAAAACGTGTTAAGTATTCTAAGAAGTACAAAGCCCATGATGAGCAAAACCAAGCGAAACTTGGCGATATCGTTAAAATCATGGAAACTCGCCCGCTTTCTGCTACTAAGCGTTTCCGTTTAGTTGAAATCGTTGAAGAAGCGGTTATTATCTAAATAGACGAATCGGAATTTTTAGTCCGAAGGGAGGTTTCATAACATGATCCAACAAGAATCTCGTTTGAAAGTTGCTGACAACTCTGGTGCACGTGAACTTTTAACAATTAAAGTATTAGGCGGCTCTGGTCGTAAATATGCTAACATTGGTGATATTATCGTTGCTACGGTAAAACAAGCAACACCAGGTGGCGTTGTTAAAAAAGGTGACGTTGTTAAAGCAGTAGTAGTACGTACGAAGAGCGGAGCTCGTCGTCCGGACGGTTCTTACATCAAATTTGATGAAAACGCAGCGGTTATCATTAAAGACGATAAGAGCCCACGTGGTACTCGTATCTTCGGACCAGTAGCTCGTGAATTACGTGATAGCAACTTCATGAAGATCGTTTCTTTAGCTCCAGAAGTTCTATAATTTAAGGTATTGCCTTGCTAAGGAGGTGCAGAATTAAGATGCATGTAAAAAAAGGTGATAAAGTACAGGTAATCACTGGAAAAGACAAAGGAAAACAAGGCGTTATCCTTGTGGCTTTCCCAAAGCAAAACCGTGTTATCGTTGAGGGTGTTAACATCGTTAAAAAACACTCTAAGCCATCTCAATTAAATCCACAAGGTGGAATTATTACTAAAGAAGCACCTATTCACGTTTCTAACGTTATGGTTTTAGATCCGAAAACAGGTGAACCTACTCGCGTAGGCTTCAAAGTAGAAGATGGTAAAAAAGTTCGTATTGCAAAAAAATCTGGTGAATTATTAGATAAATAATTTTCTTAAGAAAGGAGGTCACTTCATTGAATCGCCTTAAAGAGAAGTTCCAAAAGGAAATTACTCCTGCTCTAGTGAGCAAGTTTAACTATAAATCTGTGATGGAAGTACCGAAAATCGAAAAGATCGTAATCAACACTGGTGTTGGTGACGCGGTATCTAACTCAAAAGCTTTAGACAATGCAGTAGAAGAATTAACACAAATCGCAGGTCAAAAACCTGTTGTAACTCGTGCTAAAAAATCAATCGCTGGTTTCCGTCTTCGTGAAGGTATGCCAATCGGTGCGAAAGTAACTTTACGCGGCGAGCAGATGTATGAGTTTTTCGACAAATTAGTATCGGTTTCTTTACCACGTGTACGTGATTTCCGTGGTGTTTCTAAGAAATCATTTGATGGTCGTGGGAACTACACATTAGGTGTTAAAGAGCAACTTATCTTCCCTGAGATCGATTATGATAAAGTAAGCAAAGTCCGCGGTATGGACATCGTAATCGTTACTACAGCGAAAACTGATGAAGAAGCTCGTGAACTTTTAACACAATTCGGTATGCCATTCCAAAAATAATGGAAACCAACGCTAAGTAGAGGAGGCGAAAACGTGGCTAAAAAATCTATGATAGCGAAACAAAAGCGTACTCCTAAGTTTAAAGTACAAGAGTATACACGTTGCGAACGCTGCGGTCGTCCGCATTCTGTATACCGCAAATTTAAGCTTTGCCGTATTTGTTTCCGTGAACTTGCATATAAAGGTCAAATTCCTGGTGTTAAAAAAGCTAGTTGGTAAAACCCACAAATGGGAAGGAGGTAAAACACATGGTGATGACAGATCCAATTGCAGACATGCTTACTCGCATCCGTAATGCGAACATGGTACGTCATGAGAAATTAGAGGTTCCTGCTTCTAAAATCAAAAAAGAGATCGCTGAACTTTTAAAACGTGAAGGTTTCATTCGTGATGTAGAATACATCGAGGATAACAAACAAGGTATCCTTCGTATTTTCCTGAAATACGGTGCAAACAATGAACGTGTAATCACTGGATTAAAACGTATCAGTAAACCTGGCTTACGCGTTTACGCTAAAGCTGATGAAGTACCACGTGTACTTAACGGATTAGGTATCGCTCTTGTTTCTACATCTAAGGGAGTAATGACAGACAAAGACGCTCGTCAATTACAAACTGGTGGAGAAGTAGTAGCATACGTTTGGTAATATATATTTAAAACGAACGGAGGTGTGACCACATGTCTCGTATTGGTAAAAAGATTCTTGAAATCCCTGCAGGTGTTACTATTACAATTGCAGAAGACAATACTGTAACAGTAAAAGGCCCAAAAGGTGAATTAACTCGTAAATTCAATGCTGATATGTCTATCAAAATTGAAGAAAATACACTAACAGTTGAGCGTCCATCTGAACAGAAGGAACACCGTGCATTACACGGTACAACTCGTGCTTTAATCGGAAACATGGTTGAAGGTGTAACTACAGGTTTCGCACGCGGACTTGAATTAGTCGGTGTTGGTTACCGTGCTCAAAAACAAGGAGATAAACTTGTATTAAGCGTAGGTTATTCTCATCCAGTAGAAATGACTCCGGAAGCAGGTCTTGAAGTTGAAGTACCTGTACCAACTAAAATCGTAATCAAAGGTATCGACAAGCAACGTGTTGGCGAATTTGCTGCTAACATCCGTGCTGTACGTGCTCCTGAGCCATATAAAGGTAAAGGTATTCGTTACGAAGGCGAAGTTGTTCGTCGTAAAGAAGGTAAAACTGCTAAGTAAACCCGTTAGGTGAGAGAAAGGAGTGACAAGAATGATCACTAAAGCTGATAAAAATGCGACTCGTAAGAAAAGACATGCACGTGTACGTGCTAAACTTACTGGTACTGCAGAACGTCCACGTTTAAACGTGTTCCGTTCTAATCAACATATTTACGCTCAAGTTATTGATGATGTGAATGGTGTAACGTTAGTAAGTGCATCTACTCTTGATAAAGACCTTGCTCTTAACGGTACTAGCAATACTGAAGCTGCTACGAAAGTAGGAGAATCAGTTGCTAAGCGTGCTGTAGAGAAAGGCGTTAAAGAAGTAGTATTTGATCGCGGTGGTTACTTATACCATGGCCGTGTTAAAGCTCTAGCTGAAGCTGCTCGTGAGGCTGGATTACAATTTTAATGGTCAAAGGAGGGAAAATTGATGCATCGCATTGACCCAAGTAAATTAGAACTTGAAGAACGTGTAGTTACGATAAATCGTGTCGCGAAAGTTGTTAAGGGTGGTCGTCGTTTCCGCTTTGCTGCACTAGTTGTAGTTGGCGATAAAAACGGTCATGTTGGATTCGGTACTGGTAAAGCACAAGAGGTACCAGACGCAATCCGCAAAGCTATCGAAGACGCTAAGAAAAACTTAATCGCTGTACCATTAGTTGGTACAACAATTCCACACACAATCAACGGTCATTTTGGAGCTGGTGAAGTATTCTTAAAACCTGCTGCTGAAGGTACTGGTGTTATTGCAGGTGGACCTGTTCGTGCGGTACTTGAATTAGCTGGTGTACAAGATATTCTTTCGAAATCTCTTGGTTCTAACACACCAATCAACATGATTCGCGCTACTGTGAACGGATTAAGCGAACTTAAGCGCGCTGAAGATGTTGCAAAATTACGCGGTAAATCTGTAGAAGAGCTACTAGGTTAAGGAGGGAAAACAAATGGCGAAAAAGTTAGAAATTACCCTCACTCGTAGTGTAATTGGTCGTCCACAAGATCAACGTGCGACGGTAGAAGCTTTAGGTCTTAAAAAGTTGAATTCAACTGTAGTTAAGGAAGAAACTCCTGCTATTCTTGGTATGATCAACAAAGTTTCTCACCTTATAACTGTAAAAGAAGCTTAAGGATAACTCATTAATATAAGGAGGTGCCTGGGAATGAAACTTCATGAATTAAAACCTGCAGAAGGTTCTCGTAAAGTACGTAACCGTGTCGGTCGTGGTATCGGTTCTGGTAACGGTAAAACTGCTGGTAAAGGTCATAAAGGACAAAACGCACGTTCTGGTGGCGGTGTTCGTCTTGGCTTCGAAGGTGGTCAAACTCCATTATTCCGTCGTTTACCAAAACGCGGCTTCACAAACATTAACCGTAAAGAGTTTACTATTGTAAACTTATCAACGTTAAATCGTTTTGAAGATGGTACAGAAGTAACACCTGAATTATTGCTGGAAACTGGCGTTATCAGCAAGTTAAACGACGGTGTTAAAATTCTTGCAAGCGGAGCAGTAGAGAAAAAATTAACTGTTAAAGCGCACAAGTTCTCTTCAAGTGCTAAAGAAGCAATTGAAGCAGCTGGCGGATCAGTTGAGGTGATCTAATGTTTCGTACAATCTCCAACTTTATGCGCGTTGCTGAGATAAGACGTAAAATATTATTCACTTTAGCGATGTTAATCGTATTCAGGATTGGCACGTTTATCCCAGTGCCATTTACAAATGGAGACGTACTGAAAGCACAAGATCAATTAAATGCCTTAGGTATCCTAAATACATTTGGCGGTGGCGCCTTGAAAAACTTCTCCATCTTCGCGATGGGAATCATGCCGTATATTACAGCATCCATCATCGTGCAATTATTGCAGATGGATGTTGTTCCTAAATTTTCGGAATGGTCGAAGCAAGGTGAAATGGGCCGTCGTAAACTAACGCAATTCACGCGTTACTTTACAATTGTTCTTGCGTTTATTCAGGGGTTTGGTATGTCAATCGGTTTTAACGGTATGGTAGGTGGACAATTAATTTTGAATCCTGGTTGGAGCACTTATTTATACATTGCTACGGTACTGACTGCTGGTACTGCATTTTTAATGTGGTTAGGTGAACAGATTACAGCTAAAGGTGTAGGTAATGGTATTTCCATCCTTATCTTTGGCGGTATTGCCGCAGCGATCCCAAGTGTTATATCTCAAGTGTATCAACAACAGTTTCAAAATATCGGAGATCAATTGTTCATGAGTATCGTTAAAGTTGCGTTGATCTTACTAGCTGTGCTAGCGGTTATTGTTGGTGTTATTTTCATTCAACAGGCTGTTAGAAAGATCCCAATTCAATATGCGAAGCGTGTAACAGGAGGGAATGGGAATCATGCTGGAGCACAAAACACACATTTACCGCTTAAGGTAAATAGTGCGGGTGTTATTCCAGTCATTTTTGCTGTTTCATTCTTAATTACGCCTCCAACTATTGCACAGTTCTTCCCGAAGCATGATGTATCGCAGTGGATCATTGCAAACTTTAACTATTCTCACCCAGTGGGAATGATCATATATGTTGCGCTCATTGTAGCCTTCACATATTTCTATGCGTTTGTTCAGGTTAATCCAGAGCAAATGTCAGAGAATCTAAACAAACAAGGTGGATATGTTCCAGGTATTCGTCCGGGTAAGAATACGGAACAATATCTAACAAAAATCTTGTATCGTTTAACCTTTGTAGGATCAATTTTCCTAGCAGCGATTGCAATCTTACCAGTTATCTTTACGAAACTGGGAAATCTTCCTCCATCTGCACAGATTGGTGGAACGAGTATGTTAATCGTTGTCGGCGTTGCTTTAGAAACAATGAAGCAGCTAGAAAGCCAACTGGTAAAACGCCATTACAAAGGGTTTATCAAGCAGTGAGTAAGTGGGAAGGTTTGTCTTCCCTACATGCTCATGTACTCTGAGGGGGAACAAGGATGAACTTAATTTTAATGGGGCTTCCTGGTGCTGGTAAAGGTACACAAGCCGAACAGATTGTTGCCAAGTATAACATCCCTCACATTTCAACAGGAGATATGTTCCGTGCAGCTATGAAGGCTGAAACTGAAATGGGTCTACAAGCAAAATCTTTTATTGATAAAGGTGCGCTTGTTCCAGATGAAGTTACAATCGGAATCGTTCGTGAACGTTTAAGTCAAGAAGACTGCGTAAGAGGTTTCTTACTAGACGGTTTCCCACGAACTGTTGCACAAGCATCAGCTCTTGAAGAGATTATGAAAGATCTTGGTAAAAAAATCGACTATGTTTTAAACATTAATGTGGATTCAGGGTTGTTATTAAAACGCCTTACAGGCCGTCGCATTTGTAAAGAGTGCGGTGCGACTTACCACTTAGAATTCAATCCACCAGCAAAAGCTGATGTGTGCGATAAATGTGGTGGCGAATTATATCAACGCTCTGATGACAATGAAGAAACTGTGGCAAATCGTTTAGATGTAAATATTAAGCAAACAAAACCTTTGCTTGATTTCTACGAGGAGCTTGGTTACTTACAAAGCATTAATGGTGAGCAAGATATCAATAAAGTATTTGCTGATATCGATGTTCTCATCGGAGGCTTAGCGTAATGATCATCTGCAAAACTCCTCGCGAGATAGAAATCATGCGAGAAGCTGGCAGGATCGTTGCTTTAACTCATCAAGAGTTGAAACAGCATATTACTCCAGGAATTACAACGAAAGAGCTCGATCAAATAGCGGAAAAGACGATTCGAAAATATGGTGCTACGCCATCTTTTAAAGGATACAACGGATTTCCGGGGAGCATATGTGCTTCTGTAAATGAAGAGCTTGTACACGGAATTCCAGGGAAGCGCAAGCTCGAAGAGGGCGATATCATCAGTATCGATATTGGTGCGAAATACAATGGGTACCATGGAGATTCTGCATGGACGTATCCAGTTGGAAACATTTCTGAATCTGTTCAAAAGCTACTTGATGTCACAGAAAAATCGTTGTATCTTGGTCTAGAACAAGTAAAACCAGGCGAAAGATTATCAAATATCTCACATGCGGTTCAAACCCATGCTGAAGAGAATGGGTTCTCGATCGTTAGGGAGTATGTTGGTCACGGAATCGGGCAAGACTTACATGAGGACCCTCAAATCCCGCACTATGGTCCACCAAATAGAGGCCCTAGATTAAAGCCGGGAATGGTCATCTGTGTTGAGCCGATGGTGAATCAAGGAAGACGATATGTAAAAACACTATCTGATGACTGGACAGTGGTAACGGTAGATGGTAAATGGTGTGCCCACTTTGAGCACACGATTGCTCTTACAGAAGCAGGATACGAAATCCTTACCACTTTATAAGTAGCTGGCTCTCCGGGATTTCAGAGCAGTGTAAAATGTTACTGATTTGAAGAAGGGAGAACTATTGAATGGCTAAAGATGATGTAATTGAAGTCGAAGGTACCGTTCTTGAAACGTTGCCAAATGCTATGTTCAAAGTAGAATTAGAGAATGGGCATGTCGTATTGGCTCACGTTTCTGGTAAAATCCGTATGAACTTCATTCGTATTTTACCAGGAGACAAAGTTACGGTAGAATTATCTCCGTACGATTTAAATCGTGGTCGTATTACGTACCGTTTTAAATAATATAGCACTCCGTAATCTTTAAGGAGGTTCGAGACATGAAAGTAAGACCGTCAGTTAAACCAATCTGCGAAAAATGTAAAGTTATTCGTAGACGTGGAAAAGTAATGGTTATTTGTGAAAACCCTAAACATAAACAAAAACAAGGTTAATCAGAAGGAGGTGCATTCAGAATGGCACGTATCGCAGGTGTAGATATTCCTCGAGACAAACGCGTTGTTATTTCTTTAACTTACGTATTCGGCATTGGTCGCACAACTGCTGAAAAAATTCTTACTGAAGCTGGTATTTCTTCAGAAACACGAGTTCGTGATTTAACGGAAGACGAACTAGGACGTATCCGTGATATCATCGATCGTATTAAAGTTGAGGGAGACCTTCGTCGTGAAGTATCTCTTAACATTAAACGTCTAATGGAGATCGGTTCTTACCGTGGTCTTCGTCACCGTCGTGGTTTACCAGTTCGTGGTCAAAACTCTAAAAACAATGCTCGTACACGTAAAGGTCCACGTCGTACAGTAGCAAATAAAAAGAAATAATAAGTAAAGGAGGTTGAACTAACAATGGCACGTAAAACAAACACTCGTAAAAAACGTGTGAAAAAGAATATTGAAGCTGGTATAGCTCATATTCGTTCTACTTTCAACAACACAATCGTAACACTTACAGATACTCATGGTAACGCACTTTCTTGGTCTAGTGCTGGTGCACTTGGTTTCCGTGGATCTCGTAAGTCTACTCCATTCGCTGCGCAAATGGCTGCTGAAGCTGCTGCTAAAGTTGCAATGGAGCACGGTTTAAAAACTTTAGAGGTTACTGTTAAAGGTCCTGGTGCTGGTCGTGAAGCTGCAATTCGTGCTCTTCAAGCTGCAGGTCTAGAAGTAACAGCAATTAGAGATGTTACTCCAGTTCCTCATAATGGATGTCGTCCACCAAAACGTCGTCGTGTGTAATTTTTCTGTATAGAATTTTCCCTTTTGTCTATAATGGATATGATGCATTATCGAGAAATTTCGTACAGAAACATCGCTTGTTGTGCACAATCGGGAACTGCCTAAGGGGGACTTTCGGTTAGACAGGGGGTATCCCTTTGTTTAACCGGGGTTTCGACGTTTTGAAGGAGGGTTTAGTTAATGATTGAAATCGAAAAGCCGAAAATCGAAACGGTTGAACTTAACGAAGATGCTAAATATGGTAAATTCGTAATTGAACCGCTTGAGCGTGGATATGGTACTACTTTGGGTAACTCCTTACGTCGTATTCTTTTATCCTCACTCCCTGGTGCCGCTGTTACTGCCATCCAAATCGATGGCGTATTACATGAATTTTCAACAGTTGAGGGCGTAGTAGAAGACGTTACGACGATCATCTTAAACTTGAAAAAGTTAGCTCTTAAAATCTACTCTGAAGAAGAGAAGACGTTGGAAATTGATGTACAGGGCGAAGGTATTGTCACAGCTGCTGATATTACTCACGATAGTGATGTAGAAATCTTAAATCCAGATTTACACATTGCAACGTTAGCAAAAAATGCGCATTTCCGCATGCGTTTAACTGCAAAGCGTGGCCGTGGGTATACGCCAGCTGATGCAAATAAAAGCGAAGATCAACCAATAGGAGTAATTCCTATTGATTCTATTTATACTCCAGTATCACGTGTAACTTACCAAGTGGAAAAGACACGTGTCGGACAAGTGGCTAATTATGATAAGCTTACGCTTGATGTATGGACGGATGGAAGCATCGGGCCAAAAGAAGCTATCTCTTTAGGTGCCAAAATCTTAACTGAGCATTTAAATATCTTTGTTGGTTTAACTGATGAAGCACAAAATGCTGAGATTATGGTCGAGAAGGAAGAAGATCAAAAAGAGAAAGTTCTTGAGATGACTATCGAAGAACTAGATCTTTCTGTTCGTTCTTATAATTGCCTAAAACGTGCAGGAATTAATACTGTACAAGAGCTTGCGAACAAAACAGAAGAAGATATGATGAAAGTTCGTAACTTAGGACGTAAATCCTTAGAAGAAGTTAAACATAAACTTGAGGAATTAGGTTTAGGTTTACGTAAAGACGACTGAGGATTTAAACCCATCAACAAAGGAGGGAACTACGAATGGCATACAGAAAATTAGGCCGTACAAGTGCGCAACGTAAAGCTATGTTACGTGATTTAGCTACTGATTTAATTATCAACGAGCGCATCCAAACGACAGAAACTCGTGCAAAAGAACTTCGTTCTGTAGTGGAAAAAATGATCACTTTAGGTAAACGCGGAGATCTTCATGCTCGTCGTCAAGCAGCAGCTTTCATTCGCAATGAAGTAGCTAACGCTGAGACTGGTCAAGATGCACTTCAAAAATTATTCGCTGATGTAGCTCCACGCTATGCTGAGCGCCAAGGCGGATACACTCGTATTGCAAAAATTGGTCCACGTCGCGGAGACGCAGCACCAATGGTAATTATCGAGTTAGTATAATGATAATTAAAAGGGCAGGACAGTTCTTTTCAAGAAACTGGTCATGGCCCTTTTTTTTAAATATAAAAATAGGCTAACTTGGCAAAGGAAAGGGTGCCTTGTATTGAAAAAAGAGAAACTTCGGACAGAAAATATATCATTTCAATATCCTGGGGCAGCCAATTATGCATTAAAAGATGTTTCATTTTCCTTGTATGAGGGAGAATGGGTATCTGTTATTGGACAAAACGGTTCAGGGAAGTCTACACTTGCAAAATTATTGAATGGTTTGTTTTTGCCAGAAGCAGGGACTATTACAGTAAATGATACAATGGTTTTATCAGAGGAGACGGTATGGGATGTTCGAAAACAAATTGGGATGGTATTTCAAAATCCAGACAATCAATTTGTTGGAACGACAGTGCAAGACGATGTTGTTTTTGGCTTAGAGAATATCGGAATGCCAAGAGAGCAAATGATAGAAAGATTAGATCAGGCCCTCAAACTTGTCCGTATGGAAGATTTTCTTAATGATGAACCTCATTCGTTATCTGGTGGGCAAAAGCAGCGAGTGGCAATAGCAGGCGTTTTAGCACTTCAGCCATCTATTTTGATATTAGATGAAGCAACGTCAATGTTAGATCCTCAAGGGAGACGTGAAGTAGTAGAAACGGTTAGACAACTTGTTAATCAAAAAGGTATTACCGTGTTATCAATTACGCACGATTTAGAAGAAGCGGCACAATCAGACCGTGTCATTATTTTAAATAAGGGAGAGATATTAGAGGAAGGGATTCCAGAGCAAATTTTCAAGTCCTCTCATATGCTCCAAGAAATTGGATTAGATGTACCATTTTCTGTGAAAATAGCAGAATTATTAAAAAGAAATGAAATTCTCTTGCAAAATACGCATCTTACAATGGAAAGCTTGGTGAACGAACTTTGGAGATTACATTCCAAAAAGTAGAACATCGTTATCAATATAAAACTCCATTTGAAAGACGCGCACTTTATGATGTAGACGTGTCGTTTCCAAGTGGGGGCTATTATGCCATTATCGGTCATACTGGTTCAGGTAAGTCGACGATGATTCAACATTTAAATGGTTTATTGCAGCCGACAAATGGCACAGTTCAAATTGGTGAACATTTCATTTCGGCAGGAAAGAAAGAAAAAAAGCTAAAGCCACTACGTAAAAAGGTAGGGGTTGTCTTTCAATTCCCAGAACATCAGTTGTTTGAAGAGACTGTGGAGAAAGATATTTGTTTCGGCCCTACTAATTTTGGGATATCTGTAGAAGAAGCGAAGCAAAAGGCAAGAGAGGCAATTGAACTTGTGGGGTTAGAACCAGAACTGTTAACACGTTCACCATTTGAGTTAAGTGGTGGGCAAATGAGGCGTGTTGCGATAGCGGGCGTATTGGCGATGGAACCAGAAGTGCTTGTATTAGATGAACCTACAGCAGGATTAGATCCAAAAGGGCAGAATGAACTTATGGAGATGTTTTATAAGCTACATAAGGAGAAAAGTCTTACAGTTATTCTAGTAACGCATAATATGGAGGATGCTGCTAAGTATGCGGAGCAGATTGTAGTCATGCATAAAGGAACGGTCTTTTTGCAAGGAAGTGCAGAGGAAGTATTTTCACATGCTGATGAACTAGAGAAAATTGGTGTGGATCTTCCTATGTCTTTAAAGTATAAACGTGCAATTGAAGAGAAGTTTGGCATTTCAATCCCAAAGGCTACCTTATCTTTAGAGGATCTTACTCATGAAGTTTTGCAGGTGTTACGAAAAGGTGGTCATGAATCATGCAGCAGTTGATTATTGGAAGGTATATTCCAGGGAATTCTCTTATTCATCAACTTGATCCACGTACGAAGCTGCTGATTGTCTTTTTATATGTATTTGTTGTTTTCTTGGCAAATAATGCGATTTCATATGGATTTTTATTTTTATATGCACTCATTGCTTTATTTTTTGCAAAAGTGCCGATTCGTTATGTACTTTCGGGCTTAAAACCAATTTTATGGATTTTTCTTTTTACATTTTTCCTGCATATTTTTACAAATAAAGAGGGGGATGTACTATTCCAGCTTGGTTGGTTTTCGATACATGAAAAAGGATTAGAGCAAGGGATATACATTTCTATACGATTCTTCGTTATTATTTTAATGACGACATTATTAACGTTAACGACGACACCTATTGAAATTACAGATGGTTTGGAGACGTTATTAAAGCCATTGAAGCGTATAAAAGTCCCTGTGCATGAAATCGCACTAATGATGTCAATTTCTCTTCGATTTATCCCAACATTAATGGATGAAACGAGTAAAATTATGAAAGCACAAGCATCACGCGGTATTGATTTCGCTGGGGGACCGATAAAAGATAGGATGAAAGCTATTATCTCGCTACTCGTTCCGCTATTTATCAGTGCATTTAAGCGTGCAGAGGATTTAGCGATTGCGATGGAAGCACGTGGATATAAAAGTGGTGAAGGACGTACTAAATTTAGGCAACTACGCTGGAAAACAAGTGATACAGTAACGATTATAAGCTTACTTTGTTTAGCTTGTATTTTGGCATGGGTGCGATTGTAATGGAGAATGGAAAGATGGAAAGAATAAAATGTACGGTTGCATATGATGGCATGCATTTTTGTGGTTATCAAATTCAGCCGCAGCATCGTACTGTTCAACAAGAGATAGAGAAAGCATTGCAGAAATTGCATAAAGGAGAACTTGTTCGTGTTCAGGCATCGGGCAGAACGGATTCCACCGTTCATGCAAAAGGACAAGTAATACACTTTGATACACCTTTGTCTCTTGAAGAGTGGCAATGGGGTAATGCTTTAAATACAATGTTGCCAGATGATATTGTTATCGGACAGGTGGAGAAAAAAACAGAAGAATTTCATGCACGTTACGGTGTTGAGAGAAAAGAATATCGTTATCGTGTATTATTATCGAAGACTGCGGATGTATTCCGTAGAAATTACGTATATCAATATCCATATCCGCTCGAAATAAGCTCTATAAAAAAAGCGATTCCTTATTTTATTGGAACGCATGATTTCACTTCTTTTTGTTCGGCAAAAACTGACAAAAAAGATAAAGTGCGAACAATTTATGAAATTGAGTTAATTGAGCAAGACGATGAATTAATTTTTCGTTTTGTAGGTAATGGATTTTTATATAATATGGTCAGAATTATTGTTGGTACGTTACTTAGCGTAGGGCAAGGAAAGCTTGATCCTGATAGCATTCCAGAGATTTTAGCGAAACAAAATCGTCAGTTTGCTGGAAAGATGGCTCCAGGTCATGGACTTTACTTATGGCAGGTAAACTATAACAACTAATCCTGGTGTAACATTTGCTTGACATTAGAAACTCAAAAGTATATCATAACATATGGTATTGTTTCTAAAACCACGATTAGCCCCGGAAGGAAATCGTGTTTAAGATAAACAATAGATTTTTTCTATGGAAAAGATAACGAGGAGGGAAACACATGCGTACGACTTTTATGGCAAAAGCTAACGAAGTTGAGCGTAAATGGTATGTGGTTGATGCTGAAGGTCAAACTTTAGGTCGCCTATCTACTGAAGTAGCATCCATTTTACGTGGTAAAAACAAACCTACATTTACACCACACGTTGACACGGGTGATCATGTAATTATTATTAACGCTGAGAAAATTCATTTAACAGGTAATAAATTAAACGATAAAATTTACTACCGTCACACTAACCACCCAGGTGGACTTAAGCAAAGAACAGCTCTAGAAATGCGTACAAACTACCCTGTACAAATGTTAGAGCTTGCAATTAAAGGGATGCTTCCAAAAGGACGTTTAGGACGTCAAGTATCTAAGAAATTAAACGTGTATGCTGGAGCAGAGCATCCACACCAAGCACAAAAACCAGAAGTTTACGAACTTCGCGGATAATTAATTAAAGGAGGGCTTACTTTGGCACAGGTTCAATACTATGGCACTGGACGTCGTAAGAGTTCAGTAGCGCGCGTACGCCTAGTTCCAGGCGAAGGACGCGTTATCATTAACGGTCGTGATTTTGAAAACTATATCCCATTTGCTGCATTACGTGAAGTAGTGAAACAACCTCTAGTTGCAACAGAAACTTTAGGTAACTACGATGTACTTGTAAACGTAAATGGTGGTGGATACACTGGTCAAGCTGGTGCTATTCGTCACGGTATTTCTCGCGCTTTATTAAAAGCTGATCCAGAATACCGTCTAACACTAAAACGTGCAGGTCTATTAACTCGTGACGCACGTATGAAAGAGCGTAAAAAATACGGTCTTAAAGGCGCACGTCGTGCACCTCAGTTCTCAAAACGTTAATTTTTGCGAACTACAAACCCCAACCATTTTGGTTGGGGTTTTTTTATGTTTCATTCCTCTTTTGAAATTTTTGTAGTTTGGAATATTTTAGTGCTATTCTCTCGCGTATGCTTCTTCTTTAGAAGTTTAGACTAATACGTATTAGGGAGGTTTATAAGTACTATGAATGTCATTGTCAGCTTACAAGAAAAGCAAAAAGAAAAGCAGTTGAAATATGAACGGAAGATGCTGCGAGAATTATCATTAAAAACATTGCGCTCAAATATTCGGGATGCCTTTCAGATGCAGGAACTTCATCGTCAGTATGAAGATTACTGTATTGAATTAGGGATAGAATCGTATTTATTAGGAGCGAGATATAGTAAATTTGGTTATTATGGCGAATCGTTCTTTGATGTGAAATATAGAGCCTTAGAAGAAGAGCAACAATTAACGGAAACACTATTTCAATTTTTAACGAGCATGACTATGCGGGAAATTAAGTTACAAGATGAGGAATTACTTTTTGAATCTTGCCAGCAGTTTATTGGCTTATGGTGGCAGGAAGGATATGAAAAAGGTGAAAGAAGATATCGATTAAAGCTTCATTAAGACAAGCATAAACTTTCCTCTTGTCCCATATAAGTAATTAGAGGGACTAGCTGGAGGAGGAAAGGTATGAAGAGAATCCGAATTATCTCTTTTGCACTCGCTGCGGTTGTTTTGTTTTTTTTAGTCAAACAAGAATTTCAAATTACAAAATCGTGGCGAGCTTGGAATTTACCCTTATCAGGGAAAGTGATTGTATTAGATGCTGGGCATGGTGGGCCAGACGGAGGGGCTGTTGGTGGAAAAGATATTATAGAAAAAGATATTACGCTGGAGATTACAAAGAAGGTACAAGATTATTTACAAGAACAAGGTGCACTAGTTATTTTAACACGTGAGGGAGATTATGATTTAGCTCAGAAAGATACAAAATCATATAGTAGACGTAAAGCAGAGGATTTAAAAAAGCGTGTAGAGATTATTAATAAACCTGATGTAGACTTTTTTGCGAGTATTCATTTAAATGCTTTAACTAGTAGTGGATCGAAAGGCGCACAAACGTTCTACTACCGATCTTCGGTTGAAAATGAACGTGCTGCGAAATTTATACAAGCTGAATTGAGAACAAGTTTAGAGAATACGAATCGTTCCGCTAAAACAATTTCTCATGTGTATTTATTAAAGTATGCGAAAACACCAGGTGCTCTGATTGAAGCTGGCTTTTTATCGAATGTAAATGAAAGGTATATGTTAAATTCGGAGAAATATCAGCAAAAGGTAGCGGCTGCAGTATATCGTGGTATATTACGTTATTTCACGGAAAAAGGAAATCCTCCAGAATAAGGAGGATTTTTTGAGTTTCTCTCGTTAACGAAGTTTTCCGAAAATATGTTATACTGTAAATGTAAACGCATTTATTTCGAAAATAAAGAGAGAAAAATTTAATTAACATTACGTTATTTTTCATACAGGGGGCTGGGCTAACTATGGTAACGAAAGAGCAAGTAGTGGAAGCGTTAGAAGGGATTGTAGATCCGTTTTTACATAAAACGTTAAAAGAAACAGGTGCAATTAAAGAGGTAACAGTTAAGCCTGAGAAGGAACATGTAAGTGTTAAAATTGCAATCGTAAAAACCGGTACAGCGGAACAAATGCAATTGCAATCTGGAATTGTAAAGTTAGTAAAAGAACTAGGAGCAGCAACAGTAGGGCTTCGCTTTGCGGAATTTACAGAAGAAGAATTAGCTCAGTTTGCACCAGAACAGGAAGAAGAGCAAAATGAATCTTTATTGTCACCAAATTCAAAAACGACATTTTTAGCAGTGGCGAGTGGAAAAGGTGGAGTCGGAAAATCAACAGTTTCTGTTAACCTTGCTATTGCTCTAGCTCGTCTAGGAAAAAAGGTTGGTATTATTGATGCCGATATTTATGGTTTTAGCGTACCGGATATGATGGGGATAGAAAAACGTCCTGTTGTAAGAGGCGATAAAATTATTCCAGTGGAGCGTCTAGGTGTAAAGGTAATCTCAATGGGGTTCTTTGTAGAAGATAATGCACCGGTTATTTGGAGAGGGCCTATGCTTGGGAAAATGTTAAATCACTTCTTTACAGAAGTAGAGTGGGGCGATTTAGACTATTTAGTTTTAGATTTACCACCGGGTACAGGTGATGTTGCGCTAGACTTACATTCGATGTTGCCGGCTTGTAAAGAGATTATTGTAACGACGCCGCATCCAACGGCGGCATTTGTAGCAGCACGTGCTGGAGCCATGGCTCTACGTACAGAACATAGTATTCTTGGTGTTGTTGAAAATATGGCGTATTTTGAAAGTAAAACAACTGGTGAAAAAGAATATGTGTTTGGAAGAGGTGGAGGAGATAAATTAGCTACAGAACTTCAAACAGAAGTACTTGGCCGAATCCCGCTTCAACAACCTGATTGGAATAAAGAAGACTTTGCGCCCTCAGTATATGAAGATACACATACAACGGGGCTTATTTATCGCACGATAGCTGAGACAGTAATTGATAAAACAGCTGTTGCACAAAAATAAAATAATAATGAGTGGACGATACATATATATTGTCCACTCATTATTATCGT
Source organism: Bacillus cereus group sp. RP37 (assembly GCF_040459695.1). Taxonomy (NCBI): domain Bacteria; kingdom Bacillati; phylum Bacillota; class Bacilli; order Caryophanales; family Bacillaceae; genus Bacillus; species Bacillus cereus group sp. RP37. Next base: position 5,239,568 of record NZ_JARVHP010000001.1, on the reverse strand, counting down.
TATTATTTTTATTGCTGTTCCTTTTTACCGTCTTGGGAACCACCTTCACCGCCTGCTTCTTTTTTATCAGATCCACTTTTTTCCGCTTTTTGTACACCTTTACTAATAATATCAATCATCTTAGCTTGGAAGAGTGGGCTTTCAGCAGTTTCTGTGAGTACTTGTTGTAAATATTGACGGTATTCTTTGCTCTTCATTGTTTGTAACATCATTTTTTCTACTTCAGGGTTTTTCATAATTTCTATAACACCGGATTGGTATTCAGGGTCTTTCAGTAATGTTTTCATTAAGGTTGTTTGTTCTTTCCCCATACTTTTAGCGAATTTCGATGAGAACTCAGGGTCTTTAAAGAGCTTTTCCCAGAATTGTTGCCCTTTGTCGGATACCATTGCATCTTCAATCGTTTTCTTTACTACTGTTTCATCTAGTATGAGTGCTTGTTTCATTTTTTCATCAGTTAATACATCTTGAATGGCCTTCTTACCTTGGTCGGTTTTTAAAATATCAACAATCATTTTCTTCGTTTGATCATAATCAAGTTCGGACTTTGCTTCTTTTCCTTGTGCACATGCTACAAGTACAAGAAATAGAAAAGAAGAAGTCAAAACGAGCAGCATCCGTTTCATAAGTTGGAACTCCTTTCAGCACAGTTCTCTCTTTTTAATATAAATATCTTTAAGGAATTTATACATGAACATGGCTAGCTTTTTGAAATTGTCATTGATACAATTTAATTAGAAATATAAGGATAATGGGGGATGTGTTGTGAATAGCCGCAAGTGGGTACGACTATTTTTTACGACGTTGTTTCTTGGTGGGATTAGTACGGTCATTATTGGCTTTGTTTTGGAGTGGGACAAGTACGTTAAATTTTTTCAAAATTTCGACGGAAAGGAAATTCTAGCAGTTTCTTTCTGGTTGATGGGTGTAGGATTTATTTTTAGTGTTATAAGTCAAATGGGGTTCTTTGCCTATTTAACAATCCACCGTTTTGGACTAGGTATGTTCCGATCGTCTTCTTTATGGAATGCAGTCCAGCTCTTCTTTATTGCATTTGTTTTATTTGATTTCGTGTATTTAAGATCCGTACTGATTGCAAATGGGGAAGTTTCATTAGGGAATAACATACTTGTTGCTGGTGTGCTATTTGTGTTTGGGGCGATTGTTGCTTACATAAAAAGTAAAGAAACGAATAGAAAGGCATTTGTGCCCGCTCTATTCTTTATGGTTGTTGTAACGATTCTTGAGTGGGTACCAGCCCTCCGTATTAATGATACAGACTGGTTATATTTAATGGTGATACCACTTTTATTATGTAATGCATATCAGTTACTTATATTACATCGTTTAATTGGACAGACGAGTAAGTCTGCTTAACTAAGAGAGATTTTTTGAGTTTTTACGCAGAGGTAGTTGTATGAATGAAAATATCGGGATGAAAAAAGCTCTACTACCTTAAGGAAAGGTAGTAGAGCTTTTTATGTGTGAAGGCACGATGGAAGAATTACTGTACATCTTCACTTTTCGTATTTGTGTTGGAAATAAGTTGTGATACGGATATTTGCTCATATCCGTCGCTCTTTAATTTTTGCAGGAGCAGTGGTAAAGCTTTATTTGTTTGAAGGGCAGAATCGGATGCATGTAATAAGACGATATCTCCACCTTTTAAATTATGAGAGACGGTGGAAACGATATTGTTTACACCAGGGTTTTTCCAGTCGTTTGAGTTATTACTCCAATGAACGACAGTGTATCCAAGTGATTCTGCTATTTTAAGTGTTGCTTTGTTAAAGTCTCCACTAGGTGGACGCAATAATTTGATTTGTTTCACACCGAGTTTTGTAAAAACATCTTGTGCCCGCAAAAGATCTCTTCGTATTTCATTTGTCTCTAGAGAAGTGTAGGACGTGTAATTATAACCCATACTACCGATTTCATGTCCATCTTTTATGATGCGTTCGACAACATCAGGGTGTCTTTCTGCCCATGCAGCAGAAAGGAAAAAGGTTGCATTCTTAATGTCTCTTTCTTTAAGTGTATCAAGGATTGGAATTGCTTTTTTGTCTCC
>NZ_JARVHP010000001.1:5135000-5232500 GCF_040459695.1 Bacillus cereus group sp. RP37 | reverse complement strand
CCCAAGAGTCCACATCGACGGGGAGGTTTGGCACCTCGATGTCGGCTCATCGCATCCTGGGGCTGTAGTCGGTCCCAAGGGTTGGGCTGTTCGCCCATTAAAGCGGTACGCGAGCTGGGTTCAGAACGTCGTGAGACAGTTCGGTCCCTATCCGTCGTGGGCGTAGGAAATTTGAGAGGAGCTGTCCTTAGTACGAGAGGACCGGGATGGACGCACCGCTGGTGTACCAGTTGTTCTGCCAAGGGCATAGCTGGGTAGCTATGTGCGGAAGGGATAAGTGCTGAAAGCATCTAAGCATGAAGCCCCCCTCAAGATGAGATTTCCCATAGCGTAAGCTAGTAAGATCCCTGAAAGATGATCAGGTTGATAGGTTCGAGGTGGAAGCATGGTGACATGTGGAGCTGACGAATACTAATAGATCGAGGACTTAACCATATAATATGAAGCAAATGTTATCTAGTTTTGAAGGAATATATAATTTTCTTCTTGATATTTCGAAAGAAATGTTTATAATGATAAAAGTCTGGTAATGATGGCAGAGAGGTCACACCCGTTCCCATACCGAACACGGAAGTTAAGCTCTCTAGCGCCGATGGTAGTTGGGACCTTGTCCCTGTGAGAGTAGGACGTTGCCAGGCTATTATTATTCCGCAGTAGCTCAGTGGTAGAGCTATCGGCTGTTAACCGATCGGTCGTAGGTTCGAGTCCTACCTGCGGAGCCATTATGCTTCCATAGCTCAGCTGGTAGAGCACTTCCATGGTAAGGAAGAGGTCACCGGTTCAAGCCCGGTTGGAAGCTTGGGAAGAGTTTTAAAATTTTTGGCCCGTTGGTCAAGTGGTTAAGACACCGCCCTTTCACGGCGGTAACACGGGTTCGAATCCCGTACGGGTCACCACTTTTGGAGGATTAGCTCAGCTGGGAGAGCACCTGCCTTACAAGCAGGGGGTCGGCGGTTCGATCCCGTCATCCTCCACCATATATATTTTAAATGTCGGAGGGGTAGCGAAGTGGCTAAACGCGGCGGACTGTAAATCCGCTCCTTCGGGTTCGGCAGTTCGAATCTGCCCCCCTCCACCATTTTCTTTAAAATAACCTGAGAGGGTTTATTTTTTTGAAAAGATAACCATACTAGTAAATATTAATGGGCTATAGCCAAGCGGTAAGGCAACGGACTTTGACTCCGTCATGCGCTGGTTCGAATCCAGCTAGCCCAGCCATTTACGAGCCATTAGCTCAGTTGGTAGAGCATCTGACTTTTAATCAGAGGGTCGAAGGTTCGAATCCTTCATGGCTCACCATTTTCGCGGAAGTAGTTCAGTGGTAGAATACAACCTTGCCAAGGTTGGGGTCGCGGGTTCGAATCCCGTCTTCCGCTTAATTACTAAGGGGCCTTAGCTCAGCTGGGAGAGCGCCTGCCTTGCACGCAGGAGGTCAGCGGTTCGATCCCGCTAGGCTCCATCTAAATAAAAAGCTTACATCATATGATGTAAGCTTTTTTTGTATTTAAAAAGACAACTTTCATACTTGTCGTTTAAAATGAAGAAAATGTAAAAAGAAAGGATGGGGATAATTGTGAAAGTTGTTATTGCATCTGATTCATATAAAGAAAGCTTAAAAGCTATAGAAGTATGTGAAGCTATTGAAAGAGGTTTTGGAGCGATTTTCCCTAAAGCAGAGTATGTAAAAATACCAATTGGGGATGGGGGAGAAGGAACGGTTGATTCGCTTGTGGATGCTACAGGTGGAAGAATGATATCACTTCAAGTGACAGGGCCGCTTAGAGAACGTGTACAAGCCTTTTACGGTATGTCTAAAGATAAAAAGACAGCGTTTATTGAAATGGCAGCAGCATCAGGATTACAACATGTTCCGGTTAAAAAGCGAAACCCACTTATTACAACGACTAAAGGAACAGGAGAACTTATACTACATGCGCTAGACGAAGGAGCTGAGCACATTATTTTAGGACTTGGAGGAAGTGCTACAAATGATGGCGGAGCAGGTATGTTGTCAGCTTTAGGAGTCAGGTTTATAAATGAAGAAGGGGAAGTAATAGAGCCATCTGGAGGCACGTTACATTCGATTGTCGCTATTGATTTTTCGCGAATGGATTCACGCTTAACGCATATAAAGATAGAAGCAGCATGTGATGTAGATAATCCGTTAGTTGGGATAAGGGGAGCATCTTTCGTATTTGGCAGACAAAAGGGTGCGAACGCAGAGATGATGAAAGAGCTGGATGAGAATGTAAAGCATTATGCGAATATCCTTAACCAATCTTTATCTTGCGACGTATCTAAAATACCTGGTGCAGGAGCCGCAGGAGGAATGGGAGCAGCTGTTATTGCAGTGTTAAAGGGAAACTTGCGGAGAGGAATTGAAATTGTATTAGATTATACAAATTTTGATAAGCATATAGAAGGTGCAGATTTAATTATAACTGGCGAAGGGAGAATAGATGAACAAACAGCATATGGAAAGGCCCCTGTAGGTGTTGCGGAGCGTGCAAAGCCTTTTCGTATTCCGGTGATTGCTATTGGAGGATCTGTATCTCCGAATTATCCGGCTGTTCATGAAAAAGGAATTGATGCAGTATTTAGTATTACAGCGAGTCCGATGACATTAGAAGAGGCATATAAAGTAGCAGAAGAGAATATTGAAATGACAGCAAAGAATATTGCAGCATTGTGGAAAATAGCATCAGAAAAACACTTCTAAATGTAGGAGTGTTTTTTATTATTATTTAATAATAATGATGAAAATTGTTTCATTAGGTTAACTTTATACATAGAATAGTCTTAAAATTTGGATTTTAAAGCGAGTATAAGTGAATAATTTGTATATCCATACAGAAAAATGTCGAGTTGAGTCAGACTATATAAAAGATTTAAAATATTTAGTGAAGGCACAAAAGGGGGATACTATCTATGAAAAAAGAAATCTCAGTTATTGGAGTTCCAATGGACTTAGGGCAGATGCGTCGTGGAGTTGATATGGGGCCGAGCGCAATCCGTTATGCAGGTGTAATTGAAAGAATTGAAGAAATTGGATATGACGTTAAAGATATGGGAGATATATGTATAGAGAGAGAAAAAGAAGTAGATGTAAATACAAGTTTAAGAAACCTTACACAAGTTGCAACTGTATGTAACGAATTAGCAAGTAAGGTGGATCATATTATAGAAGAAGGACGTTTTCCACTTGTATTAGGTGGCGACCATAGTATTGCTATTGGTACATTAGCTGGTGTTGCGAAACATTATAAAAATTTAGGTGTTATTTGGTATGATGCACATGGCGACTTAAATACAGAAGAAACTTCACCATCTGGAAATATTCATGGCATGTCACTCGCAGCAAGTTTAGGGTATGGGCATCCTTCACTTGTAGATTTATACGGGGCATATCCAAAGGTGAAAAAAGAGAATGTTGTAATTATCGGTGCACGTGCATTAGATGAAGGCGAAAAAGACTTTATTCGCAATGAAGGTATTAAAGTATTCTCTATGCACGAGATTGATCGTATGGGTATGACGGCTGTTATGGAAGAAACAATCGCGTATTTATCTCATACTGATGGTGTGCATTTATCATTAGATTTAGATGGTCTTGACCCTCATGATGCACCAGGAGTTGGAACACCTGTAATTGGTGGCCTATCTTATCGTGAAAGCCATTTAGCAATGGAAATGTTGGCGGAAGCTGATATTGTTACATCTGCTGAGTTTGTAGAGGTAAATACGATTTTAGATGAGCGAAATAGAACGGCAACAACAGCGGTTGCTTTAATGGGTTCTTTATTCGGTGAAAAACTAAAATAAATGTAAGAAAAGCAACTGAGAAGTTGCTTTTTTTATTTGAAAATAAGCGTATAATAATGATTTATATTATACTGTACGATAAGAATGTTTGACATCTTACCAATTTAGGCTAAAGGGGGTTGTTTGTAATTGTTGTTTGTTTCAAGTATGGTATAATTAACTAGTTGTTGGAAATACATACAGATAGAGCATAAAACAATATTTCAATATATGGATAGAATTGCTCGTAAGTAGGAGGAAGGGTTAGCATGCCTTTTGAAGATACGACCATTTTGAAATATCTTAGTACGGTATTAGATATTGCCGTTGTATGGTTTATTATATATAAGCTAATTCTCATAATCCGTGGGACGAAAGCTGTTCAACTTTTAAAAGGGATTACAGTTATTATTGTCGTTCGGATGATCAGTATTTTCCTTGAATTGCATACGCTATATTGGCTAACGGAACAAGTATTAACGTGGGGATTTTTAGCCGTTATTATTATTTTCCAGCCAGAATTGCGGAGAGCACTTGAGCAGCTAGGACGCGGGAGTTTATTTTCGCGTGTTGGAACTCATGAGGATGATGAACCTGAAATCGTTGCAACAGCGATAGCGAAAGCAACGGAATATATGGGAAAACGTAGAATTGGTGCATTAATTACTTTGTCAAAAGAGACCGGTATGGGTGATTATGTGGAAACGGGTATTCCACTAAATGCAAACGTATCATCGGAATTACTTATTAATATTTTCATTCCTAATACACCTCTTCACGATGGGGCAGTAATTATGCAAGGAAGTACCATTAAAGCAGCAGCGTGTTATCTTCCGTTATCGGAAAGTCCATTTATCTCTAAGGAGTTAGGAACTAGGCATCGTGCTGCAATGGGAGTTAGTGAAGTCACTGATAGTATTACTGTAGTTGTGTCGGAAGAAACTGGCCAAATTTCTTTAACGAAAAATGGTAAGTTGCATCGTGATTTGAAGGCAGAACAACTGAAAGATATGTTGTTGGCTGAATTTAGTGGAAACGAAAAAACGACTTCTTCGTCTTTATGGAATTGGAGGAGAAAGCGTCATGGATAAGTTAATGGAGAATCATTGGTTTTTAAAAGGGATCTCATTACTATTGGCGTGTATGCTTTTTATGTCAGCGACTTTAACTGAAAAAAATACGACATCGGGGATACTACCTTTCGCAAATGATGCGAAAGAAACATTAACTAATTATGAAATTAATCTTAAGTATGATGAAGAGAAATATATTGTAAGTGGTATTCCGTCAGAGGGTGTTAAGGTGAAGTTAGAGGGCCCAAAAGCAGCAGTTGCTACGGCAAAAGCAAAAAAACAATTTGATATACCAGTTGATTTGAGAGATAGCGAAAAAGGAACGTATGAAGTTTCTTTGAAAACGAACGGGCTTCCAGATGATGTGAAAGGAACAGTTCAGCCATCAATAATTAAAATTACTCTTCATGAAAAAGCGAGAAAATATGTTCATGTAGACTTAAAATTATCAAATGAAGATCAGATGCCTGCGGGTGCTACTCTTGAAAAATCAAATATTAAACCGGATACTGTTGAGGTAGTTGGGACGAAAGAAGAAATTGAAAGTATTTCATCTGCTAAGGCGTATATTGATTTAAAGGGTGTTAATAAAACTGTTACAAAAACAGCCGAGGTTACATTATACAATAAAGAAGGAAAACGTTTAAATGTAAGAACGAGTCCATCTAAAATTAGTGTAACATTGAATGTGGCGACGCAAGCTACAGCCAATAATACTGAAAAAACTGTTCCTGTAACGTATACGAAAAAGGGGAGTTTACCAGAAGGATTGGCCGTTACAAATATTAGCGTTGAGCCGAGAGAAGTAACGATAGCAGGTCCAAAAGATATCTTGGATAATATACAATCGATAGAGGGGGTCGAAGTAGATCTTAGTCAATTGACAGAGTCTACAACATTCGATACCTCTGTTTTATTGCCAAAGGGTGTAACAAGTGCAAAACCGAATCAAGTGAAGGTTTCGGTAGGAGTGCAAAAAACAAAACAAACGAAAACAAGAACGATTGATGGTATATCGATTCAAAAAAATGGACTTTCTAAAGATGTTACGGCCCAGCTACTTTCGCCGCAAGATGGGAAGATAAGCGTTGATATTTCAGGAGAAACAAGTATAGTAGATAAAATAACAGCTGCTCAAATAACAGCAGCAATTAATTTGCAAAATGTGTCTCCGGGGACGAAGGATGTTTCTATTCAAGTGAGTGGTCCTGGTAATATTTCAATAGAGCCAAAACAAAAAAGTGCTAAAGTCACAATTGTGAAGAAAGAAAATCCAGATAAAGAAGTACAGGGTAACGGTGAAAAACCAGATTCAAATAATAACCAAGATAATCAAACTGAAAAACCAAAAAATCCTGAACCTAAACCTGATCCGGAAAAGGAACAGGAACAAAATAAAGAAAAAGAAACTAATCAAGAGCCAACAGTAGATAATCAAAAAGAGCCAGAAAAAGGAGCGAATCATAATGGGTAAATATTTTGGTACAGATGGAGTACGCGGGGTTGCGAACCAGGAGTTAACACCTGAATTAGCGTTCAAAATTGGACGTTTTGGTGGTTATGTATTAACAAAAGATACAGATCGTCCAAAAGTAATTATCGGCCGTGATACACGTATATCAGGACATATGTTAGAAGGAGCTTTAGTAGCAGGCCTATTATCAACTGGAGCAGAAGTAATGCGCCTTGGTGTTATTTCTACACCAGGTGTTGCTTATTTAACAAAAGCGTTAGATGCACAAGCAGGTGTTATGATTTCTGCATCTCATAATCCAGTACAAGATAACGGAATTAAATTCTTCGGTTCAGACGGTTTTAAATTAACTGATGAGCAAGAAGTAGAAATCGAAGCTTTATTAGACAAAGAAGTCGATGAATTACCACGTCCAACAGGTACTAACCTAGGACAAGTGAGTGATTATTTTGAAGGCGGACAAAAATATTTACAATACATTAAACAAACTGTAGAGGAAGATTTCTCTGGTTTACATATCGCTTTAGATTGTGCGCATGGTGCTACGTCTTCTTTAGCTCCGTACTTATTTGCTGATTTAGAAGCTGATATTTCAACAATGGGAACTTCACCAAACGGTATGAACATTAACGATGGAGTAGGTTCTACACATCCGGAAGTATTAGCTGAATTAGTAAAAGAAAAAGGTGCTGATATCGGTCTTGCCTTTGATGGTGATGGTGATCGTTTAATCGCTGTAGATGAAAAAGGAAACATCGTTGATGGCGATCAAATTATGTTTATTTGTGCGAAGTACATGAAAGAAACTGGTCAACTAAAGCATAATACAGTCGTTTCAACTGTTATGAGTAACTTAGGTTTCTACAAAGCACTAGAAGCTAACAATATCACAAGTGATAAAACAGCAGTTGGCGATCGCTATGTAATGGAAGAGATGAAGCGTGGTGGATATAACCTGGGTGGAGAACAATCAGGTCATATTATCTTACTTGATTACATTACAACTGGTGATGGAATGTTAAGTGCACTTCAACTTGTAAACATCATGAAAATGACGAAAAAACCACTATCTGAGCTTGCAGGTGAGATGATCAAATTCCCACAATTACTAGTAAACGTTCGTGTAACAGATAAAAAACTAGCATTAGAAAACGAAAAAATTAAAGAAATTATTCGTGTTGTAGAGGAAGAAATGAACGGTGATGGCCGCATTCTTGTTCGTCCATCTGGAACAGAGCCACTTATTCGTGTAATGGCAGAAGCACCAACACAAGAAGTTTGTGACGCATATGTACATCGCATTGTAGAAGTTGTGAAAGCTGAAGTTGGCGCTGAATAATTCGATAAATTTATTGAAAAGGAGCACAATAAGTGCTCCTTTTTCATATGTTTTATAGACGATGAAAAAAATTTCATTGACGGTTTATCCATGTTTGTTATAAGATGGTCTTGTTCTTTTTCTCAAAGGAAATATTGTAAATTATAGAAGCGCCAGAACTACAAGTAGTGTAGTTGACGAGGTGGAGTTTATCGAGATTTCGGCGGATGACTCTCGGTTGTTCATCACAACCGCAAGCTTTTACTTAAATCATTAAGGTGACTTAGTGGACAAAGGTGAAAGTGTGATGAGAGAAAAGGAACGGATGAAAACTAGCTGTATAAGTATATACGGACTTAAACCCAATCGAGAGGAAGGTGAAAGCCGTTACAAGCTTACAGGGCTAGCAATATGTAATCCGTTTTTTAGTATAAATAAAAATGGTATCGGACTATGTCGTTACATGTTCGCAGAGCAATGTAAGCATTTGTAACGGCGACTAAACATGTGTGGAATCGTAGGATTTATTGGAGAGCAAGATGCAAAGGAAATTTTATTAAAAGGTTTAGAAAAGCTAGAATATCGTGGATATGATTCAGCAGGTATTGCAGTACAAGCAGAGAACGGTGTTGTTGTATACAAAGAAAAAGGTCGTATTGCAAAACTCCGCGAAATCGTAGATGAGAACGTAGCAGCAAGCGTGGGAATCGGTCACACACGCTGGGCTACACATGGTGTTCCAAGCAAAGTAAACGCGCATCCGCATCAAAGTACATCAAAACGCTTTACGCTAGTTCATAATGGTGTAATTGAAAACTATGAGTTAGTGAAAAAGGAATATTTACAAGATGTAACGTTCGTAAGTGAAACAGATACAGAGGTTATCGTACAGCTTATGGAACAACAAGTGAGCACAGGACTAAGTGTAGAAGAAGCGTTCCGTAATACGCTATCTCTTTTACATGGCTCTTATGCAATCGGATTACTTGATGCTGAAAATCCAAACATGATTTATGTTGCTAAAAACAAAAGCCCGCTATTAGTAGGTGTTGGTGACAACTTTAATGTTGTGGCGAGCGACGCTATGGCGATGTTACAAGTTACAGATCAATTTATCGAATTAATGGATAAAGAAATCGTAATTGTAACGAAAGAAAGTATTACAATTAAAAACTTACAAGGTGAAACGATTGAACGTGCACCGTTTACAGCGGAATTAGACGCAAGTGATATTGAAAAAGGAACGTATCCTCATTTCATGCTTAAAGAAATCGACGAGCAACCACTTGTAATCCGTAATATTATTCAAAAGTACCAAGATGAAAATGGCGAGATTGAATTGAATGAAGATATCCGTAACGCAATTTTAGATAGTGATCGCATTTACATCATTGCATGTGGAACAAGTTATCATGCAGGTCTTGTTGGAAAACAATTTATCGAGAAGTTTGCAAAAATGCCAGTTGAAGTGCATGTAGCAAGTGAATTCTCTTATAACATGCCATTATTAACAGAAAGACCATTCTTCATTTACATTTCACAAAGTGGTGAAACAGCTGATAGCCGTGCAGTACTTGTACAAACAAATGAAATGGGTCATAAAGCATTAACAATTACAAACGTACCTGGTTCTACGCTTTCTCGTGAAGCTGATTATACACTTCCGTTATACGCGGGACCAGAAATTGCAGTGGCATCAACGAAAGCTTACACAGCACAGCTTGCAGTACTTTCAATTTTAGCAGCTGATATTGCTAAAGCAAAAGGTGAAGTTCTTGATTTTGACTTAACACACGAACTAGGACTTGTAGCAAACGCAATGGTAGTACTTTGTGATCAAAAAGAAGAAATGGACGCATTAGCAAAGAAATTTTTAGCAACAACTCGTAACTGTTTCTTCATCGGACGTAGCGTAGACTTCTACGTAGGATTAGAAGGTGCGTTAAAGCTAAAAGAAATCTCTTACATCCAAGCAGAAGGATTTGCTGGAGGAGAGTTAAAACACGGTACAATCGCCTTAATCGAAAATGGCACACCAGTTATCGCACTTGCTACACAAAAGCACGTAAACCTTGGAATTCGTGGTAACGTGAAAGAAGTAGTAGCACGCGGAGCTAATCCATGTATCATCTCAATGAAAGGCTTAGAAATGGAAGGTGACAGCTTCGTATTACCAGCTGTACACGAAACACTAGCACCACTAGTAGCAGTTATTCCATTACAACTTATCTCATACTACGCAGCACTTCATCGCGAGTGTGACGTTGATAAGCCACGTAACTTAGCTAAGTCTGTTACGGTTGAGTAGGAGATTGGTAGGTTAATAAATAAATGAATCGGTACCCCTTTAGATATTGTATCTAAAGGGGTATTTTTGTATTGAAAAAGAACATCTAAAATTGGTAAGTGGCTAGCACCCTACTAATGAAGGTTTTACTTTATTGGAGTTGGAATAGAACTACTTTGATTTATTTGAATTTTCAGCTATCATTTTAAGTATGTGTGAACAATTCTCTTTATTATAAAGAGAAGAGACGATAGATTCATGGTCATTACAAGGGGGGCTTATTAATGAAAGTGAAAGCAAAAACATATTTAAGTATAGAAGAGATTATTTCATCACCGGTCGTATCCAGTGCAAATATAAGTGATGATGGAAAAAACGTAGCATTTGTAAAAAAGACAGCTAACTGGGATGACAATACGTATAGAAATCATGTATGGATATATGAGAAAGATAAAGGGCAGGGTTATCCACTAACAAATGGGGATATAGATAGTACACATCCATTATGGTCTCCAGATTCTAAGACTATTGCATACCTTAGCCCAGGCAGTGACGGAGCTAATACAAATCAGATCTTTGTTAAATCAATAGATGGTTGTAGTGAGGTTCAAATGACTGATGAGGAAGAAGGTGTCAGTACATTTAAATGGAATCCCACGGGTAAAGGTTTTTATTATGTTGCACAGTCAAAAGAATGTGAGAAAATAAAGAAGCATAAGGAACGATATGGAGATTTCCACCATGTAGGTAAGGAACATCGGAATAATTGTTTATACTACGTTGAAATAGAAAAAGTGATACAAAATGATAAAGGGGAACGGAAGGTTAGCAGTGTTTATCAACTAACGGACGGTAAGGAGTTTTATATACATAACTTTGATATTTCAAATGATGGGAAAAAGGTTGTATGTATGGCTACACCAAGCCTAAACGATTATATGAATGGTGAGCTCTACATATTAGATGTTGAAGCTGGAGAACTACAAAAAATGAATATGGATAAGTTGTTAGGAGCAAGCGTCTGCTTTTCTCCCGAGGGCGATAAAATATGTTACGCAGCAAGCATAAGAGAGAAGGATTACTATAGGAATTATATACAAGATAGTACATTAGAGATATATGATATGAATACGGGAGAGGTAATTCAACCTCTAACAAATTTTGATAGTACGGTTATGCCATTACAGTGGACGGCTAAAGGGATTTTAATTAGGTGGCAGGATAAAACAAATTACCGTATTGGATTGCTATGTGAGGATGGAACTGTGGAAATGTTAAGCGAAACAGTAGAAGGATTTATAATGGATGCCTCTATAACAAGGGATGGAAATCATATAACATATACTAAGGCTATAACAAATGAAACCTTTGAAATCTATTTGGATGATAAAAAAATAACAAATGAAAATAGCTTTTTCAAAGGCAGGCTTAAAAGTAACAGGGAAATCATCTCATGGAGAAGTAGTGATGGTCTTGAAATAGAAGGTGTTTTATCAACCCCAGTAGAGTTTGAGGCAAATAAAAAACATCCCTTATTAGTAGTAATCCATGGTGGTCCGAATTGGGCGTCCTTTCCGATATTTTCAGACTGCTTCAATGAGAAATATCCGATTGAACAGTTTGTTGAAAAAGGCTTTATCGTTTTAGAACCAAACTATAGAGGAAGTTCTGGTTATGGTAATGAATTTTTAAAAGCAAACTATAGAAAACAAGGATTTGCTGATTATGATGATATTATATCTGGAGTGGATGAACTAGTTGAAAAAGGGATTGTAGATAAAGATAGAGTAGGAGTTATGGGATGGAGTAACGGAGGATATATATCAGCTTTCTGTTCTACATTTAGTAGTAGATTTAAAGCTATTTCAGTTGGAGGTGGAATTACTAACTTGAGTACCCATTATGTAAATACAGATATCCCTTACTTTATTAGAATGTATTTAGGAAATACTCCATGGAATGATCCAGAGATATATAAGAAGACATCACCAATGACATATATTAAATCAGCTTGTACGCCCACCTTAATTCAACATGGCGAAAAGGATGCAAGAATTCCAATTACAAATGCATATGAACTACATCAAGGATTAAAGGATATGGAAGTTGATACAGAATTAATTATATTTAAAGGAATGGCATATAGCTCGGATCAGCCAGGAATGAGAGTAGCTATTATGAGGCAGAACTTGATGTGGTTTTCACACTATATTCTTGGGGATAGTATGGAAGATTTTAGTACTATATAATAGATAAGCGCACAGGGATTTTTCATTTTGCAATCGGGTCAGATTGTTGAAAAAGAGACTTAATAAATTATATAATTTATTGTAAATATAAACGGTGTTCGAACAATTATTGAAACGATTTATTATAAAGCATATACTTAAACAATTGTAAGCAAATGCAATACGGAGGATTAATATGACAGAGAATAAAAATGAGTTATCTGCAGAACAACGCGAAGAACTATTAAAAGTATTACAAGCCCGTTTTGAGAAAAACATGAACCGCCATGAAGGTCTTGAATGGGCTAAAGTTGAAGCGAAGCTGGCTACTAATACTGAAAAACTATGGTCAATTAATGAAATGGAAGTAACTGGCGGTGAGCCGGATGTTGTTGGTTATGATGAGGAGAAGGACGAGTATACTTTCTATGATTGTTCAAAGGAGAGTCCTAAAGGTCGCAGAAGTCTTTGTTATGATCTTGAAGCATTAGAGTCAAGAAAAAAACATAAACCAGAAAATAATGTTATTGATGTGGCAACTGCTATGGGCATTGAATTATTAACGGAAGAACAATATCGAGAGTTGCACCAGCTCGGGAATTTCGACATGAAATCATCAAGCTGGGTACAAACACCTTCAGATATTCGAGAACTCGGCGGTGCTCTATTTTGCGATTATCGCTTCGGACACGTTTTCGTGTATCACAATGGAGCAGATTCATACTATGCTGCTAGAGGATTTCGTGGTTCGCTAAAGGTCTAAATTTGGAAAAAGTAAGAGTATGTTTTAATTAATCTTTTTGAAACATGCTCTTTTTTATAATTGTTATTTAGAGTTATTCATATTGGTTTGATTAACCTAGTTAAGAACTGTAATACTATGTAAAATTAATTAATATCTAGCATATTAGTAAAATCATACCTAGAGGTGTAGCAAAAAAGGATTTCTAAAAATAGGAATTCTTTTTTATTTGTTGTCAGGATTTTTAAAGAATTTAGAGATTTCATAGAAAACAAACGGGATATCGAGTAAAATGTTAAGTATTGTTTTCGACATTCAAAAGGGTATTTTAAAGGTTTTTTTCGCTAATTTTTATAAGTCTATTAAAGGAGGAAGATATATCTAAAATAGCGAGATATATCAAATTAAACATGAGTATTACATTTCATAAAAAGGTAGTAGCATTAACAGCAGGATTAACGGTATTATCTTCATCTGTGGTATCGTTCGCAGAGGAACAACAATCAGTAAATAACTATCAATCTATAAGTGCCCTGGAACAAGGTGAAACAGGTCAACTTCAGGTATCAGACGAACAAGCTTTAAAAAGCATTGAAGAAAGTTTTCAAGGAGTAGATGGACGTGGTGGAGGTACTGTCGATAATAAGAAAGTGGACAGTCTTCAAGGTTCAGAAGGTATGTATGAAGAAACAGGTACATTAACGGTTCCTAACAATTCAAATAGAACAAAACGTAGTCTTTCTTTTTCAGCACCTAAAGTTTCTAGTACTATAAATGGCGTTCCATTTACTGAATGGATTGTTCCGACTGGTAATGAGAATATTCGTCCTCAAAACCACATGATTCCAAAGTATATTACAATTCACGAGACTGACAATAAAAGTGTAGGAGCAGGAGCTAAAAACCACGCTCAATACTTATATAACCAAGCAGTAGGACAAACAGATCGAGCTGCATCATGGCACTTTACAGTAGATGATAAAGAGATTTATCAACACTTACCATTAAACGAAAACGGATGGCACGCAGGAGACGGTGATGGACCAGGTAATAGAGAATCTATTGCCATTGAAATTGCAGTTAACAGTGATGGTGACTATAATAAGGCAGTAGATAACGCTAAGAAACTTGCAGCTTATTTAATGAAAGAAACAGGTGTACCATTAAATAATGTCGTAAAACATCAAAAATGGAGTGGTAAAAACTGTCCTGCTATTATGATTAACAGTGGACAATGGGTTCCATTCGTAAATGGTGTTGAAGGGTATTATAATAAATTTTATCAACCAACAGACGATATAACAGGAGGTTGGTATGAGCCAGCTATTCGTGATTTGAATAGAAGAGGTATTATGGTCGGAGAAGGAAACGGTATTTTTGCGCCTAATAGATCTGTAACAAGAGCTGAGTTTGCTCAATTAATCTCTAATTCTCTAAGTCTTCCAGCTGGAGATGCAACGTTTAAAGATTTAAATGATGTACATCCAACTTTACGAGATGGTATTAAACGTACTGCAAGTGCAGGCATCATTTCTGGTAGAGGAGACGGTAATTTTGACCCTAACACACCTATTACAAGAGAAGAAGCTGCAGTTATTGTAAATAAAGCTTTACAGTATAAAAAAATAAATGGACCATTGGCAAACTTACCATTTGCAGATAAAGATCAAATTATCTATAAAGAAGCAGTACAAAGATTATACGGTTTGGGTATTGTAAAAGGTATGGGAGATAATCTGTATGTGCCTAAAGGAACGACGACTCGTGGTGAAACAGCAGCATTCATTTTAAACATGCTTCAAGTAATTGAAACTGGTAGTGTTCAAAAAGGAATTGGTACAGTTGAAATTAATGGAATTGGGGTAAATGTTCGCAGCGGAGCAGGTGCTAGCTACTCTGTTGTTAGAAAAGCAAGCAAAGGTGAAAAAGCTACAGTATACGAAGAAAAGAATGGCTGGCTAAGAATTGGTACAGATGAGTGGGTTTATAATGAGCCTAGTTACATGGTATATAAGAAGGATAAAAATTAAACCGTTAAGACGAAAGTTATATATTAGGTATTCCAATTAAAAACAGGCGATGGGCAGTATTTTTCCCATTGCCTGTTTTTCTGTTGTATTTTCTTTTATATTATTTAAAATGTTTTGTCATATTGCTATAATAAAAATAGAGATATATGAAAAGGAGACAAGGATTCAATATGTGTACGAACTTGTAATGATTAGAAATTAGATAGATGAATTTTTCTCTCATAAGTGAGGGGTTATTTAGCTATCTGTAAATCATTCAAGGACTGCATATTTGGCTTGTACATCCCCTTTGTAAGGATAGATACCTATGTGGGGAAATTTATATCTCTTATATAAAATATGCGTCCTTTAAAATTGGAGGAGTATATGATGAATCAATTAAAACATAAAGTAGCAATTGTTACAGGTGTAAGTCGTTTAGATGGTATAGGCGCAGCGATTTGTAAAGAGTTAGCTGAAGCAGGATACGATATATTTTTTACGTATTGGACAGCTTACGATAAAGAGATGCCTTGGGGCGTCGATCAAAGTGAACAAATACAATTAAAAAAAGAGTTACTAAAAAACGGTGTGAAAGTATCGAGCATGGAGTTAGATTTAACTCGGAATGATGCACCGAAAGAGCTTATAAATAAAGTTACTGAACAACTAGGATACCCTCATATATTAATTAATAATGCAGCGTATTCTACAAATAATGATTTCTCTAATTTGACTGCTGAAGAATTGGATAAGCATTACATGGTAAATATTCGTGCGGCTACATTGTTAAGTAGCCAATTTGCCCGAGGATTTGATAAGAAATCTGGTGGTAGAATTGTGAATATGACTTCAGGTCAATTTCAAGGGCCTATGGCTGGAGAACTGGCGTATGCAACAACGAAGGGAGCTATTGACGCTCTTACTAGTACGTTGTCAGCGGAAGTAGCCCATTTAGGAATAACAGTGAATGCAATTAATCCAGGTCCAACTAGTACAGGGTGGATGACTGAAGAGATAAAGCAAGGATTAAAACCAATGTTTCCTTTCGGCAGAATTGGTGAGCCAAAGGATGCAGCGAGGCTTATTAAGTTTTTAGTAAGTGAAGAAGCAAAATGGATTACAGGACAAGTTATTCATTCAGAAGGCGGATTTAAAAGATAAAGTGAAACTTTAATTAGTGGGGGGTTTTTTCATCCCCCACTGATTATTAGCCTTCACCAATCGGACTTTTAAGGGCAGTTGATCCCCCACCTAACTTCTTTGCTCCCGCTGAATTTTGAGGCGAGGGTCTTACCGCCCGTTAATGCGGGATAAAAAGAAGGTATCTCATTTTGGTGAGATACCTTCTTTTTTAATCTTTCTTCAATCTTCGTGCAACACCATTCCCTAAAGACTGTAACCCTTGAACGAGGATAATTAAAATAAAGACGGTTGCATACATTACTTCAGGTTCGTAGCGTAAGTGTCCGAATCGATATGCTAAGTCCCCTAGCCCGCCAGCCCCTACAAGTCCAGCCATTGCTGTTGCACCGATTAAGCCGATTGTTGCAATTGTTAAGCCAAGTACAAGGGAGGGACGAGCTTCTTTCACCATAACGTGCCAAATAATTTTTATAGTAGAAATGCCCATTGCTTGGTAAGCTTCAATAACACCACGGTCCACCTCTAATAAAGCTGTCTCCATTAATCGTGCAATGTAAGGTGCTGTGAATACGACAAGTGGTACAATGACACCTTGCACGCCAATGGATGTTCCCATTAGAAACTTTGTAAAAGGTAAAATGAAGAATAATAGAATGATAAATGGAAGAGAGCGAATGATATTAATAATTGTATTAAGAATCGGATAAATGATTTTATTTTCGTGCTGCCCACCAGGTCTCGTTAAAACAAGTGTGACGCCAAGTGGTAATGCAATAAGGATAGAGATGAATAGTGAAATAGATGTCATTTGAAATGTTTGAATGGTTGCTTCCCATATGACTTTACCCCATTCATCCAAAAAGGACTTGTTTCCCATAATCTGTTCTACCTCCTTCTACGACGATCCCTTGTTCTTGTAAAAATGATAAAGCGCGGTCTACTTCATTTTTTTCACCCTGCATATGAATGACCAGTTTCCCATATGCTTCATGTTTTAACTGTGTAATGTTACCGGATAAAATATTTGGATACACTTGAAAACGTTTTGTAGCAATAGCTAACGCTGGTTCGCCAGAAGAAGTTCCTATAAATGAAAGTGTTACGATTTCTCCGGTTCTTTGTAGTTCTTTTTGTACCTCTTCTGGAATTCTAGCTGCAAATGCACTATTTACGAATTTCTTCGTTGTTATATGTTGTGGGTTGGTGAAAATATCTTTCACAGTTCCACTTTCGATTACTGCTCCATGTTCCATAACAGCAACTCGGTCACATATACGCTGGATGACATTCATTTCATGTGTAATTAATAAAATTGTGATCCCGATTTCTTCATTGATTTTTAATAATAAGTCAAGGATAGAATCAGTTGTTTCCGGATCTAAAGCGCTTGTTGCTTCGTCGCTTAATAACACTTCAGGTTCGTGTGATAGTGCGCGTGCAATGGCAACACGCTGCTTTTGGCCACCAGAAAGTTCACTCGGATAGGCATCTTTTCGATTGAAAAGATCGACAATACGTAAGTATTTTTCTACCCTTTTTTCAATTTCTACTTTGGGAATGCCAGCAAGGCGTAAAGGTAATGCGATATTTTCATAAACTGTCACGGTTTTAAGTAAATTGAATCCTTGAAAGATCATTCCGATTTTTTGTCGCGCTTTTGCGAGTTCTTTTGCTGATAAAGTTGTTAAGTCTTGGTTGTTTACAATGATATTTCCTGTCGTTGGCTTTTCTAATAAATTTACACATCGAATTAATGTACTTTTACCAGCACCACTATATCCAATGATTCCAAATACTTCGCCCTTTTTTACTTGAAGGGAGGTAGGTTTAAGAGCTTCCACATTCCCTTTTTTTGTTGTGAATACTTTGGATACATTTTTTAATTCAATCATTATCGTCAGCTCCTACCAAGACGGTAAAACAGAACCATCAAATTTTTTCTTGATAAATTCTTTCACTTCTTTAGATTGATAAGCTTTCTTTAATTTATTTACAACAGCATCATCTTTATTTTCAGTACGAACAACGACCCAGTTCACATATGGTGAATCTTTTCCTTCACGGAAGATAGAATCTTTCGCAGGGCTTAATTTTGCACCTAATGCAAAGTTTGTATTAATCGCAGCTGCTTTTACTTCACTTAGTTGTGTCGGTAATTGAGATGCCTCTAATTCAACAATCTTTAAGTTTTTTGGATTTTCAATTACATCTTTCGCAGTCGCTTTTTCTGTAGCCTTTGGATCTACTTTTAAAACACCGGCTTTTTCAAATAGCTTTAAAGCTCGAAGTTCATTTGTTGGATCATTTGGTACAGCAATTGCGTCGCCCTCTTTTAAATCCTTTACATCTTTTAAGCTTTTCGAATATACACCCATAGGGAATGTTACTGTTGAAAATACTTCAGTTAATTTCATATTACGTTCAGCTTTAAATACGTCTAAATATGATTTCGTTTGATAGCTATTTACATCGAGGCTTTTTTCATCTAGGGATACGTTTGGTGCTACATAATCATTAAATACTTTTACATCAATTTCGAGACCGTCTTTTGCGGCAACTTCTTTTACCTTTTCAAAAATTTGTTCATGCGGACCGCCTGTTACACCGACAGTAATCTTTTTCTCATCTAACGCTTTTACTTCTTTATCTGAACCCCCACTACATGCGCCTAATAATAATACCGCTCCACTTACAATGCTCAATAATACTTTTTTCATCTATAGTTCCCCCTTCATATACGTTCCAAAATAAAAGGCACCTCTCAAAAATAAGAGAGGTGCCGAATAGACAAAATAGGTTCCTCTCTTATCTTCCAAAACGAAAACTCGTTTTGCAGGAATTAGCACCTTAGCTTATACGTCATAAGCTCGGTTGCCGGGCATCATCGGGCCAGTCCCTCCGCCACTCTTGATAAGAGTATGTGTATGTAGTTTTTTTAATATGGTACTAATAGTAAATCTTACAAAAAGAATTGTCAATGTTATTTTCTGAATATATTTTATTTTAAGGTAATCGAAACATTTCCTTTTTTATGCCCTTTTTCTACATATATATGAGCTTCAGCAATTTCTTCTAATCGGTAAGTTCTATCAATAACAGGCTTTAAATGTTCTGCTTCAGTTAGTTTTTTTAGTAGAATCATATCTTCTTTACTTACTTTTGCCATCATTCCATTCACAGATACATATTTCCCATTAGGTGTTAATGCCTTTTCACAAAGGGATTTTTTATGTTTTCCAACTGCATCAAATATAATATTGTAGCGTTCACCCCGCTTAGTAAAATCTTCTTTTGTATAATCAATTATTTTATCAGCTCCTAAAGATTGCACGAGTTCAAAATTTGAATGACTACAAACAGCCGTAACGGTCGCACCAAAATATTTAGCAAGTTGTACGGCAGCTGTTCCTACTGATCCAGAGGCACCATATATGAGCACTTGTTGCCCTTTTTTTATACGGCCCTTTCTCAGGAAATGTAATGCTGAAGTTCCGCCAAAAGAAATAACTGCCGCTTCTTCATACGTCACATTGGTAGGTTTTAATGCTATTAATCCACTTTCATGTACACATGTGTATTCGGCATAACCACCAAGGTTTAGTTCTGTTAATGCAAAAATTGGATCTCCTTTTTTAAATTGGGTTACATCTGTTCCAATTTCCTCAATTTCTCCAGCTAATTCTACGCCGAGTATAGGTTTTCTCGGTTTTCTGAAACCTAATATGATCCGCATAGGAATCCAAAATAAGAGGGGACTATTAAAGCCGCGTATTCTACAATCTCCAGTCGATACACTTGTTGCATGAATTTTAATTAATACTTCGTTCTTTTTAGGTGTAGGTTTCTCTATATTTTGAAGCTGGAGAACGTTAGGTGGTCCATATTTTGTGCAAATCATTGCTTTCATAATAACCTCCCGAATTTCGTTGTTTTTATTTACATCATATTTAAACCTTTCATCAAACATGTTGTTATTTAGAGTTGAATTTAAATAAGGACATTGGAAATCATATAGATTTAAAAGATAAAAAAGTGGTATTATTTGGTAAAGGGGGATTTTTATGAAGAAAATTATAGTAGCTTCTAGTTTATTACTTACAATTGGTTTAGGGGTAGGGTGTAGTAGTGATAAAGTATCGAAGACGGGTGAACCCAAAACGGCATCAGTAAAGAAAGAGAAGGATTTAGCCGCAAAAGATGTTTTTAATAAGGCGTATGAGAACTTAAAAAATGAAGAGTATGTAACGGTGATGCAGGATATGGACATAAAGGCTGATGGACAAGAACTGAGTATAATGAAGGCTAAAATACAAATAGAGCTGAAAACAAAGAGTTCTCGTGCTGAAATGAATGTTTCGGGTACGGATATTATCATTTATGGTGTAAATGATAAAATTGTTGGTCAAGTGAAGAATCCTAATACAGGTGAAGTTATATCTATACCAGAAGAGAAATTAAATATTAGTGGGATGAATGCAGCCAAGAGTGTGAAAGAGAATGTAGAAATCCCACCAGAAATTGTACAAAAAATGAAGATGGAAAAAAGTGGAGACAAATATAAATTAAAGGTCAGGTTAAAAGGAAAAGATGCAGAGAGTATTTTAGGTAGTATAGGTGAAACGCAGAAGAAAGCATTAGAAGCACAAAATGCAAAGGTAGAAGAGATAGATGCAGAATATATGATCACAAAAGATTTTAAATATGAATCATTAAAATTGGATATAGTTGTGAGTAGAAATAGTAAGGAGAAAGCAAAAATTATGACGGATATAAAATATACATCATATGAAAAATTTGATCCCATACAGTTGCCAGTAACGAATTAATTGATTTGAAGAGAGATGCCTAAAAGAGCAAGGGTATCTCTCTTTTTTCGTTACTAACATATTTTCTTCTTAGAAAAATATGTACAATATGTAGTGAAAGAAATTCAAACAAGGAGAGTGTCATTTGAAAAAAAGAAAGATAGTAGTTGTCATTGTAGCGTATACCGTTTTGTTAGCGGCGTCTGTACATACGTATAAAAAACAACTCGATCATCCTATGATGAGTGATGTCGGTAAATTGCTCCCGACAAAGATTAAACGTGTTGAAAGTGCTACGGATGAGCACTCGTTAATAAAATTAGTGCAAGATGCAAAAGTTTCAGGAGAGAAAATTTCGATTGCGGGTATGCAGCATAGTCAAGGCGGTCAGACGTATTATCCGAACGGTACGATGCTTGATATGAAAGGGTATAATAAAATATTAGAATTCGATGCGGAGAAGAAGAGGATTAGGGTGCAAGGCGGTGTCACCTGGAATGACATTCAAAAGAAAATCAATCCATATGGTCTTGCGGTTCAAGTGATGCAATCTCAAAATATTTTTACTGTTGGTGGTTCATTAAGTGTAAATGTACATGGGCGTGATATTCGTCATGAAGCATTGATTGATACGGTCGAATCCTTTCGACTATTAATGGCAGATGGTACTGTACGCAATGTAAGCAGAAAAGAGAATACGGAGTTATTTCCATATGTCATTGGTGGTTACGGGTTATTTGGTGTTATTTTAGATGTGACGTTAAAGTTAACGGATGATGAATTATATGAAACGCACACAAGAATGCTAGATTATAAAGAATACGCATCTTATTTCAAAGAAAAAGTGAAAAAAGATGAAAATGTTCGTATGCACTTAGCGCGTATTTCTGTTGCTCCAAACTCATTTTTAAAAGAGATGTATGTGACAGATTATACAGTGGCACAAAATCAAAATATGAGGGAAGAGTACAGTGAATTAAAGGAAGAAAATATTATAGCTGCACCGAAATTTTTGCTTGGGTTATCGCGTTATAGCGACTGGGGAAAGAATACGTTTTGGGATATACAAAGAAATTATTTTGAACGTACAGATGGAAAGTATGAGACGCGAAATAATGTTATGAGGTCAGATAGTGCTTTTATGGAATATGAAAATCCGAATAGGACAGAAGTGTTACAAGAATACTTTGTGCCCGTAGATTCTTTCACAAAATACATAGATGATTTACGTAACACATTAACTAAAGAAGAGCTGAATTTGCTCAACATTACGATTCGTTACGTGGAAAAGAATGAAAATGCAGTTTTATCCTATGCGAAAGATGATATGTTTGCACTAGTTCTTTTAATTAATCAGGGACGCTCTGAGAGAGAGATAAAGAAAACAGAAGGTGTCATTCGGAAGATGATCGATGTTACTTTAAAGCATAATGGTAGTTATTATTTACCGTATTATTCTTACCCAACGAAAGAACAGCTAAAGAAAGCATATCCTCGTATAGAAGAATTTCTTCAGAAGAAGAAGGAAGTAGATCCAGAAGAGAGATTTGTGAATTTATTTTATAGGGAGTATACGAAATGACATATAGAAGATTTGTAGCCTCACAAAGTATCATTATGATGGCGGGAAGTATGGTATTTCCCTTTTATATATTATTGCTTCGGAATGTTGGAAATAGTTTCTCACAGTTTGGTTGGGCGTATGGCTTATTTGCTTTAACTTCAGCACTTGTATATCCGTTAGTAGGAAAGATGTCTGATCGAGTAGGCGATCAAAAATTATTAATTATATATGCTTGGTCTATGGCGATATTAATGCTTTGTTTTCCGATCGCCACGGAAGTCTGGCATGTATACATTCTTCAAATTCTAATGGGTATTTTAGGGGCTGTGCAGCGTAATACGGAGAAGACATCGTTAGCACGAAAGGTTGTGCAAGAAAATGCTGGTTATGAGATTGGAAAATATCATGTGTGGACATCGATTGGAGGAGCAGTAGCAATTATTGCAACGGGATATTTAGTAGATTTCTTTACGATTGGTACCATTTTTTATATTGCATCTATCTTATATGTAGTGAGCGGAGTTGTATTAAGTAGTAAAAAAATATAAACATTCCCATTTTTACCTGTATACCCTTTATTTGTTATACTAAAGGGGAAAACAAAAGAAAAGGGGACATTGCCTTTGATGAAATTTTTAATTTTAGCTATTCTCACTTTGTTTTTAATTCCATGGACAAGAAGCGGTAGTAAACTGCGAGCAGTGGATAAGAAAGAGGCTGGGAAGGTTGTAAGGGGTAAGAAATCATCTATTTTAGTTATTCCTATTTTATTTTGGATAGGTATTGCAATCTATGAATATCTTTGGCTAATTGATGATCGAGCAGATTCGATTCTTACTCATTATTCTGTTGCAGTAGCAATTTTAATTGGGCTTGTTTTATTTTCACAAGAGAAGATAGGGAAATTAGAAGGGACATTAAAAGGACTTCTAATGTTTGTTTTACTCGCAAGTTACGGTTATTTTGGTTATTTACACGATATAGTAATCACGCAAACGAAGTATGATTCTGTTGTTAAAGTAGAGAAAGATATTTCAGAGCCATTTACTGAAAATGATCAGCCGTTTACAGTGCCGCCAAAGACAGCGGAGAATAAGATGAAAAAAGTATTTGGGGATATTCCGAAAGTAGCTTATTTTGAGCTGGGAGAATTAACACCACAAATGGTAAATGGTGAGGCTTTATATGTAGCACCGATTGAAGTTTCAGGATTTTTTAAAGCACGTAAGGCTGAGACAATTCCAGGGTATGTAACGATGTCAGGTACGAATCCTGATGCGGAAGCGAAGCTGCACCTCGGTTATAAAATGAAATATGTGCCGAGCATGTTTTTTGGTAATAAATTAGAACGTGTCGTTCGAAAAGCAGAACCGGATTTAATTTTTAAAGGGAAGCCTAAATTCGAAGTTGATGATCAAGGGAAACCGTATTATACAATGACGTATGGTGAATTTATTTCAGGAAGATCTGGATTTGAGGTAGAGGGTGTTGTAGTAGTAGATGCACAAACAGGTGAAGTGAAAAGATACGATAAAGGAAAAGCGCCTAAATTTGTTGATGGTGTGTTAAATCACGAGACCGCATCTACATTAAATACGTATTTTGGTAAATATATTCATGGATTTTGGAATACAAAATTCTCGCAAACGGATATGAAGATTCCGACTGAGTGGGGAACGAAAGAAGGAGTTACACCAATCTTCGGTAAGGATGGAACGCTATATTACTTTACTGATTTCACCTCTCCGAAAGAAGGAGTAGATTCTGCGTTAGGTTACTCGCTTATCGATGCGCGTACAGGTAAGTTGTATTACTATAACGGAAAAGAAGTAAAGGGAATTATGGATGGTTCAGCTGCTTCGGAAGTAGTGGATAATTCTTTTAAGAGAGAGAAATGGCACGGAACGATGCCGGTTATTTATAACGTGTATGGTAAACCTTCTTGGATTGTACCTGTTATTGATGACGGAGGATTAGTACGTGCTCACACGGTTATCTATGCTTCTAATGCGAAAATATTTGCAACAGGTTCGACACAAAAAGAAGCGCTTGAGAATTATAAAAATGCGTTGAGTGGAAGTGGAGATTCATTTAGACCGACTTCAAGTGGTAAAGAAGCACAAAAAGAAGGTACTGTACAACGTGTATATAAAGAAAAATCAGGTGAAAATACGATTGTGTACGTACTATTAGAAAATGAGCAAAAAGTATTTATGGTACCAGCGAAGAAATTCCCATATGCAATGTTTACAGAAGTAGGGGATCCAATCCAAATCACATATTTAGACACAGGAGAAACAATGGCATCTGTATCTAAATTTGCAAATAGTAATTTGAAAAAGTAAAGCGATAGAAATTCTATCGCTTTTTTTTAC
The DNA here is from genome assembly GCF_040459695.1 of Bacillus cereus group sp. RP37. Classification (NCBI taxonomy): domain Bacteria; kingdom Bacillati; phylum Bacillota; class Bacilli; order Caryophanales; family Bacillaceae; genus Bacillus; species Bacillus cereus group sp. RP37. The sequence goes on along the minus strand of NZ_JARVHP010000001.1, from coordinate 5,207,678 downwards.
AGTATAAAACAGGAAAATGCACTATACTTGACGTATGTTTATGTTGTAACTATAATTGTTACGATTTAGTATGTATCGGAAAGGGTGAATTGAAAAAGTGAATGAAGTTAATCACGAAATATATAAACCTGTAAAGATGAACAGGTTATGGATGATTCTTGTACTAGGGACACTTACGGCGATCGGGCCATTATCTATTGATATGTATTTGCCTTCGTTACCGAAATTAACAGATGATTTACAAACGGGTGCATCCCTTGCGCAGCTTACATTGACAGCTTGTTTGCTTGGGCTATCAGTAGGACAGTTGTTTGTCGGTTCAATTAGTGATATTTACGGAAGGCGCAAACCTCTTATTATTGCTCTTATTATTTATGTTGCTTCTTCGTTACTTTGTGCTATTGCGCCATCTATTTGGAGTTTAGTGTTATTACGCTTCTTACAAGGAGCTTCAGGGTCAGCTGGGATTGTTATATCACGTGCAATGGTACGTGACATGTATTCAGGTTCTGAAATGACGAAGTTTTTCTCACTGCTCATGTTAGTAAACGGAGCGGCGCCTATTTTGGCACCGATTATTGGAGGACAATTGCTACAATTTACAACATGGCGCGGTGTCTTCATCGTTCTTGGAGCAATTAGTGTATTTATGTTAATATCAGCTACTTTCGTATTACGTGAAACATTACCTCCTGAAGAAAGAGAAACAGGTGGTTTGTCAGGGACATTGGCGACGTACGGAAAACTGTTAAAGGATCGTCTGTTTATGGGATATGCATTGTCACAAGGGTTAGTAACGGCGGCAATGTTTGCGTACATTTCGGGATCACCATTTGTGTTGCAGAACATATACGGAGCATCACCACAGCAATTTAGCTTATTCTTTGCGATTAATGGTATCGGTATTATTATTGCTAGTCAGGTTACGGGCCGTTTAGCGGGGAAAGTGAATGAGAAGACATTATTTGTTTCCGGTATTATTATTGCAGCTGTTGGTGGTTTATCTTTACTATTAACAATCGTACTAGGAATAGGTTTAATTGGTGTTTTATGTTCCTTATTCCTTGTCGTGTCAAGCGTGGGGGTTGTATCAACAACTGGGTTCTCATTAGCGATGAGAAATCAGAAACAAGCTGCAGGAACAGCATCAGCTTTATTAGGCTTATTACAGTTTATTTCAGGAGCACTTGTTGCACCGCTAGTAGGTATTGGTGGAAGCAACACCGCATTACCGATGGGAGTTGTTATAGCGCTTTGTGAAATTGGTGCTGTATTATGTTATCTATTTATGGCCAGAAGAAGTGAGAAGCAGTTTGAACTGCAACAAAGACAAAATTTAGAGGCTTAATAAAAAAGAGCTGATTCAAATATTTTTTGAATCAGCTCTTTTTTCATTTTTTGAAATAACGCATACAGTTTCGTAAGGTGATGCAAAAGTTATTTGCTTGAACTACTCACCACTTAACGTCCTTACGGACTGTTTGAAGTGGGAGATTCCTAAGTACAGAAGCCTAGTGGCTTCTAATTCATTAGGCTATCCCCGTAGTTCCTACGGTTAGAAGCCTTAAAGCTTCATTTTTAAGATTGATACTTGCGTTAATATCTCTGTCGTGATGACTATTGCACTCAGGACAATCCCATTCACGAAGATTTAGATTCTTAACGTCTTTATTTTGATACCCACAACAAGAACATAATTGGCTTGAAGCAAATGTTTTGGATACCGGAATGACTTGTTTTCCATACCATTTTGCCTTGTATTCTAGCAACGTTCTAAATTGTGACCAAGATACTTCACTAATCGCTTTTGCTAACTTATGATTTTTTAACATATTCGATACTTGTAAATCTTCTATACCGATAACATCGTGGTTTTTGATGATTTCAGTTGAGATTTTGTCCAAGTAATCTTTTCTAGCATTAGCTATGTATTCATGAATTCTAGCTACCCTTACTCGTTGTTTATTCCAGCGAGAAGATCCTTTCATTCTTCTAGAAAGAACACGCTGTGCTTTTGCCAACTTCTCTTCCAATGAGCGAAAAAATTTAGGGTTTTTATAGGTTGTTCCATCTGACAAAATGGCGAAATCTTTTAACCCTACATCCATTCCAATATAAGAATGTGTTTTCGGAAGTTCTTGCACTTCTGTTTTAACTAACAAGGACACAAAGTATTTACCAGAAGGGTTCCGTCTAACCGTAGCATTTAAAATACGTCCCTTTACTTCACGACTTTTGGCAAATCGAACAAGACCTAGTTTCGGCAATTTCATTTTGTTTCCCACAACAACAATGTTTTCATTTGTTTGTTTTGTGGTATAAGATTGTACGTTGTTCTTTTTAGATTTGAAACGCGGGGCACTGTTTTGTTTTTTAAAAAAGCGTGTGTAAGCATCCGCAAGGTTGCGAACAGACGATTGAATAGCAATACTATCCACTTCTTTTAGCCAAACAAACTCTTTCTTCATGGCAGGAAGTTTGGCAGAGCATGTACCATATGTCAAACCCTTTCCTGTTTCTTTGTATGCATTATCCCATAGAGATAGGAAGTGATTGAATACAAAACGAGAACAACCAATCGTTTTATTAATCAGGATCGCTTGTGCTTTATTTGGATAGATACGAAATTTATACGCTTTATTAATCATCCTTCGTTTCACCTCCATTTCGATATATGTCTATTATATACCAAACATACATTCGATTGATAGTGAAGTGATTATTACAAATTTCCTGGTAATACTTTACATATGTCGAACGATTAAGATGACTTCCTGTCATCTCTTGTTCGAAGCCAATTCATCTCCCACCTACTCGCTGGGCTACGTCCTTCACGATCCTTGAGGAAGGAGTCTTCTTGGCTAAATTGATAAAGTGACGATACTGTGACAAAAATGTTGGTGTGTATATTAAGATATCGTCTTAAGTGTAAAAAGTAGGGTGTTCTCGGTATAATAACAAGTGGAGATAAAATAAACTATAATGAGTAATAGCTGTAGATAAAAGGAGAAGAAGAGATGAAGAAGGTTTTGGGTATTGCTGTAATGGGAAGTATGCTCCTTCTAGCAGGGTGTAATGGAAATAAAGATACGAAAGAACCGAAAGAAAAGGTAGAGCAATCTACTGAACAAAAAGAAGAGATAAAAGAATACCTTGCAGTACATGAAAAATACGATATAAAAATAAATAAAGAAATTAATAAAGCACTGCAGTTATTTGAAGTGGCAAAAGAAAAGGGCGGTAAGGAAATAACGAATGCTACATATAAAGAAGACGTGCAAAAGGTAACGACGAGCATGTTAGAAGATATTGATCATATACGTAAAGAAATTCGTGTTCCAAAGTCGAAAGAGAAAGAACATGAGGTATATGTTGGTTTCTTGAATGAATCAGAACAAGCGATGAAAAAATTACAGAAGTTAGCTAAAGAAGAAGATTCATCGTTGATTCGTGATATAGAAATTAATTTTGCAACAGCATCGACATACTATAAACGTTTTCAAGCAGAAACGAAAAAATAACCTTGCGCATGCAAGGTTATTTTTTCTTCTTACCATCTCCGTCTTCATCCTCGGATACTAATACCTTCTGTTCTTCGTGAAATTCAGAAATTGTTTGTCCGGTAATATTATCGAATGGAGTTATAAAAAGAAGTGATACGTTTCTTTTGAATAAAGAGTTTATAGAAGCCGATGATGACAAGTATAACGATGGTTAATGGTAATCCTATAGTAGCAAGAAGTAAGGAATCCATTTTATAACTCCTTTAATACAATTTCTTTTTATTATAAGCGAAAGATTGTAATTTCAATAACTAGCATCGCAGAAAACTGATTTTTCTAAATATATCTAATTTGATTGACTTTTCATTTTTTCAGAATTATAATTCGAAATATACAATTTGAACCAAATAATAATATAGCAATTTACTTATCCAGAGAGGTAGAGGGACTGGCCCTATGACACCTCAGCAGCGGGTTCTATAACAGGAACACCGTGCTAATTCCAGCAAGCAAGTCTTGAAAGATAAGTGATGGGCCTTTGTTTATTAAGCCTTGATCTTATTTTTTTAAGATCAAGGCTTTTTGTATTCTAAAAAGAGAAAAGGGAGTAATGGGGAAAATACGTTAATAAAACTAAGTAAATTTATGTGTTTAGGGGGTTATTGAAGTGTATGTAATTAAAAAATTATCGGTTATGGTATTCACACTATGGGTTATTACGACAGTGACATTTCTAATTATGCATATTATTCCAGGCGATCCATTTTCATCGGATGCGAAAATCTTTCCTGAAGAAGTGATACAAAATATGAGAGCAAAGTATCATCTTGATGAACCGTTATGGAATCAATATGTTGCGTATCTAGACGGCGTAGTTCATTTTGATTTTGGTGAATCCGTTCAATCGACGGGGCAAGGCGTATCAGAAATTATAACGACAGGATTTGGTCCATCAGCGATTATTGGTTTACAAGCACTTGTTATTTCATTATTAGTCGGAATTGCAGCAGGTACATTTGCTGCTCTCTATCACGGGAGAGTAATTGATTATGGTGTGAGTTTACTTGCGATTCTCGGCATATCTATTCCAAGTTTTATTTTAGCACCACTATTTATACAAGTATTCGCTATTCAATTTGAGCTCTTACCAGTAGCGTCTTGGGGCACATTCGAGCATACGGTGTTGCCATCCTTTGCATTAGCGTTAGGGCCAATCGCGGTTATTACAAGGTTTGTTCGTTCTAATATGATCGAAGTTTTGCAGAGTGATTATATTAAGCTAGCAAGAGCGAAAGGTATACCAATTAAGAAGATTATTATAAGACACGCTCTTCGGAATGCAATTGTTCCAGTACTTACATTTGTTGGACCGTTAATGGCTGGGCTTTTAACAGGGACTTTCGTTATTGAAAAAATATTTTCCATTCCTGGTTTAGGAAAATATTTCGTAGATAGTATTTTTAATCGAGATTATCCGGTAATTATGGGAACAACCATTTTCTATAGTGCGCTATTGATTGTATGTATTTTTATTACAGATATCATTCATCGTATTGTTGATCCGCGCATTCGTTCTATTACGTAAGGAGGGGGGATATTTAAATGGGAGCTTATGAAATTAATAAACAGTTATTAACGAATGAAGAGAAAAAAGAATTAACGATAAATAAAGAGCAGCAAACGATTAGCCGAAAAAAGGAAGTACTTCGTAAGTTTGTATCGAATCCAATCGCAGTTTTAGGGTCAGTGACGTTATTACTAATTATTGTATTCTCTCTTATTGGTGAAAGTTTAACGCCATTTACTGCGAGTGAGCAAGTAAAAGAGGCAACAAACTTACCGCCTAGTAGTGAACATTGGTTCGGAACAGATGATTTAGGTAGAGACATATGGGCACGTACATGGGCTGGCGGGAAAATTTCGCTAACAGTTGGATTGGTAGCAGCAGCTCTTGATATAGGGCTAGGTGTACTGATCGGTGGATTTAGTGGATATGTGAGAGGGCGCAATCGCCTTGGAACGTTAATTGATGAGTGGATTATAAGAGGGATTGAAGTATTATATGGTATCCCATATTTATTAATTGTTATTTTACTATTAATCGTTATGAAACCAGGTCTTTTTACCATCATTATCGCCCTTGCATTAACAGGGTGGATTGGAATGGCTCGTCTCATTCGAGCTCAAGTCTTGTCTTTAAAACAAAGAGAGTTTGTTATTGCAGCAGAGCGATTAGGTACATCGCATATGAAAATTATATATGGACATTTAATTCCAAACTTAACAGGCATTATTATCGTGAATTTGTCATTTACAATTCCAGCAGCTATTTTCTCAGAATCATTTTTAAGCTTTATTGGCCTTGGAGTGCAATCGCCAGCAGCGAGTTGGGGAACGATGACGAACGATGCACTTGGGACATTACTAAGCGGAGAGTGGTGGCAGCTATTCTTCCCGGCAATCATGATTGCACTCATCATGTTCGCATTTAATGCTATTGGTGATGGTTTGCAAGATGCAATTGATCCGAAAATCGTAAAACGGAATCGAAAGGAGAAAAAACATGGGACAGCTCTTATCTTTAGAAAACGTAACGTTAGCCGTTGAAAAAGAGAATAGTAAGCAAGCGATTGTGAAACATGTTTCCTTTTCTATTAACAAAGGTGAAATAGTGGCATTGGTAGGGGAGAGTGGTTCAGGAAAAAGCGTTACAGGGCAATCTATTATCGGCTTAAATCAAGAATCCATTCGTATCGATGGTGGAAATGTATCTTTCCAATCAAAGGAATTAACGAATTTACAAGAATCAGAATGGAATCAAATTCGCGGGAAAGATATTTCCTTTATCTTTCAAGATCCGCTTTCATCTTTAAATCCGACGATGAAGGTGGGAAGGCAAATTACAGAAGTGATTTTGCAACACGAAAAGAAATCGAAAAAAGAGGCAAAAAAAATTGCAATTAACCTATTAAATGATTTAGGAATACATGAAGCAGAGAAACGTTTTGAACAGTACCCACATCAATTAAGTGGCGGTATGAGGCAACGTATTTGTTTAGCAATTGCGTTTGCTTGTCATCCAAAGCTTGTTATTGCAGACGAGCCAACAACAGCGTTAGATGTAACGATTCAAAAACAAATTATGGGATTATTAAAAGAGCGGAAAGAAAAACAAAATACGAGCATTTTATTAATCACACACGACTTGGCGCTTGTACGTGAAGTAGCTGACCGGGTGGTAGTTATGTACGGTGGACGTGTTGTTGAAAAAGGGACGATACAGGAAGTAATAGGTTCTCCTAAACATCCATATACGAAAAGCTTATTACAAGCAATTCCGAATATGGATGATTCAGAAAAAGTATTACGTGCAATAGAAGGAACGACACCTTCCATTGAAACATTAAATAGCTTTGGTTGTCCCTTTGTTAATCGTTGCCCAGTAGCAATAAAAGAATGCATTCATCGCTTCCCAGAGAGAACAACATATTCTGAGGAGCATAGTTCTCATTGTTGGCAGCATGTTCTAGAGCATAACCAAGCGAAATCAAAAGAGAAGGTGAATGCTTCATGACGACAGATTTAATTACGGTAAAGCAAGTAAAGAAAACGTATGGAAGTAAAAACAAAGAAATCACAGCTTTAAAAGATATATCTCTTTCTATCCCGAAAGGAACAACGCTTGGCATTATTGGAGAAAGCGGTTCTGGAAAAACAACACTCGGTAAGCTTATAGCTGGGATCGAGAAACCAACGTCTGGTGAAATTGATTATAACGGTCAAGTTGTTCACAAGTTGAAGGCAGCTCATAAGCGTGATTTCTTACAGAAAGTGCAGTTCATTTTTCAAGATTCCACAGCGGCATTAAATCCGCGCTGGAAAGTACGCGATAGCGTAACAGAAGGCTATATTTCATTTGGTTTAGGCGATAAAGGATTGAAAGATAAAGTCGCGGGTGATGCGCTAGAGCGTGTTGGGTTAGATAGACGATATATTGATCGTTACCCGCATGAATTTAGCGGAGGGCAACGTCAACGTATTGCTATTGCAAGAGCTTTATTATGTGAGCCAGAAGTATTGATTCTGGATGAACCAATTTCAGCATTAGATGTTTCACTTCAAATCCAAATTGTGCACTTGCTGCAAAAGATTCAAAAGAAACAAGGCTATACATATTTATTTATCGCGCATGATTTACCGATGGTTCACTATTTATGTGAAAAAGTGGCTGTCTTATATAAAGGAGAACTTGTTGAATTTGGAGATACGGATGAAGTATTTCGTAATCCACAACATTCTTATACAAAAACATTATTAGCATCAACACCAAAAATTTCAGGGTAAAGGGGAATGTAAGATGAAGAAGTTTTTACTGTTTGTCATTATGACCGTTTTAGCAATTACTTCTGTCGCTTGCGGTAAGAAAGAGACGCAAAAGGCAAGTGCTGGTAAGGGAGGAGGAGATCGATTAGTAACGAATATTGGTAGCGATCCATATACACTTGATTCCGCTATTGCAACAGATAGCACGTCAGGTTATGTAATTGGACATTTATTCTCAAGTTTATATACGCAAGATAGTGATGGGAAATATCAAAATGAATTAGCAGAGAAAGAAGAAGTCAATACTGATGGAACTGAATATACAATTCATTTAAAGAAAGATATTAAATGGTCAGATGGTTCTGCTATTACAGCAAATGACTTTGAATTTGCATGGAAGCGATTATTAAATCCAAAAACAGGTTCTATGAATGCGACAGAAATGTATTTTATTAAAGGTGCAGAGGCATATAATACTGGAAAAGGTGAAGAAGGCCAAGTGGGTATTCAAGTTGTTGATCCTCAAACATTAAAGGTAACACTAGAGCACCCAGTGTCTTCTATTAAACAAAAATTAGCAAGTTCATTATTTATTCCATTATCTAAAAAATCAATTGATGATAATAATAAATTAAAAACAGATCCAAAAGAGTTAATTACGAACGGACCATTCACGTTAAAAGAATGGAAGCATAACCAAGCAATTACAGTACAAAAAAATAAAGAATACTATGATAAAAAGGTAACATTAAAAGAAATTGAGTTTCGTATTATTCCAGACTCTAAAACAGCGTACCAATTATACAAATCAAAAGAATTAGATTTACTAAGTGGTTTACCACAAGAGATGATTGAGAAAGAAAAAGGAAATAAAGAATATAAGCGTGTTGCAGGATTTTCATCTTATATTTATTCGTTTAACGTAGAAAAAGAGCCATTCACAAATGCGAAAGTACGTAAAGCATTCTCATTAGCAGTTGATCGCAAGTTTATCGTGGAAAAACTCTATAAAAACAATGCACAAGAAGCAAATGCATTCGTTCCAGAAGGAGCAAAAACACAAAGTGGCCGTGATTTCCGTAAAGAAAAAGGTGGTTACGTTAAATTTGATCCAGCAGAAGCGAAAAAATTACTAGAAGAAGGTATGAAAGAACAAGGCTGGTCTACATTACCTGAAGTAACATTAAAATTCACTACAGATACACAACATAAAAAAGTAGCAGAAGCAATGCAAGAAATGTTTAAGAAAAATCTAGGCGTAGATATTAAATTAGAAAATAAAGAGTGGAAGAGTTACATCGACACATATAAGCAAAGTGATTTCCAATTAGCTTATATGGGATGGGGCGGCTCTCTATTAGATCCAATTACTAAACTAGATCTATATGCAGGTGATGGTCCGAATAACTATGCAAAATGGCATAATAAAGAATTTGATGCTTTAGTAAAAGAAGCAGAAGTTGAACAAGATGAAGATAAGCGCTTTGACTTACTGCATAAAGCAGAAGATATTATGTTTACAGATTCACCATTAATTCCGGTTATATTCCCTTCTGATTCCTATTTACAAAAAGAATCAGTATCTGGACTGCAATATTATGTTGGATCTAAGCCAGATTTAAGATATGCAAAAATAAAGAAGTAGGCAACCGCCTACTTCTTTATTTTATTTCTCTTTTATATTCTTTTTTCGTTCCATCAGAGAAGACAACTTCTAAATCGAATTTTTGGTAGTCTTTATCAAGTTTGAACACGTTCACTATTTGATCGATTACTTCTTGGTCAGGAGTATCTTTATCAAATTTTAATTCTTTTAGAAGTGGGCTTAATTTTGTGATAGCCTCGTCTCCTGTTAATTTTACATCTGCTTTATGATCTTCAATTTTTGCTTCCATTTTTTTATCAGCTGCTACGTTTTTATAGTCTGCTTCGTAGTCTTTCTTTGTATCTTGGTAGTCTGCCTTTAAATCGAATTCATTGAAGTTTAGTTTTAAATCAGCAGGAGCTTCATTCTTCGCCTCTTCTGTAGTCTTTTTATTAGAAGTTGTGTCTTCTTTTGCAGGAGCTTTACATCCTGTTAATGCAGGTACTAGCATAAGAGCTAATAAAACTGATAGTAAAATTCTCATTATAAATTCCTCCTTATGTAAATTCGTTCTATACAAGTTTTTCCCAAAAACATGTAATTATGTATGTGCTAAAAATAAATTATTATTCTGTAGCTACAAGGGCTAATCCGCAATTTAAATCAAAAATAATTTGTATGTATATGGTAAATTGAAGTTGTGAGGGGGTACTAAAATGCATGAAGAATATAAAGAGATGATGAAAAAAGCAATTGAATATATAGAGGAGCATTTACATGAGGAGCTTACAACAGAAAAAGTGGCATCTCACATTGCAGTATCGATGTACCATTTTCATCGTATTTTTCAAAGTTATATTGGGATGAGTGTCACGGATTATATTCGAAAGAGAAGGTTAACTCATGCTGCGCAGGTTTTAGTGTCAACTGAGAGAGCAGTTATTGATATTGCAGTGCAATACGGTTTTTCCTCACAAGAGGCATTTACGAGAGCTTTTAAAAGAATGTTCCAATTGCCACCAAAGAAATATCGAAAGTATTTCCAATCATTTTATATAGAAAGAGAGGGTGTTTCAATGCAAAAAGGTATACCGAAAGGATGGATCTTAAGTGGAAGTCATCCTGCTGAATATGAGATGGGTTTAGATTATGAAGTTGTCCATCAAGGGAAAGTATCTGCATACATAAAAGCAAAAGAGAATGTTACGCACGGAGGATTTTCAACATTAATGCAAATGTTCCGAGCGGATAAATATGTAGGAAAGAGATTACGTTTTACAGCATTTGTTAAGAGTGAAAACGTAAGAGATTGGGCAGGATTGTGGATGCGAGTAGACGGAAAAGATACAGAACCGCTCGCTATGGATAACATGCAAAATCGTCCAATTAAAAATACGAATAACTGGCAATCGTACTCGGTTGTATTAGATATAAAAGAAGAAGCACTTGGTATTGCATTTGGTGTTTTATTATCAGGAGAAGGTTGTGTGTGGCTAGATAGTATTCGATTTGATGAAGTGGATGGAAAAATTCCTTCAACAGATTTGGCTGAAAACTTTTATGAAACACTCCTAGAAGAGCCGGTAAATCTGCAATTTGAAGAGATAGAAAAGTAAGGAGAAAAGGTATGTTCAAATATGTAAAACTAATAAGCATTAGTTTAGTAGTATCTTCTTGTATTATGGGGATTAACTATTTGATTAGCTATCTTTGGTCAGGGCATATACCTTCTTTGACGTGGAAAATATATTTGATGTTTTTATTTATATTTATGATGAGTTTTAGTTCAATGCAAAAAGAAGGGGAAGAGGATTATTGACAATAGTCTTCTTCGCTTTTCTTTCATTAACACAAATGTTCATAACTGTTTTCGGAAATGCAGGTATGATCTTTAATATAATTTCACTATCGTTACAACTTGTAAGTTCGGGTGTAATCGTACCACATGAGATGCTTTCTAAAACATATCAAACAATCGACGAATTATTTCCCGCAACATATGCAGCAAATGGCTATTATACAATAATATTCGGAGGAGTTAGTTTAGAGAGAAATATTATTTCATTATTAGTTATTGTATTGGTTACACAATCAGTAGCAGTGATGACTTTAGCGATAAAAGGAATGGTAAAGGGAAGAAGAAGCTCTGTAGTTAAAGAAGCATAAAATAAAAAGGTATCCTTCTTGGGATACCTTTTTTACTTTATTATTTTGCAACTTCTGTCCACTTGTAGTTAAACTCACCGCCGAAGTCAGTTGTTACAAGTCCTTTAATAAATCCGCGTTGTAAGTAAGAACGACCTTGTTGGTATAAAGGAGCGACAGCACCGTCTTGTAATAGGATTTTTTCAGCTTGCTTCATTGCTTCCCAGCGTGCTTTTTCATCACCGGCTAAATCTGTTTTTACTTTATGAATTAGCTCATCATACTCTTTATTAGAGTATTTATCGAAGTTGTAAGCACTATCTGTTGTAAATAAATCTAAGAATGTAATTGGATCAGCGAAGTCAGGGCCCCAGCCATCGATTCCGATTTCATAATCACCACTTAATAGTAGTTTTAACTGTTGTTTACGTGGTTGTGGTTTTAAATTCACTGTTAAGCCATCTAAGTTCTTTTCTAGTTCACCTTTTAAATATTCACCAGTCTTTTTAGCTAAAGCATTATCACTAGTTAATAGTTCGATTGTTACTTTGTCAGTACCAAGTTCTTGCTTCGCTTTTTTCCAGTTTTCTTTCGCTGTTTTCACATCATCTTTGACTAGATTTCCATTTTCTTTACGGAAGTCATTGCCTTCTGGACTCTTTGCGAATTTCGCAGGAACCATTCCTTCAGCTGGAACAGCGCCGTTATTTAAAATTGTTTCTACGTATGCCTTTTTATTCATTGCGCCGTTAATAGCAAGGCGTGCATGTTGATTTTTTAATGTTTCATTTTTTTGATTGAGTCGTAAAAATTGAATGCCAACTTCAGCTCGTTCTTTGAAGTTTGGATCGCTCTTATATTTATCAACAAACTCCGCATTCAAAGCAACACGATCAATTTGTCCTGAATCATATAAGTTAACTTCTGTAGATTTATCCTTAACGACATTGAAGTTGATTTCTTCTAATTTTACCGTTTTAGCATCCCAATAGTTAGGATTCTTTTTCAATTGGAAGCTTTGTTCATGTTTCCAGTTATCTAATGTGAAAGCACCGTTGTAAATTAAATGATTTGTTTCTAAACCGTATTTATCACCTTGAGATTTTAAGTACTCTTCATTAATTGGTAAGAATGTTGAGAATGTCGTTAAGTTTAAGAAGTAGGGAACAGGACGATCTAGTTGTACTTCTAAAGTTTTGTCATCAAGAGCTTTAATACCTAATTGATCAACCGGTAATTGTTTTTGGTTTATTTGTTTCGCATTCTTTATATCGAAGAATAAGAATGCATATTCAGCTGCGGTATCAGGATTTACGGCACGTTGCCAAGCGAAGACGAAATCTTTTGCTGTAACAGGAGTACCGTTTGACCATTTTGAATCACGCAGGTGGAATGTATATTTTGTTTTATCGGGACTAACGTCAACCGACTCAGCAACACCCGGAATCGGTTTATTATCTTCTCCCATTGCATATAAACCTTCAAAAACATTTCGCATTACGTTCATGGATTCACCATCCGTTGCTTTTGCAACATCCATTGTTGGAATTTCTGAAGCGAATGATAAGTTAATGGCCTGTTTATCAGGTGCTTTATCATTTGCTTTCGCTCCGCTTGCATTATCTTTATTTCCCCCGCAAGCAGTTAGTAATAGACTTGCCCCTAAAACAGATGCAACAACAGGTACAACTTTTTTCTTCATTGTTCGTTCCTCCCTAAATGTGTTGTTTGTAACGTCATAATGTCCATGTCTTGAAGTGTAACTATAGAAGAAGAGAAAACCTATTATAAAAATGTGCATGTAGGTCATCAGGTGTTCTATATGTATATACATGTTGAACTATAATCTATCGTTATATGTTTCAACGTAGAAGACATTATATTTTGATGGTTAAATATTTAGTTTCTTTGATTATTTAGAATATTAACACTGGAAAGAACTATATGTCAATAATAAAAAATGGAGTATTATTTTTTAAAAATAATATATTGAAAAAGCGGATTTTCTCCTAATGAGAAATCCGCTTTTGATACATTTTTCCAATAAAACAATTGGTATGGGTAGAAAAACTTCAATTCAGGTTGCCTTTTATTTTTCAATTTGTGCCCATTTGAAGTTTAATTGACCTGCAAAGTCTACTTGCACAATTCCTTTCACATAAGAACGTTCTAAATAAGATTCACCTTTTTGGTAAAGAGGAGCGATAACAGAGTCTTTAAATAATATTTTCTCGGATGCCAGTAATGCTTCCCAGCGAGCTTTTTCATCACCAGCTAAAGTTGTTTTCACTTTTGCTATTGTTTCATCGAACTCCTTATTAGAGTAATGATCTAAGTTGTAAGGGTTATTCGTTGTAAATAGTTCAAGGAATGTAATTGGATCCGCAAAATCAGGGCTCCAGCCGTCAATTCCGATTTCGTAGTCACCTTTTAATAAAAGTGAAACTTGTTGTTTACGCGGTTGTGGTTTTACATTTACTGTTAATCCGTCTAAATTCTTTTCTAGTTGCCCTTTTAAGAACTCGCCAGTTTTCTTCTCAAGGTCACCATCACTTGTTAATAATTCTAATGTGATCTTTTCAGAACCAAGCTCTTGTTTTGCCTTCTTCCACAATTCTTGTGCAGATTTTGTATTGATTTTTGTTAAATCCCCGTTTGCAGTACGGAAGTCTGTTCCGTCAGGCCCCTTTGTAAAGTTTTTCGGCACGAGACTAAAGGTTGGTGTAGAGCCATCATTTAATAACGTATTTACAAAGGATTTTCGATCAATTGTTTGATCGATTGCTTGGCGTGCAGAAACATTTTGAAGTACTTTGTTTTGTTGATTCATACGTAAAAACTGGACCCCTACGTTCGGGCGTTCTTTAAAGTTGGCATCTTTTTTATATTTATCAACGAAGTCAGATGTTAGTTTTATACGGTCTAATTGTTTAGATTCGAATAAATTTACTTCTGTAGATTTTTCTTTTACGACGTTAAAATTGATTTCTTCTAGTTTGACAGTATCTTTATCCCAATAGCTAGGGTTTTTCTTGAATTTAAAGCTTTGTTCATGCTTCCAATCGCTTAGTGTAAAAGCTCCATTGTACAAGATTGCATTATCTTCTAAAGCGTACTTATCACCTTGTGCTTTAAAGAATTCCTCGTTAATTGGTAGAAATGTTGGGAACGCTGTTAAGCTAATAAAATACGGAACAGGACGCTCTAATTCTACCTCAAACGTATGGTCATCAATTGCTTTTACACCAAGTTGGTCGGCTGGAAGTTCTTTGTTGTTAATTTTTGTTGCGTTTTTAATATCAAAGAATAAAAATGCATATTCAGAGGCTGTTGCTGGATCGACAGCTCTTTGCCAAGCGAAGACGAAATCTTTCGCGGTAACAGGCGTACCGTTTGACCATTTTGAATCTCGTAAATGGAATGTGTATTTCGTTTTATCGCCACTTACTTCATGAGATTTTGCAACACCAGGGACAGGTTTGTTACCTTCACCAAGATTATACAAGCCTTCAAATACGTTTCTCATCACTTGACCAGAATCAGTATCTGTAGCACGAGCTGTATCCATTGTTCGTATTTCAGTAGGTGAAGATAAGTTTAAAACCTGTTTACTAGGTGCCTCGCCTTTTGCATTTGCTCCGCTTGCTTCGTTTTTATAACTACCGCAACCAGTTAATAAAATACTTACTCCTACAACTGATGCGATACCGGGTACAAACTTCTTTTTCATTTGATTTTCCTCCTAAATAATTAAGTTTGGATGATGATGAGGGAAATGAAAAATAAAAAATCCCTCTTTTCGTATTGAGAAAGAGGGATTTTTACGTACAAGTTATGCACCCGTATATAAACGAAGTCCCTCATTCTATCTTTCAAGCACAAAGCTTGCAGGAAGTGGCACAGTATTCAAAATGAACCTGCTGCCGAGGTTTCAAAGGGCCAGTCCCTCCACCTCTCTTGATACAATGAGTAAACGAATAAATTTTATTAATTTTTGTGTTTCTTTGATAATTCAAAATCTTACACCTTGGATAATGAAGTGTCAACCGGATGGAATATAGTTTAAATTTTCAGTTTTATTTAACGTAAAAACCACTGCATATGGCAGTGGTTTTTCTACTAGAAGTTAAAGTTATCTGGATCTGGACCAACGCGACGATCTTCATTTAGAGCTTGAATTGCTTTCATGTCATCAGCACTTAATTCAAAATCGAATATATTTGCATTTTCAATAATGCGATGTTCTTTAATAGATTTAGGGATTGTTACAACTTCGTTTTGTAGATCCCAGCGTAAAATAATTTGTGCAGTTGATTTATTATATTTTGTAGCAATGTCTTGTAATGTTGGGTTATCCAGTAGCTGTCCTTGCATTAATGGCGACCAAGCTTCAAGCTGAATGTTATGTTCTTTACAGAAAGCATGTAATTCTTCTTGTGCTAAACGTGGGTGGTATTCCACTTGGTTGACCATTGGCTTAATTTCAGCAATTTCAAATACGTCTTGTAAGTGGTGAATGTGGAAATTACTCACACCGATAGCGCGAACACGGCCATCTTTATAAAGCTTTTCTAATGCTTTCCATGATTCAGTATATTTCCCTTTTACAGGCCAATGTACTAAATATAAATCTAAATATTCTAGACCTAATTTTTCTAATGTAGTTTCAAATGCTTGGAGTGTTGTTTCATATCCTTGATCGCTATTCCATACTTTTGATGTAATAAATAATTCTTCACGTGAAACACCTGATTCACGAATCGCTTGTCCAACGCCTTCTTCATTTTGATAGATTGCTGCAGTGTCGATGCTGCGGTAGCCATTTTTAATTGCTGCTTTTACAGAATCAATTACTTCTGAACCATCTTCTACTTTAAAAACACCTAAACCGAACCAAGGCATTTTTACACCGTTATGTAATGTTGTATAGTCTTTTAAACTTGTTAAACTCATATTATTTCCCCCTAGCTTTTTTGTTTGTTGCTTCTACTGCTTTTTGAATTGCCTCTGAAAAATTATACTCATATAAAGTTTTGAGACCTTCAGCTGTGGAACCACCTGGCGTTGTTACTTGTTCGCGGAGGTTAGCCGGATTTTGCGTTTGTTCAAGCATAGAAGCAGAGCCAGAAATCATTTGAATGACAAGGTGTTTTGCGGTTGCTTCATCGACTCCATAACTTTTTGTTGCTTCAATCAAGCTTTCAGCAAAGTAATAAAGGAAAGCTGGTGCACTTCCAGTAACTGCAGTAAGCTGATGAACTTCCTCTTCAGTGCAAAGTTGCGAAGTACCAATGCCTCTTAAAAGCAGTTGCAGGGTTTCTTGATGCATCTCGGTTACTGATTGTCCCATTGTATATAAGGAGATTGACTTCCCAATTTCAGCAGCTGTATTTGGCATAATCCAAGCAACAGGCGTGTCCTTAGGTAGTCTAGCTTCTAAATAAGATGGGCCAATGCCAGCAGCTACCGTTACGACAAGTTGATTTGATAGTAACGGAGATAACTCTGCTAATAATTCTTCATGTGCAGAAGGCGGCATTGCTAAAACAATCGTATTAACAGATGTAACATGCTGCTTCCAATCTGTTGTAATAGACACATTATAGCACCCTTTTAATTGTTCTAGCTTTTCTACGTTGCTACGGTTAGAAACGATAATTTCTTCGATGTATTCTTTGCTTGTTTTAAGTAATCCGGAAAATATAGCTTCTGCCATACGACCAGCACCAATAAATAAAATTCGATGTTTAGTTAGCATATCCTTTATTCCTTTCTAGTGGAGATATGTTATAAAAAACGATACCATTTTTAAGAGAATTTTGTAAAAAGAAAAGACTTATCGTGAAAAGGATGAAAATGGAGGGAGGAGGGTTAATGCAAATAAGGTTATAAATATTATTATATTTAAAAAATAGTTGTAATAAAAAATCCCTGAAGCATAATTGCTTCAGGGATTAATAGACTATAAGTTTATGCTTTTGTCATACCAAGTAATACAGCGCCGCCGATAATTAAAACACTACCTAGTGCAATAAAGATCAATTGACGTTTTGTTTTCTTTTCACCTAAGAAGACAATCGCACCGAATGTTGAGATAACGATTCCAGTTTGAGATAATGGGAAGCTTGTTGCCACTCCAACACGTGGTAATGAAAGAAGTAAGAATAAGTTTCCTGTTCCCCATAGTAAACCAGATAAAGCATTACGGATTGCATATTTGTTAAATGGCTTATGTTTAGATGTCAGTACAACCGCACCAACAAACATACCAACTGCTTGTGGTAAAATAGCAGACCAACCATCGATATTATACCAACGAATGATAATTACATATACAAGGTAGCCGAAAGTAGAAACAATTAAAGTAAGAAGTCCTTTTTTCAATTGTCCTGGTGGCTGAGCATTTTCTTTGTCATCTAGTGATGTGAATACAACACCAACTACGATTAATAGGATTGCAATCGTTCCCATAATGATTGTAGTAGTAGTAGTCCACTCACGGAAAGCGATAACCCCAAAGATAGAAGTTGCAACAAGTTGCATACCAGTAGAAATCGTTACAGTAGTAGAAACACCTAACTTTTCAACTGTTTTTAATTGGTTTACTTGTCCTAAAGCCCAGAATAAACCTGAAATAAAACCAACAATCAAGATTGTCATTGTTAAAGCCGGTTGAGTAAATACATACATAATTGTTGCGAAGAATAGAGCGCCGATTGTCATACCTACCGTTTGGCTATATGCACCACCGCCCATTTTTACGCTTACTAATAAGATGTTTCCCCATGCAATTGCAGGAAGAAGCGCTAATAAAATGTCCATTACAAGACTCCCTTCGGTTTTCTATACCAATATAATTACATATCGTTCTAACGATCGGTAATGCCCCACTAATAGAGTAGAAGATTACCGATCGCTAAAACAGGATGAAGAACTTACGATATAAATGCGTTTTCATTTCTTCATTTTTTGAAACACCTCCATATAATAACAGGAAATTGCCTATTTTAGAAAGTGAATTCAAATAAAATGTATATTTAAATAAAAGGTAAAATTCAGTTATTTCCCGATGGTATATTTTATTTCCTAAGAAATAAAAAAAGCAGCTTCAAAAAAAGCTGCTTTAAGAGTTAGTGATTCTTTTATTAATAAGCTGAATACATAGCAAAAATAGGAGGGACATACTAATAGTGATAACTACTAGTGTCCAGGCGAGCTGCATATTACTTGCATCAATTGCCATGTAAATTGCAGTTGGGATCGTCTGTGTTTTACCAGGAATGTTCCCAGCAAACATGAGTGTAGCACCAAACTCACCGAGCGCACGAACAAAGCTCAAAATCATTCCGCTTAGTAAGGCAGGAAATGCAAGCGGAAGTGTGACGTGTAGAAAAACTTGATATTCACTTGCACCAAGGTCACGAGCACTTTCTTCAATTTGTACATTCGCGATAGAAAATCCTGTTTTTGCTGATTGGTACATAAGCGGAAATGCAACAACTGTAGAAGCAATGATAGCAGCAGTAGATGTGAACATAATAGACTGCTGAAATATTGATTCTATCCACGTTCCAATGGGACTGTTATTTCCAAAAATGATAATGAGAAAAAAGCCGATTACAGTTGGCGGAAGTACCATTGGTAATAAGAAAATAGTTTCTAATATTACTTTATATCTCCATGAGGAGCGTGCTAGTGCTCGTCCGATAATCGTTCCTAAAATTGTAACGATAATGGTGGCACATGCAGCTACTCGTAAAGATAGAAAGATTGGTGACAAAATAACATCAAAGCTCATGGCAATTATGATAGGACTGTAAATCCATATTTCTTAAAGATAGATTGTGCATCTTTTGACTGCAAATACTCATAAAATGAAGTCGCCTCTTTCTTATGCTTAGATTCCTTTATAATACCTAAAGGATAGTGGATTGGTTCATGAGAAGTCGCTGCTGCTGTTTCACCAATCTTTACTTT
Organism: Bacillus cereus group sp. RP37; assembly: GCF_040459695.1. Taxonomy (NCBI): domain Bacteria; kingdom Bacillati; phylum Bacillota; class Bacilli; order Caryophanales; family Bacillaceae; genus Bacillus; species Bacillus cereus group sp. RP37. Next base: position 5,188,145 of record NZ_JARVHP010000001.1, on the reverse strand, counting down.
GTCTGAAATGAGAGCATCTGTTTTATATACAATACCAGCATCGACATTACCTGTTTCTACATATGTTAACACTTGGCGAACATCTTTTGTAAATACGATTTTATTTTGAATGTCATTCCATAGATTTTCATGGGTGAGAGAAGCCTTTGCGTATTTTCCCGCAGGTACAGATTCAGGTGTACCAAGTGCGATTTTCTTAATTTTTTCATCTTTTAAATCTTGAATTTTTGTAAGAGAACTATCTTTTGGGACGACTAGAACGAGCTCATTTCCAAGAAGATTTTTCCCTTCTTTTTCATTAATGAATCCTTTTTTAACAAGAGTTTGGAATTTATCTTCAGCTGCTGAGAAGAATAAATCAGCAGGTGCACCTTGTTCAATTTGTTGTTGAAGTGCACCAGAAGCGCCGAAGTTAAAAGAAAGTTTAATAGTAGGTTCTTTTTCTTTATATTTTGTTTCAATTTCTTTTAATGCATCTTGTAAGCTTGCAGCTGCTGATATAGTAAGTTCGACTGTTTTTCCTTCTTTGGCAGTTGATTTCTCTTTCTTCTCTCCGCTTGTACATGCAACACTAAATATAAGAAGAAAAGAAAGTATAAGTGCCCCGATGGATCGTAATGTAAACTTATTCATAAAAAAATCCCCTTTCGTTTTGACATATTCAATTATAACTAAATATAACTAAATATAACTAGTTATAATTGAATATAATTTGAACGATGTAGTTGTTTTTAAAATATAGGAGAAATATTCTTTTCTTTGTTACAATGAAGAAAGAAAGTGAGGAATCGTCTATGGATCATCATTCCTACACAACGGAAGAAGTAGCAAAGCGATTAAAAGTATCGAAATTAACTGTATACGACTTAATTAAAAAAGGAGAACTTCCTTCTTATAGAGTTGGTAGACAGATGCGCATTGATGCAGAAGATTTAGAACAATATATTAAGCAAATGAAAACGGGGAAAATACAAGGTACTCCTGTAAAGAGCGAAGATAGTAGAGGCTTGGGTACATGTATTATTAGCGGGCAAGAACTAACATTAGATATGCTGGCAAAACGTATAGAAAATCGCCTGCCAAGTTCAAATATATTACGGGCATATCAAGGTAGTTTAACGAGTTTAGTAAAGATGTATCAAGGAGAAGGAAGTATCGTTAGCTTGCATTTGTTTGATGGAGAAACGGATACATATAATGTTCCGTATGTAAAACGTATTTTAGTTGGACAACCATGTATTATGATTAATTTATTAGCAAGGAACGTTGGGTTTTATGTGCAAAAGGGGAATCCAAAAAATATAAAAACATGGGCTGATTTATCTCAATCGTCTATACGATTTGTAAATCGAGAAAAAGGTTCTGGCATTAGGGTGTTAGTCGATGAACAATTGCGAATTCAAAAGTTAAATAAAGAACGTATTAGTGGATATGAATGGGAAGAATCAAATCATCTTGGTGTTGCCACGCAAGTCGCGAATGGAAAAGCTGATGTGGGAGTAGGTTCAGAAAAATTTTCGCAAATTGTAAATGTAGATTTTATTCCAATCATGAAAGAACAGTATGATTTAGTGATTTTGAAGAATAAAGAAAATGAAGAGCTGATTGAAGTCGTGAAAGACATTCTACAATCGGAAGAATTTCATAATGAATTAAAAGCAATTGGCGGATACGATATGACGAAAACAGGTCAAATTATATATGAAATAAAGTGAAACTTTAATCAGTGGGGGTTTTCTTCATCCCCCACTGATTATTAGTTGAACCAATCGGACTTTTATGGGCAGTTGATCCCCCACCAAACTTCTTTGCTTTCGCTGAATTTTGAGGTGGGGGTCTTACTGCCCATTAAAGCGGGATAAACTAAAAAGCTGCTTGTCTATAAGACGAGCAGCTTTTTCTATATATAAAGGGGTTTGGGGAAACAAAGTGTTAAACAAGACCTTGAGCAAGTGTGTAAATGAAAGCTGTAAGAAGAGTCGCTCCACTTGCAAGTCCTAAAAAGTCTGATTTGTTGAAAGTAATGTTGTTCATTATAATCTCTCCTTATTTGTTTAATGTAGTTGCAATAGCTTTTGCATCGACAAGTGCGGATAGCACCATGCCCATTGTATTTAAAAATTTGTTTGATTTCATTTTGTTCATCATGCGTATCCGCTCCTTTTCGAATTGTTGTTGCCCTGCTTTATGTCTTAATTATAGGAAATATGATCGGTTACAACTATCGAATTAGCTTACGGAAGGCTTACACTTTTGTAAGAAAAAAAGACATTCGCGTAAGAATGTCCTTTAAAGCATGTTGATATGATGATGCTCTTCAATTGTTTTTAAAAAGCTGCGCATTGAATTCGTCATATAGCTATCTTTACGACGTATGAAAACCGTTGAAATACTACCATATTTTTCAGGGATTGCATGACAATGCACTTTACCTGCTTTAGAAAGATGATGGACAGCAGACTGGGGTACGAGTGTAATCCCAAGGCCGAGTGCAACACTGTTTAATATTGTCTCTAATATATTAAATTCCATAATTCTTTTTGGTAGCAAACCTTCGTCTTTCAGCCATCGTTCTAGTTTGGAACGGTATCCACATCCTTGGTTAAAAACGAGTAGGGGTGTTGTTGTAAATTCTTCTATATGAAAAGCTTTATTCTGTGTTATAAGCATTAATTTTTCTGTACTAACATCGTATTGTTCGATTAGTGGATGTTTAATAGGACCTGATATAAAGGCACCATCTAATTGATGATCAAGTACTTGTCTAATTAATTCTTCTGTTAGACCCGCTTGTAATGATAAATCGACGTTCGGATAGCTTTTATAGTAAGAAGATAAAATGGTAGGTAATGTACTTACTGTTTCGACAGTACCGATTTTTAATATGCCAGAGGGTGTTTCACTATCTAAAAATACTTGTTTTAGCTCATCAACATCTTGCAAAATTTTATTAACATAAACGAGCATTTTTCTTCCTTCAGCTGTTAAAGTCATGCCTCTTTTATGACGATAAAAGAGCGGTGTTTTCAGCTCGTTTTCCAGTTGTTTAATACGTGCAGTTACATTTGATTGTACGTAGTTTAATTCCTTTGCTGCACCGGTTACACTACCGCGGTCGGCAACGCTTTGGAAGATTTGTAAGTCTCTTAATTCCATAGTATGATCCTCCTTGATGTTAACTATCATTATAAGTGATAGTTAACATCATTTTGAATCATTTTACGTGATATATTTTTTCTTTTACAATTCTCTTTGTGCAAATAGAAAGAAGCGGGGGAATTGTGTTGAGAAAAGGTCAAATGATAATAGGGGCTTTAGCATGTTTAATTGCAAGTATGTCATGGGGGGCAATGTTTCCGGTTGCTGATCATGCGCTAGAATACATAGATCCATTTTATTTTTCGCTCATTCGCTATGGAGCGGTGGCGATCGTACTTATTGTATTGTTGTTAATGAAAGAAGGAAAACAGGCATTTCGTTTAGAGGGAAGAGGAAAGTTACTCGTCTTTTTCGGAACGATGGCGTTTACTGTATATAATGTACTTATATTTTTAGGTCAAATGTTAATGGGGAAATCAGGCGTGATGGTAGCTTCTATTATGGAAGCACTTATGCCGATGATTTCTATTTGTATTCTATGGGGATATAAGCATGTAAAACCGAAAAAGTATATGATAACGAGCATGATTATCGCTTTTGTAGGAGCTGTATTCGTTATTACGAAAGGTGATGTGAGTTTCTTTTTAACATTGAAAGATAACATGTTTTCACTGGCCTTTATATTTGTTGGTGTTGTAGGTTGGGTTATTTATACGATGGGTGGTCAAACGTGTAGCGATTGGTCAACATTACGTTATTCTACGTTGACGTGTGTATTCGGTACGACTGTCACAGGGATTATAACTGTAATTATTACATCGCTTGGATACGTATCGGTTCCGAGTGTGGGAACGATTTCTATTGTGAAATATGATTTATTGTTTATGATGACATTACCAGGTATCGTAGCGTTACTCGCTTGGAACTATGGTGTGAAAATTTTATCATCTATTAATGGGATTTTATTTATTAACTTTGTACCGATTACGACTTTAATGATTATGATGATGCAAGGATATCAAATAACGATGTTTGATATTGTAGGAACTTTACTTGTTATTGCGGCACTTATTCGCAATAACGTTTGTCAGAGAAAAGAAGAAAATATAAATAAGAAGATTTTACAAGAAGAGCAATTACGCCAAGCTGTTTAATAGGCAATTGGAGGATTTCACATGTTAGAAAGTTTATTGTTTTTCTTCGCCGTCGGAGTTGCCTGCGAGCTTGCAGCAATTAACCGAAATGGTCGTAAAAAGATAAAACAACAAGCTGAGATGATACAGCTTTTAAAAGAATTGAAAGAAAGAAAAATGTAAAAAGACGACCGGGCATAGACGGTCGTCTTTTTCTATATAAAGGGGAAAGGGGACACAAAGTTATACAAGCGTAGCAGCGTAAATAAAAGCAGTAAGAAGAAGAGAGCCGCTAGCTAATCCTAAAAAATCTAATTTGTTAAAAGTGATGTTATTCATGATACATTCTCCTTACTTGTTTAATGTAGAAGCAACAGCTTTTGCATCGATTAGAGCGGAAAATACCATGCCCATTGTATTTAAAAAATTATTCGTTTTCATCGTGTTCATCATATTGATCCGCTCCTTTTCGAATAGTTGTTGTTTCTTTCTGACTTAATTGTATGAAATATTTTGGGAAGTAACTATCGAATTAGCTTACAAGAAAATTACACTTTTGTAAGAATTGAAATGTAACAATTAATACTTAAAATTATTACCAACTCCTAAAACTTAGTGTTATAATCGTTGTAAGAGAATGATTATAATTCGGATATTCAGAAAGGAACGAAACAAATGTATAAACCAATTACATTTTTGTTGAAATATATATTTAAAACAGCTGGGAAAGTAGAAGTGCAAGGAAGAGAAAAGTTACCAGAAGGTGGCCCATATGTTGTTGCATGTACACATACAAGTTTTATGGATGTATTAATGTTAGCTACAGGGATGTACCCGACCCAAATTCATTACATGGCAAAAAAAGAGTTATTTGAAGGGAAGTTCAAAAATTGGTTCTTTAAAAATGTGAATGCATTCCCTGTAGATCGTGCGAATCCAGGACCGAGTACACTTAAAATTCCATCACGCCTATTAAAAGAAGGAAAAGTAGTAGGGATTTTTCCGAGTGGGACGAGATCAACAGAAGACGTTTCATTAAAAGCTGGAGCTGTTACGATTGCGCTGCGTTCTAACGTTCCGTTAGTACCGGCAGCTTATATTGGTCCATCAAGTGTAAAAGAATTGATAAAAGGGAAAAAAGCGCAATTAGTTTTTGGTGATCCAATTCAAATTGATGCCGGAGAACAAATAGATCGAAAAACAGCTATGAAAATGATGACAGATCAATTAAATGAGAAGTTTGAGGAGCTAAAGGAAACTTTGCAATCACATCAAAAGTAAGAAAAGACGACCGGGCATAGACGGTCGTCTTTTCTATTACTATTTATAATAAAGGGGAAAGGGGACACAAAATTTATACAAGCGTAGCGGCGTAAATAAAAGCAGTAAGAAGAATCGAGCCACTAGCTAATCCTACAAAATCTAATTTGTTAAAAGTGATGTTATTCATCATGCATTCTCCTTACTTGTTTAATGTAGAAGCAACAGCTTTTGCATCGATAAGAGCGGAAAATACCATGCCCATTGTATTGAAGAAATTGTTTATTTTCATTGTGTTCATCATATGAATCCGCTCCTTTTCGAGTAATTGTTGCCCTGTTTCTGACTTAATTGTATGAAATATTGCGGAGAGTCACTATCGAATTAGCTTACAGGAAAATTACACTTTTGTAAGAAAAACGAATGAAGTTGTAATGATAAGAAGATTTGACATATGTTGATGGGATTCATTAAGTTAAAAGTAGAGGTGAGTGTATGGCTAATATTAAAGATATCGCAAAGATGGCGGGAGTTTCAGTTACGACTGTTTCGAGAGTATTGAATGATCATCCGTACGTAAGTGAAGAGAAAAGGAAAGCGGTTATAGAGATAGTTGAGAAGTTGAATTACTCACAAAACGCAAATGCTGTTCATTTATCAAAAGGGAAAACGAATATCGTTGGTGTGATTTTACCGTATATTAATCATCCATGTTTTGATGCGATGGTGGGCGGGATGATGGAGGTGGCGTTAGCTCATAATTACAGAGTGCTACTTTGCCAAACGAATTATAATGAAAAAGAAGAAATGAAAAGTTTACATATGTTAAAAACAAAACAATTGGATGGTCTGATTATTTGTTCTCGTGCGAATGAATGGGAAACGATAGAGCCGTATGCTTCCTATGGGACGATTGTTGCTTGTGAAGATAATGATATTTCAAATATCTCAAGTGTATATACGAACCATTCGGCAGCTTTTCAATTAGGAATGGATTATTTAATTGGGAAAGGTTATAAAAAAATTGGTTATTGTACGGGAAGGAAATTAGGACCGAGTAGTCAAAAGCGTTTTGATGTTTATAAACAACGATTGCAATCTATAGATGAAGAAGTGAATGAAGAGTGGATTTTCACAGAATGTTTTACATTAGAAGATGGTGTGAAAGTGGCTCATAAATTAAAGGGGATGCAGGATCTTCCCGAAGCATTAATAGTAGCAGGAGATGAAGTTGCGATTGGAGTTATGACAGAAGCTGAAAAATTAGGTATTCAAGTTCCTGAGGATTTAGCGATTATTGGCTTTGATAATCAACCTATTTCGCAAGTGTTGCAACTTACAACCATTGATCAAAATTTAAAGGAGATAGGTAAAAAGGCTTTTGAAATGTTTTATAGGAAAATAAGTGATGAAAGTTCTAAACAAGAAAAGTTGGAAATTCCATACGAACTTGTGGAACGCTCTACAGTTTAATTTTAATCCGTTATGTGTACATCACATAACGGATTATTTTTTTGAAATATCTTTGACAGGAAACGCGTTTCATACTTTATAAAGAAGTTAAACCGGTTTGTAACAATCCATGGATTCTTTTCAAGAATAATATTTGGAGGGATATGCATGAATGAACTTTTATTAAGTATGAAAAAGTATATAGAGGATGACGAAAAGATTTTAGCCTTTGTAGTAGGGGTCTTTGAGAAGGATAATTTTATGTTATGTTATCAACATGGAATTTTTGTTGCCACTACTAGACGTCTCCTGTTTTACGGGAAATTTCCGTACTATCCTTCAACATTTAAAGAGTACTCATATTTGCATATAGATAGCATAGATTTTCATCCGTACTTTGAGTTTACTTGTAATCATGAAACGGTTAGAGCTAAGCATATTCAGAAAGGGAATGTGGAGCGATTTGTCCGTACAGTGAGAATGAATATGAATAATTAACCACCCCTTTGTTTAAACATAATATCTCGATTTTTAAGAGGTAAAATGCGGAATAAAAACCACTTCTAAACCTCTAGGAGATAGTGATACAATGTCAAATGGGGGGAGGGTATGAACTATGGTTAATCAACGTATAAAGGAAATAACACTAATTACAATTGGTTCATTATTATTCGCAATTGGTATTAATTACTTTGCAATTCCAAACCGTTTATCGGAAGGTGGAATTATTGGTTTAACGGTTGTTACGTACTACTTATTTGATTGGTCACCAGGGATTGTGAACTTTGCTATAAATGCAATTTTACTAGCTATTGGTTATAAGTTTTTTGATAAAAAAACGATGGTTTATACAATTTTAGGGATTGTAGAAACATCCTTGTTTTTATATGTTACAGAACATATTGAGTATCATGTAAATAGTGATACGCTATTAGCAGCTTTATTTGCTGGTTTGTTTGTAGGTATCGGATTAGGCTGTATGTTCAAAGCTGGAGGTACATCAGGAGGATCGGCAATTTTAGCACGGTTAGCAAATCAATATTTAGGGTGGAGCGTTGGTAAAGGTGTACTTATTATTGATATCGTTGTAATTGCTGGTTCTGTATTTATAATAGGACAAGAAAAAGCGATGTACACACTTGTTGCAGTATTCATCGGAGCCAAAGTGATTGATTTCATTGTAGAAGGAATGGATACAAAAACGGCTGTCACAATCATTTCAAATCAACCAGACTTAATACGTGAGGCTATTACGAAAAACATGACACGCGGTGTCACTGTATTAGAAGGACGCGGCGGATATACTGGTAAAAATAAAGAAGTTTTATATGTTGTTATTAATAAACAAGAGCTTGTTAAGTTAAAGCAAGTTATTAGCCGAGTAGATGAAGATGCTTTCGTTGTTATTCACGATGTACGTGATGTGCTTGGTGGTGGTTTTAAAGCGAGCTAAAAGGTGAACGAGTAAATTCGTTCACCTTTTTTTATTCTTACAAAAATGTAAGTGTAATGTAATGAGATTCAATAGTAGATTTTATTCCTTCTTTTTAAAATGGATGTATATATATCCTGCAGAGGAGGAATGTTTAGTATGAAGAAAAAAATGATCACTACTATAATAGCGATGCTAGTGATAGTAGTAATGTTACTGCCTACGAAACTTGGACCATTTATCGATAAATATAATCCGCTTTATAAGACGAAAGAATACTATACGGTTGTGAATACAATTGGTCAGCATGTTGGTGATGAGTGGTATGAATATGAATTTATTGCGTTTGACGAACGTGGAAGAGAACAAAAAATAAAGAAGACTGTTAAGCATATGTTAAAGAGAGATGAAGCATTAAAGGTGTACGCAAAAGGACGCTACGGTGAGTCAATTGAAGAAATTGAAGCTGTAAATATTCCTATTAATGCGAAGAGTAAACTTTTAGCGATGAGATAGCGAAATATACCCCTACCTATTTTTTGTCGAAAACAAAAATACAAGGTAGGGGTATTTTGAGATGCGTAAAAAAACCTTAATCCATATGGACTAAGGCTTTTTTTATTATATAAAGGGGAAGGGGGTACATTGTAGTAGCATGAGTGAAAGGTATAAGAAGAGTAGCTACTAGCAATGTAATTTGGTTATGTGAGTGTTCTTCTTATTTGGCTTACTTTCTAACTTTATTGTACGAGATGTAGGCAAGGGAAACTATCGAATTACATTACACATAGCTTACAAACATGTAAGTCTTCTGTAATGTAATTCGATAGTTAAAAGATAGTGAATTTCATATAGTGTAATTAGAAAGTCGCACTGTATTACTTTCTGTTTGTAATGTTAATGAAGAATGAAAAACCAACTACTTTTTAATAGCCCTCATCTGTATGTAGATGGGGCTCTTTTTATAAACCTTACAACATTGTAAGGTTTACGTAAGTTAATTCGATAGTAAATTTGTCATATTTTTTGCATAATAGATACAAATAGATAAAATAATTAGGGATATAGTAAGAAGGGAGAAAACTGGGATGCGTAAAGAAGAAGTAGTGAAGTTTCCAATTAAAGATTTCTGTAGCTACTTTACTGTTGCCGTAGTATGTATTGGATTATTTGATATCATAACAAACTTAATTGTTAAATAATATAGATGACAAAACAAGAAGGGAGATCCTTTCTTGTTTTTTTTATGGGGGAATAAAAATGAAATGGATTGATAGTCATATACATGTTGATCAATATAAGGATGAAGAAAAAAGTAGATTACTTAAAGATGTGGAAAATAGTAAAGAGATAAAGGGGCTTATTGCGGTATCTATGAATTATCAATCATGTAAAGAAACTTTATCTTTAGCAAAGCGATATCCTTTTGTGCATCCAGCAATAGGTTTTCATCCGGAGCAACCGATTCATAAAGAAGACTGTGAGCAAATGTATAAATTAATTGAAGATCATGTAGAGGACATAGTTGCGATTGGTGAAGTGGGATTACCATATTATTTAAGGCAAGAAGAGAAAGATATTACTCTAGAGCCATATATAGCGGTATTGAAAAGGTTTATAGAGTTAGCGAGGAAGTACGATTTGCCGATTGTTTTGCACGCTGTTTATGAAGATGCTGATATCGTATGTGATTTACTAGAGGAACATAAAGTTTCGCGTGCACACTTTCATTGGTTTAAGGGAAGTGAAACAACAATGAAACGGATGATGAGGAACGGTTATTATATTTCTATCACACCAGATGTTTTACATAAGGAGAAGATTAGAAAAATTGTTTCGTATTATCCACTTGAATATATGATGGTAGAAACAGATGGACCGTGGGAATTTCAAGAGGATGTTATGACGCATCCGAGGATGATTCGAGAGGTATTAAAGGAAATTAGTGTTATAAAAAACATATCTGTTGATAGGGTTACGAAAACGATATATGAAAATACGATTCAATTTTACTTAAAAGGATAGGAGAGTTACTCTTATTCTTTTTATTATGGATATTTTTTCTAATATTTTCTATAATTTATGATGTGTTTAATTTGATGAAGGAAGTAGGGGGAAAAATGGGGAAAGCATATAAAAAAATAGCTATTACAATGATGGTCGGTGCACTTTCACTTGCAGCATTTGGGTGTGAAGCAGAAACAAAGGCTATAAATCCAAACGCAAAACAAGAAAATAAGGAAGAAAAAATTGATCCAGTAGTTGAAAAACAGATGAAAGAAAATGAGAAGAATGGGAATACGGTTGGAAACAGTTCTAATGAAGGGAAAATGGCAGAAAGTAACGGCTGGATTTACTATGCGGTGAATGGTGATAAAAATACAGGAGGCATTTATCGTACGAAAGATCAATTTCAAACAGCAGAGCCTGTAGTAAAAGGCGTAAATGCTTCTTACATAAATATAAAAGATAAATCTTTATATTTTATTCATACGGATAAAGATAAGAATGCAGGATTATCTTATTTAATGAAGTATGATATATCTAGCAAAAAGCTAGACACGTTAAAAGATGATACAAATTATGTTTATATAAAAGACCAAACTTTATTTTATCCGAAAAAATATTCTGAGCATGGTGGCTTTGATATTGTAGGGATTGTAAAAATGGATTTGAAAACGGGACAGGAAGAAGAAGCGGCATTTAAAAACTCTGGTTGGTCTCGAACGATAGACGATAGTATTCTACATTGGAATAAAAATCGTGGAACGCAAGTGACAAAGGATAATAAAACTTGGTCAAAAGAAAATTATGCAACAATATCTAGTGCTACGTATAATAATGAAAAATTATATGCTGTTGTCGACTTCTCGTTACCTTTTGAAACAAATGAAGCTGAGCATGGCATATATGAAATAGACATTCAACAAAATAATGAAAAGCTATTGGTAAAGGATGCCTTGCAGATGAATGTGAAAGGGGATACTTTTTATTATTTAAAAAAGGACGGAGTATATAAGAAGAAAATGAATGGTGGAAATGAAAAAGTGATTTATAATAAAGCGGTTGAACCAACGAAATCCTATTTATATTTTGTAGCAGGAGATATGTATCTCTATACGGATAACGGGACTATTTTGAATCTAGATACAAAGAAATCAAATGAAGCACAAGATAAGAAGTTAGCAGATGACGGTATGTTACAGAAAGTATGGAATGCACAGAAGGAACTTACTAATATTCAAATGGCTGCACTAACAGGAAACCCAAAACGAGTAGGGGATTTTTCGTACGGGGAATTAGTGAATCCTATTTATAATACGAGGGATACTTTAGAGACTACGCTATCTACGTACTTCTCAAAATCATTTATAGCAGAGTATATGAAGAGTAAGTATATTAAAGAGTTAAATGGAAAAATGCACTATGCTATTGGAGATCCAGGGTCAAAAGCAGCGACTAAATTTACAAAAATTATTTCTACCGATTTGAAGGATGGGAAAATAAAAGCGCAGGTAGAAACGTATAATGACTATGATAATGTAACGGAAAAAGTAGAAGTTGAATTTGTTTATGAAAATAATCAATGGGTTATTAATAACATGCCACGTTTTGGTTTAAGTTAAAAAAACCACCAAGCATTCTACTTGGTGGTTTTGTATTATGACTCTAATTTTTTCGCGCGTCTTAATAGGAAAAGAAAGACAATGACGAAGAAACCAAGTATAAGGAAGAACCCATATTGTTTTATATAATCCATTACGTCATCTGCGCTTGTTGGTTTTTCAACATGAATGCCATCTTTGTTAGTGGTAATATGAATATTTTTCATTTTCACTTCATTTGTTTCTTTTTGTAAATCAATCCATTCTATATTTGGAATACTTTCTAGATCCTTTAATACTTCTTTTAATGGTTTCACACCTAAGTAAGGATGATAGAATGCACCAATAACGCCATCGGATAATTTAGCAACAGATACAGCACGTTCCTTCATCTTTGCAATAGCATGTGGCTTATCTTCTTCGATAAAGCCGACTGTTTCAGGCATTAATTTCATTCCGTGTAAAAATGATGGGGTACTTGTATAAAATGGTGAGTGCATGGATTTCCAAGTTGTATCACTTAACTGTAGTTGTCCTACATAAGTTGAAAAGTACCTTGATAATATTTCGTATCCTTTTTGAGACATCGTGTAATGAGGTGCTTCAAATGCGACAGGATATAGTTTGGCATCTACAAGTTCTTGAATGCCTTTTTCAATATGATCAGTCGTATATTTTTCTTCAAACTCTTCTCCTTTTTTTACGTATGCATTATATGCCTCTATATTAGGAAAGTCATCTTTTGTTTTTGATTTTTCATGCTTCGGTTGACGAATTGGTTGATCTGTTTTTACGTCCCAAAATTCAAAACCTTCACCAGTTTCACTATCATAAAATTGGTGAGTATAACCATGCATAATAATTGCTGCACCATCATCTTGCATAGAGCGTAAAAGATCGACTAGCTCAGGTTTATCTTTTAAATGTATGGTCTTTCCTGTATCCGGATCTTTATATACCGGTATGACTGTAATCATATAAGGGATCTTTTTCTCTTTTAGTAATTCAGCAATTTCTTTTAATTGATTTGTATCTGCGGCTGGATGAACGTCCTCAAGACGTAAATAAGCTTCTACTTTATTTGTCGTCGATTTTTGTCCAAAGTAAGAAAATAACATTTCACCGACGTAATGAGACATCCAGTCAAAGAGATTTGGCGTTGCAACGTAATAAGATGTTTCATGGTGAACGATAAGTGGGTTCTTGCTATTTGAGCTTACAGCGTTAGCAAGAACAGTTCCGTTTGTATCAAAGGATTGAATCAACCGTTCCTCTTCTAAAGTGTTTTTTAGTTTATGGCTTGGATATTCGATTTTATTAACTCGTATCTCATTATCCTTTAGAGTAATGAAAGAAAAGCGATTAGATAATTGTTCAACATTTTGTCCTAGAACTAATACTGGGCCTGAGAAATTTTCTATCAGTTGTTTTGCTTCAGCAGGAAACTCTTCCTTTTGTTCACCGATATAGACAATATGTGTATAAGAAGATGAATTAGTAATTTCATTAGCTTGTTTTAAACTTTTCGTAGTTATATCGTTTGTAAAATGGCCTAATTGAGTATTAAGTATTTGAATATTATTTGTAATTTTATCGTCTTTTGTACTATATAAAACAAGTACTTTTGGTTTTGGTGACGTTTGTGCAGAGGTGTGGATAGGCATAAGAAGTAAAATGCTGAACAAGAGTATTATGCACTTTTTCATTTGGTTTGCTCCTATTCTATATGTAGAGTTCAATTTACAATTATATACAAAAAATACGTTGTGGTCTATGAAAGTTACATTTTTGCACGTATTTACCAGCTGTTTTTTCACAAAATCGGTCTAAAGCATGATGATAATATGTATAGTTATTTGCTATGATAAAAGGGTAAGAGAATGATAGAATGTTGGTAATTGTAAAGGGAAGAAGGCTGAAAGGGGACAAATTTCAGCGGAGAAAGAGGTAGAGGTAGTGAAGAAATTCTTTGTAGGATTTTTAGTTGTTCTTGGGGTGTACTTATATTTCCAAGGAAAGTCTGAAGGAATGGGCAAGTTAATGAATGAGACAAGCTATGTTGACTCAGAAGAAGCAAAACAGATGAAACAAATTATTATAGAGGAAGCAAAGAAAGTCAATCTTCCAGAATGGATACCTCTTACAATTGCCGAACATGAAAGCCGGTTAAATCCAAGAAGTGTTGGAGATAATGGAACTTCATTCGGATTGTTTCAATTGCATCGCGGGGGTGGACTTGCACCAGAGCATTTAACTGATGAAGAGTTGAAAGATCCACGTACAAATGCGCAAATTGCAATGCCGCATTTAATGAAAGGATATAAGCGCGGGGTGCAAAAAGGTTTGACTGATTTTGCATTACTAAAATATATAGCAAATACATCTGGATGGCCGGGAAATTTAGGACCAGAGTGGACGGATAATAACATGAAGTATAACGTCGGGTTAGAGGACGTGTACTATCGAAATAAAGGTGTAATCAAAGAGTAGGTTTTCTATACCTACTCTGTTTTTTTGTGAATAATTGTATCTTTTTCGCTCGTGAAGTACTGCGCGAGTTGTATTTTCACGTCTTCTAGTTTTGTGGAAACTTGCGGTATTTTATATCCTACATACAATGGTGAAACGACAAACCTAGGAACAACTTTACAAATGATTTTTCCGTCTAAGTAATAGAAGAATAAGTTATAACTACTACATCCTTTATGGAAATCTGTCAGTATGTAACGTACAGTTTGTTGAATATAATTTGCTAGTTCATCTATGCATTCAACATCTTCAATGATGATATTAAATTCAGTAAAACCGATAATAGGACGATCTGAAATATTGAGTTCAATGTGTTCGTTTTTTTGCACAATTACTCCTTGGAAGTTTTCCTGTTCTACGTTATCGAGGTAGTCTACATATTTCATTCCAATAATCTGCATGTGTGCATGATGCAAACTTCCGCCTGAGAATGGACCATGATTTTTGTATAAAATCACAGATGTGAATTCTTCATTCTTCTGTAAGTCTAACCAATGTTGAATGGAGAAACGGATTAGCGATCTCATATGTTCTTCTGTATATGTCGCAATATGGTCTTCACAATTATCTGTTTCGATTAGCACCGTTTGAAATGTATCTTTTAATGTAGGAAATTTGTTTTTTAGCCAAATAATTGAGTCTTCAGTAGCTAAAATATCCGTTAAATTTTCTCTGTCACAAAAAGGACATGCAGCGCTTCTATTCCGGATGCTTTCTGGTTTTTGTTTGCCGATATCGTTTAAAAAGTATAGTTGTTGTGTATCCATTTGTATATGTGCCCCTTTAAAATATGTGTAAAAAATCCCGCTTAATACATTCGGGAAAAGGAGAAGGAAATCCTTTAAAGGGGATAGGAAAAATAAAAGACAAGATATCCTCATTAAGATAGGGTACCTTGTCTTTTATTTTTTCTTTAATAATGTGTATGGATAATATAGATCGTTTTTATTGTGCTTCTTTTTTCTATTTTTTATTGTGTATAAGGCAATTGCTGTACTTGCGATTACAATAATGGCTTTCTTCATATTCATTTACCCCTTTTTTATTGTTCGTTTAATTCTTGGCTAACTGCTTTTGCATCAACTAGAGCGTGTAAAATCATTTTTACCATGTTCATCATATTCCTTCACTCCTTTTTATAGTTCGTTTAGTTCTTTTACAACTGCTTGTCCGTTCACTAATACCTCAAAGATTGCTTTTACGATTTCTTTCATCATGATTGTTTTCCTCCTTTTGTTGTCTCTCTTGTTTACATCTTTATTGTATAGGGAGGCGCTTTTTCGTACTATCGCTTTCCATTACGTGAACATAACAGTGTTGTAAGATTTGATGTCACTTATTGAAATGTTTAGTCTATCTTCATTATTTTCAGAAAAATGACTATTCAAACATGAAATGGGGAAGTATAATAAAGAAGTAAGTATTAAATTCCGTACGAAAGAGGTGAATGAGATGAAACGTTCTTTAGCTGCACGTGCCAAATTTTTAGATTATATCTATTTTTGTCGTGCGATTTTTCATGATGTAGTTGTTAACGGGATACGTCTGTCCTTTTTTAACAATTGCATAGTAGCTATTGAACGATAGAAATCTCTTCACCCATTTTTAATAAACGTGTGAAAAGGGAGCTATTTGGCTTCCTTTTTCTATGCCGAAAACCATGGGGAATGTTTCTTTCCCATGGTTTTTTATATTGAAAGGAGTACGGAAAATGACAATTTGTAGTGTAAATAATGTAACGAAATCTTTTGGTGGAAACATCATATTTGAAAATATATCGCTTGAAATAAAGAATGGTGAACGTGTTGGATTAGTTGGTCGTAACGGTAGTGGGAAGACAACAATCTTTCAGCTTCTAACTGGAATGGAAAGTTTGGATGCAGGGGCCATTCATATGAAGAAAGGTACATGTATTGGTCATGTGGCACAAATTCCGAAATTTGATGAGGGTATGACTATATATGATGTATTGAGTTCCGCCTTTAAAACAGAAAAGGAATTAGAAAGAGAAATGCGTGCTTTAGAAAAACATATGGCAGAAGAACGGGAACCGTCTGCTTTACAAAGATTAATGGAGAGATACGGAGTAATCCAAGAAAAGTTTGCGTTTCTTGGTGGTTATGAAATAGAAGCGAATATGATGAAGGTAGCAAACGGTCTACAGGTGACAGAACTATTTCTCCGATCATTTTCCGAGTTAAGTGGTGGGGAACAAACAAAAGTAAGCCTTGCATACATGTTGTTGCAGAAACCAGATTTACTTCTATTAGATGAACCAACCAATCATTTAGATTTATTCGCCGTAGAATGGCTAGAGCAATTTTTAAAAGAATACAATGGAACGGTTATGGTCATTTCACATGATCGCTATTTCCTTGATGAAGTTGTAACGAAGATTTTTGATTTAGAAGATGGAGAGATTCACGTGTATCATACAAACTATTCTCAGTTTGTTGAGGAAAAGGAAGAACGGTTACTTCAGGAGTTTCAGGCTTATCAAGAACAGCAAAAGAAAATAAAGAAAATGAAAGAAGCAATTAAACGACTACGTGAATGGGCAAATCAGGCGAATCCTCCGAATGAAGGATTGCATAAGAGAGCGAGAAGTATGGAACGTGCACTGGAACGTATAGAGAAACTAAAGAAACCTATTTTAGAACGAAAACAAATGGGACTTCAGTTTGAAGGGAAAGAGAGAAGTGGGAAAGATGTTGTTGTAATGAAAGAAGTGAGTAAAGGATTTGCTGACCACCCTTTATTTAACGAAGCGAATTTACATGTTCGTTTTCAAGAGCGTACGGCGATCGTTGGTCGTAATGGTACAGGAAAGACAACGCTACTAAAGTTATTATTAGAAGAAATAGAACCAGACGTTGGAGAGATCCGTATTGGTAGTAGTGTGAAAATCGGTTATTTATCACAACATGCGTACGGAAATATGAAGAGTAATGTATTAGAGGCTTTCAGGGAATATGTAGCTGTAACAGAGGGAGAAGCGAGACATATATTAGCTAAGTTTTTATTTTATGGTCCAGCGGTGTTTAAGAAAGTAACGCAACTGAGCGGTGGAGAAAAAATGAGGTTAAGACTTGCGCAACTTATGTATCAAGATATCAATTTTTTAATTTTAGATGAGCCGACAAACCATCTCGACATTGAATCAAGGGAAGTTTTAGAGGAAGCTCTTGAGCAATATAATGGAACGATTTTAGCTGTTTCACATGATCGTTATTTTTTGAATAAGTTATTTGAAAAGACGTATTGGATTGATGAGCATAAATTATTTGAGTTTGCAGGGAACTACGCATGGGCTCGTCAAAAGTGGGAAGAAAAGCTCGAGAAACAAGTAATAAAGCAGCAACGCCAAGGAAGAAAAAATATTGAAACAGCTCCTGTAAAAAAGAAAGAAGTTAGGAATGTTGAGGATATTGAAACGGAGTTAATGCATGTAGAAGAGGATATATATGCGCTTGAGTGTAAGATGGAGCATGTAGTTGATGTTGAAATGCTTGAACAATTGTATGAAGAAAAAACGAAGAAAGAGTTGTTGCGAGCGGAGTTATATAATGAGTTAGAGAATATTGTGGAGTAAAGAAATTAGAATGAAAGAGCAAGTTGTTTTCTCATATTTTGAGGGAGGCTTGCTCTTTTTGTGTACGGAAAGATAAAAATTGGTATAATTTTCTTGTTGTTGCAATAAAGAGAAGAACTTTAAGTTATTAAAACGTGAGGAGAATGTTATGTTAGGATACGCACGGATTGCTACAATCGTTATGATTTGTTTTGTTTATGCAAACCATGTTTCACGTGAAACAGCACATTTGCAACTTTTTGTAGGTACAGCACTTTTTATTTATATTGTGAATCATATTTTGCTAGTAAAAGTAAGTGGAGGTAAAAAGCTTGTTTTTTATACACTATTAGCAAATGGGATAGTCACAGCTTTATTAGGTTTTTTATTTCCTGAGACATGTTTATATTTAATTATATTTGGAATTGATGCAGTAGGACTATTTATTCATGAATTTCGTAGAAGCATGACGTACTTTTTTATTACTTTTTTCTTTCTTTGTTGGCTTATTAATATACTACATGCATATCAACATACAGGTAGTTTAGAATTGGAGAGTAATGCCATTAATTTTATGTTCATCGTTTTTAGTGCTTTAGCTGGAAGCTTAATAAAAAAACTTACAGCTGCTCGGAAAATGGTAGATGAGCAATATGGAGAATTAGCATTATCTCATACAGCTTTAAAAGAAGCGCATGAACAATTACGTCTATATGCCAAAGAGGTAGAAGAATTGACAGCTGTTCGGGAGCGAAATGATATTGCCCGAGAAATTCATGATACTGTCGGTCATAATATGACAGCCTTACTTGTTCAATTACAACTGGCAGAGGCTTTGTGGAAACAAAAATCGGACGCTACGGAAGAGGTTTTACATACATGTCATGGGCTAGCCAGAAAATCACTTCAAGAGGTTAGAGCTTCTGTACATGCTTTAAAAGAAGAAGGTAAACTAGGGAACATAATAGAGAATATGCGTGAAATGTTACATGGATATTCTAAAGCGACGAAAGTACAAGTATCTTTTCAATTAGAAGGGGATCCGGTTGTGATTCCGTTGTCACTACAACCTACACTGCTCCGAGTTATGCAAGAGTCTTTAACAAATGCAAAGCGGCATGGGAAAGCGAGTTTATGTGAAGTGAGTTTAATTTGTTCGGCGAAACAAGTTAAACTATGTATTTTGGATAATGGCGTGGGAGTTAACGAGGTAAGCCCGGGTTTTGGTTTACTTAATATGAAAGAACGAGTAGAGGAACATGGTGGAACTATTCAATTTGAGAGTGAGATAGAAAAAGGCTTTCGGTTACAGATTGAATTTCCACTTCAGGAGAAAACGTGGATAATAGGGGGAACTGTATGATTCGGATTATGATTGTTGATGATCAATCGCTCATTCGTGATGGTTTAGCGATGTTATTAAATTTAAGTCCGGAACTCGATGTAGTGGGAACGGCTACGGATGGAGACGAAGTGATACAAAAGGTGAAAGAGCTACATCCTGAAATTATTTTGATGGATATTAGGATGCCTCGTATGAATGGTGTTGAAGGAACACGTTTAGTTAGAGAACAGTTCCCTCATATAAAGGTACTTATGCTGACGACTTTTAGTGATAGTGAGCTTATTTTTGAAGCATTGGAGCAAGGAGCGAGTGGTTATTTATTGAAAGATATGGAGGCAGATGCAATTGCTCAAGCAATTTTAACGGTGCATAGTGGAGGGGCTGTGCTTCCTCAGGATATAACAGCGCAAATCATAAAAGAATTAAAAAAGACAAAAGTAGCAGTAGAGTGCACCACACCAGAACAATTAGCGCAATTAACTGAGCGAGAAGTAGATGTTTTAAGAGAAATTGGACTTGGTTTAAATAATAAAGAGATTGCGGAAAAGCTATTTATTACAGAAGGGACTGTTAAGAATCATGTTTCTAATTTAATTAGTAAGTTAGAACTGAGAGATCGAACGCAAGCTGCCATATATGCAGTAAGGTATGGCATCACGATGTACACATGACTTTTGGCATATATAATTGTGAAAAAGCAGCAGAATTTGCTGCTTTTTTATTTTGTATTTCTATCTCAAGGGTGATGGAGAGAAGAAAAAAATTTTCTACAATGAAAGTGTAGATGAATGCAAAGGGGCTGAATCAGTATGTTAGTCATAGATCATATTACGAAATCATTTGGCAAGAAGGAAATCATAAAGAATGTGTCTTTTGAAGTGAAAAAAGGTGAAACATTTGGATTGCTTGGTCCAAATGGAGCGGGAAAATCAACGACAATATCAATGATTTGTGGATTAATTCCGTACGATAGTGGAGATATAAAAGTTGGTGGGAAATCTGTAAAAGAATATCCATTAGAAGCGAAAAAGAAAATTGGTATTGTTCCGCAAGACATTGCTTTGTATCCGACACTTTCAGCAAAGGAAAATTTGATTTTTTGGGGAAAGATGTACGGTTTAAATGGAAAAGTTGCAAAAGAGAGGGCAGAGGAAGTATTAGCCTACGTCGGTTTACAGGACCGCGGAAAAGATAAAATTGAAACATTTTCAGGTGGCATGAAAAGGCGTATTAATATTGGTGCAGCACTTATGCACGAACCAGAGTTATTAATTATGGATGAACCGACAGTCGGGATTGATCCACAATCGAGAAATCATATCTTAGAAACTGTTAAGAAATTAAATGAAAAAGGTATGACGGTTATTTATACGAGTCATTACATGGAAGAAGTAGAGTATTTATGTGAACGAATTGCAATTGTTGATCACGGAAAGGTAATTGCATTAGGAACGAAAAGGGAGCTATGTAATCGCCTGGCAGATGGGTTTATAGTGAGATTGCAATTAAATCGTTATAGTACGGAATTGCTACAAAAGTTGAAATCACTATCTGTTGTTGAACGGATTATTTTTGATGAAGATAATAGCACGATTGATATTGGACTAAATGGTGGCGAGTCTATTGGTACAGTTGTGTCAGTAGTTGTTGAGAACAACGCTCAAATTTTAAAGCTTGAAGTACAAGAACCAAATTTAGAGGCACTCTTTTTACAATTAACAGGACGTTCACTTCGTGATTAAGGAGGTTAGTGTGGGATGAAAAGTTTTATTATTGCATGGAAGGATTTAAAAATACGTTTAATTGATCGGCGCGGATTTATGATGATGTTAATTATGCCGCTTTTATTAACAGCGATTTTAGGTTCAGCGTTAAGTAATATATTTGATAATGGTGGACTACCGAAAACAGTGATTGGCTATTATCAAGTGGGAACTGATGAATTGGCAGATGTCTTTCAAAAAGACGTATTGCAATCTAAAGAAATAAAAGATGATGTGAAAGTAAAGATAGTTCATTCTCAGGAAGAGCTTGAAGATATGTTAAAGGAAAAGAAAATCGATGTGGGAATCGTCATCCCAAATAAATGGAGCGAACAAGTACAAGATGGAAAATTAAAAGAACCAAAGGTGCTTATAGACCCATCAAAAAATATACAAGCGAAAATTGCTGAATCAATGATCCGATCCTTTTCAGAACGTGTTCAAACAGTCGCAGTATCTACTAAAAGTGTTGTAACAGAATTAGTGAAATCTCAGCAGGGTGATGTAGCACAAGTTGCAAAAGAGGTAAGTGGAAGTTTACAGGCGATAGCAACTACAAATGCGGATAACATTAAAAGAGGGACGATAGGTAAAAAAACAGTTGCAGCGATGCAATATTATGCAGCAGCGATGTTAGTCATGTTTTTACTATATAACATAACAGTAGGTGCAAAGTCAGTTGTAACAGAGCAACGAACTGAAACGTTGGCGCGTTTGTTCAGTACACCGACGAGCTCATTTTCAATTTTATTTGGAAAGTTTTTAGGTACATTACTATTTGCTTGTATACAATTTGGAATATTTATAGCTGCTACGCACTTTATGTTTCATGTGGAATGGGGAGAAGATGTGTCTCAAATAGTAGTATTGGGAATTTCGTATGCAATTTGTGTTTCTGGTTTATCTATGTTAATTGCGGCTTTTATCCATGAGGAAAAAACGGCAGATGTAATGGGAGGAATCGGTATTCAAATACTCGCTATATTAGGGGGATCAATGTTACCGATTTACGTATTCCCTGATACACTTCAAACCATTGCAAATGTTACTCCGAATAAATGGGCACTTACAAGCTTCTTAAATATTATGTCGGGAACATCTTGGGATGTGCTACTCCCTGTTATTTTTAGTTTATGTAGTGCAGGAATTGTCTCCGTTATGGTTGGAACATTACGTTTACGTACGAGATAGGAGGGGAAATGATGAAGAAGGTTTGGGCGCTTTGTTGGTTAGAGCTAAAACAAATTTTAATAAAGCCACAAAGTTATATACTCATGTTTGGAATGCCTATTATTTTTACACTCATTTTTGGAGGACTTTTAGGTGGAAGTGGGAATGAGAAAGTAAATGTTAGCTTAGTAGATGAAGATGGTTCTGTACTATCTAGCAAATATTATGAGGAAATAAAGAAAAGTGACTTAATTTCTATAGAGAAGGTAACGTATCAGGAAGGAAAACAGAAGGTTGAAAATAAAAAATCATCGGGTATAGTTATCATTCCGAAAGACTTTCAAAAGAGTATGCTAGATAGGAAGATAGAAAATATTCAGTTTCAGGCCAGTGCTGATTTTACTGGTGGAACTTCTGTAGAGCAAGTATTGACAAGCACATTAAAAAAAATGGAGATAGAAGTTAGTGCGGCAAGAGATTTTGAGAAGAAAAGTAACACTTCGTGGGAAACGATGTATAAAGAAACCTATACAAAAGTAGAACCTGTTTCGATTCAAAAAGAGTCAATTTCACATGATGATCAAAAGTTAAATAACGTTACAGGACGAGCGGCAGGCTTTTCCATTCTATTCGTTATGATTGTTATGTTAAGTGCGACGGGGACTATTTTAAAAGCTAGGCAACTTGGTGTTTGGTCTCGTTTATTAGAAGCGCCAGTTTCAAAAGTTCAAATACTGGCGGGATATATCCTTTCCTTCTTTTTAATAGGCTGGATTCAATTTGGTGTTTTAATGATATTAACGCATTCCTTATTTGATGTGCAGTGGGGAAATTTATTAGGAGTTATTACCCTCACCTCGGCGTTATTACTAGCTGTCATTGGTCTAGCCTTATTATTAGCAAGCATCGTAAAAACAACAGAACAGCAGTCAGCGCTAGGGAATATCGTTGTGATTTCAACATGCATGATTGGTGGTCTTTATTGGCCAATTGAAATTGAACCAGCATGGATGCAAACAGTAGCAAACTTTGTTCCGCAAACTTGGGCAATGCGTGGATTTACGGAGTTGATTGTAAGAGGAGGTGCATTAGCAGATATAGGAAGCTATATTGGTATACTCATTTTATTTGCAGGAGTATTTTTCGTGATTGGTTTAACAAGAATACGTTACGATTGAAAAAAGCAGAGTTACAGCTTTACACGCTGAACTCTGCTTTCTTTTTGTGTGGTATCTTCCTTTGTTGAAATGATAATAGCGATCCCGAGCATAATAAAAAAAGCTAAAAAGAGGACGAACTTTGGGAAGAATGGGAATAGTAATAGCGCCCCAACTATCATAATTGTTAATAATACGTAGTGCAGGACGTATTGGAATAGGTTGTCCATGTTTTCGCCCCCTTTTTGGTAATTGGTTATTAGTATTCTATGTTTCATGCTGAACGAATAGAAGTGGATTTTCAATTTTTTAATACGAAATAAAAGAGAACGATTGACATGTTTAAAGGAAAGGAATAATCTTGAAATTAATTCATACTATTTTTATAGGAAAAATAAAGATAGTTACAGGAAGGGGGCCTATGTTCCTACATCGTTAAAAATTAGGAAGGTAAAGGTGAGAGTGCAATGAAAAATGCTTTTAAAGGAGCACTTGTTACATTTCTTAGTGTATCAGTATTACTAGCCGGATGTGGTCAAGAGGAAGCAAGTACAAATGAAGCCGGGAACGTACCAAAAGTAAAAGATGAATTTATTAAGGCAAGCGACAAAGCAAAAAGTCCTACAAAAGTAAAAGAAAGAAAAGATACCTTTGTAGTTGGAATGCCGAGTCCTGGGGGGATATTCCTTCCGCACTTTATGGAGAATGGATGGGATGGTAATATAACGCAAGCTATATTTGCGCCTCTTGTTGGACTGGATAAGGAAGGGAAACCAATTCCTATTTTGGCGAAGAAGTGGGATATTTCGGAGGATCAGCTTACATATACATTCCATTTGAAAGATGATTTAAAGTTTAGTGATGGTACACCGTTAACTGCAGATGATGTAGCATTTACATTAACTTTATTACACGACCCAACTTATAGTGGGGCGACTGATATAAGTCAAACAGCAATAAAAGGTGGGCAAGCATATAAAGAAGGAAAAGCAAATTCTATTGAGGGAATTCAGGTCATTGATCCGAAAACAATTACGATTACAACCGAAAAGGTAAATGCCCAAACATTATCGTTAATTGGCGGAGAAGTTATATCTAAAGCTTATTACGGGAAAGAGTATAAACAAGGACACTTGGAGTACTTAAAAGAGTTGTATGGGAAGCCAGTGGGAGCAGGAGCTTATAAGTTAGATCAATATATTCCTGGTCAAGAAGTTCGATTTGTAGCAAATGAAAATTATTTTGAAGGAAAGCCGAAGATTGAGCACTTTATTTATAAAATTTCAAAAGGCGATACGAAGTTGCAGCAATTCCAAGCTGGAGAAGTGGATTACGACGGATTTTCTACAAATGCAGAAACAATTGAACAATTAAAAGATTTAGGTTTTGCTAATATTAATGTGTATACAGGAAGCTCTTACGGCTACATTAAAATGAATTATAAGAAGCCATACTTTAAAGATAAACGTGTTCGCCAAGCATTTATTTATGGATTAGAGCGTCAAAAGGTTATTGATACGTATTTCCAAGGTTATGCGTCACTTGTTAATGTACCGATTACGCCAGTTTCTTGGGCGTATACAGAAGAGGGCATTAATAAATATGAGTATAATTTAGAGAAGGCAAAGAAATTATTGGATGAGGCTGGATGGAAAGCAGGTTCGGATGGAATTCGTGAAAAGGACGGACAAAAACTGAAAGTAAGTTATTTTGCCTCATCAGCAAGTAAAATAAATGATGTAATGATTCCTGTGATGAAAGAAGATTATAAAAAGCTTGGTGTAGAGTTCAACCCGGAATATATGGACTTTAATACGATGATTTCAAAAGTGATAAAAGGTGATTATGATTTGGCGATGGTATCTACGCCAATGATTGATGATCCAAGTGGAACAATTGAGGAGTTTGTTTCGACAAGTAAACGAAACTATGATGGATACTATAATCCAAAAGTAGATGAATTAGCTAAGCAGGCACTAGAAACATTAGATATTGAAAAACGAAAAGAAATTTATAAAAAGTTGTACCAGGAGTTGAGCGAAGATCCGCCTGTTATTTTCCTAAATAATAGTAAAGTTGTGTCTGCACATAATGCACGCATTCAAGGATTGCAAGAAGATAACTATAACGGTATCTTGTTAAGTTTACCTAAATTAAAGATAGAACAATAATTTTGGAAAAATTCTAAAAATATTTATTTAGAAAGAATTGACAAAATATAACGGACGATATAAGCTAATAACCATAAAGTCTACCGGAAAGGTCGGAATAGGATTGTTACCCCTCAAAAACATCTATTTTTTTACGATTAAAACCGACTTTTCCGATTGGCTATAAATGTGCTGTGGGAGGCATACATAAGCTAATAAGTTCAAAGGGTATCACTATTAAACAGTTAGGGTGGGGACAATGAAGAAAAAGACAAAAAAATGGGCTGGTGTATTTTCGGTATTACTGAGTAGTTCACTTGTGTTATCTGCTTGTGGGGGACAGGAGGATACGGCTTCTACAGAACCGGTAAAACAGCAGGATTTAAAAAATGTAAAAGTTGAAAAAATTGCGGCTACAGATAAAACGAAAGTACCTGATAAGGCAAAAAATAGAAAAGATACGTTTATTTCTGGTATCTCAAAGCCTGGGGGAGTTTTCTTACCTTACTTTCAAGAGAACGGTTGGGATGGGAATGTGACATCGGTTATTTTTGCTTCCCTTGTTACAACAGATAAACAAGGAAAACCTATACCAGATCTTGCTGAGAAGTGGGATGTTTCTTCAGACCAATTAACATATACATTTCATTTACGCAAAGACTTGAAATTTAGTGATGGATCGCCATTAACCGCTGACGATGTAGCATTTACATTATCACTTCTACATGATAAAGCGTATGAAGGCGGCGATGATATTTCACAATATGCAATTAAAGGTGGAAAGGAATATAAAGAAGGAAAAGCGACGTCTATTGAAGGAATTCAAGTTGTTGATCCACAAACAATTAAAATTACAACTGAAAAAGTTAACTCACAAGCGCTAATTGCTTTAGGTGGTCCAGTATTATCGAAAGCTTATTATGGAAAAGAGTATAAACAAAATACTAGTTTAGATTATTTAAAAGAGTTATATGGAAAACCGATAGCTGCGGGGCCATATAAGTTTGAAAAGTATATCCCAGGACAAGAAGTTCGTTTTATAGCAAATGAAAATTATTATGCAGGCAAACCAAAAATCCCAAACTTTATTTATAAGATTACTTCACCGGATACAAAATTCCAATTATTCCAAACAGGTGAGATAGATTATACAGGAGTAGGCTACGGGGATGAAATTCTAGAACAAGTGAAGAGTTTACAGTTTGCAAATGTTGAAATAGAGACGGCTGCTTCATTTAGTTATATAAGAATGAATAGTAAAAAACCGTATTTAAAAGATAAGAAAGTTCGTCAAGCTCTTATTTATGGATTGGATCGTAAAAAATATGTAGATACAGCTTTGAAAGGATACGGTACAGTAGCAAATGTTCCAATTCATCCAACATCTTGGGCTTATACAGAAGAGGGTATTAATAAGTACGAATATAACTTAGATAAGGCGAAGAAATTATTAGATGAAGCTGGATGGAAAGCTGGTTCAGACGGAATTCGTGAAAAAGATGGTCAAAAACTTAAATTAACGTATTATGGTGCAAGCTCAGCAAAAGAAGGTGATTTATTTATTCCGATCGCAAAAGAGAACTATAAAGAATTAGGTGTTGAGTTCAATCCTGAATTTATGGATTTTAATACGATGCTATCAAAAGTGAAAAAAGGCGATTATGATTTAGCTTCTGTTGCAACACCAATTACAACAGATCCAAGTGAAACTGTAAGTGGTTACTCTTCAGAAGGTGATGATAATACCCTAGGTTATAAAAATGAAAAAGTAGATGCATTAATTAAAAAAGGAATTGAAACCGTAGATATTGAGAAACGTAAACCAATTTACAAAGAACTGTACAAAGAACTAAGTGATGATCCGCCAGTAATTTTATTAAACTATCGTAGAATCATCACAGCTTACAATGGAAACATTAAAGGAATTGATCCTGAGAAGTATGACAGTATTAGTTCGAACTCGCCAGTATTATCTATTGAAAAATAACGAGAAGAATGTATAAGTAGAAGACATTTTTTCATTCGGCTAGTAATATGCTGATTCGAAAAAATGTTCTTCTATTTTAAGCATAAGATTGGAGAGAAAAAGGGTGAAAACGTATATCGTTCGTAGGTTGTTACAAATGATTCCTACACTTTTGGGAACGTCAATTGTTATTTTCTTCCTGTTTGCACTTCTTCCAGGGGATTATATTGATTCGAATCCTAAGATTACACCGCAAAGGGCGGCAGAGCTTCGGGAATTGTATGGATTAAATAAGCCAATTGTTGAGCGCTATTTTCATTGGTTAGGTAATGCGTTACAAGGCGACTTTGGTTTTTCGTTGCAGTATCAAGAACCTGTAACATCATTATTAAATAAATTTATTTGGAACTCTTTTAGTGTAGCAATTATTGCATTGTTTTTTATTTGGCTAATTGCACTTATTATCGGTGTATTTTCAGCGACAAAACAACATTCTTTATTCGATAAGCTTGTAACAATTGGTATCTTTGCAGCAATGTCATTTCCTTCATTTTTTATAGGTCTGTTTTTAATTAAGGTGTTCGCAGTTGATCTTAAGTTATTGCCAATAGGTGGAATGATTGATGTTGGTAGTAATTCAACCGGATTCGCTTATGTGATAGAAGTTGCAAAGCATATGGTTTTACCGGTATTTATTTTGACTCTTCTTGGTGTGGGCTCATTAACTCGCTACTTTAGAACAAGTATGTTAGAGGTTGTAAGACAAGATTACATACGAACAGCACGAGCAAAAGGGTTAAAAGAGAAGACTGTTATTTATAAGCATGCATTAAAAAATGCCATTTTACCGGCTATTACATTGCTTGCGTTTGAGTTACCTGGATTGTTTTCTGGGGCAATTATTATTGAACAAATTTTTAACTGGCCAGGGATTGGCGGTATTCAATTGGAAGCACTAAATTTCCGTGATTATACAGTATTGATGGCATTTACGATGTTTCTTTCTTGTTTAACAATCGTTTCAAATTTTTTCGCAGATATCGTATATGCAGTTGTTGATCCACGAATTCGGTTGAAGTAAGGGGGGAAAGAAATGGAGACTGTTACAGTAATTACAGAGAAGAAAGAAAAAAAGAGAAGAAAAAATGAATCATCGCCATGGCGACAAGCTCTTAAACGGATAAAGAGAAATAAGATGGCGCTCGTAGGGTTGTATGCACTAATTTTTATGTTTTTATTTTGTTTTATCGGTCCGTTCTTTTCACCATATGCATCAGGGAAAATACAAGTTGCGTTAATTAACAAACCACCTAGTTTTTCTCATTGGCTCGGTACAGATCAATTAGGAAGAGATATTTTAACAAGACTTATGCAAGCGGGACGAATTTCATTAACGATTGGCCTAGCATCAATGGTTTTATCAGTGATACTAGGAGCTGTATTAGGAGCTATCGCAGGTTTTTATCGTGGTATCGTTGATAATATTATTATGCGTCTTGCTGATATATTAATGTCGATGCCAGGATTACCATTACTTATTATAATGGGAGCGATTTTATCAGAGTGGAAAGTACCGTCTGATTATCGTCTGTATGTCATTATGATTATTTTAAGTTTAGTAGGTTGGCCGGGGCTTGCACGTCTTGTAAGAGGTCAAATTTTATCACTTAGAGAGCAAGCATTTATGCAAGCTGCTGATGTGCTAGGAATAAAAGATTACCGAAAAATTATATACCACTTAATTCCTAATGTTTTACCGATATTAATTGTTGTATCCACATTAGGTGTTGCGGGTTCAATTTTAGGGGAGTCCGCACTAAGCTACTTAGGTCTCGGCGTCGTCCCACCTACACCATCATGGGGGAATATGATTAGTGCAGCTAACTCATTAATTGATTTCCAAAAGCGTCCGTGGTTATGGATTCCGCCTGGTTTTGCAATCTTTATAACAGTTGTATCAATTAACTTACTTGGTGATGCACTTCGTGATGCGTTAGATCCAAAGATGAGACGGTAGGTGAGAAGGTATGAATAAAGCGGTAGTAGAGCTGAAAGACTTACAAACACACTTTCAGACAGAAGAAGGGACAGTAAAGGCTGTAAATCACGTTAGCTTTGCAGTTCGAGAAGGTGAAACGGTTTGTGTTGTAGGTGAATCAGGGTGCGGGAAAAGTGTAACGGCTTTATCTATTATGGGACTTATTGCTGAATCAGGCAGTGTAGTAGGTGGAGATATTTTATATGAAGGAAAAAGTCTTTTAGGAATGAAAGAGAAAGAACTTCGTAGTTTACGAGGAAATGATATTGCAATGATTTTTCAAGAACCGATGACATCGCTAAATCCCGTCTTCACTGTAGGTGAACAAATTGTAGAAACGTTAAGAGAGCATGAATTACTTAGTAAAAATGAAGCGTATAAGAAAGCAATTGAGTTAATTCGTAAAGTCGGCATAGCTCGTGCGGATGAAATCGTCCATTCTTATCCGCACGAACTAAGTGGTGGCATGTTACAACGTATTATGATTGCTGTTGCACTTAGTTGTAATCCAAAGTTATTAATTGCTGATGAACCGACAACGGCTCTTGATGTTACGATTCAAGCTCAAATATTAGACTTATTAAGACAAATAAAAGAGGAATTTAAAACATCCATTTTATTAATTACACATGATTTAGGCGTTGTAGCAGAAATGGCTGATTACGTTGTCGTTATGTATGGCGGGAAAGTTATTGAAGAAGCACCAGTGCTGGAGATATTCCAAAATCCGAAACACCCGTACACGAAAGGATTGTTGAAATCAAAACCAGTGATGGGAAAACGAATAGATAAACTATATTCTATTCCAGGGCAAGTTCCTAATTTAGTCGGTTTGGATGAATTTTGCTACTTTAGCGGTCGTTGTGAGCATTGTATGGAAATATGTAAAGAAGAAGCACCGAATCTAAATGTACATGATGAAAATCATAAAGTAGCTTGCTGGTTATATGAGGAGCGTGCGGAACAATGAGCGAACCATTATTAGAAGTAAAAAACTTAAAGACATATTTCCCCATTAAAGGTGGCGTATTTAGTCGAACAATTGGACATGTAAAAGCAGTTGATGGAGTAAGCTTTACTATTAATAAAGGCGAAGTGTTCGGTCTCGTTGGTGAATCAGGAAGCGGAAAAACGACGATAGGAAAAACAATTTTACGTCTCGTCCAAAAAACGGAGGGGGAAGTGAAGTTTAAAGGACACGATGTTCATTCTCTATCAAAAGAGGAATTGAGAAAACATCGTCCTAATATGCAGCTCGTCTTCCAAGATCCATTTAGCTCATTAAATCCAAGAATGAGAATTGGAGAAGCGCTTGGCGAGCCGATGTTGGCTCACGGACTAGCGACGAAAGAAAACGTTCGTGAAAAAGTGACAGAAGTATTAGAGTTATGCGGTCTAGCTCCATATCATATTGACCGTTATCCTCACGAGTTTTCTGGTGGGCAACGTCAGCGTATCGTTATCGCGAGAGCTATGGTATTAAATCCAGAATTTATTGTAGCTGACGAACCTGTGGCAGCACTAGATGTATCTATTCAAGCACAGATCATTAATTTGTTTAGTGAGTTACAGGAGAAAAAGGGACTATCTTATTTGTTCATTTCACATGATTTAAGCGTAGTGGAGCACTTATGTACGAAAATTGGGATTATGTATTTAGGAACGATTGTGGAAACAGCGCCGCGTGATGAGTTATTTACGAACCCACTTCATCCGTATACAAAAGCATTGTTATCGGCTGTGCCAATACCAGATCCAACAGTGAAGCGAGAGCGAATTATACTAGAGGGTGACATTCCAAGTCCAGCAAATCCACCTTCGGGTTGTCGCTTTCATACACGTTGCCCGTTTGCGACGGATATTTGTAAACAAACAGTACCAGAATTCCGTAATGTTGGTGAAGAGCACTTTGTTGCTTGTCATCATGTATAAAAGAGAGGGACTCTTTCAGAAGTTGAAAGAGTCCCTTTTTTACCCCGCATTAACTGCCCGTAAAAGCCCGATTGGTTCAACTAATAATCAGAGGGACACCCCTCTCTAATTAAAGCTTCACTTTATTTACTAGATGAAGTTTGTTTCAATACAAATTGCTCGATTGCATGAGCAACACCGTGTTCATTGTTTGTTAATGTCACAACATCACATAGTTTTTTTACATCTTCTTCAGCATTTCCCATTGCAACTGATAAACCAGCTACTTCTAACATGGGTACATCGTTAAAATTGTCACCGATAGCAACTGTATCTTCAATTGGTATGTTAAAGTGGGCTGCCATTTGTTTCAGCCCATTCCCTTTATGCCCATTCTTATCCATAATTTCTAAGTTAGTAGGAGCAGATGCTGTAACCATAATATCAGTGTCTTCTTGTAACATACTTAATAGCTGTGCGCGATGCTCTGCATTAAATGTCAAAATAAAGAATTTAGATATTTCTAGTTCTGGATTATTTACAACATCTTCGATTTTTTGGAAATCAGTAATTAAGTTTGATTTCTTTTGTTTTTCTGTAATTCTTTCGAGTTCCTCAAGTGTAACATCTAGTGCATGCTTGTTTTCTTCGAACGCTTGCATGACTTGATTTTGCCATGTATATGGAGAATAAACTCCTTTATTCGTATATAGCTTATAAGGAAAACCTTCAGATTCTAGTAATTTTGCAAGCTTGTATACTTTATCATTTTGTAAACAACGCGAGTTAATTACTTTTCCATCCACATAAACAATTGCCCCATTGCTCGCTCCAACTGGAAGAGATAGTTTATATTCTTCCAATAATTTCAAAGCATCCTCTTTTGCACGGCCAGAACAAATCATTACGATATGACCGGCTTCTTTTGCAGTTTGGATTGCTTGTAAGTTCTCTTTGGAGATTTCGAGATTAGATGATAGTAGCGTACCATCCATATCTAATGCGATTAATTTCAAAATGACCACCTCTTTGTTTTTATTATACATAGTTATATAGAGGAAACATATAAACTTATCTTGGAAAGATGGTGTTTTATCCCGTATTAACTGTCAGTAAAGTTTTAATAGGTTCACTGTCATTTATTAGAGTTTTACTTTGATTTGTAACAAAAGTAGGGAGAGAAATGATTATATTTCGTTTTATGACTGTAATGTTACACGAATGTTACAAACGTGAACTTAGTAGAAAGTGCATTAAAACAAGGTTTTTGAGGGTGTTTATAAAAAAACGTAAAAAAAGTGTAATAAAATTTACGTAATTATATTGCAACGTAATAATAGTTATGTTACATTAATGTTACAAACGTTACGTTATTAAATTTAATGTAACGCTAACATAAAAACTATGAAATAAACATTTCTTAGAAATTACATATAGATAACTTATTAAAAAGGAGGATACATAAAATG
Source organism: Bacillus cereus group sp. RP37 (assembly GCF_040459695.1). Lineage (NCBI taxonomy): Bacteria > Bacillati > Bacillota > Bacilli > Caryophanales > Bacillaceae > Bacillus > Bacillus cereus group sp. RP37. Next base: position 5,155,095 of record NZ_JARVHP010000001.1, on the reverse strand, counting down.
AAAGAGCAAGTATTACAAGTAACAAAAGGTGACTTCGTAGGATCAGCAAGTGGAGCAGTAGTATTAACAGCATTAATCGTATTTCTATCAAGCGTATTAGTATAATAAAAGTTTTGTGACAAAAGAAAATAGAAGGGAGAATGAAAGATATGAAAGAGCAAGTATTACAAGTAACAAAAGGTGACTTCGTAGGATCAGCAAGTGGAGCAGTAGTATTAACAGCGTTAATCGTATTTCTATCAAGCGTATTAGTATAATAAAAGTTTTGTAATAAAAGAAAAAGAGAGGAGAATGCAAAATGAAAGAGCAAGTATTACAAGTAACAAAAGGTGACTTCGTAGGATCAGCAAGTGGAGCAGTAGTATTAACAGCATTAATCGTATTTCTATCAAGCGTATTAGTATAATAAAAGTTTTGTGACAAAAGAAAATAGAAGGGAGAATGAAAGATATGAAAGAGCAAGTATTACAAGTAACAAAAGGTGACTTCGTAGGATCAGCAAGTGGAGCAGTAGTATTAACAGCGTTAATCGTATTTCTATCAAGCGTATTAGTATAATAAAAATTTTAAATCTCACAAAATGAAAGGAGAATGAGGAATATGAACAGTGAACAAGTGTTACAAGTAACAAAAACAGATTTATTAGGATCATTAGGTGGAGCGGTAGTATTAACATCATTTATTCTATTCCTTGCAAATGTATTAGTATGAGACATATAAATACAATCATTCAAAAAAAATAAAGACTCTAGCATATTAGTAAGTAGTTAATATGTTGGGGTCTTTTTTGTTTTTCTTCTATATATTCCTTCAAGTATTAACAGTCTCCCTTTATCTTGTAAAACTTCATTGATTAAAGTTTCACTTTATTTTAAAGAGAAAAAAGTCGAATTTTATATGTAAGAAAAAAAGAGGAATTTGACAGAAAAGATAGAAAATTTTAAAGGTCAGAATTTGTTAGCTTGCTAACTAATTTCTATTAATCGATGTTGGAAGCGTTTTCGGTTGGTTTTAAGTATGGACCATTTAATCTATTTACAGGGGGATGAGGATTTTATGAAACAAAAATCTATGGATACGCTAGCTGCACAAATGGAGGACTTTTTTCCAGTACGTGATGTAGATCATTTGGAATTTTACGTAGGGAATGCAAAGCAATCAAGTTATTATCTTGCGAGAGCATTCGGATTCAAAATTGTGGCTTACTCTGGATTAGAAACTGGTAACCGTGAAAAGGTATCTTATGTTCTTGTGCAAAAAAATATGCGTTTTGTTGTGTCTGGAGCTTTAAGTAGCGACAATCGTATCGCAGAGTTTGTAAAGACTCATGGTGATGGTGTGAAAGACGTGGCATTACTTGTTGATGATGTTGATAAAGCATACTCGGAAGCAGTAAAACGTGGTGCCGTCGCAATTGCTCCGCCTGTAGAGTTAACGGACGAGGACGGTACATTGAAAAAAGCAGTTATTGGTACGTATGGTGATACAATTCACACGCTTGTAGAGCGTAAAAATTATAAAGGAACATTTATGCCAGGATTCCAAAAGGTCGAGTTTAATATTCCATTTGAAGAGTCAGGGTTAATTGCTGTAGACCATGTAGTTGGTAATGTTGAAAAAATGGAAGAGTGGGTTAGTTATTATGAGAACGTTATGGGCTTTAAACAAATGATCCATTTTGATGATGACGACATTAGTACAGAGTACTCGGCGTTAATGTCAAAAGTAATGACGAATGGAAGTCGTATTAAGTTCCCTATTAACGAACCGGCAGATGGAAAGCGAAAATCACAAATTCAAGAATATCTAGAATTCTATAATGGAGCAGGTGTACAACATCTTGCTTTACTAACAAGCGATATCGTTAAAACAGTGGAAGCGCTTCGTGCAAATGGCGTGGAGTTTTTAGATACACCCGATACTTATTATGATGAGTTAAGTGCACGAGTTGGAAAAATTGATGAGGAAATTGATAGGTTAAAAGAATTAAAGATTTTAGTAGATCGTGATGAGGAAGGCTACTTACTACAAATCTTTACGAAACCAATTGTAGATCGTCCAACTTTATTTATTGAGATCATTCAACGTAAAGGTTCTCGCGGATTTGGAGAAGGGAACTTTAAAGCATTATTCGAATCAATTGAAAGAGAACAAGAGCGTCGCGGAAATTTATAAAATTTATATCCACCAGCAAAAATTATTTTGTTGGTGGAAATTTCATTTTCATAGGGAGGAATCATGATGAAATTTGTTACATTTCGTCTTCCTTCAAAAGAAATGCGAGCTGGATGGCTTGAAGGTGACAAAGTAATTGATATGAATCTTGCTAGTGATGGGAAATTACCTTCTTCTATGTTCGCCTTTTTAGAGAAAGCGGATGAGTATGTAGAAGTATTGCGTAAGATTAAGAATCCGGAAAAGGGTGTATATTCCTTAGAGGAAGTACAATTAGCGGCGGCAATTCCTAATCCGAGTAGTATTCGGGATTTTTACGCGTTTGAACAGCACGTAAAAACGGCTCGTGGCCGAAGAGGGCTAGATGTTGTACCTGAATGGTACGATTTCCCGGTTTTTTATTTTACGAACCATCGTGCTGTAATTGGTCCTGATGATTTTGTAATCGGTCCGAAGAAATCTAAAAAACTTGATTATGAGTTAGAGATTGCTTGCGTAATCGGGAAAGAAGGAAGAAATATTTCTCGTGAGCAAGCAGAAGAATACATTTTTGGTTATTGTATTATGAATGACTGGAGTGCAAGGGACTTACAAGCAACAGAAATGAAGGTAGGACTCGGTCCGGCAAAAGGAAAAGATTTTGCAACTTCATTAGGAGCGCACCTTGTTACGAAAGAGGAACTAGCTGTGTATCGTAACGGTGACCGCTATGAGTTAGAAATGACTGCTCATGTAAATGGAAAGCTATTATCAAAGGGGAACTTCCAAGATATTTACTATACATTTGCTGAAATGATTGAACGTGCTTCAGAAGACGTTACTTTATATCCAGGCGATGTGATTGGTTCTGGGACAGTAGGAACAGGTTGTATTTTAGAACTGGGTACGGAAGAGTGGCTGCAAGATGGAGATGTTGTAGAACTTACGATTACTGGTTTAGGTACGTTACGTAATACGGTCAAAAAAGAAATGGAAGCAGGTGATGGGCATGTTTTATCGTCACATGGGGGAGCTACCTCATAAACGACATGTACAATTCCGTAAAAAGGATGGATCGCTTTATCGTGAACAGGTAATGGGAACGAAAGGCTTTTCTGGTACGCAGTCTATTTTGTATCATCATTATATGCCAACGGAAGTATCGCATTCGGCAGTATCACATTCCTGTCAGTTGCAGTATGAAGAAGATGTAGCTCTTGCTCACCGTCATTTTCGCACGAAAGAAAATAAAAAAACTGGTGATGCAGTAAGTGGAAGAAACTTTATGCTTGGGAATGAGGATTTATTAATTGGAGTAGTGACTCCAACAGAAAAAATGGACTATTTCTACCGTAATGGCGATGGAGATGAAATGTTATTTGTTCATTACGGAACAGGGAAAATTGAAACGATGTTTGGAACGATTCACTATCGAAAAGGTGATTATGTAACGATTCCAATTGGCACAATCTATCGTGTTATTCCAGATGAAGGAGAGACTAAGTTTCTTGTTGTAGAGGCAAATAGTCAAATTACAACGCCGCGTCGCTACCGCAATGAATACGGACAATTGTTAGAGCATAGTCCGTTTTGTGAGAGGGATATTCGTGGTCCTGAAAAATTAGAGACGTATGATGAAAAAGGTGAGTTTGTCGTAATGACAAAGTCGCGAGGGTATATGCATAAACATGTTTTAGGGCACCATCCGTTAGATGTTGTTGGATGGGATGGCTATTTATATCCGTGGGTCTTTAATGTAGAGGACTTTGAACCGATCACAGGCCGTATTCATCAGCCACCTCCAGTACATCAAACGTTTGAAGGTCACAATTTCGTTATTTGCTCTTTCGTACCACGTTTATACGACTATCATCCAGAATCTATTCCGGCACCATATTATCATAGTAACGTGAATAGTGATGAAGTACTGTACTATGTAGAAGGAAACTTTATGAGCCGGAAAGGTGTGGAAGAAGGTTCTATTACACTTCATCCGAGCGGAATTCCTCATGGGCCGCACCCTGGGAAAACAGAGGCGAGTATAGGGAAGAAAGAAACGCTTGAATTAGCTGTTATGATAGATACATTCCGTCCGCTTCGTATTGTAAAACAAGCACATGAGACGGAAGATGAAAAATATATGTATAGCTGGATTGAAGAAGGTTCACATACTGTGAAATAAGTAAAAAGAGGCATGCTCACTTAGTGAGCATGCCTCTTTTATGGAATCGACATGTATAATAATACCAAAAAAAGTTATAGAAAGATATATAGAAAGAAGGATAAGGATAGGACATATTCAGAAGAATTTCTACTTATTTCGACAAAAGTATTGACTAGGAAAAGTGCTATGAGTAAAATAAAAAAGCGAATTAAAAATTTTCAGAAAATTTAAAACTTGGAGGAGCATGCTATGAAGCAAATTTTTCAAAAGAAGCCTATTGCAAAGTTAATGCAAGAGAGTAAGCAAAAGACATTAGCAAGAACATTGGGCGCATTGGATTTAACTATGCTTGGAATCGGGGCAATTGTTGGAACAGGTATTTTTGTTCTAACGGGCGTGGTGGCAGCAAAACACTCTGGACCAGCTATTATATTATCATTTGCGATAGCCGCGTTAGCCTGTGCCTTTGCTGCATTTTGTTATGCTGAATTCGCTTCTTCAGTTCCCGTCTCAGGCAGTGTGTATACGTACACATATGCGACGATGGGAGAGGTATTCGCATTTTTAATTGGATGGGACTTAATGCTTGAATATTTACTCGCTACATCTGCTGTAGCAAACGGTTGGTCCGCTTATTTTCAATCTTTATTAAAGGGATTTGGGATTCATATTCCGACTATTCTCTCCTCAGCACCTGGTACAGGGAAGGGTGGAATAATTGATTTACCTGCAGTTTTAATTATTTTAATTATGACAGTTCTTTTATCTAGAGGTGTTCGTGAAAGTGCACGAATAAATAACATTATGGTGTTTATTAAATTAGCGGTTGTTCTTATTTTTATCTTTGCTGGTTTTAATTATGTAAAACCTGAAAATTGGACACCTTTTATGCCGTTTGGCTTAGATGGTGTAATGGCTGGAGCTGCTACGGTGTTCTTTGCATTCATAGGATTTGATGCAGTTTCAACAGCTGCAGAGGAAGTGAAACGTCCACAACGTGATTTACCAATTGGCATTATTGCATCTTTATTAATTTGTACGGTTCTTTATATTGTCGTTTCACTTATTTTGACAGGAATTGTTCCATACGGACAGTTGAATATATCAGATCCAGTTGCTTTTGCACTTCAATTTATTGGACAAGATAGTTTAGCTGGAGTAATTTCAGTAGGGGCAATTACGGGAATCACAACAGTAATGTTAGTTATGATGTATGGGCAAGTACGTGTTTCGTATGCAATGAGTAGAGATGGATTATTGCCGAAGCGCCTTGCTAAAGTCCATCCGAAATTTAAAACACCATTTTTAAATACATGGACAACAGGAATTATTGCAGCACTTATTTCAGGATTAATAGATTTAAATGTGTTAGCGCATCTTGTAAATATGGGGACTTTGTCAGCCTTTGCACTTGTAGCTGTTGCTGTTATTGTAATGAGAAGAACTCATCCTGATTTACCAAGGGCATTTAAGGCGCCGCTTGTACCATTTTTACCAGCATTAACGGTGATTTTTTGTTTATACTTAATGCTTCAGTTATCCGGGACTGCTTGGATTAGTTTTGGGGTATGGATGGTTATCGGTATTGCGGTTTACTTCTTATATAGCCGAAAACATAGTGCGTTAAATAATAGTAAAGACGAAGAAGATGCAGCAAATTTATAAGTCGAAAAATCCATTCTAATTCTGTTAGGATGGATTTTTTATTTTGAAAATTTACATTTTTCTGAATTAGTTATAAGATAATTGTTGGCGAACGAAAGGGGTGAAATGATGAAAAATACGTGGCGTGAGTTAAGGGAGATGGACCGTAACGTATGGATTCGATTTATTGGAGAGACGTTAAATGGAATTGCGATGATGATGTTGATGCCTTTTTTTGCATTATATTTAAAAGATAAGGTAGATTCGTTATTGCAGGTCGGAGTGATTATGGCGCTTTCTCCAATTGCAGCAAGCTTTGGATCAATTATAGGGGGAAGAATTGCTGATATATATGGAAGAAAGCCGATTATGATATTTTCGATGACGAGTAATGCGGTGTTAATGCTCGGTTTTTTATTTATAGAAGGATTTATTCCGTATGCGATTTTATCTATTTTTTTAGGGTTAAGTAATTCGCTATTTCATCCAGCTGCATCAGCGATGGTTGCGGATGTAACAACGCCAGAAAAAAGAACAGAAGCATACGGTTTATTACGAATGGGGCACAATATAGGTGCTGCAATTGGCCCGATAATGGGCGCTTCAGTAGTTATGTTGTCGAAGAACCTTGTGTTTATTATTGCCTCGTCTACGATGTTATTTTATGCATTACTTGTATTCATTCTTATTCAAGAGACAATGCCAAAGAGCGCGAATAAAGAAGAGAATAAAGAAAAGGAATCAGGGGCGGTTTGGAAAATTGTAATGAGAGATAAGGCACTAATGATTTATTTGTTAGCAGGTATCATTATTTCGATGGGATTTTCTCAAACAGAAGGCATGTTGCCGCTGCACTTTGATAATGAAATGAAAGGCATTTTTGGGATTAACAATCCATACCCATATTTAATGGCTTTAAATGGACTATTAGTTGTGTTGTTCCAATTTCAAATTTCAAAATGGGCCACAGATAAACCTGTCGGAAAGACGATGTTATATGGCGCATGTTTGTTCGGGATTGGTTTGTTCTTTATAGGATGGTTACCGAAGTGGTTTGGAGAATTCGATGCAAATGCTACGATTATTTTAATAACGTTGTTGTTCGTTTATGCCATATATACGTTAGGTGAGATGATTATGTCGCCTGTACAGATGACGTTTGTAGCGAATTTGGCCCCTGAGCACTTGAGAGGGACTTATATGGGAGCTGCAAGTTTGCAGTGGATTACAGGAGGTGCATTCGGTCCGCTTCTTGGAGGTTTTTTATTGGATCGATTACTTGGCCACTTTCTATTTACAATTTTAGCTGTAGGATGTGTAGTTGCAGGTATTGTATATGTTTCTTTAGATCATCTCGTTGAAGAAAGGCAAAAAGGCACAATGACCAAACAATCTTCTTAATGAGTAGATGACATACACAAAAAGGGGATTTCTACATATTCTAGGTACATAACTAGAGTGGGGTGCAATTTTATATATTTATGAAGAAAGTTAAGTGGAAAAAGTATAGAAAACCAATAAGTGGAGTCATTTATTTATTTGTGGAAGTTACATTTTATTTCAAATAGGAACTACCTATTTTTATAAAAAGTGCTAAAATAGAAAAATGAAAACAATTGGTTAGGGTGATTTCAGTGACAAAAATTAAATTAGGTTTATTATATGGTGGAAAATCAGCTGAGCATCAAGTTTCGCTACAAACGGCTCTTGCTGCTATTAAAGCATTAAATCAAGATAAATTCGAGATTCATCCAATTTATATTACAGAACAAGGTCAATGGGTGCGCGGTGAGCGTATCGAAGGTGAAGTAACAGATGTTGAAGTTCTAAAAATGAGCGGTGCAGAAAATGCGATTTCTCCGTTATCATTAAGCACAGAAATCATTCCATCTGCAGCTTCTGAGGAAAATGCTATCGACGTTATTTTTCCATTATTACATGGACCAAATGGTGAAGATGGAACGGTTCAAGGATTATTAGAATTAATGAACATTCCTTATGTAGGAAATGGTGTTCTAGCATCTGCTGCTGGTATGGATAAAGTTGTTATGAAAAACATCTTTGCAGAAGCTGGATTAAAACAAGCAAAATATGCATCATTTATTCGTAGCGTATGGGAAAAAAATCGTGAAACAGCATATGAAAAAGTAGAAGAAGTATTAGGATATCCTTGCTTCGTAAAACCAGCAAACCTTGGTTCAAGTGTTGGTATTAATAAGTGTAAAAATCGTGAAGAACTTGAGAATGCATTTGAAGAGGCGTTCCAATTTGACCGTAAAATTATTGTAGAAGAAAATATTGTTGGACGTGAAGTAGAAGTTGGTGTACTAGGTAATGATGAACCGAAATGTTCAGTTGTAGGTGAAATCGTACCGAAAAAAGACTTCTATGATTATAAGTCGAAATATATCGATGGCGATACAGCGTTAATTATTCCAGCTGAAATGACAGAAGAAGAGTCTAATGTCATTAAGCGAGATGCGATTATTGCATTCCAATCTTTAGATAGTGCTGGCTTAACAAGAGCTGATTTCTTCTTAACAAAAGACGGAGAAGTATATATTAACGAAGTGAATACGATGCCAGGATTTACGCCGTTTAGTATGTTCCCTCTACTATGGCAACATACTGGATTACCGTATCCGGAATTAATTGAAGAGCTAATTCGTTTAGCGATTGAGCGTCACGAAGAAAAACAAAAAATTAAATATACAATCTAACAAAAAAGGAGGAGGCACTATTCGCAGGAATAGTGCTTCCTCTATGTAAGGAGTGTTTTCATGATAAATCGAACGTTAAAACAAGTAGAACAGATGATAAATGGTACGGGATTAGCAGCGCAATATGAGGGAATTACTATACAAGGAGTGTCTATCGATACGAGAAAAATCGAAAAAGGAAACCTATATGTTCCGATTCAAGGTGAACGTTTCGATGGACATGCTTTTGTAGATAAAGCTGTTGCAAATGGAGCTGTGGCGACATTATGGATGAAAAATGTAGCAAATCCACCTGAGAATCTTCCAGTTATTTTTGTAGAAGACACGCTATCAGCATTACAAATGTTAGCGAAAAACTATCGCGATCAATTGGATGTTAAAGTTATTGGTGTGACAGGTAGTAACGGTAAAACATCTACAAAAGATATTGTAACAAGTCTTCTTGCGACTAGATTCAAAGTTCAAAAAACAGAAGGAAACTTCAATAACCATATCGGATTACCTCTTACTATTTTAAACTTAGAAGAAAATACAGAAGTAGCTGTATTAGAAATGGGTATGTCAAGCCGAGGGGAAATTGAATTCTTATCTAAGTTAGCTCGTCCAAATGCAGCTATCATTACAAACATTGGTGAGGCACATTTAATGGACTTAGGTTCTCGTGAGGCAATTGCTGAAGCGAAATTAGAAATTGTGACAGGATTACAAGAAGGTGGAGTATTCGTATATAACGGAGATGAGCCATTATTAACAAATCGTGTTCCCGAAATGAATTTAATAGCTGAAACAGTTACGTTTGGTGATGCTAGAGCAAATGATTATTATCCAACGACTGTAGCATTACAGGCGACTGGGACACATTTTAAAATGAATAGAGATGAAAATATTTCATTCTACTTACCAGTATTGGGAAAACATAATGTGTATAATACACTTGCTTCAATGGCAATTGCGAAACATTTTGGTGTAACATGGGAAGAAATGAAACAAGGTTTAGTAACACTTCAAATGACGGGCATGCGTATGGAAATTGTAAAAACGGATAGTGGATTAACAATTATCAATGATGCTTATAATGCAAGTCCGACAGCTATGGAAGCAGCATTCCATTTAATGAATGGTTTAGATGGATTTGCTAAAAAAATTGTTGTGCTCGGCGATATGTTAGAGCTTGGAGATCAAGAAGTACAGTTTCATTATGAAGTAGGTAAATTAATCGATCCAGCAAAAATCTCATATGTGTTCACATATGGTAAATTAGGAGCTCAAATTGCTGAAGGAGCGAAAATTAATTTCCCAAATGAACGTGTAAAGGCGTATGATAATAAAGAAGAGTTAGTAAAAGAGTTGCAAGCAGTAGTCGATGTGAAAGATGTTGTATTAATAAAAGCATCTCGCGGTATGAAATTGGAAGAAGTAATTACTATGTTGAAATAATTGGTGTATATAAATAGGGATGATAGCCACGAAAATAGAAGAAACTTATAATAAGCGCTTACAGTAAATATAAAAAAATAAAAGTGAAGAAAAAAACTCTGAATATGAAAATAAGGTAACAGTTGGGTTTGCTTTTTACACATACAAAACTTATAATTGATAAAGTGTAATAACGTTTAGAAGTATTTTCGCGAAGAATATACGCCCGTTTATATACGTGAGCATTCAGGAAAAGGGCTTTTCCGCAAATTCGGAAAACGCCTTTTTTTAAATGATAAGTATAGGATAGAAAAGGAGAAGTAACATTGACAACATTTCGAGAATTAGGATTAAGTGAGTCTTTACTACAATCTGTTGAAAGTATGGGCTTTGAAGAGGCTACGCCGATTCAAGCTGAAACAATTCCACATGCATTGCAGGGTAAAGATATTATTGGGCAAGCACAAACAGGTACAGGGAAAACAGCAGCATTCGGATTACCACTATTAGATAAAGTGGATACAAATAAAGAAGCAGTTCAAGGTATTGTTATCGCGCCAACGCGTGAATTAGCAATTCAAGTTGGAGAAGAGTTATACAAAATTGGTAAACATAAGCGCGTTCGTATTCTACCAATTTATGGTGGTCAAGATATTAACCGCCAAATTCGTGCTCTAAAAAAACACCCACACATTATTGTTGGTACGCCGGGTCGTATTTTAGATCATATTAACCGTAAAACACTTCGCTTACAAAACGTAGAGACTGTTGTTCTTGACGAAGCAGATGAAATGTTAAACATGGGCTTCATTGAAGATATTGAAGCGATTTTAACAGATGTGCCAGAAACACATCAAACATTATTATTCTCAGCGACAATGCCAGATCCAATCCGTCGTATTGCTGAGCGTTTCATGACTGAGCCTCAACACATTAAAGTAAAAGCAAAAGAAGTAACAATGCCAAACATTCAGCAGTTCTATTTAGAAGTGCAAGAAAAGAAAAAGTTTGACGTGTTAACACGCTTGCTAGATATTCAATCTCCAGAGCTTGCAATCGTATTCGGTCGTACAAAGCGTCGTGTTGATGAATTATCAGAAGCATTAAACTTACGTGGTTATGCAGCAGAAGGTATTCATGGTGACTTAACACAGGCGAAACGTATGTCTGTATTACGTAAATTTAAAGAAGGTGCTATTGAAGTTCTTGTTGCAACAGACGTTGCTGCACGTGGTCTTGATATTTCAGGTGTAACACACGTATACAACTTCGATATCCCACAAGATCCAGAATCATACGTTCACCGTATCGGTCGTACTGGCCGTGCGGGTAAAAAAGGTATTGCAATGTTATTTGTAACACCACGTGAATCAGGACAATTAAAAAATATCGAGCGCACAACAAAACGTAAAGTTGACCGTATGGAAGCACCGACACTTGACGAGGCATTAGAAGGTCAACAACGTTTAATCGCTGAAAAGCTTCAAAGCACAATCCAAAATGAGAACTTATCATACTACAAGCGTATTGCAGAAGAAATGTTAGAAGAGAATGATTCTGTAACAGTAGTAGCTGCTGCTTTAAAAATGATGACAAAAGAGCCAGATACAACTCCAATCGCTTTAACATCAGAACCACCAGTTGTTTCAAGAGGTGGCGGTTCTAAAAAACGCGGCGGTAACGGAGGCGGATACCGTGATGGTAACCGTAATCGTAGTCGTGACGGACGCGGCGGTGGCGATGGTCGTAACCGTGATCGCAATCGTGATGGACGCGGTGGTGGCGATGGCCGTAACCGTGATCGTAATCGTGATGGTGGTAGCCGTGGTCGTAAAGGTGAAGGTCAAGGTCGCCCTGGATCTTCAAATGGACGTGGCGAAAGAAAACATCATAGCCGTCCACAAGCTTAATAAAAAAGAGAATGCCCTTTGCGGGTATTCTCTTTTTTTATTTCTGTAATTGTACATACTACATAATAACTTGTGTAGAAAAGAGGTGCTACATGCTTGTAAGACTTGGGTATGTTGCGATGAGTGTACATTTAAAGAATGCATCTCCATCTCAAACGATGACATATGCGCAGTTTCAACGAATTGATGATCGGGAGGCTGCAATTCGTAAACTCGAAAGAATTGCCAATTCGAATTTAGAAAATTGTTTACGGTTGTTAAAGCATAATAAAGGGCATGATATATCTTTCTTTCGGCTTAGTTCCAAGCTTGTTCCTTTAGCGAATCATGAGGAGTTGCTAGAGTGGAACTACATTCGTCCGTTGAAAGAAAATTTAAAAGTGCTAGGTGAATACGCAATTCGTATGAACATGCGAATTGATTTCCATCCAGATCATTTTGTTGTACTGAATTCACCTGAAGAGAGTATTTTTAAACAATCCGTAAAGACATTGCAGATGCATAAAAAATTATTAAAAGGTATGGGGATTGAACATAAACAGAGGTGTGTATTGCATGTGGGTGGAGGTTATAACGATAAGGAACTTGCATTAGAACGTTTTATAGAAAATTGGTCGAATGTCCCAAGAGGTATTCAAGAGATGGTCATATTAGAAAATGATGATACGACCTTTTCTTTAGAAGAAACATTGTATTTGGGTGAGAAGTTAGATATTCCAGTCGTGTTTGATTTGCATCACCATATGATGAATCATGATCGAGAAGATTGGCATGAAGATTGGGCTCGTGTTGTACATACGTGGGAATCGTCTTTGTTACCAGTGAAAATGCACATTTCTAGTCCTAGAGAGGGAAAAGACCCGAGAGCACACGCGGACTTTATTGATGTAGATACTTTTTTATCTTTTTTAAAAAAGATAAAGGGAAGTGTTTCGCAAATTGATTGTATGATTGAGGCGAAGAAGAAGGATGAGTCTTTATTTCAACTAATGAGAGATTTAAGTAAACAAACAGATGTAGAAATTGTCGATGGTGCAAGCTTTTATATTAAATAAGCTCTGCACCATCGAGTTTTTTTATCCCGCTATTTGTGGGTTGATTAAAGTTTCACTTTATTAAAAAAGGGGTGCAAATACCGCCAATGATCAATCCTGTTAAATGGCTTATGGGGTTAGCGGAGGGATTGAAGAAAGTGAATAGGAGTAATATACATATCATAATTGAAAAAATAGCAATGTCTCTTGGATTGAAAGAACGATATCGACTATATAATAGAAATAATTGTGCCCCTAGCAATCCAAAAATACCACCAGATGCCCCGGCATGAATATATTCAAGAGGCATAATAAGATAAGAAGAAATATTTCCAAGAATGCCAGAAAGGAAAAAAATAATGATGAAAGAAAAGTGCCCTAGTTGCTTTTCAATAGAAGAGCCAAACACGAATAAACAAATACTATTAGAAAGGAAATGTTGTAAGTCTACATGTACAAGTAGAGAAGTTATGAGACGCCACCATTCTCCTTTAGCGATATATTCATTATAGGCTGCCATGGGAAAGAGAAAAAAGTCGCCTAACATAATCATGACTAATTGTATGAGAAGTAAAGCGATGACGATTGGTTGTAAGGAAATGCGGAAAGATGGTATTAGCATGTTGTTAGTATCACTCCTTTTGCATCAGAAAGATTCTCTGTTATTCTTACAATATGAAAGAAGAAAGCTAAATAGAAGAAGGGGATTTTGAAATGATTGTAGGGATTGGAATCGATATTATTGAATTGAATCGAATTGAAAAAATGCTAGATGGAAAACTTAAATTTATGGAACGTATTTTAAATGAAAATGAACGTAATGTTGCTAAGGAGTTGAAAGGAAGTCGCCTTATAGAGTTTGTGGCTGGAAGATTTGCAGCAAAAGAGGCGTATTCAAAAGCGGTAGGGACTGGTATCGGGAAAGAAGTAAGTTTTTTAGATATTGAAGTAAGAAATGATGATAGAGGTAAGCCAATTCTTGTTACAAGTACAGAGCATATTGTTCATTTATCAATTAGTCATAGTAAGGAATTTGCTGTTGCTCAAGTTGTTTTAGAAAGCTCGTCACGCTAGTCTGCATATTTTATATCTTTGTCTCATATATTTGATGTAGCGATAAGGAAGGTACATCTTCCATTCATTTATAGGGGCAAAGGGGCTGAAGTGATGAAAAGGCGTCTGTTTTTAGTTCTTGTCGGTTTATTAACCGTTTTTGTGTTGGCGGGTTGTATGGAAAAGAAACAAGATGATGTTGTGAGAGATTTAGAGGCGAAAGTAAAAGGGATGAAAAGTTATCAAGCTGAAGCAAAATTATCTATTAAAACAGGGAATGAGCCTCAGGAGTACAAGGTAGAAATATGGCATAAGGAACCTTCTTTTTATCGTGTGAATTTGCAGAATGCGAAAAAAGATCAAAGCCAAATTATTTTAAGAAATGAAGAAGGGGTATTTGTATTAACGCCAGCGCTTAATAAGAGTTTCCGTTTCCAAAGTGATTGGCCGCAAAATAGTAGCCAGGCTTATTTATATGAATCACTTGTGAGAGACATTTTACAGGATAAGAAAAACCTTACTTTTGAAAAAACAGATAAGTATTATATTTTTAAAACAAAAACAAACTATCAACATCAAAACATGTTGCCAAAACAAGAGATTACATTGAAGAAAAGTGATTTAACACCAGTTTCGGTGAAGTTAATGGATAATGATCAAAATGTTCTTGTGAAAGTAGATTTCTCAAAAGTGAAATTTGATGCGAAATTTGATAAAGGTGCATTTGATACGAAACAAAATATGTCTAGAGCGCAAGTAGATGTTCAAACGACAGCGAAAGAAGACAAACCATTTGCTGTTTTGTATCCGCGTGATACGCCGCAAGGTATGGTTTTGAAAGACGAAAAAGAGTTGAAGACAGACAGTGGCAAGCGTGCGATACTCACATACACTGGAAGTAAGAAATCCTTTACTTTAATACAAGAAAAGGCAAAAGTTGCAGAGGCTTCGTCAGCGATAAGTGTGAGTGGAGAATTGGTTGATCTTGGCTTTACGATTGGTGCATTGACGAAAGACTCTTTAACGTGGTCGCATAACGGAGTAGAATATATGCTCGTGTCTAAAGGTTTAGAGCCGAAGGAGCTGTTAATGGTTGCTCGTTCAGTTACAGAGAAGCAAGTGAAGTAAACTTCTTAGACGTGGTGATATATGTGCACCACGTCTTTTCTTAGTTTGAAGGTGGATTTCATAAAAGAAGCATATAAAAGAATAAGCTTCGCATATCGTGTATAAGGAAGTGTATTTATGGAAGAAGCACCATTTTACCGTGATACTTGGGTGGAAGTGGATTTAGATGCGATCTATAACAATATTACACACATTAAAGATCTCATTCCAAGTGATGTAGAGATTTTTGCTGTAGTTAAAGCGAATGCATATGGACACGATTATGTACCGGTGGCTAAAACGGCATTAGAAGCAGGGGCGACAAGGTTAGCGGTTGCCTTTTTAGATGAAGCTCTAGTGCTCCGAAGGGCTGGTATTACTGTGCCAATTTTAGTGTTAGGTCCTTCCCCGCCTCGTGATGTCAATGTAGCTGCTGAAAATGATGTAGCGTTAACTGTCTTTCAAAAAGAATGGGTGGATGAAGCGATCAAACTTTGGGATGGTTCATCTACAATGAAATACCATATTAATTTCGATAGTGGTATGGGGAGAATTGGAATACGCGAACGCAAAGAATTAAAAGGGTTTTTAAAAAGTTTAGAAGGTGCACCATTTTTAGAATTAGAAGGAGTTTATACACATTTTTCAACAGCGGATGAGGTGGAGACTTCTTACTTTGATAAGCAATATAACACATTTTTGCAGCAGTTAAGTTGGTTGAAAGAGTTCGGAGTGGATCCTAAGTTTGTCCATACAGCTAATAGTGCTGCAACGCTACGTTTTCAAGGGATTACATTTAATGCAGTACGAATTGGCATTGCGATGTATGGGTTATCCCCGTCTGTAGAAATACGCCCTTTTTTACCGTTTAAATTAGAACCAGCGCTATCATTGCATACGAAAGTTGCTCATATTAAACAGGTGATTAAAGGGGATGGGATTAGTTATAACGTCACTTACCGAACGAAGACGGAGGAATGGATTGCAACTGTTGCAATTGGATATGCAGATGGATGGCTTAGAAGATTACAAGGGTTCGAAGTGCTTATAAATGGTAAAAGGGTACCGATTGTAGGTCGAGTAACAATGGATCAATTCATGATACACCTTCCTTGTGAAGTGCCGCTTGGTACGAAAGTTACACTCATTGGAAAACAAGGTGATGAGTATATTAGTGCTACTGAGGTTGCTGAATATTCTGGGACTATTAATTATGAAATTATTGCAACGATAAGCTTCCGTGTGCCGAGAATATTCATACGGCACGGCAAGGTTGTAGAAGTAATCAATTATTTGAACAATATATAGAAGGTAGTATGATTTGCTTCTTGTCATTTGAGAGGACTGTTCATTGGTTAAGAATAAGCTCATTTTTGATGAGAAGCTTTTTACTTATCATTACTTTTAACATAATTTAAAGTGAATTTTGCTGGGAAACTCTTTCGTTTCTTGTTTGTAATAAGATAAAAATAAAAGAATATGAATGTTTTGTTTGTGAATTGGAAAACATAAGCAAGGAATAAGGAAGTCTTTGCAACAGGCTCCATACAATGGTATTATTACAATAGGTGTCATATATATATTTGGGTGTGTAGTTGACGGTGGAGGTGTATTTTTGTGTCCGAATCAAGTGTAACTACTGAAATCGTGGTTCGGTTGCCAAAGCAAATGGTAACGGAATTGGACGGAATTGGAAAACAAGAGAATAAGAATCGCCATGAACTAATTTGCCAGGCAACACAACTGTTATTGCGTCAACATAAGACGAAGAAACGCTACCAACATGAATCAATGCGACGTGGGTACATTGAAATGGGAAAAATTAATCTTGGTATTGCATCGGAAGCTTTCTTAGCAGAGTATGAAGCAGCTCATACAGTAGAACGCTTAGTTAGCGGGGGGTAATATTTTGATTGTAAAACGCGGCGACGTGTATTTTGCAGACCTTTCCCCAGTTGTTGGTTCTGAGCAAGGAGGCGTTCGTCCGGTTCTTGTCATTCAAAATGACATCGGAAATCGTTTTAGTCCAACGGTGATTGTAGCGGCTATTACTGCACAGATTCAAAAAGCTAAATTACCCACTCATGTGGAAATTGATGCGAAAAAGTACGGTTTTGAGAGAGATTCTGTTATTTTACTTGAGCAGATTCGAACAATCGATAAGCAGCGCTTAACGGACAAAATCACTCACTTAGATGAAGTGATGATGATTCGTGTAGATGAAGCGCTACAAATTAGTTTAGGACTAATAGATTTTTAAATCGGCAGTTTAAGTTGCTCTCTTTACAGGGCAACTTTTTTTTATTATAGAGGAGGTTACGGTTGTATATGGAAATGGTAGATAATCGACAAGCGTTAATGAAAATGTTAGTGAAGGAATTAGGCTTTACCGAAAAGCAAGTTCGTCATGTTATTCAATTAACAGAAGAAGGTAACACAGTTCCATTTATTGCTCGTTACCGAAAAGAATGGACAGGCTCTTTAGATGAGGTGCAAATTCGTACAATTTTAGAGAGATGGCAATATATGATGCAGCTTGAAGATAGGAAAGAAGAGGTTCTTCGTCTTATTGATGAGAAGGGGAAACTGACAGAAGAGTTACGTCAGCAAATTGTTAAAGCTGTAAAGTTGCAAGAAGTAGAAGACTTATATCGTCCATATAAAGAGAAAAGAAGAACGAAAGCAACGATTGCAAAAGAAAAAGGACTAGAGCCGTTAGCTGAATGGTTATTGTTATATAAGAAAGAAGATCCAAATCAGAAGGCAGTGGAGTTTATTGACGCAGAGAAAGAAGTGCAATCTGCAGAAGAAGCATTACAAGGTGCCCAAGACATTATTGCAGAAATCGTTTCAGATGAAGCAGCTTATCGAAGTTGGATTCGGAATGTTACTTTTAGAAAAGGTGTTATGTCTTCGTCCGTGAAAGATGAAGAGAAAGATGAAAAGAATATATATGAAATGTATTACAGTTATGAAGAACCGTTGCAGAAAGTAGTACCGCATCGTGTATTAGCGATGAATCGCGGTGAGAAAGAAGATATATTGAGAGTTTCTGTTGTTCCACCAGTAGATGAGATAGTAACTTTCTTATATAAGAGAGTAATTCGTGATAACGATTCGAAAAGTGCACATTATGTAAAGTTAGCAATTGAGGATGGTTATAAACGATTAATTCAATCCTCCATTGAAAGAGAGATTCGAAAAGAATTAACAGAAACAGCTGAGGAACAAGCGATACATATTTTCTCTGAGAACTTACGTAATTTATTATTACAACCTCCAATGAAAGGAAAGGTTGTGTTAGCTGTAGATCCTGCATATAGAACGGGTTGTAAATTAGCTGTTGTAGATGATACGGGGAAGGTTCTATATATTGATGTTATTTATCCGCATCCACCTGTTCGTAAATATGAAGATGCAAAAACGAAAGTTCTTTCTATTATAGATAAATATCAAGTTGAAATGATTGCGATTGGGAATGGTACAGCTTCTAGAGAATCGGAAGAATTTATAGTTGATGTATTACAAAATGTGAAACAAGAAGTCTTCTATATTATTGTGAACGAAGCTGGTGCGAGTGTGTATTCGGCCTCTGATTTAGCTCGTGAGGAATTTCCGAATTTGCAGGTTGAAGAAAGAAGTGCTGTTTCTATTGGGAGACGTCTGCAAGATCCACTTGCTGAACTTGTGAAGATTGATCCTAAATCAGTTGGGGTTGGACAATACCAACATGATGTATCTCAAAAGAGGTTGAATGAATCATTAACATTTGTAGTAGAGACGGCAGTTAACCAAGTTGGTGTGAATGTAAATACAGCTTCAGTTGCGTTATTGCAATATGTTTCGGGTTTATCGAAAACCGTTGCGAAAAATATTGTGGCAAAGCGTGAAGAAGAAGGGAAATTTACAAAACGAACAGACTTAAAGAAAATACCGCGTCTAGGTGCGAAGACATATGAACAATGCATAGGTTTCTTACGTATATTAGAAGGGGCAAATCCGTTAGATCGAACGGGTATTCATCCAGAACAATATAAAAATGTTGAATTGTTATTGAAGAGTCTAGGGTTATCAAAAGATGACGTAGGGCAATTGCAATTACAAAAGAGCTTGGAAGAAGTGGAGATTTCTAAGTTGTCGCAAGAAACGGGAGTTGGGGAGCCGACATTAGTAGATATTATAGATGCGCTCATTAGTCCGGAGCGAGACATGAGGGATGAGTTGCCTAAACCGCTTCTGAAAAAAGGGATTTTGAAATTAGAAGATTTAAAACGTGGTATGGAACTGGAAGGAACAGTTCGTAACGTTGTTGATTTTGGTGCTTTTGTTGATGTAGGTGTAAAACAAGATGGTTTAGTACATATTTCTAAACTAAGCAAACAGTATGTGAAGCATCCGTTAGATATTGTATCTGTCGGACAAATCGTCAAGGTATGGGTAGATGATATTGATACGAAAAAAGGTCGCGTTGCACTATCCATGTTGCCGATAGAATAGTAAGAGGAGAGAGCGGATGAAACTGCTCTCTTTTTTTATGGGATAAAACGTGTAATGGATTATGAGCTTTGGTGTATTTTGCTATAATAAAACCAGCATTCATTTAGTAATTTAATTTGATACCGGTTTTTTTCAAAATATGCGCGTTGCATTTGTTTTTTTAGCCACGTAGGCATAGGAATCCCTCCTTGTTTAATCCTACTCTCAACAATCTAAGGTACTATTGATGAGAGGTTGGTGAGTGGATTTCTATTCATGCTATATTTTTAGAAACCACGCTTCTTGAATGAGGATGGGTATATGTACTATTTAATATATGTATAAGGGAGGAGAAAAGTGTAAAAATATTTTTTAGTTTAGGAGGAATGAGAGTGGATGAGCAAGAAATACAGCGTC
>NZ_JARVHP010000001.1:5112500-5130000 GCF_040459695.1 Bacillus cereus group sp. RP37 | reverse complement strand
GCGATTGGTTGTGCACGTCCAAGCAGTTAGGCTGATAAGTAGGCAAATCCGCTTATCGTGAAGGCTGAGCTGTGATGGGGAAGCTCCTTATGGAGCGAAGTCTTTGATTCCCCGCTGCCAAGAAAAGCTTCTAGCGAGATAAAAGGTGCCTGTACCGCAAACCGACACAGGTAGGCGAGGAGAGAATCCTAAGGTGTGCGAGAGAACTCTGGTTAAGGAACTCGGCAAAATGACCCCGTAACTTCGGGAGAAGGGGTGCTTTCTTAACGGAAAGCCGCAGTGAATAGGCCCAAGCGACTGTTTAGCAAAAACACAGGTCTCTGCGAAGCCGTAAGGCGAAGTATAGGGGCTGACACCTGCCCGGTGCTGGAAGGTTAAGGAGAGGGGTTAGCGTAAGCGAAGCTCTGAACTGAAGCCCCAGTAAACGGCGGCCGTAACTATAACGGTCCTAAGGTAGCGAAATTCCTTGTCGGGTAAGTTCCGACCCGCACGAAAGGTGTAACGATTTGGGCACTGTCTCAACCAGAGACTCGGTGAAATTATAGTACCTGTGAAGATGCAGGTTACCCGCGACAGGACGGAAAGACCCCGTGGAGCTTTACTGTAGCCTGATATTGAATTTTGGTACAGTTTGTACAGGATAGGCGGGAGCCATTGAAACCGGAGCGCTAGCTTCGGTGGAGGCGCTGGTGGGATACCGCCCTGACTGTATTGAAATTCTAACCTACGGGTCTTATCGACCCGGGAGACAGTGTCAGGTGGGCAGTTTGACTGGGGCGGTCGCCTCCTAAAGTGTAACGGAGGCGCCCAAAGGTTCCCTCAGAATGGTTGGAAATCATTCGTAGAGTGCAAAGGCATAAGGGAGCTTGACTGCGAGACCTACAAGTCGAGCAGGGACGAAAGTCGGGCTTAGTGATCCGGTGGTTCCGCATGGAAGGGCCATCGCTCAACGGATAAAAGCTACCCCGGGGATAACAGGCTTATCTCCCCCAAGAGTCCACATCGACGGGGAGGTTTGGCACCTCGATGTCGGCTCATCGCATCCTGGGGCTGTAGTCGGTCCCAAGGGTTGGGCTGTTCGCCCATTAAAGCGGTACGCGAGCTGGGTTCAGAACGTCGTGAGACAGTTCGGTCCCTATCCGTCGTGGGCGTAGGAAATTTGAGAGGAGCTGTCCTTAGTACGAGAGGACCGGGATGGACGCACCGCTGGTGTACCAGTTGTTCTGCCAAGGGCATAGCTGGGTAGCTATGTGCGGAAGGGATAAGTGCTGAAAGCATCTAAGCATGAAGCCCCCCTCAAGATGAGATTTCCCATAGCGTAAGCTAGTAAGATCCCTGAAAGATGATCAGGTTGATAGGTTCGAGGTGGAAGCATGGTGACATGTGGAGCTGACGAATACTAATAGATCGAGGACTTAACCATATAATATGAAGCGAATGTTATCTAGTTTTGAAGGAATATGCCTTCAATAGTTTGGTGATGATGGCAGAGAGGTCACACCCGTTCCCATACCGAACACGGAAGTTAAGCTCTCTAGCGCCGATGGTAGTTGGGACCTTGTCCCTGTGAGAGTAGGACGTCGCCAAGCTATTTATATCATCGCGGGGTGGAGCAGCACGGTAGCTCGTCGGGCTCATAACCCGAAGGTCGCAGGTTCAAATCCTGTCCCCGCAACCAAATGGTCCCGTGGTGTAGTGGTTAACATGCCTGCCTGTCACGCAGGAGATCGCCGGTTCGACCCCGGTCGGGACCGCCATTTTATATAAAGAAAAGAACGAAACATGTTGTTTCGTATTTTTTTATTTGTTTTAACAAAAAACTAATAAAGACAGTCAAACTATCCTTAGGAAAACTCCTAAGGACTTTTTTATATATTCAAAACCTGTATAATAAAGAGCAGAGAACATTGTGAGTAAAGTAGGTGAAGTCTGTGAGTAAATATGAAATAACAACAAAATCTTCTGAAGAAACACAAAGATTATCAGAAAAGCTAGGTGAACTTGTCAGGGCACAAGATGTAATTATTCTAGAAGGAGATCTAGGGGCTGGTAAGACAACTTTTACAAAAGGACTAGCAAAAGGTCTTGGAGTGAAAAGAGTTGTAAATAGTCCTACCTTTAATATTATTAAAGAATATAAAGGGAGATTACCGCTATATCATATGGACGTGTATCGCTTAGCAGAAAGTGAAGAGGACTTAGGTTTTGATGAGTATTTCTACGGTGAAGGAATTACCGTAGTAGAATGGGCTCATTTAATAGAAGACTATTTACCAAATGAGAAGTTGCAAATTAGTTTATTCCATGCTGGAGATGACACAAGAAAAATTGTACTCGAGCCAATTGGAGATCGATATATTAGATTATGTGAGGAGCTATTACAAGATGAAAGTACTAGCAATTGATACTTCAAATTACGTAATGGGTGTATCCCTTATTGAGGAAGGAAACGTAATTGGGGAAATCATTACAAACTTAACAAAAAACCATTCTGTACGTCTTATGCCAGCTGTAGAACAACTGTTAAAAGAATGCGGTGTAAAACCGAAAGAATTAACTAAAATTGTTGTAGCTGCTGGGCCTGGATCATATACAGGTGTTCGTATAGGTGTGACAGCTGCAAAAACATTAGCTTGGTCACTTCAAATACCAATTGTAGGTGTATCAAGTTTAGAAGTAGTGGCTGCAAACGGTGCTAATTTTGATGGATTAATCTGTCCTTTATTCGATGGAAGACGTGGACAAATTTATACGGGCTTATATACATATGAAGGAGAGCATTTAACTTCTATAGAAGAAGACCGAATCATCCTTATTGTAGACTGGTTGCAAATGTTAAAAGATAAAGGAAAGCCTGTTTTATTTATTGGTAATGATGTTAAACTACACAAAGAAACAATTATCGAACATTTAGGCGATCAAGCTGTATTTGCTCCTTTCACTAAAAATAACCCAAGACCAAGTGAGTTAGCATTCTTAGGATTACAAAAAGAAGAACAAGATGTACATTCATTTGTTCCTAGTTATCTTCGTTTAGCTGAAGCTGAAACAAAGTGGTTAGAAAGTCAAAACAAGTAGGAGCTTGGAGAAGATGGATATGATATTTAGAAAGATGGAACTTGATGATATCGCTCAAATTGTAGCTATTGAAGAAGCATCTTTTTCAACTCCTTGGACTGCAGATGCCTTTCACCGTGAGTTAACGATGAATGAACATGCACATTATGTTGTGCTAGAAAAAGATGGCCGTGTAGTTGGATATTGTGGATTGTGGATAATTATTGATGAATCACATATAACAAATATAGCTATTTTGCCAGAATACAGAGGTCAAAAGCTAGGAGATGCTTTATTGAAAGAAGTTATTTCCGAAGCGAAAGACCTAGGGGTAAAAACGATGACACTTGAAGTACGTGTATCAAATGAAGTAGCAAAACAGTTATACAAAAAATACGGATTTCAAAATGGTGGAATTCGTAAACGATACTATGCAGACAATCAGGAAGATGGTCTCGTAATGTGGGTGAATATATAATGGGAAAAAATACGATTATACTTGGTATTGAAACAAGTTGCGATGAAACAGCAGTAGCAGTTGTTAAAAATGGAACGGAAATTATTGCGAATGTCGTTGCATCACAAATTGAAAGTCATAAACGTTTTGGCGGGGTTGTACCAGAGATTGCATCTCGTCATCATGTAGAAGAAATTACAGTTGTGTTAGAAGAAGCTTTAAAAGAAGCAAATATCACATTTGATGATATTGATGCAATTGCTGTAACAGAAGGACCTGGTTTAGTAGGGGCACTTTTAATAGGGGTAAATGCAGCGAAAGCAGTGGCTTTTGCACATGATATTCCTCTAGTGGGTGTTCATCATATTGCTGGTCACATTTATGCGAACCGTTTAGTAAAAGAAGTTCAATTCCCACTACTATCACTTGTTGTATCTGGTGGGCATACAGAGCTTGTTTATATGAAAGAACATGGTTCATTCGAAGTAATTGGTGAAACAAGAGATGATGCAGCTGGAGAGGCATATGATAAAGTAGCTCGTACGTTATCTATGCCATATCCAGGTGGTCCTCATATTGATCGCCTTGCGCATGAAGGAAAGCCGACAATTGATTTGCCTCGTGCATGGCTAGAACCTGATTCGTATGATTTCAGTTTCAGTGGATTGAAATCCGCAGTTATCAACACTGTGCATAACGCAAAACAACGTGGGATAGAAATTGCACCGGAAGATTTAGCAGCAAGTTTCCAAGAGAGTGTAATAGATGTGCTTGTAACGAAAGCATCTCGTGCAGCAGAAGCGTATAGTGTAAAGCAACTGCTTCTTGCGGGTGGAGTAGCTGCGAATAAAGGACTTCGCGCACGTTTGGAAGCAGAATTTGCGCCAAAAGAAAATATTGAGCTAATTATTCCTCCGCTATCTTTATGTACCGATAATGCGGCAATGATTGCAGCGGCAGGTACAATTGCATATGAACAAGGAAAACGTGCTACATTAGCTTTAAATGCAAATCCAGGATTAGATATTGAAGCATAGTTATGCACAAAATTAACCACAGCCTGTGGATAAAACCCATATTATCTGTTGATAATGTGGGTTTTGTTGTGTATATAAAATGTTGATAACTTTTTCGTTGATTGTGGATAATGTGGAAAAGTAATTTTGAGGTTTATTTTATAAAGGTGGATATGTGCATAAACTTGTGGATAAAGTAGATGAAGTCTGACCTTTAAATGTATTCTTTTTTGGGAAATAAAAAACAAGAAGATATCCTTAAAAAACATTTTGAAATATGCTCTAATTATAGATGTCGCTAACATTGTCAAACTTTGTCGGCAGATTGATATTTTGTGTCGAATCGTTGATTTGTTTAAAAAATCGTTTTGACAATATGACGTTGATTCCAACTAGAAGATAAAAAGGATGTCGCATAGTCAAAAATCCCGACTTATGAGACATCCTCTTTATCAATACTTTTATAAATGCAATTCTTCCCATTCTGCCATACAAGCTTCCAGTTGCTCTTGTAGTGTTTGCTTTTTCGTTGTAATTTCACTAGCCTTTTCATAATCTGCATATATTTCTGGTAAGCAAAGTTGATCTTCTAACGTAGCAATTTCTTCTTCAAATTCTATGATGTTTTGTTCTAGTTCCTCAATTTTCCGAGTGCGTTGACGCTCTAATTGTTTACGCTCTTTTTCTTCGAGATAATTTAATTTTTCTTGAGCTACAGTTTTTTGAACAGGTGCCTGATTTTCTTGCTGTTCTTGTTGTTCAAATTCTGCACGTTCGATCATCTCATTCTTCTTTTCAACGTAGTAATCGTAATCCCCTAGATATTCCTGTGCACCTTCTGTTGATAACTCAATAACAGTTGTCGTTACACGATTAATAAAGTAGCGGTCATGTGATACGAATAGAAGAGTTCCTGGGTAATCAATTAAAGCATTCTCCAAAATCTCTTTACTATTTAAATCGAGATGGTTCGTAGGCTCATCGAGAATTAATAAATTCGATTTTTGCATCATAAGTTTTGCAAGAGCTAATCGAGCTTTTTGTCCACCACTAAGAGAAGATACGGGCTTTAATACATCATCTCCTGTGAATAAGAAGTTACCTAGTATCGTGCGAATTTCTTTTTCAGGCTGCAATGGATATTCATCCCATAATTCATTTAAAACTCGCTTAGAAGATGTTAAGTTAGCTTGTTCTTGATCATAATAGCCAACAGAGACATTGGATCCGAAAGAAACATCACCATTTAGTAGAGGTAACTTATTCACAAGTGATTTTAACAATGTGGATTTCCCGATTCCGTTCGGTCCAACTAAAGCAACACTATCCCCGCGAGTTAAGCGCATTGTTACATGTTCAATAATCGGATCCTCATCATAGCCGATGGTTGCATCCTTTACTTGTAAAACATCATTTCCGCTTTGTTTTTCAATATCGAAGTGGAAGGATGCTGACTTAGAATCACCTAATGGTCTTGTTAATAATTCCATTCGGTCTAATTGTTTACGACGGCTTTGCGCACGTTTTGTCGTAGATGCACGAGCTATATTTTTTTGAACGAAGTCCTCAAGCTTAGCAATTTCATCCTGTTGCTTTTCATAACGTTTCATTTCTTGCTCGTATAGCGCTGATTTTAAATCTAAATATTTACTGTAGTTACCAACAAATCGTCTGCTCTCTTTATTCGAAATTTCATATACTTGTGTAACGAGTTTATCTAAGAAATAACGGTCATGGGAAACGATTAGTATTGCGCCAGGATAGCCTTGTAAATATTGTTCAAGCCATGTTAATGTTTCGATATCTAAATGGTTTGTAGGCTCGTCCAAAATAAGTAAGTCCGGTTTCGTTAATAATAATTTACCGAGAGCCAATCGTGTTTTTTGTCCACCGCTTAATGTAGAAATCGTCGTCTGATGCGTTTCAACTGGGAAGCCAAGCCCGCTTAAAATCGAACGAATATCTGCTTCGTACTGATAGCCACCTTGATCTTTATAATCTAATTGTAATTGATCGTAATCAGCTAATAATCTTTCATATATAGCCTCGTTTGAAAAGTTTTCTTCTTTTCCCATCTCTTGCTCTAGCCTTCGAAGTTTTGTCTCCATTTGCTGCAAGTGTGTAAAGACAGTTAACATTTCATCCCAAATTGTTAAAGATGTTTCTAACCCGGTATTTTGAGCTAAATATCCGATGGAGACATCTTTCGGTTTTATAATTTCGCCACCATCATGGGATAGCTCACCAGCTATTATTTTTAATAATGTAGATTTTCCGGCTCCATTTCGTCCGACTAATGCGATACGATCTTTCGTTTGAACTTCCAATTTTATGTTTGCAAGAATCGTTTCTGCACCGTATAATTTCGAAAGCGCGTTTACTTGTAATAAAATCAATGTTTTCACCTCAAATAATTTCTTAACTTTGCCATGTTTATATTTCTCAATCATACTAAAAATAGTGTATAGTTTAAAATAAAGAGAGAATACTTCTTTTCTTTATTATACAGGGAAATTCATGAGTGCTAAACTTCTGTATTTGATTCAAGCATATGAATAAAGATAGGAAGAGAGGAGAGGTTATATGGATCAGCACAAAATTCCACAGGCCACTGCCAAACGATTGCCTCTATACTATCGATTTATCCAAAACTTATCTCTTTCTGGTAAGCAACGTGTTTCATCAGCTGAATTGAGCGAAGCGGTAAAGGTTGATTCCGCAACGATTCGAAGAGATTTTTCATATTTTGGAGCGTTAGGGAAAAAGGGTTATGGATATAACGTAAATTATTTATTATCATTTTTCCGTGAAACACTCGACCAAGATGATATAACACGTGTAGCACTTATTGGAGTAGGTAATTTAGGGACCGCTTTCTTACATTATAATTTCACGAAAAACAATAATACAAAAATTGAAATGGCGTTTGACGTTAGTGAAGAGAAAGTCGGAACAGAAATCGGGGGCATTCCTGTATATCATTTAGATGAATTAGAAGAACGTTTATCAACTGATATACAAGTGGCAATATTAACAGTACCCGCTACAGTAGCACAATCTGTAGCAGATAGATTAGCGGAAACGAACGTGCATGGTATTTTAAATTTCACACCAGCGCGCTTAAATGTGTCAGACAATATAAGAATTCATCATATTGATTTAGCAGTAGAATTACAAACACTTGTTTACTTTTTGAAGAATTATCCACAATAAAACGCAGAGGAAGCGACCTCTGCGTTTTATTATTATTTTTTCTTTGTGAATTTAACTAAGATAAGGCGAAGTGCCAAATTAAAATCAATTGTTGCCATAACTGCAAATAGTATTGTCCACATATTCCAGATTGTATCTGTTACGTTCGTAATGGCGAAGCGTGTAAAGATACATCCAAGAAGGAAGTACAATGCAGCCATGAATAATGGCGAGTTTCTCATACTAAAAATCCTCCGATAAAGCCTTGCATTTTTTCAGCTTCTTTAATCATTTCTTGAATTTGTTCATTACTCACTAAAACTTGAGCAATTGCAACTAATGTATTCATTGCAACATGGGCTGCAATTGGAACGATAATGCGCTTCGTTTTTACATATAAAAAGGCGAATACGAGCCCCATAGCAGTGTATACCAATAAGTGAGTAAAATCAAAATGAATTGCTGCGAATACGAGAGAACTAATGATAGCAGCAATAAAGAAATTAAACTTCTTATACAGTGTACCAAATAAAATTTTTCTAAATACGATTTCTTCCAAAATAGGTCCTATTATAGATATAACGATAAGGAACCAAGGTGTCGTTCTTGCGATATCCATAAGTCTCGCTGTATTTTCAGATCCAGGTTTAATACCTAATACATACATTTCGATCATACCGGCAATACTTTGCGAGAAAAATGCTAAGAAGAATCCGATAAAAATCCAACCAATCGTAGCTGGAACA
Organism: Bacillus cereus group sp. RP37; assembly: GCF_040459695.1. NCBI lineage: Bacteria > Bacillati > Bacillota > Bacilli > Caryophanales > Bacillaceae > Bacillus > Bacillus cereus group sp. RP37. Next base: position 5,121,532 of record NZ_JARVHP010000001.1, on the reverse strand, counting down.
GTAGAGCGCTTTGTATCTAAATGTCTGTCGCGAATATCAGCTTTAAGTAACCAAAGTACGATACATAATGCAATAAAGAAGCTAATGATTGCCCAGTGTCCAGTTATGAGTTGAAATTTCTCTTCTCTAGTAAATCCCCTGTTATCATAAAGTCCAGTTTTCAGCAGAAGTGGTAATCCAGCAATGGATGATAACTGCATTAAAATGTATGTAACGATAACCCACCAATATTGTTTTTTCAAATGGTTTAACCATCCTTTCTAACTCTAGTGTATGAGATAAGGTAGGATAACATGTAAGTATGCTACCTACGATATAAACCTCACTTAAATTATGTTTTTTTCGTAAATCCTTATTTGAAATGATAATAGAAGACAGGAGAAAGTTGTGTGTATAGCGAAAACAACTTAGGGTGTCCTTTCATATTGTAACATACGAGTAGTGGAAACAACGATTCATATAGTAAAGGTAGAAGAAGAGGGACTCTATATAGAAAAGTGTATAGCTTAATTTGCGAAAAAATTATGATTTTTTTACTTGCAAAAGAAATTGAGATTATTTATTATTATAAGTGTGTTAGCACTCGGGTGAGTTGAGTGCTAATAAATAAAATTTACATAACAAAATGAGGAGGTTATTGTTCATGCTAAAGCCATTAGGTGATCGCGTTGTAATTGAGCTTGTTCAAGCAGAAGAAAAAACAGCAAGTGGTATTGTATTACCAGACACTGCAAAAGAAAAACCACAAGAGGGTAAAGTTATTGCAGTAGGTACTGGTCGAGTGCTTGAAAATGGTGAGCGTGTTGCTTTAGAGGTAGCAGCAGGTGATCTTATCATCTTCTCAAAATATGCAGGTACTGAAGTGAAATACGAAGGTACAGACTACTTGATTTTACGTGAAAGTGACATTTTAGCAGTTATCGGTTAATTATATAAATCTTAAAAAATCCAAGGGGGTCAATTATTATGGCAAAAGATATTAAATTTAGTGAAGAAGCACGTCGTTCGATGCTTCGCGGTGTCGACACTCTTGCAAACGCAGTAAAAGTAACGCTGGGACCAAAAGGTCGTAACGTTGTACTTGAGAAGAAATTCGGTTCACCACTTATTACAAATGACGGTGTAACAATCGCAAAAGAAATCGAATTAGAAGATGCATTCGAAAACATGGGTGCAAAATTAGTAGCAGAAGTTGCTAGCAAAACAAATGATGTAGCTGGTGACGGAACAACAACTGCAACTGTATTAGCGCAAGCTATGATTCGTGAAGGTCTTAAAAACGTAACAGCTGGTGCAAACCCAATGGGTCTTCGTAAAGGTATCGAAAAAGCTGTTACTGCTGCAATTGCAGAATTAAAAACAATTTCTAAACCGATCGAAGGTAAATCTTCTATCGCACAAGTAGCTGCTATTTCTGCGGCTGACGAAGAAGTTGGTCAATTAATCGCTGAAGCAATGGAGCGCGTTGGTAACGACGGCGTTATTACTTTAGAAGAATCTAAAGGATTTACAACAGAATTAGACGTAGTAGAAGGTATGCAATTTGATCGTGGATATGCATCTCCTTACATGATTACTGATTCTGACAAAATGGAAGCAGTTCTTGATAACCCATACATCTTAATTACTGATAAGAAGATTTCTAACATCCAAGAAATCTTACCAGTATTAGAGCAAGTGGTACAACAAGGTAAACCACTTCTTATCATTGCTGAAGATGTAGAAGGTGAAGCATTAGCTACATTAGTAGTGAACAAACTTCGTGGTACATTCAATGTAGTAGCTGTTAAAGCTCCTGGATTTGGTGACCGTCGTAAAGCAATGCTAGAAGATATCGCAATCTTAACTGGTGGCGAAGTAATCACTGAAGAATTAGGTCGTGACTTAAAATCTGCTACAGTTGAATCTTTAGGACGCGCTGGTAAAATTGTTGTAACGAAAGAAAACACAACTGTAGTTGAAGGTATTGGGAATTCACAACAAATCGAAGCTCGCATCGGTCAAATCCGCGCGCAATTAGAAGAAACTACTTCTGAATTCGATCGTGAAAAATTACAAGAGCGCCTTGCAAAACTTGCAGGTGGCGTAGCGGTAATTAAAGTAGGTGCAGCAACTGAAACTGAGTTAAAAGAGCGCAAACTTCGCATTGAAGATGCACTTAACTCAACTCGTGCAGCAGTAGAAGAAGGTATCGTTGCAGGTGGTGGTACTTCACTTATGAACGTATACACGAAAGTAGCTTCTATCGTAGCTGAAGGCGACGAAGCAACAGGTATCAACATCGTACTTCGTGCATTAGAAGAGCCAGTTCGTCAAATCGCAATCAACGCTGGTCTAGAAGGATCTGTAGTTGTAGAGCGTCTAAAAGGCGAAAAAGTAGGCGTTGGTTTCAACGCAGCTACTGGTGAGTGGGTTAACATGCTTGAAACTGGTATCGTAGATCCAGCTAAAGTAACTCGCTCTGCACTTCAAAACGCAGCATCTGTTGCAGCTATGTTCTTAACAACTGAAGCTGTAGTAGCTGACAAGCCAGAACCAAATGCACCAGCAATGCCTGACATGGGCGGCATGGGCATGGGCGGTATGGGCGGAATGATGTAATAAGCATCACTCTGTGAAGCTGTGCAATGTATAAATAAATAATTAGAAGGCTACTTCCTTGGTAAAAGGAGGTAGTCTTTTTTGTGTTGTTAAATTTTGCATACCAAGAATTTCTGGAAGACCGTAAGTTTAGGAATACAACGGAGGTAAATATTCAAAATTATAAGGTTCTCTTAGGTGGTTTTATTGATTACTGTCACGATAATGACATTTTGAATGTTGAAGAAGTAGAATTAAGGATGTGCAGGAACTAATAAAAGAGTATGCGGATAAAGTTCTGGATAGAGTAGATGTAAAAAATGATTATCACGATTCGTATACAGCATCTAAAGTATTACGTGAAGAACTTAAGGATGCAGCGCATCATCTAACGCCTTGGAACGACAGTAGGGCAGAAAAGGCACAAAAATATTAAAGGAATTTAGGATAGACCATGATTCGGCGGCTAACGGAGTATTTTTATCTTATAAAGTGAATGAATACGTGGTTACTGAAGTCTTACACATAGGCAATCATAGTTCAGAGTACATACTTGAAGTAGAGAGGGTATGAAGTCTTATTAAGAAACGAGGCGGTACCCAGGAAGATATTGTTGAATCTTTACATGATATAAGAGAACGTTTATTGAATGGTGAATTAAAATTAAATAAATCGAAGAAAGAGTAATCTTATTTATACTAGAAAAATAGCAAAGGAGAGTAAAAATGAAAATTTGGGAATTAAAGAGTTCATTTGATGACTATGAATCCTTTCAGCTATTGAATTTAGAAGGAGATTCTAAAAAATATTTTGAAGGAAAAATTGACTCGGCAGCAAAAGCATCTGATTCATGGGGAGAAATACGTATTAAATGTGTAGAAGAAGGAAATCAAAGTGATTCCCCTCATTTTTGGGGAGAAGTTGGTACACCAATGGTTAGTGAGAAAGCTAAAAAATTCTTAGAATCTATGCTGGGTGATAATGTAGAATTTCTTCCCCTAATTCATGATGTGACGGGCGAAGTCTATTATATAATTAACGTTTTAAATGCAATAGATGCTATTGATTATGAAAAAGCTATACTAAAGAAATTACGCTCTGGTTTAGTAATAGACTTCAAAAAATACGCATTCTTATCTAATATGGTTAAGAACCAAACAATATTTAAAGTTTACTTAAATGAAATATTACATATTCCTTCTGTTTTTGTATCAGATGAGTTGAGAAGTGCAGTTTTAGAAAGTGATTTAAAAGGTTTTGAATTTGTAGAGGTATGGGATTCAAAAGTGGACATGTAAAAGAAAGTCCTAAAATAACTGATAGAAGTTGAAATAATGGTTTGCATTAACTAGACACTTATAAGATGGAGATAGTGTAGATATAACTTGGTCTATACCCAAATATAATACCTATACTAAAAGTGAATAAATACTCTTAGTAAGAAGTTTTTTAGCAGAAACTTATCAGACGGTACTTATCTAGAATTTGATAAACCATCTGGCACAGTAATGAAAACATATAATGATTTCATTACAATGCTTGAGGAAGCATTGAAAAAGAGTCCTTCTTTAATACGGAGGTATTAACGCTATGTTTAACTTTTTGAAAAAACATATTGTAGCAGACGAAAGTATTAAATCTAATCAAACCCCTATTTTTTACCCTTTGCCAAAAGAAGAGATAGCAGAAGCAGGGGATTTGTTAAAAATACAGTTCCCTAAAGAACTAAAACATTTCTTTGAGGAAATTGGTTATGGATTTTTAAGTACCAATAGAAATTTAATCAATAGATTTATGGACCCGATTTCAGTTGCAGATTTTCGTTTAAGACAGGATATTTATGAACATAATCCAAACTTGGATGATACAGATGATGAAGAATCATTGGTATTTTTCGAAATTACGGAAATTAGTTTTTTAACAATTAAATTTAAAGAGGAAAATGAATTAGGCCAATGTCCTATTTACTCTGAGGATGAGAAAATAGCGGATTCTTTAGAAGAATTTTTAATTAAAATGGACGAAAACCCTGACTATTATATTTAATCTTATTAATAATTGCTTTAAGGCTTAGGGTTTGAGAAACAGCTAATTATGAATAACAAAAAGCTTATGTATAACTTGCATAGGCTTTTATAATGTCTATTAACCCTCTTATTTGAGGTGTATTTATGTCAGCGTAAGAGCTAGAACAGGTTGATGAAATTCTTAAAGAAGCTGGTTACGGTTTTCAGTACATACATAAGTCATAATGTATTAAAAATTTTTATACGGATAGGTAAACATAAATAGGAAGAAACTGATGATACAACTTTACAACTATTAACCACTATTTTTCACTTGAAATATAATTTTCAAGCTAAGAAGTAGTACTGCTTCTTAAAATATATACATAGCTAAACTAACAACTTTAGCTATAGTAGCCGACAAGCCAGAACCAAATGCACCAGCAATGCCTGACATGGGCGGAATGATGTTTTTTTATGTTTTTTAGCAAAGGAAATGAATTTCTGTAGAATTTTGTCGCTTTCTCTCTTGACCATATAGATACTTCATTGTTAGAATCTAGGAAGATAATATAAAACGATCCTTCATATATCCTCAAAGATAAGGTTTGAGAGTCTCTACCGGGTTACCGTAAACGACCTGACTATGAAGGCAGTGTGTCTTATATTTATAAAGAGCGGAGACTATCTTTCTTTATAAAGCCAGACCCCTGCCTTTTCTTTGTTATGAGACTAGAGGCGGAGGACTGGCTTTTTTTATTATATTAGTAATGCTTTTCGCCAAATTGGTGAAAATATTTATATACGAGAACTAACGTTGGGGTGATTATTTTGAAGAAGCAGCACGATACAATTATCGTTTTAGATTTTGGGAGTCAATACAATCAGTTAATAGCACGTCGAATTCGTGAGTTCGGTGTATACAGTGAACTTCATCCACATACAATTACTGCAGAAGAAATTAAAGCAATGAATCCAAAAGGGATTATCTTCTCTGGTGGACCAAATAGTGTATACGGTGAAGGTGCATTACATTGTGATGAAAAAATCTTTGAACTAGGATTACCGATCTTCGGAATTTGTTACGGTATGCAGCTTATGACGCAACACTTTGGTGGTAAAGTAGAGCGTGCGAATCACCGTGAGTACGGAAAAGCTGTTCTGAAAGTAGAGAACGAATCAAAATTATATGCGAATCTTCCAGAAGAGCAAGTTGTATGGATGAGTCATGGTGACTTAGTAACTGGTTTACCTGAAGGATTCGTAGTAGATGCAACAAGTGAGTCTTGTCCAATTGCTGGTATGAGCAATGAAGAGCAAAACTTATACGGTGTACAATTCCACCCAGAAGTACGTCACTCTGAGCACGGTAACGATTTAATTAAAAACTTCGTATTCGGCGCATGTGGCTGTTCTGAAGGATGGAACATGGAGAACTTTATCGAAGTAGAATTAGAAAAAATCCGTGAAACTGTTGGAGACAAAAAAGTACTATGCGCACTTAGCGGCGGTGTAGACTCTTCTGTTGTAGCAGTATTAATTCATAAAGCAATCGGCGACCAATTAACATGTATTTTCGTTGACCATGGTTTACTTCGTAAAGGTGAAGCGGAAGGCGTTATGAAAACATTCAGCGAAGGCTTCCACATGAACGTTATTAAAGTGGATGCACAAGAACGTTTCATGAACAAGTTAAAAGGTGTAGAAGATCCAGAACAAAAACGTAAAATCATCGGTAATGAATTCATTTACGTATTTGATGATGAAGCTTCTAAATTACAAGGTATGGACTTCCTAGCACAAGGTACACTTTACACAGACATCGTTGAAAGTGGTACAGCAACTGCACAAACCATTAAATCTCACCATAATGTTGGTGGTCTTCCAGAAGACATGCAGTTCAAATTAATTGAGCCTTTAAACACGTTATTTAAAGATGAAGTACGTGTATTAGGATCAGAACTAGGAATTCCTGATGAAATCGTATGGCGTCAACCATTCCCAGGCCCTGGTCTTGGTATTCGTGTATTAGGTGAAATCACAGAAGAGAAATTAGAAATCGTTCGTGAATCTGATGCGATTTTACGTGAAGAAATTATAAAAGCGGGCTTAGACCGCGAAATCTGGCAATACTTCACTGCGCTTCCTGGTATGCGCAGCGTAGGTGTTATGGGTGACGAGCGTACTTACGATTACACAGTAGGTATCCGTGCAGTAACGTCTATCGACGGTATGACAGCTGACTGGGCACGTATCCCTTGGGACGTATTAGAGAAAATTTCTGTACGTATCGTAAACGAAGTAAAACACGTTAACCGTATCGTGTATGATGTAACGAGTAAGCCACCAGCAACTATTGAGTGGGAATAGTATTATAGTAAAAAAGATCCATCTATTGCTTAGGCGTAGATGGATCTTTTTATTTATGTGTTTAATACGAACGAAATTATAAAAAAATATAAAAATGTTCGTTTTTAAATTGACAAAAGCGCTTATGCGAGTTAATATGAGTATGTAATTCAAACGAAAAGTGAATATTATGCCGTCGTATAATATCGGGGATATGGCCCGAAAGTTTCTACCTAGCTACCGTAAATGGCTTGACTACGAGGCGTTTAGATAAAGATGAGGGGAAACTTGTCTTTATTCATAGAACGCTTCCATGTATATGCAATGGAAGCCTTTTTTATTTTTAATAGATAAAAGAGGGCTAGGGAGATTACGGCGAGTAATCATATAACGGGGGAAACGTAAGATGAAACGCTATTTTCAGTTTGATGAACTCGGCACAAATTATAAAACAGAGTTCATAGCAGGTTTAACGACATTTTTATCTATGGCTTATGTACTATTTGTCAATCCTGCTACGCTGTCACTTGGAAATGTTAAAGGGTTACCGGCAGGTACAGGAATGGATCCAGGTGCAGTATTCGTTGCTACAGCATTAGCAGCAGCAATCGGTTCGTTAATTATGGGTATTTTCGCGAAGTATCCAATTGCTTTAGCACCAGGTATGGGAATTAACGCGTTCTTTGCTTATACGGCAGTGTTAACGATGGGGATTCCGTGGCAAACAGCGATTGCCGGAACATTAATGTCAGGTATTATCTTTATTATTCTTACTGCTTCAGGTATTCGTGAAAAAATCATTAATGCAATTCCATCAGAGTTAAAGTTCGCAGTAGCGGCAGGTATCGGATTATTCATTGCTTTCCTTGGATTCCAAAATGCTGGAATTATCGTGAAAAATGATGCTGTCCTTGTTGGGTTGGGGGATTTAACAAAGGGCACAACGTTACTAGCAATCTTCGGGGTTGTTACTACAATCATCTTCATGATTAAGAAAGTTAATGGTGCAGTGTTTTACGGTATGATTCTTACGGCAATCTTAGGAGTAGCAACAGGATTGATAGATACTCCGAAAGCTGTAGTGGGAGCAATACCGAGTCTAGAACCAACGTTCGGCGTGGCGTTAACGCACTTCGGAGATATTTTTACAGTTCAAATGGGGATTGTTATTATAACGTTCTTCTTTATCGATTTCTTTGATACAGCAGGTACGCTTGTAGCGGTTGCGAATCAAGCAGGATTAATGAAGAACAATAAATTACCACGTGCAGGAAAAGCGTTATTTGCAGATGCGATTGCAACTGTAATTGGTGCGATCTTGGGTACATCAACAACAACGTCTTACATTGAATCGTCTGCAGGAGTAGCAGCGGGAGGACGTTCTGGATTTACAGCAGTTGTAACAGCAGGATTCTTCTTACTGGCACTATTCTTCTCGCCATTACTAAGTGTTGTAACGCCAGCTGTAACGGCACCAGCTTTAATTATTGTAGGAATATTGATGGTTTCTTCCTTAGGGGAAATTGATTGGAAGAAATTCGAGATTGCAGTACCAGCATTCTTTACAATTATCTCTATGCCACTTACGTATAGTATCGCAACTGGGATTGCGATTGGATTTATCTTCTATCCAATTACAATGGTTGTGAGTGGTCGTCGTAAAGAGGTTCATCCGATTATGTATGTTATGGGAGTTTTATTCGTACTATATTTCATCTACGTTCGTAAATAAAAGGGGTTTTTAAAAGGTCTAGACTTAAGGGGAGTCTAGACCTTTTTTGCGTCTTCAGAAAATCTTAAGGATTTCCGAGCGTTTTTCTTCAGAAGTTTTCCTATAATAGAAGTTAGGGATTAAAAAAGTAATGGGGGAGATATTGTGGCAAATGAAACAATACTTGTCGTAGATGATGAAAAAGAAATTAGGAATCTTATTACAATCTATTTAAAGAATGAAGGATATAAAGTACTGCAAGCAGGAGACGGAGAAGAAGGGTTACGTCTCCTGGAAGAAAATGAAGTGCATCTAGTCGTATTAGATATTATGATGCCGAAAGTAGACGGTATCCATATGTGTATGAAAGTAAGGGAAGAAAAAGA
>NZ_JARVHP010000001.1:5105000-5107500 GCF_040459695.1 Bacillus cereus group sp. RP37 | reverse complement strand
GCCAGCTAAGGTCCCAAAGTGTGTATTAAGTGGAAAAGGATGTGGAGTTGCTTAGACAACTAGGATGTTGGCTTAGAAGCAGCCACCATTTAAAGAGTGCGTAATAGCTCACTAGTCGAGTGACTCTGCGCCGAAAATGTACCGGGGCTAAATACACCACCGAAGCTGCGAATTGATACCAATGGTATCAGTGGTAGGGGAGCGTTCTAAGTGCAGTGAAGTCAGACCGGAAGGACTGGTGGAGCGCTTAGAAGTGAGAATGCCGGTATGAGTAGCGAAAGACGGGTGAGAATCCCGTCCACCGAATGCCTAAGGTTTCCTGAGGAAGGCTCGTCCGCTCAGGGTTAGTCAGGACCTAAGCCGAGGCCGACAGGCGTAGGCGATGGACAACAGGTTGATATTCCTGTACCACCTCTTTATCGTTTGAGCAATGGAGGGACGCAGAAGGATAGAAGAAGCGTGCGATTGGTTGTGCACGTCCAAGCAGTTAGGCTGATAAGTAGGCAAATCCGCTTATCGTGAAGGCTGAGCTGTGATGGGGAAGCTCCTTATGGAGCGAAGTCTTTGATTCCCCGCTGCCAAGAAAAGCTTCTAGCGAGATAAAAGGTGCCTGTACCGCAAACCGACACAGGTAGGCGAGGAGAGAATCCTAAGGTGTGCGAGAGAACTCTGGTTAAGGAACTCGGCAAAATGACCCCGTAACTTCGGGAGAAGGGGTGCTTTCTTAACGGAAAGCCGCAGTGAATAGGCCCAAGCGACTGTTTAGCAAAAACACAGGTCTCTGCGAAGCCGTAAGGCGAAGTATAGGGGCTGACACCTGCCCGGTGCTGGAAGGTTAAGGAGAGGGGTTAGCGTAAGCGAAGCTCTGAACTGAAGCCCCAGTAAACGGCGGCCGTAACTATAACGGTCCTAAGGTAGCGAAATTCCTTGTCGGGTAAGTTCCGACCCGCACGAAAGGTGTAACGATTTGGGCACTGTCTCAACCAGAGACTCGGTGAAATTATAGTACCTGTGAAGATGCAGGTTACCCGCGACAGGACGGAAAGACCCCGTGGAGCTTTACTGTAGCCTGATATTGAATTTTGGTACAGTTTGTACAGGATAGGCGGGAGCCATTGAAACCGGAGCGCTAGCTTCGGTGGAGGCGCTGGTGGGATACCGCCCTGACTGTATTGAAATTCTAACCTACGGGTCTTATCGACCCGGGAGACAGTGTCAGGTGGGCAGTTTGACTGGGGCGGTCGCCTCCTAAAGTGTAACGGAGGCGCCCAAAGGTTCCCTCAGAATGGTTGGAAATCATTCGTAGAGTGCAAAGGCATAAGGGAGCTTGACTGCGAGACCTACAAGTCGAGCAGGGACGAAAGTCGGGCTTAGTGATCCGGTGGTTCCGCATGGAAGGGCCATCGCTCAACGGATAAAAGCTACCCCGGGGATAACAGGCTTATCTCCCCCAAGAGTCCACATCGACGGGGAGGTTTGGCACCTCGATGTCGGCTCATCGCATCCTGGGGCTGTAGTCGGTCCCAAGGGTTGGGCTGTTCGCCCATTAAAGCGGTACGCGAGCTGGGTTCAGAACGTCGTGAGACAGTTCGGTCCCTATCCGTCGTGGGCGTAGGAAATTTGAGAGGAGCTGTCCTTAGTACGAGAGGACCGGGATGGACGCACCGCTGGTGTACCAGTTGTTCTGCCAAGGGCATAGCTGGGTAGCTATGTGCGGAAGGGATAAGTGCTGAAAGCATCTAAGCATGAAGCCCCCCTCAAGATGAGATTTCCCATAGCGTAAGCTAGTAAGATCCCTGAAAGATGATCAGGTTGATAGGTTCGAGGTGGAAGCATGGTGACATGTGGAGCTGACGAATACTAATAGATCGAGGACTTAACCATATAATATGTAGCAAATGTTATCTAGTTTTGAAGGAATATGCCTTCATAGTTTGGTGATGATGGCAGAGAGGTCACACCCGTTCCCATACCGAACACGGAAGTTAAGCTCTCTAGCGCCGATGGTAGTTGGGACCTTGTCCCTGTGAGAGTAGGACGTCGCCAAGCAAGCTTAAGACGAGTCAGAATGACTCGTCTTTTTTGTGTTTCTAACTACTTATCAGCCTCAAGTACCATTATAATTTGTAAGTAATCCTTATTCTTCTAATCCTCTCATATTCAATTTCTTTCATCATTTTCGATGTGTAGTTTAAGATTTTCTATTTCATTTTTTGTAGAAGTGATCTGCCAGTGTGTTAAAATAGTGCAGTTGTTTTTTTGAGTACTTGAATATAAGAAGATTTAACTTTGAAAAGGAGATAATATGAAAAAGATAGGTGTAATTACTATAGTAGTTTTAGTCCTTCTAGCAATTACTTATATGTTAGTCGGGAATTATTTTTATAATTATGCATTGAATGCAAAACAAGAGAAAGAATTTTTAGAGGATAATCCTCACTTAGTGGAAACAGTGAACGCATCGGGAGGTGTGTTGGCTACAAATGAAGAAAAGGATGCG
>NZ_JARVHP010000001.1:5095000-5100000 GCF_040459695.1 Bacillus cereus group sp. RP37 | reverse complement strand
GAGAATGCCGGTATGAGTAGCGAAAGACGGGTGAGAATCCCGTCCACCGAATGCCTAAGGTTTCCTGAGGAAGGCTCGTCCGCTCAGGGTTAGTCAGGACCTAAGCCGAGGCCGACAGGCGTAGGCGATGGACAACAGGTTGATATTCCTGTACCACCTCTTTATCGTTTGAGCAATGGAGGGACGCAGAAGGATAGAAGAAGCGTGCGATTGGTTGTGCACGTCCAAGCAGTTAGGCTGATAAGTAGGCAAATCCGCTTATCGTGAAGGCTGAGCTGTGATGGGGAAGCTCCTTATGGAGCGAAGTCTTTGATTCCCCGCTGCCAAGAAAAGCTTCTAGCGAGATAAAAGGTGCCTGTACCGCAAACCGACACAGGTAGGCGAGGAGAGAATCCTAAGGTGTGCGAGAGAACTCTGGTTAAGGAACTCGGCAAAATGACCCCGTAACTTCGGGAGAAGGGGTGCTTTCTTAACGGAAAGCCGCAGTGAATAGGCCCAAGCGACTGTTTAGCAAAAACACAGGTCTCTGCGAAGCCGTAAGGCGAAGTATAGGGGCTGACACCTGCCCGGTGCTGGAAGGTTAAGGAGAGGGGTTAGCGTAAGCGAAGCTCTGAACTGAAGCCCCAGTAAACGGCGGCCGTAACTATAACGGTCCTAAGGTAGCGAAATTCCTTGTCGGGTAAGTTCCGACCCGCACGAAAGGTGTAACGATTTGGGCACTGTCTCAACCAGAGACTCGGTGAAATTATAGTACCTGTGAAGATGCAGGTTACCCGCGACAGGACGGAAAGACCCCGTGGAGCTTTACTGTAGCCTGATATTGAATTTTGGTACAGTTTGTACAGGATAGGCGGGAGCCATTGAAACCGGAGCGCTAGCTTCGGTGGAGGCGCTGGTGGGATACCGCCCTGACTGTATTGAAATTCTAACCTACGGGTCTTATCGACCCGGGAGACAGTGTCAGGTGGGCAGTTTGACTGGGGCGGTCGCCTCCTAAAGTGTAACGGAGGCGCCCAAAGGTTCCCTCAGAATGGTTGGAAATCATTCGTAGAGTGCAAAGGCATAAGGGAGCTTGACTGCGAGACCTACAAGTCGAGCAGGGACGAAAGTCGGGCTTAGTGATCCGGTGGTTCCGCATGGAAGGGCCATCGCTCAACGGATAAAAGCTACCCCGGGGATAACAGGCTTATCTCCCCCAAGAGTCCACATCGACGGGGAGGTTTGGCACCTCGATGTCGGCTCATCGCATCCTGGGGCTGTAGTCGGTCCCAAGGGTTGGGCTGTTCGCCCATTAAAGCGGTACGCGAGCTGGGTTCAGAACGTCGTGAGACAGTTCGGTCCCTATCCGTCGTGGGCGTAGGAAATTTGAGAGGAGCTGTCCTTAGTACGAGAGGACCGGGATGGACGCACCGCTGGTGTACCAGTTGTTCTGCCAAGGGCATAGCTGGGTAGCTATGTGCGGAAGGGATAAGTGCTGAAAGCATCTAAGCATGAAGCCCCCCTCAAGATGAGATTTCCCATAGCGTAAGCTAGTAAGATCCCTGAAAGATGATCAGGTTGATAGGTTCGAGGTGGAAGCATGGTGACATGTGGAGCTGACGAATACTAATAGATCGAGGACTTAACCATATAATATGTAGCAAATGTTATCTAGTTTTGAAGGAATATGCCTTCATAGTTTGGTGATGATGGCAGAGAGGTCACACCCGTTCCCATACCGAACACGGAAGTTAAGCTCTCTAGCGCCGATGGTAGTTGGGACCTTGTCCCTGTGAGAGTAGGACGTCGCCAAGCAACTTTAAGACGAGTCAGAATGACTCGTCTTTTTTGTGTTTAATAAAATAAGCTTGTAATTAATGTTGGCTCTATGAGCACTTTTATCTAGCAAGAAACAGCTTTATTTAATTATGATTTCACATCTAAATAGCATACCTTCAGAAAAATATGGACAAGTTTGTTAGACTCTTTAACTTTGAGTTTTAAAGTCTATTTATTAACAAGAATATATGCAAGGTATTGCCCTCTGTAGCCTGCGCACACCTTCTTTTATTTCTTCAGTTGTTAAATGTCCATACCCCATAATAATTCGATTATGATGTTTTCCTTTTTCAATAGCGTGGTCTTCCACAGGATATACTTTAACCCCAAGTTGTTGGATTTTCTCAAGTAATTCTTTGGTGAATTGAAATTGATTGAATTTGACAATCAGGTGTAATCCTGTAGAATGACCGAAAATATTGATCTTATTTGAGAATACTAATTTTAATTGCTGGATAAGGATGTCTCTTCAATTTTTATAGATTTTTTTCATCTTCATAATATGCCGTTCCAAATAATCTTCGACAATAAATTTAGTAAGGACAAGTTGATTTAAAGAAGATGTATGTAGATCTGAAAACCATTTTATCCTGCGACATTTTTCAATAAGGTGTGAGGGAAGAACTAAGTATCCCATCCTAAGGGCCAGTGATAAAATTTTACTAAATGAACCTATATATAACACGCTCGGGATCCAATCCCTGTAATGAACTTACAGGTGAGCCTTCATATCGAAACTCATTGTCATAATCATCTTCAATGAGATAACAATTTGTTTTTCTTGAGTAGTTAATCAATTGAACCCGTCGTTGAATCGGTAACGCTCCTCCTAAAGGAAACTGATGAGAAGGAGTAGTGAAGATGAATTTTGGGTTTTTATTTGCAGGCAGCAAAGATGTATCCATCCCATTATCATCAACTGGTATAGGATAAAGGAAGGCTCCTGAATTTTTAAGATTGTTTGAATGTCATTGGTGATGGGATCTTCTATTAGTACTTCGTCGCCTGTTGACAAAAGTAACTTAGAAACAAGTGTTAAAGCTTGCGTTGCACCGGAGAAACGAGACATGAGGGGATTGTGATAGCAAAAGAACTAATTACAAAAGGTTATCATACTTCACTAGAATACATAGGGGAAAATACTCTAGATATAGAGGAATGTTATAAAGCAAAAGATGAGTTTTGGAATCTTATTGGGGATATGGGTGCTCTATCTATGAAACAAACAGTATCACTCGATTTATCGCATATTGGGTTATCTATAGATCCAGAAATATCTTATATTCATTTAATGGAGTTGGCAGAGAAGGCGAAAGTACATGGAACTACCCTTATGATAAGTGTGGAAGAATCATCTAAAGCAGCAGACATTCTTTCCATCTATAAAAAAACGACTGAGCAATATCCTAATGTAGGGATAACGATTCAGGCGCATTTATATCGCCCAAACAAGGATATTCAAGAACTCCTACATTATCCCGGGGAAATCCGAGTTGTAAAAGGTGCCTATCAAGAAGTTTCGGATATTGCTATACCTAGATCAACTGACTTAAATCAACAGTATCTTCAGATCGTAGAACAACTAGTTGAAAATAACCATCCTGTATCTATAGCTACACATGATGAAATTCTTATTAAAGAAATGGAGCAACGTCAATACTTTAGTCAATCTAGTGTAGAAATAGAAATGCTATATGGAATTCGTCCGGATATGTTAAGTGATTTGAAAAACAAAGGACATAATGCTAGGGTGTATTTGACTTATGGGAAAGAGTGGTACTTGTATTTATGCCATCGGATAGTTGAATATCCGGAAAACTTATATCATGCAGTGATAGATATGATACATTCATCTTCAGTACAGTAGGGTAGGGAAGATTAAATAGATATTTAATCTTAAATGTAAAAATTATTTTGGCTATGGTTAGTATGAGGGAGTTCAGTTATAGCGAGTAAGTTAAATTTTTTTGTTGTGGCCCAAAAATAAGAGTCGGATTTTCCTTAGAGTAGAGATTCCGTCTCTTTTTTAATTGAAATTTTTTTAGTTTATATTTGTATTAAATGCGGACAGGACCCCTATAGGTGTTGAAAAGATTATGAGTTATAATTGTACAGCTGTAGTATACCTTGTTGTAGGATTTGTTTTTGTGGGTGTTTTATATGTGTTGGTTTCTTATTGGTATGTATTCTTAGGTTTATAGCTAGAAATAAATGAATTTGTAATTCTATATGTATTTCAAAACGGAGGATATATAATAGAAACATTAAAATTACATACTTTGTTAGTAACTCGATTTGCTCTTCTAGCGGTAAAACGTAAATATAGGTATTGGATAAACATCCTTAAATGTGATAAAAAGTAATAAAATATAAGTAGAACAAACGTTCCTTCTGGGTGTGTTAGGTACACTTGATCAATTCAGGTACGTATTTTCAATCCAGTATATGTGTTTAAAAAAGAAATGCTATTAATGGGTTCGGGCCTCGAATATAGTTTATTTGTATATCTTAAATGTTTGTTAAGGGGATATAAAATTTATTACGACTAGGCCATATGGAAATGGATGCTGCTAAAGATGAAAGAGATATAAGTCTGCTATTTCAGTGATACAGGGATAGTTAGTAAATGTATTAGTGTGTTTCTATATATTTACGAGTAAACAGGTAAGTAACCATTACTTCATATAAGGGGAACGCTATAACTAGAGTAGTACATAAGAATTTCTGTATCGTTGCCTGTTATAAGAATACGTATATCTTCAATCGTTTCTAATAGAGTGCCTGATAAACAAAGAGGTGTTAGGGAGCGTAATAACTTTTTAATTACATATTAGTAGTTATTAAAATAAGGTTGTTAGTTTCGCTAGAGGAAAACTTCCATACCAATTAAGTCTAGGGTATAAGTAAACTTGAATATATTTTAGAAGAAGAAATTAAAGCGAAGAGGCTCCTCTCTAGATTAGAGAGTGTAAAAATATTAACTTGAATAACTTTATAAAAAGGTATTGACGATTAGCATATAGAGGTGTAGTATAGAACAAGTCGCCGATGCAATAACGCAGAACGCGGCAAACGAAATAAAAAACTTGGTTGACATTAACTAACGAAGATGTTAACATAAGGGAGTCGCAAATGAGCGACCAAGTAGTTCTTTGAAAACTGAACGAAACAAACAACGTGAA
>NZ_JARVHP010000001.1:5085000-5092500 GCF_040459695.1 Bacillus cereus group sp. RP37 | reverse complement strand
CTGAATGGAGGCCCGAACCCACGCACGTTGAAAAGTGCGGGGATGAGGTGTGGGTAGCGGAGAAATTCCAATCGAACCTGGAGATAGCTGGTTCTCCCCGAAATAGCTTTAGGGCTAGCCTTAAGTGTAAGAGTCTTGGAGGTAGAGCACTGATTGAACTAGGGGTCCTCATCGGATTACCGAATTCAGTCAAACTCCGAATGCCAATGACTTATCCTTAGGAGTCAGACTGCGAGTGATAAGATCCGTAGTCAAGAGGGAAACAGCCCAGATCGCCAGCTAAGGTCCCAAAGTGTGTATTAAGTGGAAAAGGATGTGGAGTTGCTTAGACAACTAGGATGTTGGCTTAGAAGCAGCCACCATTTAAAGAGTGCGTAATAGCTCACTAGTCGAGTGACTCTGCGCCGAAAATGTACCGGGGCTAAATACACCACCGAAGCTGCGAATTGATACCAATGGTATCAGTGGTAGGGGAGCGTTCTAAGTGCAGTGAAGTCAGACCGGAAGGACTGGTGGAGCGCTTAGAAGTGAGAATGCCGGTATGAGTAGCGAAAGACGGGTGAGAATCCCGTCCACCGAATGCCTAAGGTTTCCTGAGGAAGGCTCGTCCGCTCAGGGTTAGTCAGGACCTAAGCCGAGGCCGACAGGCGTAGGCGATGGACAACAGGTTGATATTCCTGTACCACCTCTTTATCGTTTGAGCAATGGAGGGACGCAGAAGGATAGAAGAAGCGTGCGATTGGTTGTGCACGTCCAAGCAGTTAGGCTGATAAGTAGGCAAATCCGCTTATCGTGAAGGCTGAGCTGTGATGGGGAAGCTCCTTATGGAGCGAAGTCTTTGATTCCCCGCTGCCAAGAAAAGCTTCTAGCGAGATAAAAGGTGCCTGTACCGCAAACCGACACAGGTAGGCGAGGAGAGAATCCTAAGGTGTGCGAGAGAACTCTGGTTAAGGAACTCGGCAAAATGACCCCGTAACTTCGGGAGAAGGGGTGCTTTCTTAACGGAAAGCCGCAGTGAATAGGCCCAAGCGACTGTTTAGCAAAAACACAGGTCTCTGCGAAGCCGTAAGGCGAAGTATAGGGGCTGACACCTGCCCGGTGCTGGAAGGTTAAGGAGAGGGGTTAGCGTAAGCGAAGCTCTGAACTGAAGCCCCAGTAAACGGCGGCCGTAACTATAACGGTCCTAAGGTAGCGAAATTCCTTGTCGGGTAAGTTCCGACCCGCACGAAAGGTGTAACGATTTGGGCACTGTCTCAACCAGAGACTCGGTGAAATTATAGTACCTGTGAAGATGCAGGTTACCCGCGACAGGACGGAAAGACCCCGTGGAGCTTTACTGTAGCCTGATATTGAATTTTGGTACAGTTTGTACAGGATAGGCGGGAGCCATTGAAACCGGAGCGCTAGCTTCGGTGGAGGCGCTGGTGGGATACCGCCCTGACTGTATTGAAATTCTAACCTACGGGTCTTATCGACCCGGGAGACAGTGTCAGGTGGGCAGTTTGACTGGGGCGGTCGCCTCCTAAAGTGTAACGGAGGCGCCCAAAGGTTCCCTCAGAATGGTTGGAAATCATTCGTAGAGTGCAAAGGCATAAGGGAGCTTGACTGCGAGACCTACAAGTCGAGCAGGGACGAAAGTCGGGCTTAGTGATCCGGTGGTTCCGCATGGAAGGGCCATCGCTCAACGGATAAAAGCTACCCCGGGGATAACAGGCTTATCTCCCCCAAGAGTCCACATCGACGGGGAGGTTTGGCACCTCGATGTCGGCTCATCGCATCCTGGGGCTGTAGTCGGTCCCAAGGGTTGGGCTGTTCGCCCATTAAAGCGGTACGCGAGCTGGGTTCAGAACGTCGTGAGACAGTTCGGTCCCTATCCGTCGTGGGCGTAGGAAATTTGAGAGGAGCTGTCCTTAGTACGAGAGGACCGGGATGGACGCACCGCTGGTGTACCAGTTGTTCTGCCAAGGGCATAGCTGGGTAGCTATGTGCGGAAGGGATAAGTGCTGAAAGCATCTAAGCATGAAGCCCCCCTCAAGATGAGATTTCCCATAGCGTAAGCTAGTAAGATCCCTGAAAGATGATCAGGTTGATAGGTTCGAGGTGGAAGCATGGTGACATGTGGAGCTGACGAATACTAATAGATCGAGGACTTAACCATATAAATATGTAGCAAATGTTATCTAGTTTTGAAGGAATATGCCTTCATAGTTTGGTGATGATGGCAGAGAGGTCACACCCGTTCCCATACCGAACACGGAAGTTAAGCTCTCTAGCGCCGATGGTAGTTGGGACCTTGTCCCTGTGAGAGTAGGACGTCGCCAAGCAACTTTAAGACGAGTCAGAATGACTCGTCTTTTTTGTGTTTAATAAAATATAGCTTGTCATCTACGTATTTCTGGAGTGATAGATGATAAGCTATATTTATTTTTTTACATCAATAAGTTTAAAATGGTCACAAACAAGTAGTATATCTTCAGAAAAGGCATGGCCAAGTTGATTATGCTGTCTCCCCAGTAATCATAAGTACAATCACCTTCAGCAATATTCGGGTACTTCATTCATTGGTGTTATAGTTACTTCTATTGTCCTAATAATTGCTACAGGTTCATCCTGGCTATTGGGTACAATACTATAATCATTAGTCGTCGGTAACCGTTTATTTTCTAATTCACAAAAAATATGACCGGAGCATGTTGCTGTTTGAATAGTATACGTCCCTTTATTATCGCTTTGATATAAATAAATTCGGTTAGTTTATAGTTGTTACGTAGCCTATTGGTGATTTGGTCTGCAATAAAATTAGGATCAATACCTGACAATGTATCGCCTACATGTACTTCCCTTCCGTAAGTATAGAAACAAGGAAGAGGTTTGTCTGCAGTTTCTATATAACTGTAGTGCTGAGTATCTCCGTCATATAGAGGTGTTAAGAAATCATGATTAATGGCCAAACAATACTGTAATTGTTTTTCTTCCGTTAGTCTTTCAAGTTCGGTTAAGGCAGAGATAATACCACGATGGTTACCTTCTTCATCTCCATATAGTTCAGCTATAATACTAACTTCGCCGTTGGTACTATTAATACTATTAAATGAAACTAAATGCCTTTGTTAGTAATTTAATTTGCTCTTATAGCTGCGGTTGTTTGTATATAGGCATTAGGATAAAATCTCCTTAAATATTATATTTAGGCTCTATTGTAGAGAAGTTAAGTACAAGTGAAAAACAATATAGAATGATTACTTAAATACAAAGAGGAAGTGATATATTACAGTATTAAGGAACGCTTGTTCTACACTAGTGTGATGGGTACACTTGATCAATGAAGTTGTGTATTTTTAATCCGGTATATGTGTTTAAAGAAGAAATACTATTATTAAGTGCGGACTTCAAGTATAGCGTGTAAGTTTATATATTAATGGTGATTTATTACCACTATGCCACATTGAAGCAAGTAATACTAAAGGTGAAATAGATAAAAAACCGATATTCCAACTTGAATATCGGTTTAATAATATGTGACTTATACGAATCTATAGCAATACGAAAAGCGTAAATAAGATGGCCAATAAAATACGATAATATGCAAAAGGTTTTAAACCTATCTTCTCTAAAAGCTTCAGAAAAGTTACTACTGCTAGCATTGCTACTATAAAAGAGGTAATGAATCCTGCGGCAAACATAGGAATGTCATCGACACTTAAATACTTCCAACTTTTTAATAAGTCTAAACCTGTAGCTCCAACCATTACAGGAAGAGCAATGAGAAAAGAGAACTCAGATGCAGTCTTATAATTTACTTTCGCTAATAGACCTCCAGAAATAGTAGAGCCAGCTCTAGAGAAACCAGGATATACTGCTAAGCATTGAAATAATCCAATTGTTAATGCTTGTCGGTATGTTAAATCATCCAGTGAAAAGGCGGTTGCCTCTTTCTTTTTTACTTCTGCAAAAATCATAAGAATTGCCCCTGCTACAAGTCCAATCACGACAGTATACGGCTGAAATAAGTATGTTTTAATAACATCATGTAGTAGTAAACCAGCAATTACTGCCGGAAATACGCCAAGGAATACATGTAATGCGTTAAATTTTTTCTCTTTTCTTAGAAGAGGCTTAATATTACATAAAGAAACAAGGCGTTTATGATATAAGATAGCGATAGCTAAGATCGCTCCTAACTGAATGACAATTTCAAATGTTTTTGCCCGTTCTCCTTCAAAACCTAGTAAATGTCCGACTAATATAAGATGACCAGTAGAAGAGATAGGTAAAAATTCAGCTAATCCCTCTACAATACCGAGTATGAAGGCAATAATGATATCGCTCATAGTTTTACTCCTGTAAATTAATGAATATCTACTCTCTTAAAATAGAATAGTGTTGCAATAAATCCGAAAATGGTAGTTACCGCGATGATGATATAAGAATACTCTGGTGGATAAGTCGATTGTAATTCGTTATTTGCTATATCTAGAGTGGCGGTCCATGGGAATAGGTCTTTGTGTTTTGAATTTACGATCATAAGGTTAGTCATTGTAATAATAATTGTTAATATAATAGGTGGTACATAGGTTTTCATTATAAGAGTTAGTAGTACAATAGGTGAAGATAATAGAAAAAGAAGTCCACCACATATTAAAAACTTCACGAGAGAGTCTAAAAGTAAGGTGATACTAAATCCAGGGAAGCTACCTAGTAGCCCTAATAATAAAGTTAGTGCCCAAGCGACTAAAGTTAGCATCATGATCCAAAGGAATAGAAGGATGAACTTACTTATAATAAAGCTAATGCGAGATACTGGGATAGTTAGTAAATGCTTTAGTGTATTTTCTGTATATTCACGGGTAAACAGATAAGCAACCACTACTCCATATAAGGGGAATCCTATAATTAAGGTAGTATATAAGTTAACTTCAGTGAATAATTGATGGAATAAAATAGTCGGAGTTGGCTGTTTTGTTTTTATGTGTATATAAGACGCTACTACTACTAAGAAAGGTGCGACACCAGCCCCAATAATACTAATCAAAAACATATTAGAGCGTTTTAGTTTTAAAAGTTCTGTATAGAGTAGATTAACCAATCGTTCCACCTCCAACTAGGTTGGTGAAATAATCTTCTAATCTGTCTGCGCTCATCACCATTTTTAATACTTCAATATCGTTAAGAACAAACGCTCTGTTAATGCGTCCTTGCTGTCCGAAATGAGAGTAAACGCGAATATTCCCTTCATCACGTACTTCATAATCAAAAATTTGAAAATGATTTTCTAATAGCATCGCAGCTTTATGGTCATTATTCACCTGGAATTCTATGTATTTACGGTTTGCTTTACGCAGTGTATCAAGAGAAACTTCCTCTAGTAACCTTCCTTCATGAATAATCCTCATACGATCGACTAATTGTTCTACCTTGGCTAATATATGACTAGAAATAAGTATCGTTATATTTCTTTCTTGAGCTAAAGATTTAATAAGTTTTCGCATTTCTTTAATACCGATGGGATCTAGACCGTTAGTTGGTTCATCTAATATGAGTAGTTCAGGATAATGAAGAAGTGCACGTGCAATTCCTAAGCGTTGTTTCATCCCTAAAGAGTATTTTCCTACTAATTTTTTTGTTTCGTGCTGCAAACCTACAATTTCTAATGCTTCTTCAATTGCATTCCTTTTATGAACTCCAATTATCTTTGCATTAATTAATAAGTTCTCTCTTGCAGTTAAGTTTTCTAATATGTACCATAACGGTATTATCGTCTTCTATATAATTAGCGTTCCACACATTTCGGAAGATTTTTGTTTTTGTAAATAATTGCTCTGGGTTGGAAGAGAAGAACTTTAATAGTTTAAGTTTTTTTTCGGTTAACGCAATCTCTTGTCCGTTCGTATGGACTTGTGTATTTTTTAAAATCAATGGTTAGTCCCTTAAATGTTAAAGTTGTTTTCTCTTGTACAGTAGTGTTACTTCCAAGAACTAAAAAGCGTCGCATAAGAGATTTTACTCGTGCAACCACTTCGTGAATACTGAAAGGTTTCGTAATATAGTCATCAGCCCCAATGCTTAAACCTAAAACTTTATCAACTTCGTGATCTTTAGCAGTTAGCATTAATATCGGTATGTTAGTTGTATCCCTAAGTTTTCTACAGACTTCAATCCCATCTACTTTTGGCATCATAAGATCTAATATAACGAGGTTATAGTCGTTTTGATTAAATAAATGCAATGCTTCTTCGCTGTTAATTGCAGTATCTACCATATATAATTCTCGCTCTAAATATCTTTTTAATAAGTCTCGAATTTCTTTATCGTCATCTGCTATAAGAATACGTATATCTTTCATATCGTCACCTGCTTCTAATAGAATGTTATTAATAGTACAATTTGATAAACAATGGGGAATAGGGAGTGGTAATAAAAAATAAAGCAACTTTCTAATTATATACTATTAATTGTTAAAATAAGGTTGCTAGTTTAGCTGGAAAGAGTCAATCGTATAAGTTCGGTAAGATGGGGGGAGCGAGTTCTTTGTAATAGAGAAGTGTCTAAATTGAATAGTATTTAGAAGAATAGATTAGTAAAGAAAAGTAGACGATGGTTTCTATTTTAATGAAATCTTTATAGGTTCTTACCTGGAGCTAAAGAGTACGAAGATATTAAATTAAATATCTTTACAAAAAGGTGTTGACGATTAGAGTTTAGAGGTGTAATATAGGACAAGTCGCCGATAGCAACAACGCAGAAAGCGGCAAACGAAATAAAAACAAAATGAAAAACTTAGTTGACATTGAAATATGAAAATGTTAACATAAGGGAGTCGCAAATGAGCGACAGACAAGTTCTTTGAAAACTGAACGAAACAAACAACGTGAAACGTCAATTTTTATTTTTAGATGCTAGACAAACTAACTTTATTGGAGAGTTTGATCCTGGCTCAGGATGAACGCTGGCGGCGTGCCTAATACATGCAAGTCGAGCGAACGGATTAAGAGCTTGCTCTTATGAAGTTAGCGGCGGACGGGTGAGTAACACGTGGGTAACCTGCCCATAAGACTGGGATAACTCCGGGAAACCGGGGCTAATACCGGATAATATTTTGAACTGCATGGTTCGAAATTGAAAGGCGGCTTCGGCTGTCACTTATGGATGGACCCGCGTCGCATTAGCTAGTTGGTGAGGTAACGGCTCACCAAGGCAACGATGCGTAGCCGACCTGAGAGGGTGATCGGCCACACTGGGACTGAGACACGGCCCAGACTCCTACGGGAGGCAGCAGTAGGGAATCTTCCGCAATGGACGAAAGTCTGACGGAGCAACGCCGCGTGAGTGATGAAGGCTTTCGGGTCGTAAAACTCTGTTGTTAGGGAAGAACAAGTGCTAGTTGAATAAGCTGGCACCTTGACGGTACCTAACCAGAAAGCCACGGCTAACTACGTGCCAGCAGCCGCGGTAATACGTAGGTGGCAAGCGTTATCCGGAATTATTGGGCGTAAAGCGCGC
>NZ_JARVHP010000001.1:5080000-5082500 GCF_040459695.1 Bacillus cereus group sp. RP37 | reverse complement strand
ACCTAAGCCGAGGCCGACAGGCGTAGGCGATGGACAACAGGTTGATATTCCTGTACCACCTCTTTATCGTTTGAGCAATGGAGGGACGCAGAAGGATAGAAGAAGCGTGCGATTGGTTGTGCACGTCCAAGCAGTTAGGCTGATAAGTAGGCAAATCCGCTTATCGTGAAGGCTGAGCTGTGATGGGGAAGCTCCTTATGGAGCGAAGTCTTTGATTCCCCGCTGCCAAGAAAAGCTTCTAGCGAGATAAAAGGTGCCTGTACCGCAAACCGACACAGGTAGGCGAGGAGAGAATCCTAAGGTGTGCGAGAGAACTCTGGTTAAGGAACTCGGCAAAATGACCCCGTAACTTCGGGAGAAGGGGTGCTTTCTTAACGGAAAGCCGCAGTGAATAGGCCCAAGCGACTGTTTAGCAAAAACACAGGTCTCTGCGAAGCCGTAAGGCGAAGTATAGGGGCTGACACCTGCCCGGTGCTGGAAGGTTAAGGAGAGGGGTTAGCGTAAGCGAAGCTCTGAACTGAAGCCCCAGTAAACGGCGGCCGTAACTATAACGGTCCTAAGGTAGCGAAATTCCTTGTCGGGTAAGTTCCGACCCGCACGAAAGGTGTAACGATTTGGGCACTGTCTCAACCAGAGACTCGGTGAAATTATAGTACCTGTGAAGATGCAGGTTACCCGCGACAGGACGGAAAGACCCCGTGGAGCTTTACTGTAGCCTGATATTGAATTTTGGTACAGTTTGTACAGGATAGGCGGGAGCCATTGAAACCGGAGCGCTAGCTTCGGTGGAGGCGCTGGTGGGATACCGCCCTGACTGTATTGAAATTCTAACCTACGGGTCTTATCGACCCGGGAGACAGTGTCAGGTGGGCAGTTTGACTGGGGCGGTCGCCTCCTAAAGTGTAACGGAGGCGCCCAAAGGTTCCCTCAGAATGGTTGGAAATCATTCGTAGAGTGCAAAGGCATAAGGGAGCTTGACTGCGAGACCTACAAGTCGAGCAGGGACGAAAGTCGGGCTTAGTGATCCGGTGGTTCCGCATGGAAGGGCCATCGCTCAACGGATAAAAGCTACCCCGGGGATAACAGGCTTATCTCCCCCAAGAGTCCACATCGACGGGGAGGTTTGGCACCTCGATGTCGGCTCATCGCATCCTGGGGCTGTAGTCGGTCCCAAGGGTTGGGCTGTTCGCCCATTAAAGCGGTACGCGAGCTGGGTTCAGAACGTCGTGAGACAGTTCGGTCCCTATCCGTCGTGGGCGTAGGAAATTTGAGAGGAGCTGTCCTTAGTACGAGAGGACCGGGATGGACGCACCGCTGGTGTACCAGTTGTTCTGCCAAGGGCATAGCTGGGTAGCTATGTGCGGAAGGGATAAGTGCTGAAAGCATCTAAGCATGAAGCCCCCCTCAAGATGAGATTTCCCATAGCGTAAGCTAGTAAGATCCCTGAAAGATGATCAGGTTGATAGGTTCGAGGTGGAAGCATGGTGACATGTGGAGCTGACGAATACTAATAGATCGAGGACTTAACCATATAATATGTAGCAAATGTTATCTAGTTTTGAAGGAATATGCCTTCATAGTTTGGTGATGATGGCAGAGAGGTCACACCCGTTCCCATACCGAACACGGAAGTTAAGCTCTCTAGCGCCGATGGTAGTTGGGACCTTGTCCCTGTGAGAGTAGGACGTCGCCAAGCAAAAACCTAAGTCGATTCGACTTAGGTTTTTTTGTGTTTATTTTTATTTACCAAATGTCATAATCCATACATTTAATAACGCTAAAGAAGAAAAGAGAATGAAATAGAGACTGCTTTTTTTAAAATTGGATGATCAGGTGATAAAAAGGTTATAAAGTAATACGTTTAAATATTAGTTTAAGGTAAGAATTACCTTTTTATATTAATTGAGTTGTAGAATAACTAAGAATATTTTAGATTTTATATGAAAAGGTTATGTGAAAAAGAGCTATCTAGCTTTTTTTACATAACCTTTTGTGTTTTTAAAGGATTTTACATAAGAAAAACTCTATAATTAAGGTAGTTAACATATATTTTTTGATGGGTGTGGGGGATTGTGAAGGAAATATGCATGTTATTAGTGGCTGTTATACTATGGGGAACGGCAATTGCGCCAACGAAATGGGCGTTAGAATCTATTCAACCATTTACTTTATTATTTATTCGTCTTTTCTTTGCGGGGGGAATTTGTACGCTTTTCTCATTTAACGAACTACAAAAAGCAATTGTACATAAACATATTCCATGGAAAAGAATGAGTTTGCTATCTTTTACTGGTGTAGCCGGGTACTTTATGTTCACATCCTACGGCATTTCTTTAACAAGTGGATTACATGTTAGTATCATAGATGCTGCATTGCCGTTAGTTACCATTCTTTTTTCAGCGTTCTTTTTGAAAGAGGAAATTCAACTTAATTATTGGATCGGTATTATATTGGGGGCTATCGGAGTACTTCTTATTACAATTCCATCTAGTAATGTCGA
>NZ_JARVHP010000001.1:4867500-5075000 GCF_040459695.1 Bacillus cereus group sp. RP37 | reverse complement strand
TTATCTCCCCCAAGAGTCCACATCGACGGGGAGGTTTGGCACCTCGATGTCGGCTCATCGCATCCTGGGGCTGTAGTCGGTCCCAAGGGTTGGGCTGTTCGCCCATTAAAGCGGTACGCGAGCTGGGTTCAGAACGTCGTGAGACAGTTCGGTCCCTATCCGTCGTGGGCGTAGGAAATTTGAGAGGAGCTGTCCTTAGTACGAGAGGACCGGGATGGACGCACCGCTGGTGTACCAGTTGTTCTGCCAAGGGCATAGCTGGGTAGCTATGTGCGGAAGGGATAAGTGCTGAAAGCATCTAAGCATGAAGCCCCCCTCAAGATGAGATTTCCCATAGCGTAAGCTAGTAAGATCCCTGAAAGATGATCAGGTTGATAGGTTCGAGGTGGAAGCATGGTGACATGTGGAGCTGACGAATACTAATAGATCGAGGACTTAACCATATAATATGAAGCAAATGTTATCTAGTTTTGAAGGAATATGCCTTCATAGTTTGGTGATGATGGCAGAGAGGTCACACCCGTTCCCATACCGAACACGGAAGTTAAGCTCTCTAGCGCCGATGGTAGTTGGGACCTTGTCCCTGTGAGAGTAGGACGTCGCCAAGCAAAAACCTAAGTCGATTCGACTTAGGTTTTTTTGTGTTTATTTTTATTTACCAAATGTCATAATCCATACATTTAATAACGCTAAAGAAGAAAAAAGAATGAAAATAAGGCTATTCAAAGTAATAGCAATGATTTTTGGTTTTCCAGATTTTCCGAGTACTCCTAAAATAATACCTATGATAGGACACATTATTTCTAGCGCAAGTATATATTTAAAATAATGAGAGTAGAAAAAATGGGATGATATAAATAAGTATTCAATCATTACAGCAATTACTGCAATAGAGAAAAATAAATAGGATAATAGCATAGTTATTTTTTTCACGATTATTCCCCCCTTAGAAATTAAATCGCTACAATAATAAGTTCTATATACTTTGATCAAAACATACTGAAGTACTATGTAAACAGTTATATGTAAAATAGATCTCTAGAAATATATATTCTAATTCCCCTTCCTTCTTGCATATAGTTGCAATTCTTCTTTTGAATATAACTAAAACACGAACGTTATCAGCAACTAATAAAAAAACATTCGATTATTTATTGACATTGTTTATGAAATATTGTTAATATAGCCATAGAAACAATAATATATAAGACCTCATATAATCGCGGGGATATGGCCTGCAAGTCTCTACCTAACGACCGTTATTCGTTAGACTATGAGGGAAAGTCACTCGGTATTTTTCTATTCACAAGGGATACGTATGCCTGAGTAGAGCGCTTTCTCTCATAGTAAAAGAGAAACTGTTCTATTTCAGGCTTTTTTTATTTGAATCGGGGGGATTCTAATATGAAATCACTAGTTGGAGTCATAATGGGAAGCACGTCAGACTGGGAAACAATGAAATATGCTTGTGACATTTTAGATGAATTAAATATACCGTATGAGAAAAAAGTTGTATCTGCTCATCGGACTCCGGATTATATGTTTGAATATGCAGAGACAGCTCGTGAACGTGGGTTGAAAGTTATTATTGCTGGAGCTGGTGGAGCAGCGCATTTACCAGGAATGGTTGCAGCGAAGACGAATCTTCCTGTAATCGGAGTTCCAGTTCAATCAAAAGCGTTAAACGGCTTAGATTCATTATTATCCATCGTCCAAATGCCAGGAGGGGTTCCGGTTGCAACTGTTGCAATTGGTAAGGCTGGTTCAACAAATGCTGGTTTACTTGCTGCACAAATACTTGGATCATTCCATGATGATATACATGATGCTTTAGAATTGAGACGAGAAGCAATTGAAAAAGATGTGCGCGAAGGTAGTGAGCTAGTATGACGAGAATCATTTTACCTGGAAAAACAATCGGCATTATTGGAGGCGGCCAGTTAGGAAGAATGATGGCATTGGCAGCTAAGGAGATGGGATATAAAATTGCTGTTTTAGATCCTACAAAAAATTCACCATGTGCACAAGTTGCTGATATTGAAATTGTTGCACCATATGACGATTTAAAAGCAATTCAGCATTTAGCAGAGATCAGTGATGTTGTCACATATGAATTTGAGAATATTGATTATAGATGTTTACAATGGCTTGAAAAACATGCGTACTTACCGCAAGGCAGTCAGTTGTTAAGTAAAACGCAAAATCGTTTTACAGAAAAGAATGCAATTGAAAAAGCGGGATTACCAGTAGCAACGTATAGATTGGTTCAAACTCAAGAGCAGCTTACTGAAGCAATCGCCGAGTTATCATATCCTTCCGTCTTAAAAACGACGACAGGTGGATATGATGGGAAAGGGCAAGTTGTTTTAAGAAGTGAAGGTGACATTGATAAAGCGCGAGAGCTTGCGAATGCAGCAGAATGCATTTTAGAGAAATGGGTGCCTTTTGAAAAAGAAGTATCAGTTATTGTGATTCGTAGTGTAAGTGGTGAAACGAAAGTATTTCCGGTAGCGGAAAATATTCATGTAAATAACATTTTGCATGAATCTATCGTTCCAGCTCGCATTACAGAAGAACTTTCTCAAAAAGCAATCGCTTATGCAAAAGTGCTCGCGGATGAACTAGAACTTGTGGGAACACTAGCGGTAGAGATGTTTGCTACAGCTGATGGTGAGATTTACATTAATGAATTAGCACCAAGACCTCACAATTCAGGCCACTATACACAGGATGCATGTGAAACGAGTCAATTCGGTCAACATATTCGAGCAATCTGTAATTTACCTCTTGGAGAAACAAATTTGTTAAAACCAGTTGTCATGGTAAACATTTTAGGCGAACATATAGAAGGGGTCCTAAGACAAGTGAATAGATTAACCGGGTGCTATTTACACTTGTATGGAAAAGAAGAAGCAAAAGCGCAGCGAAAAATGGGGCATGTTAATATTTTAAATGATAATATTGAAGTCGCTCTAGAAAAAGCGAAGAGTTTGCATATTTGGGACCATCAAGAACAACTGTTGGAGGGAAAAAGATGATTAGTCGTTATACACGCCCAGAAATGGGTGCAATTTGGACGGAAGAGAACAAATTTAAAGCGTGGTTAGAAGTTGAGATTTTAGCTTGTGAAGCATGGGCTGAGCTTGGCGATATTCCAAAAGAAGATGTTAAAAAAATTCGTGAGCATGCATCATTTGATATTGATCGTATTTATGAAATTGAAAAAGAGACACGTCATGACGTCGTTGCATTCACTCGTGCTGTATCAGAAACACCAACATTAGGTGAGGAACGTAAATGGGTTCATTACGGTTTAACATCTACAGACGTAGTAGATACAGCGTTATCTTACATCTTAAAACAAGCGAATGAAATCATATTAAAAGACTTAGAAAACTTTGTAAGCATTTTAGCTAACAAAGCGAAAGAGCATAAATACACGATCATGATGGGAAGAACACACGGTGTTCATGCAGAACCAACAACATTTGGTTTAAAACTTGGTCTTTGGTATGAAGAAATGAAACGTAACGTAGAGCGTTTCAAGCAAGCTGCTGATACAGTTCGCGTTGGTAAATTATCTGGTGCGGTTGGTACATACGCAAATATCGATCCATTCGTAGAAAAGTATGTTTGTGAAAACTTAGGATTAGAAGCAGCACCGATTTCAACACAAACATTGCAACGTGATCGCCATGCTCATTACATGTCAACACTTGCACTAATCGCAACATCTATCGAAAAGATGGCGGTTGAGATTCGTGGTTTACAAAAGAGTGAAACACGTGAAGTTGAAGAGGCTTTCGCAAAAGGCCAAAAAGGTTCTTCTGCAATGCCACATAAACGTAATCCAATTGGATCTGAAAATATGACTGGTTTAGCTCGTGTTATCCGCGGTTATATGATGACAGCGTATGAGAATGTTCCATTATGGCATGAGCGTGATATTTCTCACTCTTCGGCAGAACGCGTAATTTTACCAGATGCTACAATCGCGTTAAATTATATGCTAAATCGCTTTGGTAATATCGTTAAAAACTTAACTGTATACCCAGAGAATATGAAACGCAATATGACGAGAACATACGGCTTAATTTATTCTCAGCGCGTAATGCTTACATTAATCGACAAAGGTATGGTACGTGAAGAAGCTTATGATATCGTACAGCCTAAAGCGATGGAAGCTTGGGAAACACAAGTACAATTTAAAGAGCTTGTAGAAGCTGATGAGCGTATTACGAGCAAGTTAACACAAGAAGAAATTAATGAATGCTTCAACTATGAGCATCATATGCAACACGTTGATACAATCTTTGAACGCCTAGGATTAAACGAAGCATAAAATTTCATATGGCACAGAATAGAGTCATTCTGTGCCATTCTTTATAAAAATATTATTCACATTTTTCAAACTACAGGGGGCTTGCGAAATGCAAAAGCTAGAATTGCTGTATGAAGGTAAGGCAAAAAGAATTTATCGTACAGAATCAGCAGATATGGTTTGGGTAGAGTACAAAGATAGTGCGACTGCTTTCAATGGGGAGAAAAAAGAGACGATTACAGGAAAAGGTCGTTTGAACAATGAGATTACAACTTTATTGTTCAGAAAGTTACAAGAAGTAGGAATTAAAACACATTTTATTGAGAAGTTATCTGAGATAGAGCAACTTGTTAAAAAAGTGAGTATTATTCCTTTAGAAGTTGTCACAAGAAATGTAATTGCAGGAAGTCTTTCAAAACGATTAGGAATGGAAGAGGGAACTGTACTTGCAGAACCAATCGTAGAATTTTACTTCAAAGATGATGATTTAGGAGATCCGCTTGTAACAGAAGATCATATTCGTGTATTAAACGTTGCATCGCCAGAGCAAGTAAGCGTATTACGAGATATGGCTCTACAAATCAATCAAGTATTGATTGAGCATTTCGCAAGCTGTCGTGTAAGATTAGTAGATTTTAAATTAGAGTTTGGTGTAACGGAAGAAGGAGAAATTATTTTAGCGGATGAAATTTCACCAGATACTTGCCGTTTATGGGATGAAACGAGCAATGAAAAGTTTGATAAAGACGTATTCCGTCGCGATCTTGGAAATTTAACAGATGCTTATGAAGAGATTTTAAAACGTTTAGGGGGAATTTCACATGTATAAAGTTAAGGTATATGTAACATTAAGAGAAAGCGTATTAGATCCACAAGGAACAGCGGTAAAAGGAGCACTTCATAGTCTTTCGTTTACAGAAGTACAAGATGTACGAATCGGAAAGTACATGGAACTAACAATTGATAAATCAGTATCTGACCTTGACGCAAAGGTAAAGGAAATGTGTGAAAAACTATTAGCGAACGTTGTAATGGAAGACTTCCGTTATGAGGTTGAGGAGGTTGTCGCACAGTGAAATTTGCAGTAATAGTATTTCCAGGTTCGAACTGTGATGTTGATATGTTCCATGCAATTAAAGATGAGCTTGGCGAAGAAGTAGATTACGTTTGGCACGATACAGAGAATTTAGATGAATATGATGCAATTTTACTACCAGGTGGATTCTCTTACGGCGACTACTTACGCTGCGGTGCTATTTCTCGCTTTGCTAACGCAATGAAAGCAGTGCAAAAAGCTGCTGAGCAAGGAAAGCCGATTTTAGGTGTTTGTAATGGATTCCAGATTCTTGTTGAATCAGGATTACTACCAGGAGCGTTAATGAGAAACGAAAACTTAAAATTTATGTGTCGCACTGTTCAGTTGCGTGTTGAAAATAATGAAACGATGTTTACATCACAATATGAAAAAGGTGCAGTGATCAATATTCCAATCGCACATGGTGAGGGGAATTACTATTGTGATGAAGAAACTCTTAAAAGATTAGAAGAGAATAATCAAATTGCATTCCGTTATGTGGAAAATCCGAACGGAAGCGTTTCAGATATTGCTGGTATTGTAAACGAAAAAGGAAATGTTCTTGGTATGATGCCACATCCAGAGCGTGCTGTAGATGAACTACTTGGCGGTGCTGAAGGATTAAAAGTCTTTCAATCTATCTTAAAACAGTGGAGGGAAACATATGTCGTTAATGCTTGAACCAAATCCAACACAAATTAAAGAAGAGCGTATATATGCGGAAATGGGGCTAACAGACGAAGAGTTTGCCATGGTTGAAAAGATTTTAGGACGTCTGCCAAATTATACGGAAACAGGATTATTCTCTGTAATGTGGTCTGAACATTGTAGTTATAAAAATTCAAAACCAGTTCTTCGCAAGTTCCCAACAACAGGTGAGCGCGTTCTGCAAGGACCTGGAGAAGGCGCTGGAATTGTAGATATCGGTGATAATCAAGCGGTTGTATTTAAAATGGAAAGTCATAACCATCCTTCGGCTATTGAGCCATATCAAGGGGCAGCAACAGGCGTTGGCGGTATTATCCGTGACGTATTCTCTATGGGAGCACGTCCAGTAGCTCTATTAAACTCACTTCGCTTCGGTGAATTACAATCACCACGTGTGAAATATTTATTCGAAGAAGTAGTAGCAGGAATCGCAGGATACGGTAACTGCATCGGTATCCCTACTGTTGGTGGAGAAGTACAGTTTGATCCATGTTATGAAGGAAATCCACTTGTAAATGCAATGTGCGTAGGTTTAATTAACCACGAAGATATTAAAAAAGGGCAAGCGCACGGTGCTGGTAATACAGTAATGTACGTAGGAGCGTCAACTGGTCGTGATGGTATTCACGGTGCAACATTCGCATCTGAAGAACTATCTGAAAGCTCAGAAGCGAAGCGTCCAGCAGTTCAAGTAGGAGATCCATTTATGGAGAAACTTCTTATTGAAGCTTGCTTAGAACTTATTCAGTCGGATGCACTTGTTGGAATTCAAGATATGGGTGCAGCTGGTTTAACATCATCTTCTGCAGAAATGGCAAGTAAAGCAGGAATGGGTATTGAAATGTACTTAGATGATGTACCACAGCGCGAAACAGGAATGACACCATATGAAATGATGCTATCTGAATCACAAGAGCGTATGTTAATTGTTGTGAAAAAAGGTAGAGAACAAGAGATAGTAGATTTATTTGAGAAGTATGGTCTTGCAGCAGTTACGATGGGGAAAGTAACGGAAGACAAAATGCTTCGTTTATTCCATAAAGGTGAGAAGGTAGCTGAAGTACCAGCAGATGCTCTTGCAGAAGAAGCACCAATTTATCATAAGCCATCAAAAGAAGCAGCCTACTTTGCTGAATTCCAAGAAATGAAAATGGAAACGCCGAAAGTAGAAAATTATAAAGAAACGTTATTCGCGTTATTACAACAACCAACGATCGCAAGTAAAGAGTGGGTATATGATCAATATGATTATCAAGTACGCACAAGCACAGTTGTTACACCAGGTTCAGATGCAGCGGTTGTACGTGTACGTGGTACAGAAAAAGGATTAGCAATGACGACAGATTGTAACTCTCGCTACATTTATTTAGATCCAGAAATGGGCGGTAAAATTGCAGTAGCAGAGGCAGCGCGTAATATCGTATGTTCTGGCGGAGAGCCACTTGCAATTACAGATTGCTTAAACTTCGGTAATCCAGAAAAACCAGAAATCTTCTGGCAAATTGAAAAATCAGTAGATGGTATGAGTGAAGCTTGTCGCACATTACAAACACCAGTTATTGGCGGAAACGTATCGATGTATAACGAACGTAGTGGGGAAGCAGTATACCCAACACCGACAGTTGGGATGGTTGGACTTGTACACGATTTAAAACATGTAACAACACAGGAATTTAAGCAAGCTGGCGATTTAGTTTATGTAATTGGAGAGACGAAAGCTGAGTTTGGTGGAAGTGAATTACAGAAAATGATGCACGGCAAAATTTTCGGTCAATCACCAAGTATCGATCTAGACGTAGAATTAAAACTTCAAAAACAAGTATTAGCAGCAATTCAAGCTGGCCTTGTTCAATCTGCACATGACGTTGCTGAAGGTGGTTTAGCAGTTGCAATTTCTGAAAGTGCAATTGGTGCGAACGGTTTAGGTGCTACTGTGAAATTAGATGGGGAAGCAACAGCAGCATTATTCGCTGAATCACAATCTCGCTTCGTTATAACTGTAAAACGTGAAAATAAGGAAGCATTCGAGAAAGCGGTAGAAGCAATTCAAGTTGGAGAAGTGACAAATACAAATGAAGTAACAATTCATAATGAAGAAAATGAAGTATTACTTACAGCAAATGTAGATGAAATGAGAAAGGCTTGGAAAGGGGCAATCCCATGCTTGCTGAAATAAAGGGGTTAAATGAAGAATGTGGCGTTTTCGGAATTTGGGGGCATGAAAATGCAGCACAAGTTTCGTACTACGGATTGCATAGTTTACAGCACCGTGGACAAGAAGGCGCAGGCATCGTTGTAAATAATGGTGAGAAAATTGTCGGTCACAAGGGGTTAGGTTTAATATCGGAAGTATTTTCAAGAGGTGAGCTAGAAGGCTTAAACGGAAAATCAGCAATTGGACACGTAAGATATGCGACAGCTGGCGGAAGTGAAGTTGCTAACGTTCAACCATTATTATTCCGTTTCTCCGATCATAGCATGGCGCTAGCTCATAACGGAAATTTAATTAATGCAAAAATGCTTCGCCGCGAATTAGAAGCAGAAGGAAGTATTTTCCAAACAAGTTCAGATACAGAAGTACTTTTACATCTTATTAAACGTAGTACGAAAGATTCGTTAATTGAAAGTGTAAAAGAGGCTCTAAATAAAGTAAAAGGTGCGTTTGCATATCTTTTACTAACTGGAAATGAAATGATCGTTGCGCTAGATCCGAATGGATTCCGTCCTCTTTCAATTGGAAAGATGGGGGATGCTTACGTTGTAGCATCAGAAACATGTGCTTTCGATGTAGTAGGTGCAACATATATTCGTGATGTAGAACCAGGTGAATTACTTATCATTAATGATGAAGGAATTCATGTAGATCGTTTTACAAATGAAGTAGATCATGCAATTTGTAGTATGGAGTACATTTATTTTGCACGTCCGGATTCTAATATTGCAGGTATTAACGTCCATGCAGCACGTAAAAACATGGGAAAACGTTTGGCGGCAGAAGCTCCTATTGAAGCTGATGTTGTTACTGGTGTACCAGACTCTAGTATTTCGGCAGCAATTGGTTATGCGGAGGCAACAGGCATTCCATATGAGTTAGGGTTAATTAAAAATCGTTACGTTGGACGTACGTTTATTCAACCTTCTCAAGAACTGCGAGAGCAAGGGGTAAAGATGAAGCTTTCGGCAGTAAGAGGTGTAGTTGAGGGGAAACGAGTGGTTATGATTGACGATTCTATCGTAAGAGGAACGACGAGTAAACGAATTGTTCGTATGCTTCGCGAGGCTGGAGCGACAGAAGTTCATGTAAGAATTGCTTCACCACCTCTTAAGTATCCATGTTTCTATGGCATTGATATTCAAACGAGAAAAGAATTAATTGCAGCAAATCATACAGTAGAAGAAATCCGTGAAATAATCGGTGCAGATTCATTAACATTTTTAAGTGAAGATGGATTAGTAGATGCAATTGGACGTCCATATGAAGGGAAATACGGCGGTCTATGTATGGCGTACTTCAATGGAGATTATCCAACAGCTCTTTATGATTATGAGCAAGAGCTTTTAGAAAGTATGA
The DNA here is from genome assembly GCF_040459695.1 of Bacillus cereus group sp. RP37. Lineage (NCBI taxonomy): Bacteria > Bacillati > Bacillota > Bacilli > Caryophanales > Bacillaceae > Bacillus > Bacillus cereus group sp. RP37. The sequence goes on along the minus strand of NZ_JARVHP010000001.1, from coordinate 5,065,325 downwards.
AATAAGGAGAAAAAAGCTTCTACTTCTTTTGATGTAGAAGCTAGCTTCTTTCTTAAAACAGCCCGCCCTGGATAGGGAGAAATTAAAAGACGAGGTGTAGATAACGATGGCGAATGCATATAAGCAAGCAGGAGTAGATATTGAAGCTGGATATGAAGCGGTATCTCGCATGAAAAAACACGTACAAACAACAATGAGAAAAGAAGTACTAGGCGGTTTAGGCGGTTTTGGAGGTATGTTTGATCTATCAAAATTTGCATTAGAAGAACCTGTATTAGTATCTGGAACAGATGGCGTGGGAACGAAATTGATGCTCGCTTTTATGGCAGATAAACATGACACAATTGGTATTGATGCAGTAGCAATGTGTGTAAATGATATTGTTGTCCAAGGAGCAGAGCCGCTTTTCTTCCTTGATTATATTGCTTGTGGTAAAGCTGAACCTAGTAAAATTGAAAACATCGTCAAAGGTATATCAGAGGGCTGTCGCCAAGCTGGTTGTGCATTAATTGGTGGAGAAACAGCTGAAATGCCAGGAATGTATTCTACGGAAGAATACGATTTAGCTGGTTTTACAGTTGGAATTGTTGATAAAAAGAAAATTGTAACAGGTGAAAAAATTGAAGCTGGTCAAGTATTAATAGGCTTAGCATCTAGCGGTATTCATAGTAATGGTTATTCTTTAGTACGAAAAGTATTACTAGAAGATGGAGAACTATCTTTAGATCGCATTTACGGACGCTTAGAACTACCTCTTGGTGAAGAATTATTAAAACCAACGAAAATTTATGTCAAACCTATTTTAGAACTATTGAAGAAACATGAAGTATACGGTATGGCGCATATTACAGGTGGCGGGTTCATTGAAAATATTCCACGTATGTTACCAGAAGGAATCGGTGCAGAAATTGAATTAGGATCTTGGAAAATTCAACCGATTTTCAGTTTACTTCAAGAAGTTGGAAAACTAGAAGAGAAAGAAATGTTCAATATTTTTAACATGGGTATTGGTATGGTAGTTGCAGTGAAGGAAGAAGAAGCGAAAGATATCGTTCGTCTTCTTGAAGAGCAAGGAGAAACAGCTCGTATTATTGGACGTACTGTACAAGGGTCTGGCGTTACCTTTAATGGGGGCACAGCACTATGAGTAGATTAGCAGTTTTTGCTTCTGGAAGCGGCTCTAACTTTCAATCTCTCATCAATGCGGTAGAAGAAAAAAGATTAGACGCAGATATTAGTTTATTAGTATGCGATAAACCAGAAGCACGTGCTGTTGGACGGGCACATTATCATCATATTCCATGTTTCGCTTTTTCAGCGAAAGCATATAAGTCAAAAGAAGCATTTGAAAAAGAAATATTAAAGAAGCTAGAAGAGTATGAAATTGATTATGTTATTTTAGCTGGATATATGCGTTTAATTGGACCGACTTTACTAGAAGCTTACGGCGGGAAGATTATTAATATTCATCCATCACTATTACCGAGTTTTCCAGGGAAAGATGCTGTTGGTCAAGCGTTAGAAGCAGGTGTGAAAGTAACTGGAGTAACAATTCATTATGTAGATGCAGGTATGGATACAGGGCCAATTATTGCGCAAGAAGCAGTAGTTGTTTCTGAAGGGGATACGAGAGAAAGCTTACAAAAGAAAATTCAACAAGTTGAACATAAATTATACGTAAATACAGTGAATCAAATTGTTCAATCTGTTAAAGAACCAACTGTTAACTAACATACAACCAGGGGTGAAGGATAAATGAAAAAGCGTGCATTGGTAAGTGTTTCAGATAAAACAGGAGTAGTGGAATTTGTTAAAGGTTTACTAGAACAAGGGATCGAAGTTATCTCAACAGGTGGTACGAAAAAATTACTAGAAGAAAATGGCTTACAAGTAATTGGTATTTCTGAAGTAACTGGGTTCCCAGAAATTATGGATGGTCGCGTAAAAACATTACATCCAAACATTCATGGTGGTCTATTAGCAGTTCGCGATAATGAAACGCATGTAGCGCAAATGAATGAGTTAGGTATTCAGCCAATTGATTTTGTTGTTGTTAACTTATACCCATTCAAAGAAACAATCGCTAAGCCTGATGTAACATTTGCTGATGCAATTGAAAATATTGATATCGGTGGTCCAACAATGATTCGCTCTGCTGCGAAAAATCATAAATTTGTATCGGTAATTGTAGATCCAGTAGATTACGATGTTGTATTAGCAGAACTGAAAGAGAACGGTGAAGTAAAAGAAGAAACAAAACGTAAATTAGCAGCGAAAGTATTCCGTCATACAGCGGCATATGATGCGTTAATTTCTAATTACTTAACAGCGCAAATGGGTGAAGAAAGCCCAGAAACATTAACAGTGACATTTGAGAAAAAACAAGATTTACGCTATGGAGAAAATCCACATCAAAAAGCAACATTCTATAAAGCGCCATTCGCGGCAACTTCTTCTGTTGCGTATGCAGAACAATTACACGGTAAAGAATTATCTTATAACAATATTAACGATGCAGATGCAGCACTTAGTATTGTAAAAGAATTTACAGAGCCAGCAGTAGTAGCAGTAAAACATATGAATCCATGTGGTGTTGGAGTGGGTACTGACATTCATGAAGCATACACACGCGCTTATGAAGCAGATCCAGTATCAATCTTTGGAGGTATTATCGCAGCGAATCGCGAAATTGATAAAGCTACAGCAGAAAAGTTACACGAAATTTTCTTAGAAATTATTATTGCACCTTCTTTCTCAAAAGAAGCTTTAGAAGTGTTGCAAAGTAAGAAGAACTTACGCTTACTAACTGTAAATATTGAAAAAGCGACAAGTGCAAGTAAAAAACTAACTTCTGTACAAGGTGGACTTCTTGTTCAAGAGGAAGATACGTTATCATTAGATGAAAGTACAATTTCAATTCCGACGAAACGTGAACCGTCAGAGCAAGAATGGAAAGATTTAAAACTAGCTTGGAAAGTTGTAAAACATGTGAAATCAAATGCAATTGTTTTAGCAAATGATAACATGACAGTTGGTGTAGGTGCAGGACAGATGAACCGTGTAGGTTCGGCGAAAATTGCTATCACACAAGCAGGCGAAAAGGCGCAAGGTAGCGCACTTGCATCTGATGCTTTCTTCCCAATGCCAGATACGTTAGAAGAAGCAGCAAAAGCAGGAATTACAGCAATCATTCAACCAGGCGGATCAATCCGTGATGAGGATTCTATTAAAGTGGCGGATAAGTATGGGATTGCTATGGTGTTCACTGGCGTACGTCATTTCAAACACTAATAGAGGTTGTTTAAAAAGTCCGGTCAAGATAACCTTCGCATGTCGTCGTTGCATAGCCAGTGCGGTACTCATGTAGGAAAGCTACACTCCGTGTCCTCCTGTCAAATGCGCCTCAACCTGCTCGGTTATCTTGGTCCTCCTTTTTAAACTTACATTGATATGAAAACAAACTAGGAGCATAGCTTCTAGTTTGTACTTATTTAAGTATTGGGGGATGAAATATGAATGTTTTAGTAATCGGCCGCGGTGGGCGTGAGCATGCTTTAGCTTGGAAGTTTGCACAATCTGCAAAAGTGAAAAAGGTGTATGTAGCACCAGGTAATGAAGGTATGCGAGATGTTGCAACACCCGTTGATATTGATGAAAATGATTTTGATGCATTAGTCTTATTTGCAAAAGAGAATCATGTGGAGTTAACTTTCGTTGGACCAGAAATTCCACTTATGAATGGAATTGTTGATCGTTTTAAAGAAGAGGGACTTCGCGTATTTGGTCCGAATAAAGCGGCTGCTGTTATTGAAGGTAGTAAAGCTTTTACAAAAGAGCTTATGAAAAAATATAGTATTCCAACTGCGGCGTACGAAACTTTTACAGACTATGAAGAAGCAGTACAGTACATTCAAAAAGTTGGTGCACCAATTGTTATTAAGGCAGACGGCTTAGCGGCTGGTAAAGGTGTAACGGTAGCAATGACACTTGAAGAGGCATTACAAGCTGCGAAAGAGATGCTACAAGATGTAAAGTTCGGCGAAGCAAGTAAGAAGGTCGTTATTGAAGAGTTTTTAGATGGACAAGAATTTTCATTAATGGCATTTGTGAATGGAACAACTGTGCATCCGATGGTAATTGCTCAAGATCATAAACGAGCTTTTGATGGTGATAAAGGTCCAAATACAGGTGGAATGGGTGCATATTCTCCAGTACCACAAATTCCAGAATCAGCAGTTCAAGAGGCGATAAAAACTGTATTACACCCCACTGCTAAGGCGATGATTGCAGAAAACCGTTCGTTTACAGGTATTTTATACGCGGGACTTATTTTAACAAATGATGGTCCAAAGGTAATTGAGTTTAATGCTCGCTTTGGTGATCCTGAAACGGAAGTTGTATTACCTCGCTTAGAAAATGATTTAGTTGATGTATGTAACGCTGTATTAGATGAGAGTGAACTAACGTTACAATGGTCAGAAGAAGCAGTTATTGGTGTTGTACTTGCTTCGAAAGGATACCCAGAAGCATATAAAAAAGGTGATATTATTAGCGGATTAGATGCATTGCAAGATGTGATTGTTTTCCATGCGGGTACAGTAATGAAACATGGGGACTTTGTAACAAACGGTGGCCGTGTATTATTTGTTGCTTGTAAGGCGAATAGTTTACAAGAAGCGAAAGATAAAGTATATAAAGAAATCGGTAAAATTGAGAGTGATGGTCTATTTTATCGAAGTGATATAGGATATCGTGCAATTGGACATGAGATGACGAGAAGCTAATATTATGAAGATAAGAAAGGTGGGGAATGGTGTAGTCCATTCTCCACTTTTTTATATTATTTTATTTAGGTAGTTTTATAAGGTCGATAATGTCAGGGCAGTGTAATTGATAAGTTATTGCTGTTGATGAAACTTTTTTAGAAATTTTTTGGCAAGAGTTATTGGAATATTGAATTTCCCTGTCTTCTGTATTTCGACCGCTTGTTTTTGAGTAATCAACATCATAATACAAAGATGTCGTTTCTCTTCCTTTTTTTACTGTTAAATCTATGATGAGAGGCTCATCTTTTTCGTTAAATTGAGTGATTCGAATGGAGTGACTCTTATTTGCATTATATTTTTTAATGAAGGTATCTAATTTTTCGATATTGTAAACTGTATCATTCTTTTGAATGACATCACCATATTTTTCGGCGGTTTCAAAACTATATTCTTTATTGGATGTATCAATCGTTGGTCGTTTATTTGAGCAAGCGACAAGATTGAATGAGAGTAGTGTGATAAAGAATAAACTAGTTTTTTTATAGTAGTGTTTGATATGCAAAGCTAACCACCTCCATATATAACATTATATTTGTATTTTACAATATATTTAAAAAGAAAACATCATCATTGAAAAATATTTAGTAATATAGTATTAAAAAAATCCCGCTGATTTCTCAGCAGGATTTTTTATGCATCTTTATCTTTTTTCAATTTTCCTTTTTGCTTTGCCATTTCTCGAAGTAAATACTCGATGTGTGCATTGACGCTACGAAACTCATCATTCGCCCATTTTTCGATGACTGCGTGTAATTCAGGATCAATACGTAATGGAAAGCTTTTCTTTTTAGCCATAAGGATTTACAACCTTTAATATAGGCTTCCTGTATTAATAACTGGTTGCGCACCTTTATCTGAAACGATGGCAACTAATAAATTGTTCACCATATTTGCTTTACGCTCGTCATCTAATTCGAGTACGCCTTCTTCATCTAACATATGGATTGAATCTTTCGCCATCTTCACAGCACCTTCAACAATCTCTTTTCTAGCAGCTAATACTGCTTTCGCTTGTTGACGTTGTAGCATTGCATGGGCAATTTCTGTTGCGTAAGCTAAATGTGTTAAACGAGTTTCTAATACTTCTACGCCAGCGATTTCAAGGCGTGCTTCTAATTCACGCTTTAATTCTTCAGAGATTTCTTCAGTATTTCCCCGTAACGTGATACAAGTTTCATCTTGGAAATTATCATAAGGATATTTTGTTGCGACGTGGCGGATTGCCGTTTCACTTTGAATTTCTACAAATCGATCGTAATGTTCAACACCGAACATTGCTTTTGCAGAATCAACAACTTTATATACGATAACGGCCGCAATTTCAATTGGATTTCCCTCAACATCGTTTACTTTTAATTTCTTACTATTAAAGTTTTCAACACGTAACGATACAGTTTGACGGAATGCGAATGGAATTGTTAAAAATAAACCGTTTTGACGAATTGTTCCTAAATAATTACCGAAAAACGTAATGACTTTTGCTTGGTTTGGTTGAACAATACCAATACCTGTAGCAAGAACTGCAGCTAAAATAATAGTTAATGCTGCTCCTATGAAAATTTCTTGTACAAGGAAAAATACGCCGATAGCAGCTAAAATTAAAATCCCGATAACACCAAGAAAACCATTAACATAAAAAACTTGTTTTTCTTTCATATGATCGCCTCCTGATATAAAAATGATATCACTTTTATATCATTTTAAGCAAGGGGTTTACACCTAATTTTCTGAATTTTATTGATTTGGTATCTCTTATGTACATTTTAAGATTCAAAACAAGAATGTACGTTCTGTTTTGTGGTAAAATAAAGAAGACTTAACCGCCCACTGCAGCAGCTAAGTCTCTTTGAGAGCATCTTGCATCGTGACAAATGATTCAAAGCGGTTTTGCCAGGATTATATCTTCAATCGCTGACTCAATCTCTTTGTCAGAAGCGTCATAATTTCCATTTGACTTTGATTTGTCATCATTGGAAGTTTGATTCACTTCTTCTTTAGTATGTTCCTTTTCAGTAAAATTCATGCTAGGCATTTTAAATGCCCCCATATTCATGTATTTTCCGAATTTCCACATTTCAACAACAGGGCAGAAACGAACAATTCCCTCTGCAACTTTCATTGCACCAATCCATAGCAAAATGTTAGACCAAGTGCACCAAGGTTTGCGTACGAGTTTAGTTGCACTACAACCGAAGAGAACAAGTCCGAGTGTAATTCGAATTAGGGCATTTATTGTACCGATATTTTGCTTCATTAGAAAAACACTCCTTTTTATGAAAGTTGAAATAGATAATACTATTTCTTTTATTAGTATCCCATTTGATTTTTGGGATATGTAATCCAACATTTGACGTGGAAAAAGATGTTGGAATGTGCGTGTGTGTAAGTAGCTTTTTTTGTTATAATGAAAGAATGCATAAAAGGAACTTCAAAATTAAATCCTCTCGTTTAAAAAATATGGAAGAGGTAATTCCAAACTTAATTCTCCGTTTTAAACAAATATTTAAGATGAAGTTAAAACAATAATGATGAAAATAAACTGTTATTTTGAACAGAAATATATATAACTCGAGAAAAGAAAGGGTGTTTTCATGTACGATATTTCCGGGTGGAAACATGTATTTAAGCTTGATCCAAATAAGGAGTTAAGCGATGAACATTTAGAAATGATTTGTGAGTCTGGAACGGATGCTGTTATTGTAGGCGGAAGTGATGGAGTGACAATTGATAATGTACTACACATGCTAGTTAGCATTCGTAGATATGCAGTTCCTTGTGTATTAGAGGTTTCTGATGTGGAAGCAATTACACCAGGATTTGATTATTATTATATCCCAAGCGTTTTAAATAGCCGAAAGGTAGAATGGGTAACAGGCGTTCATCATGAGGCTTTGAAAGAATTTGGGGATATTATGGACTGGGACGAAATTTTCATGGAAGGGTATTGTGTTTTAAATCCGGAAGCGAAAGTAGCCCAGCTTACAGATGCGAAATGTGATGTAAGAGAAGATGATGTGATTGCATACGCGCGTTTAGCAGACAAGCTATTACGTTTACCGATATTTTATTTAGAATATAGCGGTACGTATGGAGACGTTGAACTTGTTAAAAATGTAAAAGCAGAATTAAAACAAGCGAAGTTGTATTATGGCGGCGGTATTTCTAATGCAGAACAAGCGAAAGAAATGGCACAGTACGCTGATACGGTAGTGGTTGGAAATATTATTTATGATGATATAAAATCCGCGTTAAAAACAGTTAAAGCAGTAAAAGGAGAGTAGGTGCAGGCGTATATGAGTAAGACAGATAAGTTATTAAATGGTTTAAATCCGCAGCAACAAAAAGCAGTACAAACAACGAACGGACCACTTCTATTAATGGCAGGCGCAGGTAGTGGTAAAACACGTGTGTTAACACATCGTATTGCGTATTTACTTGGTGAAAAAGGTGTAGCACCATGGAATGTACTAGCCATTACCTTTACAAATAAAGCAGCTCGTGAAATGCGCGAGCGTATTGATACACTTGTTGGACCAGAAGCAGAAGATATTTGGATTTCGACGTTCCACTCTATGTGTGTACGTATTTTACGACGTGATATCGATCGTATTGGTATTAATCGTAACTTTACAATCTTAGATTCAGGCGATCAGTTAACTGTAGTCAAAAAAATTATGAAAGAGCGCAATATTGATCCGAAAAAATTTGAGCCGCGCTCTATTTTAGCTGGTATTAGTAATGCGAAAAATGAATTGTTATCTGCAGATAAATATGCAAAAAAAATTACAATCGCTGATCCATATGAAAAATTAACGAGCGACGTGTATACAGAATATCAAAAACGTCTTCTGAAAAATAATTCATTAGACTTTGATGATTTAATTATGACAACAATTCAGCTATTTGAACGTGTTCCAGAAGTACTAGAGTTTTATCAGCGTAAGTTCCAATATATTCACGTGGATGAGTATCAAGATACGAACAAAGCGCAGTACCTTCTTGTTAAACATTTAGCAGCACGTTTTAAAAATTTATGCGTTGTAGGTGACTCAGATCAGTCTATTTATCGCTGGCGTGGTGCGGACATTTCTAACATTTTGTCATTCGAAAAAGACTATGAGAATGCGCAAGTTATTCTGTTAGAACAAAACTATCGTTCGTCACAAAATATTTTAAATGCAGCGAATGCTGTTATCGAGAAAAATACGAATCGTAAACCGAAGAAATTATGGACAGATAATCAAGTTGGAAGCAAAATCTCGTATTATCGTGCTGCAACGGAAAAAGACGAAGCATATTTTGTTGCGAAAAAAATTCGTGACGATATTCAAATGGGAAAACGAAAATATACTGACTTTGCAGTGTTATATCGTACAAATGCTCAGTCTCGTATGGTCGAGGAGATTTTCCTGAAATCTAATATTCCTTACAAAATTGTCGGCGGCACGAAGTTCTACGATCGTAAAGAGATTAAAGATATTTTGGCGTATTTACGTTTAATTGGGAATCCAGATGATGAGATTAGTTTCGCGCGTATTATTAACATGCCAAAGCGCGGAATTGGTGCGACTTCTATCGATAAAATTATCAATTACGGTGTACAAAATGGAATTTCATTAACTGCTGTATTCGATGAGATCGAGCATGTTGGTGTAAGTGCAAAAATAACAAAGGCAGTAAAAGAATTCGCAGGTCTATTACACAACTGGGTAAATATGCAAGAGTATCTATCTGTTACAGAGTTGGTAGAAGAAGTTATTGAAAAAACAGGCTATCGCGATATGTTGAAAAACGAGCGTACTTTAGAAGCCGAAGGTCGTTTAGAGAACTTAGATGAGTTTTTATCTGTTACGCAAACATTTGAATCTCAAAGCGAAGATAAGAGCCTTGTTGCATTCTTAACAGACTTAGCACTTGTTGCTGATATCGATCGTGTAGATGAAGATCCAACTGCTGGTGAGGAAGTTATTTTAATGACGATGCACTCAGCGAAAGGATTAGAATTCCCAGTTGTATTTATTGTTGGTTTAGAGGAAGGAATATTCCCGCATACGCGTTCTTTAATGGAAGAAGATGAAATGCAAGAAGAGCGTCGTCTCGCTTATGTAGGTATTACTCGTGCAGAAGAAGAGTTATATTTATCCAATGCACAAATGCGTACTTTATTTGGTAGAACAAGCATGAACGCCGCATCTCGATTTATTACAGAAATCCCGGCAGAGCTAGTGGAATCGTTAAATGAAACAGCGCCGAAACGTGAAACTTCGTTTGGTGCAAAAGGAAGAACGGCCAGTAGCAGTAGAACGACAACGACAACGACAACACGCTCTCGTTCAGCTTTCGCGCGTCCTGCAGCTAAGACGACAGGCGGCGAACAAATCGGCTGGGCAGTAGGCGATAAAGCTTCCCACCAAAAATGGGGAGTCGGTACAGTTGTAAGTGTAAAAGGTGAAGGTGATGCAAAAGAGTTAGATATTGCGTTCCCAAGCCCAATTGGTGTTAAACGCTTATTAGCAAAATTTGCACCTGTGACGAAACAATAGGAAAGGAATGAGGATATGTCAAAAGAGATAGCAAAAAAACGTATAGAAGAACTGCGTGATTTGTTAAATACATTTAACTATCAGTATCACGTATTAGACAATCCTTCTGTTTCTGATGCGGAGTATGACCGTAATATGCAGGAGCTTATAAAATTAGAAGCAGAGAACCCAGAATTTATGAGTGAAGACTCTCCCTCCATTCGCGTTGGTGGGACTGTTCTTGATATATTTGAAAAAGTAACACATAAGTCACCAATGTTAAGTTTAGGAAATGCGTTTAACGAAGGTGATTTACGTGATTTTGACCGAAGAGTACGTCAAGGAATTGATGATGCGAATGTAAGATATATATGCGAATTAAAAATTGACGGACTTGCTGTTTCGCTTCATTATGAAAAAGGACGCTTTATTCAAGGGGCAACACGTGGTGATGGCGTAACGGGTGAAGATATTACTCAAAACTTGAAAACGATTAAAGCGATTCCGCTTCGTTTAAATGAAGAAGTAACGTTAGAAGCTAGAGGCGAAGCTTATATGCCGAAGCGTTCATTCGTTAAGTTAAATGAAGAAAAAGAGCAAAATGGTGAAGATGTATTTGCGAATCCGCGTAATGCGGCAGCAGGTTCAATACGCCAACTTGATCCGAAAATTGCAGCGAAGCGTAACTTGTCTATGTTTGTGTACGGTCTTGCGAATGTAGAAGAAAAAACAATTCCATCACATAGTGAATCGCTTGATTTCTTAGGTGAACTTGGGTTCAAAACAAATCCAAATCGTCGTACATGTGAAACAATCGAAGAAGTTATAGCTTATGTAGAAGAATGGCAAGAAAAACGTCCGCATCTTGATTATGAGATCGATGGAATCGTTATAAAAGTAGATGATGTTGCCCTTCAAGAAAGTTTAGGAACTACAGCAAAGAGTCCAAGATGGGCAATTGCTTATAAATTCCCGGCTGAAGAAGTTGTAACAAGATTAACAGGCATTGAATTAAGTGTTGGTCGCACAGGGGTTGTAACACCGACTGCAGAGCTAGAGGCAGTGAGAGTGGCTGGTACTATCGTTCGTCGTGCTTCTTTACATAACGAAGATTTAATTCGTGAAAAAGACATTCGAATTGGTGACTATGTTGTTGTGAAGAAGGCCGGAGATATTATTCCAGAAGTTGTGAACGTTATTTTTGATAAGCGTACTGGCGAGGAAGAAGAATATCATATGCCAACGCATTGCCCAGCATGTGAGAGTGAACTTGTTCGTTTAGAAGAAGAAGTAGCGCTTCGATGTATAAATCCGACTTGTCCGGCTCAAATTCGTGAAGGGTTAATCCATTTCGTTTCAAGAAATGCAATGAATATTGATGGACTTGGAGAACGTGTCATTACACAACTCTTTGATGCAGATTATATTCGTACATTTGCTGATTTATATTCGTTGACGAAAGAGCAATTATTACAGCTAGAACGATTTGGCGAAAAATCAGCAACGAATTTAGTACAAGCGATTGAGAATTCTAAAGAAAACTCATTAGAGCGATTATTATTCGGTCTTGGTATTCGCCATGTCGGAGCAAAAGCAGCACGTACATTTGCAGAGCATTTTGAAACGATGGATGCACTTGTGAAGGCAACGGAAGAAGAACTAAAAGCAATTAATGAGATTGGTGAAAAAATGGCTCAATCCGTCGTGACGTATTTTGATAATGAAGACGTATTAGAGTTATTACAACAATTTAAAGAGTATGGCGTGAATATGAAATACAAAGGCATAAAAATTGCTGATTTACAAAATGTTGAGTCGTACTTCGCAGGAAAAACTGTCGTTTTAACAGGGAAATTAGAAGTTATGGGACGTAGTGAAGCGAAGAAAAAGATTGAGGCATTAGGTGGAAAAGTAACAGGAAGTGTTAGTAAAAGTACGGATTTAGTTGTTGCGGGTGAAGCGGCAGGTTCGAAATTAGCACAAGCGGAGAAACATAATGTTGAGGTTTGGAATGAAGAGAGGTTCTTACAAGAGCTAAATAAGTAAGAGGTGCAAACTTACCATGAAAAAAATAGCATTAGCGGTATTAAGCCTTGGTCTACTAGTAAGTGGGTGTAGTGCAGGTGCCGATAAAGATGACAAAGTGGTTGAGAAATCGGGGAAAGCAAAAGAACAAGCAATCGTTCCGAAGTACTCTATTTCGGATGAATATTATAAGACGACTATTCCATTTGATGGAGGAAAGGCACGTGGCTTAGTTGTGCAAGGAGTAAGTAATCGTCTTGATATAGATGAATTTGAAACAGGATTAATGCGTATTGCGAAAGAATCATTTAGTACGAAAGATAATGTTTTAAAAGGCGGAAAGGCCCTAAAAACTCAGGATATACAGATGCTTGTTAAAAGAAAACGTACAGATGCAGAACAAAAGGAACTAGAAGATACATTAAAAAAAGATGCGGTTAACTTCCCGAACATAGGGTTAAATCCCGCATTAGGTGCAGGATCCGAATCACTAGAAGTGAAAAATAAAAAAAATCCAATATATATTTCAAATATTTTAGAGCATGATTATTATGTGAACAAAGGCGAAAAAGATGAGCGTAGCGGCATTACAGTTGGATTAGCGATGAATTCGGTTCATTATTACGAGGAAGAGCATGGTTACCCGCGTGAAGCTACAATCTCGAATGAAAAAATGTTAGCTGAAGGGAAAAAAATGGCGCAAGAAATCTTGAAAGTTATGCATCAACGAGATCCTGAAACCAAAACCCTTCCGATAACATTTGCAATTTATCGTCAGGCTCCGAAGTCTTCGCTCGTACCAGGTAACTTTGTTTCTTATGCGAATGTCGAAAAAGGCAGCGAAACGGTTGAGGATTGGAAACAAATTAATGAGAAATATTATTTGTTCCCATCTGAACAAGCGAAAACAGATAATAAACGTGAAGATCTGGCGAGAGTATCGAACTTTAAATCAAAACTAAGCGATTATTTCCAAGGCGACTATACAGCTGTTATCGGTACCGGTATGTATAGAGATGATGAATTAAGAGAAATAAAGCTTGATATTCCTGTCCAGTTTAATGGGAAAGCAGAAATAATTGGCTTTACACAATATGTAGCTGGGCTTGTTATGGAATACTTCCCGAATTATATGAAAGTACAAGTAACGATTAAATCTGTAGAACGCCCAGAAGCGATTATTATACGTGAAGCGAAGCAAGATGAACCATTTGTGAAAATTTTAGATTAAATAGGAGGGCTGTTCCTTTATGGAACGGCTTTTTTTCTTGAAGAATTTTGTTATAATTTAAAATGTTATAAATAATGGGGTAAGGGGTAAAGCACATGGACGAATTGAGTTTTCAAGTCATTATTTTATTAATTGCATTCGGATTTTTAGCAGCTTTTATTGATTCAGTTGTTGGCGGTGGAGGATTAATTTCGCTTCCAGCACTTATGTTTGTTGGTTTACCACCAGCTTCGGCAATTGCAACGAATAAATTAGCTGCAACGATGGGGACGTTTACGAGTGCGATTTATTTTATTCGATCGGGAAAGGTCGATTTTAAAATTGTAGGAAAGTTAATCCCGTTAACTGTTATAGGGGCAGTCGCAGGTGCTTTAGTAGTAAAGTTTATTCCGCCGGATATTTTACGTCCGTTAGTACTTGTAATGTTGGTGTTTATTGCCATTTATATTATTGCGAAAAAGGATTGGGGAAGTGTATCTACCTATAAGAAGATGACGAAAAGAAAAACATTAATATTTTTCTTTGTTATTTTAATGATAGGGTTTTACGATGGATTCTTTGGACCAGGGACAGGATCCTTTTTAATTTTTGCATTTTTATTAATTGGTTTGGATTTTATTCAAGCGGCAGCATCTGGAAAACTTTTGAACTTTGTTAGTAATATCGTATCTTTAATTACTTTTTTATTTTTAGACGTAATTCATTTTGAATACGGTATTATTATGGGATTATCGATGATTTTGGGCGCTTATTTTGGATCGAAGTTTGCAGTTCAAAAAGGTGTTGGATATGTAAGGACTTTATTTTTATTAGTAACTATTTTATTAATCGGAAAAAACATTTTGGAATATACTCATATTTTTTAGAGTTATACGTATGTATAACTCTATTTTTTTATTATATTTTAAAAATTAATTAATTTTTAAAATATAAGTCTAGGAATATTTGAATAAATCTAAATTATCGTGTAGAATAATGTTGTAAAATGTAAACGTTTTTCTAAGGGGAGGCTAAAAAGAATGGTAGTAGCATACAAACATGAGCCATTTACAGATTTTTCAGTAGAGGCTAACAAATTAGCGTTTGAAGAAGGTTTAAAGAAAGTAGAATCTTATCTTGGACAAGACTATCCATTAATTATTGGGGGAGAAAAGATCACTACAGAAGACAAAATTGTTTCTGTAAACCCTGCAAATAAAGAGGAACTTGTTGGTCGCGTTTCAAAAGCAAGCCGTGAGTTAGCTGAAAAAGCAATGCAAGTAGCGGATGAAACATTCCAAACTTGGAGAAAGTCAAAACCAGAAATGCGTGCAGACATTTTATTCCGTGCTGCAGCAATCGTTCGTCGCAGAAAACATGAATTCTCTGCTATTCTTGTAAAAGAAGCAGGTAAACCATGGAATGAGGCAGATGCTGATACAGCAGAAGCAATCGACTTTATGGAATATTATGGTCGTCAAATGTTAAAATTAAAAGACGGAATTCCAGTAGAAAGCCGTCCAATTGAATATAATCGTTTCTCTTACATTCCACTAGGAGTAGGTGTTATCATTTCTCCTTGGAACTTCCCATTCGCAATTATGGCAGGTATGACAACAGCTGCTTTAGTTTCTGGTAACACAGTATTACTAAAACCAGCTAGTACAACTCCTGTAGTAGCAGCGAAATTCATGGAAGTATTAGAAGAAGCTGGCTTACCAGCTGGCGTAGTAAACTTCGTTCCAGGTAATGGTTCTGAAGTTGGTGACTACTTAGTAGATCACCCTCGTACACGTTTCGTGAGCTTCACTGGATCTCGTGATGTAGGTATCCGTATTTATGAGCGTGCAGCGAAAGTAAACCCAGGACAAATTTGGTTAAAACGCGTTATCGCTGAAATGGGTGGTAAAGATACAATCGTTGTTGATAAAGAAGCAGATCTTGAATTAGCAGCTAAATCTATCGTTGCATCAGCATTCGGATTCTCAGGACAAAAATGTTCTGCATGTTCTCGTGCAGTAATCCATGAAGATGTATACGATCACGTATTAAATCGTGCGGTTGAATTAACGAAAGAATTAACAGTAGCTAACCCAGCTGTATTAGGTACAAACATGGGTCCTGTTAATGACCAAGCTGCATTCGATAAAGTAATGAGCTATGTTGCAATTGGTAAAGAAGAAGGTAGAATCTTAACAGGTGGCGAAGGAGACGATTCTAAAGGCTGGTTCATCCAACCAACAATCGTTGCTGACGTTGCAGAAGATGCTCGCTTAATGAAAGAAGAAATCTTTGGACCAGTAGTAGCATTCTGTAAAGCAAAAGACTTTGATCATGCACTTGCAATTGCAAACAATACAGAATATGGTTTAACAGGTGCTGTTGTTACTAACAACCGTGACCATATTGAAAAAGCACGTGAAGAATTCCATGTGGGTAACTTATACTTCAACCGTGGATGTACTGGTGCAATCGTAGGTTACCAACCATTCGGTGGCTTTAACATGTCTGGTACAGACTCTAAAGCTGGTGGCCCTGATTACTTAGCGCTTCATATGCAAGCAAAAACTACTTCTGAAACTTTATAAGAAATAGTAGAAGAGATCTTCGCAGTCTGCGAAGATCTCTTTTTTTGAAAAAATTTCTATATGTGGTTTAAAGCATGAATTGGTCTACAAATTAATTATATATATTGTCTATTTTATGTACGCTTTTTCATTTTCCACTAAGCTAAAATAAAATTAATAAACAATAAATTCTCTAAAGAACTAAAAACCAACCATAGATTGTCCAAAAAATTTTAATACCAATAGGCTTTACTCTATTGAGATTGTGAAGTTTCCTACTTAAACTAACGGGGCAGATTAGTTGAATAAAATCAAATTCGGATTAAGATAGATATAAGTAGAAAAACTAATAAATAAGGTTTACTTCAGTAAAATAAGGTATATTATATTTGTTGAATAGATTCTCTTTAAAGACAAGAAAAGTAGGTGAACAAAGTGGGAAAATATCAATTGGATTACAAAAGTCAGGTAGCTGTGGCAAAGTTTCATGAAAAACAGACGCCTGCCAAATTTGATAAAAAGCAGCAAATTGAAAAATTGCGTGCAGAGTATTTGAAAAAAAAGCAAAAATAAACAGATAAATAATATGTTACGTTTTTGATTACGTTTTCCCTGATTTTTTGTATATGGTGTAAACAAACACAAGAAAATAGGTAAGTTATTCATCGTTCAAATATATATAAATTAGTAGTTTTTATTCCATTGCTACACATAACTCTGTTTTTGATTAAACGTTATTTTAAAGATACAACAAAACCAACGAATAATAGAGCTTATATTGAAAAGTAAATGGCCATTGAAAATATAGGCTTTATTTTTCAATGGCCATTTATGGTTATATATTTAACGTTTTGGACAATGTATGCTTTAACTTACCCTATAATAGGGGAATTTAATTCATTTGAATCGAAAGTGATTTCCATATATTACTATCCGGTGGTTAGAACTAGCTAAACCCTATTAATATCAGGATAAACATGTAAATAGAAACAAATCAACGAGAAAAGTTGACTTATTAGTCACATTTTTTAGTATTCATTTTAAGGATTTCCTGTATAATACAATTTGAAAGAAAATCTATGGTTTGACAAGAAACACTCTTTTCGGTTTTGCTCACTGAAGGGAGTGTTTTTTTGTAGCCAAAAACTCCTCTGTACTCATTACATTTGCATATACTCCATTTAAACTAGCTAAAATTGTGTTATGAATATAAACGGCTGGTATAGTAGCACTCTTAAAGGAAAGATCTTTTGTAGCACAAGCATCATGTATAACGGTACATGGAAAGCCGAAATCAAAAGCAGCCCTTACAGTAGCATCAATACACATATGAGTCATCATCCCGCATATGACGACGTGCTCAATGTCTAAACGTTGTAATTGTTCTAGAAGATCGGTTTCGCGAAAACTATTTGGATAATGTTTGAGTATAACGGTTTCTTCTCTAAGTGGGCGTACGCTTTCATGAATATGTACACCCTCTGTATTTGGTAGGAAAAAAGTAGCGTCATCTTTTATTGCTACATGTTGGATATGAAAAATAGGTTCGTTTTTCGTTCTAAAGAATTGTAGCAGCTGGCTAGCATATTCGCTTGCTTCTACTGGATTACGCAATTCCATCTTTCCATTCGGAAAATAATCATTTTGAATATCAACGAGTAAAAGAGCTGTTTTCATATATTTATCTTCCTCCGATTTCATATTCAAATAATGGTATTCAATGTATAGAGAGGATTCTCCTTTTAAAAAATATGAAGGAGGAGAATTTTACATAACTTTAAAAATTACTATTTGTATTGTGATTTTTTATTTGAAAATTTCAATAGAGGAATAATTAATATTTTTCTAAAAAAATGTATTGACTCTTATTATTCTGAGTTCTATAATGAGAATTAATTAAACGACAATTAAATCGATACATTCTTATCCAGAGAGGTGGAGGGACTGGCCCTACGATACCTCAGCAACGGGTTTTTTAATACCGTGCTAACTCCAGCAAGCCTTATAAAAGGCTTGGAAGATGAGAAGATGTGAACGAGTACATATAAGTGCTCTCCTTCTTATCTTTATGGTTGATAAGAAGGAGAGCACTTTTTATTTTACCTCGAAAGCTCTACTTCAAGTTTTTACAGCATATAGGAGGGGAAAAAATGATTTTTTTTAACAATGTAAGTAAAGTATATGAATCAGGTGGGCAATCTGTTCATGCGGTGGAGGATGTAACGTTATCAGTTGAGAAGGGCGAAATTTTCGGCATTATCGGTTTTAGTGGCGCTGGAAAGAGTACGTTATTACGCTTAGTAAATATGTTAGAGAGACCAACGGCAGGAACGATTTCAATAGATGATAAAGATATTACATCCTTATCGACGAAAGAATTACGGAAGCTAAGACAAAGAATCGGGATGATTTTTCAAAGTTTTAATTTATTTAATTCAAGAACAGTGTTTGGGAATATTGCTTATCCATTAAAATTAGCGAAAGTACCAAATCATGAGATAAAAGAAAGAGTAAATGAACTGCTGAAGTTTGTAGGATTAGAAGATAAAGCAAACTATTATCCAGAGCAACTATCAGGCGGACAAAAGCAGCGTGTTGGTATTGCAAGAGCACTTGCAACATCGCCAGACATTCTTATATGTGATGAGGCAACATCAGCTTTAGATCCAGAAACAACGACAGAAATTTTGAACTTATTAAAGAAAGTAAATCGAGAATACAATGTAACAATTCTTCTTATTACACATGAAATGCATGTTGTGAAAGAAATTTGTCACCGTGTAGCTGTAATGGAGAAGGGAAAGGTTATTGAAGAAGGAAAACTGTTTGACGTTTTCACACAACCAAAAACAAAGACAACTCAAAACTTTGTACGCTCTATTATTAATGATCATTTACCGGAAAGTGTTCTAGGGAAAATTCAAAATGGTGGACAGATTTATCGCTTAACATTTACTGGTGAAGAGACAGGGCAGCCAGTACTATCATATATCGCGAAAAACTATAACGTCGATGTAAACGTACTGTACGGAAATATTATTGAACTTCAAAATGTGCTATTTGGAAATCTACTTGTGGAACTGCAAGGTGAGCAGAAAGAAATTCAAAAAGCATTACAACATCTAAGACTGCAAGTGCAGCTGAAGGAGGTAGAAGCTCATGCGAGTTGATTGGAGTATATTTTGGCCACGCATAGTAGATGCGACGGGGGATACCCTCTTAATGGTAGTTGTAACCCTTATATTTGCTACAATCCTTGGTATACCTCTAGGTTTACTATTATATGTAACGAGAAAAGGAAACTTTTTAGAAAATAAATGGGTCTTTTCTATTCTTAATATCATTATTAATACAATTCGCCCGGTTCCATTCATCATCTTCTTAGTAGCTTTAAGCCCACTAACAAGAAGCGTTATTGGAACGACGATTGGAACAGCAGCAGCAATTTTCCCAATGACGTTAGTCGCTTCGATTGGTATTGCGAGAATGGTTGAAACAAATCTTGTTTCTGTTCCGAAGGGGGTAATTGAAGCAGCGCAAGCAATGGGAGCTTCACCAATTAGAATTGTTTTTGAAATTCTTGTGCCAGAAGCGTTAGCGCCATTGATCTTAGGGGTTACATTTATGACAGTTGGTTTAATTGAATTTTCTGCAGTTGCTGGGCTTGTCGGTGGTGGCGGTCTTGGTGACTTAGCGATGACATATGGTTATCAACGTTTTGATACATCAGTTATGTTCGTAACGGTCGTTTTACTTATTATTCTCGTACAGGTAGCTCAAAACTTAGGAAACTACTTTGCGAAAGTCTTTTTACGCAGATCATAAAAAGGAAGAGGGGAAAAGGAAATGAAGAAAATTTTAGCATTTGCATTATCAGCAATCGTAGGGATTTCAGCGTTAAGCGGCTGCTCAAGTGGGGACACGGGGGCAGGAGCAAAAGAGAAAACAGTTCGCATTGGTGTAACTGGAACGGATGGAAACGCTTGGGAAATTGTAAAGGAAAAAGCTGAAAAAGAAGGAATTAAAGTTAAACTGGTTGAGTTCTCTGATTACACAACGCCAAATAAAGCGTTAGCTGATGGAGATATTGAACTAAACTCATTCCAGCACGTTGCTTTCTTAGAGCAATTTAAAAAAGAGCATAAGTTAGATATTACAGCTGTTGGTACAACGCAAATTGCACCAATGGGCTTATACTCTGAAAAATATAAGAAGGCAAATGAAATTCCAGATGGTTCAGAAATTGCGATTCCAAATGATCCAACGAACCAAGCTCGTGCATTAAAACTTCTTGATGCAGCTGGATTATTAA
Source organism: Bacillus cereus group sp. RP37 (assembly GCF_040459695.1). NCBI lineage: Bacteria > Bacillati > Bacillota > Bacilli > Caryophanales > Bacillaceae > Bacillus > Bacillus cereus group sp. RP37. Next base: position 5,044,863 of record NZ_JARVHP010000001.1, on the reverse strand, counting down.
AGCTTAAGAAAGGCTTTGGCTTATTTGGAGACCCAAGCGGCATTGCTGAAAATCCGAAGAAGTTAAAAATTACACCGGTTATCGCACAGCAAACACCTCGTGTATTAAAAGATGTAGCAGCTTCAGTTATTAATAACGGTGTTGCTGGTCAAGCTGGATTAGATCCAGCGAAGGATCCAATTTTCTTAGAAGATCCAAAGAATGAAAATGCGAAGCCATATATTAACATTTTTGCAGCTCGTACAAAAGATAAAGATGATCCAACACTGAAAAAAGTAATTGAACTATATCATTCAAAAGAAGTAACAGATGCAATTAAGAAAGAAACAAATGATGGTTCCATTTCAGTAGATCTTTCACTTGATGAGCTTGAAAAAATCGTAAAATAATTAGTGGGTTTAACGATTAACAGTAGGAACCCCTCCGCTGTTAGCTCGTTCAACATATAATCTACTTAACAAACAAAACCCTAATTCTGTACCTTCCAATTCTGTATAACGTAGAATCCAATGTTTGTTAAGTAGAGTAATGGACCAGGAGTTTTCCTGGTCTTTTTTTATTACTAAAAGTAGCTAGCGAGTAGTAAGATAATCCAAATTATAATGGGGTAAGAAAATAAGCTGAAAATAAGTGTAATTACGAATTGCTTGTTATGAATTAAGTATTTTTGGGATAAAAAAAAGAAAATAGAAAAAATAGCAATGAAAACAGCTGATATTACGCCAGGATTATAGGAACGATAAATAAAAAACAAAATAATATGTTGAACAGAGTTGAAGAAGATAGCCCCTTGTATAAAAATAATCCAGTATATAGAAGACAAGAAGTTCAGTTGATATAGAAAGACGATAAGTAAAACAAAGAGAGTTAATACAGAAATTGCAATGAAAAATTGTTGACTAGTTATAAAAGTAATCGAAAATTGATTAGCAAGATATCGTGGCATCTGGAAAGATTCTTCAAGGTTATGAATGAAAAATAAAAAGGGAATAATCCAAAGCATAATAGTGGAATGTTTTTTCAACAACTTACATCACTCCAATATGGAGATAGAAAGCCTAGAAAGGCTCTCTATCCAGAGATGTTCATTCAATTATGATACTTTTTAAATTATCTTCGTGATGCTCTTGTTCTTTCGGATAAGTAGCTAGCTCCTCTTGCAAAATATTTAGTATTTGCTTAGCTGATTGTTGGATTGGGGTAGGTAACTCTTCTAATATATTCATACCGACTTTTATTTTTGTACGAATTACCTTTCTTAGTAGTTCCTCATGCATGTACTACACCTCCAAACCGAATATTTAGTACATCTTCTTCGAACTTAGCTCCTTGAATAGAAAGGTGTGTTAACGTTTTTGGTAATGTGATGTTCCGTTTCACAGAACCTGAACGAATGATAAGTTCATCACCTTTTTGATTTAATGAAAGTTCACTTTTGTTTGAGAAGGGAATGGAGAGAACGAAAATATACTCATCACCATCTTTTTTTACATATTGAGTGCGCCCGTTAAATTTCACTTCGGTAGGAGAAGAATCTGATTTAAATAAAGTGTCTCCTACACGCTCTAACATGGACAAACCGACAACTTCTTGTTCAAACATAGGAGCTTCGTAAATAGGAAGCGGCTGAAAACTATCTTGAATTAATGTTTTATATTTTTTTTGAGTATCTTTCCATGCTTGAAAATAAGGATCAGTGACAGTGTTAGGAATGACGCGGTTAATCATAATGGCATCTACGTTATAATCGTATAAATTTAAATAAGTAAAGCTTCGCTGAGCTTCTTTAATGACCATTTTTTCGGGATTTACAACGATGCGGATACTTGTTATTTCTCGATTTGATAAAATATCTCTCATTTCTCCGAGCTGTTCAAGTGTATTTGTTAATTCGTCCATAATATCATCGGTTGGAAGAGGAACACCAAGAAGTGGTTGAGCTACAGGGCGAACAACTTTTAAAACTTTTCTTTTAATAGGAAATAATTTTTCCATCCACCAGCCGAGCATGTCTGGAAAGCTGAGCATTGCTAAAGTTTCTCCTGTTGGAGCGCAATCAATGATGATAACATCATATGTGTTTTGTTTATAATAATCGAGTACGCGAAGTAAGCTAATTAAATCTTCCATACCAGGAAACATTGTTAATTCTTCTGTTGTAATATCATCAGCTGCTTTGGAAGTGAAGAGTAGTGTAATATATTTCTGTAATTTCCCCCAGCCTTTTTCCATCTCATAAATCGTATTAATTTCTTGTGCCCACAAGTTTTCACGAATTTCTAATGGCTCAGAAGATAGCTTTATACCAAATGAATCTCCTAAACTATGAGCAGGATCTGTACTCATTACTAATGTTTTTAATCCTTGTTTTGCACTTTGAAATGCTGTTGCTGCTGAAATGCTAGTTTTTCCTACGCCGCCTTTACCTGTATACAAAATAATTCTCATCATTATATCCCCTTTGTTTCGGATGTCGAATATTACGAGTTACGAAATATTTTCTTGAATAAAAACCCTATTAGGGTTTTTATTCAATCGGAATGTTTTTCATTTTAGGTGTAGAAACCTTTTCTTCTGTTTTTTGCTGTGACGTAGCAATGTGATTCATGATCTTTTGGAAGATTTGTAGTAAGAATGTTTTTTCTTCTTCTGATAATGCTTCTGTCACTAAGCTAAAGTAATGGGCTGCATTTTGTTTTACTTCTTGAACGAGCATTATACCGCTTTCCGTTAAACGAATTAATACAATGCGTCGGTCGTTTTCATCACGGTACCGTTCAATATACCCCTTTTTTACAAGGCGATTTACAACGCCCGTCGTTGTACTCATCGGTATATCAAGAAGTTCAGCAATTTTTGTCATTGTAATATCTGTATTTCGCTCCATCCAAAGTAAACAAAATACTTCTGTTTTAGAAAGTGTTAAATCTAGGCTTACCCATTCCTCAGGATAGAAAAATTTCTTGGCGTTATCTAGCAGTAAGTCTAAAAAATGTTCATATTGCAACAATTAATTCCACTCCTGTATATTTCGAGGTTCGTAATATTTGTTTTTAGTTTATGTGGAATTGAAAAAAATGTCAATCATTTTGATTGTTTTTTCAGATAAGCCAGAAAACTATATGTGGAATAATGTTTTTTATGATAGTTTTATAAATCGAAAAATAGAATTTACATAAAAATCCATCATGATAAATATATTTATCTATAAAATGAATGTACAGATAAAGAGGGGGAGGACGATGAGAAGACGAAATACGCAAGCGTTCACGTTTTTAGCATGGACTTCATTTGTTTGTGCGCTTTCTGGAATGTTAATAGGGATATATACATTAGATGCAACGCTTAGTGTAAAAGGGTACTATTTATTAGGCACATTATTTTTAACGATGTCTTGTTTTGTATTACAAAAAACAATTCGTGATAATGAAGAAGATAACGAGAGATTTCCGAAAAATAAACCGGTAGATAAGGAGTAAATTGTAAAGAAAGGCAATTGCCTTTCTTTTTTTATGTAAAAATGCCGTAAGTGCCGTGTGTTGACTTGCTTGAAGTACTGAAAATTTGGTATCATCAATAGTATTGTAGATTGAACGATATATTATGGAGGTGGCCTAGCCGTGTCAAGAATTTCCGTTGAGAATGTAAAGCACGTAGCACATTTAGCACGTCTTGCAATTACTGATCAAGAAGCAGAAAAATTTCAAAAACAACTAGATGCAATTGTTACATTTGCAGAACAGTTAAATGAATTAGATACAACTGATGTAAAACCAACAACTCATGTATTAACTATGAAAAATGTTATGCGTGAAGATGTACCAGAAAAAGGTTTACCAGTAGAAGACGTATTAAAAAATGCACCGGATCACAAAGATAATCAAATCCGTGTTCCAGCAGTATTAGAATAGAGGAGGGGAATTTCGATGTCATTATTTGATCATTCAGTATCAGAGTTACATAAGAAGTTAAACAACAAAGAAATTTCCGTTACGGATTTAGTAGAAGAATCTTACAAACGTATTGCGGATGTTGAAGATAACGTAAAAGCTTTTCTTACATTAGATGAAGAAAACGCACGCGCGAAAGCGAAAGAATTAGACGCGAAAATTGGTGCGGAAGATAATGGTTTATTATTCGGTATGCCAATTGGTGTAAAAGATAACATTGTAACTAACGGTCTTCGTACTACTTGTGCGAGCAAAATGTTAGCAAACTTCGATCCAATTTATGATGCGACAGTTGTGCAAAAGCTAAAAGCTGCTGACACAATTACAATCGGTAAGTTAAACATGGACGAGTTCGCAATGGGTTCTTCAAATGAAAACTCAGGTTTCTACGCTACGAAAAATCCATGGAACTTAGATTACGTTCCAGGCGGATCTAGTGGTGGTTCTGCAGCAGCTGTAGCAGCAGGAGAAGTATTATTCTCTCTAGGTTCTGATACGGGTGGTTCTATCCGTCAACCAGCTGCATATTGCGGTGTTGTAGGTTTAAAACCAACTTACGGACGCGTATCTCGTTACGGATTAGTAGCATTCGCATCTTCACTTGACCAAATCGGACCGATTACACGTACAGTAGAAGATAATGCATACTTATTACAAGCTATTTCAGGTATTGACCGTATGGATGCAACTTCTGCAAACGTTGAAGTAGGAAACTACTTAGCTGGTTTAACAGGCGACGTTAAAGGTTTACGCATTGCTGTACCGAAAGAATACTTAGGAGAAGGTGTTGGCGAAGAAGCTCGTGAGTCAGTACTAGCTGCTTTAAAAGTATTAGAAGGTATGGGCGCAACTTGGGAGGAAGTATCTCTTCCACACTCTAAATACGCTCTAGCAACGTATTACTTACTATCTTCTTCTGAAGCATCTGCTAACCTTTCACGCTTTGATGGCGTACGTTACGGGGTTCGTTCTGATAATGTAAATAATTTATTAGACCTTTACAAAAACACACGTAGCGAAGGTTTTGGTGATGAAGTAAAACGTCGTATTATGCTTGGTACATTTGCACTTAGCTCTGGTTACTATGATGCATACTACAAGAAAGCACAGCAAGTACGTACATTAATTAAAAACGACTTTGAAAATGTATTTGCTAACTATGATGTTATTATTGGACCAACAACGCCAACTCCGGCATTTAAAGTGGGCGAAAAAGTTGATGATCCAATGACAATGTATGCAAACGACATTTTAACAATCCCAGTAAACTTAGCTGGTGTTCCAGCGATTTCTGTTCCATGTGGATTTGGTGCTAACAACATGCCACTTGGTCTACAAATCATTGGTAAACACTTCGATGAAACGACAATTTACCGCGTTGCACATGCATTTGAGCAAGCAACAGACTATCATACAAAAAAAGCAAGTCTGTAAGGAGGCGAGCATAGATGAATTTAGAAACAATTATTGGTTTAGAGGTTCACGTTGAGTTAAAAACAAATTCGAAAATTTTCTCTGCGAGTCCAACAGAATTCGGAGCGGAGCCAAATACACAAACAAGTGTAATTGACTTAGGATACCCAGGGGTACTTCCTACTTTAAATAAAGAAGCAGTTAACTTTGCAATGAAAGCTGCAATGGCATTAAACTGTGAAATCGCAACGGAAACGAAGTTCGACCGTAAAAACTATTTCTACCCAGATAATCCGAAAGCTTACCAAATTTCTCAATTTGATAAGCCAATTGGTGAAAATGGTTGGATTGAAATCGAAGTAGATGGTAAAAAGAAACGTATCGGTATTACACGTCTTCATTTAGAAGAAGATGCTGGTAAATCAACGCATACAGCTGATGGTTCATTAGTAGATTACAATCGTCAAGGTATGCCTTTAATCGAGATCGTATCTGAGCCAGATATGCGTACTCCGGAAGAAGCATATGCATACTTAGAGAAGTTAAAATCAATCATTCAATACACTGGCGTATCTGATTGTAAGATGGAAGAAGGTTCTCTTCGTTGTGATGCGAATATTTCACTTCGTCCTGTTGGACAAGAGAAATTCGGTACAAAAGCAGAACTGAAAAACTTAAACTCTTTCACTTACGTGCAAAAAGGTCTTGAGCATGAGCAAGTGCGCCAAGAAAAAGAATTATTATCTGGTGGTATCATCCAACAAGAAACACGTCGTTATGATGAAGCAACGAAGAAAACAATCTTAATGCGTGTGAAAGAAGGATCTGACGATTACCGTTACTTCCCAGAGCCAGACTTAGTTGAACTTTACATCGATGATGAGTGGAAAGAAGAAATTCGTGCTTCGATTCCAGAACTTCCAGATGCACGTAAAGCTCGCTACGTTGCAGAAATTGGCTTACCTGCTTATGATGCACACGTATTAACATTAACGAAAGAAATGTCTGATTTCTTTGAAGCTGCAATTGCAGACGGTGCTGATGCGAAATTAACATCAAACTGGTTAATGGGTGAAGTGCTTGCATACTTAAACAAACAACAAAAAGAATTAAAAGACGTTGCACTAACGCCTGCTGGTCTATCTAAAATGGTTCAATTAATTGAAAAAGGTACAATTTCTTCTAAAATCGCGAAGAAAGTATTTAACGAATTAATTGAAAAAGGTGGAGACCCAGAAGAAATCGTTAAAGCAAAAGGTCTTGTTCAAATTTCTGACGAAGGTACACTTCGTAAGGTTGTAACAGAAATTCTTGATAATAATGAGCAATCTATCGAAGACTTTAAAAACGGTAAAGACCGTGCAATTGGCTTCTTAGTTGGTCAAATTATGAAAGCTACAAAAGGACAAGCAAATCCACCGCTTGTTAACAAAATCTTACTTGAAGAGATTAATAAGCGATAAAATAGTAGTAACTTTTAAAGATTAAGCAGAAAAACACCCGTACATGGGTGTTTTTCTAGGTTAATCAAACGTTTGTTTAAATGAGACAAAATCGTTTAAACAAACGTTTGATTAACTGTCAAAAGTGGAAAAATGTTTGTATAGCAACTATGGTATGATAGTTGCAAAAAGGTGGGAATAATGATAAATCTAGACATAGAGGTTTTTTTTCATCTCATGAAATAATAGATAATTATTATTCGTTATATGTAAATTGTTGTGAGGAAATAGATAGACATAAATTTTTTGTCAAATAAAACAAAACCATTGAAATGAATATTTACTTTTGATGGACTACACGAATCGGGTTCTTACTGCCTGTTTGAGCGGGATAAAAGAAGGATAGGAAGATGAGAGGAGGTAGGCATAGGAATACTGAATAGAAGTTCGGTATGTTCTTTTTGATATATAAAGAAATTTCCTGTGCTAATAAATGATGAAACGAGCAAGAATTATTTATAATCCTACTTCTGGGCGCGAGCTATTTAAGAAGAGCTTACCGGAAGTATTACAAAAATTAGAACAAGCTGGATATGAAGCGTCTTGTCATGCGACAACTGGTCCTGGAGATGCGACTGTGGCAGCTAGGCAAGCTGCGGATCGTAAGTTTGATGTTGTTATCGCAGCTGGTGGTGATGGTACATTAAATGAAGTGGTGAACGGTTTAGTAGGACATGAACATCGTCCAAAGTTTGGAATTATTCCAGTTGGAACGACAAATGATTTTGCGCGTGCGATCGGTGTACCTCGTGCTATTGAAGAGGCTGCGGATATTATTTGTGAAGGAAAAACAGTTCCGTTAGATCTTGGTAGAGCAAATGATACATATTTCATTAATATCGCTGGTGGCGGCCGTATCACAGAATTAACATATGAAGTACCAAGTAAGCTAAAGACAGTATTAGGACAACTTGCTTATTATTTAAAAGGTATTGAAATGTTACCGTCATTACATCCAACATATGTTGAAATTGAGTATGATGGAAAATTACTACAAGAAGAAATTACGATGTTTTTAATTACGAATACTCGTTCAGTGGGCGGCTTTGAAAAAGTAGCACCATATGCATCGATTAATGATGGTTTATTTGATTTATTAGTACTGAAAAAAGGTTCTATCGCTGACTTAATTAAAGCAGCAACACAAGCGCAGCGTGGTGAACATATTAACAATCCAAAAGTGTTATACACACAAGCAAATCGAATTAAAGTGCATTCACCAGATAAACTAATGATTAACTTAGATGGTGAATACGGTGGAGATGCACCGATGGAATTCGAAAATATATATCATTGTCTTGAACTATTTGTTCCTGAACAACAAGAGGATGCCCTGTAAAGGCATCCTTTTTATTATATAGAGGAATTGTAAATTGGAAGTTAGTTTGATTTTTATGGTATTTTTACAATTCGTTTATTTTATATCCATACTTTATTGATACACTGGAGGAGATAAGAAACGAGAGGTAGGATGCTATGGAGAAGGTAAAAGCAATACTATTTGATAAAGATGGGACATTAATGGATTTTCATTCAATTTGGATAAAAGTAGCTGAAGAACTTGTGGCGGAATGTATCAATTTATATCAACTGCCAAGGTCAATGCAGCCTACTTTACTAAAAGAAATCGGCGTGGATGGGGTGTTTGTGAATCCTCGTAGCGCAATAGCGGCAGGAACAAGCCTTGATGTTGCAAAGGGACTTTGCAAGTATATTACGTCATCTATGGAAGAGGAGATGCATGAGTGGGTAAGTGAAAAGTTATTTTCTCTTATGTATGAACACCGTTCCTATATGAAAATGACAACGGATTTACCGAGAATTTTACAAGGTTTAAAGGATAGAGGATTTATTTTAGGTGTTGTTACAGCCGATGATTTTGCACCGACAGAATTGTTTTTAAAACAGTATCAATTAGAGTCTTTTTTTGATTATGTTGTAGCTTCAGATACGTTTCCGGCACAAAAACCAGATAAAAGAATTATAGAATCTTTTTGTGAGAAGTTTCATTTAAAAGCATGTGAAGTAGCCGTCGTTGGAGATACACCAACTGATTTATATTTAGCGAGAAATGGCGGCGATTGCTATGCGATTGGAGTACTATCTGGTACAGGAGATCGTCAAACGTTAGAACCACTTGCTGATTTAGTAGTACAATCTGTTGGGGAGTTTATTTCTCATTCGGGTGAGTTCATTTGGAAACAAGGAAAGTCTAATGTGTAAGGAAAATAAGTCTATAAGGACTCTTGATGAGTCTTTATAGACTTATTTTTTATGTCGACATAGAAGGCATGTAGGATGAATGCTGGAAAAGAATATTGGCATACATTTTGCAATGAAAAGAGAAAACAATGTAAAGAAAAGGATGGGGTACGTAATGAACACAAAAAAATTTGCTAAAGTAAATGAACAAATTCCTGGACCGAAAGCAGCGTCTTTATTAGAACGCCGCCAAAATATAGTACCAAAAGGGGTAAGTAACGGCATCCTAACGTTTGTACAATCTGCAAATGGTGCTCTTGTAACAGATGTTGATGGCAATCAGTACATTGATTTCGCGGGAGCAATCGGAACAATTAACGTAGGACATTGTCATCCAGCTGTTAAAGAAGCGCTCCATAAACAAGTAGATCAATACATTCATACTGGATTTAATGTCATGATGTATGAGCCATATATTGAATTAGCAGAAAAACTTGCGGCATTAGCGCCAGGAAGTTTTGATAAGCAAGTACTATTTTTAAATAGTGGTGCAGAAGCGGTTGAAAATGCGGTGAAAATCGCTCGTAAATATACAAAAAGACCTGGTATTATCGCATTTTCTAAAGGGTTCCATGGGCGTACATTAATGACAATGACGATGACAAGTAAAGTAAAGCCATATAAATTTGGATTTGGCCCATTCGCTCCAGAGGTATATAAAGCGCCGTTTCCGTACGAATATCGCCGTCCAGAAGGATTAACGGAAGAGCAGTACGATGACTTTATGATTGAAGAGTTTAAGAATTTCTTCATATCAGAAGTAGCACCAGAAACAATTGCAGCTGTTGTAATGGAACCTGTTCAAGGGGAAGGTGGATTTATCGTTCCAAGTAAGAAGTTTGTTCAAGAAGTACGCAATATTTGTTCAGAACACGGCATCTTATTTGTAGCGGATGAAATTCAAACAGGATTTAGCCGTACAGGAAAATACTTTGCCATTGATCATTATGATGTCGTTCCAGATTTAATTACGGTATCTAAATCATTAGGCGCTGGTGTACCAATTAGTGGTGTTATTGGGCGCAAGGAAATTATGAATGAATCTGCGCCGGGAGAGCTTGGTGGAACGTATGCAGGAAGCCCACTAGGATGTGCGGCAGCGTTAGCAGTACTTGATGTAATAGAAAGAGAGAATTTAAATGATAGAGCGATAGAATTAGGAAAAGTCGTAATGAACCGATTCGAAGAGATGAAAAATAAATATAATTGCATCGGTGATGTGCGTGGTTTAGGAGCGATGTGTGCATTTGAGCTCGTTCAAGATCGGAAGACGAAAGCACCTGATAAAACGTTAACAGCTAATTTGTGCGCAGAAGCAAACAAACGCGGATTACTTCTACTATCAGCAGGGACATATGGTAATGTTATTCGTGTGTTAATGCCATTAGTTATTACAGATGAGCAACTTGAAGAAGGATTAACAATAATTGAAGAATCACTGCAAGTCTGTTATGAGAAAGCAAATACTGCTCGTGTTTAAAAGCTAAATAATAAATCGCAAACATTCTAGCTGACTCTATATAAAATGCAGAAAATTCACTTTATAATAAAGGTAGTGAAGTGAATCGATGGATTGGAAGTTAGGGGTGGCTAGGATGGTTGGAGAAAAGGAACGAGTGTTAATGGATTTACAAGATGTATTTGAATATGCGTTTGACGAAATTTTTGTGACTGATGAAAAGGGAATCGTTGTGCGTGTAAATAGTACATGTGAAAGGCATTATCAACTAGGTGCTAAAGAGTTAGTAGGTAAGCATGTGAAAGAATTGCAGAAGGATGGTATCTTTTATCCATCGGCAACGTTAGAAGTAATTGAAAAAAAGAGACCGATTGAACTCGTTCAAACGACAAAATCAGGAGAGTATTTACACGTTCGTACAAGGCCTGTTTTTGATAATGCGGGAAATTTAAGAAGAGTAATTAGTTATTCTCGTGATCTTACAGAACTCTACCAATTACGTCAAAAGGTAGAGGAAATGGATAATCAGTTAAAAACATATAAAAAAGAATTAAGAGAAACATATGAACATGAAGGACTTATTTTTAAAAGTATCGCTATGCAAAAAATAGTCGAGACAATCAAGAAAGTATCCGTGGTAGATAGTACAGTTCTCGTTTTAGGTGAGACAGGAGTAGGGAAGAGTCGATTAGTACGTCATTTACATGAAGTGAGTAACAGGAAGAATGAAAGTTTCTATGAAATTAATTGTGCGGCATTGCCAACGAATTTAATTGAATCAGAGCTTTTTGGATACTCAGGTGGATCTTTTACAGGTGCGAATCGTGAAGGGAAAAAGGGACTATTAGAATCAGCGCATAGAGGAACTCTTTTCTTAGATGAAATTGGCGAAATGCCGCTCGAAATTCAAGCGAAGCTTTTGCAAGTGTTGCAAGAAAAAACGTTTCGCCCTATAGGCGGAAGAGAATTAAAAAAGGTGGACGTTAGAATTGTAGCGGCAACAAATCGAGATTTAAGTATGATGGTGAAACAAGGAACATTCCGGAAAGATTTATATTATCGTCTGAATGTCATTCCAATTTTAATTCCGCCACTTCGGGAAAGAGCAGAAGATATTTTGCCGCTCATTTATCATTATTTACAGCACTTTAACGAGAAATATGGCCGGAATGTAAAATTAGCACCTAGTACATTACAAATGTTTGTTGGTTACCCATGGGAAGGAAATAATAGAGAAATTGAAAATGTGATTGAGCGAATTGTTATAACTGCTGATGATATCGTTACGATAGAAGATTTGCCAATAGCGATGCAAGAATCAACGGTTGAACAGTCCGGCCAAAGTCTCTATAAAATGTTAGAAGAAGTGGAACGTAATATTATTTTGAAAGCATATAAAACATATGGATCGAGTTATAAAGTAGCGGAGTTTTTAAAAATAAGTCAATCTGCTGCCACGAGGAAAATAAAGAAACTTATAGAGGAGGAAGAGAACATTGGATAAAAAAGCGACGTTTGTAAATGTAGAGAAAAAGGCGATGTATATAAATGGTGAGTGGATTACATTGCAAGAACAAATCGAAGTAAATAATCCAGCAACGAAGGAAATATTTGCGACGGTACCAAAGGGCGGGGTAACAGAGGCAAAGCAAGCTGTTGATGCTGCACATGAAGCTTTTCAATCATGGTCTAAGTTAACAGCAGCAGACCGTGCAACGAAATTAAAAAAATGGTTCACACTTATCGATGAAAATAAAGAAGAGATTGCAGCGATCATGACGAGAGAACAAGGAAAGCCGTTTCTAGAAGCGCTTGGTGAAGTAAATTATGCAAATAGCTTTGTTGAATGGTATGCAGAAGAAGGAAAACGCGTATATGGTGAAATGATTCCGGCTTCTCATCCAAATAAACGTATTTTAGTTATGAAGCAACCAGTTGGAGTGATGGCAGCTATTACACCTTGGAACTTCCCGGCTGCTATGATTACGAGAAAGGTAGCCCCGGCACTTGCAGCAGGATGTACAGCGGTTGTAAAACCTGCAAGTCAAACGCCGTTAACTGCGTTAAAATTAGCTGAATTAGCCCATGAAGCGGACATTCCTAAAGGTGTAATAAACATTGTAACAGGTAGTGCGAAAGCAATTGCTGATACGTGGATGGAAGATGGACGTGTTCGAAAAGTTTCCTTTACAGGATCAACGGAAATTGGGAAAGAATTAATGGCTAGTGCTGCACAAACGATGAAAAAAGTTTCACTTGAGTTAGGTGGTCACGCACCGTTTATTGTTATGAATGATGCGGATTTAGATAAAGCGGTAGAAGCGGTAATTGGTTCGAAATTCCGTAATGCAGGACAAACGTGTATATGTACAAACCGAGTATTTGTTCAGGAAGAAGTGTATGAAGTGTTTGTAGAGAAGTTCCAAAAGGCAGTAGGGCAGTTGAAAGTAGGAGATGGTTTCGGTGACGGAACGACTGTAGGACCACTTATTGACGAGAATGCAGTTTCGAAAGTACAAGAACATATCGAAGATGCTATTCAAAAGGGTGGAACAGTTTTATATGGTGGCCAAAAGGTTGCAGAGCTAGACGGACACTTTATGCAACCAACTGTAATTGGGTTGGCGAATGATACGATGCTTTGTATGAATGAAGAAACATTTGGTCCAGTTGCACCTGTTGCGAAATTTAAAACGGTTGAAGAAGTAATTGAGCGTGCGAACAATACGCCATACGGTTTAGCTGCATATATTTTTACGAAGGATATTAGCCAAGCATTCCAAATTAGCGAAGCGTTAGAGTACGGAATTATCGGTTTAAATGATGGACTTCCATCGGTTGCACAAGCGCCGTTCGGTGGCTTTAAAGAAAGCGGTATTGGCCGTGAAGGAGGCCATTTCGGTATCGAGGAATATTTAGAAATTAAATATATTTCATTAGGACTATAAGTAGTATACTAGAATCTCTATAAGGTAACAGAGAAGGAGACTCTAGTATGATATATTGGCTATTATTACTCGTAACAATTGTTTTTGAAGTAGCTGGAACAATTGCGATGAAATTATCAAACGGTTTAACAAAGCTCGTTCCAAGTGTACTTATTTTCGTATTTTATGGAATTTGTTTCAGCGTATTTGCAATCGTTGTCAAAAAAATTCATTTAAGTATCGCTTATGCCATTTGGTCTGGTGTAGGAACATTACTTATTACAATCATTAGCGTGTATTTTTTTAAAGAGCACATTAGCTTATTCCAAGCATTTTGTATTCTTTTTATTGTTTTAGGAGTAATTGGACTTAAGGTTTCATCGGCATCATAAAAGGCTATCTTCCGGTGCGGGAGATAGCCTTTTGCTTTTTATTAAAATGCCCAGTTACCTTTACGGAAGATTGGTTCATGTCTTCCGTCATCTGTAATACCATCGATATCAAGCTCAGCTGATCCGATCATGAAGTCGTTGTGTGTAATACTAGTATTTGCTCCGTTTTCAGCAAGTTCTTCTTTAGACATTGTTTTTCCGCCAACTAAGTTGAATGCATAAGCACTTCCGATTGCAAGATGGCAAGATGCGTTTTCGTCAAATAGCGTATTGTAGAATAAAATATTTGTGTTTGAAATTGGTGAGTCATGAGGTACTAAAGCCACTTCTCCTAAGAAGTGAGAACCTTCATCTGTTTCTACTAAATGTTTTAAAGCCTCTTCACCAGTTTCAGCTTTATAGTCTACGATACGTCCGTTTTCAAATGTTAACGTGAAGTTATCGATAATGTTACCTGCAAATGCTAACGGTTTTGTACTAGATACTTGGCCGTTTACACCTGTTTTAAGCGGCATTGTAAATACTTCTTCAGTTGGAATGTTCGCCATAAATGGTACGTTCTTTTCATTTAAGCTACCAGCACCAGCCCATACATGTTTTTCTGGAAGTTCGATTGTTAAATCTGTTCCAGGACCCGTATAGTGAAGAGCTTTATAATGTTTTTCGTTTAAGTAATCAACTTTTGTATGTAACGTTTCATCGTGTTCTTTCCATGCTTCTACAGGATTTTCTAAATCAGCGCGAGTCGCTTTAAAGATAGCATCCCATAGTTTTGCTTCTTGTTCTTCTGGTGCAACGTCAGGGAATACTTTCGCAGCCCATTCTTTCGTAGGAACAGAAATGACACACCAGCTTACTTTATCAGCTTGTACGTAATCACGATATACTTTCATTGCTTCACCGGCTACTTTATGAGCAGCTGCAATACGCGTTGAATCTACACCTTTTAATAAATCAGGATTTTCTGCATAAATAGACATAAATGCAGCGCCTTCTTTTGCTAATTCTTCACGAGCGTGTGCTTTCCAAGAAGGGAATTCAGAGAATGCTTCTTCAGGAGCTAGATCGAACTTTAAGCGTGTTAACGTTTCATCATTCCAATCAACATATACGTGTTTTGCACCAGATTTATATGCTTTCTCTGTAACGAGGCGTACAAATTGTACAGCTTCAAGAGGTGCACTAATTGATAATGTTTGTCCTGGTTGAATATTAACACCAACATTGACTGCAAGAGCAGCATATTTCTCTAACGTTTGTTCAAATGACATATGTATAATCTCCTTTAATTTGAAAGATTTCTTACTATATATAATACAAGAAAATTCAAAAAATATATATAAATATAGCGTAAAAAGAGAGCTCAAAATATATTGAGCTCTGATCGTTATTTAATCGAAGAAGCAAATTGTTCTACTGTCGTCGTATTGTGTATGCGAACACGCTTCATTTTTAACAGCTCATCGGGTTCACCTTTCGTAATGAACTTTCCGGGCTTTGTTGTCGTCGCAAATTGATAATACTTCTTCGTTTCTGCAACGACTTTATCATCTACATGACCGAATGGATAAGCAACTGCGATAACAGGCTTACCTGTTATTTTTTCTAGCTTTTCTTTCGATTCCTTTAATTCTTCTTCATAGTTTGTAATCTTCGGTAAGTCTACATGTGTTGCAGTATGAGATTGCATGGAGAAAATACCCGAATCAACCATTTCTTTTATGTCGGATGTAGAAAGAGATCCGTCAGCATCGACATTATTAACAATCATATATTCTGTTGCTGTTGGTTTAAACGTATCGTCTTTTAGCTTTTGCAAAATATGAAATGCATTCATATTATTTTTCATACCGTCATCAAATGTAACAAAGATAGGTTTATTCACCTTATTAATATCGCCCCAGCGTTCAAAAGTTAGTAATGTATAGCCGTTTTCCTTTAAATATTTCATTTGGGCTTCAAAGTTAGCGGGTGATACGAATAAATCTTTAATGCCTTGTCCGTGATAATCATCGAGTGCATGGTACATAAGAACGGGAACCTTTTGTTCGAAAGTAATAGCAGCTTTTGTGAGTGGAATGATTTTCCCATCTTCTTTCATTCCTATTGCTTCAATTTGGAACTCACCGCGTTTTCCTTCAAATTCTTTTATATCAAAAGGAAGTGTAAATTGTTTCTCCTTTTCTTTAGAAGAAAAAGATTTAGCACTTTCCTTCCCATCAGCTGTGCGCCAAATTTTATATTGTACCTCACTTAAAGTATCCTTTATATCTGTCATATGAATAGTAGTGTTTGTAGATTCGTGTGTAATTGGATGATAAGAAATTTTACCTTGTTCTTGTACGGTCACTTCTTGTTTCTTAGTCTCTTGAACCTTTTTCTCTTTTTTAGGTTCAGGACTTACATTGCTACTGTTACAGCCAGCTAAAATGGCAGACGTACATAAAGCGATTGCTGCGTATTTTCTCATAAAATCACCTTCTATTGTGTATTATGTTGCATACGTATTTAAAATCCCCACCGCTGTAAGAGAGGTGGGGACATACCCTTGTTCAGCATATCATTTTTAATTATGAGATAGGTTAGTGCCTTTCGATAGAAATATTCTTTCGTCTTTTAGTAAAGTTTACTTTATAAGAGATATGAATTTTTCCATAGATGTATTAGGCCCTACAAAATGGCGTTTAATTAAGTACTGTTCGTTTGGCATCCCTTTTGTAATGTGATTACCATGATCAGTAGTTACTGCGAATTCATAATGTTTTTTTGTTTCTTCAACAGCTGGATCATTATAAGAACCTACTGGATAGGCGAGAGCAATGACTTCTTTACCAGTAAGGGCTTCGATTTTTTCTTTCGAACTACGTAATTCCTCATCATAATTACTTGAATGAGCCATCATCGTATGATTAGCAGTATGCGATTGAATAGAAAAAATGCCTGAATCCATCATTTGTTTTATCTCATCTGTTGATAGACGATTTGGTTTGTCTATCTCATTTGCAGTAAGAAATTCAGTAGCAGTAGGTTGGAATCTATCATCCTTTAATTTTTGTAAAATATGAAGAGCATTCATATTATTTTTTCGACCATCATCCATCGTTACAAAAATAGGTTTATTTACACGATTTATATCATTCCAACGTTCAAACGTAAGCATCGTATAACCGTTATCTTTCAAATATTGCATATGCTTTTCGAATTGCTCAGGTGGTACGTATAAGCCGTAATCCCCATCACTTGGTCCAGGGTATTTTTCAATCGCATGGTACATTAATACGGGTACATGTTGCTGGAATGTAATTTTAGATGTTACTAGATTTGTTTCAGTATGATCTTCTTTGATTCCTACTGTTTCAATTTGAAATTCGCCACGTTTTAAATGAAATGATTTTAAATGTAGTGGGAGGGCAAAGTCACGATCTTTTTCTTGTGAAGTAAAAGTTTGTTTGCTTTCAGGACCATCAGCAGTACGCCAAATATTGTAACGTACTTGTTTGAATGAATCCCTTAAATCTTTGGTATAAAGCGTGGTGTTTTGTGCGTTATATTCATACGGATCCCATGTAATAACTCCTTGTGTTAAAGGAATTTCAACTGCTTTCGCTTTTTTCTGTTCAACTGTTTGTTTCGCCGTTGCTTCTTTTATTTGTTTATCACTAGAGCTACTAGTGTTACAACCTACGAGAATAGCAGAAGAAAGTAAAGCGATATATGTATACTTTTTCATTCTATCATCCTTCTATTGTGTTTTAATTATCATCACTTATGTCATGAAACCATCGTTCTTATAAGTGACAATAATTCAAATTTTTGGTTTTAAAAATTTGAATTATACCCTTGTCCATCATATCACTATAGAATATATAGGGGAATACACTTTTGGAATATTTCGGAAAAAATACCTTATTTTTTTCTGGTGAGATTTACATAAAAATACATTTAGAAGATGAAAAAACTCCACCTAAACTTCCTTTAGAAAAAGGAGAAGTAAGGTGGAGTTTTTATTAAATAAACAATCCAGCAATTGTCGCAGATAAAATAGAAGCAAGTGTTGATGCAAATAGCATTTTCCAACCAAATTTTGATACGACGCTTCCTTGTTTTTCAGAAAGGGCACGGATTGTACCAACGATCGCACCAATTTGGCTAATACTTGCGAAGCTAATTAAGAATACTGTAACGATTCCGACTGTACGTGGAGATAATGTTGATGCAACACCTTTTAAATCAAGGATTGCTACAAATTCGTTTAAAACAATCTTTGTACCCATAATACCACCAGCTGGGATAATATCTTGAGTCGGAATACCCATTAAGAATGCGAATGGAGCAAGTATATAACCGAAGATTTGTTGTAAAGTAACAGCATATCCCATTGCACCTGAAGCTGCGCTAATTACGTAGTTTACAACTTCCATCACACCGATGAAGGCGATCATTAATGCAGCAACGATACCAGCTACTTTTAAACCATCAAGCGCACCGTTAATCATTGCGCCGATAAAGCTGTCTCCGAATAAAGTTCTATCAAATTTTTGAATCACTTCATCTTCTTTCTTCGTATCAACGGGTGTTAATAACGAACAAACGATTAAGCTTGAGAATAAGTTTAATGGAAGAGCTGCTAGTACATATTTCGCATCTAACATCATTACGTATGATGCTGTAACAGAAGCAGAAACGGAGCTCATCGCAGAACAACAAATGATAAACATACGGTTTTTGTTAAAATGCTGTAAATCATTTTTAATAACGATTAACGCTTCACTTGAACCGAAGAATACAGAGTTTACTGCGTGGAATGACTCGACGCGTGGTAAACCGGTAATTTTTGAAATTGCACCGCCGACAACGCGGACGATGAATGGTAAAACACCTAAATAACTAAAGATAGAAAGTAATGCTGAGAAAAATACGATAATTAATAATACATTTAAGAAAAAGACAAAATCTCTTTGAATTCCATTAAAGAGAAAATCGACACCTGTCGTACCAAGTTTAATTAGTTTGTTGAAAACTTTACTAATGAAGATGATAATTTGTTGACCAATTTTTGTGCCAAACATAAACCAACCGATTAAAATTTGGAAACCAATCATAATAGCAATTGCACGGAAGTTGATTTTACTTTTGTTGTTTGACAAAGCAAAGCATAAACCTAAAACGACAAGAATACCGATAATGCTCATTACATATTGCATGTAGTTGCCCCTTTCAGAAGTTCGTATAAAGTTTGTACATAAAACGCTCGTTATATTACTAAAAATAAAACAAAGAGGTTTTATGTCATACGTAAGATGTCTGACCTTTTAGAAAAATAAAAAAAGACCCATATGGATTCACTTTCATCTATGAGAGAAAGCTAATCAATATGAGTCCTTTTTTGCACATAGGCTAATATTCATTAGTTTTCCCCATAGTCCAGCAATTTAAGGTTGCCGGGTAGAAACTCTCGATCCATATTATCGAGTATATATGAGGTAACATCGTCCGTATTAAATTAGTAGTAGCGTAACATTAGCAGAGAACTATCGTCAATAGCTTTTTTTCTTCCGATAGAAATAGACCGTATAAGTATGATAAAATGTAACGCAGTGTTATGAAAAAGAGAGGTCGGAAAATGAGTACAAAAATGACGCCACCAGTTGAAAAAAACGAATTTATAGATGTAGTGTTTGAAGATTTAACACATGATGGTGCCGGTGTTGCGAAAGTAAAAGGCTATCCTATTTTCGTTAAAAACGGATTACCAGGTGAAGAAGCACAAATTAAAATTATTAAAGTGAAGAAAAACTTCGCATTCGGTCGTTTAATGAAGCTTCATACAGAGAGCCCATATCGTAAAGATGCAGAATGCCCAGTGTACAATCAGTGCGGCGGTTGTCAGCTTCAGCACTTAACATATGAAGGACAATTACAAGCGAAAGAAAAACAAGTACGCGACGTTATGCAACGCATCGGAGGACTAGGTGATGTTCCTGTTCATCCTGTACTTGGCATGAAAAACCCGTGGGTATACCGCAATAAAGCACAAGTACCAATCGGAGAACGTGAAGGCGGACTTGTAGCTGGTTTCTATCGCCAAGGAACGCATGACATCATTAATATGGAATCTTGCTTAATTCAGGCCGAAGAAAATGATACATTAATTCAAGAAGTGAAACGTATTTGTGAGAAGCACGGTATTTCGGCATACAACGAAGAGCGTAATAAAGGAACACTTCGTCACGTAATGGCTCGTTACGGACAAGTAACAGGGGAAATTATGCTTGTCTTCATTACACGTACAGCGGAACTGCCGAACAAAAAAGCAATCATTGAAGAAATTGCTGCGAAATTCCCAGAAGTAAAATCGATTGTTCAAAACGTAAACACGAAACGTACAAACGTAATCTTCGGAGACACAACGACAGTACTGTACGGATCAGAATACATTTATGACTTTATCGGTGACATTAAATTTGCAATTTCAGCACGTTCATTCTATCAAGTAAACCCAGAACAAACGAAAGTGTTATACGATAAAACGTTAGAATATGCAAAACTAGATGGCAACGAAACAGTAATTGATGCCTATTGTGGAATTGGATCAATTTCCTTATTCCTAGCGCAAAAAGCGAAAAAAGTGTACGGCGTTGAAATCGTCCCAGAAGCAATCGAAGACGCAAACCGAAATGCAGCACTAAACAACATGACAAACGCTGAGTTTGGCGTAGGAGAAGCAGAAGTAGTCATTCCAAAATGGTACAAAGAAGGCATAATCGCCGATACAATGGTCGTAGATCCACCGCGTAAAGGTTGTGATGATGCACTACTAAACACAATCATCGACATGAAGCCAAAACGCGTCGTATACGTATCATGTAATCCCGCAACATTAGCACGTGACTTAAAAGTACTAGAAGAAGGCGGATATAAAACGCAGGAAGTACAACCTGTTGATATGTTCCCGCATACGACTCATGTTGAGTGTGTAGCTTGGCTTAAGTTGGTATAATAGAAAAGCAGTTGATATAGGAAAATCTATACCATCTGCTTTTTGGTTTACAAAAATACCATTTATAAGCGATTTTAGTTAAAATAAATATTGCTGATTTTCATAAATTATAAATTGAGAGTTTGAAATTGTATTCATAGTGAGAGGATTTGAATTTGAAATGATAGATAATTTTTGGCGTGATTTACCACGACCATTTTTCGTACTTGCACCAATGGAAGATGTGACAGACGTTGTTTTTCGTCACGTAGTAAGTGAAGCTGGTAGCCCAGACGTATTCTTCACAGAGTTCACAAACTCGGATAGCTATTGTCATCCAGAAGGTATGAAAAGTGTACGTGGCCGTTTAATTTTCACAGAAGATGAACAACCGATCGTGGCGCATATTTGGGGAGATAACCCTGAATACTTCCGCCAAATGAGTATTGGTATGGCAGAGCTAGGATTTAAAGGTATCGATATTAATATGGGATGCCCTGTACCGAACGTTGCATCAAGAGGAAAAGGGAGTGGCCTTATTCTACGTCCAGACGTTGCGGCAGAACTTATCCAAGCAGCAAAAGCGGGCGGACTACCTGTCAGCGTAAAAACACGACTTGGCTTTAAAGAGTTAAGCGAGTGGGAAGATTGGTTAACGCACATTTTCAAACAAGATATTGCAAACCTTTCTATTCACTTACGTACAAGAGAAGAAATGAGCCAAGTAGATGCGCACTGGGAGCTAATTCCGGAAATAAAAAAATTACGTGACCGCATTGCACCAAATACGCTAATAACAATCAATGGAGACATCCTTGATCGTAAAATGGGGCTGGAACTTGCTGAAAAATACGGTATTGATGGCGTAATGATTGGACGAGGCATCTTTAAAAATCCATTTGCTTTTGAAAAAGAGCCAAGAGAGCATAGCAGTAAAGAACACCTTGATCTTTTAAGACTACAACTTGATCTTCAAGATCAATATGCAGAAGTACTACCACGCTCCATCACAGGGCTTCACCGTTTCTTCAAAATTTATGTGAAAGGCTTCCCTGGAGCTGCTGAATTGAGAAATCAATTGATGAGCACGAAGTCGACGGATGAAGTGCGTGCATTACTTGATAAGTTTGAGGCGAGTGTTAATAAAGATGGGGGGAGTGAAACAGTGTAACTTTTGAAAGTTACACTGTTTCATTTTAATTAAGGTGAACCGTATTATAAGTAAGGGCGGTATTCTATGTCGAACAAGGGTAAGAAAAGAATACAGGAGAAAATCGAAAATGGTTGGTCTTGATTTTCAATGATAGTATCATGTTTATTTTATTATGCCTATAATTGGAGGCCATGTGAATGTTAAGTGATCAGGCGAGATATTCTAGGCTCGCGAATATAACAAAAATCATAAATACAAAGTTAGAACTACGTGAAGTATTGCAGCGTGTAACAATGGCTATATCAGAGGAGATTGTTAAGTGCAACGCTGTTGGAATTTATTTACCCCAGGAAGATGGAACATTTAGAGGGTTTGCAGGAAAACCAGAGACAATAAATGGCGTAACGCTCGATACTCAGGTAATCGATCCTGAAATAGACTTACTAGCAAAAGAAGTTATTGAAACAAAAAAAACCATTTATATCCCTGATACATCAAAGGATGATCGGCCGGATTCGAGACCAGTTGCTGCGTTCAAAATTAAGTCTTTATTAGCTCTACCTATCTCATTTGGGCAAGAGTTATTTGGTCTGGTTTTTTTATTTGATTATGGAGTTCCAATGAACTTAACAAATTCAGAAATTCAAAGTGTTGAAGCTTATGTAAATATGGCCGCGGTCGCAATTCAAAACGCAAATAATTTAACTCAAAAGGAAAACCTTATTGCCGAGAAGCAGCTGTTACTAAATGTTACCCGTGATTTATCAATGTGTTCCTCGATACAGGAGAGTTTTGATAAATGTTTTCTTTACTTAGGACAGATTTTAGAGAGTAAAAACATGGCTGCCCACCTTTTAGACCCGCTAGACAAAACCACGATTAAAACAACGAAGTTAAGCAAGGACTGTGATTGGACAGAAGCGGATTGGATGGAGAAAAGCTATGAAGCCAAGATCCAAGAGGTTATTCAAACAAAAAAAATAGATTGTAAGGGTCTACTGATGATTCCATTGGTTTCAATGGGAGAAGTATTAGGGGTAATCGTCGTTGGCAAAGAGGGAAAAGCTCACAATTATGATAATTCCCAAATGCAACTGGCAAAATCTATCGTTGATGCCACAGCGCCTACATTTTCCAACTTGTTATATATGGATCGACTTGAAAGCATGGTGGAAGAGCGAACGAGAGAACTGGCTGTTGCTAATGAAAAAGTTACAAGTGTGATTGAAAGTATTACGGATGGATTTTTTACTTTGAATAATACATGGGCATTTACGTACGTAAATAAGCATCAATATTTTCCACAAAGAAAAACAGCAAAAGATGTATTAGGCAAGAATATATGGGGGATTTTCCCGAGTAGCGTTGACGAAGTTATGTATAAGGAACTTCATCGTGCAATGTCAGAGCGAACTACAGTTTGTTTCGAATTTTTTTCTACCTCTGATGAATATTGGCACGAAGTTATTGCATACCCGTATGATGATGGTATTTGTTGTATTTTTAAAAACATAACGGAAAAAAAGCAATATGAGCAGGAATTGAAAAGGTTATCGAACCTAGATTTAATAGGGCAAATGGCAGCAGGCATCAGCCATGAGATTAGAAATCCAATGACAACAGTACGAGGATTTTTGCAGTTATTAAAAGAAGAGCCAACCTATGAGAAACATAACAAGCACTTTAATTTAATGATTGAAGAACTTGACCGTGCCAATTCTATTATTACTGAATTTCTCTCAATGGGTAATACAAAGAAATCAGATTTGCAGATGTTAGATTTAAATTCAATTATCCGCGATATTATTCCTTTAATAAAGATTGATACGTATAATCAAAATAAATATATTCAAGTCGATACAAATGACATTCCGGAATTACTTTTAAATCGTAATGAGATACGGCAATTATTAATAAACCTATATCGTAATGGCTTAGAAGCGATGGGCACAGAAAAAGCTCTAACCATTAGCACCTACAAAGAAGGTCGAAATTGTGTGGTGCTTGCAGTGCGGGATCAAGGAGAAGGTATCAGGCCTGAAGTATTAGAGAAACTGGGTACTCCATTTTACACGACAAAAGATAATGGAACTGGATTGGGGCTAGGCATATGTTATGCCATTGCTGCCCGTCATAATGCAAAAATAGAAATTCAAACAGGATCGGAAGGCACGACCTTTTTTGTTAAATTTAATTATGAAAATAATGAATAATAACCTCATTTAGATTAGTTACGGTGAACTGTACCACAAATAAAAAGTAAAACTTAAGTAAATATAATCAATATATTTCGCCTGAATTTTACGTAACATTCACGTTTGAGCTGCCAATTAAATTAGAGCTGCATAAAAAGAAATGGACTAACCTATATCAGGTTAGTCCATTTTTAAGTGAGTTAATTAATAGTAAATCCCCATCCTTTTTTGCTTTATTAATATCATCCTCAAAGGAAGGAGCTATCCCACTACCAACTAAAATACCTTTTACAGTATTTAATTTGATTGAAGGCGTTTCTATCGATAGGATCTTTCTTAATTTCTAATAAAATAAATTCGTTATTAGAAGTATCTCTTAATAATAAATAAAATCATCCCCACAACCATTAATCCACCTAAGACTACAAAACCGCCCTCTAAAATGTTAAAGTAGTAACTTAACGACATTCATTTACACATGCTAAAAGCATTATTATAATCAACATTTCAGGAGGCAAAACAATGGCAATGAGCAACAACGATATATTAAAAAGAGTAAGGTACGCTTTAGATATAAGAGATATAGATATGGTAGAAATCTTTAAACTTGGTGGTATGGAAGTAACGAAAGAAGACGTAGTTGATATGCTTACAAAAATAAAGAGAGCTCCTCAGCATGAAGCTGAAAATGATGATGTAATCGAAGATGAGTACGTATTAACGTGCGATATGGTGATGTTAGAAGCATTTTTAAATGGATTTATTACTTTAAAAAGAGGGAAACAAGATCCGAAACCAGGACAACCGGCACCTGTACAAAGCAAAGAGAGTGCTAATAACCTTCTTCTAAAGAAAATGAAAATTGCACTATCATTAACGAGTGAGGATGTACTTGATATATTAGATAGCGTAGGTGTTACGGTAACAAAAGGAGAGTTAGGCGCTCTATTAAGAAAAAAAGGTCATAAAAATTACAAAGAGTGCGGTGATAGATACGCAAGGAATTTCATTAAGGGATTAGGTGTAAAGTATAGAGGGTAATGATTCCGTTAAAGCGATAAATGATATAATAGGTAGAGTAGGGCGTTTATATCCTACTCTTTTTTATTTGTAAAATAATACGTTAGGTGATGAAATGGTACATACATATTTAGGTGAGACAATTAATTTTCATATAACTTATAAAAAGAAAAAATCGGTGCGTCTTTTTGTAGATTCGTACGGAAATGTGGAAGTGCAGGCTCCAAAAGGAACGCCTGTTGAATACTTAGTCCAATTGTTAGAGGAGAAATGGGAGTGGATTCAGAAAACACGTCAGGAAATGCAGGAACGAGCGCTTGGACCACAGGAAAAGGATTATGATCAAGGCGAGGGTTTTCTGTACTTAGGGAATACGTATCCAATACAAATTTCTCAAGATGCAAGTATTACGCAAGACAATGCAGTGTTTGAAGGGAATAAGCTACATATTTATGTGAAAGAGCTTAAGGATGAGAAAATACAGCAAGCTTTAAAACGATTTTATTATAAGCAGTGTAAAACTTTAGTAGAGAAGAGTATTAAAGCGCATCAAAGTAATTTCAAAACAAAACCACGTTCTATTCGTATTACAGATAGTAGTCGTACTTGGGGTACTTGCGATTCGAATTTACAGCTAACATTCAATTGGAAGTTAGCAATGGCACCACAGCGAGTAATTGACTATGTAGTCGTTCATGAAATGTGTCATATGGTTCATTTAAATCATGATCGCTCTTTTTGGCGTCTTGTCGGGAAGATAATGCCTGATTATAAGGAAATGGAAAACTGGTTAGCGTTATCGAGTTGGAAGATGACGGTTTAGTAAGGAATATCGATTTTTGTCGGTAAATCGATATTCCTTGTCGAATCGTTGATATATTTTGAGTTACGATAGATATATTTGAAAAATCGTTGATATAATTTCATGTACCAAAGAACTGTTCAGCGAGGAGAAAATAAAAAGGAAGGGATACCCCTTCCTTTTCTTGCATGTAAATTATCGTCCAAACTTCACAATGAAAGTATCGTCTGTTTTCTCCATCTCATACCCACGATACCCTTCCGAAAGCAACGCCTGCTGTCCACTAGCATCACTCATTAGAATACGCTGAACATCCGTCCAATCTCTTTCTTTATCCCCGCGCAATTCCTTCACAAAAACATACCGCATACTCCCGCCGTATTTCTCTTTCAGCGCAGCAATTTCCATCCCTTGCGCAAACTTATCTTTTAAACTCGGAATGTTAAAAGGCGCAACTGTGCAGCAAACGTAATCGTATTTGCCATCTTCTTTTTGTAATTCGTCCATGATGACGTTTGCTAATATTTTTTGCATCCCATTTCCTCGGCAGTTCGGATGAACGTTTGAGATTTCTTGATAGATGACGCGGTGTAGTTCGCTTTCTGATAGGCCAATATCAAGTCCTAAATGTTCGTCGTCGATAGGAGGGACGAGTAGGGCGCGAAATGCGATGAGTTCGTTTTTTATAAAAGCACCGATCATCATGCCGTTTCCTTCTAGAATGTATTGAAATTCTTCTTGTGAGAGTGGTTGTAAACGACCTTTATCTTCTAATGCCTCAACTACAACGTTTTGTAGTGATAAAATTTGTTCGATATGCTCTCTTGATAGTAATGTAACGTGAAATAGCTCGTTATTTTGTTTTAATGCACCTTCATATAGAACTGTCATGTATGAGCCCTCCTTTAGCGTACAACATCTTGAAAGACGGTTAGTTCTTGTAATGTATCTTCGTTTATTTCAATGCCTAGTCCTGGTTTTTCGTTTAAGCGAATGAATGGCACGTCGTAATGTAAGTTACCAATGTCTTTCGTGAATTTTAATGGTCCTGTAAGTTCTACGCTTGTAATGATTTTTTTTGAGAAAGCGACATGGAATCCTGCGGAAGAGGCAACAGATGATTCGACCATGGATCCAACTTGGCACTCAATGCCTGCCATTTCTGCTTGATGAGCGAGTTTTACAGCGGGATATATGCCGCCGCATTTCATTAGTTTTATGTTCACTTTATCAGCAGCGTCTAATTTAATGATTTGGCGCATTTCACGAGAACTTTTTAATCCTTCATCAATCATAAGCGGAAGGTCTGTTTTAGAACGAATATGAGCCATTGCGTCAATATCGTCCGCTATAACAGGCTGTTCAATCCAGTCGATGTTTACATGTCCTAATGAACGAAGTGCCGTTAATGTGTTTGCGCTATTTTTCCACCCTTGGTTTACATCAACGCGAATCGCAATATCATTTCCTACACGTTCACGTACTGCTTCAATTCGTTTTACATCTTCTTTTACATTTGTACCGACTTTCATTTTGAAAGATTGGTAACCTTTCTGAATCATAGAAGCAGCTTCTTCAGCCATGTCTTCTGGGTCTGCGATACTTAAGACGTGAGTGACAGGGAATTCTTCATGGTATCGTCCGCCAATTAATTGATATACAGGTTGATTTAGTTTTTTACCCATTATATCGAAACAAGCGATATCAATTGCAGCCTTCGCAGTAGGAACACCGTAAATTGTGTTATCCATCATATCGTGTATTTTCTCGATAGTCATTGGATTTTGCCCGATGAGTGCAGGAGCCAGTGTATGTTTTAAAGTATGGAAAGTACTTTCCCATGATTCGCCTGTAACGTGATCATCAGCAACGCCTTCACCGTAACCGATAATGCCTTCGTCTGTTTCCATTTTGACGATAATAGAAGGCATATCAGAATAAGAACCATAACTAATAACAAACGGATCGCGAAGCGGTAAACGAATTGCGTAAAGATGAATAGCTGTAATTTTCATTGAATAAAGACCCCTTCCTGTTTACAATGGTTTTGTACATTTGATATAGTTGACGTTAAATAGTCGTTAATTAATGATAAGGAGTTAGAGAAAATGATGATAAAAATTGCAGTCGTCGGTTCAAAAGAGTTTATGGAGACACTTTTACCTATCGCTCATAAACTAGAAGAAATAGAAATTGATCCATATATTTACCTTCATCCGGCAGAATCTTCTGAACTATTGAAGCGTTTAAAGCCTTGTGATTTCATCTTTTTCTCAGGTGCTTTACCTTATTATATGGCAAAAGAAATAAGAGAACAATTACGAATTCCAAGTACGTACTTACAGCAAGACGAGACAACTGTCGCATCTTCTATTCTTTCTGTCATGTATCACCAACGTATTCAACCACATAAAATTTCAATTGATTTAGTAGACCGCTCATTCATTACAAATGTGTTCCATGATATCGGTATAAAAGAAAATCCACAAGTGTTTGATTATGAAAATATGCTGTGGAGTAAAGATGAAATAAAGAGAGTTATTGATTTTCATGTAGCTAAATACCAATCTGGAGAGGCTCATTTAGCTTTAACTAGCATTCACACTGTCTATGATGAACTTCAAAAAATAGGTATTCCTTCAGAGCGTATGATAGATCCGAAGCAATCCATTATACATGGGTTAAAAGATGCGAAAATAAAAGCTGAGTTAGCAAAAAGCCATTCAGCTACTGTTGGTGCTTGCATGATTTCTTCTTTAGAATTACGAGAAGGTTTGCTTGAGCAATTAGATGTCATTTCAAAAGAACTACGTGGTTCATTTAAAAAAGTTGATGAAATGACGTTCATTTTGTATACGACTCGTGGTGATATTGAATCGATTATAAAAACAAATATGATAAATGATTTATTTGCGAGTATAGAAGGAACGATAGCTATTGGATTTGGTTACGGAAAAACTGTGAAGGAAGCAGAGCAAAATGCTAAAATCGCTCAAGGTTTCGCGAAGAATAATCCAATAGACCACTGTTTTTATATACTAACAAGTGATAAAGAACTATTTGGTCCGTTCCCGAAAGAACAGAGAGTACAAAGTTTGAAGAATGATAACCCGGAGCTAATGAAAATAGCGAAGGAAACGAAACTTAGTCCAGCAAACTTATCAAAAATTATTCAATTTAGTCAATCACATCCGTCATTGAAGTTTACAGCAGCAGATCTTTCTGAATACTTACAAGTGACTCGCCGATCAACAGAAAGGTTATTAAAGAAACTAGTTGATTATGGGTATGTTCATATTTGCGGCGAGGAAATGCCTTATCAACAAGGACGCCCTCGCGCAATATACGAACTGAATTTACCGTTATCTTTAAGCTTCTAATTGAGCCTTTTGTTTTTTTAGTAGTTCTGCTTTTTCAATGTCTGATAGTTTCGTAATTGTGAGACCAGTTATGCCGTAAAGGATTGAGATAATAGGTACGATGAAATTCAATATAGCATAAGGAGCATATTCGAATGCACCAACTCCAAGTGTTGCGAGAATAAATACACCACATGTATTCCAAGGTACGAAGACAGAAGTTAATGTTCCGCCATCTTCTAATGCTCTGGATAAATTTTTAGAATGCAGTCCTTTTTCTGTGTATGCATTTGCGTACATTCTTGAAGGAACAACAATCGAGATATATTGTTCAGAGCAAGTAAGGTTTGTCGCAAAGCACGAAGCAATAGTAGAAGCGATAAGTCCTTTTGATGACTTCGCTAATTTCAAAATTTGATTTACAATTGCGCGAAGAATGCCAGTATGCTCTAGTACTCCTCCGAAGGTCATAGCGACAATTGTCATAGAGACCGTATTCATCATAGAGCTTAAACCACCACGATTAAAGAGTTCGTCTACTAGCTTATTTCCAGTTTCTATAACAAATCCACTTTGGAGTGCGCCGACAGCTGATGAGACAGAACCACCTTGAATAAAGACTTGTGATAAAAATCCTAAAATAATACCTACGAGAATAGCTGGTATAGCTGGAACCTTTTTAGCAACCAATACCATTACGATTACAGGTATAATTAATAGGAAGGGTGAAATAACAAAATTTTGTTGTAATACTTGTAACGTTTGATCGATACTTTTTGCATCAATATTGTTAGCGCCAAAGCTTCTTCCTAAGAGCGCATAAACGATAAGAGTAATAATTAAACCTGGAATTGTAGTAAATAACATATGACGAATATGTGTGAATAAATCTGTATTTGTTAATCCTGCGGCTAAGTTTGTCGTGTCTGAAAGCGGTGACATTTTATCGCCGAAATAAGAACCGGAAATGATAGCACCGGCAACCATTGGAGCTGGGATTCCCATACTTAGGCCAATTCCCATTCCTGCAACACCAATTGTTCCCATTGTAGACCAAGAGCTACCAATCGCTAATGCAACAATAGAACAAATAATTGTAATTGAAACTAAAAATAGTGATGGAGTTAAAAGATTTAACCCGTAATAAATCATTGTTGCGACGATTCCGCCGCCAATCCAAGCACCGATCGTTAAACCTACTAGAATAATGATAACGATAGCGGGTAATGCGAGGCGAATTCCTTTATACATTGATTCTTCAATGTCGTTCCATTTGTAACCGTAACGCCAAGCGACGATAGAAGCAACGGTTGTACCGATAATAAGTGGGACGTGAGGGCTTTGTTCTAATACAACAATTGTAACCATCATAACTGCAACTGTAATAATAATAGGGATTATTGCTATTCCAAAAGGTATTTCTTTTTTCATAAATTTCCTCCTTGTTATGTATGTTTGTTTGTATTTTTAGAATTGTCGTAAAATAGACGTTTATTAGGTTATGATAACTAAAAAGATATGTAAGCGTCAACATAAAAGACAGAAAATAAGTAATATTCTAGTTGTTTGTTTAGTTTGTAATATAGATGTAGAGTAAGCTTTTTAAGTGTTTGAAAATAAACAATTGACTTTTTTCTTAAAATTCAATATGTTCATAAAAACATCTGTTTTTCATAAGTATAATTAACCTGAATGGTTTTGGAATTTGGGAAGGAGAATGTAGCTTTGAAAACATTAGAACTACAAGAGCGTTTAACTGAAATTTTTCAGCATTTACATGAAAACCCTGAAGTGAGTTGGAAAGAGTATGAAACGACAGCGTATATTACTAACTTTTTAAAAGAAGAAGGAATTTCATATAAAATATTTGATGATTGCCCAGGCGTGATCGCTGAAATTGGAAGTGGAAATCCAGTTGTTGCAATTCGTGCCGATATGGATGCACTTTGGCAAGAAGTAGACGGAGAGTTTAAAGCGAATCATTCATGTGGTCACGATGCACATATGACAATTGTGATGGGGCTTATTTTACAATTGAAAAATATGAGATGGGGTAGTGGAACGGTTAGGTTTATTTTTCAGCCGGCAGAGGAAAAAGGAAATGGTTCTTTAAAGATGGTAGAGAAGGGTGCCGTGGATGATGCTGACTTCTTATTTGGTGTTCATTTAAGACCGATTGAAGAACTACCTTTGAAACAAGCTGCCCCATCTATTCGTCACGGAGCAGCAGGATTTTTAGAAGGAACGATTCACGGAGATGATGCACATGGGGCACGCCCGCATCAAGGGATAAATGCAATTGATGTCATTTCGATGATCAATATTGGATTGAAAAATATATGGTTACCGCCGCAAAGTTCCTATTCAGTGAAGATGACAAGGTGCCAAGCTGGTGGTGATAATTTAAATATTATTCCGGGTAACGGTCATTTTAGTTTAGATGTAAGAGCAGAGAATAACATATTACTAAATGAATTGAAGCAAAAAATAGAGCAAGTAATTTTGTCAGCTGAATCAATGGGATCTAAAGTATCTTATGAGTGGATCGATCTCGCACCAGGAGCTGAAGTGTCAGAAGAAGCTGAGCGCTTTATGCGAAAGGGCATTCTTGAAGTGTACGGGGAAGAGGGATGTACTGGACCACTGTATACGACAGGAAGCGATGATTTCCATTACTACACAGTGAAGAGACCACATTTAAAAGCTGTCATGCTTGGACTAGGGGCTAATCTACAACCTGGATTACACCATCCGTATATGAAGTTCGATCATAGTTGTATCATGGATGGAGTAGAAATATTGAAACAAACTGTATTGAAAGTATTAGAGGACAGGGGCTAGAGAGCTCCTGTTTTTTTGTCATACTTTGTCGTTAAATCGATATATTTGAAAAATCGTTGATATATTTGAAGTTACGATAGATATATTGAAAAAATCGTTGATATAATTTCACATACCAACTAATTTGATGAAAAATTCCTCTCCAATACATGGTGTATAATAATAAGTACCATTTTTAATAGGAGAAAATCAATGAACGAACAATATTATGATGCAGTTTTAAATATAAAAACAGTCGGCGAGCAAAAGGGATTTAATAAGTCTATGCATTACCACCGTTATGAGCCGACGCCATATAGTGGATTAGAGGAACTTTTGAACCAATACGAAATTAAAAGTAGCGACCGAATTGTAGACTTTGGATGCGGAAAAGGACGATTAAACTTTTACATGCACCATAAGTGCGGTGCTTCAGCAGTTGGAATTGAAATGAATGAAGAGTTTTATAAAGATGCGATGGATAATCGTGATCGTTATGTGCGAAAAGTACGAAACAGCAAAGATAAAATTCAATTTGAGTGCTGTTTAGCACAAGAATATGAAGTTGATTCGCGTGATAACCGATTTTATTTCTTTAATCCGTTTTCAGTACAAGTATTTATGAACGTAGTAAATAACATTTTGCTTTCGGTAGAAGAGGCAGAGAGGGAAGTGGACATTATTTTATACTATCCTTCGGAGGATTATATTTTCTTCTTAGAGAACCAGACAGCGTTTGAATTAAAGAGAGAGGTTAGATTGCCGGGTGCTTATGAGAAGAATGGGAATGAGAGATTTTTAGTTTATACGTTAGGATTATAAAAAAACAGGTGCTAAGGCACCTGTTTTTTTTAATTAGTTACGGATTAAGTAATCAAATGCACCTAAAGCTGCGTTTGCACCTGAACCCATAGAGATGATGATTTGTTTGTACGGATTATTTGTACAGTCACCTGCAGCAAACACTCCTGGTACGTTTGTAGCGCCGTGCTTGTCTGTTACGATTTCACCACGAGCGCGTTCAACTGTTTCGCCTAACCAGTCTGTGTTTGGCACAAGACCGATTTGTACGAATACACCTTGTAATTCAACGTGATGAACTTCTTCAGTTTCACGATCGATGTAAGAAATACCGTTTACTTTATCAGTACCAGTAATTTCTTTCGTTTGAACGTTTTTCAGAACAGTTACGTTAGGTAAGCTGTTAAGACGCTCTTGTAATACAGCATCAGCTTTTAATTCTGGCATGAACTCAAGAACAGTTACGTGCTTAACAATACCTGCTAAGTCGATAGCTGCTTCAATACCAGAGTTACCTCCACCGATAACTGCTACGTCTTTTCCAATGAATAATGGACCGTCACAGTGTGGGCAGTATGCTACACCTTTATTTTTGAACTCAGCTTCACCTGGTACGCCAACGTTACGCCAGCGAGCACCTGTTGAAACGATTACGCTCTTACTTTTCAGAATAGCGCCGTTTTCAAGTTCCACTTCAATAAGTTCTTTTTTCTCTAAACGTTTTGCACGTTGTAGATTCATTACATCGATGTCGTATTCTTTTACGTGCTCTTCAAGGCTTGCTACTAGCTTAGGACCTTCAGTGCGTTTTACGCTGATGAAGTTCTCAATACCCATAGTATCCATTACTTGACCACCGAAGCGCTCAGCAACGATACCAGTGCGGATGCCTTTACGTGCTGCATAAATCGCTGCACTTGCACCAGCAGGGCCGCCACCAACAACAAGAACATCGTATGGATCTTTATCAGAAAGCTCTGATGCATCTGGACCGTTACCCATTTTTGCTAAAATTTCTTCAAGTGTCATACGACCGCTTCCGAAAGATTCGCCGTTTAGGTAAACAGTTGGTACTGCCATGATGTCTTTGCTTTCTACTTCCTCTTTGAATGCAGCGCCATCAATCATAGTATGTGTAATACCAGAGTTTAGAACGCTCATTACGTTAAGAGCTTGTACAACATCAGGACAGTTATGACAACTTAGGCTGATATAAGATTCAAAATGATATTCGCCTTGAATGTTTTTAATTTGATCGATTAATTTTTGTTCAACTTTTGGAGCGCGTCCACTTACTTGTAGTAAAGCTAACACTAATGAAGTAAATTCGTGTCCTAATGGAATACCAGCGAATACGACACCAGTGTCTTCACCAGGGCGGTTTACGCTAAAGCTTGGTGTTCTCTCTAATTCAACTTTTTCTACTGTAATCTTAGATGACATAGTAGCTAATTCGTCTACTAGAGCTAACATATCTTTAGATACGTTATCGTCTCCTGCGCTTACTTTAAGTAAAATATCGTTCTCCATTAACTGA
Organism: Bacillus cereus group sp. RP37; assembly: GCF_040459695.1. Lineage (NCBI taxonomy): Bacteria > Bacillati > Bacillota > Bacilli > Caryophanales > Bacillaceae > Bacillus > Bacillus cereus group sp. RP37. The sequence continues at coordinate 5,010,292 of NZ_JARVHP010000001.1, read as the reverse complement.
AGGTATTGGGATAGTTGTGTTTTTATATCTGCATCTAGTATCATTTTGATCGAACTCCTTAGATTTTGCCTACAAGGTCAAGGCTTGGTTTAAGTGTTGCAGAACCCTCTTGCCATTTAGCTGGGCAAACTTCACCTGGGTTGTTACGTACGTATTGAGCTGCTTTAATTTTGTTAACAAGAATGCTTGCGTCACGGCCGATACCGTCAGCATTGATTTCCATAGATTGGATAACGCCGTCTGGATCGATGATGAATGTACCACGAGCAGCAAGACCTTCTTCTTCCATTAAAACGTTGAAGTTTGTAGTGATTGTGCGAGTTGGGTCACCAATCATAATGTATTCGATTTTGCCGATAGTTTCTGAGCTATCATGCCATGCTTTGTGAGTGAAGTGAGTGTCTGTAGATACAGAGTATACTTCAACGCCTAACTCTTTAAGAGTTGCGTATTGGTTTTGTAAGTCTTCAAGTTCAGTTGGGCAAACGAATGTGAAGTCAGCTGGGTAGAAACAAACTACACTCCATTTTCCTTTTAAACTTTCGTCAGTAACTTGGATAAATTCTCCATTATGGTAAGCATTAGCTTTAAACGGTTTTACTTCTGTGCCGATTAATAACATATTAAAATTCCTCCTAAATGTTGGTTTTGAGCATCAAAAAATAGTGTGCTCATAAAATATATTTTTTAATTAACTATAATAATTCTAATTCGATATTAATTATCATATAGAAGTGGTTATTTTGTCAAGTGAATAAACCAACTTTATACCAATTTAATTAATATTTATTCTCAATTAAGGCTATTAGGGAATTAAAAGGTAATTTTATGTCGTAAATTTTCAATGAGTGCTTAAAAGAGTGGTGTGTATGTTAGAGATATGGTGTAAGGATAGATTCTTAGGGAGGAAATATTTCTTAGAAGTTGTGTATTTGAAAAGTCGTTGTCTACTTCTATTTTACAAAGAATTGTGCGATAAATAAAATAAAATGAATCAGAATCTTTTTGAACAATTTTTGTCATCCCAAATATATAATTAGGAAGTATATTGTAATGATAATTAGAAATATTGACTCAAGGTGCTAACAAGATATAATAAAACCTAGATATACCTTTCAAAAAGAAGAATATATAATATAGGATGAAAAAATTTCACCCTATTATTTTTTATGGCCTTTAGAAAACGCTTACAATTGGTATGGAGGGGAAACCATGTCTACGTTCACAAAGTATTTTTTAATGGAAGCTAAAGATGTGATTGCATATGTGAAAGAGAAATTATCTAAGTTTGAGGATGCAAAGGGGTTACAGTGTAAAGAAATAGGCGATGGTAATTTAAATTATGTATTCCGCGTTTGGGATGAACAGAAGAATATTTCTGTCATTGTAAAGCAAGCTGGAGATACAGCACGTATTTCAGATGAGTTTAAGTTGTCGACGAATCGTATTCGTATAGAATCAGATGTTTTGCAGTTAGAGGAGGAGTTAGCACCTGGGCTTGTTCCAAACGTATATTTGTTTGATAGTGTGATGAATTGTTGCGTAATGGAAGATTTATCGGATCACACAATATTACGTACAGCACTTATAAATCATCAAATATTTCCGAGGCTTGCTGATGATTTAACGACTTTTGTGGTAAATACTCTTCTATTAACATCAGACGTTGTAATGAATCATAAAGAAAAGAAGGAACTTGTGAAGAATTATATAAATCCTGAGTTATGTGAGATTACAGAAGACCTCGTATACGCGGAACCATTTACAAATCATCATAATCGTAATGAGTTATTTCCGTTAAATGAAGGATGGATTAGAGAGCATATTTATAGTGATAAAGAGCTTCGTATGGAAGTAGCAAAGCTTAAATTTTCTTTTATGACGAATGCACAGGCGTTGCTCCACGGTGATTTACATACCGGTTCTGTTTTTGTGAAAGGTGATTCTACAAAGGTAATTGATCCTGAGTTTGCCTTTTATGGACCGATGGGATATGACGTTGGGAACGTGATGGCGAATTTAATGTTTGCTTGGGTGAATGCAGATGCGACTATGCCGCCTGGGGCTGAGAAAGATACGTATATGGATTGGCTACAATCGACAATGGTGGATGTAATTGATTTATTTAAGAAGAAGTTTTTAGATGCTTGGGATATTCATGTGACAGAGATTATGGCGAAGGAAGAAGGCTTTAACGAAGTTTATTTACAATCTGTATTAGAGGATACGGCTGCAGTGACAGGCCTTGAGTTAATTCGTCGTATTGTTGGGTTAGCGAAAGTAAAGGATATTACTTGTATTGAGAATGAGGAAGTACGTGCTAGAGCGGAACGTATTTGTCTTCAGGCAGCGAAGAAGTTTATTTTACATGCGAAACAATATAAAACAGGTAAAAGCTTTATAGAAACGCTAAAAGAACAATCTGTGCAGAATGCGAAGTAAGGGGAGAAAGTGATGAAAGAGCAGTTAATACCGATTCAGTGGAAAGATGATACATTAGTTTTATTAGATCAAACACTATTACCGAATGAAGTTGTCTATGAGTCTTTCAAAACAGCTGAAAGTGTATGGGATGCCATTCAAGTAATGAAAGTGCGAGGAGCACCAGCAATCGGTGTTTCAGCAGCTTATGGTGCGTATTTAGGAATCAAGGAAGTTCCTCAAAGTACGGTGGAAGAATTTATAGAGGAAGTAAAAAAGGTATGTGCATACTTAGCAACATCAAGGCCGACAGCAGTAAATTTATTCTGGGCACTTGAAAGAATGGAGGCAGTAGCGACAGAGAACGCGCACTTATCAATCGCTCAGTTGAAAGATAGATTACTAGAAGAGGCAAAAGAGATTCATAGAGAAGATGAAGAAATTAACCGTCAAATTGGAGAGCATGCATTGACGTTATTCCATGATGGGATTGGAGTATTAACACATTGTAATGCTGGTGCGTTAGCGACGACTAAGTATGGCACTGCGACAGCTCCAATGTACTTAGCAAAAGAAAAAGGATGGGACTTAAAAATCTTTTCGGATGAAACACGTCCAAGATTACAAGGTTCAACGTTAACAGCATTAGAACTACAGCGAGCGGGAATTGATGTTACTGTCATTACGGATAATATGGCAGCTATGGTTATGTCACAAGGAAAGATTGATGCGGTAATCGTTGGATGCGATCGTGTGGCAGCAAACGGTGATGTAGCCAATAAAATTGGGACATTAGGCGTATCTATTTTAGCAAAATACTACAACATTCCGTTTTATGTAGCAGCACCAACACCGACAATTGACTTGAAAACACCAACAGGAAAAGAAATTCCGATTGAGGAAAGAGATGCTGCTGAAGTAATTAATCGCTTCGGACAATATTCTGCGCCGAAAGAAAGTAAAGTATATAATCCGGCATTTGATGTCACGCCACATGAAAATGTAACAGCGATTATTACGGAAAAAGGGATTGTAAAAGCACCGTTTACGGAGAATTTAAAAAAGCTATTTTAGTAAGTAGATAGATTTAAAAAGTCAGTCATCATAAGCTTCATACTTAGGGGGATGTATATGTTATTACAAAAAGAAAGAGAAGAAATTGTAGCGTACGGAAAGAAAATGATTTCTAGCGGTTTAACAAAGGGAACAGGCGGTAATATTAGTATCTTCAATCGTGAACAAGGTCTTGTTGCAATTAGCCCAAGTGGTTTAGAGTATTATGAAACGAAGCCTGAAGATGTAGTTATATTAAACTTAGATGGTGAAGTGGTAGAGGGAGAGAGAAAACCATCAAGCGAGCTCGATATGCACCTTATTTATTATAGAAATCGTGAAGACATAAATGCGCTTGTGCATACACATTCTCCTTATGCGAAGACGATTGCATCATTAGGATGGGAACTTCCTGCTGTATCGTATTTAATTGCTTTTGCAGGCCCGAATGTTCGCTGTGCACCGTATGAAACATTTGGTACGAAGCAATTAGCAGAGGCTGCTTTTGAAGGTATGATTGATCGACGTGCCGTTTTACTTGCCAATCACGGTTTAATTGCAGGTGCAAATCATATAAAAATGGCGTTTACTGTTGCGGAAGAGATTGAGTTTTGCGCGCAAATTTATTATCAAACGAAAAGTGTCGGAGAGCCGAAGTTGTTGCCAGAAGATGAGATGGAGAATTTGGCGAAGAAGTTTGAAGGGTATGGGCAGCAGTAGAATGACACAAAAAAATACCCTCAAGATTTGACTCTTGAGGGTATTTCTATGCTTTCTTAAGCAACAAATACATAAAGTAAGGAGCACCAATTAAAGCGACAACAATACCTGCTGGGATGCCATTAGGATCAACGATATTTCGTCCAATTGTATCTGCTAATAGCAATAGCCATCCGCCGATTAAAAGGGCGATAGGCATGAAGATTTGATGTCTTGGACCTACTAAAGATTTCGCGATATGAGGAGCCATCAGCCCGATAAAGCTAATGCCTCCTGTTACGGAAACAGCTGCAGCTGCAAGCGCAACGGCTGCAACTAATAGGTATCTGCGTTCTTTTTCAATTTCAATTCCAACACCGATTGCGACTGGTTCGTTTAATGCTAGAATGTTTAATCGATTTGCTTTATAGAAAACGAACGGAATTAATACGATTAACCATGGGAGCATTGCTAAAACGAAGATCCAGTCATCTCCCCAAATATTTCCGGCAATCCATTTTGAAATAAAGTCTACTTTCATGCGATCTGCGGATGAAATAAGGACAATCATCATTCCGGATAGTGCAAATGCAAAACCGATACCGGTTAATGTTAATCGTATTGGCTGAAGTCCAGTTGATTTACTATATGAAAATACGTAAATTAGAACAGCTGTTAGAAATGCCCCGATAAATCCAACGACAGGTAGTAAGTAAAGAAATGAACCTACATCTATGGGAAAGTATAAAAAGAAAATAGCAACAGCAACACCGGCCCCAGAGTTGATTCCGAGAATACCAGGTTCAGCTAAATCATTTCGGGTAATTCCTTGCAGAATAGCCCCTGATAAAGCGAGAGCCATACCAGCTAATAATGTAATGATAATTCTAGGTAGCCTTAAAGAGTATAAAACAAACTCCTCTTTAAAAGTCCCTTGCCCCATTAATGTTGGGAGTAGTCGATCATAAGATAAAGATGCTGAACCAAGTCCCATTCCAACTACGATGGTGGTGATGGTTAGTATGAGTAAAGCGAGTATAATAAGACGTTGTTTTCTTAGAATAGATTGCATCATGAGAATGTTTTTCCTCCTTTACGTACAACGAATAGGAAGAATGGTAACCCTACAATTGCGACAATAGCGGCAACTGGTGTTTCGTACGGAGCGTTAATAGTACGTCCGATTGTATCTGCAAGTAGCATAAAGGAAGCTCCAGCAATTGCTGACATCGGTATAACAAATCGATAATCTGGACCGACAATTGGACGTACCATGTGAGGTACCATTAAACCGATAAATGCCATATTTCCGACAAGCGCTACAGACGCACCTGCAAGTAAGATAATAATGATAAATAGAATGGTTTTAATAACAATAATTTTTTGACCTAGTCCAATAGCCACTTCTTCACTGAAACTAAGAACTGTCAATTTTTTTGCTAGTAAGATAGCGATAAAGATGCTAATTGAAATGACTGGAATAATAATTTTCAATTGGCTCCAAGTTGTTCCAATTACGCCCCCAGCAGTCCAAAGTGATACATCTTGTGAAATTTTGAAGTAAATGCCGACTCCTTCTGAAATTGCGAGTAGGAATGCTGAAACGGCAGCCCCTGCTAATACAATTCGAAGAGGAGAAAGTCCGCCCTTTTTCATCATACCAATTCCAAATACCATAATTGCGCCAACCGCAGCACCGATAAAGCAAGCAAATGTTAAGTAAAGATAGCTGATGGAAGGGTTGAAAGCAAGTGTCAGCGCGAGCGCAGCATTTGCTCCACCAGATAGCCCTAATAATCCAGGATCTGCAAGAGGATTTCGTGTTAATCCTTGCATAATGGCTCCAGAAACAGCGAGTCCAGCTCCTACAAAAATAGCAGCAACTTCACGTGGCAAACGTATTTCGCGAATAATAGATATTTTGTCCCCTTTAGCGGAGGAAGTGAGTGCTAACCATACGTCTTTTATTGAAGTATCTGCAGCACCTAATACCATTGCCACCATAAAAATAAGAAAGAATGCAATTAAGCTCAAAATTAGTTTGTATGTAAAAGCTATCGAACGTGGATTGTCGTGATCTTTTGTCATTCGTTTCACATCTTTTCTGTTCATAGAATAAAGGAAGAGGAATTCTTAATTTAAGAATTCCTCATGTTTGTATTATTTACCAAGAAAGCTCTTCTTGAAGAAGTCTAGTTGGAAATCTAATGTAAGTGGATCATTGAAATAGAATTCCATCATGTTTGCTTCATATACGCGATTATTTTTTACTGCTGGGATATTTTTATATGATTCTGTCTCTTGGAATGAGTTATCAGTATCTTTGTTTTTACTTACGATTAAGTAATCACCAGCAAATTCAGGTAATACCTCAGTAGATAATGCGTAGTAACCTTCTTTTAATGCTTTTTCTTTTACTTTTTCAGGCATTTTTAATTTCATTTCTTGGTACAGAATTTCTGTTCCACGGCCCCAGTTTTCGCCGTATACATAAAGCTGTTTGTTGAAGTTTTCTACAACAGAAACTGTTGCATCTTCACCGATTTTTGCTTTAATTTCTTTACCAGCGTCTTGTGCACGTTTCTTGAAATCATCAACCCAAGTTTTTGCTTCTTTTTCTTTGTTTAATAACTTACCGATTTCTAAATGCTGTGTTAAGTAATCAACTTTTCCGTAAGTGTATCTTACAGTAGGAGCGATTTTCTTTAACTTATCGACATTTTTAATATTTGATAAACCAATGATTAAATCTGGATTTAGTTCAGCAATTTTTTCAACATTTTCATCTGATACTTCAGTAACATCTTTAAGTTTGCTATCAAAACGTGGGTTTTGTTTAGACCATGAATCTACCCCAACAAGATTTACATCTAATGACATTACGTTACCAGCGAATGATGATAAAACAACAACGCGTTTTGGATTTGCAGGAACCTCTACTTTACCATTTTCAGATTGGTATGTAATTGTTTCTGATTTACTGCCTTTTGTATCGTTCTTTTTGTCTGTAGAGCCATTGCTACAAGCGCTCATAACAAGAACGAAAAGAACTGTTAGTGAAATAAATAACTTTTTCATCGTCTTTCTCCTTTAACATAGATGATATGTGTATACAATAATTTGTTTAACTGCAATCTTTTTGAAAGAGTAGTGGTAATACAAAATGTTTATTAAAAATCTTGAATATGAGATTTCACAATATAGTATTAACCCTATTAATGAAAGAAGATGTAATCTCAAATTTGCTAATTATTAACAAATTGATAATGATTATCACTATTGATTCTTTAAATAATATAATTTTATATAGGTGTATTGTCAATAGTAATTTTGATTGTAAATTTTGCGGAAACAGGTTATATTTTATTGAGAATGATAATCAATGATTAGTAGCTGAGGAGTGACACGAATGAATCAAGAAGAATTGTTTGATGTAACCGTGATAGGCGGTGGACCTGCAGGGCTTTATTCAGCTTTTTATAGTGGACTCAGAGAAATGAAAACGAAAATAATAGAATTTCAACCACAGTTAGGTGGAAAAATACATGTTTATCCAGAGAAGATGATTTGGGATGTAGGAGGGTTATTGCCAGTTACAGGTGATAAATTAATTGAACAACTTGTACAGCAAGGGCTAACATTTAAGCCGGAAGTGGTATTAAATACAAAAGTAGAATCGATTATTCGTAATGAAGATGGTACTTTTACGTTAAAAGCAAGCGATGGAGAAGAACATTTTTCAAAAACAGTTATTGTTGCAACTGGAAGTGGGATATTGAAACCGCAAAAGTTATCCATTGAAGGTGCTGAGCGATTTGAAGTATCTAATTTAAATTATACAGTGAAATCTTTAAAGCGTTTCAAAGGTAAGACGGTCATTATTTCCGGTGGAGGAAATTCTGCCGTTGATTGGGCAAATGAATTAGAACCAATCGCGAAAAAAGTGTATGTAACATATAGAAAAGAAGAATTATCTGGTCATGAAGCACAAGTAAAACAATTGCTGAATAGCTCGGCGGAGTGTTTCTTTAATACATCGATTACAAAACTCATTGCTGGTGACAATCATGAAGCGATCGAATATGTAGAATTAACGAATCATGAAACAAGTGAAGTTTCACATTTACCTATTGATGAAGTTATTATTAATCATGGATATGAACGTGACATTACATTATTAGAAAATAGTGAATTAGACGTTGCAATTATAGATAATTATTATATTGCAGGGAATGCGAATAGTGAGTCCTCAGTAGATGGATTATATGCTGCTGGAGATATTTTAAAGCATGAAGGGAAATTACACTTAATTGCGGGAGCATTCCAAGATGCTGGAAATGCTGTAAATAAAGCAAAACAATTTATTCAACCAGATGCAAGTGAGTACGGAATGGTTTCTTCGCATAATGAAGTATTTAAGAAGAGAAATCGTGAATTGATCAAGCAGATGATGAAATAAGAAAAGAACAAGTATACCCCCATTTACTTCTCTATTCGAGTGACGAGAGAGATAAATGGGGGTTTTCCTGTTTACTATATTTTCAATCATTATAATGACACCGGTTTCATCAGTTCATGTGATATGAACGTTTTATTTGTAAATCTTCCTAGAAAACAATGAATCTATGTTTTGATTACGCAGAACAGTATTAAATTATGCTGTCCCTTTAGCTCGTTCGTTAGGAAATGGCATATTTAATATAGAAACAATGTACTGTTTTCCATGCATTCGAGCTAATGATTCTAATATTTGACGGACGCGTTTTGTAAGATGTCCTTGTTCTTTTATAGCTTCACAATATGCGTCATAGAAAGCGTATTTAGCCCAAAGGAAATCATCTTGTTGGAATAAAAAATGATTTTTGTACCATTCCCCAATTGTATGGTAACAATTGTTTTCATGTATTGCTGCGCTTTGAGAAAGAATACGATCAGATAAAGATGTAGTTAAATGAGAAATTGTGTTTTTTGTTTCAACTTGTAATGTTTGTTCTAACATTGTAATGATGTGACGAGTAGCCATATGTTAACTCTCCTTTGTGTAAATGGGTAATACCATTCTGTATTTAAAAAATCCTTACTATATTATTATACAATATATGGAATGCATCCACCTTCTTTTTAAATTGCATTTACAAAATCTTTTTTATTTGTTTACAAAAATAAAGTAAGATACAGTATATATGAAAAAATAATAAAGGAATGAACGCGTTGTATATAACATTAGAAGAAGCTGCGGAGTATTTGAATTTACCAAAGTCGTATATTGAAGAACTAATTCAGCAAAAGAAAGTTCGTGCGCTATTTGATGGAGAGCAATATTTATTAAATAAAGAACAATTCAATACACATTTAGAACAAATGGAGAAATATAAGCAATTAGTGGAAGAAATATTGAACGAACCAATTCCAGAAGATATGGATGTTAAAGACGAAGATTAAACTATGGGAAATCCCGTATGAAGATATGCAGAAATGTATCTTCATACGGGATTTTTTGTTTCAAGATATCAAAATTTTAAGGAGTCTCCAGGGCTTTTCGGGAGTTTGATAGGTATTAGTCTACCAGGTTAAAAGCATATTTTTTTCTAGCTAGGACAAACATAGAGAACGTAACCTGTACAGATACATATACTATCAGTGCAAAAGCTTATAAATTAATGGAAGGGGTTTTCTCGTGAGTTTATTTCATTGGGATTTTTTGAAAGACTTAATTGGATCTTATGTAAGAGTAAACAGAGGTGGACCAGAATCTCAAAAAGGAACAATAGTATCATTAGGTGTGGACTACTTCGGATTAGAGAATGAAAAAGGAGAGAACCATTACTACCAGCTTCGCCATCTGAAAAGCATTACCCAAAATACGAAAGATGGTGGAGTAGGTGATTTAGAATGGGGAGAAGAAGACATTGCAGAAGACTTTGAAACGCTACTTCAAAGCTTCAAATACCGCTGGGTGAAAATTAACCGTGGTGGACCAGAGAAAATTGAAGGTATTTTACAAGATGTTTCTGGCGGTTATGTAACATTGATTATTAAAGAAGAAGTTGTATTAATTACACTATCTCATATTAAGAGTGTTAATTATAATGCATCTGTAAGTGGAGAGAGTGATGAGAGTAGCAATGAGAAAAGTAATGAAAACAGCAATAATTCAAGTCGAGCTCGCGCACTAAGACAATCAAGTAGAGGAAGATAAAACAGAAAGGAGGGTATGAATTTGAAGGATGTATTATGCTGTGATCAAATCAAAGGTTTAGTTGGTGAGAATGTAAAAGTAAATCTTCGTGGACCGGAAAGTCGAGTAGGTGTACTGTCATTGTTAGGAAAAGATTACCTTACACTACAATTACCTCATGGAGAATTAGTGTATTATCAGCTGAAACATGTGAAGAGTCTAGTCAGAAAAGTAAAAGAGGCACAAGGAGAATATGGTTCATGTTTTTATGCGGAAGAAGATACTTTTTTAGATGTATTAAATGACTTGAAGTATAAATGGATAAAGATTAATCGTGGTGGACCAGAGTGTGTGGAAGGTTTATTGAGTGATATACATGATGGAAATATTACACTAGTTAACGGTGATGAGGTCATTTATGTGATTAATTCCCATATTAAGAGCGTGAGTCAAATAGTTAAAAACAAAAAGACTGAAGAAGAATAATGTTTAATAAATAAAAGGGGCATTATGATTGAAAGTGAAGAATGATTTCATATTTCTCTGTAATTATTTTTGGATATATGAAAAAGGGTTTCTTACTATTAAAAAACAGAACATTGCCCCTGGTTATTTTTTGAAATGGAGAATAGGAGAGTAAAAATTCATAGGAAGGAGGATACAGATGAATGAGTTAAACAAAAGTATTGGAGAAAATATATATGTTAAATTAATTGGTGAAAAAAGATTTAAAGGTGTATTAATAGACGTAGGAAATGATATTGTTGTTCTTTACAATGGACAAGACTACGTATATATATCTTTATACCATGTACAATATTATAAGTTTTTAAGACCATATGATGAAGAGATATCAAAACCAGATGTGGATTCTGTAATTAAGAGGGAATCCCCTTCCATTTCTTTGAGAAAAGTATTAAGTACTTCTAAAGGGATTTTTACAGAAGTTTATGTAGCAGGAAATGCTCCAATACACGGTTATGTTACAAGTGTAATGAACGATTATATTGTTTTTTATAGTCCAGTTTATAAAACAGTATATATATCTTTAAAGCATTTGAAATGGTTAATTCCGTATAAAGAAAATCAAGTTCCGTATGCCCTCAATAAAAATGAACTCCCCGTGAATCCGTTAAATATTACGTTAGCTAGAACATTTGAAGAGCAGCTTATTAAAATGGCTGGAAAAATTATGGTGTTCGATTTAGGTGAGGAGTCTAATAAGATTGGAAAGATGGCGAAGATTGATGAGGGGCATATTGAAATATTAAAAGCACGTGATGCAAAAATGTATGTGAATATTCAACATGTGAAATCTGTCCATTGTCCGTAGACGAGTTGAAAGGGCTGGCTTTTTCTTTTATATGTAGAAGAAAAGGTCGAGCCTATTTGTTTAGATTGATTTGAATATGAGGGTAAAAATGAATTGAATATAAATATGTTAGCTTTATCTATGAAGAGCTAATCTTGTGCGAAATTATAAAAAATATGTACGAGCCATCTTGTAATATATTCAATTTATTTTTTGAGGGAGAACTGCTCAACTAATATATCAAAGGGGTTTTGTTTGTGGAGCAGTTTCCAAATTCGTTATCGATTACATTACTTGGTAGTGCTGGTGGAGCAGCAAAAGCAGTTTTAGCAATTTTAAATCAAGCGATAGTAAATGAAAAAGACCCGATTTATGAAGCGATAAAGAATGTTACATTTCATTTGGTTGATATAAAACAAAAAGATAGGGCTTATTATGGTGAGTTGTTTCCAAATTTGAAAAATCAATTGTTTTTATATGAAATTGACCTTCAAGATGTAGTGAAATTCAAACAACATTTGAAAGAAAAAAGCACGGGTGTTGTTATTGATGTTTCGGGGGCAGATACAATCAGAGTATTAAGTTGTTGTAATGAACTTGGAATTTGTTATATTAATTCAGCTTTGGAAAATGAGGAAGTAGATCAGGACGATAGTTTAATCGGCTTTCAGCTTACGGAAAGATATACGAGGTTTGAGAAGGAGAAAGAGAAATTTACAAATACAAAAGCAATTATAGGCTCAGGTATGAATCCAGGTGTTGTTCAATGGATGGTTGTTGAACTTATGAAGGAGCGGCCAAAAGAAAAGCCAAGAGCATGCTATATAGTAGAACATGATACGTCATTTTTGAATGATACAGCACTGATAAAGCCTCATACACTTTATGCTTCATGGGCAGTAGAGCGATTTCTAGATGAAGCGATATGGAGTTATCCGATGTATATGAGTCAGCATCGTCCTCTTTATTTTTATGAAGATGTATATGCTTCAGAGTATAAAGTAAAGTTAGGAGAGAAAGAGTTTTATGGCTGTTTAATGCCACATGAGGAAGTTTTAATTTTAGGAAAAAACTTCAATATGGAAGTGGGTTTTCTTTACCGAATTAATGAGTATACGACTAATGTAATTAGACAGAACTTAGATCAAGTAGAAGATTTATGGAATTGGAATCGTAAAGTATTTAATCCAGCCGAAGAAGAGATTGCGGGCGAGGATCTAGTAGGTGTATTACTCGTTTATGAAAATAGCGAGACATATATGTATAACGTGATGAATAGCAGTCAAGTTTTTCATAAATATAAAACGAATGCGACTTACTTCCAAGTAGGATGCGGAATTTATGCTGGCTTATGTAGTTTACTGTTCGATAACTTTAAACAAGGTGCCTATTATGTAGAGGAATTATTATTAAATACAGAAAGTAAGTACGGAGAATATTTGAATTTATATATGAATAATTTTGTAATAGGACATAATAATTTTACGGATGGCCTGCTACATGATCGGGTAAGATGGATATAAGTTGTGACGAAAAGGAAGGGGAGATCTCCTTCCTTTTCGTGTTATAAGGTTACATATTGTTCTGAAAGCAATTTCATACTTATAATTTAAGAAGATAATATGTAGAGTTTTTGTATTGATCATGAGGAGTATTTATATGAAAAAATTTAAAAGCTTGATTTATGAGGAAAGAGAAGCTTTAAAAGTATTTGTATTATTATTCTATATTATATTTTTTTTATATGACGTTATTTATTATTTTGTGTATCCGGCTATGAATATTAATGGAACAGCGGTAGGTTGGCCAGAAGGTAGCCTTGGGATAGGTGTGTATATATTTGTAATAGCATTATTTCCTATTTCGATATATCTTCAAAAAAGAGGGTATGTATATTCTGTAAAATATTTATTTTTATTTGGGTACATGTTTATCAATCTTGTTAATAATTTAATGATTTATTTGCGAACGGATAGAGCTTTTGAACATGGTAGTATGGTAGAAATGTTATTAATTTTATTTGCCCCAGTTTTTGTGAATAGAAAATATTTTTATTTAGTTTCCTTTAGTGTAATTGGAAAGTACGTACTGTTCACATTGCTATTACAAGATTTAAAAGTGGTAATTCCGCTTGTTTTATGTGTATTCTATTTCATTATTTCACATTCTTTGTTAAAACGATTTCAATCTTATGTAAGAACAGTGGTTGAAATGATGAACAATATGAAAGAGACAGAAAATTTAGCTGTCATTGGGACGATGTCTACAACAATTGCGCATGAAATTCGAAATCCATTAACGGCTTTAAAAGGATTTACGCAAATGCAAAAAGAAAGAAACCCAGCAGATACGATAAGCTATGATATTATGTTACAAGAAATTGAAAGGATAAATGGATTTGTTAGTGAATTGATGTTGTTAGGAAAGCCGAAGCCAACAAATTATGAATTGTGTAATATACGAGAAATCCTTCTATATGTTGTGCAGCTAATGGAAAGTTATGCAGCGCAATATAGAGTGCAATTTCATTTGCAAATAGAGGGGAATTTACCAGCTATAAACGGTGATGATAAACAATTAAAACAAGTGTTATTAAATATTATTAAAAATGGGATAGAATCGATGCTAGAAGGTGGAGACATTCATATCCGTGTATACGAAAAAACTGAAGGACATTTATGTATTTCTATCGAAGACCAAGGATCTGGTATAGAGAGCGAGAAGTTAGATAAAATCGGTAAAGCTTTTTACACAACGAAGGAGAATGGTACAGGACTTGGGTTAATGATTACACATAAAATTATTAAGGAGCATCAAGGAAGTATCTCCATTCAAAGTAGTGTGGGAGTAGGAACGAAAGTGGAAATTTATTTGCCAACAGTGTAGCGTAGTAAAAGAAATTATTTTTCAGAAAAGTGTTCTTGTTGTGTAAATATAAACATTTTATAAAATGTTGCAAGAAGGGTTTTTTTTTAAAAATACTTCGTTTATAATGGAGGAAAATATCGACATGAGATTGTTTTCTCATGTAACGGTTTAGTAGTGTTATGAAAAGATAAGAAGGGGTGCACGCGCATCCTTTTTTCTATGCAGATATGATGAGAGGGGTGGTATGATGGAATTAACATTAAATTCGACTGTATGTTTACACACGATTCAATTTCGAAAAGAGCAAAAGAATTATATTGTAAAAGATACAATTACAGGAGAAAAATATGAAATGCCGCCACTTTGGATTGATGCATTGGCAATGATGCGTGACGGTTTTTTATTGGGGGAAATTGAGGAGAAATTAAGAGAAGAGTATCCGGCCAAAGAAGTGGATATGCTAGCATTCACGAGGCAGCTGTTAGAGCTAGAACTTGTCGAAATGGTAGATGGAGAAGAGATAGCTTGTACAAAGAAGAAAGAGAAAGATTATTTAGCTTGGGTACGCCCTCGTGTTGAACAATTATTTCTTAATTTAAATAAAAAATATAGAAGCAAAGGTCAATGATGATCTTTGCTTTTTTTATAGACTGTGTTTAAAAAATAACAGCGAATGCTCTTGCAAAAGCACCGTCACTATCTTTAATTTTTAAAGGTGCCGCTGAGAAAAAGAAACGTTTCGTGTTAATGGCATCTAAGTTTGTTAAGTTTTCAATTAAATAAATATTATTTCCAAGTAGTATGTGATGAATCGGTGATGTTTCTGTCGTTACCTCATCAGGAGAAATAAAATCTAAACCGACCGATTTTACTTTTAATCGAACTAGTTCTGTAGCTAATTCTTCGGAAAGATAAAATGCTTCTTTCTCATAAGCTTCTGTATTCCACTTAGTAGATAGGTTGGAATGGAAAATGATAATATCACCTTCTTTTATGTCAGCATTATACAATACTTCCTTAGGTAATTTTCGCTCTTGAATATGAGTTACATCGATAAGAACGGCCTCGCCTACAAATTGATCAAGGGGTAATTGATCGATGGTTGTTGCACCTGAAATGAAATGTGCAGGAGCATCGCAATGCGTGCCAACATGAACGACAGAATGAAAATCTGTAACTTGATAGCCTGTCTCTTCAACGTTTGTAATTGCTTCTAGTTGGATTTTTGGTGTTCCAGGAAATTGAGACATATTGTTTTCAAATGTTTGTGATAGATCAATTACTTTCATTTTACATACCTCCAATATATGTTTTTCAAATAATAAAAAGCCCATCCTTCATAATCAAGAAAGATGAGCTTTACATACTAGTTGAGTATTATCTTCCAAAATGCAATGCATTTTGCAGGAATTAGCACCTATTCAGTTTGTATAAACTGAGGTTGCTGGGCTTCAAAGGGCCGGTCCCTCTGCCTCTCTTGATAAAAGGTATATTTAATTTTAAAGTTCGGAATATTTACGATATTTAAATTGTAATTCATTTCCTTTTTTTACGCAACACAAAATAGGTATTCACCCAAATAAAGTTGCTCGCATATTGTAGCTTATGTAAATAGAATGCTGCGAAGGAGTGAGTGCAGTGACAGGGAATATATTGAATTATTATGCTGGTGGAAATACAGCTAGAGGATTCCATAATTTATACGACGAGAATTTGAAAGGGCTAGATAGGTTATTTATTTTAAAAGGTGGTCCTGGAACCGGTAAATCTTCTTTAATCAAGGCAATAGGTCGTGAATGGATTGAAAAAGGATACGATATTGAATTTTTACACTGTTCTTCTGATAATAAATCGGTTGATGGTGTAATTATCCCGAAGTTAAAAGTAGGAATTGTAGATGGAACATCACCCCATGTTATTGAGCCGAAAATGCCAGGAGTTGTCGAAGAGTATATTAATTTGGGGGTTGCTTGGGATTCAGATAAATTAAGAAAGCAGAAGGTGGAAATTGAACGATTTGTTTCAGAAGCAAGCAAAGCTTTTCAAGCAGCATACGCTTGTTTTAAAGAGGCATTAATTATACATGATGCGTGGGAGAAAATATATATTAATAATATTGATTTTGATAAAGCGAATGAACTAACAGATGAGCTGATTCAGAAATTATTTACAGATAAAGGAGGGAAACAACCGCTTGTGAAACATCGCTTTTTAGGAGCAGCTACACCGAAAGGAGCAGTTGATTTTGTTCCGAATTTAACAGAAGGGTTATCACATCGTTATTTTATAAAAGGACGCCCAGGCTCTGGGAAGTCGACAATGCTCAAAAAATTAGCTAAGGCAGCAGAAGAAAAAGGATTTGAAGTGGAAGTATATCATTGTGGATTTGATCCAAATAGTCTTGATATGGTTATCGTAAGAGAATTGGGTTTTGCAATTTTTGATAGCACCGCACCACATGAATATTTTCCGAGCCGCGAAGGTGATGAAATTATAGATATGTATGCCTTGATTGTGACACCAGGGACAGATGAGAAGTATGCGACAGAAATTCGCGACGTTTCCATTCAATATAAAGCAAAAATGAATGAGGCGATGTCTTTCTTAGCAAAAGCAAAATCAGTTCGTGATAAATTAGAACGAATTTATATTGCTGCTATGGACTTTTCAAAAGTGGATGCATATAAAGAGGAGATTCAAAAAGAGTTTGAACGAATTGCGGTTAGTGTAACAGAAAAGAACAAATAGGGATTTTTGAACTGTCAGAATTTTTCTGACAGTTATTTTAGTATGTAGTAAAATGAGTAATATATTTGTCGAATTTCCAAGGAAATAATCAAAAAATGGAGATGGTAAGAAATGAGAGAGAAAATTGAGCTGGAGTTAGACAGAATTGAAAAAGAGAATGATGTAAAAATTTTATTTGCAGTAGAATCAGGGAGTCGTGCGTGGGGATTTCCATCGAAAGATAGTGATTATGATGTTAGATTCGTTTATATACACCCTGTGGAATGGTATTTATCAATTCATGATAAACGAGATGTAATTGAATATCCGATTAGTGATGATTTAGATATAAGTGGCTGGGATATTAAAAAGGCATTACAACTATTCGCAAAGTCAAATCCAGCTTTACTCGAGTGGATTCGATCACCAATTTTTTATTCGAAAAACTCTCATTTTCCAGAGCAGCTTCAACAAATGAGTGAAAAGAATTTTGATCCAAAAGCAACGATATATCATTACTTACATATGGCATCAAAAAATTATCGTGAATTTTTGCAAGGTGAGAATGTAAAGTTGAAAAAGTACTTTTATGTATTACGTCCTATTTTAGCTTGTAAATGGTTAGAAGAGAAATCGACTTTGCCTCCCGTAGAATTTGATCGGTTGATTACAGAATTATCATTAGAACGTAGCGTGTTAGATGAAATTGAAAAGTTGTTAATAAAGAAAAAAGCAGGTACTGAAGTAGATGTTGGATTGAAAATTCAGGTGCTAAATCAATTCTTAGAAGAACAAATTCATTACTATCAGCAATACGTGAAAAGGATTGAAAAGGGATTAGGGATCGATATTGAGAGTTTAAATACATTGTTTCGAGATATGCTGTTTGAAGTATATGAAAAAGAGCACAAGTGAGTTTGTGCTCTTTTTTATTTTGCAGGAATAAAAAAACAGATATAGATGCGAGAAGACCTGCGAATGAGAATAAGTAAAAATTCCACGCTAAGTCATATTGCATTGTCTACTCATTATCAACTCGTTTTAACGGTTGATCTGCTGGACCTTCCATAACATCCCCATCAATTGAAAAGCGGGAACCGTGACAAGGACAGTCCCAAGTACAATCACCATTATTCCATTCAACTTCGCAGCCGAGATGTGTACAAGTTGTATCGACAATATGTAATTTTCCATCTTTGTCCTTATAAGCACCTGCTCGTTTCCCATTAACATGTACGACAGATCCTTCACCAACTTCGAGATCTTCTGGCTTACGTAATGCGGTTTCGATCTTTCCTTCAATTAAATGTTTCGCAACATCAATGTTCTGGGAGAGGAATGTTTTTATATCTGGATTTGCATGGAAGCGTGACGGTGCATACAGTTCCTTATAGGGATTGTGGACTTTTAGAATGGAGTCCTTCAGTAAATGAGCGGCAGCAGTTCCAGTTGTCATTCCCCATTTACGATATCCAGTTGCAACGAATATATTTGGATTTCTTTCGTTAATATGTCCGATATAAGGAAGCTTATCTAGCGTGATTAAATCTTGTGCTGACCATCTATAGGGAACTTCATCTACTCCAAACGTTGCTTCCGCAAAAGAATACAGTGCTTCATAATGAAGCATCGTGTTTATTCCTTGTCCTGTTTTATGACTTTCTCCGCCAATTAAAATCAATTGTTCTCCATTTTTTGTTGTATAGCGTAAGGAACGTTTTGGATTATCAATACTTAAATACATGCCACCTGGATAATTCGATTTTGCTTTGATTGCTAGAGCATAAGAGCGTTCGGCATACATTCGCGTAAAGAAAAAGCTATTCGCATCATAAAAAGGAAAATGTGAACAAGAGACAACATATTTGCAAGTGATGCGATGTCCGCCCTTTGTAATGACTTGTGGATAATCACCTTTTTCCACATCAATCGCTGTTGTTTGTTCATAAACTTTTCCGCCCATCTCCACAAACTTTTCTAAAAGTGTTTTCAAATAAAGGAGGGGGTGGAATTGTGCTTGGTTTTTCATGACAAGTGCAGATTGTACGGGAATCGGAATCGATAGAGATTGAACATAGTCACAAGGTATATTTAATTTTTGATAGGCTTCATATTCTTTCGATAAACTTCTTAATCCATTATCAGTAGTTGTATATAAATATGAATCTTCATTTGAGAAATTACAGTCGATTTTATATGTTTGCACCGTTTCATTTATGAATTGTAGAGCATGATTATTTGATTCATAGTAAAGCCTCGCTTTTTCCACACCGAAATGATTTATTAATTCATCATAAATAAGATCATGTTGTGCTGTTACCTTTGCTGTTGTATGTCCAGTCGTTCCATTTAAAATAAGACCGGAATCAATTAAAACAACGTTCATACCTTCTTTTGCAAGTAAATAGGCTGTGGTGATACCTGTAATACCAGCTCCGATAACAGCAACTTCTGTCTTTATATTTTCAGATAAATGTGGAAATGCAGGGACCTGAGTAGATTCAATCCAATAAGATGATGGCAATTGTGGAAATGTATCGCTTGTCATTATAGAAACCTCCCGATTTTAGAACAATTTTCCTTATAATATTTCCATATTATATGAAAATCATGTGTGCTGTTTTAGAAGGAGTCTATTTTTATTAAAAGAAAGATAAAGTTATTTTAGTATAATTATTTAATGTTGTCGGTATGAAGA
This sequence comes from Bacillus cereus group sp. RP37, assembly GCF_040459695.1. NCBI lineage: Bacteria > Bacillati > Bacillota > Bacilli > Caryophanales > Bacillaceae > Bacillus > Bacillus cereus group sp. RP37. The sequence continues at coordinate 4,990,336 of NZ_JARVHP010000001.1, read as the reverse complement.
GGTAGGAGTTGTGTAAAGCTAGATGCAGGTGAGTTTATTTGTTGTTTACATCGAGGGTTCTTGAATAAGATAGAGTCTATAGGATGTAAGCGTATGTATATGTATAACGGATAAAACCTTATAAAATCTATGTTTTTTCTTTAGTGAAATAAAGTATAATTATAAAAATATAACCAACTTTTATTACTAGGTCATAAAAGTTGTTGACAATATAGAAATTCTATTGATATGATTCATCATGTGGAAAGGTTGATAGAGAGTAAAAAGAGAAATGTTTTTCATTGATAATAAAAGCGAAAAATAAGTGACGATAGAGTGAGTATATTTTCCTTATAATAGATGCTTTTTTAATTACCTAGTAAAATCAATCTGGAAGCAAGAATTGATATATGTAAGTTGCGCGAGGCGCGGCATAAGAAAGGGGCAAAAGGATGAAGGAGCTTCATACGTTTGGGTGGTATGCAGCACGTGTATCACCACATTTGCCAAAAAAAGCATTTAAACCAGTTCCTACTCGTTTATTTGGTGGACTGGCTTATTTGCTTGTGGCATTGGCGGGGTTAATATCGATTGGTGTATTTGAATTGAATGTGTGGGCGAATCTAGGAATTGCGATTGTTCTCGGATTATGTTTTGCTTCACTTGGGTTTTTAGGACATGAAATTTTACATGGAACTGTTGTAAGAAAGGCATGGCTTCGTGATTTCTTAGGCGCCATTGCATTTATGCCATTATCAACAGGCCCTAAACTTTGGAGAAAGTGGCATAATGCAACGCATCATGTTCATACGCAGCATGAAGAGAATGATCCAGATGCATGGCCGACACTTGAGAAGCTTAAGAAGAGTAAGTTTCTGAGTTGGGTGTATCGTATGCCTCTTCATGTACGTTCATTCTTTAGCTTTCTGTCATTAACAATTCAATTTACATTGCATTCGACTCGAATGTTCTTTCATTTTATAAAAGAATTTAAGTCATCTAATCAAAAATCGGTATGGCTTCAACTTCTTTTGCCTTGGACTGTTTGGATTAGTTTATTGTTTATTATGGGACCTGGAAAATGGTTGTTTGCATATGTGATTCCGTTGTTAATTGCTAACTTTATTGTAATGGCATATATCGCAACGAATCACCGCTTAAATCCAATTGTTCCAGTAAATGATCCGTTAGCAAACTGTTTATCAGTAACAGTGCCGCGCTGGGTAGACGTTTTACATTTCAATTTCTCATACCATACAGAACACCATCTGTTTCCTGCTATGAGCTCTAAATACTATCCGTTAGTAAAAGAGAAAATTAAAGAAATGTGGCCGGAACGTTATCATGAGATGCCGATGACAAAAGCTTTGGCAGCGCTATGGAATACACCACGTGTGTATTATCAAGGAAGTGAATTAGTGGATCCGCATAGAGAGCATTTCTATGGTTCTTTAGGAAATGGACTAGATCCTCATAATATTTCATATCGTGAGGAACATATAGAGGAAAAAGAGAGTATTAAAAAAGTAAATCAGTAAAATTAATATATTTTTATAGTAGAAAAAGCAAGCCATCTCAGGCTTGCTTTTTCTTATAAAGAGACCTCTTTTTTATTATTTGCACGAACTTGAACTGAATTTGTTTCTTTTCGCTGTAGTCGTTTTTCTAAAAGATTAACAAAATAAGTAAATACAAGAACAAGTACGAGGTAATATAAACCAACGATTATGTATGTATCTAATTGTTGGAAGTTACTTGCAGCAATTGATAAACCTGATCCCCATAATTCGGACAATCCTACATATGCAACGAGCGAAGAGTCCTTTAATCCAATAATAAACTGATTTCCTAAAGGAGGAAGAGATTGCCGAAATGCTTGCGGTAATACAATACGGCGCATCGCTAAAGGATACGGCATACCTAGAGAGCGAGCGGCTTCTAATTGCCCCCTATCGACAGATTGAATGGATCCACGGAAAATTTCAGTAATATATGCACCGTTATGGATCGCTAAAGCAATGGCTCCTGCCCAAAAAGGAGTGAAAACAATAATAGATGTAATACCGAAATAGAGAATGGCGATCTGAACAATTAAAGGTGTACCACGAATAATAGCGATGTATACATGAGCAATACTATTTAAAATCTTATTGTTAGAGATTCGAAAAAAAGCGAATAGTAATCCAATTAGTGAACCGAGTAATAGGGATGTTAGTGTTAATTGTAATGTGACAATAGTAGCCTTTAATAGTGTGGGATAAGTAGACATAAAAATTTCAAACATATGTGTCACCTCATATTGTATAGATTTTGGTAGAGAATGAAATACCCCACTGATTATTATCTCGCATCAATCGGGAGCTTTACTGCCCTAAATAGCGGGATAAAAAGTGGGGCATAATTTATGAAACCTTTGAATAGCTAATTTACTTCGTTTTTTCCTCTTCACCAAGAATATTACGTCCAAACCATTTTTTACTGATCTTTTCATACGTACCATCTTTAATGATTTCATCTAAAGCCTTATTTACTTTCTCAACCATTTCTTTATCATCTTTACGAATAGCAATTCCCATTTCATCAAGATTTAATGGTTTTCCAGCTTCTTTTATATTTGATTTACCTTCTTTAATCATGCGTAAACCAACCATTTGATCAGTGATTACTGCATCAATACGTCCAGGCTCTAAGTCCATAAGTGCAGTAATATCGCTATCATATTCTGTAATTTGATCTGTATGTTTTGCAACAAGATCTTTAAAGGTGCTAGCTTTTACAACACCAATTTTCTTACCTTTCAAATTTTCTGGAGAAGAGATAGATGTATTCTTTTTAGCTACGAAAATCTGGGCCCCAGAGCGATAATATGGATTTGAGAAACTAACAGCTTTTAATCGTTCTTCTGTAATGGCCATACTTCCTAATATCACATCATATTTTTTTGATTGTAGACCTTGAATTAGCGTTTCCCATGGATTTGTAATGGGAGTGGGTTTCATTCCCATCTTTTTTGCGAGAGCTTCACCAATTTCCACATCAAATCCGGCAAGCTTTCCGTCATTTTCTTTATAGTTAAAAGGTTTGTATAATCCACTCATCGCATAACGAAATTCTTTTTCACCATTTGAAGAAGTAGTAGCACTTTCCTTGCCACAGGCTCCTAGTATGAAGGATGTACATAATGTAATACTCGCAACAATGGTTAATAGTTTTCTTTTCATAAAACCCCTCCTATATATTGATCATACGGATGGTTTTAAGTATGTTATTGAGATATTTTTGTGCACCGTATGAATGTAGTTCTTTTCGTTTGAAACAGAAGTTACATTATAGAACGTTGCGTAAAAATTGTTTTGCGCGTTCATGTGATGGAGCTGAAAAGAATTGCGCTGGTGGAGCGTCCTCTACAATCTTTCCATCATCCATAAAAATGACGCGATCAGCTACATCTCTTGCGAAATTCATTTCATGAGTAACAATAACCATGGTCATTCCTTCTTCAGCAAGTTCTTTCATAACTTGCAATACTTCTCCAACAAGTTCAGGGTCTAAGGCTGAGGTAGGTTCATCAAATAGCATAATTTTAGGATTCATAGCAAGAGCTCGTGCAATGGCAATGCGCTGTTTTTGACCACCTGACAGGAGGTGGGGAGTTACATCTGCTTTATCTTGTAGGCCGACTTTTTGCAAAAGCTGATTTCCAATCTCCTTTGCATGTGCTGTTTCTAATTTTTTTACATGAATAGGTGCTTCTATGATGTTTTCTAGTGAGGTCATATGGGGAAAGAGGTTAAAGTGCTGAAAAACCATACCAACATTTTCACGGACTTTGTTTAAATTTGAATGCTTTGGATCAATTTGTTCACCTTGTAAGTGAATTTCACCTTCATCGTACATTTCTAAAAAGTTAAGACAGCGAAGTAATGTACTTTTACCGGAACCACTGGCACCAATTAAAACAACAACTTCTTTTTCTTGCACTTCTAAATCAATTCCTTTTAAAACATCAAGTGAGCCAAATGATTTTACTAGATTTCGAACCTGAATCATACAAAACCCCCAGTCAAAATATATTTTACAAATGTTGCCCCTTATTTCTGTTATTAGTCATAAATTGTCAGAATCCTTTATTTTTTTCGGGTGATTTGATATTCAAGGGAATAATGATTTTTAAAATCCCTATATCTTTCTATAACGAAAATATGGATAATAATATATAGGTAGTACTTATATTGCTTATAAAAAGGGGGAAAGAAGAGATGGAAAAAGAAAGGAAGACATTTTCCTTTGGCTTACGTACACAACTTATGCTATTCACTACAGTTTTAGCTTTTATTACATATTCAACAAGTATATTTTTTATTTACGTAATATACGATTATTTTCAAAGTCATGTAAGTCAAACTGTTTATAATATTATCGTTATGTTATTAGGTGTAGTATGGTCTGGGATTTTAGCGTATGGAGCAGCAATCTTTTTAATTAAACCACTTCGAAAGTTGGAGGAGGCGGCGAGAAAAGCGGCTGAAGGAGATATTCGTGAAGATGTTCCATTACCAAAAACAGATGATGAGATTAAATCTTTAAGTGTTGCATTTAATATGATGCTAGGAAACTTAAGGGGCATGGTAAAGAATATTGATACAACATTTTCGTATACAAACAATCAAGTACAGCAGATTAGAAAACAAACAGGCGAAGCAACGAAACAAGCACAAGGTGTTTCTGAGACACTTGCAGAGATTTCTTCTGGAGCTGAGCAATCGGCCGCTTCCATTCAGGCAATTGTGTCTGCCGTTGATACAACAACTTCTATTGCAAGTGAAGTAGAAGAGAAAGCGAAACAGTCTGATGAGTTGTCTTCAGAAATGGTTCAAGCTTTAGGGCATAGTACTCGTGTCTTTACTTCCTTAATTCAAGGTATTCAAACATTGGCAAAAGAAAATGAAGATTCAATGCAAAATGTACAGAAGTTAGAAGAACGAATGAAACAAGTAGAACATATTGTTTCTGTTGTGAGTGAGATTGCTAGTCAAACGAATTTATTAGCACTAAACGCTTCTATTGAGGCTGCTCGTGCTGGAGAACATGGAAGGGGCTTTGCAGTTGTAGCTGAAGAAGTACGTAAACTTGCCGATGAAAGCGATCATTCTGCAAGAAACATATCGCAGTTATTACGAAATATGAAAGATGAAGTACAACAAGTTGCAATGAAAATGACAGAACAAGTGAAAATAGCTAAAGAAGAGGCAAAACGTGGGGAAGCTACGGAATTAATTTTAAAAGAGATGTCATCAAGTGTTATGGAAGTGGCTGATGCAACGAAGCAAATTAGTAGTTATATGAATGAACAAGTGAGTCACATTCATCAAACAGGAGCACAAACAAAGGCTGTAGCAGCAATTGCTGAGGAAACATCAGCTGGTTCACAAGAAGTGGCACGTGTGACGTTGCAACAATCTAAAAATATGGTAGTAATCGATCAATTATTAAAGGATTTAGAGAAGCAAGCAGCGGACTTAAAACAAACAATTGAACGATTTTCAATGTAAAAAGGAAGAACAGTATTCTGTTCTTCCTTTTTTACGTATGAAAGGGTGGGATACTTTGTTGAAAATGAAAAACATTACAAGGATCATATATGGTTTTCACTTTACGCAATCTTTGAAAGTTAGGGCCATAATAACTAGTTTGCCAATTTTTAATGTCGATATCGGGCCAATTGACATAGTCACCTAGTGTATAAGGATCTAAGGTTTCTCGTAAATCTTTAACCCAGCGTATATTTTGATTTTCTTCATCATCGCATTTCCAAGAGGTAATGTATTCTTGCGCAATAATTGCTTTACGATGAAAATAAGCTGTTTCAGTAGGCGGAATATTTTCAACAGCACCTACGAGTGATTGGTGCCAAATACTCGCATCTTTATTTGGTGCATGAGAAAGAAAGTGTTGCATGATTTGAATTCCTTTAAGAGGGATAGGTTTATATACGTAGGAACCGGAGCGCTTAAAGTTTTCAGGGATATTACCACTGTTAAAAAATTCAACAGCCTTTATATAAGGAACTTCATCTATAAAGAGAGAGGGGGTACCAGTTTCAAGAAGAGGAGATAATAAGGCGTGGAGTTCAGAGGGGGAGCCAACAAATTCACCTTGTGCTTCAATTTTATTTTGTTGCTTTGCAAATAATTCAATTGATGAAGTGAGACGTTCGTCTATATAAGGCGCCCAGTTTTGCCAAGCTTGAAATGCAGCAATAAAATCTTCCCATTCCCATGTAATGGAGAAGATTGATACATTTTTTATAGGATGTACTCGAAAAGTTAAAGAAGTAACAATGCCGAAGTTTCCACCACCACCACCGCGGCACGCCCAAAACAAGTTCTGGTTCTCATGTTCGTTTGCGCGAATAATTTTTGCTCCAAATGTACCGCACGCTTGTACCATTTCAACTTCTACTAATTGATCACATGTTAATCCAAATAAGCGTGAAAGCATACCGATGCCACCACCAAGTGTTAATCCAACAATTCCAACACTTGCACTTGTACCGGCTGGTATTGTAACACCATATTTCCAAAGTTTTTTATAGACAGTGCCGAGATTTGACCCAGCCTCAAGTGTTGCGGTTAAATTTTTGGTATTAACAGTAATTTGATTCATTTCACTTACATCAATAATAAGTCCTCTATTTAAAAGAGAAAAATTTTCATAGCTATGACGTCCACTTCTTAAACGAAATGGTATATGACGTTCGCGTGCCCATTTTAAGGCGTTACAGACATCATTTTTATTTTGGCAAAAAACAATAATACAAGGGATTTTTGGAATACTTAAATTTAAATTCATTCGGGATACGTCATAGTCAGGATCTGAAGGAACAACGATACGACCTGTTAATTTTGTTTGTTTCAATTTATCACGCCTTTCTAAAATAAGCAGTGCTTTTTATTAATATATGAAATGCGTATGTAACGTGCGTGGACAAGAGTAGGTGAGGAATGAGTTTGCTTTTGTGAGAAATAAATAAAGCATAAGAATAAAGAATCTACATTGAGTTCAATGAAAACAGTTGCAAACTATTCATATTTTGTTATGATAGTGTTACGAAAACGTTTGCATAAATTTCCCGACGGGATGCAAAAGGAGAGAATGACTATGAATAAGACATGGTGGAAAGAAGCGGTTGCTTATCAAATTTATCCACGTAGCTTTATGGATTCAAATGGTGATGGTATTGGAGATTTACAAGGTATTATTGCAAAGCTGGACTATTTAAAAGATTTAGGTATAGATGTAATTTGGATTTGTCCAATGTATAAGTCACCTAATGATGATAATGGCTATGACATTAGTGATTATCAAGATATCATGGATGAGTTTGGTACGATGGAAGACTTTGATGCTTTACTAGATGAAGTTCATAAGCGTGATATGAAGCTTATTATTGATTTAGTTATTAATCATACGAGTGATGAACATCCATGGTTTATTGAATCTCGTTCATCTAAAGACAATCCGAAGCGTGATTGGTATATTTGGCATGATGGTAAAGATGGTGCGGAACCAAACAACTGGGAAAGTATTTTTAATGGTTCGGCATGGGAATATGATGAAGTAACAGGACAATATTATTTACATTTATTCTCGCGTAAACAACCAGACTTGAACTGGGAGAATAAAGAAGTTCGCGAAGTATTATACGATACAGTGAATTGGTGGCTTGATAAAGGAATTGATGGTTTCCGAGTGGATGCAATTAGCCATATTAAAAAAGAAGATGGTTTTAAGGATATGCCAAATCCAAAAGAACTAAAGTATGTACCATCTTTTGATAAGCATATGAATGTGGATGGTATTCAACCTTTATTAGAAGAGTTAAAAGAAAATACGTTTTCTAAGTACGATATTATGACTGTTGGTGAAGCGAATGGCGTTAAGATTGAAGATGCTGAGCTTTGGGTTGGAGAAGAGCAAGGTAAATTCAATATGGTATTCCAGTTTGAACATTTAAGCTTATGGGATGCAGAAAAGAAGAAAGACCTTGATGTTGTAGGGTTGAAAAAGGTATTAACAAAATGGCAAAAAGGGTTAGAAAATAAAGGGTGGAATGCTTTATATATCGAGAATCACGATAAACCACGTATCGTTTCAACGTGGGGAGATGATAAACAATATTGGCGTGAAAGTGCAACAGCTCTTGGAGCGATGTATTTCTTTATGCACGGTACACCGTTTATTTATCAAGGGCAAGAAATTGGTATGACAAATGTTCAATTCCCAAATATTGAAGATTACGATGATGTAGCAATTAAAAATTTATATCGAGAGAAAATTGCAGAGGGCGTATCACATCAAGAAATGATGGAGATTATATGGGCTTCTTGCCGCGATAATTCACGTACACCTATGCAGTGGAATGATGAGAAGAATGCTGGCTTCACAACAAGTGCACCTTGGTTTGGTATGAATCCAAACTACAAAGAAATTAATGTTGAAAAGCAGAAAAATGAAGAGAATTCTATTTTCAATTTCTATAAGAAAATGATTGCCGTGAAAAAAGAGCACGATGTACTGAACTACGGTACGTATGATTTACTTTTAGAAGATGATCCGCAAATTTATGCATATACTCGTACATTAAACGATGAAAAAATTGTTGTAATTAGCAATATCTCAAAAGAGGAAGCTGTGTACAATGAGAGTTCATTCGCACTAGAACGCAAACGTTTGCTTTTAAATAACTATGAAATTGTGGAACATGAACAAGTAACTACAATCACGTTAAAGCCTTATGAAACAAGGGTTTATCGCATTTCGTAATAAAAAAGGATGCTCTTAGAGCATCTTTTTTTATGAAAAAAAATAAATTTCTATTGCAATGTGAAAACGCTTTTATTAAAATAGATTTATGAAAACGGTTGCGTAAAGAGGAAAATGAAGTGACATAAGGAATCGTTTTCATAAGAAAAATAGAAATTATAATTTAAATCATTATGTTGTTATAAATAAAGGGGAGGAAGAACAGATGAAAATTACGTCTTTTGATTTTTGGCAAAAGTTCGGGAAAGCATTATTAGTTGTTGTAGCTGTAATGCCAGCAGCTGGTTTAATGATTTCTATCGGTAAGTTAATTGGGATGTCTGCTGGGGATATTAACGCAGTTCATACAATCGCTCGAGTAATGGAAGACATCGGTTGGGCAATTATTACAAATCTACACATCTTATTCGCAGTAGCAATTGGGGGATCTTGGGCGAAAGATCGCGCAGGTGGTGCATTTGCAGCGCTATTAGCATTCGTCTTAACAAACAGAATTACAGGAGCTATATTTGGCGTAAACGCTGAAATGTTAGCGGATTCAAAAGCAAAAGTTTCTTCAGTATTAGCAGGAGATTTAATTGTAAAAGATTACTTTACTTCTGTACTTGGTGCACCAGCATTAAACATGGGAGTTTTCGTAGGGATTATCACAGGTTTCTTAGGAGCTACTTTATATAACAAATATTATAACTATAACAAACTGCCACAGGCATTAGCATTCTTTAACGGAAAACGATTCGTACCATTCGTTGTGATTGTTTGGTCTACAGTCACTGCAATTGTATTATCACTTTTATGGCCATTCATCCAAAGTGGATTAAATGAATTCGGTCGCTGGATTGCAGCTTCAAAGGATAGTGCACCAGTTGTTGCACCATTTGTATATGGAACGTTAGAGCGTTTACTATTACCATTCGGTTTACACCATATGTTAACAATTCCGATGAACTACACAGAGCTAGGCGGAACATATACGATGTTAACTGGCTCAAAAGTTGGACAAATTGTAGCAGGACAAGATCCTTTATGGCTTGCATGGATTACAGACTTAAATAATTTACTAGCAAATGGAGATACAAAAGCATATAACGATTTATTAAATAACGTTGTACCAGCTCGTTTCAAAGCTGGACAAGTTATCGGTTCAACAGCAGCGTTAATGGGTATTGCTTTCGCGATGTTCCGTAATGTTGATAAAGAAAAACGTGCAAAATATAAACCAATGTTCTTATCAGCTGCATTAGCAGTATTCTTAACAGGTGTAACAGAACCAATTGAATTTATGTTCATGTTTATTGCTCCAGTATTATATGTTGTATATGCAATTACAACAGGACTTGCATTCGCGTTAGCAGATTTAATTAACTTACGTGTTCATGCATTCGGATTTATTGAGTTAATTACTCGTACACCGATGATGGTTAATGCAGGACTAACTAGAGATTTAATCAATTTTGTTATCGTTTCATTCGTATTCTTCGGTCTGAACTTTACATTATTCAATTTCTTAATTAAAAAGTTCAACTTACCAACACCAGGACGTGCAGGTAACTATATTGATAATGAAGATGAGTCATCAGAAGGAACAGGAAATGTACAAGATGGTTCATTAGCAACGAAAGTTATTGATCTATTAGGTGGAAAAGATAATATTGCAGATGTAGATGCTTGTATGACACGTTTACGTGTAACAGTAAAAGATTTAGACGTTGTTGCACCAGAAGCGCAGTGGAAACAAAATGGTGCTTTAGGACTGATCGTAAAAGATAAAGGTGTACAAGCAGTATATGGTCCGAAAGCTGACGTATTAAAGTCAGACATTCAAGATATGTTAGGTGCGTAATAAGATGAAATTGCTAACTTTAAACTGTCACTCTTGGCAAGAAGAGAATCAAATGGAAAAGATAAAATATCTTGCTAAAGTCATTCAAGAAGAAGAGTACGATGTCATCGCATTGCAAGAAGTAAGTCAGTCGATACAAGCTGAAAATGTATGCGGTAACAAGAAAGAAGATAATTTTGGGCTTTTACTATTAGCAGAGTTAAAAGCGTTACATGTAAAAGATTACAATATTACTTGGGATTTCTCTCATATTGGTTATGATGTGTATGAAGAAGGATTAGCGATTATAACGAAGCATAGTATTATAAAAGAAGATACGTTCTTTATATCAGAAAATAAGGATACAACGTATTGGAAAACACGTAAAATTGTAAGTACAACAATTGCTTATAATGGTAAGAACGTCACGTTTTACTCTTGCCACCTCGGTTGGTGGAATGATGAAGAAGAATCATTCCAAGATCAAGTTGAGCGTTTAATGGAGCGTGTAGATAGTAATGAACGATCCTTCTTAATGGGTGATTTTAATAATAACGCCCGTTTGCAAGGTGAAGGCTATGAATATATGATACAAAAAGGTTTGTACGACACATATGAACTAGCAATAGAGAAGGATGAAGGAACAACTGTCCAAGGTGAAATTGCTGGTTGGGATGAAAATAAACATAATTTGCGAATCGATCTAATATTGTGTAACCGAAGTGAAAAAGTTCGTTCTTCAAAAGTTATTTTTAATGGTATAAACCGAAAGGTAATTTCAGATCATTTCGGTGTGGAAGTACAAGTAGATATATAATAGAAGAAATCCTCACAGATGATGAAAAGCTGTGAGGATTTTTTTGAGGAATACAAGTATTTCCAAGAGAAAATACTTGTATTTTTTATGACATTTCCTATATATTTGTTATTATTGAATGTAAAACTAATTTGGTCATTTTGTATGCATACTTTTTTTACTTCGTTATATAATGAAGTAAGTGAAATATTTAATGGGAAAAATAGTGTGTTTTCGTTTAATCCACGATGTAGAAAGTGATATAATTGCAAAATGCATGTATCATTTTCTAAAGAAGGAAAAATATATAATTAGGTGATAACTTCTATGAAACAAATTTGGCGTATTTATAAGACAGATTTACGGAATGTAGCTAAACATTGGGCTGCAATTGTTATTGTTTTAGGATTAATGATTTTACCATCGTTATATGCATGGTTTAACATTAAAGCTTCTTGGGATCCTTATGGAAATACGAAAGGAATCCAGATTGCAGTTTCTAACCAAGATGTTGGATCAAATTTAAGAGGGAAAGATATTAACATCGGGAAAGAAATTGTAGATTCACTTAAGAAGGACAAAAATTTTGGGTGGAAGTTTGTTGATGAAAAGCAAGCGATTTATGGGGTAGAGCGTGGAGATTATTCTGCAAGTATTACTATTCCAAAGGATTTCTCTGAAAAGATTGCAACAGTCTTGAATGAAAATCCACAGAAACCAGAAATTGATTATTACGTAAATGAAAAGGTCAATGCCATTGCGCCGAAGATTACAGCTAAAGGTGCATCGGGGCTGACAGAAGAGATTAGTAAAAACTTTGTTAAAACAGCAAACGGCGAGATTTTTGAAATCTTCAACGATCTTGGAATCGATTTAGAAACTAACTTACCGAGTATCGAGAAAGTAAAAGACCTTGTATTTAAGTTAGAAGCGCAGTTCCCAGAAATGAATACATTGATGGATAAGGCGTTAGATGATGCGACTCGAGCAGAGGATATTGTGAAAGTGGCGCAGAAAGATTTACCTGTTGTAGAGAGTGTCATAAATGATGGACAGGAAGCGTTGGCGAATTTAGATAAGTTCTTTGCAAGACAAGATCAAACATTAAAAAATGCTCCAGGGAAGATAAGAAATGATTTAGTAGTAGCACAAGGTGTTATGGATAGTGCAGCTGCATTTACCGACTTTTTAATGAATCCAGGTGTTGATCTAAACATCCCTGATTTCTCTGGAATGAATGGCCTGCCTGAATTCCCTGCAAGACCAGACCTTTCTAAGTTGAATAGTGATGGTTATAAGGGGATAGCACAAAATATTAATCAAACAGTAAATAATGTTTTAAGCTCATCACGTGCAGGAACAGCTTATGGGAAAAGTGTTGTAAATGGATTGCAAAATGGTCAGTTTGATCCAGAGCAAGCAAAGAAAGATTTAAATGCAGTATCAGATCAACTGCAAGCTCGTACAGAAAATATTTCATATCTTATTAATATATTTACTGAACTTCAAAACTCAGCCACGACTGATTTTGGAAAAAGCTTCTTCCAAGGGCGAGTGGATCGCTTAACTAAGCTTAAAGGTAGTATGGAAAATGCAAATAACGGCATTAAAGATATTGTAAGTGTTATCGGTACAGGACAAGAAGTAAAGAAAGATGTAACAGATGTAGCAAATCAAAAGTTAGATGCAGCAAACTCATTAATTGATCAAGCGGAAAAAGATTACAATGAAACATTTGTAGCAGATTATAAAAAAGCAGTTAGCACAGTAGATCAAGCTAAAGCAGATGCAAATGAAATATATGATAATGCAAAAGCGGATTATGAGAAAGCAAAGAATAGTCTTGAAAGTACTAAATCTAGTGTCCAAAAAGCATTAGAGGATGTACAAAATAGAGGTGTTAATGGTTTAGAAGGTTCGAAGGAAGCCTTAAAAAGTTTAAATGGTCAATTCCAAGCTGGAATTGGTTTAATCGATGATATGATTCCAGTTCTAGAAAGTACAAATAAGGTTTTAGCAGATGTAAGTAGTGATAAAAACCTTAATAATGGAATTGCAAAATTAAATAAAGCAAAAAGTAGTCTGCAAAAAGGTGTAGATGCAACGAATAAGGGAATTACACTTCTTAACAATGGACAGAAACCTACAAAAGATGTAATTGAAAGTATTAACAACGCTGCGAAGGGCGGGTCAGCTCAATTAACAGATGTATTATCGACGTATGATTCAGAAATTGTACCTAATTTCAATACAGCAATTGCTCGTACAAAAGAGATGTCGAAAAATACAACTCAAATTTTAAATGATGCAGACAAAAAGCTTCCAGATGTTAAAAAGCTACTAGAAGATTCATCAAAAGGCTTAGTAGACGGTAGAAAGAAATTAGCAGACATTAAAGCTGACATGCCGGAGACTGAGAAAAAGATTAAAGACTTAGCAAATAAAATTCGTGATTTTGAATCAGAAGAGGATATAAAAGACATCATACGCTTATTGAAAAATGATGTTGAAAAGCAAAGTGATTACTTCGCGAATCCAGTAAATTTAAAAGAGAATAAGTTATTTGCAATGCCGAACTACGGTTCAGCGATGTCACCATTCTACACAGTGCTTGCATTATGGGTAGGCGCACTATTAATGGTTTCGTTATTAACGGTAGAAGTACATGAAGAGGGCGCGAATTATAAGAGCCATGAAATATACTTTGGACGTTTATTAACATTCTTAACGATAGGTCTTTCGCAAGCATTTATCGTATCGATGGGGGATATATTCTTACTCGGTACGTACGTAGTCGATAAATTCTGGTTTGTGTTATTTAGTTTATTTATTGGCGGAGTATTTGTTTGTATCGTGTACTCACTCGTTTCTATTTTCGGAAACGTTGGGAAATCGATGGCAATCATTTTACTTGTGCTTCAAGTAGCAGGATCGGGTGGTACGTTCCCAATTCAAATGACACCACCATTCTTCCAAGCAATTTATCCGTTCTTACCATTCACATATGCAATTAGTGCAATTCGTGAAACAGTAGGTGGCATGCTTTGGGATATAGTTATTAGAGATTTACTTGTATTAAGTGTGTTCGTAGTAGTCATCGTTATCGCTGCGTTATTATTGAAAACACCAATTAACAAATCGAGTGAAAAGTTTGTTGAGAACGCAAAAGGAAGTAAAATTATTCATTAATAAAAAAAGGTTCCTACCGATAGAGGTAGGAACCTTTTTGTTTAATCAAATTTTAATTTCTTTAATGCTTCTGCGAACGGGTTGTTTAATGGTTCTTCTTCTTTATTCTGTTGTTTCATATATTTTTGAACGTCGCGCTTATCAGCCTTGCTTCCAGATTCTTTTTTACGTCTCTCCTGGAATGTCGATAATTTCTCGCGATAGCCACATTTACATGCGAAAATTTGGCCAGCGCCTTCACCACGTAATTCTAACTTCTTCTTACATTGTGGGCAACGAGCGTTTGTTGTACGAGATACATTTTTACGATGACCACATTCACGGTCTTGGCAAACGAGCATTTTTCCTTTTTTGCCGTTTACCTCCAGCATTGGTTTACCACAGTCTGGACAAGACTTCGTTGAAATGTTGTCATGTTTATATTTTTTATCACTCGATTTAATTTCAGAAACAATTTCTTTCGTATAGTTCTTCATTTCTGAAATGAATACTTCTTTTTTCAGTTTACCCTTCGCAATTGCTTCGAGCTTTTGTTCCCAATCACCAGTTAGCGTAGGTGATTTTAACTCTTCTGGCACTAAATCGAGTAACTGACGACCTTTTGAAGTAATGTGAATATCTTTACCACGTTTTTCAAGTAAGAATGAATTGAATAGCTTGTCGATAATATCAGCTCGTGTCGCTACAGTACCTAATCCACCAGTTGATTTTAACGTATCAGCAAGTTGTTTATTTTGCGTATCCATATATTTTGTAGGATTCTCCATTGCTGAAAGTAAAGTCGCCTCGTTAAAACGTGCAGGTGCTTTTGTTTGACCTGATGTTTGCATAATTAACTTCACAGTTAATGTATCGCCTTTTTCAATGTGAGGTAGAAGTTGCTCTTTTACGTCATCGGTTACATCATCATCTTCAAAGCGATTTTCATATACTTCCTTCCAGCCGGCATGTAGAATAGTTTTTCCGCGTGCGATGAACGTTTCATTACCAACTTTTGTGCGTAGCGTTAGTTGTTCGTATTCGAATGCTGGGAATAAAACGGCTAAGAAACGTTTTACAACTAAATCATAAATTTTACGTTCTTTATCTGTGAAGGCCGAGAAGTTAACGTATCCTTCTGTTGGAATAATTGCGTGATGATCACTTACTTTACTATCATCAACAAATGACTTATTAGACTTGATAGGCTTTTGTAATACTTTATGTGCTAAAGGACGGTACTCTCCAACGCCACATGCTTTTAGACGTTCTGGGAGTGTTCCAACGATATCAGATGAAATATAGCGTGAATCTGTACGAGGGTACGTTAGCACTTTATGTTGCTCATACAATTTCTGCATAATGTTTAATGTTTCTTTCGCAGAATAACCGAACTTTTTATTTGCATCACGTTGCAATTCAGTTAGATCGTAAAGACCAGGAGAGAATGACTTCTTCTGTTTTTTATCAATTTCTACAACAGTAGCATTATGTTTATCTAAACCTTTTACAATACCATCGATTTTTTCTTTATTAAAACTGCGACTATTGCCGTTTGCATCTTGCCAAGTTAGTTTTAACTGATTCGTTGTTTGAGCTTCGATGCCGTAGTAAGTTTGAGCTTTGAAGTTCTTTATTTCATCTTCACGATTAGCGATCATAGCGACAGTAGGTGTTTGAACACGGCCGCAATTCAGCTGGGCATTAAAGCGAGTCGTTAAAGCTCGAGTCGCGTTAAGACCGATATACCAGTCAGCTTCTGAACGTGCAACTGCAGAAGCGTATAAATTGTCATATGCTTTACCTGGTTTTAAATTAGCGAAGCCATCTTTAATTGCTTTATCAGTAACGGATGAAATCCATAGACGTTTGATTGGTTTGTTAACTCGAACCTTATCAATAATCCAGCGAGCGACTAACTCTCCTTCACGTCCAGCATCTGTTGCTACAATAATTTCAGTTACATCTTTTCTAAGAAGCTGACTTTTTACAGCATTAAATTGTTTCCCTGTTTGTTTAATCACCGTTAATTTCAAACGCTCTGGTAGCATCGGTAAATCTTCTAAATTCCACTTTTTATATTTCACATCATAGCTTTCTGGATCTGCTAATGTAACGAGATGACCTAAAGCCCAAGTTACAATATATTTACTACCTTCAAGGTAGCCGTTTCCTTTTTTATCGCACTTCAGTACGCGAGCAATATCACGTGCAACGGAAGGCTTTTCAGCGATTACAACGCTTTTTGACATATTTAAAACATCCTTTCAAATTTCCATACGTTAACTATAGCATACATCTTCTTGAGATTCAGTTTCGCTCCAGATTTGAACGTTTTTTAGTGGGATAACATCTGTTTGAAAGTGAATGATGGCGACAGAACATAATATGCACCATGATGAGACTATGAGAAATAGATACTTATTTATTATACGTATTGTTTTATTAGTTGCTTCTATATTAAATAGAAAAGTAAAGAACTTGTTATTTTACTAGAATAAGAGTAGACTTTGAAGTAGAAGAATACTAAACACATGGGAGTTTGTGGATGCAAACTGAGAGTATGACTAATCCGTCATTGACCATTTGAACCTGTTGGATAATGCCAGCGTAGGGAGAGTGTAAAAGCACATGTTCAGGCACTTTGCGTACGCGCAAAGTGTCTTTTTGTGTATCTCCCATCACTATAGTTAGGGGATGAGAATGATGAATATAAAAGAAATTAGTAAAGTAGTGGATTTGGTGAGAGAATCTAATCCGCTCGTTCATAATATTACAAATGTCGTTGTAACAAATTTTACAGCTAACGGTTTGTTAGCGTTAGGGGCATCGCCTGTAATGGCGTATGCAAAAGAAGAAGTAGCAGAAATGGCTAGCATTGCTGGAGCGTTAGTATTAAATATGGGGACACTTCGCCCTGAAGAAGTAGAAGCAATGTTACTTGCAGGTAAATCAGCAAATGTGAACAATGTACCAGTACTGTTTGATCCAGTTGGTGCAGGAGCAACATCGTATCGAACAGAAGTTGCGAGACATATTCCAGCTGAAATCGAGTTAGCGATTATTCGCGGAAATGCAGCTGAAATAGCGAATGTTATTAATGAGAGATGGGAAATTAAAGGAGTAGACGCTGGTGCTGGAAATGGTAATGTCGTAAGTATTGCAAAGCAGGCAGCAGACGAATTGAATACAGTTGCGGTAATTACTGGAAAAGAAGATGTTGTTACAGATGGAGAGCGAACTATTCTTATTCAAAATGGTCACCCTATTTTAACGAAAGTTACAGGTACTGGTTGTTTACTAACTTCTGTAATAGGAGCATTTGTAGCGATAGAAAAGGATTATGTAAAGGCAGCGGTAGCCGCATTAACATTTTATGGTGTAGCTGCGGAACTAGCAGCTGCCAAGACAGTGGAAAAGGGACCGGGTAGTTTCCAAATTGAATTTTTAAATCAGTTAGCGAATACCACTTCAGGTGATATTGAGAAGTATGGGAAGATTGAGATTATATAGTAAGGAGGGGAACTAGATGTCGCGGATTACAAAGGCTGAAATGTCTAGGTTATTATCAGTATATTTTATTATGGGAAGTAACAATTGTACGAAGGAGCCACTACGAGTATTGAGAGATGCACTTGAAGGCGGTATAACAATTTTTCAATTTCGTGAAAAGGGGGAAGGCGCTTTAACGGGAGAGAAACGCATTTGTTTCGCAAAAGAACTACAAGCAATTTGTAAGGAGTACGGTGTACCATTCATCGTAAATGATGATGTGGAACTAGCTCTCGAGTTAGATGCAGATGGCGTGCATGTTGGACAAGATGATGAAGGAATTACTTCTGTTCGTGAAAAAATGGGGGATAAAATTGTTGGTGTATCTACACATACAATTGAAGAAGCACGTTGGGCAATTGAAAACGGAGCTGATTATTTAGGTGTTGGCCCTATTTTCCCAACGAGTACGAAAAAAGATACGAAAGCTGTGCAAGGAACGAAATGTTTAGCTCATTTTAGAGAGCAAGGAATTACAATACCGATCGTCGGAATTGGTGGTATTACAATTGAAAATACAGCTTCAGTTATAGAAGCAGGTGCGGACGGTGTTTCCGTTATTTCCGCGATTAGTTTAGCAGAATCTGCGTATGAAAGTACGAAGAAGCTAGTAGAGGAAGTAAGTAACAGTTTGTAGAAGAAGGCTATGTAGTATTAAAAGGCTACATAGCTTTTTATTTTTTTCTGATATTGATATTTAGAAAAAGGGAGATGATTGTTTGAAACGTAAACAGTTTGTAGAGTTGCAAAATGAATTATTTCGTTTATTCGAACAAGGAGACTTTGATGTTATTTATAGATACATAGATAAAGCGAAAAGAGAGTTCCCTGAAAGGATGGATAAAACTAGCTTTTGGGAAGCGTGTGTACTTTCGATAGAAGGGAAGTATGAAGAAGCAATTGTTAGTTTAAATGAAGCTTTAGAAAAGGGGATTTGGTGGAATCCACATACACTTATGCAGGATGAAGATTTAAAGGAATTACGAGAGAATGAAGCTTTTAAAATGATAGTGAAAAAGTGTGAAGAAATCTTTAAGAAACAGCAGCTAACAGCCGACCCGAAATTATTTACTTATGGAAATGAAGAGGCGAAGACAGGACTATTTTCTTTACATTGGAGAGGATCAAACATAAATGATTTTGCACCGTATTGGTATGGAGAAGAAATATTACGTGAGTATATGTTAGGTTTTTCTCAATCCTCACAAGTACATGGAATGAATTCTTATAGCTGGGATAATCATGATATAGCTATAAAAGATATTATGAAAAGTTTTAATGATTTTATGGGTAAATATGACTTGGAAGACACCATCCTTGCGGGAGCTTCTCAAGGGGGGAATATAGCGATAGAGTTAGCGTTAAAGAATATGTTAGAGACTCAAAAATTTATTGCAGCTATACCCGCTATTCGAGATGTTGAGGCAATTGAAAGTATAGTCGTATCAAATGATATAACGAATGTAGAAGGATATATTGTTACGGGAGATAAAGATCCGTTTTACGAAAACACGCTTCAATTAATGTCGATGTTCGAGAAATATAATGTGAACTGTAAATTAATTGTGAGAGAAGGTTTGGGTCATCTTTTCCCAGCGGACTTCACACAAATATTAAAGAACATAATGGCAGAATGGACAGTTAAAAATATTTAAACAAACGTTTGATTAAAAAAGCACAAACCCTTTAAAACTTTGGGTTTGTGCTTGTTCTTTAAAACATAATTGAAATTAAGAGCATTCCAATTCCGATAGAAGTGAATGTTGCGATTAGGCCTGGAATCATAAAGCTATGATTTAAAACATATTTACCAATGCCAGTTGTACCAGTGCGATCAAAGTTAATGGCAGCAACGATTGTTCCATAGTTTGGAATGAAGAAGTATCCATTTACTGCAGGGAACATCGCGATTAGTAGTGCTGGTGGAATACCGAGTGATAATCCAAGAGGCATTAAAGCGCGTACTGTTGCTGCTTGACTATATAGTAAAATAGATAGAATGAATAATGCGATGGCAAATAGCCATGGTGCACTTGTTACTAGGTGCTGAATTGATCCTTGAATCATATTTAAGTTTCCGTTAAAGAAAGTATCTCCCATCCAAGCGATCCCGAAAATAGCAACAACTGCTGTTGCCCCCGCTTTAAAGACGTTACCAGACACGATGCTTTCTACATTTGGTTTACAGAAAATAATAATAAGAGCTGCGATCGTTAACATAACCATTTCAATTGTGTTTGGCATGGAAAGACGGGCTAACTTCCCATCAACTATCCATCCTGGACGAAGTGCTTCAAATGAACCGAGAAGTACGACAAGAAAAGTTCCTACTAGGAAAAGGATAACTGATAATTTAGCTCCTTTTACACCAACAAATTCTTTTTTCTCTTCAATCTTAGGAATCATTCCTTCTTTTAATCGTTTTAAGTATTCAGGGTCTTCATTTAATTCTTTCCCCATTTTGCTAGCAACAAATGCAGCTACCATACAAGCGATGAAAGTAGAAGGGATACTTACTTTTAAAATATCTAATAAAGTGATTTTATAGTCAGCTAGCATTGCTAAAAGTGCAACTGTTGCAGCTGATATAGGACTAGCTGTAATTGCTTGTTGGGAAGCGATTACGGCAATTGACATTGGTCGTTCCGGTCTAATACCAGATTCGCGAGAGACTTCTGCGATAACAGGAAGTACAGAATAAGCAACGTGACCAGTTCCTGCGCAGAGTGTAAATAAATAAGTAACAATTGGAGCAAAGAATGTAATGCGCTTTGGATTTTTTCGTAATGCTTTCTCAGCCAGATGAACAAGGTAGTCCATTCCTCCAGCGGCTTGCAGTGCACCGGCAGCTGTAATTACTGCTAAAATCATAAGCATTACATCAATAGGCGGAGCTGTAGGTTGTAAGTGGAAGACGAAAACAAGTATTGCCATACCAACGCCACCCATTACTCCTAGACCAACTCCGCCTAGGCGTGCGCCAATAAAAATGCAGAGTAGTAACGTAAGAAATTGTAGCCAAAACATGATAAACTACCTCCGAAATTCATTAGTTAAGATATATTCGAATAATTTAATTTAAATGAAAATTAAAATAAATACTCAAAACAATCCTTGTGTTATATACATTTTTTATTATATAACACAAGAAATGTAACATTCACGTAGTTTGTTAAATTATTTCGAAAAAATAATACATTAAAACTTTACATTTGCATCTCTAAATAGGTAGACATTTTAATTTTTATGTTGTAATCTTTTGTAGAGAATAATTTAATTCTCATAGAACTCCCATATCGTTCAACTCGTTCAGCGAGAAAGGCAAACTGATGGAAACATTAGGACGCAAAACTGCAGGAGCTAAGGCCGAAAGGCTACGCTAGCCAGTTACCGGACGGATAGGGTTGGTCTTGACCAATGCTCTTTTCATTGGTCTTTTTTTTATTTGTAAACAAATGAGAACTGTTATCAGTTGCTGGTAAGGTTTATATTTTAATAGTTTTCCTTTATATTAAGTTAATTAAGAAAGGTGATGTTGATGAAAAAATATTGGCACAAGCTATCATTTCTTCAAAAGAATGTATTGTTAACTGTGTTAGTTATTTTGACGCTTGTTGGTACTATGGGAGCGTTAAGTTTTAACATGTTTCAAAATAGCATGATGTCTATATTTGAAAGGCATTCTTTTGAAACAGGAGATACGGTATTACATAAATTAGACGAAGAAATAGTGAGAGATGTTACAAAAGATCCAGTGGCACAAAGAGAAAAGAGAGAGAAGTTAACAGAGAAATTAGATGAAGCAACGGAAGAGTTGAATAGTGTTGGACAAACCTATATTGTTGGAGCAAAAGAAAATGAAAAAGGTGAATTACTAATCGTTGATTTGTCTACAGGGTTAGCAAATGTTGTTGAAGTAAGGCCGGGAGAATATTATAAACAACCAGATCTTTGGATGAAAGCATATGATAAAGTAATGAGCACGAAAAAAGCAAATATGACAGAAGTATATGAAGACGCATTAGGAACGTGGGTAACGATATTAGAGCCAATTAAAGATGGAGAAGATAATATTGTGGCACTTGTTGCAGCTGATGTAGATGCCTCTATTGTTCCTAGTACAAAGGAAAAGTTCATTATACAAGGTTTAATGTTTATTTGCATTTCTGTTTTAATTGCAACTTTTATTCAATTCTTAATTGTACGTAACGCACTTGCTCCATTGCGAGATTTACGTGAAGGATTGCGCAAAGTCGGTGAAGGTGATTTAAGTATTAAATTAGAGGAAAGGCCAGATGATATAGGTATTATTAATGCGTATTTTAATAGTACCATCGAGAAGTTTAAAGGAATTATAGATAAAGTGAAGCAGACAGCAGAACAGGTTTCCTCATCTTCACAAGAATTGTCAGTGAGTACGAAAGAGAATAGCATGGCAGTCCAAGGAATCGTAAGTTCTATGGTTGAGTTAAGAGCTGGCGCTCAGTCACAAGAAACTTCAGGACCAAAGTATTTAGGTATTGTATATGAAATGGAAGATAAGATGGAAGAGATAAATAATGCTGCAAAACAAATGGCGAAAGAGTCTGAAGGTATGGAGCATCAATCGGTAAAAGGAAATGGTGTTATTGAACAGACGATTAATCAAATGAACATAATACAAAATGCAGTACAAGATTTATCTTCTACTATTTATTCTTTGGAAACAAGATCAAAAGAAATTAGTGATATTGTAACAGTAATTACCGGTATTTCAAATCAAACCAATTCGCTAGCTTTAAATGCTTTTATTGAAGCTTCACGTGCTGAGGAAACCGGAAATGGATTTGTCGTTGTTGCAGATGAAGTGCGTAAATTAGCAGAGCAGACGGAAGTATCAGCAAAAGATATAGCGAAATTAATAGGGGAAACACAAGTTGAAACGGAAGAAGCTGTTGTTTCAATGCAAAATACTTTAAAAGAAGTAGAATCTGGAATGAAACTTGTTGAAAGTAGTGGTGCTTTCTTTGGGGAAATTTCAAAATCAGCACAATCTGTTACAAATCAAGTTAGAGTTGTTTCTAGCAATTCAAGTGATATATTGCAAAATAGCCAAAATATTGTTCGTGTTGTAAATGAACTATCGCTTATCGCAAATACGTATGCGAATAGTAGTAGTAATGTTGAAGAAAGTATGAAAGAACAGGAAATGTCTGTACAAGATATTGCTGAATTAGCCAGTTCTTTAAGCTGGCTTTCACAGGAGTTACAAGAGTTAATTGGGGAATTCAAAAGTTAAATGAAGTGATTATATGTGCTTTTGTTTGTTCAATAAAATAAATCATGCTACAATGAAAACGAATTAAGGACCGGGGAGCCAATTGGCTGAGAGGATGTAAACAAACATCGACCCTCAACCTGATCTGGATAATGCCAGCGTAGGGAGTTACTTAAAGTGATGTAGCATATGTTATTCTATAATAACTTGCATACAAGGCTTTCCTACGCAGTAGGAAAGCCTTTTCTTGTTTTAATATTTCATTTTATAAGGGGGATTTTACTATGTCACAACAAGTTACAATTTCATTTTCAGTAGTACCACAAGCGAAGAACAAAGATGTGTATTCTGTTGTTGATAAAGCAATTGAGGTTGTACAACAATCGGGAGTTCGTTATGAAGTAGGGGCAATGGAAACAACACTGGAAGGAGAATTAGATGTACTTCTTGACGTCATTAAACGTGCGCAACAAGCTTGTGTGGATGCTGGTGCAGAAGAAGTGATTACTTCTATTAAAATCCATTATCGTCCAAGCACTGGTGTAACGATAGATGAAAAGGTTTGGAAGTACCGTGATGAATATGCAAAACCAGAAGCAATCTAAAATAATTACAACAATTTGGCTTATCCTTCTCATTGCGATATGGGAAGGATCTGTTTCATTATTTAAAATTGAACCGTGGATTTTACCGAAGCCTTCTGCCATTGTTCAAGAATTAATTGGAATGAAAGATTTACTATTACCGAATACGATACAAACGTTACAAGAGGTTATAATTGGACTATTTTTTGCAATTTTAATTGGGACAAGTATTGCAATTATTATGGACGTTATCCCTTTATTTCGTATTTTAATAAATCCGTTGCTTGTTATTTCGCAAACGATTCCAATCGTTGTACTTGCACCGTTATTTATTATTTGGTTTGGATATGGAATGCTACCGAAAGTAATGGTAGTAATACTCGTTTGTTTCTTTCCGATTGCGCTTAGCATTTTAGAAGGTTTTCAAACGGTAGATAAAAATATGTTGAAGTTGTTGCAAACGATGAAGGCAACGAAATGGCAAGTTTACCAGAAAGTAAAGTTTCCAGCAGTGCTTCCATACTTTTTCTCCGGTTTAAAAATTGCAGTTACATATAGCGTAATGGGAGCGATTATTGGAGAATGGCTCGGTGCAAGCGAAGGGTTAGGAGTTATGCTTACGAGGGCTACAAAATCTTTTTTAACTGCCCGGGTATTTGGTGTTGCAGCAATTATCGTCATGGTGACATTATGTCTGTATTTTATCGTGGAGTTTATGGCAAGAATAACAGCACCATGGATATATAGAAAGGACGGCAGAAAATGAAAAAAGGTTTAAAAGTTATGTTGGCTGCCTTATTAGCAGTAGGTGTGGCTGGATGTAATCCGGCGAAGAAAGAAGAAAGTGTAAGTAAAGATCAAAAAGTAAAAGTAGTATTAGATTGGTTCCCGAATACGAATCATACTGGTTTATATGTAGCGCAAGCGAAAGATTATTATAAAAAGAAAGGCTTAGATGTAGAAATTATTCAGCCTGGTGACAATGTAACAGCAGAGCAAATGATAGCTTCAGGAAAAGCTGACTTCGCAATAAGCGCACAAGAAAATGTAACGTTGGCTCGGGTGGAAGGTATTCCTGTTGTATCTGTAGGAGCGATTATTCAGCATAACACTTCAGCTTTTGCGTCACTTAAGAAAGATAACATGACTTCACCGAAAAATTTTGAAGGCAAACGTTACGGAGGCTGGGGAGGACCAGCAGAAGAAGCGACGTTGAAGACAATTATGGAGAAACATCAAGCTGATTTTAATAAAGTCGAAAAAATCATTTTAGGACAAACAGATTTCTTTAAATCAATTGGCCGTGATGCTGATTTTGAATGGATTTATTACGGCTGGGATGGTATTGAAGCGAAGCGTCAAGGAAAAGAGTTAAATACAATTATGGTGAAAGACTTAGACCCAGCGCTTGATTTCTATAGTCCTGTTATTATTACGAGTGAAAAACATACGAAGCAAGATAAAGACTTTGTGAAAAAGTTTATGAGTGCAACGACGGAAGGTTATAATTTTGCAATTAAAGAACCGAAAGAAGCTGCTGATATTTTAATTAAAGCTGTTCCAGATGTGAATAAAGACTTAGTACAAGAAAGTCAAAAGTGGTTAAGTACGAAGTATCAAGATGATGCAAAAGCATGGGGAGTACAGAAGGAAGAAGTTTGGACGAATTACATGAATTTCTTATATGATAACAAAGTTATTAAGAAGAAAATTGATGTAAAAGATGCCTTTACAAATGAGTTCCTTCCAAATGAAAAATGAGTGGATTACAAATAAAAGATATTGTGAAATCTTTCGATGGAAAGAATGTATTAGCAAATATTAGTGCTTCTATACGAGAGGGAGAATTCGTTTCCTTTGTAGGCCCAAGTGGTTGTGGGAAAAGCACATTATTAAATATGATTGCAAATGTTGAAAATCCAACAAGTGGGAATGTAACGTATAAGGATAAGTACGTACAAGAGCAAGATGTTGTAAGTTATATGCCACAGCAGGATTTATTACTACCTTGGCGATCAGCTTTGCAAAATATAGTTCTTCCATTGGAAATCGAAGGTAAACCGAAAAAACAAAGGCTGACAGAGGGAATGGAAGCATTAAAGCAGTTTGAACTAGATGAATATGCAGACCATTATCCAGATGAGTTATCTGGTGGTATGCGTCAAAGAATTAGTTTTTTGCGCACATATTTATGTGAAAAGCCAATTATGCTACTTGATGAGCCTTTTGGGAAATTAGATGCCTTTACAAAAATGGAAGTACATAGCTGGCTTTTAAACTCTTGGCACCAAGAGAAGCAAACAATCGTTATGGTTACACACGACCTAGATGAGGCGATTTTACTTTCAGATCGCGTATTTATTTTATCTCAAAGACCAGCATCAATAGTTGGTGAGGTACAAGTGAAATTACCTAGACCGAGAACGATGGATATGTTAACATCACTTGAGTTAAAGAAGGATAAGGAAGAAATTCTGAGAGTATTAGCTCCTTATATGAAAAAATAGAAAAAGCCTTTTAACAGTTTTTTGTATAATTACTGTTGAGAGGTTTTTTTATATAGGAGGAGAAAGATGAAATCTATAGAAAAAATAGTGAATTCATTAACGATGGACAATCTTGAAGAAGGAACAAAAGAAAAAATAGAGAATAGAATATAACAGAGTAGTTTATACTCTTAATATAACAAATGTTAAAGGAGTGAAAGGATAAAATGACTTTATCAACTGTTCTTCAAATGGTTTTAGCTTGATACGGGAGAAGTCTGCCTATTTTTTAAAATTAAGCTAAATTGAAGACAGCAGGTAAAGAACCTTAATCCTTTTTTACGATAATATGTAATGGGTAAGGTGTATTCACCTTACCCATTTTTTATATATACAATTAAATAAGGCTTTATACTGTTGTTCTCTCTATTTAGCTTATGAAGAAGTATAAGTAGAGGAGAGAAAAAATGAGTATATTAACAGTAGAAAATGTAAGTCATTCGTATGGTGAGAAAACTATTTTATATAATGCGTGTTTTCAGCTATTAAAGGGCGAGCATGTTGGGTTAGTAGGTAAAAATGGAATTGGGAAATCAACATTGTTAAGGATTTTAACAGGAGAACTTATACATGACGATGGGAACATTGAATGGTTTCCACATGTGAAGGTAGGTTTTTTACAGCAGCATATGGATTTACAAGAAGGGATAACAATTGAAGGATATTTACAAAGTGCATTTTCTAATTTGTATGCGATTGAATGCGAAATGTTAAAAATTGCTGAAGAAATGAATGGAGCAGGAGAAATAGAAAAACTGTTAGTAAGGTATGGAGAATTACAAACTATATTGGAAAGCTCTAATTTCTATCAAATTCATACAGAAATTGAAGAAGTAGCAATCGGTTTAGGGTTATTTGAAATCGGGTTGAAAAAGGATGTTTCAAAGTTAAGTGGAGGACAGCGAACAAAGTTATTACTTGGGAAGCTCCTTTTAGAAAAAGCTGATGTTTTATTGTTAGATGAGCCAACAAACTATTTAGATACAGCTCATATAGAATGGTTGCAATCGTATTTGAGACTATATGAAAAAGCTTACATTATCATTTCGCATGATGAAGTATTTTTGAATAATATTACGAATGTTATTTATCATCTAGAAGAACGGAAGGTTAAGCGGTACGTAGGCGATTATGAACGTTTTTTGCAAAGTTATCAATTGCAAAGAAAACAATTACAATCTGCGTATGCGAAACAACAAAAAGAAATTGCCCAGTTAGAAACATTTATTCAAAAAAATAAAATTCGAAAAGCGAAACAGGCGAAAAGTCGGGAGAAAGTATTGGAGAAAATGCAAAGGGTTGAAAAGGTTAATCATGTACCTCGATCCCGTTTTGATTTCAATGTTTATGAGGAGCCAGTGAGTCGTATATTACAGGCTGAGAAACTGAGAATAGGCTATAGTGATTCGCTATTTCCAGAATTGAATTTACAAGTGAAAAAAGGAGAAAAGATAGCGATTGTTGGCCATAATGGTATTGGAAAAACGACAATATTAAAAACGTTATTAGGCCAAATAAAGCCGTTAAGCGGTTCAATTTCTGTTGGAGAACGAGTAAATCCTGCTTATTTTGCACAGGAAGAGTTTGCTTCAGAAACAACACCATTAGAGAAAGTTTGGGCAGAACGACCAGATATGACAAAGAAAGAAGTACGCCAAGCATTAGCAAAGTGTGGATTGAAAGAAGAACACGTATTAAAACCTATTCGTTTATTAAGCGGTGGAGAACAAACGAAAGTACGTTTATGTGAACTTATCGTAACGAAAAGTAACGTTTTAATTTTAGATGAACCAACTAATCATTTGGATATAGAAACAAAGAAATCTTTGCAGGAAGCGTTACAACAATATAAAGGAACAGTTTTACTTGTTTCACATGAGCCTTCTTTCTATGAAGCATGGATAACAAAAGTATGGAATATAGAAGATTGGAACGTTGAACAATATGAATAAAGAAAAGGCATTAGCTTATAAAAGCTAATGCCTTTTCTTTGTGATTAACATGATTTTCGAGAATTCTTACATGAGAATTGTATGAAGAAGCACTCTTATGGTGCGCTTATAAGCGTGCTTTTTCTTTTGTTATGTTTATATTTATAATAATACTAGATGCCTTTCCCTAATAGGCGACTATCTTTCTTTATATATATAGATAGTTTAAAGTGGAATTAAAATAATTCCTATATGTAAAGGATAATGTGATTAGTATGGGAAGACAATAGAAGTTAAAGGAAATTCATGTAAAATTCAGATGAACTTCACACGAACTTCATATTAGAAACTAAATATAATTATAATAGGTTATTATAATATCGATTTATGATTTTTTAAAAGTTAAAAGTTTGAATTTAGGACAGAGCACTTAAACCTAAATTCAAACTTTAGTGAAATAATTAATGGGGATTACGTTTAGTTTTCGCTAATGGATGCATTTACAAGTTCGGCGGGATTGCCTGTTCCTGCCCCTCCGATTATAACAGATCCACCAGGAGGAATTTCACCATTCCATCCTGCATTCGTAATTACGTAATGATTATTTACTTTACTACTAATTTTAGAATCCCAAACTTGTGTTAAATTGCCGTTATAATCAAATTCTAATTTCCAGTTTTTAATAGGGTTCGTTCCGCTATTTTTAATTACAATTGAGAAGTTGTAACCACTTCCCCAATTTGAAGTGATTGAAAAGGAAGCATTGCCATTTCCACCAGGAGGTGTTGTGTTAGTATCATCTGTTTTTACAATAATAGAAGTAGGCTGTGATTTATTCCCAGCAGCATCTTTTGCTACTATTGAAAATGTGTATTCTGTATTAGATTTTAAGTTTTTAATTGTAATGCTATTTGTTGTTGTACTCCATTTCTCTTCTCCAGCAGTAACTTCATATTCCGTAACTCCTACGTTATCAGTAGATGCAGTCCAGTTTAATTGAACTGAGTTTGAATTTTTATTTGTAACAGCAATATTTTTTACGTTTGTTGGTGATTCAGTATCTTTTTGAGTAATAGGTCCACCTAGTAATTCTTTTACTAACGTATCAAGTAATTTGGGCCCACTACAACTATATTTTGGACTTGTACGGCAATCCCCGCTAAGCTCCCAAAACATTGCGCCACTTAAACCTTTTGTCTTTATATAGTCTGTTTTATATTTCATAGATTCGTTGTCATCATAGCTAATAAACGTACCTGTAGTCGCATTATATAAATAAGGTACTTTCGCTACATCGTTCCATCCGCGAACAAAACCATTTTTATTAACATAATTAGCTGCTAAATCACCATAATCATACACACCTGTATCACCGGTAGAATAATCATCCCAAGTACCTTTAGAAGCGAGCTTTCCATCACTACCTGGTTTACAAGGTTGGTATTGTCCGTTATTTTCTTTTCCACAACTTTTCCATCCGCGTCCGTAAAATGGTACACCTAATACGAGTTTATCCGCTGGAACACCTTCATTTGTATAAATGTCTATCGCACCATCTACGTAAAATTTCGTATCCGCTGCTGGGTCACTTGGATCTTTGTATAGAGCTGCATTATGGTTAGAAGTAGCTTCCCATCCACCGTGGAAATCATATGTCATAATATTAATCCAATCCAGTATTTGAGAGATTTTCTTTAACTCTGTATGATCAGCATAACGTTGGCTTGCACCTGATGCGATTGTTAGTAAATATTGTTTACCATCTTCTGCACCAGCTTTAGTTAATGCATTTCGAACTTCTTGAAGGAGTAGGGTGAAGTTTTGCTTATCTTCAGGACGATAACTACCACCAGGAATCGTTTCTACGCCCGGATATTCCCAATCTAAATCAACGCCGTCAAATCCATATTCGCGAAGAAAAGCTACTGTAGATTCAGCGAATACTTTTCTTGTTTTTTCATCCGCGGCCATGTCAGAAAAGCGGTTAGACCAAGTCCAGCCACCAACGGAAATAATTGTTTTTAGGTGAGGATACTTAGCTTTTAATCGTTTCAGTTCGCCGAAATTTCCGCAGCGTGCGTATTTATCACAATCTTCCCAAGTTGTACCTGAGCCAGGATAAGATTTTGTGACATCAGCCCATGGTTCACCGAGTACGAGAGTGCCATTAGGGACCTCTTTATTTTGCAGTGGTACACCAGATTCTTTACAGTTCCACGTTTGTTTATTTGGATTATCGGGGTGAGTAGAAGGGTTTCCATGTTTTCCATTCCAGCAAATATCAGCGAAAGCATAGTTTAAATGGGTTAGCTTTGATGCATCAAGGTCTGCAACTTGATAATTACGTCCGTAAATACCCCATGAAGGAAAATACCCAACAATTTTTTGACCTTGCTTCGGTGAATCTGCTAATGCGACATTTGGAGTAATAAAGTTTGTGAGAAAAAGAGGCAAGAAGAGTAGTAGGGATAGTAATAGCAGTGTGAATTTTTTTGATCTCATAGTCATTTCTCCTTTCAAAGTAAAAGATATATTTAAAGGCATGCGCCAATAAATCAAAATGAATCTAGACGTATGAAACGTCTAGAAAAAAATGATCAGACATCACGAAGTCTATACAAGGGAGCTGGGGTGATTAAATCGTAGCAAATGTAAGATTTGGTGTAAACGCTTTATTTGATTCAAAAAGATTTTCTCAATATTAAATGGCTCTAATATAGACTACATATGAAAATAAAATATTGATTAGGGAAGAAAAGGCTCTTTGTAATTAAATTTGAGAAAAAATTGTATGAGGTCAACTTGTAATGGCATAGCAAGATGAGAAAATATCATGTAAAATAATAGTAAAAATATGTAAAGGAGGGAATGGTGTGGATGTGTTTTTGAACATTGCTGAAGAAAAAATTCGACAAGCAATACGGAATGGAGACCTTGATCATATTCCGGGAAAAGGAAAACCACTACAATTAGAAGACCTTTCAATGGTACCTCCAGAACTTAGAATGAGTTATAAAATATTAAAAAATGCAGGTATGATTCCACCAGAAATGGAACTACAAAAAGATATATTAAAAATAGAAGACTTAATTGCGTGCTGTTATGATGAAGTAGAGAGAAAAAAATTACAAGAAGAGTTAACAGCAAAAATGCTTCGTTTTCAGCAGATAATGGAAAAGAGAAAGATTAAAGAGAATTCGGCTTTTCGTATGTATCAAGATAAGGTATTTCGTAAATTACGCTAAGAGGGATAAGATGACTACATTTAAAACGATAGAAGAATTAGCGACATATATTGAAGAACAACAATTAGTACTTCTGTTTATTAAAACGGAAAATTGTGGTGTTTGTGATGTTATGCTAAGAAAAGTAAATTGCGTATTAGAGAATTATGATTACGTAGAGAAAGTAGAAATATTACTACAAGACATGCAAGAGATTGCGGGGCGATATGCAGTATTTACAGGACCAACAGTTTTATTATTTTATAATGGAAAAGAGATCCTTCGTGAATCGCGCTTCATTTCACTTGAAAATCTAGAGAGAACGATTCAATTATTCGAAGATTAAGGGAGGCTTTTATATGGAATTTATTATTGTCATACTATTATTTGTTGTAGTTGGAACGATCGTAACAGCAGTTCGATCAAACAAAAAGAAGGTAAATCTTACGAAACAAAATAACATTCATAATTCATCTAACAGTTCATCACCATTATTTTTCTTTGCTGGATCTGATAATGATAGCTCGCACGATGGAGGTTCACATGATTGTGGAGGATCTTTCGGTGGAGATAGCGGAGGCAGCTGCGATGGTGGTGGAGGTGGCGGTGATTGATGAGAATGCGCCCTATAGGGGGCGTATTTCTTTTTAAACAAACGTTTGATTAGTTGGCTTACCTATGCATAAAAACAATTAAACAAACGTTTGATTAAATATTTTTAACATACTAAGGGGAATGGAAATGAAAAGGGAGCCAAAAGTGAAAAATAAGGGGAAAGTAGTGTTATTTTTATTAGCTGCGGGAGGCGTATTTCTTGTCAAATTAGGATTTAAAATTGGAATAATACATACGATTCGAACGTGGTTTGAAAGTACGTTTTCTTAAATAAGGAATATAGCCTCTTGCGATAGAGGTTTTTTATTTGTTATTATTAGACTGAACGGTCGGTTTAAAGAGGTGTGAATATGAGAAGAAGCGCAGAAGAGATAAAGAAAGAAATTGCATATAAAGCGGAAAGTCTGTTTTCACAGAAGGGCTATGCAGCTACATCTATGGAAGAGATTTGTGAAATTACAGAGCGAAGTAAAGGGAGCATTTATTATCACTTTAAAAGTAAAGAAGAATTATTTTTATTTGTAGTAAAACAGCATACGTATGATTGGCTTGAAAAATGGAATGAAAAAGAGAAATTGTATAGTACCAGTACTGAAAAACTATATGGTCTCGCGGAATACTATGTAGAGGACATACAGCAACCCATTTCAAATGCAATAGAGGAATTCTCTATGAGCCAAGTTGTAAGTAAAGAGATTTTGGATGAACTGTTAGCTTTAACTAGAGAATCATATGTTATGTTTGAGCAATTAATTGAAGCGGGTATACAGTCTGGAGAGTTTCGTGGAGAGAATACGCGAGATCTTATGTATATTGTGAATGGATTATTATCAGGGCTTGGAGTACTTTACTACGAATTAGATCATAAAGAGCTGAAACGTATTTATAAAAAGGCAATAGATGTATTGTTAAAAGGGATGGCAGCTGAATAATAAGTCAGTTGCTTTTCTTACAAAACAAATTAGACCGAACGGTCGGTTTATGAAAGAGGAATGAAAATGAACGCTTTATTTAAAAACCGAGCATTTATGCTCGTTATGACATCTGATATTTTACAACAATTTGCAATTTGGATTAGAAATATGGCTCTTTTGTATTTCATAATGGAGCGAACGAATAATGATCCGGTTTCAGTTTCGTTGTTATCGGTTATGGAATATGCACCTATTTTTATTTTCTCGTTTATCGGTGGTGCGCTAGCTGATCGCTGGAATCCGAAAAGAACAATGGTTGCTGGGGATGTGTTAAGTGTACTGTCTATTATCGGAATTGTCTTGTTGTTAAAGCTGGATTATTGGCAGGCTATATTTTTTGCAACACTCATTTCTGCGATTGTAGGTCAGTTTTCTCAACCATCATCTTCGCGTATATTTAAGCGCTATGTAAAGGAAGAACAGGTGGCAAATGCAATTGCATTTAACCAAACATTACAGTCATTATTTATGATTTTTGGACCAGTGGTAGGCTCGCTTGTGTATACACAACTTGGCTTATTTACGTCACTATATAGCTTAATCATTTTATTTTTGTTATCTGCTATCGCTCTTTCATTTTTACCAAAATGGGTTGAACAAGAGCAAGTGGCGAGAGATTCATTAAAAAATGATATAAAAGAGGGGTGGAAATACGTTCTTCATACGAAAAATTTACGTATGATTACAATCACTTTCACCATTATTGGCTTAGCTGTTGGACTATCGAATCCATTAGAAGTATTTCTTGTAATAGAACGGCTTGGAATGGAAAAAGAAGCAGTTCAATATTTAGCCGCAGCTGATGGAATAGGTATGTTAATTGGTGGTATTGTTGCTGCAGTTTTCGCTTCAAAAGTGAATCCGAAAAAGATGTTTGTATTCGGTATGAGCATATTAGCAATATCATTTTTAGTAGAAGGGCTATCTACATCATTTTGGATTACTAGTTTCATGAGGTTTGGAACAGGTATTTGTTTAGCTTGTGTTAATATCGTTGTCGGTACGCTTATGATTCAACTTGTACCGGAAAATATGGTTGGAAGAGTAAATGGAACAATTTTACCACTGTTTATGGGCGCTATGCTAATTGGAACTTCACTAGCTGGAGGATTAAAGGAGATGACCTCACTAGTTACTGTGTTTTGTATAGCAATGGCACTTATTTTATTAGGGATAGGGCCAGTTCTACGCATGCAAATAAAGAAAGAAGATGTCGTTAATAAAGAGGAACTAACAAATTCATTAGCTTCGAAATAACTATTGTAAGGGAGCAAAATTGCTCCCTTTTTCTTTGAGGAACTTTTGACAACTATATGAGCCAATTATATACTGATGTTGTAAAAACGATTTTACAGGTTAGGAGCAATGGTGTGAAAAATCAAATCTATGAATTACGCACTGAAAATAATATTTCACAAGGCGCATTAGCTGATAAATGCAAGGTTTCTAGACAGACGATAAATGCAATTGAGAATAATAAATATGATCCAAGCTTAGCGTTAGCCTTTCGTTTAGCGGAAGTATTAGGAACAACTGTTGATAAATTATTTTTGTACAAGCAGTAGAGTCTCTCATTGTAAGGCGCACCGTTAAAAATAAAAAATATCCCCTTCTCATGTGAAGAGGATATTTTTCTTATAGCGTTTTCGTTTTTGGACTAGGTGGTGTAACGGATGTATCATTTTCGGGAACTCTAGTTAGTAAAAATCCACCAATAATAAACAGGACAATAATACTAAGGACACCAGCGTTTGTTTTTCCAGTTAATTGCGTTGTAACACCGACTAATACTGGACCCATAATTGCTGCGAACTTACCAAATATATTATAAAATCCGAAGAATTCATTAGCAGATTCTTTTGGTACTAGTTTTGCAAAATAGGAACGACTAAGTGCTTGAATACCACCTTGAGAAGTGGCAACTAACATTGCTAAAATCCAGAAATCAAGTGTCGTTTTTAAGAAATAAGCATATGTGCAGATAATGATATAAATAATAATACCGACATATAGCATCTTTTTACCTGTAAATGTTTCTGATAACTTTCCGTATAATAAAGCGAATGGACAAGCTACAATTTGTGTTACAAATAAGATGATTAATAGGTTCGTTGCACTAATACCGAGATCTGTTCCGTAAGCGGTAGACATAGTAATAATGGTATCGACCCCGTCAATGTAGAAAAAGTAAGCAATTAGGAACATAAATACAGTTTTATATTCTTTAATGTTTTTAAAAGTACTAGCAAGGCGTTTGAAGCTCATTGTAATTGGTCTTGGGTGACGTTCAATATAATGTGTTTGCTCTACATTTTTTAGCATTGGAATTGTAAATAACCCCCACCAAAGAGCTGTTATCGCGAATGAAATTTGACTAGCAATACCAACGGATAAAGGAATAGTTCCTTTTTGAGCAAGAATAATAAGAGCGATACAACCAATAAAAGGAATAGTACTCCCAATATAGCCTAAAGCGAAACCTCTCGTAGAAATTCGATCCATTCTATCTTCAGAAGTGACATCTACTAAAAATGCATCATAAAAAATGTTTGCTCCCGCAAAACCGACTAATGCGAGCATATAGCAGCCTAGTAATAAGTACCACTGAGATGTTGGGACGACTGCTAGCATACTTGTAAATACGATACCGAGTCCAAAGAAGAATGTGAAAAATCGTTTTTTAAATCCTTTATAATCAGCGACTGTGCCGAGAATAGGGGCAAGTATAGAAATTAAAAGTGTAGCGAACGAGTTTGTATATCCCCAATATGCTGTTGAAGTTGCACCAGATAGTCCAGCTTCTTTTGCAGCTGTTTTAAAGTAAATTGGGAATAATGCAGTTGTAATGACGAGCGAATATACCGAGTTCGCCCAATCGTATAATATCCAGCTTTTTTCTTGTCTGGACATTTTTTTCATATAGTGTTCCCCCTTAAATTTGTTCTACTAACAGTGTACAAAAATAAAAATTGTAAAAAGAGAAACAGTGATGATTTTTACATAACTTTTACATATATACACAGTTCTTTACAATTGAAGTAAATCCTCTACAATTGACCCGTCTGTTTCACCTAAGTGTAAACCGAGTAGTCTAGCGATAGTTGGACCTTCATCAATAAGTCTCATATACGGAATGGTAACGCCTTCTTCGATACCTTTCCCAGCAGCGATAAAAATTGTTTCATAGTTAGGTTTTGTTGGAGAGTATCCATGTGTACCAAATGTATATTTTTTACTAGGCGTAACATCTTTTTCGGTAATTTCCTTTATAAAATCTCCTGTATAGTTTTCAGTGAAATAATACCCTTCTCGCGCTTCTAACATAAATAAACAATTACCATCTGCACCGCAGTCTTTTGCAGCTTCATCATGAAGCATAAATTCAATTCCATTTTGTTTATTTTGAAGCAGGTCTTCAAGGAGTAGTTGTACTTCCCGAATTGTATCCGTATCGTTTTTGTCTTTCACATATACATAGGCAGAGCCGTCGCAACTTTGACAATAGACCTTCCAGTCTACTAATTTTCCTTTTGTATTTAGAGATATAAGCCCTTTTTGATGAAATAGTACATTTAATTGAATGGCTTTGTTTTCACTTAAAGCGCTATGGTCACCAAGAGCGATAATTGTACTCTCTTCATATAGATTACTGTCTTTTAAAGCTTGAATAATTTTACCTAGCCTTTCATCATGTCTATGAATTGCAGCTATTGTTTCTTTGGATTCAAAGCCGTGATAGTGTCGTTGGGTATCTAAATCGGTGAAATGTACAAACATGACATTAGGCTTTTTTGTCTGGATTGTATGCACGGTAGAAGCAAGTACGAAATCATCGAGTTCAGG
Organism: Bacillus cereus group sp. RP37; assembly: GCF_040459695.1. Lineage (NCBI taxonomy): Bacteria > Bacillati > Bacillota > Bacilli > Caryophanales > Bacillaceae > Bacillus > Bacillus cereus group sp. RP37. The sequence continues at coordinate 4,953,219 of NZ_JARVHP010000001.1, read as the reverse complement.
TTGTGACAGTCCATTTCGTATATGGCCGAAGCGCCGATTCAAATCTAATTGGTATAGCGGGCTACCGCTAAATAATGAAACTAAAACTTGATTTTGCCACGGTCTATTTGGAAAGATTTCTGGTAAATTGTAATCAATATTTGCTCTGCCAGTCACAGGCCAAAGAAGGGCAGCTGTCGTTAAATTTGCTTTACGTGCTTCATCGTATAAAGTTGTTCCTTTAATGGATTTTCGGTACCAATGCCAATCTGGTGACTCGCATCCAGGTTGAAGTAATGTATTGCTAACAACACCGTGCTTGTTAGGGTAATTACCGGTTACGATTGTTGAGTGGCTTGGATATGTTACAGAAGGATAAATTGGTTCTACTTTTTCGACAACCGTGCCCTTTTTTATTAGAGATTGGAAATGAGGTAATTTTTGTAGTATAGGAAAATCTAAAGCTGATAAACAGTCGAATGATAAAATAATGACACGATTCGTTAATGCTGTACCCATAGAGTAATCCTCCTAATTATATAAAACCTATTATTATATATTACTATTAATACCTAGTAATAAAAATATATTTTTAGGTGAAAATTTATTATTTATTTTCAGAAAAATCAAATATATAATAAGTATAAGGGAATCTAGGGAAGGAGGGAATAGTATGGACTGGCTAGATGGGTTCGGTATCTTTTACATCATTGGCGTAATCACGATTATCCTTGTATTTGCTATTTCGTATTTACTAAAGAAACGGTTTCCAGATAAACAGTTTGATATTATATTTGCACTTAGTTTAATACTTCTTTGTTTAGTATCCTTTCCCGTTACAATGATGGTTATTGGTGGATGGGAAGGAATGGGATATGGATTTATTGGTTTCTTCGTTCTACTGGGTACACTTATCGGTATGATTGCACATCAACTTGTAAAAATCTCGCGAAAAAGCTACGTATAAAACTGCAAAAAATGAAAAGAATATATAAAAGTAAGAAAATTAGCTATTGTTTTAAAAAAGAATTTGTATTATGATAATCAACAAATTTATTTCGTTATAACGATGAAAAAGGACTAGTACATGTTTACCCTTTTTAGCAGAGAGAGAATCCGCTAGGCTGAAAGATTCTTAAAAAGGCGATATGGAACCTACCTTCGAGTTCTGCATATGCAGCGGGAATTTCCCGTTATCAAAAAGAGAGCATGCACAATTTTTGTGCATGAATCAGGGTGGTAACGCCGGCAAAGCTCGGTCCCTATTTAGGGACGCGGGCTTTTTTGTATTTTCTAAAAGGAGGAAGACTGACTATGGCAAAAGAACAAGTACAAGCGATTACGAAGATGGAAGAGGACTTTGCACAGTGGTACACAGATATTGTGAAAAAAGCAGAACTTGTTGATTATTCGAGTGTAAAAGGATGTATGATTCTACGTCCGTACGGTTATGCCTTATGGGAAAATATGCAGAAGGTTATGGATGAAAAGTTAAAAGCAACTGGTCATGAAAACGTGTATATGCCAATGTTTATCCCAGAGAGTTTATTACAAAAAGAGAAGGATCATGTAGAAGGATTTGCTCCTGAAGTAGCATGGGTGACACATGGCGGGGATGAAAAGTTAGCGGAGAGACTTTGTATACGCCCTACATCTGAAACTTTATTCTGTGAGCATTTTTCAAAAATTGTGCAATCCTATAATGATTTGCCAAAGCTGTATAATCAGTGGTGTTCAGTAGTTCGTTGGGAGAAAACGACGCGACCATTCCTTCGTACAACGGAATTCTTATGGCAAGAGGGTCATACAATTCATGAAACAGCAGAAGAATCTCAAGCTGAAACGTTAAATATTTTAAATCTATATGCTTCTTTCTGTGAAGACTACTTAGCGATACCAGTAATTAAAGGACAAAAAACAGAAAAAGAAAAATTTGCGGGCGCAAAGGCAACTTATACGATTGAAAGCTTAATGCATGATGGGAAAGCACTTCAAACAGGAACATCCCATAACTTTGGAACGAATTTCTCTGAAGCATTTGATATTAAATTTTTAGATCGTAACGGTAAGTGGCAATATGTACACCAAACATCTTGGGGTGTATCAACAAGAATGATAGGTGGACTTATTATGGTTCATAGTGATAATAATGGGCTTGTAATGCCTCCTAAAGTCGCACCAGTGCAAGTTGTTATTGTGCCGATTGCTCAGCATAAAGAAGGTGTTTTAGCGAAAGCAACAGAGTTACAAGGATATATTCAAAAGGTTGCACGAGTGAAAATAGATGCTAGTAATAAAACTCCAGGCTGGAAATTTAATGAGTATGAAATGAAGGGCATTCCAATTCGATTAGAAGTTGGTCCTAAAGATATTGAAAAGAATCAAGTCGTACTTGTAAGAAGAGATACGAAAGAAAAAGAATTTATCTCAATGGATCAATTAGAAAAACGCATTCCAGCACTACTTGAGGAAATTCATAGTTCTTTATTTAATAAGGCAAAAGTATTCCGCGATGAGCATACGTATAGTGTGACGAATTTCGAAGAGCTGAAAAAAGTAGCTGATGAAAAGCAAGGGTTTATTAAGGCAATGTGGTGCGGGGAATTAGCTTGTGAAGAGAGACTAAAAGAAGAAGTTGGAGTATCTTCACGCTGTATGCCTTTTGAGCAAGAGCATGTAGCTAATGAATGCATTTGTTGTGGTAAAGAAGCTCAGCAAATGGTGTATTGGGGAAAAGCGTATTAATGCTCTTTTTGATAGAGAATGAAAAGGACTTTGGGCTGCATAATAAACTGCAATCCAAAGTCCTTTTTAGTTCTGCAATTTGTTTCATGTATGTTTTAGATGGAAGGATGTGGTTTTATTTTGCATTTTTACGGCGAATAAATAGTAACATACCGATTAGGAATGTTGAAAGTCCCATTAAAATAGATGCAGGATAATGTGTTGCCGTATTAGGTAACTTATCGCCTTGTTCTTTCGCATTATCTTTTACATTGCCCCCCTGAGAACTGCCATCGCCTTTAACGCGGTTGCCACCTTGAGAACTGTTATCACCTTTAACACGGTTGCCGCCCTGAGAGCCATTACCACCTTGAGAACTGCTATCGCCTTTAACACGGTTGCCACCTTGAGAGCCACTGCCGCCAGAACCGTTGCCACTAGAGCCACTGCCACCAGAACCGTTGCCACCAGAACCGTTGCCACCAGAGCCGCTGCCACCAGAACCACTGCCGCCAGAACCGTTGCCACCAGAGCCACTGCCGCCAGAACCGTTGTCACCAGAGCCATTGCCACCAGAACCGTTGCCACCAGAGCCACTGCCGCCAGAGCCATTGCCACCAGAACCGTTGCCACCAGAGCCACTGCCACCAGAGCCATTGCCACCAGAACCGTTGTCACCAGAGCCACTGCCGCCAGAACCACTGCCACCAGAAGAACCATTGCCACCAGAAGAACCATTGCCACCAGAACCGTTGTCACCAGAGCCATTGCCGCCAGAGCCATTGCCGCCAGAACCACTGCCGCCAGAACCGCTGCCGCCAGAACCATTGCCGCCAGAACCGTTGCCGCCAGAACCACTGCCGCCAGAACCGCTGCCGCCAGAACCATTGCCATCAGAACCGCTACCGCCAGAACCATTGCCGCCAGAACCGTTGCCACCAGAACCACTGCCATCAGAACCGCTACCACCGGAACCACTGCCGCCAGAACCGTTACCACCAGAACCGTTACCACCAGAACCACTATCGTCCTGAGAACCACTGTTTCCTGGTGGTTTATTATTATCTTTTGAGTTGCCTTCTGCTAAATGATCGTTATTTTGTACAATTGCGTTTGTTGCTGGAGAGAAGTTTTCAGTTGCTGCACTACCGATATTTAAACCACTAAAAAAAGATAAAGAGAGTGTTGATGCTAAAATGAAGATTTTCGTCATTGTTTTCCTCCTAAGAAATTAATATTCCATCTAAAATACATCCCTTTGTAATATTTCTTAGGAAAAAGAGTTTTATGCAAAAAAAACTATATATAGAAAAAGGTGGTGTATTTCTGAAGAGAGAAAAGAGTTAGTGTAAATTCTTTATAATAGTAGAGTGGTGGGAATTTTACACTCATTACAGTAGAGGAAGTGACAGCAGATGAAAGAATATATTGCATTTGATATTGGTGGTACACAAATTAAATATGGAATTGTTTCAGAAACAGGAACAGTACTAAAGCATAAAACAGTTCCAACAGAAATTCATTTGGGTGGGGAACAAATCATTCAAAAGCTTATTCTTCTATCCCGAAAATTAATGAATGAACATACGATTTCGGGAATTGGCATTAGTACTGCGGGAATTGTTAATATTCATAAAGGAGTTGTAACGGGAGGGGCGGAGCATATTCCGAACTACTCGACTATTCCTATTGTTGATAGATTGCAAGAGGTATTACAAGTTCCTGTGTCCGTTGAAAATGATGTGAATTGTGCAGCTTTGGGTGAGAGGTGGAAAGGTATTGGAAACGGAAAAAGAAATTTTATTATGCTTACTCTTGGAACTGGTATTGGGGGAGCGATTTTTATAGATGGAGAGTTATACAGGGGACATTCTTTTAGTGCTGGTGAATGGGGAAATATGTTAATAGAAGGAAAGCAGTTTGAAGAGGTCGCTTCGATTTCAGGGTTAATTCGTCTTGTACGAAAATATAAAGGTGAAAGTGATTGGAATGGAAAAACAATTTTCGAATTGTATGATAAAGGAGATAAGGAAGTTACGCAAATAGTTGAGGTTTTCTTTAAACATTTAGCGATTGGAATTAGTAATCTTGCTTATATTTTTAATCCAGAAATGATTGTTATAGGTGGAGGAATTACTGATAGAGGAAATAAGTTCTTAAAAGAAGTAAAAGAAGGGATTGATAAATATTTGAATAAAGAGATTTACAGTGATTGTGAGATTGAACTTGCACAAAACGGAAATTGTGCAGGAATGATTGGTGCTATTTACCACTTCTTACATCATCATAAGTAAATTATATGAATGTTTTCATATAACTGAGAATTTATCCTTTTTATCACTAGGTAAATAATGCTACAATATAAGGGAAGAATACAATATTTTCCGCCTTGGAAAATGCTTTGTAGAAAGGAAGAAACTGCATGCCTATTATTTTAGAAAAAGGTCAAAAGATCGATTTAACGAAAGGACAACCAAAAGTAGCAAAACTACAGGTTGGCTTAGGCTGGGATCCAATTGGGCAATCAGGTGGGTTTCTGTCTTCATTATTTGGAAGTAAACCAAATGTAGATTGTGATGCATCTGTTGTTATGTTAGAAGGGGATCGCTTTTTAAACAAAAACGATTTAGTTTACTTCGGAAACAAGCTTTCTACTTGTGGTAGTATTATTCATTCAGGAGATAATTTAACAGGTGAAGGCGCTGGTGATGACGAAACAATTTTCGTAGAATTACATAAAGTTCCGAGCCGTATTAATCGTTTAGTATTCGTTGTAAATATTTATGACTGTGTAAATCGTCGTCAAGATTTCGGGATGATTCGTAATGCATATATTCGGATTCAAAACCCGCAAACTGGTGAAGAATTAGCACGCTATAATTTATCGGATAATTATGCTGGCAAAACGACTCTAATCGCAGGTGAAATGTATCGCCACGGAAGTGAATGGAAGTTTTCAGCTGTTGGAGAAGGCACACAAGATAAAAACTTAAGTGAGATTGTATCACGTTATCAATAAAATAAACCGAGGAGGAATTGAATATGGCATCAATTTCATTGAAAAAAGGACAAAAGGTAGACTTAACAAAAACTAATCCAGGTCTTTCAAAAGTTCTTGTAGGACTTGGTTGGGATACGAATCGCTATGACGGACAAAACGATTTCGATTTAGATGTTAGTATTTTCTTAGTAGGTGCTAACGGTAAAGTTTCAGGTGCAGAGGATTTCGTTTTCTATAATAACCCTAAAGGTGCGAATGGTGCTGTAGAGCATTTAGGAGATAACCGAACTGGTGACGGTGAAGGTGATGACGAAGCGATTAAAGTAGATTTAAAAAATGTACCTGCACATATCGAACGTATTTGCTTCACAATTACAATTTATGACGGAGAAGGCCGTAGCCAAAACTTCGGACAAGTTTCTAACTCTTTCGTACGTATTCTTGATGAAGAAAAAAATGCAGAGTTAATTCGTTACGATTTAGGAGAAGATTTCTCTATTGAAACAGCTGTTGTAGTAGGTGAACTATACCGTCATGCAGGTGACTGGAAGTTCAATGCAATCGGAAGTGGATTCCAAGGTGGATTAGCGTCTCTATGTAATAATTTCGGTTTAGATGTAGAGTAATAGATTTGCCCCGCATTAACGGGCAGTAGACCTCCATCTCAAAATTTAGCGAGAGCAAAGAAGTTAGGTGGGGATCAACTACCCGTAAAAGCCCGATTGGTTCAACTAATAATCAGTGGGGGATGAAGAAAACCCCCACTGATTAAAGTTTCACTTTATATATCCATCGGTGAAACAGATGTTTACTGATGGATATATTTTTAAATATTAAAATATAGAGGTGAGTATAAATGGTAATTCAATTGCAAAAAGGACAGAAGATTGATTTAGGTAAGACAAGCCCTGGTTTAACAAAAGCAGTAATTGGTCTTGGGTGGGATATTAAATCTTATGATGGTGGATCAGATTTCGATTTAGATGCATCTGCTTTTTTATTAGATGCGAACGGAAAATGTACGAAGGAAACTGATTTTATCTTCTATAACAATTTACAGTCTCCTTGTGGATCTGTTTTACATACAGGAGATAACCGTACAGGTGAAGGTGACGGGGATGATGAGCAACTTGTTGTAGATTTGAAAAAGGTTCCAGCAGATGTTCATAAAATTGCTATTACAGTTACAATTTATGATGGAGAAGGCCGTAATCAAAACTTTGGACAAGTCGGAAACGCATTCGTTCGTTTAGCAAATGAAGAAACAAACGAAGAAGTTCTTCGTTTTGATTTAGGAGAAGATTTCTCCATTGAAACAGCAGTTGTCTTTTGTGAATTATACCGTCATAATGGACAGTGGAAGTTTAATGCAGTAGGAAGTGGATTCCAAGGTGGCTTAGGTGCGCTTGTAAGAGCGTATGGCTTGGATGCATAGAAAGGAAACGATATTCGTTTCCTTTTTTTGACCTTTCTATAAATCTAGCAAAGAATAGGGGATAAAGGTAAGATGAGTATTTTGCAAGGAATCCTTGATACGTATGCTCAGTTTTTCGACTTGGACATGTGGATTAAAGTGTTGCAAGATCCAGTATCTTGGGGATTAATAGGTACACTTGTTGTACTTGAAGGGTTATTATCTGCTGATAATGCACTTGTATTAGCGGTAATGGTAAAACACCTTCCAGAAGAAAAACGTAAAAAAGCATTATTCTATGGACTTATTGGAGCTTATGTATTCCGATTTATTGCAATTGGAATTGGAATGTTCTTAATTAAATTAGCTTGGGTAAAAGTGTTAGGTGCACTTTACTTAGCTTGGCTATCAATTAAATACTTCATTGATAAAAGAAAAGGTAATGCAGAAGAAGAGGAAGCTCATGGTATGAACCAAAACAGTATTCTCTTCAGAATGTTTGGTGTCTTCTGGGGAACAGTTGCGATGGTTGAATTAATGGATATCGCGTTCTCTGTAGATAGCGTGCTTGCTGCGTTTGGTGTATCAAATGAAGTTTGGATTCTATTATTAGGTGGAATGCTCGGTATTTTAATGATGCGTGGGATCGCTGGTGTATTCTTAAAATTATTAGAGCGTATTCCAGAACTTGAAACGACAGCATATATTTTAATCTTAATTATTGCAGCAAAAATGTTACTGTCTGTTATTCATATTGAAGTAAGTCATACACTGTTCTTTATTATTTTAGTTGTAGCATTTGGAGCAACATTTATACTTCACTACATGAAGAATTCTGGACAAGCTAAAGAAGAAGTTGCAGCTACTAAAAATAATCATAAATAATTGAAATGGGTTTGCTCGTTTTGCGAGCGCCCATTTTTTATAACCAAAAATAGTTTATAATAGAAGAAGGACTTAGAAAAAACGTAAATGTTTTTGGAGGTGAACTGTTGTGTTTTCACGTTTTACACTTCAACCATATGCATTAAAAGATGAATCAGATTTAAAGCAATTTGAAACACTTTTAGAAAAACGCCCACAATATGAACTGACAGAGAATGAGATGAAATTTAGTTATATAGCATGTCGAATTATTGGCGTTCCTAATGATGTAGATGAATATTTTAATGAACTATTTGATTATAGTGAAGCGAAAGGAATTGAAGTTTTACACGAACAAAATTTAAACAAAGTGATTGATTCAGAAAAGCTTCGTCACATTCAAGAAGTGTTCGGATTACATCAAGAAGCACCAAATGGTCTGACAGTAAATAGGTTAGTGGCACACTTATCTGGGAAACAACTTTTACCGAAAGTAGACAATCCTGACTTACAGCATTATATACATACGACGTTCATTTCAGTATTGAAATTATATGAGAAACAACATAATCAATCTTTAAAGACAGAAGGCTTCCGTCGTTTCTTAATCGACATGATTAAATTAAGCGAAAATTACGTCGCGAAGTGGTTCTCTACGGTTAATTATAAGAAACAAATGCCGCGTATCGTTTGGTATGGGGATGCGACGGAGAGCCGTATATATTTCTTATACTTCCTTATTATGCTCGGCTGCGATGTACTTTATTATCACCCAGAAGGAAAAGATGGATTTGAGAGTGTTGATGAAGAGGGAAGGACTTTTATTGTGTCTCATCCAGGCCGGATTTCTCTTGAACCATTTCCAGATCGTCGCCGCGAGCGTGTTGCAACAGTAGCATATCAAGCTTCAAAGGAAATTGAACAAGTACTTCACCACGATAATTCACTATTATACAAGCCGTGGCAATTCCGTTCCTATACGCCTGTAGCTCGTACACTAAAAACAACATACGATGAACTCTTTTTAATCACGAAAGAAAAGGCGTTTGTACGCCCGACATTCTTTGTTGAAAATAAACACATTTATATCCCTTCTTTATTTGCGAAAATATCAGGTGTTTCAAAGAATGATAAAGAGTATTTTCAGCGATTAAAGGCTGTTACATCATTTGATAACAGTTTATTAATTAATACATTTCCGTTTACGAAAGAACAAAAAGCAAATTTCCAATATCATTATCGAGATGCATTAGACCGTGCGGGGAAATTACATCCAGATTTAATTATGAACAGTCATTGGTGGCCGCATAAACGATTGCCAGAAGGATTACAACATGGTATTGCAGAAGCGATTATCCATACGTGTGAAAGTGAAATGTGTAAACCAATTGCAAAAGAGACGAAACAAGATGTAGCGCTATATGTTTTCGCGCAACTTTCTCAAATACCACCGAATATTTTAGAACAGCTTGAGAAATTTGATTATTCACAAGATGTACCGAAAATTGTTATATTTAATAATGAGAAGAGTGGAGAATTAACTCGTTCTGATGCTGTTTTATTACTATTTTTAAATCAAATAGGAGTAGATGTATTCCACTTCAATCCAACGGGACGAAATGATATTGAACCGTATATTGATGCAGCAGCATTTGATTCACATTGGCTTGAAGAAGTTAATTTCGATCTTGAGTTTCATGGTTCATCAGCCTATAAAAATTTATCACAAACAATAAAAGGACTATTTCGTCCATTTTTATAAGGAAAGGGAGAATACGATATGAATAACCCAGTCGTACTAGATTCGAAAACAGAATTAAATGAGCAAACAGCACAAGATGTTCGCTTGCAACTTAGACAAGATGCGGATGTACAACGTATTTATAATGCGGTAGATATTAAAGACCAATTAGAATTAATTGAGCTTGGAAAAGAACCTTCTATGGAAATTTCACGCTTTGCAGATCAAATTTTACATACAATGTCTCTGTCAAAAATAGAAGACTCTGGTGAGTTATTAAAACAGCTTGGTAAAATTATGGACAGGTTTGATAGCAAAGACTTTGCGGAAGAGAAAAGCGGTTTCTTCTCACGTATGTTCAAAAAAGCGGATAAAATGATTGAACAAATCTTTAGCAAGTATCAAACGATGGGCCGTGAAATTGATAAAGTGTACGTGGAAATTACGAAGTATCAAGATGAAATGAAAAAATCAATTGGTACGTTAGACGGGTTATATGAGCAAAACTTAAAATATTACTTAGATTTAGAAAAATACGTAGTAGCAGGAGAAATGTTATTAGATCGTTTAAATACAGAGCTAGTTCCGATGTATGAAGAGCGTGTACGTAATAATGATCAATTGGCAGGTATTGAGTTAGAGTCGCTTAAAAACTCTGTTGAAATTTTAGAACAACGTATTGATGATTTAGAAAAAGCACGTATGGTTGCTTTACTTACAGCACCACAAATTCGTATGATTCAACGTGGTAATAATAAATTAATTGGTAAAATCAATACAGCGTTTATTACAACGATTCCTATCTTTAAAAATGGTATCATTCAAGCGGTAAATGCGAAGCGTCAAAAGCTTGTTGCAGATTCTATGGCTGAACTGGATCGTCGTACAAATGAATTACTTAAGAAAAATGCACAAAATATCGCAACGCAAAGTGTGGAAGTAGCGAGATTATCAGGTTCTTCTAGTATTAAGATGGAAACACTTGAGGAAACTTGGAACATTATTTCAAGAGGTATGCAAGAAACACAACAAATTGAAGAGCAAAACAAACGTGAGCGTGAAGAAAGCCGTAAGCGTATGGCTACATTAACAGAGAACATCAAAAAAGAATTACAAGGATAAAGTGAAACTTCAATCAGTGGGGTTTTGTTCTTCCCCACTGATTATTAGTTGAACCAATCGGACATTTATGGGCAGTTAATCTACCACCTAACTTCTTTGCTCAAGCTGAATTTTGAGGTGGGAGTTTTACTGTCCGGCGAATAGTGGGATAAATGAAAAGGCAATGAGGATTGTTCCTCATTGCCTTTTAGTTTCTTTTCACTAATTTAATGATCTCATTCACAACAAGTGGAATGATACTTAATAAAAGAACAAATCCCCAATCTCGCATCGTTAACGCATGCACACCGAATATATTTGCAAGGGGTGGGATGGAGATGATACAAACTTGCATAAGAACACCGATAAGAAGGGAGAAGACTAAATATTTATTTGTAAAAATCCCAATTGAAAAAATTGATTTCGTTCTTGAACGCAAGTTAAATGAATGAACGAGCTGAGAAAAACTAAGAACAACAAATGCCATCGTTTGAGCGTGTAATAGAGCATCTTCATCAATTTTCTCTGGGAAAAGAGGGAATAAATTTGTATCTCCAGTATAGAATTTTGCTCCGACGATAAAGGCTGCTAGCGTTAAAAATCCAATTATAGCGCCATTGAAAATAAGAAAAGGGACACTACCGCTAAATAGGCTTTCTTTCGCACGGCGTGGTTTTTCTTTCATCACATCTGAATCTTCAGGATCAACGCCAAGTGATAATGCAGGAAGTGTGTCGGTAATTAAATTGACCCACAAAATGTGAATTGGTCGTAATGGTGTCGCCCAGCCAAGTAAAATCGCTAAAAATAAAGCGATAATTTCTCCAAAGTTACATGAGAGTAAGAAGAGAATTGATTTTTTTATGTTACGATAAATATTTCTACCTTCCTCAACAGCTTTCACAATAGATGAGAAATTATCATCTGTTAATACTACATCCGCTGCCCCTTTTGCAACGTCTGTTCCTGTAATACCCATCGCTACGCCAACATCTGCTTGCTTTAAAGATGGAGCATCATTGACACCATCACCAGTCATAGAAACGATATTACCCTTCGCGCGTAATGCCTTTACAATTTTCACTTTATGCTCCGGAGAGACCCTAGCGAATACATGTAAGTGATTAATTTTGCTTGCTAGTTCTGTATCTGAAATATTATCTAATTCAGTTCCAATCATAATTTCAGATATGTCTTCGGCAATGCCAAGCTCTTTGGCAATTGCAAAGGCGGTATCTTTATGGTCACCAGTAATCATAACTGTGCGAATACCGGCTTTTTTACATTCTGAAATTGAATCTTTTACTTCAGTTCGTGGTGGATCAATCATACCGACAAGACCAATAAAGATGAGGTTTTCTTCAAGATGATCTATATCCACATTGCTTGAATTGTATTGTTTAAATGCGAATGAAAGTACTCTTAAAGCTTCTTGAGACATTGCCCTGGCAGCTTCTAATATTTGATTTTTATCAGCATCTGTTAGAGCCTCGATTTTACCGTTTTTAAATATGTGGGTACATCGAGGTAAGAGTTTATCAATAGCGCCTTTCGTCATGCTATAGTAGCTTTCATCGTATGTATGTATGGTTGACATCATTTTACGATCTGAATCGAAAGGCAGCTCATTAACGCGTTCATGTATCTTTTCTAAATGATCTTTTTGCATGTTAAAAGTGTTTCCGGCAACAAGAAGGGCGATTTCTGTAGGGTCCCCTGTTTGTGAATCGGAACCGTAAGACGCATCGTTGCATAGCACCATATTTTCTAACAATAGTCGTTGCGCATCATTATTTATATTTAAATTTTTTAAGTGATCGTATGTGTTATCACTATAAAAGTGAGTAACGGTCATTTTATTTTGCGTTAACGTACCTGTTTTATCTGAACAAATAATTGTGACAGAACCGAGAGCTTCCACAGCTGGAAGTTTACGAATAATAACATTTTGTTTAATCATTCGTTGCACACCAATTGCAAGAACGATGGAAACGATAGCTGGCAAACCTTCTGGAATAGCTGCAACGGCTAAACTAATAGCAGTCATAAACATTTCTAGCGTATCCCGTCCTTGTAAAAAGCCGATGAGAAACATAACGATACAAATAGCTACAGCGACAAAGCCTAAATACTTTCCGACTTGTGCTAAGCTTTTTTGAAGTGGTGTCATATCATCGTCTGCTTCATGTAACAGGGTAGCAATCTTACCAATTTGTGAGTTCATTCCTGTTTCAACAGCAATACCGACACCGCGTCCGTATGTTACAAGAGTAGACATAAATGCCATGTTTTTTTGATCGCCTAACGGCACTTGCTCATCACTTTGCATAGAAGGGTGGTAGATTGCATCTTTATCAACAGGGACAGACTCACCAGTTAGAGCAGATTCTTCAACTTTTAAATTTGCAGTTTCGATAAGCCGTAAATCGCATGGTATATACCGTCCGGCATCAAGCATAACGATATCACCTGGAACGACGTGCTCAGATGGAATCTCTTTTAGTTCACCATCTCGTTTGACGATAGCTTTAGGTGTCGCCATTTTTTTCAAGGCCTCTAAAGCTTGTTCTGCTTTCGATTCTTGGATGACACCGATAACAGCGTTTAAAACTACAACGAGCGCGATAATACTTGCATCAGCCCATTCACCTACAAAAGCAGAAATAAGGGCAGCAATAATAAGGACATATACGAGGACGTCATTAATTTGGGCGAAAATACGCTGCCATAAAGAGCGTTTTTGTTTTGTAGCTAATTCATTAGAGCCGTATTGCTGTAAACGTTCATTTACAATTTCATCTGTTAAACCGTGTTGTTCGTTTGTTTCTAGGTCGATTAATGTTTGATCTTTCGTCTTACTGTACCAATTGCTCATAAGTAAGCACCTCCAGTAAAAACAGTTAGCAATGGTAGTGTTGCTATTATTTGTGAGTAGTATGTATGGAGAAAAAATCTAAGGTGAGGTTCTACTTCTATTGTACAGTATTTTACAGTTGGGTGAGGGGAAGAGAAGAGTTGTCATGAATTTGTTGGAAATAAAAAAGAGCCTCATATAAGCGAGGCTTTTTTTACTTTTTAATTAATGTACCTAATTCTTCTGTAATAGCTTGCATTTCACTAATGCTGAATGTTTCACGTTTCATAACATGCTCATAAATGTCACGTAAGTCTTCGTACATTTCTTCATTAAAACTAGCAGCTCTCATCGCTCCAGCATTAACCATACGTAATTTTTCTTTAATAGCTTCGACCATATATTCAACGTTTTCTTCTGACTTTACGGATAAATCCACCGAAGTGTCCCCCTTTAAAATAACATAAGGCTATCTTAACATTTTTTATCATTTTCGTTAATGAATCTTTTCAATCCTATTAAATTAGTAGGGATTTCCTTTATAATTAATAATTGGTTGTTTATACTATAATTATATATTAAGAAATACACCAAGAAGGGAAGAAACAAAAATATGGTTCAAGTATTGTTTGTTTGTCTTGGGAACATTTGTCGTTCTCCGATGGCAGAAGCGATTTTTCGAGATCTTGTCGTAAAAGAGGGACTTGAAGAGAAAATTGTCATTGATTCTGCGGGAACTGGAGATTGGCATATTGGTCATCCGCCACATAAAGGAACACAAAAAATTTTAAAAGAAAATGCAGTCACTTTTGAAGGAATTAAAGCAAGGCAAGTAGAAAAAGAAGACTTAACAAAGTTTGATTATATTATTGCCATGGACAACAAGAATATAGCAGATTTAAAAAGTTTAGGTAAAACTGGAGGCTATATTGGTAGGCTGTCCGATTTTGTTCCAGACGGTGGCTGGACAGACGTTCCCGACCCTTACTATACAGGGAATTTCCAAGAAGTATATGACCTTGTAACAGAAGGGTGTGCAAAGCTATTAGCTTTCATTCGAAATGAACAAGGAATATGAGGAAGCTTAGAAAGAAATACTTTCTAACATAAGAAATGAAAGGGTGAAGGAATATGGCAAAGAAAAATAATATTGCTCGAAACATTGCGATTGGTGTAGCTGCAGGTGTAGCTGTATCTATGTTGAAGAAAGAAAACCGTGAAAAAGTAAAAAATACTGCGGAAAAAGCAAAAACAAAGATGATTGAAATCGGTGAAAGTGCGAAGATAAAAGAAAAAGTGCAAACTGTTACAGATAAAGGACGCGAACTCGCTGACTTCAATGTAGTAAAAGCGAAAGTAGCAGAAATTAAAAAATTGACGCCGTCTGTTGTAGAGACGTTAAAAGAAACGAAAGAAATTTTTAGTAAGAAAAAGGTTGAGCCAGCAGAGAAGCCAGAAACGATTGAAATTCAAGCTGTATCTTCAAAAGTAGATGAGCTGAAAGCAGAAGAAGAGCCAGTAGTTGCTGAAGATGGCGGTATGAAAGAAGCGCGTGAACTATTTATGAAAGACTCTAATGTAGAGGAAAAAAAAACTGAAGCGTACATTGAGTTGAAGCAAGATAAAGAAGAGAAGAAAAGCGTTTAAACGTATATGAGAAAAATTTTAGAAAAGGTGAGAAGAAATCGTGCTTATTCGTTTGGTAAAGATTTGTATGACCGGACGATGCGTGATGATGTAGCGGGCTTGGCAGCACAGCTCGCTTATTTCTTCTTGCTTGCGATTTTTCCTGGGCTTGTTTTCTTAATTACGCTTCTTGGATTCATTGACCTTCAAACAGAAAGTGTGCTCAATTTATTAGAACCGTACGTACCGGAAGATGCAATGTCCTTAATTGAAGTAAACGTGGATAAAGTTGTAAATGAGCAAAATGGTGGTTTATTATCATTTGGTTTATTGTCAATGTTATGGTTTGCTTCAAACGGGGTAAATGCGGTTATGAATGCTTTTAACCGTGCGTATGATGTAACAGAAACACGTTCTTTTATTAAAACAAGAGCGTTATCAATTGTGTTTACGTTAGCTATCATTTTTATGATTGTGTTTGCGCTAATTGTTCCAGTGTTTGGACAAGTCATTGGGGCAGCGGTATTTAAAGCAATTGGTTTATCGGATAGTTTTTCTTACGTGTGGAGCATTACACGATTAGTAGCGAGTTTCTTCGTACTATTTGCATTGTTTAGTTTTTTATATACATTTGCACCAGATCGAAAGTTAAAAAGAAGAGAAGTCATTTCAGGAGCAACATTTGCTACTGTCGGATGGATTGTGGTATCGTACTCATTTGCTTATTATGTAGATAAGTTTGCGAATTACGCCAATACATATGGTGGTCTCGGTGGTATTATTATTTTAATGTTATGGTTTTACTTGACTGGATGGGTAATTTTACTTGGTGGCGAAATTAATGGTTTACTCCATCATTATAGGACGAGTGACAATAATTCCCGTAATGAAAAGTGAGCTCTTGTTCCATAATAAAAGGGAACAGGGGGGATATTTCATGAGTAATAATAAAAAGAATCACAACAATAAAAATAACAATAAACAAAAGAGTAGTTCGCATCCAAAGCATAAAACGAGTAGTAGTGCGAACGGGCATAATAGCTACCATTAGAAAAAACGGGTCCTCTATGAGGGACCCGTTTTTATTTGTTTCCTTTTAATAATCGTAACCCGTTTAAAATGACAAGAATCGTACTTCCCTCATGCCCAATAACACCGAATGGCAGAGCTAAGAATTGCAAGAAGTTTGAACAAATCAGCATTGCAATTACAGCTAGTGAAAAGATTACGTTTTGCTTTACAATACGGTTCATTCGTTTTGATAAACGGATTGCTTGAGAAAGTCGAGATAACTCGTTCTTCATAAGTACAACGTCTGCAGTTTCTAAAGCTACGTCTGTTCCTTCTCCCATTGCTACACCAATGCTAGCAGTAGCGAGTGCAGGGGCATCATTTATACCATCTCCGACCATTGCTACTGTCCCGTATTTTTCTTTTAGCTTTTTAATCGTTTCCACTTTTGTTTCTGGTAAGCATGATGCGTAATATTCCTTTATATTACTTTCGGAGGCAATTGCTTTTGCTGTTTCTTCATTATCTCCAGTAATCATAATTGCTTCGACACCAATGCTTTGTAATTCGCGAATAGCAGCTATTGTTTCTTGGCGAAGCGTATCTTTTAAAGCGATAAGTCCAAGGATGCCGCCCTCATCGCTAATATAAACGACAGTTTTACCTTCTTTTTCAAGTGAGGCAGAAATACCATTATGAAATGTCTTTGTTTCTTCACCAATAAAATCAGCTTTACCTATTTTATAAGCTTTGCTTTCAAATATTCCTTTTAGCCCAAAACCAGTTACATCTTCAACATTTTCTGGTTTTTTTAATGTAATGTCATACGCATGTTGTGCATACTTCACAATAGATTCAGCTAAAGGATGTGTTGAGTGACTTTCAATTGCTGCTGTAATAGAAAGTACTTCTTTTTCTGTCATATTTTCTCGAACATATACATCTGTTACGGTAGGTTTTCCTTGTGTTAATGTTCCTGTTTTATCAAAGGCAATTGCTTTTACTGAAGCAAGGCGTTCTAAATGTATGCCACCTTTAAAGAGAATTCCATTTCTTGCTCCGTTAGAAATAGCAGATAATGTTGCTGGTGTAATGGCAGCAACGAGTGCACAAGGAGATGCGACTACAAGTAAGATCATAGCGCGATAAAACGTTTCATTCCAGCTCCAATCCAGTAAGAAATGAGGGACGAACATCATAAGCGCAACAATGAGTAGTACACCTTTTACATATGTTCCTTCAAACTTTTCTATGAATAGTTGTGATGGTGATTTTTCACTTTGTGCACTTTGGACGAGACGGATAATCTTTTGGAATAATGTTTGATCGCTCGGCTTCGTAATTTTAACTTCGATAGCACCGCGTAAATTTACAGTACCAGCAAATACTTCATCACCATGTTTTTTTTCATTTGGAATAGGTTCACCAGTAATCGCTGCCTCATCGATATTTGTTTCACCGCTATGAATCGTACCGTCAGCAGGAACGCGCTCACCTGGCTTAATTAAAATAACGTCGTTAATTTGTAATCGTCCAACAGGAACACGTTCTTCGGTTCCGTTTGAAATACGTAATGCTTCTTCAGGTTGTAGATCAAGAAGCGCTGAAATTTCTTTTTGACTTTTACTTAATGTATAAGATTCCATCGCACCGCTTAGTGCGAAGATAAAGATTAAAATTGCGCCTTCTGCCCAGTAGCCAATGATTGCAGCACCGATAGCAGCAAAGAGCATAAGCATCTCGACATTTAGCTCTTTCTCCTCGATTGTATCTTCAATACCTTCTTTCGCTTTTGCATATCCACCAACTATATAAGCAAGGATATAGCAAGTAATGCCTACATTCATTACATCGTTCTTTGTGAATAACCAACCAGCTAAAATGAAAATACCAGATGCGATTGCAAATATAAGTTCATAATGTTTCTTTAATGTATCCCATAAAGAGGGATGAGAAATAGACTTTTGTACTTGTAATGCTTTTACTTCTGAGTTCATTACTACTCGCTCCTTCCAAATTCTTATTGAGAAAAAGAATCAAAATCGAAACCCCTATAAAACGACGAAAGCTGCCATCCATAATGGATAGCAGCATTTCTGTTGAATCTGATTTTAATAGTTATTATGTTGTAATTGTTCTATAGTATAGCACATGTTTTCTTTAGATGATATGTTTTTGTTTGTGTATAAACTGAAAACTTGTGTTTTCACACTTCCTTTGGTATATATGAATATTGTTCATAAAAAGATCGGAAAGGAAGACAACAAGTGAAGACAGAGAAATTTTTTACCCATCCGATTGGCGTGTTTATTGCTGCGATAGTAGCGACTTTTTTATGGGGGAGCGCATTCCCTTTTATTAAATTAAGTTATGCTGAACTTGGAATTCAGCCACAAGAAGTTGGGGAGCAAATATTATTTGCTGGCTATCGTTTCTTTTTATCTGGAGTCATGCTCTTATTCTTCTTTAAAGCGTTAGGAAAAAATATGAGCTTCAAAAAAGGAACGGGAAAGCAGTTAGTACAAATTGGTTTATTTCAAACCTTTCTCCAATATATATGTTTTTATATTGGAATGAGCTATAGTTCTGGTATTGAAGGAGCTATCATTTCAGGAACATCATCATTCTTTCAAATTTTACTCGCGCATTTTTTATATAAAGATGATGCTCTTAATATGAGAAAAGTAATTGGGGTTTCTATCGGCTTTTGTGGTGTCATTTTAGTAAATGTACCGAGTGATGGTAGTTTGTCATTCCATTTCGGAATCGGTAGCTTATTACTTCTTAGTGCAGCAATGTTGTATTCATATGGAAACATATTGGCGAAAGAAGGTAGCAAAACATTAGATGTTGGCTATATGACAGCATACCAAATGATTTTTGGTTCTATTGGGCTATTATGTATAGGGGCTTTGCAAGTGGGAATCACGCCATTTACATTTAGTGTACATGCAATACTTATGCTTACCTATTTATCTTTCTTATCCGCAGCAGGATTTTGTATTTGGAATACAATTATGAAGTACAATAAGGTTGGAAAAGTATCAATGTACATGTTCTTTATACCCGTATTTGGTGTGTTATTATCGAGCATGATTTTAGGAGAAGCAATTCACTCATTTGTATTAATTGGTTTAGCGTGTGTAGCTGCGGGAATTATTGTGGTGAATCGTACGCCAGCTAAGCAGAAAATGGAGGAAGAAAAACAAGTAGCATAGATAACAGGAAAACGATTACAATGGAAGAACAGTACTGTTCTTCTTTTTTTTTTATAGAAAAAGGATAATAGACTAGGTGTAACGAAAAAAATACAAAAAGCATTTATTGAGGAGAACATGTTATGAATCTACTTTACATGGTGTTAATTGGACAAATCATTCTTTTTTTAATTGGTGCAATGTACGCAATAGGGCAGACAAAAAAACAAGAAATAATATGCCGTTGCCTTTAGCAGTGCGTCTTATTCTTAGTTTTTCTTTAACAGCAAGTGCAATTTGGATATGGTTACAAGATCCATCAGTAGCGTATAGTACGTGGGTTGCACTAGGTATGACGTTATCAACTGTAGGGGATTTATTTATGGCAGGTTTGATTCCAATTGGTCACAGGTTAATTGGAGGGATGGTTACTTTTGCGCTTGCGCATTGTTTTTATGTAAAAGCATTTTTGCAAACAGGCATTTCATGGAATGGTTTTTGGATTGGTCTACTTGTATACGGACTCTTTCTCATTATAGGGTGGTTCTTTTTTATCCGAAATGATAAACAAGATAAATTGTTTACGATAGGAGCTCTAATTTATGGATTATGGGTTGGAGGAATGGCTTGCTTTGCATTCGCCTTATATTATGAGAATTCAGGAGTATGGTGGATACCAGCATTTGGTGGTTTATTATTTGTGATTTCTGATTTTATTATAGGCGTGACAGATATTGGAGGGCGTAAATTAAAGTATGAACCACTTTGGATTTGGTTTACATATGTAGCGGCTCAAATGTGTATTGTATATGTGGGAATATAAAAAGATACTCTCCAAATAGTGGATAGACTATTTGGAGAGTATCTTTTTTGCTTGTTTAATTTGATCAGCATCGCTATTTTGGAATTTTTAATATTGTAATTTTATAATTCAGAATTTTGTAGAAAATCATCGGTCGTATTATTTATAATAAAAGTAAAAAGATGATGAGATGGTGGAATGATGCAAAAGAAAAAACGTTGGCGTAAATTCTTTGGAACGATTGCAATTGCATGTTTGTTGGTGTTTTTAACGAAAATTTTTGTGTTTTTTCCTACGACTGTAAAAGGAGCGTCTATGAAGCCAACGTTACAAGATGGGGATAAGGTGATTGTTAATAAGTTGGCAAAGCAATTTGAAAGTTATGAGAGAGAAGACATTATTGTTGTGAAGACGGATAATTTTTACGTGAAAAGGGTTATTGGTTTGCCTGGCGATGTCATTGAGGTGAGAAATGATCAATTATATGTGAATCATGAAGTGATAGAGGAAGCGTATTTGTATAGTAATAAAAAACAAGCTGAAAAAAAACTTATGAATTTAACAGAGGACTTTGGACCAATTACAGTTCCTAAAAATAAGATTTTTGTTATGGGGGATAATCGCTTAATAAGCAGAGATAGTAGAAATGGTTTAGGACTTATTGATAAAGCGGATGTATTAGGAGAATTAGCGGCAATTTATTATCCATTTGAACATATGAAAATAATGAATTAAAGTAAAAAACCAAGCAAATTTTAGTTTGCTTGGTTTTTTATGTTAAATCGTAGGAGACTCATTAAATTCATAGACGTCTTCATTGTTTTTGTTCGTACTTAAAACGAATTTGTGCTGCAATAGTTGCAGTTTAAAGAATGCTAACGGATCGTGATAAGTTTCTGGGTTGCTTCTTAACGTTGCTAATGTTTGTTCGTCTTCCTCTATTTCAAGTTGAGCTGCTTCCACATTTTGTTTCAATATGCTAAGTGGATCTTTAAAGAACATCATAATATCTCGTTCTAATGCGCCTTCAAATACTTCAAATTGAAGGAAGAATTGTTTTGAAATCGTTTGAGAAATTTCCGTATAGTCTTCCGTTTCAATATATTGTTTATATTTGTTTGCGAGCATAGATTGATTTTTTTGCATGTTACCAAATAGTTTTCCCGCACTCTTTAAGAAAAATTGTGTCGGTGTAAAGCGTAATAAAATATTGATGTTCGATACTGTAATTCTATTTGTCATGCGTACAACATCTCGATGCCAATCATCTAATAATTTGAAATCGCAAGGAAGTTTCATGCGTTCTTCTTTATATAATTTATTAAACGTTTCACTCATTTCATCTAAATAAGATTGAGCTTGAATAAATTCATTATGTGCTGTTTCAATCCACTCTTGAATAAACCCAGTAAATTTAGGAAGAAGCACTTGCTGTACATGTTTTTGAATTCGTTCGTTCATTGCAGTATTTAATTCTTCATGAACTAATTTGAAATCACTATCTTCTTGAACAAGGTCAGAACAGCTCTGTAATAATTCAGGAATTTGAGAATGGATATCTCGTGTGATTTCTTCTTTCGTTAAAAGATAAGATTCTGTAATAGAACGAATTTTATCTTTTTCAAGAGCAGTAAGATTGTTAATAAATCCATTTAGTTTCACTGAGATATGTTTATTCCATCGTACTGATTTCACTAATGTATTTTCTAATTCCACACGTTCATTTACAAGGTATGCGATTGTCTTTTGAGTAAACCATATTAGTTTTTCTATACGTTCTTGTTCCATGTCGCGTCCAGCTAGATTAGAAAGAATAGACTCTGTCACGTCCCCAAGTTGCTGGCTACTCTCTTGTGAAGGAGAGTATGGGAAGAACTGTGCACTTGGGAAATGGACTTTAATCTTACTTATTAGCTTTTCATTATTGGTCGTATTATTTGTGTGTAATACGAAATGAATTTGTAAATTTGGCACTTGTTCACGTAAATAAAGTAATGTATCAAGCTCTTCCCCATGTAATGGTGAAGCTGAATTTAATACGTAAATAAGGCTATCTGCTGCTTGTAAGTATTCAAAATATGGGCTGTTTTTATCCACTTGCCCTTGAACAGATGGCGTAACAAGAAATGCAAATTTATTTTTTCTTAAAAATCTACTTGGTAACTTAATTTCTATGCATTTTTTCTCAAGTTCTGAATCGGAAGGTGTAGCCATTATTTGATGGAATTCATCAAAGTTCGGTATATTGTGTACATCTAACGCAGTGAATTCTGTTATTTCAGTTTGGCTATCATCTTTAAATAGAATAGGAGCTGTTACAGTCTCAGTTAAGATGTTCTCTCCTAATATTGAATTGATGAATGATAATTTATCATGGTCACTAGTTCCCGCTATTAGTAATTGTGTAACATTTAAATCACATAGTTCATGAACGAGTAACGTAAATTGATGACTTAAATCCACATCGTTTTTTTCAGCCCATACAGCAATTGTTTCGAATAAATGAGAAACGGTTTCCATATTTACATTTGTTTCAGCTGTTGAATTAGAGAGTAGGGCTCCCGCACTTTTTACGAGTAATGACTCTAAAGTTGTAGGTGAAACTTCATTCCACGCTAATACTGCAGCAGAGACAAATAGGGCATCTTTTGCTTTCGTTAAACTAAACCAATTTGTTAATAGATCGGGTACAAGTCCTTGCATTTCATGCATGAAATGCTCACCAGTAATTAATTCAAAGTACGTATCTTGATAGCGTTCAATAATTTCATGCCAATCGTCATTGTTGTCTGTCTCAATATGTAAGAATAAATGATTTATTGTTTGAATCCAAGGTAGATGCAATTTTTCATTTTGATAGCTGTTCCAAAGAGCAATAACAAGTTCTTTAAATTGGACTTGATCAATTGCATATAAAGCTTTTAAAGATTCATAGAAATATTCTGGATTGATTTGTTTCGTAAATCCTTGATTTACATAATTGATTAAAGTATCGAACCAGTGCAATGATTTTGTTCGAATTCCTTCTTGAACGGCAAGTTCGATAGCATTATTCCAATCTGCTTGTTTTTCATAGAATGAGCGAGCAATTGCAGTAATGTTTGGATAGTCAGGTTGAAATGCAACAGCCTCACTAATTGTCTTAAAGGCTAGACCTAAACGATCTTGTTCGATGTAAAGAGAAAGAAGTTGTAAGGAAACTTCCATTGTAAGAGTTGTATCTTCCGTTTGGATAGATTGATAAATTTCTTCTGCTTTTGGTAAGAAGCCTAGTTCAAAATAAGAATCTGCAATATTTTTGGTTGCCCAAAGTGCAAGCTCGTTATTTACTTTCTCCCATTTAAATATCGCTGCTTCAAAGTCTTTATTTTGGTAATAAAATTCACCTTGAGCAAAGCGGATATTAGAAATGTTGGAGAATTCATTTATAGATTCATTTATATATGCTTCACCGAGTACTTCCGATACTGGAGTAGAAGTTTCTTCTGTTAAAAATGTTTTATAGTAAACCTTTTGGATAAATTGATTTTCAATGGTCATGTTCGTTCCCCCTGTATAATTTAGAAAAATGATGTTGTATGTAAAGGGTGCATGTTCTTTTAATAGGTAGAAGTTGCATTATATCGACCAAACTATGTTTTTGCTAGGTATATCATTTTTCCTGAGAGTTAAACCGTTGCGAAAAGTAACTTTCCTTTATTGTAACAAAAAAACAAGCATATGAATTTTTATTTTTTAATCCTGTTATTTGTGGATGGTAAGACTAGCGCTTCGAAAAGCGGTGAATATAAGGGAAGGAGGCGGGAGTCTGGCGCACGATTGATGTGTACTAAGAATGAGCCAGGATGAACAAACCCTCACCGATTAATGGTTCACTTTCTTCCTGTTAAAGGAATGGATAGAAGTAGAGTTCATTATAAAAACAATGTATAGTGAATATGTATACCATGTTTGTCTGAAGGATAGAAAGGGCACAATGTGGAATAACGATCGTGCATAGGATGTGTCTTCCGAATGGAACAACATATTGGCGAGTTAATCGCACATTATGGGTATTTTGGAATTATTATAGCTTTGGCCGGTGGGATTGTTGGATTACCGATACCAGATGAGTTTTTATTGACCTTTGTTGGTTATAACGTTTCAAAAGGAGTTATGTCAGGAACTGCTGCGTTTTTAAGTGGGATGGCTGGCGCAATGTTAGGCATTACATTAAGCTATATATTAGGTTTGAAACTTGGACTCCCTGTTTTAAAAAAATATGGGCCGAAAGTTAGGATCAAAGAACATCACATCGAAAAAACACATATTTTATTTGAAAAATATGGCCCATTTCTTTTAATGATTGGTTACTTTATCCCGGGAGTACGTCATTTAACAGCATATTTTGCTGGGATGTCGAATTTAACACTTTGGCGT
This sequence comes from Bacillus cereus group sp. RP37, assembly GCF_040459695.1. Lineage (NCBI taxonomy): Bacteria > Bacillati > Bacillota > Bacilli > Caryophanales > Bacillaceae > Bacillus > Bacillus cereus group sp. RP37. The sequence continues at coordinate 4,928,486 of NZ_JARVHP010000001.1, read as the reverse complement.
TTTTGTTTGTACGCTTACGGTGGTGCGTTTATTTGGATCAGTGTTTTTATTGGACTTGGCTGGAAGTTAGGAGAGAAGTGGCGTTTCGTTGAGTATAGTTTACATCATTATGGAATATGGATTTTATCCATTTCAGTAGTTGTTACATGTATTGTATGGTTTTACATAAAGAAAAAGAAAAACCGCTAATCGCGGTTTTTTTAGCTGAAAGCAATAAATAGTACACCAGCTGTAATAAAGACAACACCAATACTAGTCATAAAGTTTAACTTTTCGCCGAGTATAATCATAGCGAGAATGATAGAAAATACGACGCTTAGTTTATCGACAGGAGCCACTTGTGAAACTTTCCCTGTTTTGAGGGCAAGAAAATAAAATAGCCATGACGAAGCACCTGCAACCCCACTTAATGTGATAAAGAGCAGTGCTTTTTTATTTAGCAGTACATCGCCAATATTTTGAAATTTACCTTGGATAATAATAACGCCCACCATAAATAATGCCATGATAATAGAACGAACAGTTGTGGCGACATTGGCATCGATTCCATCTAAACCAATCTTTCCGAAAATAGATACAAGGGCAGCAGCAATTGCTGATAATAGTGCGAATAAGAGCCATGAACTCATAGTAAAATTCCTCCAATCTTACATTATTATACATGAAAACCATTCTCATGTATAAAGCGAAACTTTAATCAGTGGGATTTTATCGTCCCGCAAATAGCGGAATAAATAACGAAATAATCCCCACCTTATATTTTTAATAAGGTGGGGATTATTATACTACTCTGCAATTTCCTCATATAAAAAGTACGTTACATTATAAATATGTTCCACTTCATCGTCTGTCATAAACAATAATTCGTCACGCTCAATCCCTTTTTTCTTTTCAATAAACTCAATCATGTTTTTGCGTTCTTCTCTTTTCATCAATGTTATTTCTCCTCTCAATCTGTTTTAATACAGTTTATTTAAGTTACTGCTATTATATAACAGAATCTTTAGAAAGTTCCACCTATTTTATTGTTTTTTTCAGAAGAACTTTTCGACAAAACAAGCCCACCTAAAGGGGGCTTGTTTTATTTTATAGTCGTAAAAACTCGGGCTCCGTCGTACCAGCACCATCGATGTAATAAATTGTGTCGGGATTGATTTTTATTAATACGTAATTAGGGTCTTCAGGACCGAGTAACCAGCGTTTTAAGCTATTATTCCAAAACTTGTTTTTTAATGTGGAGTCTTCCTCGATGGAAGCTAAGCCTTCAACTTCAATATAATCTTCATCTAATTTTTTTCCTTCTCGTCCAAGTAGTACATGGACATTTGGATTGTTTTCGATATCTGTTATCTTTTTTGATTGTCGATCTGTTGCAACATATAGTACAAAATCTTCGTGGAAAAACATCATAAAGGCACTATGCGGCTTATCGTTACGTACAGTTGATAATACACCAGTTCTTTGTCCTTGAATAATTGTTGCGATTTTTTCTTTTAAGTGCATGTTTTTTACCTCTTTTCCTAATTTATATTTTCTCTGTTTAAACGAGATAATTTGAATATCTTTCATACTGTTTTCTTCAATCCGATTTTTTAAACGTAATTGTGATGAAATCGTACAAGTTAGGAGAAGAATAATAATAATATCGAGGAGAAATACATACGATGGAAGGATGAAAGGCATGTTTAATAAAATATTTCTTATAGTAGGGCTTATAGGTGTACCACTGTCTGTACTTGGAAAAACACTTCATTGGCCCCAAACAATTATGTTCGCTGTGTATTGTATTACGATTATCGCGTTAGCTGGTTTTATGGGGAGAGCGACAGAAAGTTTAGCAATTGTCTCTGGACCTAGAATAGGTGGATTATTAAATGCTACTTTCGGTAATGCTGTTGAACTAATCATTTCGATTTTTGCACTTCAAGCGGGATTAATTGAAGTGGTGTTAGCCTCTTTAACAGGATCTGTACTTGGAAATTTACTATTAGTAGGGGGACTATCTTTCTTTGTAGGAGGTCTGAAATACAAAAGACAAAGTTTTAATGTGTATGATGCAAGACACAATTCAGCTTTATTAATCTTTGCTGTAGTAGTAGCTTTTGTTATTCCAGAGATCTTTTCAATGAAGATGGAAGCTGGAAAGACGTATCAATTAAGTATCGGTGTTTCTATTATTATGATTATTATGTACCTTGCTGCATTGCTATTTAAGTTAGTTACGCACCGCGGTGTATATCAGCATAAAAGTGATGAAGTCGCTCATGAAGAAGAGCCAGAGTGGTCAAAAGGAAAAGCGTTACTCATTTTAGCAATAGCGACAATTGCGGTAGCTTATGTGTCAGAGGCGCTCGTGCATACATTTGAAACAGTCGCGAAATCATTTGGCTGGTCAGAGTTATTTATAGGGGTTATTATCGTTGCGATTGTTGGAAATGCAGCAGAACATGCATCTGCAATTATTATGGCTTATAAAAATAAAGTAAATATTGCAGTCGAAATCGCAGTAGGTTCTACATTACAAATTGCCATGTTTGTTGCTCCTGTATTGGTATTGCTATCCATGTTTTTTGCAAATAGGATGCCTTTAGTATTTACCATACCAGAACTTGTTTCTATGATTACAGCTGTTTTCTTAACGATAGCGATTTCAAACGATGGTGATACAAACTGGTTTGAAGGAGGTACGTTATTAGCGGCGTATGTCATTATGGGAATTGGTTTTTATTTATTATGAAAAATAGGCATAACAATTGTGCTGAGAGAAAACAATAAAAAAAGTAGTATATACCTTTACGTAGGAAGGAGCCAGACAGGTGAAACGAGTATACAGCATATGTCTTTCAACTATGGTCTCGTTTATTCTATTATTTCCTAACATAAGTTTTGCAAAGACAACGGTAGAAACAAAAATGCCTTCATCTGTTTTAAATATTTCTAAAGACAATACGTTTCCAAATGATGCGCAAGATTTGCCGCGTTTACAGCCGAGTAAGTTTGCTCAAGAACTATTGAAAACAGCAAATATTAAAATTGAAAATCCGGACTTAATTCGAATGTTTAATGAAACGACAATTTCGAATGCGCCGCTTGCGGTAGGGTACCGAGCAAAAATCTATTTAGGTCAATGGGCTTTGAATTATGAATCGGTTGATACAACGATTAATTGGGAATATAAACAAGTAAATCGCAATGTGTACGATAATCGCGGAGGAGATCGCTTATATCCGTTACGCTATAAACAAGAAACGCAGAAGACAGTTGAAGGCGATTTAACAGCGGATATGAAAGATGCTACAGATGTGAAAAAAATGATGCTTCTCAAAGCACTTGAAAAAGTACAATTGCCACTTTCATTTAAAACAACCATTGGTTATGGTACAGGACATGAGCGCGTGTATAATATTAGCCCGAGTCAACTTGGATATTTATACGCCTATACACCAGCAGTAAATGAAAAAGGAAAAGTGACGTTTGGAGAAGTATACCTTGTATTAAAAGGAAATCAAAAAAGGCTTGTTGTAAAAAATATTACCTCACAAGGAATTGGAGCTGCTATTCCAATTCATGATCATTTATATTTTAAATTCATATCTTCTTCTCACTCGCAATAATATGAAAAAACGTCAGCTTATAAGCTGACGTTTTTATTTAGAATGTAATATTTGCTGTTTTTGATAAGAAATCTTCTGTTGGATAGTAGCTGTTTTTTACAAGAACATTCGGTCCGAGGCATTTTACAGCAGGACAGTGACAGCTTAATGATTTTGCTGTTTTTGAAGCACTCCATTTGTCATACGCTTCTTGTAGTGTGTTTGTTTGTACGTTACCTAGAAGAGGAACGTCACCGAAATCAGTTACAATAATATTTCCATCGAAAATGTTAACGTTTAAACGAGAACGGCCATCCGGATCGTTACGAACGGTTACATTTTTGCTTTCTTGTAATTTCTTAAATGTGGCGATGTCTCGCTCGTCATCGCTACAAGCGTAGAAAGGTAAAGTCCCAAATAACATCCATACATTTTCATCGCGAATTTCTAGTAAATGCTCAATTGCATCACGAATTTCAGCTTTTGTTAAAATTTCTAGATTACTCGCGAAGTCACTTGGATACATCGGATGTACTTCATGACGTTTACAGCCCATTTCTTCAACAATTTGACGATGAATATGTTCAATATGTGGTAGAGTTCTTTTATTCAGCATTGTTTCGGCTGATACGAGTACACCGGCATCTGATAGAGCTTTACTATTTGTAATCATTCGTTCAAATAGTTTTGCACGCTGTTCATACGTAGGTTTACGCTCCATCATTGCAAATCCGCCTTCAACGAAGTCATCAATTGTTCCCCAGTTATGAGATATGTGCAATACGTCTAAATAAGGAATAATTTGTTCGTAACGTGCTAAATCTATAGTTAAGTTTGAGTTGATTTGAGTGCGAACGCCTCGTTCATGGGCGTATTTTAAGAGTGGTGTTACATAGTTGTCGACGGATTTTTTTGAAAGCATAGGTTCTCCGCCAGTAATACTTAAAGAACGTAAATGAGGAATCTCATCTAATCGTTTTAATAAAAGCTCCATCGGAAGCGGATTTGGATCTTTCGGCTGTAATGTGTAACCAACAGCACAATGCTCGCAACGCATATTGCATAACGTTGTCGTTGTAAATTCAACGTTTGTTAATAGTAGTTTGCCGTACTCTTCAAGGTCCATATACGCTTCCCATGGATCGTAAGAAGGAGTAATCGGCTTCATTTTTTGTGATATCGTCATATGAAATACTCCTTTGACTATTGAAATAACAATTTGTCCATTCTCTATAATAGAAGAATATGTACTTTTTATAAAGTGAAACTTTTTTGTGAAAAAAGAGAGAGGGCTTACATTTGAATGAATGACCGTGACAAAATTGATGAAATTTCATGCCCATAGCAATCATTTTTGCGGTATAATAAAAGCAACTCGAATTAAAAGGAGAGTGCCTTCATGGGAAAAGCAATTCAAGATAAAGATACACAATTAGTATATTTAAAAGAACGTTTAAATATGTTCATTGAAGTGATTGATACAATTGAACCTGAAGAAGTAGAGTTAGAAGATGTAGATCGTCTACTTGCAATGTTAGATGAATTAGAATTAAAATGTGAGCAATTTAAAAAAGACGAATAATATATTAAAAAGGCTGCCAAAGCAAAATTGGCAGCCTTTTTCTGTATGGATAATAGAAGGAAGGTAGAAAAAAAGGTATAATCAAGTTGTGAAAAATTTCATTTATGCTTTATAGCGTGAAATAAATAAAAAGCTGAAGAGCATAACAATGGAATTTTCAGCTCATAACGTTTTGGTAGCGTTCACAATTGAGGGGGAAGTAACAATGGAAAAGCTTCAAGAAAGCATGTATCAACTAATTGTTGAAACGTCAACGAACTTACCGAAAGATGTTCGTCGTGCGATTCAACAAGCGAAAGAACGAGAAAATGCAGGGACTCGTTCAGCGATGGCACTTGGCACAATTACGAATAATATTAAAATGGCTGATGATAACATCTCGCCAATTTGCCAAGATACAGGGATGCCAACGTTTAAAATTTATACACCAGTTGGTGTGAATCAATTAAAGTTGAAGGAAGCTATCTATAATGCGCTTGAGCGGGCGACAAAAGATGGTAAACTTCGTCCAAATTCTGTTGATTCTCTTTTTGGAGACAATAGTGGAAATAATTTAGGACCAGGTACACCGGTTATTAAGTTTGAACAATGGGAAAAAGATTATATTGATGCTCGTTTAATCCTAAAGGGTGGTGGCTGTGAGAATAAAAATATTCAGTATAGCTTACCATGTGAATTAGAAGGACTTGGACGAGCTGGCCGTGATTTAGAAGGGATTCGTAAATGCCTTCTTCATGCAGTATATCAAGCACAAGGTCAAGGATGTAGTGCAGGTGTAATTGGTGTTGGTATCGGGGGAGACCGCACATCAGGTTACGAATTAGCAAAAAATCAATTATTCCGTACATTAGATGACGTCAATCCAATTCCAGAGTTACAAAAGCTTGAAGAGTACGTATTAGAAAATGCGAATAAGCTTGGCATTGGTACGATGGGATTTGGCGGAGAAACAACTTTACTTGGTTGTAAAATTGGCGTGTATAACCGTCTGCCAGCTAGCTTCTATGTGTCTGTGGCGTATAATTGCTGGGCATATCGCCGCCTTGGCGTAACAATCCACCCTGAAACAGGTGAAATTATGGATTGGTTATATCAAGAAGGTGAGGATACACTGGAGCAAGAAGCACAAGAAAAAACAGAGCAACGTGAGATTGTATTACAAGCACCAATTACAGAAGAGCAAATTCGTGAACTTCGCGTTGGTGATGTTGTAACAATTAATGGCATGATGTATACAGGTCGTGACGCAATCCATAAGCATTTAATGGATAACGATTGTCCAGTAGATTTAAATGGACAAGTTATTTATCACTGTGGTCCAGTTGTCGTGAAAGATGAAAATGACAATTGGCAAATTAAAGCGGCAGGTCCAACGACAAGTATTCGTGAAGAACCGTACCAAGGCGATATTATGAAGAAATTTGGTATTCGCGCTGTTATTGGTAAAGGCGGTATGGGTGCGAAAACATTAGCGGCTTTAGAAGAGCACGGTGGTGTATATTTAAATGCAATCGGTGGTGCAGCGCAATATTATGCTGAGTGTATTAAAGAAGTAAAAGATGTTGATTTCTTACAATTTGGTATTCCAGAGGCAATGTGGCATTTACGTATCGATGGATTTAAAGCAGTTGTAACGATGGATTCTCATGGTAATAGCTTACATGCAGATGTTGATAAAACATCACTTGAAAAATTAGCTAGCTTTAAAGAGCCGGTATTTAAGTAAACAAAAATGCATCTCGAATGATTCGAGATGCATTTTTTTGGTATATATAGAAAAACATGTTCAGCATGAAAGAATGCGAGGCAACAGAAACTACAAGTACGATTATATATGGAAAGGAGACTATTTATGAAATATAAATGGTTATATATCGGTCTCATTTTTTCAATTATGATGGCACTTGTTCCAGTTTCAACATTAGCTTATACAAATACTCCACATAACTGGGGAATTCCGCGTCCTAAAAATGAAACAGTACCAGATGCAGGGAAACTGTATACAGAATTATTACAAAAAAATGGCGGGTTTTATTTAGGGGACACGGAGAAAAAAGATATTTATTTAACATTTGATAACGGTTATGAGAATGGATACACAGGGAAAATTTTAGACGTACTAAAAGAGAAAAAAGTACCAGCAACCTTTTTTGTAACGGGGCATTATATTAAAACACAAAAAGATTTATTGTTAAGAATGAAGGATGAAGGACACATTATTGGAAACCATTCGTGGAGTCATCCTGATTTCACAACGGTAAATGATGAGAAACTTCGTGAAGAATTAACGAGTGTAACGGAAGAAATTAAAAAAGTAACTGGGCAAAAAGAAGTGAAATATGTACGTCCTCCGCGCGGTGTATTTAGTGAAAGAACGTTAGCTCTTACGAAAGAAATGGGCTACTATAATGTATTTTGGTCACTTGCATTTTTGGATTGGAAAGTGGATCAGCAAAGAGGATGGCAATATGCGCATAATAATGTTATGACGATGATTCATCCAGGATCTATTTTATTACTTCATGCAATATCAAAAGATAATGCAGAAGCACTTGCGAAAATCATTGATGATTTGCGCGAGAAAGGGTATCATTTTAAAAGTCTAGATGACTTAGTAAAAAGCAATCAACCGTAAGCATGTATGCTTGCGGTTTTCTCATGCTATAATGATTTGTAAAAAGGATGGGGAAACGTATGTGGAGCGAACATGTTACGTTAGAGTATCCGTATCACTTTGAAGAGGTATTAAGACGTTTATCTTTTGACCCTCTTCACGTCATTCAATTAGATGAGAAAGTTATGTATGTCCCGCTTTGTATAGACGAGGAACAGATTGTTGTTCGCTTACAAGGGATTGGTACTGTTCAAAATCCACAGTTTTGGATTTCTAGTCAGACAGGAGATCCGGAGAAAGTCATGAAACGAATGAGAGCCATTTTTCATTGGAATGAACCGTTTCAAGATATACAAAACCATTTTTTAAACACATCATTACGGCCACTATTTGAAACATATGCTTATACTCCAATTATTTTAGAATTTGATTATTTTGCTTGTCTTCTTCGCTGTATCATTCATCAACAAATAAATTTGAAATTTGCTACTGTGTTAACAGAACAGTTTGTGAAACGATATGGAACAGAGAAGAACGGTGTATTCTTTTTCCCCACTCCAGAAACAGTAGCAAATATTTCAATAGAGGAATTGAGAGAGCAGAAGTTTAGTCAGCGAAAGGCTGAATATATAGTAGGATTAGGTCGAAGTATTGTCAGCGGTACATTAGATTTAGCGAGTATAGAAACCAGGGCGGAAGAAGAGGTTTCGGCACAATTGTTACCAATTAGGGGGATTGGTACATGGACAGTGCAAAACTTTTTAATGTTTGGACTTGGACGGAAAAATATGTTTCCGAAAGCGGACATTGGGATTCAGCGTGCAGTACAAGGTGTATTTCAACTAGATGATAAACCTGATGATGCATTTTTAGAAAAAGTGAAACAAGAGTGTGAACCATACTGCAGTTATGCAGCGTTATATTTATGGAAAAGTATAGAGTAGAGGTGTAATAATGATACAAAAGCAACATGAGAGTAAGTTGGAAGTTGGTCAAACGTTTCCTGTGACAATTAAACGTCTTGGGATTAACGGAGAAGGCGTTGGTTATTTTAAGAGACAAGTTGTTTTCATTCCAGGGGCATTACCAGGAGAAGAAGTTGTTGCAGAAACAACGAAAATTCAGCGTGGCTTCGCTGAAGCGAAAGTGAAAAAAGTTCGTAAAGCTTCACCACATCGTGTGAAAGCACCATGTCCGGTATATGAAGAGTGTGGCGGCTGTCAGCTGCAACATTTAGATTATAAAGAACAATTAAATCAAAAGCGTGATATCGTTGTACAAGCATTTGAGAAGTACATGAATAACACTTTGGAAGAGAAAATTCGTCCGACGCTTGGCATGGAAAATCCATGGCATTATCGTAATAAGAGTCAATTACAAGTGGGACGTAAAGACGAAAAGGTCATTACAGGGCTGTATAAGCAAAACTCACATCAGTTAATTGATATTGCTCATTGTATGATTCAACATAAAGCAACGAATGAAGCGACCAAAGTTGTAAGACGTATATTAGAAAAATTAAATGTTTCTATTTACAATGAGAAAAAACAAAAAGGTTTAGTACGCACAATTGTGACACGTACTGCAGTTCAAACAGGGGAAGTACAAGTTACACTTATTACAACAAAAGAAGAATTACCAAATAAAGATCAATTTATCGCAGAAGTACAAAAACAGATGCCAGCTGTTAAATCAATTATGCAAAACGTAAACTGGCGTAAAACATCTGTTATTTTCGGTGATAAAACATTTAAATTAGCTGGAAAAGAAGTAATTCAAGAAACACTAGGTGATTTATCATTTGAATTATCAGCACGTGCATTCTTCCAGTTAAATCCAGAACAAACAGTTGTTTTATACGATGAAGCGAAAAAAGCAGCTGCTTTAACAGGCGATGAGAAAATTGTAGATGCGTATTGTGGTGTTGGTACAATCGGTCTTTGGCTTGCAAATGATGCAGCGGAAGTACGTGGTATGGATGTCATTCCAGAAGCAATTGCAGACGCAAGAAAAAATGCGAAGCGCCACGGATTTACAAATACGAAATATGAAGCAGGTAAAGCTGAACAATGGTTACCGAAATGGGTAAAAGAAGGATGGCGTCCAGATGTAATTGTTGTCGATCCACCTCGTACAGGTTGCGATGATAAATTACTGGAAACAATCTTAAAAGTGAAGCCGAAACAAGTTGTTTACGTATCCTGTAATCCTTCTTCATTAGCACGTGATGTACAAGCGTTAATGAAGAGCTATGAAGTGGAGTATGTACAACCAGTTGATATGTTCCCACATACAGCCCATGTAGAAAATGTAGTGAAGCTTGTTAGAAAGTAAAGTGTATTCATATTCCCTCACGACACGAGGGAATATTTTCTATGAAGGAGAATGAAATGTACAATTATAAATTAACGATTCAGTACGATGGTGCACGTTTTAAAGGATGGCAACGTCTCGGTAATAACGATAATACGATTCAAGGAAAAATTGAAAGTGTCATATCTGAAATGGTCGGAAAAGAAATTGAAATTATCGGTTGTAGTAGAACAGACGCTGGTGTACATGCTTTAAATCAAGTTGCTAACTTTCAAAGTGATGAGAAGTTAGTGGAACATAAAGTGAAAAAATATTTAAATCAATATTTACCTAATGATATTAGCATTACGAATGTAGAAGAAGTACAAGATCGCTTCCATGCTCGTTACAATTCTAAAGCAAAAACATATCTTTATAAAATTTGGAATGAAGAGCATACAAATCCATTTATGCGTAAATACAGCATGCATGTGAATAAAAAATTAAATGTGAAAAGCATGAAAGAAGCTGCGAAACATTTAGTTGGTTCACATGATTTTACTGCTTTTTCAAATGCGAAATCAAAGAAAAAGTCTATGGTTCGAGAAGTATATACACTTGAAGTGATGGAAGAAGCAGGATTTGTACAAATTAGAGTAAGTGGTAACGGATTCCTTCATAACATGGTACGAAAAATTGTTGGAGCATTAATTGAAGTTGGATTAGGACAATTAGATGCGGACGCAATCCCAAATATTTTAGAGGAAAAACAACGTAATCAAATTAATTGTCTTGCTGAGGCGAGTGGTTTGTATTTGGAGAATGTTGAATTTTAATAAACAATAAAAAAATCGAGCTGTGTAAGCTCGATTTTTTTATTGTTTTGGCGTTAAGAAGATTTTTCTTTCTTCATACGTATCTTCAAATTCCAAAAAGCAGCAAGCATAATAGCTGCAAAGGAGCCGCTAATTGTTGCTAATAGTTTTGCATAAGGATAAGCATTCATTTCAACTAGTAACATCATACATACAAGGGTAGGGAAGAAGGCTAAGTATTGTAATAACTTTAATTTGTTATCATTACTCATATATATCGTTCCTTTCTAGTATGTTATATGTTTATTATAGAATATTTTTCCAAGTGTTTATTTGCACTTGGAAGCGAATTTATCCTACATTTGATTAAAGTTTCACTTCATTTCATATGTGTAAATGAAGTTTTTTAATCCGATATTGTAAGTTTTGCCTACTTAATCCCAAAAACTTTGCAGCTTGTGAAATATTACCATGATACTCTTTCAAAATTTGATTGATGTAGTTCTTTTCCATTTCTGCTATTGTGTGCTTTAACGTTTTAGGTGCATCAGTATCGTTACTGGTTAGGAAAGGTTGCGTATTGAATTCTTTTTTTATTCGTTCGCGAAAGCGAGTGGGAAGATGAAATGCTGTAATGATATTTTCATCTTCAACCAAGTTCATTGAACCTTCAATGATATGTTCCAATTCTCGTACGTTTCCAGGCCAATTATATGCATACAGGAATTCTCTTACATGTATATCTACATCCGTTACAGCGAGTCCAAATTGAATGTTGTACTTTTCGATAAAGTGCTGAACAAGGGCTGGAATATCTTTTTTTCGTTCTCGTAAAGGCGGGAGACATAAAGTAACGACGCTTAATCGGTAATATAAGTCTTCCCGTAATCGATTGTGTGTAATAGCTTCAAGGGGGTCTTCATTAATAGTTGCTATAATACGAACATCAATTTCTTTTTCTTGTGTGCCCCCGATTCTTCGTATTGTTTTTTCTTGTATAGCTCGCAGTAACTTCGCTTGAAGTGCTGGACTTAATGAGTTGATCTCATCTAATAACAAAGTTCCTCCGTTGGCTTCTTCAAATAAACCAGCTTTATCGATAGCTCCTGTAAATGCACCTCGGTTCGTACCAAATAATAAGCTTTCCATTAGCGTATCAGGTATAGCAGCACAGTTTTGTGAAATGAACGGTTTTGTTGAACGTTGACTTTCATTATGGATACTTTGTGCAAATAGTTCTTTTCCAGTTCCTGTTTCTCCTACGAGAAGTATGGAGGAAGATGTACGAATTACCCTTTTTCCTTCCCCAATGGTTGATTGAATGGCTTCAGAATCACCAATTATGTGATCAAAGGTAAATTTAGTGTTTTGTTTTCGAGAAGAGTCCATTTTTATTGTTTGCTTTAAGTGATTCATCTCTTTTGAAATTTCAATAGCGCCTTTAATTTTTCCATTTTCTATTATAGGGAAAGTATCGTTAATCGTCGTAATTTCTTGCCCTTTATTGTTAAAATACGTTTGTTTTATATTTTTGTTTGTTTTTCCTAATTTTAATGCTTCTATAAGAGTACTATTTTTATTTTCTTCAAATGCGAATACTTCTAAAGGACTTTTATATAGCACATCTGAGCGTTCCATTGATTCAATTTCCATCATTTTGCGGTTATAGATAATCGTTTTACTTTCCTCATTAATAATATGAATCCCGATATCGAGTTCATTGAGTAAAGTTTCATATAGCATATTCATTTCAATGATCTGTTTAAAATTAATGTCTTCTGTACGCATAGATTATCTTCTCCTCATTTCACCCTATGAAGACTGACTTTTTATAATTTTATTAAAATTCTTATAAAATCGCAAAATTTTTTTGCTATTTTCTTTTTAAAACTTCTTGAATGATAGAAAAATTTTGCGGTTATGAAGATTTTTTCGTGAGGAATCCTCATTTTAAATAGGAATTGGAGATTGGTATGCTTTTTGCATAAATAATAGTTGAAATCTTTAAAGGAGGGATATGCAACGTTTCAGTACCAATTAATAAGAAGGAGGAGTTTATAAAGTGAAGACGGTTATAGAAGGCGTGTATAGTCCTTGTTACGGGAAAGTAGAGAAGTTATTTGTTGCGGAAAGTTCTTACGTATACGAGTGGGAGAAATTAGCGTTAATTGAAACGATAGATAAACAGAAAGTAGAAATTAAGGTAGGGATCAGTGGGTATATCGAATCATTAGAAGTAGTAGAAGGACAAGCCATCGCTGATCAAAAGTTATTAATAACAGTGAGGGATGATCTTTTAATAACAGGTAGTGATTAATACTATGTATTTTGCTCTTTTCAATAATTATTCTTATTATGGACAATTTTAAGAACGCTTACATGAAATGGGTTTCCAAAGGGAAGAGGGGGGAATTATATGATGGACCAAAACCAAGGGTTAAAAAGGGAATTGAAAAGCAGGCACATATTTATGATTGCACTTGGAGGAGTTATTGGTACCGGTCTTTTTTTAGGATCTGGGTATACCATCCATGAGGCTGGGCCTGGAGGAGCGATTGTAGCGTATCTTGTTGGAGGATTTGTTATGTATTTAACGATGCTCTGTCTCGGAGAGTTAGCTGTTGCGATGCCTGACGCAGGATCTTATCAAACGTATGCTACAAAGCACATTTCCCCTGCAGCGGGTTATGTAGTGGGATGGATGTCGTGGTTAAACTGGTCTGCTACGATAGGTATTGAACTGATTGCAGTTAGTATTTTAATGAAACGATGGTTTCCTGATGTACCGTCATGGATTTGGTGTGTAGTGTTTGCAGTGCTTCTCTTTGCTATTAATGCGTTATCTTCAAGAAGTTTTGCGGAAGTTGAATTTTGGTTTGCAAGTATTAAAGTAATTACAATCATTGCATTTATTATTTTGGGCGGGGCAGCAATGTTTGGTTTTCTAGATATGAAAGGACATGAACCAGCACCGATGTTTTCTAGTTTTACTGATTATGGTGGATTGTTCCCAAATGGATTATCAGCTATTTTAATTACGATGATTGCTGTTAATTTTTCCTTCCAAGGAACAGAACTAGTCGGTATTGCAGCAGGTGAGAGTGAAAATCCAGAGAAAACGATCCCGAAGGCAATTAATAATACAGTTTGGCGTATACTTGTGTTCTTTGTATTATCTATTTTCATTCTTGCGGGATTATTCCCTTGGCAGCAAGCAGGAGTGATAGAAAGTCCATTCGTAGTTGTATTTGATAAGATTGGTATTCCTTATGCAGCGGATATTATCAATTTCGTTATTATTACAGCGGTTCTATCCGTTGCGAATTCGGGGTTATATGCAACTTCCCGTATGCTATGGTCTATGTCTAATCAAGGAATGATTAGTCCGATTTTTGGTAAGTTATCTAAAAATGGTGTTCCTATTTACGCATTGATTGTAAGTACAGTTGTAGGTTGCCTTTCATTACTATCAGGTATTTATGCGGAAGATACAGTTTATTTATGGCTACTTTCAATTGCAGGATTTGGGGCGATATTAGTTTGGGCATCTATTGCTTTATCTAACTTATTAGCTAGAAGGTCATACATAAAGCAGGGCGGGGATGTGAAGGACTTGAAATTTAAAACACCATTATATCCATTCGTACCACTGCTTGCATTAGTATTAAATGTAACAGTAATTGTTGGTATGGCCTTTATTCCAGAACAAAGAATGGCATTGTATTGTGGAATTCCATTTATGATTGTTTGTTTACTGTTTTACCGTGCGACAAAAAATAAGGGAAGCAAAATAGAACATGCTGAAAAAATAAATACAACAGAAGCAGAAAGTTTATAAATATATTAGAAACTTATGCTGAAAAAAGAGACTGTAAAATTGTAAACAGTCTCTTTTTTTGTGAAAATAAAGCTGGAAACATACTATGTATGCAAAGGGGAATTAGCGATGAATCAAGAAGTTTCACAGCTATTAGAACAGATTGATTTACGAAAAGATGAGTTACTAGAGCTTACAAAGAATTTAATCCGTTTTGAAACACCAGCACCGCCGGCGAGAAACACAAGTGAGGCGCAAGAATTTGTTGCAGATTTTCTAAGGAAGCGAGATTTCAGTGTTGATAAATGGGATGTATATCCGAATGACCCAAACGTTGTTGGGGTGAAAAAAGGGATAGAAAGTGACACGCATAAAAGTCTTATTATTAATGGACATATGGATGTAGCTGAAGTGTCAGCAGATGATGTGTGGGAGGCAAATCCGTTTGAGCCATTTATAAAAGATGGTTGGTTAGTTGGACGTGGTGCAGCTGATATGAAAGGGGGACTGGCTGGAGCGCTATTCGCTATTCAGCTTTTACAAGAAGCAGGTATTGAATTACCTGGAGATTTAATCTTTCAATCAGTAATTGGGGAAGAAGTGGGAGAAGCGGGTACACTTCAATGCTGCAAAAGAGGTTATGATGCTGATTTTGCAGTCGTAGTGGATACGAGTGATTTACATATGCAAGGACAGGGCGGTGTAATCACCGGATGGATTACTGTGAAGAGCCCGCAAACGTTTCATGATGCAACACGCAGGCAAATGATCCATGCTGGAGGACGTTTATTCGGAGCGAGTGCGATTGAAAAAATGATGAAAATTGTGCAAAGTTTACAAGAATTAGAGCGTCATTGGGCAGTCATGAAAACATATGAAGGCTATCCCTCTGGAACAACAACAATTAATCCAGCTGTTATTGAGGGCGGACGTCATGCAGCGTTTATTGCAGATGAGTGCCGGTTATGGATAACAGTGCACTTTTATCCGAATGAAACACATGAAAAAATAATAAAAGAAATTGAAGAGTATATTGGGAAAGTAGCAGCTGCTGATCCATGGTTAAGTGAAAATCCACCACAATTTAAGTGGGGCGGAGAATCAATGATTGTGGATCGTGGCGAAATTTTCCCTTCTTTAGAAATAGATAGTGAACATGCAGCTGTAAAAACGCTTAGCTCAGTACACGAATCAATTCTCTCTAAAAATGCAATTTTAGATATGTCAGCAACGGTAACGGATGGTGGTTGGTTTAGTGAATTTCATATTCCAGCTGTTATTTATGGACCAGGTACATTAGAAGAAGCTCATTCAATAAATGAGAAAGTTGAAGTAGAACAGTTATTTGAATTTACAAAAGTAATAACAGCATTTATATATGAATGGTGTCATACGAAAAAATAGATTAGTATGTTGAAATCGTACAGGTATGTATACTTGTACGATTTTTTAGTGAACTATTTCAGAGTTGAATAGAAACAACTGAAATAGTTCTTTATTTTTCTATGTCTTTCGTTTTAGTTCCATTAATTTCTCTTTTGCTAATTCAACAGCAATTGCATCATCTAAATAGCCAATTGGAAAGAGGTAATCGGGAATAATATCTGTCGATAAAATGAAATACAGTAATGCGCCTCCAAGAACTGCACGCTCTTCTTTCGGATTAGTTTCATTGCAAAATTGTTGATACATATCTGTTAATTGTTCAATAAAAGGACCAGCACTATCAATTTGTTCTAATTTGCTTGCGAAACTTTCATGAATCCGTTTTTCACCTTCTGTTGTTTGAGCGTAGCGTTCATAGTTTTCAAGTTCTTGTTTTACGCGAGTTGTTGTGTAGTCGAAGTCAAATAAGTTAGAGGATTGCAGTGTTTGTTGAATTGTATCAAGAGATGTGTACATATCCGTTTTTTCTTTATTAATGTGAGGAGAATCCGGATACATTTCATCAAATAATAATTGGGGTGGGACTTGCAGACATTCTGCAAATTTTTGTAGATGTTTTTGTTTTGGTGGTTGTTTACCATTCATAATTCTTGAGATTGTTGCGGGATCAATATTTGTAAGCATTCCGAGTTGGCGCATGGATAAGGCACGTTCTTTCAAAAGTTTTTTTATTAATGTACTAAGCCGTTCATTTGGATTTTCTTTAGGCATAGTGGAGGCACTCCTTTTTTATTGTTGAAAAAATGTTGAGCATTTATTACATGTATATGAAACAGACAGGCACAGTTGCTCAACATTTTCATAAGATGCATTGAAAAGTGAGAAGAAAGGGTGACTGTTTATGAGTACGGCAGGTCTATTTTCAATTTTTTTAATCGGGATTGCTTCTAATTTAGATAATGCAGGTGTTGGGATTGCATATGGCATTCGTAAAATCCGAATTTCGTGGCTTAACAATTTTATCATCGCATTTTTTGGCTTTTTATTTACTTTACTAGCTGGCTTTTTTGGGAACTGGATTGCTTTATTTATTTCAGAGTTTACGGCAAACCTGATTGGAGCAATCGTTTTAGCGATAATCGGGGTGTTTATTTTATGCCAGCCTTTCTTGGGGCAAAGAAATACCGTAGGCTCTAAAGAAGGTAATGTACTTATGGGAATTTTACGTGATCCAGAAAAAGCAGATTTTGATGGTTCTAAAACAATTAGTTTTTCAGAAGCAATTGTTTTAGGAGTTGCACTGTCTATTAATAATATTGCAGGTGGGTTTGATGCTGGGGTAACAAACTTGAATCTGTGGCTTACAGCAACTATTTCTGGTGTGTTTAGTTTTATTTGTATTAGTGGTTTTGCGTATGTAGGAAAACGATTTTTAGCAGAATACTTAGGGAAATGGGCTACTGTGATTGCGGGCGTGCTATTAATTCTTATTGGGATAGATCAGTTATTGTAACATACAATGTTCGAGCATTTCCTCGGAAATACTCGAATGAATTGCATATATCGACATCGGATGCGTAATTATCTAAACGCTACTGTTTTTATAAATATTAAAGCACCTACATAGGTGCTTTTTTAACGTATATCTTCAATTAATTGTTCCGATTCTTCATGCATACTGTATTCACTTAAAACCTGAATACAAAGCCACTTTAATTCTTCGATCGTATGTTCAAGTTCTTCAGGAAGCACATGATGAATGTCTTCAAGCCCCATTCCGAAATGAATAAGTTCAAGTACTTGATCATCGATATTCCGATCCATTAGTAGTTCAAGTACTTCTAAATTAAATATGTATCGGTGAGCTTCATCGAGTGAAACCACCTTTAACTTCAAGCTTTCTACAATACTCAATATAAAAAGAAGAATTGTTTTTTCAAGAACAGGCTGTTTTTCCATTTGAAATATTAGTTTCATCTTTCACACCTCCACATATAGCGCTAGGTTGTACTATATTATTCAGGAGGGGGGAGCAAATATGCATGATATAGAGAAAGTTTCAGTACGTTTTTTGTAAGGGTATGGATAGCTAATAAAGTTGAGGTTTTTTATGAAATAAAAAAATCCTGCTAGTATAGCAGGATAACTCTGAATTAAAAAATGCTCCAACCTTCTTGAGCAGAAAGAAGTTCAAGAATTTTAAAACCAGCGATACTATTCCCATTTGCATCTAAAGCCGGTCCGAAAATGCCAATTCCCATTTCTCCTTTTACGCAGCCGAAAATGCCACCAGCTACACCACTTTTTGCAGGAATACCAACACGGATCGCAAATTCACCAGACTCGTTATACATACCGCATGTAACCATAAATGTTTTACAGATTTTTGTAATATGTTTAGGGATAATTTGTTTTTTCTTATATGGATCATATCCATCCATCGCAAAAATTAAGCCGATACGTGCTAAATCGATACAGTTTACTTCAACTGCACATTGACGAGTGTATAAATCCATAAGTTCTTCGATGTCACAATCGATAATTCCGTTTTGTTTCATATAGTAACAAAGTGAACGGTTTAAGTAAGCTGTCTCTAATTCTGAATTGGCAACTTTAGAAGAATAATTAATGGTAGGATTATCTGTTATTTCACGTACAAAATGAAGGATGCGCTCCATTTTTTTTTCATTATCTTTTCCTGTTAACATGCTTGTAATAGCTAGTGCCCCCGCATTAATCATTGGATTAAGTGGTTTGGATGGGCTTGTTGTTTCTAACTTAATAATAGAGTTGAATGGATCACCAGTTGGTTCCATTCCAACTTTAGAAAATACATATTCTTCACCACGATCTAAAAGGGCAAGTGCAAGTGTAATTACTTTTGAAATACTTTGAAGAGTAAATAGTGTTTGTGAGTTGCCAGCATGGATGTATTCTGTATCTTTATGGAAAATGGCAATCCCTAAATCATCTGGATTTGCATTTCCTAGTTCGGGGATATAAGTAGCAAGTTTTCCTTTTTTCGTATATGGTTTTACTTGTTCTAACAACTGTTGTAAGTTGTTTGTTTCAATGCACTGCATAGTACCAACGCTCCTATTTCGAATTAACTACGTTTACTTTTCCCGATATGCTCGGAAATAAATAATAACATGAAAAAGTGGAATGATAAAACGAAAGTTACATGTTCGATAGTAGGTCGTTCGTTTCGGGTCTTCTGTATTAAAAAAGGAGAATTTCCCTTTTATATAACAGTTTGGAAATAGGAGATTTATCCATAAAAAATTCGAAAATAAAAACTACACATCTATACAACTATATGTTATTATGGTTATGTAAATAGAAAGCGTTTTCTAAGGCGTACTTATAATGATAACGATTTCATAAATTTGATAGGGGGAATTAAAATGTTGCAGTTTTTACAACGTATTGGTAAAGCGTTAATGCTTCCAATCGCCGTACTACCAGCAGCAGGATTATTGCTTCGTTTAGGGCAACCAGATGTATTTGATATTCCTGTTATGGCACAGGCCGGTGCAGCAGTTTTTGATAATTTAGCACTTATTTTTGCAATTGGTATTGCAATCGGTCTTTCAGTTGATGGTAGTGGTGCAGCAGGTCTTGCAGGTGCAATTGGTTATCTAGTTATGAAAAACAGTATTGATGCACTTAGTAAGGGATATTCTACTGTAGAATTACAAGATAAATTAGGCAAAGTTCAAGATTTAATAGGTAATAGCGCTAATGTAGATCCATCTAAGCTTGCAGATACAATGACACAAGTATCTAAGGCAGCCGAATTATCGACTAAAGTGGATATGAAAGTTTTAGGTGGTATTATTGTCGGCGTTATAGCAGGATTCCTTTACAATAAATTCCATAAGATTAAACTTCCAGAATGGTTAGGTTTCTTTGCTGGAAAACGTTTCGTTCCGATTGTTACATCGGTTGTGATGCTAATATTAGGAATTTTATTCGCACAAATTTGGCCAGCAATTCAAAATGGCATCGATGCATTAGCTCATGGAATTGTTAATTTAGGTGCAGTTGGTTCAGGTCTATTTGGTTTATTAAACCGTCTCTTAATTCCAATTGGTTTACACCATGTAATGAACACATACTTCTGGTTCGTATTTGGTGACTTTACAAATGCAGCAGGTAACGTTGTAAATGGTGATATTGCTCGCTTCCTTGCAGGAGATAAAACAGCAGGTATGTTTATGACTGGTTTCTTCCCAGTTATGATGTTCGGTTTACCAGCAGCATGTTTCGCAATGATTGCAGCTGCTAAACCAGAAAAACGTAAAATGGTTACAGGTATGTTAGGTGGTCTAGCATTAACTTCATTCTTAACTGGTATTACAGAACCAATTGAATTCTCATTCATGTTCTTATCACCAGTATTATATGGTATTCATGCCGTGTTAACAGGTATTTCTTTATTTGTAACAACAGCACTTGGCATTCACGATGGTTTCACATTTAGTGCCGGTGCAATTGATTACTTCTTAAACTTTGGTATTGCAACAAAACCAGTATTGCTAGCGGGAATCGGTTTAATTTACGCAGTAATTTACTTTGTAGTATTCTACTTCTTAATTAAGAAGTTTGACTTGAAAACTCCTGGTCGTGAAGATGACGATGAGTTAGCTGAAGAGGATGATGCGCCAGTTGCAGGTTCAATTGGTGAAACTTACGTATTAGCTTTAGGCGGAAAAGAAAACTTAACAGTTATTGATAACTGTGCAACACGTCTACGCTTACAAGTGAAAGATGCTGGTCAAGTAAACGAAGCAGCATTAAAACGTGCTGGTGCAAAAGGTGTTATGAAATTAAGTAACACAAGTGTCCAAGTTATCGTAGGTACAAATGTTGAATCTGTTGCCGATGATATGAAAAAACACGTATAAATAATGAGATAAGAGGATATCCCAAAAGATTGATAACATCAATTTTTAGGGGATATCCTCTTTTTTTGTTAATAATTTAACGGGAATCTTACTTTTGTAAATTTTCTTTTTCTTTTTTATGCATATAGGTTGGTAATATGTACAGTGCGTGATAAAGTAGGGATGACGTCGAATGGAATGTCAAAAATCTATGAAAAAGTTCTGGAATGAATCTTGTGTAGTGGAATTAAATTATCGGTAAATAAGGGGAAAAAAGCAATTATGGATCAGGAAAAAAATAATGCGAATGGGAAAGCACGTCAGCCGATTGTATACATAAAAAGAACAATCATTCTCGTCTTACTATTTTCAGTTGTATATTTCATGTATACAAAAATTGTTGCGGATAATAAGAAAGAAAAAACTTTAAAAGCAGCAGCAGAAATGAAGAAACAAGAAGAGCTAAAAAAGAAAGAAGAAAAAAAGAAGCAAGAAGCACAAAAACAAAAAGAGCAGGAAGAACAAGTGAAGCAAGCACAAGCTGTGGAAAAGCCTGCTGAGGGACCACCTCAAGAAATTAATGAAAACGCTCAATTAGATCAATATTTACAAAACGCAGGATTTAGTGGGACAGCTGTTATTGTGAAGAACGGAAAAGTTCTTTTGAATAAAGGGTACGGTATGGCGAACAAAGAGAAACAAGTACCGAATAATTCAGAGACAACTTTTTATATTGGCTCTATTTCAAAGGCGTTTGTAGCGACTGCTATTATGCAATTAAAAGATCAAAATAAATTAAACGTAGAGGATACGGTTGCAAAGTATATTCCAGATTTCCCTCAAGGTAATGGTATTCAGTTAAAGCATTTACTAACACATACATCAGGAATTCCAGAGTATGAGCAGGGAACAGAGGATATTTCTCATGAAGAATTGATAAAACGAATAGGAAAGCAAAAGCGTATTGGGAGTCCTGGAGAGAAATGGAAGTATTCCGATTCGAACTATTCTATACTTGCCTACATCGCTGAGAAGGTAAGTGGGCAACCGCTAGAAGAATATATTAAACAACATATTTTTGCTACTGCGGGTATGAAACATTCTGGTTTCGGTAAAGCGTTAGAGCAAACAAGGTTTCCATCGACAGGTTATAAAATAGTAAATAACAATATGACAACACCTAATATTCCAAGTATGTCACAACTATATGGTTGTGGTGATATATATACAAGTGCACATGATTTATATTTATTTAATGAAGCGCTATTCTCTGGAAAGTTAATTTCAAAAGAGAGCTATAATCAAATGTTTACGGCCGTGAAAAAGGATTACGGATTTGGTTGGTATGTAGACCCGGGAAGTTATTCGAATCACGGTGTAATGCCAGGATGGAATTGTTTAAATGGATTTAGTAAAAACGGAAGTGTATATGTCGTTTTATTATCTAACATCCAAAACAACATTAAATCGTTTGGTAAAGTGAACAACGACATTTATACGATGTTGCGAAATATTGAAGTGTAAGAGGCTATCCTGATGGATAGTCTTTTTTTATTGAGGAAGTGTATGTGCAATGAGATAATGAAATAAAGTGAAACCTTAATCAGTGGGGGGTTCTTCATCCCCCACCTAACTTCTTGGCTTTCGCCGAATTTTGAAGTGTGGGTCTTACTGCCCGTTAATGCAGGATAAATGGAAAAGGAGGAGGGGTATGAGTATACATAAGCATCACGCACGTAATGCGAAACGAATTTTCTTTGTATCTATCATTGTATGGATTATCGTTGCAATTGCATTGTTGATGGAATATAAAAAAGGGACGCTATTCACTTCGGAGAAAGAAAATCTAAAATTAATAGGTGTTGTACTACCGGCATTTGGATTATTAATATATAGCTTTATGGAAAAACGAAGATCAAAAATACTTAAACAGGAAAATTATAATATAGAGACTTCTGAATTATTTGAGCAACAAAAATTTGTTGTTCGCAAAGAGGTAGGGGTATTTCAAGCAATAACGTACTTTGGATTAGATGGAAATACAGTAGGGTTTTTAAAAGAAGAGTATGATTTTGTTATTCAACGTGTATGGCAAGCTGTACTTTCTTTTCTTTTTAGGGGATTACATAAGCAACAATTGTATTTATATAATCACTCGGGAGAAAGATTGTTGCGTGTTCAAAAGAAGATGGGATTACGCAACGTCTATATTTTCTCTAATGTAGATGGAAAGAAAATTGGAGAGTTAACACAAATACTAAGTTTAACAAAGTGGGAATGGATTTTTTTAGGGGTGGATGGTAAAGAATTTGGTAAAGTGACTGGGGACCTTTCAGCAACAATGCAGAAAATAGATTGGCGGGATGGAACACATATAGATGTGAAAGAAGACGGTATTCCGTTAGAAGCTGTTAAGTATTTTTCGGCAAGCGGAGGGTCTCTTGTTACAGCTTCTATAAGTGAACAGGCAGAATTACCACGAGCAGTTTATTACAGTGTCTCTGCGATAGTTACAATTAAAAATTAATATATATATAAAGATAGATGGGATACCATCTATCTTTTTTTGTAATTAGAACATATTGTTTTGTTAAAAAATGTATGTCTTACCTATCACAAAAAAATCTGCTTTGTATACATTAAGATGTATGGATGTATTTTTATAATCTAAAAATAATAGGAGGAGAAGTGTATGTGTCTGTTCGGTAAGTATTGGAAAAAGTTATCGAGATTGTTTAATAGACAATTAGATTATTTTTTAGATAATAAGTTATTGCCTGCTGTGGAACGACTTTTATTTTCACAAAACTTCGCGAGATTTATTCAAAGAAACTCTAAGCAAGCTACGGAAGAATTTATTGAATCAAGCAGATTTCAATCTATTATTTGTAACATATTAAAAGAATGTAATACATCACCTTTTAAAGAAATTGCAGAGCAGTATTTGGGTGAAAACGTAGAAATTACGGTGACAGTTGGACAGTTAACGGGTGTAATTGTAGCAGTTGGTGATGATTTCTTAACACTGCAAGAAGGGATAGGAACAGAAATTTTATTACCATTTACAAGCATTATATCAATTAAAGAAGCGTAAGGAAGGAGACTTATATATGTTATTTACTGAAGAATTGCGTAACCATGTTGGTGAGCTAGTGCAAGTTGTGACAGCGGTTGAAATTGTTGCGGGTATTCTGTTATCTGTGACAGATGGGGCAGTAAGTGTTCGTACTTCTCCTTCTTATGGACCACCGGAAGATGTAGTTGTGCGTACTCCTATTATTGCTTATGTTCGCTTGGAAGGGTAAGCGTGATACAAATATGAGAGTATCAGTTGTTATTCCAGCGCATAATGAAGCGAGTACTTTATCACAAGTTTTAGTAGAAGTGGAGAAGCTCGAACCTTATGAAATTATCGTAGTTGATAATGGATCAACAGATGGAACGAAAGAAATAGCGTTACAACATCATTGCCATGTAATTTATTATAAACATTCTCTTGGCAATGATGTTGGACGGGCAATTGGAGCTAGAGAAGCAAAAGGTGAAATTGTATTGTTTTTAGATGGTGACATCGTCATTGATAATAAAGACCTACAACGTTTCGTGAAAGGAATTCAGCAAGGCCATCAAATTGTTGTGAATAATTTAACATGGTCTGTTTATTTAAAGATGAGACCACATTATACGACAGTGGGAAAATGTATGTTGAATCGTTATTTGAATAAGAAAGAGCTTGTTGTTGGATCTTTAATCGCAATTCCACATGCGATGAGTAGGGAAGTTATTCAGAAGCTTGGATGGTGGAATTTAGCAGATCCAGCATTATTTCAAGCGATGGCGATGTCTAGAGGAGTAGATATTGTGGATATGGCTTCGGTCGATGTAATTCACACAAATAAAGTTCGGCCTGTTCATACTGGTACATCACCTGGTTCTCCTTATCCGAAAGCGACTAGTCGTATTATGGGGGATCATTTACGTGCTTTGCAATACGTAATCGAAATATATGGTAAGCGTGGTGGCTTTTCGGAAGGAAATAGGGATAGAGAGTTTATAGGAAAGTATAAACCAGTTTTATTACAAAGAGAAAAAGCGAAATATAGTGCGATTATCCCAGTTTCAGAAGAAAAGATGACTATAAGATCTGTTATACAAGAAGTGAAAAAAGCAGGTGTAGATGAAATTATAGTTGTTGCGAATGGAGCGGACGTTGAGACAATTAAACAAGCGAAGCTAGAGAATGTCATCGTTATTGAATTCGAGGAAGCGCTCGGACATAATGTAGCCCGAGCGATAGGAGTTATGCATGCCACGGCCGATATTTGTTTATTTGTCGATGGTGATTTTGTTATTCCGGGAAAAAAACTAATTCCATTTTTACATGCTATTGAAGATGGACATGATGTGGCATTAAATGATTTACAGTGTTTATTAGATATGTTTCATCCGGCAGATCCAATTAGCATGGGAAAATATTTTGTGAATTTAGTAGCGAAACGACCAAATTTATGGAATAACTCATTAACGGCAGTACCACATGCTATGCATAAAAAGGTAATAGAGAAAATTGGATACGATTCTCTTATCATTCCGCCACTAGCTCAAATGAAAGCTATTTTGGAGGGATTCTCTATTACAGCAGTAGAATTTGTAGATGTTATAAAAACAAATCGGGTACGCCCAGAGCAACATGGATTTGTAAATGGGCGCATTCCAGCATTTGACCGTATTTTCGGCGATCAACTTGAGGCAATTGCATATTTATTGCAATCCACAGATGAGCGCGGGAGTTTTACAGATGGAGAGCGGGATAGAAATATCATTCAACAATTGAGAAAGGAAGAAGAGAATACAGATGAATGTTAGTAGTACAGTTGCCATTATCGGATTAGGATATGTCGGCCTTCCTTTGGCAGTTCATTTTGCAGAGAGAGGACATACAGTAATTGGATTAGATAAAGATACTAGAAAAATAGAATCAATTATAAAAGGAGAAAGTTATATTCCGGATGTTCCTTCTAAATTGTTACAAAGTTTATTGACTAAAAAAAAATTAATAGTAAATACACCGGATCAAGGTATTGCTGATTTTCAAAATAGTGATTATGTTATTGTCACTGTCCCAACTCCAATTAATGAACAAAGAGAACCAGACTTAAGTGCCCTCATTTCAGCTTCGCATTATATACAACAAAACCTTCAAAAAGGACAAACCTTCATTTTCGAAAGCTCCACATATCCAGGTACGCTTGAGGAAGTTATCATTCCTATTATTTCTCAAGAAGGTAAAGAGGTAGGAGAAGATTTCTATATTGGATATTCTCCTGAGAGGATTGATCCAGCCAATAGTCAATATTCAGTTCAAACGATTCCAAAAGTAATTAGTGGACAAACAGAAAAGTGCAAACAAAAAGTACAGGATTTATATAGCACGATCTTCGATGTAGTTGTTCCTGTGAGCTCTCCAAAAGTAGCGGAGATGTGTAAGCTATTTGAAAATATTCAGCGCTTAGTGAACATTTCGTTAGTAAACGAGTTAAATATGTTATGTGAAAGTTTAGGAATTGATTTTTATGAGGCGCTTGAAGCTGCATCTACAAAACCGTTTGGATTTACCCCATATTGGCCAGGACCAGGAATAGGGGGACATTGTATTCCAGTAGATCCTTTATATTTCCAATGGAGAATAAAAAAGAATGGGACAATTAGTCAATTAATTGAAGCAGCACATGTGATTAATGAAGAAATGCCAGAGAAAATAGTCCGGAAAGTAAAAGGCATGGTGCAATCGCCTGCATCAGTTTTAATTGTAGGAATTGCATATAAGAAAGATGTAAATGATTTGAGAGAATCACCGGCTTTACCAATTATTGAATTGTTAATAAAAGAAGGATATGAGATCGAATATCACGATCCATATATTTCTTCTGCAAAATTTGGAGATAAGGTGTACCAATCTGTTTCTTTGAATGAACAAGTCATGAAACAAGCGGATTGTATTTTAATTTTAACTGATCACTCTAATATCGATTGGAAGCTTTTTAAAGGAATGAAGCGAGTAATAGATACACGTGGAATTATCAAGAAGGTGAGTGTATGAGTAAGAAATGTTTAATTACAGGTGGAGCAGGATTCATTGGATCGCATTTAGCCGAAGAGTTGGTGAAAAGAGGAAATGAAGTCACGATTGTGGATAACTTCTATAAAGGAAAAAATAAATATCATGATGAGTTAATGAAAGAAATTCGGGTTATTCCAATAAGCGTTTTAGATAAAAATTCTATTTATGAATTAGTAAATCAACATGATGTAGTGTTTCATTTAGCAGCAATTTTAGGTGTGAAAACGACAATGGAAAAGAGTATAGAGCTTATTGAAACGAATTTTGATGGAACGAGAAACATTTTACAAGCAGCGCTAAAAGGAAAGAAGAAAGTAGTCTTTGCGTCTACTTCAGAAGTATATGGTAAGGCAAAGCCACCCTTCTCTGAAGAGGGGGATCGATTATACGGGGCAACTTCTAAAATACGTTGGAGTTATGCAGTTTGTAAAACGTTAGAAGAAACATTATGTTTAGGCTACGCATTAGAAGGTTTACCGGTAACGATTGTTCGTTATTTTAATATTTATGGCCCAAGAGCGAAAGATGGTCCGTATGCAGGGGTAATCCCACGATTTATCAGTGCGGCCCTGCAAGGTGAAGACATTCTCGTATATGGAGATGGGAAGCAGACACGTTGCTTTACGTATGTAAGTGATGCGGTGGAGGCAACGATTCGAGCAATGGATGAGAAGGTAAATGGTGAAATTATTAATATAGGTTCTGAGAATGAAAAAAATATAAAAGAAGTAGCAGAAGTAATTAAAAAGCTAACGAAATCTTCATCAAAAATTGTCCAAGTTCCTTTTGATGAAGTATATCCACATGGGTTTGAAGAAATTCCAAATAGAAGACCAGATGTAACGAAATTAAGAGAACTTGTTCAATTTCAAGCGACAGTAACGTGGGAACAAGGATTGAAAGAAACTATTAAATGGTTTCGTGAAGAAAACAATGGCTAAGTCGCTATCAATTATTATACCTGTATGTAATGAAGCGGATACGATTTCAGACGTTATTCAATCGGTAAAAGGATTAAATCCAGTAGAGATTATTGTAGTAGCAAACGGTTGTAACGATAATACAGAAGCGATCGCTGAGCGTTTAGGATGTAAGGTAATCCGGTATAAGGATTCACTTGGTAACGATGTTGGCCGTGCGGTTGGTGCAAAACACGCGATAGGTGATGTATTACTATTTATAGATGGAGATTTTGCTATTCAAACTTCAAAATTACAATTATTCCTGAATCCAATTTTACATGATCAGGCCGACATCGTTTTAAATAATTTGGACGCATTATTTTTAAAGAAACAAAAACCGCACTCCGTGACAGTATGGCGCCAAATATTAAATGCAATGTTAGAGCGTGAAGAGTTAAAAATTGATTCTTTATTATCTGTACCTCATGCGTTGACGAAAGAAGTTGTTCAAAGCATTGGATATGAATGTTTTGTTAATCCTATTGTGGCTCATTTACGCCTAGTACAAAGCAAATGGAGAATTAGTCGTCATTGTGCAATTGA
The DNA here is from genome assembly GCF_040459695.1 of Bacillus cereus group sp. RP37. Taxonomy (NCBI): domain Bacteria; kingdom Bacillati; phylum Bacillota; class Bacilli; order Caryophanales; family Bacillaceae; genus Bacillus; species Bacillus cereus group sp. RP37. The sequence goes on along the minus strand of NZ_JARVHP010000001.1, from coordinate 4,899,872 downwards.
CGTTATTACCCCGAATAAATTTCGTCCGACCGAGCACGCTGCGTATGGCACGGGTCTTTCCCCATCTGAAAAACGGATGATAGGTGATCATATAGAAGCAGTAGCGGAGCGGATAGTAGGCAGTGATGAGCGCGGAGGGTATGATGACGGAAATAGGAAAAGAGAGTGTGTCTATCATACTTTAAGTTTCAAAGATTTTTATCAAGGATGGGGCGTTACATCTAAGTTGTATAAAGGGAAGCAATTATCGGTCATTATTCCTGTACAAGATGAAGAGAAAACAATTGGAAACGTTATAGAAGAGCTTCGCAAAATTGAAGCTTTTGAAATTATCGTTGTTGTAAATGGTTCGTCTGATAAAACAGCAACGATTGCAAAAGACAAGGGAGCAACAACAATTGTATATAAAGAAGCACTTGGAAACGATGTGGGGCGTTCACTTGGAACTTATTTTGCAAAAGGGGATATTATGTTGTTTATAGACGGTGACTTTGTTATTCCGGCTAGGGAATTATATCCTTTCGCAAAAGCTATTGCAGATGGAATAGATGTCGCATTAAATGATCTAAATCATTATTTAGATTTAAGAGTACCGCTTCATCTTGTAACTGCATTTAAATATGCATTAAATTTAGCTTGTGATAGAAAAGATCTAGGAGTAGGCTCTCTTATCGCTGTACCGAATGCGTTTAGCCGTAAGTGTTTGAAAGAAATCGGGTATAGATCTTTACTGTCACCTTGTGTAGCACAAGTGAAAGCTATTCTGTCAGGATTCGAAATTGCATGTGTAAGTCGTGTAGAGGTCGATAAGATGAACCGCATTCGTCCCAGTGAACATTTTGCGAAAATAGGCCATCCTCCAGCTGTCTTGCGAATTATAGGTGATCATATAGAAGGATTGGAGCAATTAATTGTATTAGAAGGCAGTCGTGGTGGATTCTATGATGGGAATAGAAAAAGAGATGTTTTAGAGTAGTAACAAAAAAAGTGTACAACATATGTACACTTTTTTGTTCTGTTATAAAAACTATAACAGATTAGGAGATAAGAGTATTACAGCTCTACAATGGGTATTGTTCTTCTATTACAAAATAGGACTCGTATATAAGGATACCAAAAAAATACAATTAAGGAAAGGGTTAATTATAAAGACTTTTAAGTGAAGTTAATACTATGTATATAGTGGTTTGCTCAACATTTCACAAACATGTCACAACTATTTCGTTCACTTTCGCAAAAAAGTAGTATTCTAAGTGTGTAAGCTGTTATATAAAAAATCTTAGTCCTGTACTAATCAAAAATGGAGGAGATTAGGATGACTCAAGTATTAGAAAATGTTAAAAATGCATGGGAAAACTTTAAAGGTGAAAAATGGAAAGCAGAGATTGATGTTCGCGATTTCATTTTAAATAATGTAAACGTTTTCGAAGGAGACGAATCTTTCTTAGCGGGAGCAACTGAAGCAACGAAGCAACTTTGGGATCAAGTAATGGATTTAACAACGAAAGAACGTGAAAACGGTGGCGTTCTTGATATGGATACAAAAATTGTTTCTTCTATTACATCACATGAACCAGGATATTTAAATAAAGATATTGAAAAAGTAGTCGGTTTCCAAACTGAAAAACCATTTAAACGTTCTTTACAACCATATGGTGGTATTCGTATGGCGGAACAAGCTTGTGAATCTTATGGATACGAAATGGATAAAGAACTTAGTCGTATTTTTAGAGATTGGAGAAAAACTCATAACCAAGGCGTATTCGATGCATACACACCAGAAATGAGAAATGCACGTAAATCAGGCGTTATTACTGGTCTTCCAGATGCATACGGACGTGGGCGTATTATCGGTGACTATCGCCGCGTAGCGTTATATGGTATTGATCATTTAATTGAAGCGAAAAAAGCTGATTTAGATTTAACTGGCGGTGTGATGAGCGAAGATACAATGCGTTTACGTGAAGAGTTATCTGAGCAAATGCGTGCACTTCAAGAATTAAAACAAATGGCTGCTTCTCATGGCTTTGATATTTCTAAGCCAGCAACAAATGCACAAGAAGCATTCCAATGGTTATACTTCGCATATCTGGCAGCAATTAAAGAGCAAAACGGAGCTGCAATGAGTCTTGGACGTACTTCTACATTCTTAGATATTTATATTGAAAGAGATTTAGCAAATGGTACTTTAACAGAAGAAGAAGTACAAGAAATTGTAGATCACTTTATTATGAAATTACGTCTTGTGAAATTTGCAAGAACACCTGATTATAATGAATTATTCTCTGGTGACCCAACTTGGGTAACTGAATCTATCGGTGGTATGGCATTAGATGGTCGTCCTTTAGTAACAAAGAACTCATTCCGTTTCTTGCATACATTAGATAATTTAGGACCAGCTCCAGAACCAAACTTAACAGTTCTTTGGTCAAAACAATTACCACAGAACTTTAAAAACTACTGTGCGAAAATGTCTATTAAAACATCAGCAATTCAATATGAAAATGATGACATTATGCGTGCTGACTACGGCGATGACTACGGAATTGCTTGTTGTGTATCTGCAATGAGAATTGGTAAACAAATGCAGTTCTTCGGCGCACGTGCAAACTTAGCAAAAGCATTACTATATGCGATTAATGGTGGTAAAGATGAAAAATCTAAAGCACAAGTTGGTCCTGAGTACGCACCGATTACTTCTGAAGTATTAGATTATGAAGAAGTTATGCATAAGTTTGATATGACAATGGAATGGTTAGCGGGTCTATACTTAAACACATTAAATGTTATTCACTACATGCACGATAAATATAGCTATGAACGTATTGAAATGGCACTTCATGATACAAATGTTCTTCGTACAATGGCAACAGGTATCGCGGGTCTATCTGTAGTAGCAGACTCTTTAAGTGCAATTAAACACGCAAAAGTAAAACCAATTCGCGATGAAAACGGTATTGCAGTTGATTTTGAAATCGAAGGAGATTTCCCTAAATACGGTAACAATGATGATCGTGTAGATGAAATCGCTGTAAATCTTGTGAAAACATTTATGAATAAACTTCGTAAACATAAAACATACAGAAATTCTGTTCATACAATGTCAATCTTAACAATCACATCTAACGTTGTATACGGTAAGAAAACTGGTAACACTCCAGATGGTCGCCGTACTGGAGAACCATTTGCACCAGGTGCGAACCCTATGCATGGACGTGATACAAAAGGTGCATTAGCTTCATTATTATCTGTAGCTAAATTACCATATGAAGATGCACAAGATGGTATTTCTAATACATTCTCTATTATTCCAAAAGCACTTGGTAAAGAAGATGATGTACAAGTACGTAACTTAGTATCAATGCTTGATGGTTATGCAGTAAAAGAAGGCCATCACTTAAATATTAACGTATTTAACCGTGAAACATTAATGGATGCAATGGAACATCCTGAAAAATATCCACAATTAACAATTCGCGTATCTGGTTACGCTGTAAACTTTATTAAATTAACTCGTGAACAACAAATTGATGTAATTAACCGTACAATGCATGAAAGCATGTAAGTGAAAAAGGTGTCCCTCTGCATTTTATAAATAGCAGAGGGAGGCTGTTTCAATAAAGGAGGAAGTAACATGGTAAAAGGAAGAATTCATTCTGTAGAGTCTTGTGGTACTGTTGATGGCCCAGGAATTCGTTATGTCATATTTACACAAGGGTGTTTATTACGTTGTCAATATTGTCATAATGCTGATACGTGGGAGATCGGTAAAGGAAAAGAAATAACAGTCGAAGAAGTAATGCAGGATGTGACATGTTACCTTCCTTTTATTGAAGCTTCCGGAGGCGGTATAACAGTTAGTGGTGGGGAACCATTATTACAGCTAGATTTCTTAATTGAATTATTTAAGAAATGTAAAGAAGCTGGAATTCATACAACAATTGATTCTTCGGGTGGTTGTTATTCTGAAGAACCAGAATTCCAAAATAAGCTAGATATTTTAATGGATTACACAGATTTAGTTTTATTGGATTTGAAACATATTGATTCAAAGAAACACCGTAAATTAACAGGGAAACCCAATGAACATATTTTACAATTTGCTCGTTATTTATCGGATAAAAATAAACCGATTTGGGTACGACACGTATTAGTTCCTGGTGTTACGGATAATGAAGAGGATCTACAAAAACTATCTAGCTTTATTCAAAGTCTGTCTAATGTTCAGAAAGTTGAAGTGCTACCATACCATAAGCTTGGTGTATATAAATGGGAGGCACTTGGGCATAAGTACCCACTTGTGAATGTAGAACCACCTACTGAAAAAAATGTAGAACAAGCAAGACATATTTTACAAGTAGTCTAATCCAAATATTGGATTAGGCTTTTTGCTTTCTTTACAATAAAACCTAGAGTATATATATATAAAAGAGTATACTGAAAACAGAATATCCATATTTTTGTAAGGAATAAGTGGAGAAATTTACATAATTGTAAAGGGAAATCAAAATAGTAAAAAGAATTAAGAAGTAAAAGAGTGAGTATCATGGAATAGAGAACATTTGTAAGTTATTGCGAAAGCTCTTATAGGAAAGTATAATGTAAAGATATGAGCACAGATAGGATTAAGGGGTCAATCTTATATGCTTTGCATATCCACGACAGGTACATAGCTGAAAGAGAAGTATTAGAATCTGTTTATGTAATTTTTAAGGAAAATGTTTTTCCTATTGTCGTATATGCAATATGGAGAAACAATAAGCTAGGAGTGGATTTGTTTGATAAAAAACCCCAAGGTTTTAATATTAACTGCACATTACGGTAATGGTCATGTGCAAGTAGCGAAAACATTAGAACAAACATTTCGCCAAAAAGGAATTAAAGATGTAATTGTATGCGATTTGTTCGGAGAATCACATCCAGTTATAACCGATATTACAAAATATTTATATTTAAAAAGTTATACAATCGGAAAAGAATTATACCGCTTGTTTTATTATGGCGTAGAAAAAATTTATGATAAAAAAATAGCATCTTGGTATGCGAATTTTGGAAGAAAACGTTTGAAATTACTTTTACAAGCAGAGAAACCGGATATTGTTATTAATACCTTTCCGATTATAGCTGTACCAGAATTAAAAAAGCAAACAGGTATTTCAATTCCTGTGTATAACGTATTAACGGATTTTTGTGTGCACAAAATATGGATTCATCGGGAAGTAGATCGTTATTTTGTAGCAACTGATCACGTGAAAAAAGTTATGATTGATATTGGTGTGCCTGCGGAGCAAATTGTTGAAACTGGAATTCCAATTCGTAGTAGTTTTGAGTTAAAGATAAATCCAGACATTATATATAATAAATATCAGTTATGTAAGAATAAAAAGATTTTACTAATTGTAGCAGGTGCTCATGGGGTATTAGGAAGTGTAAAAGAACTATGCCAATCATTTATGTCAGTACCAGATTTACAAGTAGTTGTCGTTTGTGGGAAAAATGAAGCGTTAAAACAGGATTTATTAGGGATACAGGAAAAAAATCCTGATGCATTAAAAGTATTTGGCTATGTTGAAAATATTGATGAATTATTCCGTGTTACTTCTTGTATGATTACGAAGCCAGGCGGTATTACGTTAAGTGAAGCGGCAGCATTGCAAGTACCTGTCATTTTATATAAGCCTGTTCCAGGACAAGAAAATGAAAATGCGATGTACTTTGAAAGAAAAGGAGCTGCAGTTGTCATTCGTGATGATAGTGAGGTTTTTGCAAAAACAGAGGCGTTATTACAAGATGATATGAAGCTTCTTCAAATGAAAGAAGCGATGAAAGGCATTTATCGTCCGGAGCCAGCTGGTCATATTGTGGATACAATTTTGGCAGAAAATCATGTAGAATCGAATCATATACCTATTAAATCACCTGCTCTTGCACAATTATTTACTTGATATGAAACCCTCTTTTATATGTTTAAAGAGGGTTCTTTATTGTTTTATAAGATAAAGTAATAACTTATCCACATGAAGATTACGCTTTCATTAAACAGTAAAGTCGAAATATTAACAACTATATCCACATTGTCCACAATTTTTAGAAAAATATCCACAATTCTAACATTTACTATGCGTTACAACATATAAACTCGTGAAGGGTTCGTGTAATTTATTCAAAATTCTATAAATTATGTGGATAACGTTATCCACATAAAAAAAGTTCCTTATAAATAAGGAACTTTTTTATCTATTCTATCACGTAGAAAAAATATGTAATGAGAATGAATAATTAGGGGGAAAACTTCTAATTATTCATTCTCACTTTAAATACTTTTCGAGCGATAACCCGCTGCGCGATCTGCTTTGCGAAATTCTCGTTGGTATAGAACTTCTTGTGTACTAGATAATGTGTTTTTTGCTTTGTCACGTTTCTTTTTATCCATTACAAATCACCTCGTGTCTTAAAGTTACTATCTATCGTTTCCAAAGACATGGGGTGATATACGTATATGTCAAAATGTTAATGGTTAATTATTATTTCTGAAAATTTAGATTATGCTTCTTTTAGTTGATGAGCATCTTGGAATGTTGTATCTCGCATTGTAGCAAGTGTATATTGATCTTTTGGAATTTCATATAAGTTATATACTTCTTCATTTGCGTTAATTTCATCATAAACGGCTTTTCTTGTTTCGTTTGCTAGATTTACATATTGTAGTTTTTCGGCAGCTTTAATAGAACGAATATTTATTTTACGAATACGCATAAAGATGGTTTCAATATCTAATTCATAGAAAAGTTCGCTAAAAAATGAATCTTTCGCCAATTTATTATAGCCTTTTCCATGATATGGTTTACCAAGCCATGTTCCAAGGAATCCGGCTTTTTCTTGCACATCAAATAAAGTAATTGTTCCGATGGGGTTACCCCATTCATCTAAAATTGTGCGTGAAATTAATTCCCCACGCTCTTCTGCTTCAATCGTTTGTTTCGTTAAAAATAAATATTCTTCATAAGAATAAGCCTTTTGACGCACAAAAGGGAAGACAGCTGGATCCACCATTAACTCGTATAGAACGTGGCTGTCGTGTAAGTCGCGTTTTTTCAACATACTAACTCCTCCTCACACGAGGGTAGCATGCCGAAAAAACACCCCACCCTCGAAATTTTTATATCAATCTTTAAAAAATTTCGGGGTGGGAATCGAACCCACTAGAACCAGTTTCTAACGCTGGTGGCGCACCATTTGCCTTCCCCATTCATCAATTTGAAAATGATAATCACGACACAAATTGATTATGGTTTCATTCAGTTTATAATCGTATAATACTTTATCTAGTCAAAAAAATAAACTAGTTTTTTTTATTTTTTTTGTAAATTATTTTTCCATCAATCATGGTTAGTACAGGCTTGGCTAAATAATGGAAAGGATGATGAGTCCATAACACGAGATCAGCGTCTTTTCCAACCTCAATGCTTCCAATTCTATCCTCTAAACGTAAATTTCGCGCTGGAAATATAGTGATTCCTTCTAGTGCAGTTTTTTCGTCTAATCCTTCCCTTACTGCGACAGCAGCACAAACATTTAAATATTGAATGGGTGTATAAGGGTGATCTGTTGTGATAGAAACTTCCACTCCATTTTTTGATAATATATGGTAAGTATCCCATGTTTTGTTTTTTAGTTCGATTTTAGAACGGCGTGTAAGAGTGGGGCCAACGGAAACCTTCAAATTGTGTTTCGAAAGCTCTTCAACAATAAAGTGTCCTTCTGTACAATGTTCAATGCGTAAATCGAGATTGAATTCTGTTGCAAAGCGTAGAGCAGAACTAATATCATCTGCTCGGTGAGCGTGGATACGCACGGGTATTTCGCGGCGTAATGCTTTTAAGATAGGAAGCATTCGAAAATCAGCTTCATGCCCGTAGTGCTGTGCTTCATAAAATGATTCCCGAAGTAATCCCATAATTCCCATACGTGTTATGGATTCTTTCGTTCCATTACTATGGACCTTTTTAGGGTTTTCTCCAAAGGCAATCTTTAAGCCAGCAGGTTCTTGAATAATCATATGATCAATACAAGTTCCAGCTGTTTTTATTACACAAGTAGTACCACCGATAATATTTTGACTTCCTGGCATAACATGAACAGTTGTGATTCCGTTTTGTACAGCATCTTGAAATGCAATATCAAAAGGGTGGATTCCGTCCAAAGAACGGATATGTGGTGTTGAAACTTCAGATGTTTCATTTGCATCATTGCCAGCCCAACCAGTACCTTCATCATAGAGACCAAGATGAGTATGGACATCAATAAATCCAGGTAAGAGATGAAGAGCACGCGCGTCTATAACTGTCATATCTTGAGTAGGTTGAATGGAAGGCTTGACCTCAGCAATTCGTTCTCCTATAACGAGTACATCCCCTTGAAATTTCGAGGATGTAATAGGATAGACAATGGCTTGTTTGAGCAATATTTTCATAGGTACCTCATTTCTGTTACTTTATAATGTTAATGGAATTTAAGGGGAAGTAACTGAAAGATTATTTGTGTAATAATGCTCCGGATTCTAGAAAATGAAGGTTTTGAAAGGGCCCCTGTAAAACTGTGTTTTAGAAGTACTACATTGTATGCGAAAGTATATTTTGTAATGCATGGTCTACTGTTGGAAATGTGTATTGATACCCATGTTCAATTGCTTTAGTAGGTAATACATGTTGTCCTTCTAGTACAAGTATACTCATCTCACCCAATAAAGTGTGAAGCATAAATGAAGGGACAGGTAACCAATGAGGTTTTTTCATTATAGTTGCAATGGTTTCTCCAAATTCCTTCATTCTTATAGGTAGGGGAGCCGTAATGTTAAAAGGTCCATCAACTTCTTCTTTGTGTATGATGAAATCAATTAGGCGAACGACATCATCTATATGAATCCATGATAACCATTGGTTTCCAGATCCAATTGTACCTCCGATATAGAATTGATAGGGGAGTAGCATTTTTGGAAGAGCTCCTCCGTCTGCGCCTAATACAACTCCAAGTCTTGCGTAGATTGTTCGTATTCCGAGAGAACGTGCTTTAGATGCTTCTTGTTCCCATGAATATACTGTATTTGCTAAAAAGTCATTTCCAGGAGTCTCATGCTGTTCTGTAAAAGACTCGGTTTCAGAAGTGCCATAGTATCCAATGGCACTTGCGTTAATAAATGTGCTTGGTTTTGTATTTAGTTTTTGCAATTGTTTAATGAGTCCTTTTGTTGTTTGAATTCTACTGTTTAAAATGGATTCCTTTTGTTTCTTTGTCCACCTACTATTAATAGACTCTCCAGCTAGATTAATAACTACATCAATAGAGGAGAGGGGGAAGATTTGTAAATCTGGTGTCCATTGTACGTATTGAAGGTTAGGATGTGAAGTTTCAGTAGTTTTGTTTCGAGTAAGAATGTAAACAGTATATCCTTTTTGAATAAAAAAAGTAGAAAGGTATTTACCGATAAAGCCGGTACCACCAGAAATTGCGATTCTCACAATTATTTCCTCCTCATTATATATATTCTTGAAAAGCAAAAACGTTCCTTGACTATGGTGAACTACCCACCACTTAGTATCTCTTACGAGCTGACTTGAAGTGGGGGCTTCTCGGTTCATCGCTACTTTTGATAGCTAACGAATTTGTCTTAAGACAGCCGAGCTAACTCCCTTGTTCCAAAGGTTATTTTTTACGGTTTATATCAATGCGAATAACCGCATCGCTTCCTTTTTGATATTGATCGCTGCGTTATAGTCACGACTGATTGTTAGTCCACACGAACACGCATACGTACGTTCAGATAGTGACATTTCTTTTTTGTTTCCACAACGACTACACATCTTTGTAGAAGGAAACCATTTATCTATTTTCACAAGCTGTTTTCCTTGTTCTTGTAGCTTATATGCTAAAAATGTCGTGAACATCCCCCAGCCGTTATCAGCTACACTCTTACCAAAGCGAAGTGCTCGTGACATTCCTTTCATATGTAAATCTTCGATTGCTACAACGTCAAAATGAGTAGCCAATTCTTTAGACTTGTGATGAAGGAAATTCTTACGTTGATTTGCGACCTTTTCATGCAGCTTCGCTACACGAATGCGTTGTTTATTCCAGCGTACCGAATCTTTCACACGTCTGGCTAATACTCGTTGTGCCTTCGCTAGTTTGTCTAACATCTGATGATAAAAGCGAGGATAATTGGCTTTCTCATCTTCGCTACTCACATATAATTCAGCCATTGCAAAGTCTAATCCAACTACACTTTGTACTTCTTTTTGTACAATCTCTTTTTTATATTCAGTCAAGATAGACACATAGTATTTACCGGTAGGTGTCATCGAAATCGTACAAGATTTGATGATATGATTTGGCGGTATCTCCCTATGTTGCTTCAGTTTCACCATTTGCAATTTCGGTAATTTGATATAACCATGAAATAACATAATATTTCCGTTTACGCGATTCGTTGTATAAGATTTTCTACTCTTTCTACTTTTGAATGTAGGAAAATCACTTTGACCACTAAAAAAGTTCTTATACGCAGTTTGCAAGTTTAATTGCGCGTTAGCCAATGCTAAGGAATCGACCTCTTTAAGCCATTCATACGCCACTTTGTATTTCGCAGGAGTAGGGAATTTTTGTTTCTTCAGCTCTTCCTTGTTCTCTTTATATGTTTCGTATATTTCTTTCCGCTCAGCCAGCATTTTATTATACACAAAGCGTACACATCCGAACGTTTTACGTATGAGATGAGCTTGTTCTTCTGTAGGATACAGACGAAATTTGTACGCCTTATTCTGCTTTAGCATTTCCATTCACCTCAGTTTTCGCTTCATTTCCCATAAGCTATGACGGTGATCACACAACCTGAATATTACATTATTATTATCTACTTTCATTGTTATACCAAACTTTACCTCTTATAAGAATGATTATATCAGAGGCAAAAAAAATCAGAAAACCAAATGTTTGGCTACGCCAAACCGAAATTCATCCCCCACCTACCGCTAGACTATCGTCTTTCACACGCCCCAGGAAGGAGACTTCTTTCGGATAATACGTTAAAATAATAGAGAGGTGAGAGTATGGCTGTCATTACAAAAATAGAAGTGCAAAAACGATCGAAAGAACGGTTTAATATTTATATTGATAAAGGTCAAGGTGAAGAGTACGGGTTTAGTGTGAATCAAGTAATCTTAATAAAACACGGATTACAAAAGGGCTTAGAAATTGATGAAATAGCGTTAGGAAATATTTTGTACAATGAAGAGGTACAAAAAGCATATTTACAAGCAATCTCCTATTTATCCTATCAAATGAGAACGAAACAAGAAATAGAAGATTTTTTACGAAAAAAAGAAGTGGGACAGTCCATCATCTCTGAAGTCGTTTCGAAATTATTACATGACCGATATATTAATGATAAAGAGTACGCTGTTTTATATACGAGAACACAAAGTAATGTGAATCGAAAAGGTCCCACTGTTATTAAAAGAGAGTTGTTAAATAAAGGAGTTCAGGATCTAATTATTACGCATAGTTTACAAGAATATCCGAAGGAAAAGCAAATTGAGAATGCTTTACATCTTATAGAAAAGAAGAAAAGATCTTATCAAAAACATTCCTTTTTACAAATGAAGCTAAAGTTAGACGAAATGCTTGTTCGTAAAGGGTATTCTAGAGATGTGATTCAAATTTGTTTGGAAGAATTGAAAGACGAAAAAGATGACGAACAGCAACAAGAAGCGTTACACTATCATGGGAATAAATATTATGAGAAATATAAGAAGTATGATGGCTGGACATTTGAAAATAAGATGAAACAAGCGCTATATCGCAAAGGATTCTCTATTGATGAGATAGAGATATTTTTGCAAATGAAACGTGAAGAGGGATGAGGGGAATAAGATGAATATGCCAAAGCGCTACAGTGAAATGACACCACATGAGCTAAGGGAAGAAATTGGGGTTTTGAAAGAGCAAGCAATAAAGGCAGAGCAGCTCGGAATTGTAAATGAGTTCGATGTATTAATGAGAAAGATGGCAATGGCTCGTGCTTATATGACTGACATAAACAAATTCCATATTGGTGAGACATATGAATTGGTAGAAGAACCTGGTATATTATTTGAAATTACGTATTTCAATGGGGTATTTGCTTGGGGACATAAGCAAAATGATAATGAAGAGATTGGAATACCAATTTCCTTATTACAAGAAAAATAAAAACCAGAGAGCGAATATCTCTCTGGTTTTCATCTTTGGTAGGCGTTACAGGAGATAGGAGATTCTAAAATTGGCGTTTCTTACATTCATTTGCCAATATAATGAGAGACTGGGTTTGTTGCGTCTGTCCGTTAACTTGCGCTTTAGCATGTTTCGGACGAGTCCACGTATGGTTAAATAATTCAGAACGACTATCTAAGCGATCACGGTAGCTCATCTTTATCACCTCGTGTAGGAAGTTAATTTAATTTGTACTACTCTTCCTGCTGATTTGCAGCACGCATACGTTCTTGTGGGTGCGTGTTAATTGTGCCGTTAGGTCGTTTCGAAGCGAAGCGTGATTTCGCTTTCGGTTGACCGTCGATTTTGCTGTTGTTTTTTGACTCAGACCAAAATTCGGCTTGTTTACCCATTGCGAACGCCCTCCTCATCATCAGTTGATACCTCTTTAAGAAGTATCACTTATAGAATGTGCAAAATAGAAGAAACTATCCTTTAGAAATGAAGGGATAATTAGGTAAAAGGAGACTAGAACATGAATGATATTTATGAAGCATTAACGAAAGAACTATTAGACAAAAATGACAAGCTTTCTTACGCACAGGCTCGTGCGTGGGTTGAATTACTGTGGGAAGACTTTCGAACAACTTATGCGAAATCCGGTCGTTATCAAGGAGAGGAAATGACTGAACAAGTGGTTCGATCATGGATTAATAATCATGGAGGACGCCTTCATGAAATGCGTACAAATAATCCGAAATATAGCCATTTAATTAATCAAGAAGATCATTTGAAACATTAAAAAAAGCGACTTAAGTCGCTTTTTTTAATGTGGAAGTAATTCCAGCTTTTTTCGAAGTTTTTCTTCACTAAAAATCCATCCTGTATAGGAACTAATAATATTTAAATTTTGATCGAGTTGAACAATTGCAACGAATGGATAATAATCTTTACTGCGATATCGCAAATCAATGAATCGAACTTCGTAATAATGATCATAATCGAAAATGTCCCAGCGATACACAGGAGAGAAAGATAGAAATGCTGAGATGTTTTCATCTTGTTTAGCAGCGCGCATAATAGCATTATCTGGGAACGGTACCCGATCGAACTTATCGTATAGCATGATGTTACCACGATGCCATCTAGCAACGTAGTAATAATCAGTTGTAACGATTGCTAAATGATAATGATAAAATCGATAAGAAGGAGAAATGATGATCTTCTCAACGTTATTGAAACGTTTATATACGACGCTACGTATGTTTCTATGCATCATAATCCGTCCGATGTAGTAAACAGTCATCAATATATACGCTGCTAAGGCAGTATACCCTTTATGGGAACCTACGAGCATACAAGCAATTGCGAGTATATGGATAAAGAAAATGACGGTATCAAATGTATTAATGATGCCGAGTGCTACCCATTTTTTTGTGAAGGGCCGTAATGCCTGTGTACCGTAAGCATTGAAAATATCTACAAAGACATGAAGAAAGACGGCAATAAATGACCAAAGTAGTAGATGCAAATATGGAGCTTCTGAAAAGAAGGCGAAAGAGATGCCACTTATAAGGAATGACCAAAGAATCACTGCAGGAATGGAATGAGTAATACCACGATGATTTCTTATATATTTAGCGTTATTACGCAATTTTAAAACTGTATCGATGTCAGGAATATTGGAACCGGCAATTGTAGCAAGCATAACTGCTTGTGGCCCAATATCACTTTGTGCTATGGCTGGGTCTAATGTAGCCAAACTGCCTAGAGTAACGCCCATAACAAGGTGAGTGGCTGTGTCCATAGAAATCCACCTCCGTTTTTTATTAATGTAACTCTTTTTATTCGATACCTCAAGTCCTTTGCCTTCTATTTCCTATGTCATCTTACTTAAATTTTTTCCTAAAATCTTTATAATAGTACTTATATGCAAAAAAATGAGGGGGATCAAGTTTGACACTTGAAATTTTAAATAATTTTAACATAGAGCAGTTTCAAAATGATTTAATTGGTTGGTTTGAAAAAGAGCAACGCGACTTACCGTGGCGTAAAAATAAAGACCCATATCGTGTTTGGGTTTCGGAAATTATGTTACAGCAAACAAGGGTAGAAGCTGTAAAACCATATTACGCGAATTTTATGGGGAAGTTTCCTACTCTAGAGGCTTTGGCAAATGCGGATGATGAAGAAGTATTAAAAGCATGGGAAGGTTTAGGGTATTATTCTAGAGCGAGAAATTTACATGCAGCAGTAAAAGAGGTAAAAGAAGTATATGGCGGGATAGTACCGAGTGATGTAAAGAAAATTGAAAAGTTAAAAGGAGTCGGACCATATACAAAAGGTGCTATTTTAAGTATCGCATATGGTATACCAGAGCCAGCAGTTGACGGAAATGTTATGCGTGTATTATCTCGCATTTTATCCGTGTGGGATGACATTGCAAAACCGAAGACTAGAAAAGTGTTTGAAGAGATTGTGCGTGAAATTATTTCGGCTGAAAATCCATCTTATTTTAATCAAGGTTTGATGGAATTAGGAGCACTGATTTGTATTCCTAAAAATCCAGCATGCTTACTTTGTCCTGTACGTGAGCATTGCAGGGGATATGCTGAAGGTGTTCAAAAGGAATTACCAGTAAAAAGTAAAGCGAAGGCTCCTACGATGGTACCGATTGTTGCAGGAGTACTTCAAACAGAAGATGGTCGTTACGTCATTAATAAACGTCCAAGTACCGGTTTATTAGCTAATATGTGGGAGTTTCCGAATATTGAACTTGGCGAAGGGATTCGTAATCAGAAGGAACAGCTTATAGATTATATGAAAGAAAAATTTGAGATTTCGATTTCTATTGAAGAATACGCGATGAATGTACAACATACGTTTACACATCGGACTTGGGATATATTCGTATTTTACGGAAAAGTAACTGGTGAAATTGTTGAAACAGATACATTGAAATTTGTATCGAAAGAAGCATTTGAACAGTTACCTTTCTCTAAATCGCATCGTACGATTTATGAGAGTTGCGTTGAGAAAATTACAATGCAATAAACAAAAAAGTGTTCCCTAAATTGGGAACACTTTTTTAATCGTAAGAAATTTTTGTCCCATGAGTCCAACTAGCTTCACCTTCTTGTAAGCCGCCTCTTGATTCAATTTCTATAACAATTTCTTTATAAATACTTTGTCCTTCTGCGTTTAAATAGGGCAGAATCTGTTGTAATGAATGATGAAAATAAGCTAATTCATCTTCTTTCCATTCATTTTTTGAAAGCATCGTTAGTTCAGTCATATCGCGTCCTATATACATATTTCCACCTCCATTTTCTATAGTTTGAATGAGTAATAAGAGATATATGCGGAATTTTTTTAAAGAAAATTACGGATAGCTTCTAAGTGAATTGGTTACATTATTGGTTGTGGAGGTGAGAAAGATGAGTAAAAAACAACAAGGTTATAACAAGGCAACTTCTGGTGCTAGCATTCAAAGTACAAATGCTAGTTATGGTACAGAGTTTGCGACTGAAACAAATGTACAAGCAGTAAAACAAGCAAACGCACAATCAGAAGCAAAGAAAGCGCAAGCTTCTGGTGCACAAAGTGCAAACGCTAGTTATGGTACAGAATTTGCAACTGAAACAGATGTGCATGCTGTGAAAAAACAAAATGCACAATCAGCTGCAAAACAATCACAATCTTCTAGTTCAAATCAGTAATGAAAGAAAAACACTTCTCTAATTCGTGAGAAGTGTTTTCTTTGTGCTTTGGTCATGGTAATGAAAATAAAGCGAACGACATAACTTCTAATAAGTCAACAAATGTAGTCAAAGGAGAAGGAAGTTAAAGATTAGAAATATGTAATGAGGAATAATAACTGATAAATAAGTCCAAAAGGGGGTAAGTAATGAACGATTTTGATAAGTTGGTAGGAGAGCAATTGGAAACGATGGATGAGTTGTTGAAGTTACAAGCTCATCTAGAGAAGTATCAGCAAATTGAAATGAGCGAAAAGGATACGTGCGATAAAAAGGAATTACATTTTATCCGCCAAGAAATATATAGAACAGAATTAGCGTTAAAGCTGTTACATGAGAAGTTTGAAAAGCAAACAAATAGTGTGATTCAATCTTTTGAAACTGAAAAAATGATTTCGAATTTAGGATAAGATATATTGTTACCTTTCGGTGCAAGGTCCTTCTTTACATAGAAATAAGGAAGGGCTTTTTCTATTCCAATTTCCTCGTTTGTAAATAATTCAGCGAAGACACCGTCTCCTAAGAAGATTAGGGATATGGTATTCAGTGTGAAAAAATAGAGTCTTGTCGCTTTAGTTTTAAAATTTCGACAAAAAAGTTATAATAGAAAAAAAGTGAATGCAGTTCAAAGGGCATTTGCAGTTGAAAGAAGGGAGCATATATGGGATTTCCCAACGAAGGAGAAAAAGTACAAATACATAGTTATAAACATAATGGCTCCATTCATAGAATGTGGGAAGAGACAACAATTTTAAAGGGGACACAGAGTCTTGTGATCGGAGCAAATGATCGTACAGTAGTGACAGAATCAGATGGCCGAACATGGATTACTCGTGAACCAGCAATTTGTTATTTTCATGCAAACTATTGGTTTAATGTGATTGGAATGTTAAGGGAAGAGGGAGTATATTATTATTGTAATTTAAGCTCACCTTTTGCATATGATTCCGAAGCATTGAAGTACATTGATTATGATTTAGATATTAAAGTGTATCCAGATATGACATATACACTTTTGGATGAAGATGAGTATGAAAAGCACAGTCAAATTATGCAGTATCCACCTGTTATTGATACCATTTTAAAACGAAATGTAGCACAATTAACACAATGGATTCATCAAAGAAAAGGGCCATTCGCGCCAGATTTCGTAGATATGTGGTATGAAAGATATTTAATGTACAGAAATTAAAACAAACCTGCAGGGGATTTCCCGGCAGGTTTGTCCTATTAGAGGGGGGATTATGTGCAAGGCATAAAAAGATATTTGCAATTTGTTAAACCGTATCGATGGCTTATTGCTATTACGATTATGATTGGCCTAGTTAAATTCGGCATCCCGCTTATTATGCCGTGGTTATTAAAATATATTATCGATGATGTAATTCAAGGCGGAGGGTCACTTCAAGATAAAACGTCCCAATTAGTAACAGCCGTTGGAATTGCTTTTTTTATTTTTGCAGTATTAAGACCGCCAATTGAATATTATCGTCAATATTTCGCACAGCGTATCGCAAATACAATACTGTATGATTTGCGAAAGCATATTTTTGGTCATTTGCAAAAGTTGAGTTTACGCTATTATTCGAATACAAAAACAGGGGAGATTATTTCACGTGTCATTCATGATGTAGAACAAACGAAGGACTTTGTAATTACTGGTTTGATGAATGTTTGGTTAGATACGGCAACAATTGCTATTGCTATTATCGTTATGTTTTCTATGAATATAAAATTGACATTTGTTGCGCTTTTAATTTTACCTATTTATGTAGTGGCGGTGAAATATTTTTTCGGGCGTCTTCGAAAATTGACGAAAGAGCGTTCACAAGCGTTAGCAACGATGCAAGGATATTTACATGAACGTATTCAAGGGATGCAAGTGACACGTAGCTTTGCATTAGAAGAGTATGAGGGGAAGCAGTTTGAAAAAAGAAATAATGAATTTTTGACGAAAGCATTAACCCATACGAGTTGGACGGCGAGAACATTTTCGGCAGTAAATACGTTAACAGATTTAGGCCCGTTACTTGTGATTGGTTTTGCAGCATATGAAGTGATTCAGGGGCAGTTAACATTAGGGACTATGGTTGCCTTCGTTGGATATATGGATAGTTTGTATAGTCCGCTTCGCCGCCTTGTTAATTCATCTACAACATTAACGCAGTCTTTTGCATCGATGGATCGAGTATTTGAATTGTTAGATGAAAAATATGATATTGTCAATGTACCAAGTGCGGTACAAGTGAAAAAATTAAATGGTGAAGTGATATTTGATAATGTATCTTTTCGTTACAATTCGGATGAAAAAGAGATATTACATAACCTTTCGTTAACTATGTTACCAGGAGAGAAGGTAGCACTTGTAGGAGCGAGTGGGGGAGGGAAGTCATCTCTTGCTAGTTTAATCCCGCGTTTCTATGATGTTTCTTCAGGTGCAGTTTATGTAGATGGGATAGATGTAAGAAAGTATGATATGAGAAATTTACGTAGTCATATTGGAATTGTACTGCAAGATAATTTATTATTTAGCGATACAATCGGAGCTAATATTTTATATGGAAATCCGAAAGCTACAGAGGAAGAAGTGATTTCAGCTGCCAAAGCTGCACAAATTCACGATTTTATTATTGAGTTACCTGATGGTTATGATACTGTAGTTGGGGAACGTGGTGTGAAGTTATCCGGTGGACAAAGGCAACGTGTAGCGATTGCACGAGTGTTTCTAAAGAATCCATCATTACTTATATTAGATGAAGCAACGTCTGCTTTAGATTTAGAAAATGAACGATATATTCAACAGGCGCTTCAGACGTTAGCTGCTGATCGGACGACGATTATAATCGCACATCGATTGGCGACGATTACGCATGTTGATACGATTATTTACATTGAAGATGGTGAAATTAAAGAAACAGGTTCTCATGAAGAGTTAATGAAAAAAAGAGGATTTTATTACAATTTATATCAACTTCAACACATAACAGAAACAGCTCCTTTAGCGTAAAAGGAGCTGTTTTCTTTATTCGTCTTCTTTTTTATCGTCGATTTGGAGTTCTGCTTCTGGTTTATGGTATGTGTAGAAGCTATCCACAAGTAAATCTAAATGCTCTACTTCTTCACTATAGTTAATAATGGCAGAAATAAGAGGGAAGAGGTGTAGCCATGTTTTATACGCTTCCTCATCGTCTTTGTTTTGATAATCCATAAAGATATCAATTAATTCTTGTTTACCTGTTTCAACTTCATCAAGCATTTCAACGGATTGTTGTTTTTTTGCTTTACCAATAAATTTTAATAAAACTTGTTCATGATAATGCGTTAATGAATCAAGTTCGTTTTGGATAGATTCCTGAAATTCTTCTGGCATATAGCGCAGTTCATTTTCAGTACGATGTAATGATTTTAACGTACTTAAAGCACGGCTTGTCGTCGCTAACATTTGTCTGAATAAAACGAGCTTACGAATTTTTGCGAACTTTACTTTTTTCGTGTAGCTTCTTTCTTCTTTATACAGCAAATAGTAATGGTTTAGTTTGATCATTTTTTCTTTCATACGATCAATATCAGTTTTTAGCGTTGTAAAATCAGAAGCTTGCCTGCTATTCATTCGAATCCATTTTACAATTTCTTCTGTATTATCAACGATACGATGATATAGCTTTGTTTCGTATTTTGGCGGCATAAACACTAAATTTACAAGTGAAGCTGCAATAATCCCAATCATAATCGTCGCAAAGCGAAGTAAGGCAAAACTAAAGAAATCTTCGCCCTGATACTCCATAATGGCGATAACTGTTACTAAAGCAATTGATATTGTGTTCTCTAATCGTAATTGCAGTGTAAGAGCAATTACTAATATACATGTTAATCCAATAATAAAAGGATTATGTCCAAAAGCAGTAGCAAATACGATAGCGAATATCGCGCCAATGACGTTTGCTTGAATTTGTTCAAGTGCAGTTAAATACGAACGGTATACAGACGGTTGAACAGCGAAGATAGCTGAGATTCCCGCAAATACCGGACTCGGTAATTGAAGTAAAATACAAGCAAATAAAGCTAATGTGATGGCAATACCCGTTTTTAAAATGCGAGCACCAAGTTTCATACCCTTAATAAGATCCTTTCTCTTGTCATAATGAATGTACAACATGATACTATACATTCATTACAATATGTTAGCAAGTGATATTTTAGTGACGTTAATAAGAAATTAAGATTCATTTATAATTTTTCCTAATTTTTTTTAAACATCAATTTTTAGTAAAAAAACCTGCTGAATTTCAGCAGGTTTCAAATTGTTATTATAGATTACTATGAGAAGTGTACTTCGTCAATTTTTTCTTGAAAATGAAAATGAGGTATATCACTCTGTCGAGATAGATGGATCAGCCTGCTCTTTTTTCGGGATAATTTCAAAAAACTGGTGCTGCATATCATCGAGTAACGGTGTTAATAAAGCAACTTCCTCATATTGCTCATGCTCATTTAATACACGAATATAATCTAGCAATAACTCAGTCACATCTTGCACACCATTTTTACTAATTGATTGTAATGTAACATTTGCCCCTTTTGCGATTCTTCTTTTTAAGGCCTGTTCTGTTAAACCAAGGCTTGCATCATGACGTAAATAAACAACACCGCCAGTCATACCAGCACAGATCCATGGACCGGGATCCCCTAAAACAAGCGCTCGCCCATTTGTCATATATTCAAAAGCGAAACCTTTAATATTAGAGTATGCACCTATATTCCCTTGTTCTTTTTCACGGAGTGGCTTTGTTATTCGCCCTCCAATTATCATGTCTGCTCCAGAGAGGCGAATGCCAGCGCGAGCATCAGCGTTACCTTGAACGTATAGGGATCCTTTTTGTGCGCCGTATCCAAAACCTTTTCCGACAGAACCGTTATAATATATGCCGTCTTTTCCTTTTGCTTTCGTTATATAAATACCACCACCAAAGGAGGTTTTACCAATACCATCTTGTGCACCGCCATTTACGTGTATAAATAAGTTCTCACTATTGTAAGCGCCTAATCCATTTCCAGGAATAGAGCCATTCGTATACTTTAATGTAAGTGGTTCAAGTTTTGTGTCTTCATATAATTTACTACGAACGCGATAGCAAGATTCTAGACCACCCATAACGCGTTGCTCTACGCCGACGCCCACTAATTCTTTTGAGTGAGGGGAATGAACTGTTTCAAATTGTTTTTCCAGTACATATTCTGTTTTTGTAACAGATGGATGTTTTATCGTTTGTAGTAAATTACATAAGTTTAATGAATTTTTGCCTCGAACTTGCTCTAATAAATCGGAACGCCCAACAATGTCTTGTAAATTTGTATAACCAAGATTTCCTGTTAATCGTTTTAGTTCTACGCCAAAAGTGGTGAATAAATGTAATAATCCAGCAACGGCACTTTCTAATTCGCGCGGGACGAAGCGGCGTAATCCGTGTTCTTTCGCCTGAGCCTCAGACTCGATTTGTGTTGCGATGCCAACGTGACAAGTATCTAGGTGACATCCGCGGCAAGTTGTACAGCCGATTGCAATCATTGATAATGTGCCAAATCCGATGCGGTTTGCTCCAAGGAGCATGATTTTTAAGGCGTCATTTACACTTCGAATACCACCATCAGCCCAAATCTCTACGTTATGCCTCATATCGGCTTCTAGTAAAGCATTATGAGCAGCTTTAACCCCAATTTCTACAGGAAGGCCTACATGTTGCAATGCGTGAATGCGTGCAGCACCTGTACCACCATCAAATCCGCTAATGTTAATAAAATCAGCACCAGCTTTTGCGATACCGACAGCAATTGTTCCAATGTTAGGGACGACAGGGACTTTTACAGCTACTTTTGCAAGTTGATTAGCCGTTTTAATTTCTGTAATCATTTGAGCTAAATCTTCAATTGAATAAATATCATGGTTGTTAGAAGGTGAAATTAAATCTGAGCCAATTGTAGCATTACGTGCTTCAGCGATTTTGGCTGTTACTTTTGAACCTGGCAAATGTCCACCTTCACCAGGCTTTGCCCCTTGCCCGATTTTTATTTCAATTAAGTTTGATGAATTTAGTAGTTCGGCGTTTACGCCAAATCGTCCGGACGCAATTTGTTGTCCACGTGTATGTGGGTATTTTCCAATCATATCTTTAATTTCGCCGCCTTCACCGTTCAAACTAATCATATTTAGCTGATCGGCCGCTTCTGCATATGCACGAAAGGCAACTTCATTTTGAGAACCGAATGACATGGAACTAATAATAAATGGTAAATCATGATTGCGGATACCGATGGACACATCTTCAGTTGGGACTACCTGTTTTGTTTGTTTCGTTTGAATAAGGTGTCTAATTGCGATTGGGTTATTTTCTTCTAATTCACTTAACTTGTCACGGTAATCATCATAAGAGTTGCCTTTTGCGACATCGCCAATTGCTTTCCAAATTCGCGGAAATATGTGAAAAGATTTTCGCATTCTAATTTTAGGATTGTTATAATCATCCGCTCGCATTTGTGCATCTTCAGCAAGTGATTCAAGCGAAAAAGCTAAATCATTTGAACCGAAGAAATTCGTAATTTGTAATATATTTGCGATTTCCTCATGCAATCCGATAGAGGAATAGAGACGACCGTAACCACGCAATTCATGAATTCCAATTGTTGAAATGACTTTTTCCAGTCCTTTATTAAGAGCATTATACAAATTCATAATTGGTGTTTTTGTCCCATCATTGACGGTTGCAAATAATAAATATGGATTAATACTATCTGCTCCTAATCCATACAGTGTGACGATATCGTGTAAGGAGCGAAGGGCACCAGAACGTATAACGAGAGAACAGTTTCGGCGTAATTTATTTTCGCTTAATACTTGATGTACTTTAGCGGTAACTAAATGCGGATCAATCCATAACCGTTCATTTAGATGAGCGTTGGCATCGTCTATTAATAGTAGGGAAGCCCCATCGTTCACGGCTGTTATCGCTTCAGAACTAATTCGATTTAAGGCGCATTGTAAAGTTTCTGTCGGACTGAACGTAGCAGAAATTGTAGCGATAGAGCTATGAGTATTGAATAGCTGTATAAGTTGTTCGTACGTAATTGTGTGTAATTCCTCTGTGATAGATTGTGCTACACTTCCTTCTAAAATAATTGGAGAAAGCATCTCAACTACAAATGGCTGTTTAGCACCACTTAATAAACTTGGGCGCTCTCCAAGTATCGTTCGTGTGGAGAAGTGTTCGACCTCTCGATCGCGATCGATTGCTGGATTTGTAACAACGGCTACACTTTCCTTAATGAAGTCAGCGATATTTCGTCTATCAGTATCGAGTGCAGCAAGTGGTGAATCATGCCCCAGTGAGCGAATTGGCTCAACGCCTTTTGTTGCCATCTGTTCAAGAAGCTGAATATGTTCTCGGTCCCATCCGAAAGCAACGTATTGTTTTGTTTCAACTTGGACAGAATCACATAATCCCTGAATTTCTTCTGTTTTAGGGATAGATAAATTTAAATGATAATCTTTAGTATCAATTCGCTCTTTAAAACGGTTGTATACTTGGGTTTGGTATTTGTCATATTCATAAAGAACAAGTTCATCTCGTTCATTCCATTTTAATCCGACCTTTTCTCCAGGAGCGAGTGGTTTTGGTTCGGCTACATATTCAGTTGGTGATACAACTCCAGGTTCAGAAGAGAAAATATAAGAACTCTCTGTTTCCACTTTCCATACTGGTCGCAGTCCAAGGGAGTCGACACTGAAAACAGCTTCATCTTTATAACGTGAAATAATGCCAGCTGGCCCTTGTGCGAAATGCCCCCATGCTTCACGTATATACGTATATAAATCTTGTAAATGCGGTTCATAAAGTTTAATTTCATTAATAATTGGTGGGAATAGTATATCCATTGCTTCAAATAAACTGTAGTCGTATTGAACAAGTAGAGTTTCTAAGGTGCGGTTTAAATCTTGGGAGTCACTGCCCCCAGCAGTAAGTGGAACATGAATCATGTCAGCTTGATCGCGTAATTTTGCAATTGTGTTAATTTCACCATTATGTCCAAGGATGCTAAATGGTTGTACACGAAAAAAATTAGATAATGTATTAGTAGAATAACGGTTATGTCCTAGCGTCATAGTTGAAGCGATAAGTGGGTGTTGTAAATCGTTGTAATAGGCAACAAGTGTATCGCCAGCACCTAGAACTTTATATACAACATGATTACGACTTAATGAAGCAACATGAATCGCTTCGTTTTCCTCTATTTTTATCGTTACAGAAAATAATGTTCGCTCAATATTTTGAACTTCATTTTCTGCGATAAGGGCAACTTGCCAAAATAAAGGTTCTTCTTGTTTACCAAGTGGGCCGAGTGCATCGGAATTTATTACATCATCACTTTCAAAAATAATAGTGAAATTTTCGTTATTTAATTGCATACGAATATAATTTTTTAAAGTAGCAATATTTTCTTTTTTATTTAGAAAAAAATGTCCAACGATAAAGTGGGGATGATCCACAATCGTTGGATTGTATCCGTTATTTTTCAGCTTCTCATTCCAAAGTGCTTTTGGGACATCAACGTGAATTCCGATACCATCTCCTTCACCATTAATGAAACCAGCTCTATGATTCATTTTGACGAGTGATTGTATGCAAAGATCAATGTTCTCTTTCGTAGCAATTTTTCGTTTCTCCATAACGGAAACGATTCCACACGCATCATGTTCTGCATTTCTATAATCTCGAAATAAAGACGGTGTCCATGTATTTGTTTTATTGAGCATCCGTCAATCCCCCCTCTTATTAAAGTTTGAATAATCTTACTATTTAAGGCATGAACAGCCTTGTATACAAAGATAGTAAGGATATAAAAGAAAAATAAAACAGATAATTATGAATAATTATACTATTAATAAGGGATTTATGAAATAGAAAAAAGGAAAAAAGAAAGATGTGCTTTCTTTTTTCCTTTTCATTATAGGGATTATTTATTATCTGCTAAAGCAGCAAATGCTCTACCTACAGCTTCAATTGTATATTCAATATCTTCTTTTGTATGTTCTGTCGTTAAGAACCATGCCTCATATTTAGAAGGTGCTAAGTTAATACCTTCTTGAAGCATAAGCTTGAAGAATCTACCGAACATTTCACCATCTGTATCTTGTGCTGCATCGTAATCTTCAATTGTATTTGTTGTGAAGTATACAGTTAAAGCACCTTTTAGACGGTTTAATGTAATATCGATATTATGTTTTGCTGCTTGCTCTAAAATTCCTTTTTCAAGCATTGCACCAAGTTCATCTAATTTCTCATAAAGCCCTTCTTGTTGAAGAACTTCTAGACAAGCAATACCAGATGCCATAGAAGCAGGATTTCCTGCCATTGTACCAGCTTGATATGCAGGTCCTAGCGGGGCAACTTGTTCCATAATTTCTTTCTTACCACCGTAAGCACCGATTGGAAGTCCGCCGCCAATAACTTTACCAAGCGCTGTTAAGTCTGGGGTTACGCCAAGTAAGTCTTGAGCACCACCGTACATAAAGCGGAAAGCAGTAATAACTTCGTCGTAAATTACTAGTGCACCAGCTTCGTGAACAAGTTCATTTACTTTTTCAAGGAATCCTGGTTTAGGCTCTACAATACCGAAGTTTCCAACGATTGGTTCTACAAGGATAGCTGCTACTTCATGTCCCCATTTATCTAGTGCTTCTTTTAAAGTTTCTACATTATTAAATGGAACGGTAATAACTTCTTGAGCGATACTTTGTGGTACACCGGCTGAGTCAGGAGTTCCTAGCGTAGAAGGACCAGATCCAGCTGCTACAAGTACTAAATCAGAATGACCGTGGTAACAACCAGCAAATTTCATAATTTTTGTGCGGCCTGTGTAAGCACGAGCGACACGAATTGTTGTCATTACTGATTCAGTACCAGAGTTTACGAAGCGGACTTTATCTAATGCAGGCATTGCTTCTTTTAACATTTTTGCAAATTTTACTTCTAGCGCTGTTGGTGTTCCGTAAAGTACACCATTTTCAGCAGCTGTTGTAATTGCTTTTGTGATGTGCGGGTGAGCATGTCCAGTAATAATAGGACCGTATGCTGCTAAATAATCGATATATTTATTTCCGTCTACATCCCAGAAATAAGCACCTTTTCCGCGTTCCATAGCAACAGGAGCGCCGCCGCCAACTGCTTTAAAAGAACGAGAAGGACTATTAACGCCGCCAACGATATGTTCTAACGCTTCTTTATGTAATGCTTCTGATTTTGTGAATTTCACTACAATTCATCTCCTTACAAAAATCTATGTATTATTCTAACATGTTTTTCGAAAAGACGTATTGTTTGTGATAGAGAAGGCAGTTGGGTAAACTATTCGTTGTGACATTTAGGAAGGGGGTCCGATTATGAAATCGGTAATTGAGGTACAAGGGTTACGTAAAGAATTTACAGCCTATTCAAGTCGTCCGGGTTTAAAGGGTGCATTTCGCGATTTATTAAATCGTAATTATAAAATAGTACCAGCAGTAAATGATGTATCGTTTACTGTAAAACAAGGTGAAATGGTTGGGTATATTGGTGAGAACGGTGCCGGTAAATCAACGACAATTAAAATGCTTACTGGAATTTTGACTCCGACATCAGGAGAAATTTTAGTAAACGGGATGAATCCACATAAGCAGAGAGAAGAATTTGTAAGAACAATTGGTGTTGTTTTTGGGCAACGCTCACAGCTTTGGTGGGATATTGCTGTACAAGAATCGTTTCGTTTATTAAAAAAAGTGTACGGTGTATCAGACGCTCAGTATAAAGAGCATATGGAGCACGTGATTGAAACGTTAGATATTGGTCCTTTATTAGATAAGCCAGTTCGAAAGTTATCTCTAGGTCAAAGAATGCGTTGTGAATTAGCGGCAGCATTAATTCATAATCCGCCGTTATTATTTTTAGATGAACCAACCATTGGGTTAGATGTACTTGTGAAATTGAAAATACGTGAATTTTTAAAAGAAATGAATGAACGTTATAAAACAACAATTTTATTAACAACCCATGATATTACTGATATTGAAGCTTTATGTGAGCGCGTTATCATGCTGGATGAAGGAAATATTATGTATGACGGTTCTTTAAATAATCTTCGTATGCAGTGGGGAGCAGAGAAGGAAATACATTTTCAATTTATTGCACCAGTTTCCTATCAGGCTTTATCAATGGTTATGCCAGATAGTCATGTCGTTTGGTCGAAAGCGAAAGAGGAAAACGCGTGGGTTGCAAAAATACCGAATGAAGAAGTTATCATTTCAATGCTTATTTCTAAAGTAGTACAAGCCTTTCAAATTAAAGATTTAAAAATTAACGAAGTGTCTACAGAGGAAATTATTCGTAACATTTATGAAGAAGGTATTAAACATGGGTAAGTACATTGAAATGATTCGGATTCGCTTTTTAATGATGCTTGCGTATCGTACAAACTATTATAGCGGGATTTTAATTTATACAATTAATATCGGTGCGTATTATTTTTTGTGGCAAGCAATTTATAGTGGAAAAGAGAATATTGAAAGTTTATCTATTTCGCAAATGACTACGTATATTGCAATTGCGTGGATGGCACGTGCCTTTTATTTTAATAATATAGACAGGGAAATTGCGATGGAGATTCAAGAAGGACGTGTAGCGGTAGAACTGATTCGTCCATATAACTATTTAGGCATGAAAGTGATGCAAGGTCTTGGTGAAGGAATATTTCGTTTTGCCTTCTTTTCAATTCCAGGCATGGTTATCGTTACCTTATTATTTTCATTGCAAATTACAACGAATTTTCAAACGTGGTTATATTTCTTCTTATCTTTAATATTTAGTTTTATTATTAATACACAAATTAATTTAATGACGGGAATGCTCACGTTCTTCCTATTTAATAATAGTGGAATTATGTATGCAAAACGTGTTGTTATTGATTTATTTTCAGGTCTATTATTACCAATTAGTTTTTATCCGTTATGGGCCCAGAAGGCAATGGTATTTTTACCGTTTCAGGCCATTAGTTATATTCCGAGTATGATTTTTTCAGAAGGTATACAAGGAAGTAAATTGTATGAGGCATTATTATTCCAAGTAATTTGGGCAATTGTACTTATTATTCCAATTGTACTCATGTGGAGAACGGCGAGAAAACGTCTAATTGTACAGGGGGGATGATGAGATGATATATATAAACCTATTTTTGCAATATGCAAGCCAATATATAAAAACAAAATTGGAGTATCGGGGCGATTTTATCGTTGGATTACTTTCTGATTTATCACTACAGGCTGTTAATTTAATCTTTATTCTCGTTGTATTTGGACATACACAAGCATTAAAAGGCTGGAGTAGAGAAGAAGTAATCTTTATTTATGGTTTCTTTTTAGTACCGTTTGCCATTTTCTCGGCTTTCTTTAACATATGGGACTTTAATGATCGTTACATTATTAAAGGGGAAATGGACCGTATATTAACGAGACCGATTCATAGTTTATTTCAAATTATATTAGAAAGAATGGAACTTGAATCTTTAATTGGAGCGATTACAGGAATGATTGTAATGGGCTACGCAGCTGTGGAGTTACAATTATCTTTTTACTGGTACGATTTCTTCTTATTCTTACTGATGGTAGGTGGAGGAGCACTTGTATATGGAGGGATATTTGTTACGCTTGCGAGTCTTGGTTTTTGGTCGGATGCGAAAAGTTCAATTATGCCGCTAATGTATAACATAGGTAACTATGGTCGCTATCCTGTGAATATTTATAACCGTGTGATTCGCTTCATTTTAACGTTTGTTTTACCATTTGCGTTTGTCGGAGTGTATCCGGCAGCATACTTTTTAAGAAAAACAGAGTGGAATAGCTATGCATTTGCAACACCATTCGTTGGTGTTATCTGTTTTACGATTGCAATTACTCTTTGGAATCAAGGGGTAAAAAGGTACCGTGGTGCTGGGAATTAATTATAGAAGCTTGTTTGTTTCTAAGGGATAAATCCAATGGCCGTCTCATACATATAAAATGAGGTGGAGGACATGTTATGGGGATTTATTCTATTACTTGCAGCGATAGCTATTTTGAAGAGTGTCCAATTGTTATGGAGTTCCTATTCAGATTCAACGCGTTTTTTTTCGCTGTATAATTTAGCCACATTATTTTTGATTTATACAACTGTACTAATTGCGTTTGGATTAAGTTACGTTGTATTAGAGGAAATGGGTTTTGCAGTTTTGAAAGAGGATGGAGAAAGCTTGAACGCTCACTCTTTTCAACTTGTAGAAATTTGTTTATATTTTAGCGCGGTTACTTTATTGTCTGTTGGATATGGTGATATATCTCCGATTGGAATTGGGAGATGGATTGCAATTGCGGAAGCGCTAATTGGATATACATTACCGTTTGCTTTTGTGATGAGGTCTGTAATAGACAATGAAAAATAGGATAGCATTTGATATAGTAAAAGAAAAGAGTAGGAGTGATAACAATGATCACAGTAGGAGAAATGGCTCCAGAATTTACATTAGAGGGAAGTAACGGGGAACAAATTCGCTTAGCTGATTTTCGTGGTAAAAATGTAGTTCTATATTTTTATCCGAAAGATATGACTCCAGGGTGTACAACCGAAGCGTGTGATTTCCGTGATGCTTATGGATTATTTCAAGAGAAGGATACGGTTATTCTTGGAGTGAGTCCGGATCCGGCAAATAGACATTTGAAATTTATTGAGAAGCATGAACTTCCATTTACACTTTTAGTAGACGAGGATCATAAAGTAGCAGAATTATACGATGTTTGGAAGTTGAAAAAGAACTTTGGGAAAGAGTACATGGGAATCGAGCGTTCTACATTCCTTATTAATAAAGATGGTGAGCTTGTAAAAGAATGGCGTAAAGTGAAAGTGAAGGGACATATTGAAGATGTTCTTTCTTATATAAAGTAAATCTATGGTGGAGATAAAATATGTAAAAGTAAGGCAAGTGTCTATACATATTTTACTGTGTTACATAAAGTGAAGTGTAGGGCATACCTCCTCAGATGATAGTATTCCAAGTGCGATTATGTCGCACTTTTTTTCTATGTAAATGTATAGGAAATGGGGAAAGATACATAAGAATAAGGCTATATACAAAAATAAACCACATACTTATAGTAGAAATATTGACGATTTATAAGAAAAGGAGTACACTCTTTATAAGAATTATAAAATAATAATCCGTATAGAATCGGGGTGCATGACGGTGGTCAAAGAAGAATTAAAAGAAGCGCTAGAAATGCTGAAAAATACGGGTGTACGCATTACTCCACAGCGTCATGCTATTTTAGAGTACCTTGTGGAATCAATGACGCACCCAACAGCGGATGACATTTATAAAGCATTAGAAGGTAAGTTTCCAAATATGAGTGTTGCAACTGTCTATAATAACTTACGTGTGTTTAAAGAGGTTGGACTTGTAAAGGAATTAACTTATGGAGACGCTTCAAGTAGATTTGATTATGTTACAAGTCAACATTATCATGTGATTTGCGAAAAATGTGGTAAGATTGTTGATTTTCCTTATGGGGGCTTGGAACAGCTTGAAGAAGAAGCTGCGAAAACGACAGGCTTCGTTATTAATAGCCATCGCTTAGAAATTTATGGCGTTTGTCCAGAGTGTCATAAGGCGTAATATATAATAAAGAAAGAGGCTGACGGCTTTACGTCGACCTCTTTCTTTATTATATATGGGAATTACGTTAGGTTCAGGAGGATTTAAAATGTTAAGTGAAGAACCTAACTTAATTAAGGACAAATATAAAAGGTGATTTCTTGGTTAAGAAATCACCTTTTTAATAATTTGAAACCTCTTTAGTTTTTGTAAGGATACATTTTACTCGCTGTCCTCATATATACTTATGATTTATAGCTCTTCTTATTATATTTCTCATCAAATTCTTTTCCTTCTAGATTCCGATCCATTGTTAAAGGTTGATTGCAATGCATACATGCGTCGACACGACCGAGCATTTTTGTTGGCTTATCGCAGCTTGGACAAATAATTTGTACAGTTTTAGTAGATAACATGCCAATCCAAAAGTAAACAACAGTACTAGCGATAACAGCTAAAAAGCCAACCATCATAAATGTTGTCATAATAATAATGTTTTCACGGAAAAAGACTCCTAAATATGCAATGAAGAGGCCGATAAATACTAAACTTAATGCAAAGGTCCGGATTTTATTGATTTTGTTTGAATACTTAATGCTCATTTGCATCACACTCCTATAACAATAATATAACATAAAATTTAGAATTTTCACTCGTTCATAAATGTGATAAAGCGATGAGATATGAAATGTGGAGTATGATGAAGAATGACGGGAGGCTATAATGGTTTTTAGAACATGTTTTTAAACTTTTAACGGGATGTGAAATTTTTTTATAAAAAGTATTGACCCTTTATATACTGCATGATATATTAATAACCGTCGCTGATGCGGAAATGCAGAAAACGACAAAAAAGAAATTGAAAAACTTAGTTGACATCGAAAAACGAAGATGTTAACATAAGGAAGTCGCAAATGAGCGACCAAGTAGTTCTTTGAAAACTGAACGAAACAAACAACGTGAAACGTCAATTTTTATTTTTAGATGCTAGACAAACTAACTTTATTGGAGAGTTTGATCCTGGCTCAGGATGAACGCTGGCGGCGTGCCTAATACATGCAAGTCGAGCGAATGGATTGAGAGCTTGCTCTCAAGAAGTTAGCGGCGGACGGGTGAGTAACACGTGGGTAACCTGCCCATAAGACTGGGATAACTCCGGGAAACCGGGGCTAATACCGGATAACATTTTGAACTGCATGGTTCGAAATTGAAAGGCGGCTTCGGCTGTCACTTATGGATGGACCCGCGTCGCATTAGCTAGTTGGTGAGGTAACGGCTCACCAAGGCAACGATGCGTAGCCGACCTGAGAGGGTGATCGGCCACACTGGGACTGAGACACGGCCCAGACTCCTACGGGAGGCAGCAGTAGGGAATCTTCCGCAATGGACGAAAGTCTGACGGAGCAACGCCGCGTGAGTGATGAAGGCTTTCGGGTCGTAAAACTCTGTTGTTAGGGAAGAACAAGTGCTAGTTGAATAAGCTGGCACCTTGACGGTACCTAACCAGAAAGCCACGGCTAACTACGTGCCAGCAGCCGCGGTAATACGTAGGTGGCAAGCGTTATCCGGAATTATTGGGCGTAAAGCGCGCGCAGGTGGTTTCTTAAGTCTGATGTGAAAGCCCACGGCTCAACCGTGGAGGGTCATTGGAAACTGGGAGACTTG
>NZ_JARVHP010000001.1:4642500-4865000 GCF_040459695.1 Bacillus cereus group sp. RP37 | reverse complement strand
GCAATGGAGGGACGCAGAAGGATAGAAGAAGCGTGCGATTGGTTGTGCACGTCCAAGCAGTTAGGCTGATAAGTAGGCAAATCCGCTTATCGTGAAGGCTGAGCTGTGATGGGGAAGCTCCTTATGGAGCGAAGTCTTTGATTCCCCGCTGCCAAGAAAAGCTTCTAGCGAGATAAAAGGTGCCTGTACCGCAAACCGACACAGGTAGGCGAGGAGAGAATCCTAAGGTGTGCGAGAGAACTCTGGTTAAGGAACTCGGCAAAATGACCCCGTAACTTCGGGAGAAGGGGTGCTTTCTTAACGGAAAGCCGCAGTGAATAGGCCCAAGCGACTGTTTAGCAAAAACACAGGTCTCTGCGAAGCCGTAAGGCGAAGTATAGGGGCTGACACCTGCCCGGTGCTGGAAGGTTAAGGAGAGGGGTTAGCGTAAGCGAAGCTCTGAACTGAAGCCCCAGTAAACGGCGGCCGTAACTATAACGGTCCTAAGGTAGCGAAATTCCTTGTCGGGTAAGTTCCGACCCGCACGAAAGGTGTAACGATTTGGGCACTGTCTCAACCAGAGACTCGGTGAAATTATAGTACCTGTGAAGATGCAGGTTACCCGCGACAGGACGGAAAGACCCCGTGGAGCTTTACTGTAGCCTGATATTGAATTTTGGTACAGTTTGTACAGGATAGGCGGGAGCCATTGAAACCGGAGCGCTAGCTTCGGTGGAGGCGCTGGTGGGATACCGCCCTGACTGTATTGAAATTCTAACCTACGGGTCTTATCGACCCGGGAGACAGTGTCAGGTGGGCAGTTTGACTGGGGCGGTCGCCTCCTAAAGTGTAACGGAGGCGCCCAAAGGTTCCCTCAGAATGGTTGGAAATCATTCGTAGAGTGCAAAGGCATAAGGGAGCTTGACTGCGAGACCTACAAGTCGAGCAGGGACGAAAGTCGGGCTTAGTGATCCGGTGGTTCCGCATGGAAGGGCCATCGCTCAACGGATAAAAGCTACCCCGGGGATAACAGGCTTATCTCCCCCAAGAGTCCACATCGACGGGGAGGTTTGGCACCTCGATGTCGGCTCATCGCATCCTGGGGCTGTAGTCGGTCCCAAGGGTTGGGCTGTTCGCCCATTAAAGCGGTACGCGAGCTGGGTTCAGAACGTCGTGAGACAGTTCGGTCCCTATCCGTCGTGGGCGTAGGAAATTTGAGAGGAGCTGTCCTTAGTACGAGAGGACCGGGATGGACGCACCGCTGGTGTACCAGTTGTTCTGCCAAGGGCATAGCTGGGTAGCTATGTGCGGAAGGGATAAGTGCTGAAAGCATCTAAGCATGAAGCCCCCCTCAAGATGAGATTTCCCATAGCGTAAGCTAGTAAGATCCCTGAAAGATGATCAGGTTGATAGGTTCGAGGTGGAAGCATGGTGACATGTGGAGCTGACGAATACTAATAGATCGAGGACTTAACCATATAATATGAAGCAAATGTTATCTAGTTTTGAGAGAACATAAAAAACTTATTGACTTTTAAAGTGAATAAGTTATAATAATGATTGTCTCAAAAGAATAATGTCTGGTAATGATGGCAGAGAGGTCACACCCGTTCCCATACCGAACACGGAAGTTAAGCTCTCTAGCGCCGATGGTAGTTGGGACCTTGTCCCTGTGAGAGTAGGACGTTGCCAGGCAATATTATTCCGCAGTAGCTCAGCGGTAGAGCTATCGGCTGTTAACCGATCGGTCGTAGGTTCGATTCCTACCTGCGGAGCCATTGGAGAGCTGTCCGAGTTGGCCGAAGGAGCACGATTGGAAATCGTGTATACGTCACAAGCGTATCAAGGGTTCGAATCCCTTGCTCTCCGCCATAGGATTTATAATATTTGGCCCGTTGGTCAAGTGGTTAAGACACCGCCCTTTCACGGCGGTAACACGGGTTCGAATCCCGTACGGGTCACCACTTTTGGAGGATTAGCTCAGCTGGGAGAGCACCTGCCTTACAAGCAGGGGGTCGGCGGTTCGATCCCGTCATCCTCCACCATATAAATTATATGAATAATATTGTCGCGGGGTGGAGCAGCACGGTAGCTCGTCGGGCTCATAACCCGAAGGTCGCAGGTTCAAATCCTGTCCCCGCAACCAAATGGTCCCGTGGTGTAGTGGTTAACATGCCTGCCTGTCACGCAGGAGATCGCCGGTTCGACCCCGGTCGGGACCGCCATTTTAATAAGGCTCGGTAGCTCAGTCGGTAGAGCAGAGGACTGAAAATCCTCGTGTCGGCGGTTCGATTCCGTCCCGAGCCACCATTTATTTTAATAAAATACGCCGGCTTAGCTCAATTGGTAGAGCAACTGACTTGTAATCAGTAGGTTGGGGGTTCAAGTCCTCTAGCCGGCACCATGTAAGTTTCGGAGGGGTAGCGAAGTGGCTAAACGCGGCGGACTGTAAATCCGCTCCTTCGGGTTCGGCAGTTCGAATCTGCCCCCCTCCACCATTTACATAGGGGCATAGTTTAAAGGTAGAACTGAGGTCTCCAAAACCTCCAGTGTGGGTTCGATTCCTACTGCCCCTGCCAAATATATTTACACAACATGGCGGTTGTGGCGAAGTGGTTAACGCACCGGATTGTGGCTCCGGCATTCGTGGGTTCGATTCCCATCAGTCGCCCCATTTTTATTTTTAAAATTACAAATAATCTAATGGATACTTACATATAATTAAGTAAGAAATCGATGGGCTATAGCCAAGCGGTAAGGCAACGGACTTTGACTCCGTCATGCGCTGGTTCGAATCCAGCTAGCCCAGCCATTTTTGCGGAAGTAGTTCAGTGGTAGAATACAACCTTGCCAAGGTTGGGGTCGCGGGTTCGAATCCCGTCTTCCGCTCCAATGAAATTTAATATGGCGGCATAGCCAAGTGGTAAGGCAGAGGTCTGCAAAACCTTTATCACCGGTTCAAATCCGGTTGCCGCCTTTTCTTTTGTGCCGATGTGGCGGAATTGGCAGACGCGCACGACTCAAAATCGTGTTCCTTCGGGAGTGTCGGTTCGACCCCGACCATCGGTATCGGTTAAAAGACGAGTGATCGTCTTTTTTTATTTGTTTTTATCTTCAATTAATCGTGAGTATACAGTAATATCAAGCGTTCCTACTTTGTGGGGACGCTTTTTTTGTGTGTTCAAATTAATGTTAATGTATCGCCTATTACGTTAATTCTTATAGGTTAACGTAATGCTGATGAACGTTATAATGGTAATTTAGTTGATGGAAATTTATCAGATGATAATATCGAAAAAGGTGCGAATCTAACAAAATTATCAGAAGGTATCTCGTCCGTTTCAAATCAATTACCATTGAAAGAACGATTTGCATTTGCAGGTACTAGTGGCTTTGGTAACAATCATATAAAGGCTTTTGAAGCTTTACAAGAAGCTCGTGATACATTTATGTTTTCCGAAACTGGTGGAAGAAGTAGAATTAAGGGTGTACAAGAAGTAATAAAAGATTATGTGGATAAAGTTCTTGATAGAGTAAATGTAAAAAAATGAGTATCCCGATTCGTATATAGCATCTAAAGTATTACGTGAAGAACTTAAGGCTGCAGGAATTGAAGCAATCCCATATTCTAATGCAGCACATCACATTGTAGCTTGAAATGATAGCAGGACAGTGGAAGTACAGGAATTATTAAAAGAGATTGAGATACATCATGCTTCTGCTGCTAATGGGGTATTTTTACCGTATAAAGTGAATGAATATGTGACTACTGAAGCATTACATATAGGTGATCATGGTCCAGAGTATATAAGAGAAGTATACAGAGTATTAGGCGAAGTTAAACGCTTTGGGGGTAATCGAGCAGTTGCAGCTTTGCAGAATATAAGAGAAAGATTATTGGACGGTAGTTTAAAATTAAATCAACCTGAATAATCTTAATTGTTTTACTAATTAAATTATAAAGGAGTAAAAGGTATGAAAATTTGGCAATTAAAAAGCTTATTTGATAACTATAAATCTTTTCAACTATTAAATTTGAAAGAAGACCGTAAAAAATATTTTGATGAAAAAATTGATTTGGCAATAAAGTTATCTGATTCATGGGGAGAAATTCTTGTTGAATGTGTAGAAGGAGATAACCATAGTGATTGTCCTATGTTCTGGGGGGAACTTGGCACGCCAATGGTTAGTAGAAAAGCAAAAGAGGTATTAGAGCCTTTAATTTGCAATAATGTTGAGTTTCTTCCGCTAACTCATAATGTTACAGGTGAATTTTATTACCTAATAAACGTTTTAAATACAATTGATGCAATTGACTACAATAAAGCAGTTTTTGAAAAACTAAGTACAGGATTAATAATAGGTTTCGAAAAATACGCATTTTTGCCTAATATAGTTGAAGGGCAGATAATATTTAAAACCTATTTAAATCAAAGATTACACTTCTCTACTGTTTTAGTGTCTGACGAATTAAGAAATGCAATTTTAGAAAGTGATTTAAAAGGTTTTGAATTTATAGAGATATGGGATTCAGAAGCAAACATGTAAAAGAAAGTCCTAAAATAACTGATAGAAGTTCAAACAATGGTTTACATTAACTAGACACTTACAAGATGGAGATAGTGCAGATATAACTTGATCTATACCCAAATATAATAGTTATCCTAAAGGAGAATAAATACTCTTAGAAAGAAGTTTTTTTTATGTGGAAAAATCTGATTTTAGAAATTGGAGATATACTGAAAAGTGTTAACTTTAATTTGAACACACCAGCAACAGATACTGAAGTTCATAGATTAAGAAAACACGTAAAAGAGAAATTTAATGTTGACTTACCGAGTGAATACGAAGAGTTTCTTAAAACTGTAAATGGTTTAGACTTTGATGGATTGGTCCTTTACGGAGTCGATTCTCCTTTACTAGAAACAGAAAAAGATGAACATATTTGCGGCTTTATAGATACGAATGAGATTTGGTATGAAAATGAATTTCAAAAAGAGTATCTTTTCTTTGGGGATTCAAATATTGCGTGGTTTTGCAAAAACTTATCAGACGGTACTTATCTAGAACTTGATAAACCATCTGGCAC
Source organism: Bacillus cereus group sp. RP37 (assembly GCF_040459695.1). Classification (NCBI taxonomy): domain Bacteria; kingdom Bacillati; phylum Bacillota; class Bacilli; order Caryophanales; family Bacillaceae; genus Bacillus; species Bacillus cereus group sp. RP37. The sequence goes on along the minus strand of NZ_JARVHP010000001.1, from coordinate 4,859,932 downwards.
AGTGATGAAAATATATAATGATTTCGATACAATGCTTGAGGAAGCGTTAAAAATAACCCTTCTGTAATAGGGGGATTAAGAAGAACAAAAAATCCATTTGAAAGAACAGTTTATTTATCTAATACGACTAAAGATCGAAGAGTATTTCTTTTTAACGAGTAAAACTTTGGAAGAAGGAACAGCTCTGTTATATAAACAACAATTAAAAGCTATTAAGGAATTAGAGCAAACTGCGAAACAATAAAGGGATAAAAACGAACATTCATTTTTATCCCTTTATATAATTCCATTACTATATAAAATGTCAGTAGATTCTTGTATATACAAGAATCGTTTCCAGCACTCTAGAGAGAATCTCCCCATCCTGGTGACATGAAGTTAAATCCGACACCACCAGTAGATATTAGCACATGATCAGCTGTTAATTTCGTAATTTCTAAAAACTTCTTTTCAAATTCTTCTCTGTTGTACTTGTACATAGTTGAGTGGCACGATCACATTTGCGTTGAAGTACTCAACCAGTCCCCTAATTCCTTTAATTCAGGAAACGACTCAAATTGAATTGGTTCATCTAATTTCATGAATCTCACTTGATAGATAGTTGGGTTTAGTTTTTCTCCTATCCCTTTAAGACCATATGCTTTTTTCTCATTTGAATGTGTCATAATAACTCTCCCCCATCCTTCTTTTAAATTTTTAGATTTCAAAAAATTTCCTATTTTAATTATATAGCGATAGAAAGTAATTAGGGGAATGTTGTGGTAATTTTTTACTTTTCCTTATTGTTTAGCGAGAGATAATAAAATAAATCATCACAGTAATAAATGAAATAGGATAAACTTAATTAAGGGAGAAAAATGAAAGTAAAAGGTGTCAGTTATTTTATTGTGATTCCATTTTGGCTCCGTCCCATTTTAATTTATCATGTTGAAAGAAGCTCAAAATTTTTGAAATGCTTTAAAATAAAGGATTTTAAGGGTAACACTCTATATAAATGTCACCTAAAAGACTCAAAATCGTGTTCCTTCGGGAGTGTCAGTATCGGTATCGGCGATGTAAAAAGACTCTAACAGAAATGTTAGAGTCTCTTTTGTTAAATTATGTTATGTAATTCTAAAATTCGTGATAAATGTAGGAATTCATGTATAATATAACTTGTCGAAAGAACAAAATGATAGTAATTTATATTATGTCTGTAATATGAATCAAAAATGAACTTTTTATATTTCTTTTAAAAATGTGTTGAATACACATTATATTTCATATTAATATTTTTATGTAGATTTAAAACGGGAAAGAGAGTGGAAAGTATGGGTCGTAAATGGAATAATATTAAAGATAAAAAAGCATCAAAAGATGCAAATACAAGCCGTATATACGCGAAATTTGGACGTGAAATTTATGTGGCAGCAAAACAAGGCGAGCCAGATCCAGAATCAAACCAGGCGTTAAGAGTCGTATTAGAGCGTGCGAAAACATATAATGTACCAAGAACAATTATTGATCGTGCAGTGGAAAAAGCAAAAGGCGGTTCAGAGGAAAATTATGATGAGCTTCGTTATGAAGGATTTGGGCCAAATGGAGCTATGGTTATTGTAGATACACTTACAAATAACGTAAACCGTACTGCAGCAGATGTACGAGCTGCATTTAGCAAAAACAGTGGTAACATGGGTGTAAACGGCTCTGTAGCTTACATGTTTGATGCGACAGCTGTTATCGGCCTTGAAGGGAAAACATCAGATGAAGTACTTGAAATTTTAATGGAAGCAGATGTAGATGCACGTGACATTCTAGAAGAAGAAGATGCTGTTATCGTATATGCTGAACCAGATCAATTCCATTCAGTACAATCTGCACTTAAAGATGCGGGTGTTGAAGAATTTACAGTTGCTGAATTAACAATGCTTGCACAAAGTGATGTAACACTTCCTGAAGATGCTCAAGTACAATTTGAGAAAATGGTTGATGCATTAGAAGATTTAGAAGATGTGCAACAAGTTTACCACAACGTAGACTTAGGAGAATAATATGATAGAAGCCCCTGTTCGTTTATCGAATAGGGGCTTTTTTATAAAGGTAATTAAGGTGCTGAATTAGTAAAGGTATTTTGTTGTAGACAGGGAATATGCTTATAGGGATATATGAAACATTCATTACTGCTAGGAGGCGTAATATGGAACATAAAACACCAAAGCATATCGTTGCTGTAGCAGGTTATTTAACAAATGAAAAAGACGAAGTGTTATTAGCTAAAGTACATTGGCGATCGGATACGTGGGAGTTTCCAGGAGGACAGGTAGAAGAAGGAGAAGCGCTGGATCAAGCTGTTTGTAGGGAAATAAAAGAGGAAACAGGATTAACGGTGAAGCCTATCGGTATTACAGGAGTTTATTATAATGCTTCCATGCACATTCTAGCTGTTGTTTTTAAAGTGGCATACGTGAGCGGTGAAATACAAATTCAGCCTGAAGAAATACAAGAGGCTAAATTTGTTGCTTTAAATGAAGAGAACATAGATGAGTATATAACGCGTCCTCATATGAAATCTAGAACGCTTGATGCGATGAGAGCAACACATTTTATTCCGTATGAAACGTGGGAAGTGCAGCCGTATAATTTAATAGGAAGATTGTAAAGAAAGGAGTAGCCGATTTGAGGTACAATCAAATCACTACTCTTTTTTGTATACTGTTTAAGAAAAAGGTCAAAATAATAATGGTGCTAGTATTGATTTCAAGAACGTTTGTTCTGTATAATGTATGGTATGTTATGTTATGTACATTTAGATTAATATATACTTAAAAGTATATATATTTGTAGATGATATAATGAAAATAGGGTGCTTTAATAGAGAAAGTATAATAGCCTTAAGGTTTAATCTGTTATTAGTTTAGCATAATCTATATTCAATATTTCAGATGAATAGTAGATAAAAAAGGACTGTGATACAATACTTTTTTATCCCGCTATTTGCCGGGCAGCCAGATTGGTGCGGGCTGATTAAAGTTTCACTTTATACCTTACAATGATGTAAGGTACGTGTAAGAGAAATCGATGGGATATTTTTTTACAACAAGGTATTCTTAAAGTAAGAGTTATACGCTGTGTGGAAAAGAGGTGTTTAAGATGAAAGAACGAGTATTATCTAGGGTGAACTATCATCAAAAAGTTGCATTAAATCCAATGACTAAATTTTTTTATAAAGCCATTATTTTATTATTATTGTTAAGTTTTACGTTATTATTCATTGGAAATGTAATGATCGAGCAAAGTGATATTAGTAAATTACATGTACCGGCTAAGTTAGAGGTGCCAGAATCATTAACACATGCATTCATTGCAACAGAAGATAAAAGGTTTTATCATCATAACGGTTTAGATTATATAGCGATTATCCGGGCGTCTGTTGAGAATATAAAAGCTGGTGGTGTTGTGCAGGGAGGAAGCACAATTACACAGCAATTATCCAAAAATGCTTTTTTAACGAATGAGCGTACATTTTCTCGTAAGTGGAAAGAAATTTTTTACACGAAAAAAATTGAACGCACATTTACGAAGGATGAAATTTTAAAATTATATGTAAGTAATATTTATTACGGAGAAGGAGCATGGGGAATTGAAAAGGCAGCAAACCTTTACTTCGGTAAAAAGGTGAGCCAATTAACGTTGGCTGAAAGTGCAATGATGGCTGCTGTAGTAAAGGCACCCGCTTATTACTCACCAGCACAAAATTACGATAAAGCAGTTGAGAGACGGAATGTAGTTTTGAGATTAATGGAGAAAGAAGGCTATATCAATCATGATGAGTATGTGCAAGCTGTTAGTGAGAAATTAGTAATTCGTCATGATATAAAAACAGAGCAATCGATGTTAAATAATGCGCGTGAAAAAGCAGTAAGCTAAGGGAAGTTCCTACATAGGAGCTTCTTTTTTTTGAATAAATTGTGACAAATTGTGACACAATATCGTCACAATTGTTGTATTTTTGTAATTTATGTGAGCGTGTTCATTGCGTGGTATATGTAAGTATTGATATTATGTGTATTGTGTACAATGCTGTATACAGAATATGAATTTAAAGAGGAATGTATATGAAATCATCGAACAAACTCATGGCTCTTGGTATAGTTTTTTCCATTGCAGTATTGATTGTAATCGGAACGATTGCGTATAGCATCATAAATGACAAAAAAGATAAAGGGAATGAGATGTTTGCTTATTCCACACAACAATCTTTAGGGAAAGATGATGCTCCAGTTAAGGTAGTTGAATTTGGAGACTTCAAATGTCCTGCTTGTCGTACTTGGGATGTAACAGTATTACCACGCTTAAAAGAAGAGTATATCGATAAAGGTAAAGTGCAGTTATATTTTATTAACTTCCCATTTATCGGAAAAGACTCTGATTTAGGTGCAGCAGCTGGTGAAGCAATTTATAAACAAGATAAAGATTCATTCTGGATTTTCTATGATGAGATTTATCAAAGTCAAAAGAAAGACACAGAAGAATGGATTACAGAAGAATTACTTCTTAACATTGTGAAAGAAAAGCTTCCGAAAGTTAATGTAGAACAATTTAAGAAGGATTTACACAGTAAAGAAATGAAAGAAAAAGTACGTAAAGATTCAGATCGTGCTCAAAAATTAAAAGTTCAAGGTGCTCCTTCAGTATATGTAAATGGAAATCTTGCAAACCCTGATTTCGATAGTATGAAGAAGGCAATTGATAAAGAATTGAAAAAGTGATGAGATACTCATCACTTTTTCGACTTTTTTCGATAAAATTCTTGCTTCCGATTTTTTTACATGCTATACTACTTTACATAAGTTATTCTAATATCTTTTATGTATTTCATATTTGCGGGTGTAGTTTAGTGGTAAAACAAGAGCCTTCCAAGCTCTGGTCGAGAGTTCGATTCTCTTCACCCGCTCCAAATTTTATTAAAAGTTTTTCTATAAATTGTGATCAACGCAGTGTTTCGTTTCCGAGATAAACGAGGCATTGCGTTTTTTAATGTTTGAAAAGCATGATTGTATGCGAAAATAGAAGTAAAGAATAGTATTCCAAAAGTGAATTGCTAACCAATATAGTCGTTACATAAGGGATGGATTCATCTGAGGAGGCGATTAGGAATGAATTTTGAACAATTAAAGCAAGATGTCATTGCGTATAGTAAAACAATTGGTATAGATAAAATAGGCTTTGCTAGTGCTTCACCATTTGAAGAATTAAAGCAGCGTTTAATCCAGCAGCAACAATTAAATTATCAATCTGGATTTGAAGAGCCTGATATAGAAAAGAGAACGAACCCACAGCTTCTATTACCTGGTGCGAAATCAATTATTGCGATTGCATTAGCGTATCCTTCAAAATTAAAAAATGCACCATTAAGTAAGCGTGGAGAACGCCGCGGGATTTTTTGTCGTGCCTCTTGGGGACAAGATTATCATCTTGTTTTACGAGATCGTTTGCAAAAATTAGAAGCATATTTAATCGAGAAACTTCCCGATATAGAAGTTAAGTCAATGGTTGATACGGGTGAATTAAGTGATCGAGCTGTTTCGGAGCGTGCCGGTATTGGATGGAGCGGTAAGAATTGCGCTATTATTACACCTGAATTTGGTTCGTATGTATATTTAGGAGAAATGATTACAAACGTTCCATTCCCACCAGACCAACCGATAGAAGATCAATGTGGAAGCTGTACAAAATGTATTGATATTTGTCCTACAGGTGCTTTAATACAAGGAGGACAGTTAGATTCGAAGAAATGTATAGCATTTTTAACACAGACGAAAGGGTTCCTACCGGAAGAATATCGCGACAAAATAGGAAATCGTATTTATGGATGTGATACATGTCAGACTGTTTGTCCGAAAAATAAAGGAATGGATTTTCATAATCACCCTGAGATGGAACCAGATCCTGAGTTAGTTAAGCCGTTATTAACACCACTTTTAACAATTAGTAATCGTGATTTTAAAGAGAAATATGGGATTATGTCTGGTTCATGGAGAGGTAAAAAGCCGTTGCAACGAAATGCGATTTTGGCACTTGCGCATTTTAAAGAAGCATCAGCAATTCCTGATTTAATAGGTGTTATGAAAGATGATCCAAGACCGGTACTTCGCGGAACGGCAGCATGGGCACTTGGGAAAATTGGTGGAGATGGCGTGGGCGAAGCCATTGAAAAAGCGATGCAACGTGAGAAAGACGAAGAGGTTCTTCATGAAATGAATCGCGGACTTGAATTGTTAGCGCAGAAAAAACAGTAGATAATATCTCCCTTTTTCATATTGTAATATGGGAGGGAGACGAAATGGTTGTAAAAGTAAATATTGAAAAGCAAGTACAACAATTTTTAGCGTATATAACAGAGAAACGAACAAATGTGGATGGTATTGCTGAAGATTTATTACAAATAGCACAGAGAAAGAAACAATTGTTTCAAAAACGTAGTGCACATATAGTGAAAGCAACTGCGGACGTTTCTTTTATGAGGCAATTAAATAATAGCAATCATCAAGAAATTGATTATCAAATACATTTTAAATATTTAATTAAGCATAAAGAATTATTTTATATCGAAGAGGAACAATTAAAAAGAAGAGTTTGTTTAAATAATAGCCGGATAATAGGTGATTATACTATTGAAGTGCCAGAAGCAGTTGGAATGAGTGAGACATTAGAAAGGGAAGTTACAAAGGAGAAGTATGGTTCTTATCAGTATAACCGTTTAGAGGCAGTTAAATATGCGGAGCGTTGGTGGGATGATCGAAACCCTATATATCGTAATTTCCCTGATAATTGTACGAATTTTATTTCTCAATGTCTTCATACTGGAGAAGTACCAATGAATGGATATCCTAATATTCGTAAAGGATGGTGGCAAAGGGAGAATCAGTGGAGTTGGAGCTGGGCTGTCGCACACTCTTTTTATTGGTATTTGTCAGGTGCTACAACAGGGCTTCGAGCAGAAGCAGTAGAAAGACCAGAGGACCTTATTCTTGGTGATGTTATCGCTTATGATTTTGAGGATGATGGTAGGTGGAATCATACGACAATTGTAGTAGCGAAAGACGCAGATGGTATGCCACTTGTAAATGCACATTCAGCGAATAGCCGCCGGCGTTATTGGAACTATGAAGATTCTAGTAAATATACACCACAAATGAAATATAAATTCTTTCATATTATTAATGGGTAGAGATTTTTCGCTCAAATGGTATAATACGTAGTAGACAAAAAACAGAGGTGAATATCGCGTGGGAGTACATGTTGTTTTATATCAACCAGAAATTCCAGCAAATACAGGGAATATTGCTCGTACTTGTGCAGCAACTGGAACAGAACTACATTTGATTAGACCGCTTGGATTTTCAACGGATGATAAAATGTTAAAGCGTGCAGGATTAGATTATTGGCAGCACGTAAAAATTACGTATTATGATTCAATTGAAGAGTTTTATGAGAAAAATAAAGACGGTGAATTCTTCTATTTAACAAAGTATGGCGAGAAAGCTCATACAGCGTTTGATTATAGTAAACGTGAGAAGGATTACTATTTTGTATTCGGAAGAGAAACAAACGGCTTACCAGCTAATGTAATCGAAGAAAACTTCGATCATTGTTTACGTATTCCAATGACTGATAAAGTGCGCTCATTAAATTTATCTAATACAGCAGCTATTTTAATTTATGAAGCGTTCCGTCAACAAAATTATCCAGGACTAGATTTAGAAATTGTTTATTAAAAGTCGCCATATGGCGACTTTTTTTCTAAAGATAAAAATAATATGTAATCATACATTTAAAAAAGGGTACATATTCATATAGAATGGGATATATGAATAAAAATAGATTAGACGGGTTGAGATAAATATGAAGGAACAATATAGTAATCAAAATACCTTTTTAAGTATGATAGATATGGATTTAATAAGAAGAGGGTTATTACATGCTATTCAAGATTTAGTATTTATTGTGAAAGTTATGGATGAAGAAACCTTTAAATATATTTATGTAAATAAGATAGGTATGGATTATGCGAAGCTAAGCGAAGAATGTTATGGAAAAACTTTTGCAGAAGTATTACCGGAAGATACGGCGGAAATATTGCAAGTGCAATATGCAAAAGTAGCGAGCGAAGCGAAAGCAAATACCTTTTGTGATGTAGTTAGTTTACCAAAAGGTGAGATACATTATGAATCTTCACTTAACCCTGTATTTGACGAAGAAGGAGTATGTCAGTTTATTATTTGTATTACGAGGAATATCACACCTCAAATTGAGGAGAAGATTGAGATAGAGGAAAAACAAATGTTATTTAAGTCATTACTAGAATATAATAATGACTCTATTATATCTATAGATTCTATAGGGAAAATTACATATGCAAATCCAGCAACGTATGAAATATTTGGATACCGATATGAAGAATTAAATAATAAATTTATTTTTGAATTTATTAATAAAGAATATGAAAAAGATTTTCATATTCTATTTAAAGAAGCCATGCAAGGAAGTGCAAAGCAAATTGTTTCAAAGAAATATGTTCATAAAGAAGGGTACGAGCTCTATATTTCTTTGAGAACTATTCCAATTATTGTGAATGGTGAAATTGTTGGGGTTTATATTGTTACGAGGGATGTTACAAGGCAAGTATTAAATGAGATGAGAACGGAATATTTAGCCTATTATGATCAGTTAACAGGATTAATGAATAGAATTTCATGTACAAATAAGTTAAATGATTTTTTAAATGAGAAGATAGATTTTGCGTTTATCTTTATAGATTTAGATGAATTTCACCTTATTAATGATACGTTTGGTCATAAAGAAGGAGATAAAGTATTACAAAAAGTTACAGAATGTTTAAGCAGTCTCCAAATAGACGATATGCATTTATTTAGAGAACACGATGATCAATTTGTTATGTTAATAGAAAATATAAAGAAAGAACGTGTAGAGTTAGTTGCAAAAAGCATACAAAAAAAGATTAGTGAACATTTTGTAATTGAAGAAGAGGACGTGTATTTAAGTGCGTCAATCGGAATTGTAATGGCTCCAACAGATGGAGAAGATGAAAAAATATTATTCCAAAGAGTTGATGCTGCTTTGGAAAAAGCAAAAGAAAAAGGAAAAGGACATTATCATTTTTATTGCAATGGATTAGATTGTGAGCGTGAACAAAGGTTTATAATAGAAAACCAATTACATCGTGCTATAGAAAAAAATGAATTCTTCTTATATTATCAGCCACAAATGAATATTGAAACGAAAAAAATAGCTAGTATGGAAGCCTTAATAAGGTGGGAGAATAAAGAATTAGGATTTGTCTTTCCCAATCAATTTATTCCGCTAGCAGAAAGAACAGGATTTATTATTAAGCTTGATGAATGGGTAGTAAATGAAGTGTGTCAGCAAATACGTGAATGGTTAAATAAAGGATATGAGGTTGTCCCGATTGCAGTTAATATTTCAGCCAGGCACTTTCGCTCTATTACATTAATAGAAATGATTACACGTGCTTTACATAAGTACAATGTACCAGCCCATCTATTAGCGATAGAGGTTACCGAAGGAGCCCTTATACATAAAGACATATCGAAAAGAGTATTGCTACAATTAAAAGAACAAAATTTAAAGATTCATTTAGATGATTTTGGGACGGGATATTCATCTTTAAGTTATTTAAAAACGTATCCAATTGATACTTTGAAAATCGATCGTTCTTTTATGGAAGGTATACATGTAGATGAACGTGATACGAATATTACGGCTGCAATTATTCATTTAGCTCATACTTTGGAATTGAATGTAATTGCAGAAGGAGTAGAAAAAGCGGAACAAATACAATTTTTGAAGGAAAAGAATGTGAAGTTTGTACAAGGTTATTATTATAGCCGACCTTTATCAAAATATGATGTGGAAAATGTGTATTATAAATAATTGATAAAAAAAGTGATGTGCTAAGAAGCACATCACTTTTTTAACCGCATTAACGGGCAGTTAAATTCCCACCTCAAAACTCGGCTAGGACAAGGAGGTTAGGTGGGAGATTAACTGCCCGTAAAAGCCCGACTGGTTCAACTAATAAAACCCCCACTCATTAAAGTTTCACTTTATGTGTACCAGGTTTATCGTTGTAACCAGATGTAAAAATAGCTGTAAGAAATGTGAGTGATACACCTAAAATTAATAATAATTTCATACTAATATCCCTCCTGTTTTTTCAGTTTACGAATCTTAAATATGAATCGAAATGTATGTAAGGTTCTCAGAAGAAAAGAATTTATTTAAAATGAATAGCGGTGTAAAAACTTTAATACCTATATTATACAGAATTTTCTTTGAATTTTGGAGAGAATTTTATAGCACTACTGTATATTTCATTTTGATTTAAAGAATGTTTAAGGACATCCTAGCATACCTTTTATAATAATCCGATTGAACAAGGAGATGGGGGAGGAGCTATAATGGATATTCTAAAAAAAATTGAACAGCATCGAGAAGCAGAAGAACGCTTACAATGGGAAGGTACGTTTGCGGAGTATTTGGAGCTTGTGAAGGAAAGACCATGGGTGGCTCAAACAGCACACTCTCGCATTTACAATATGATCAAAGATGCTGGAATCGAAGAAGTAGATGGTAGAAGAAAGTATAACTTCTTTAGTAATCAGCTATTTGGATTAGAGGAGGCTTTAGAACGTCTTGTAGAGGAATATTTTCATCCATCTGCAAAACGATTAGATGTTAGAAAACGTATTTTATTATTAATGGGTCCTGTTAGTGGAGGGAAATCAACATTAGTTACGATGTTGAAACGAGGATTAGAAACATATTCACGAACAGATCGAGGAGCAATTTTTGCAATTAAAGGCTGCCCAATGCATGAAGATCCACTTCATTTAATTCCGCATCATTTACGGGATGATTTCTTTGATGAGTATGGAGTTAGAATTGAAGGGAATTTATCGCCACTAAACGTAATGCGTCTAGAGCAAGAATATGGTTCAAGAATTGAGGATGTAGTTGTAGAGCGTATTTTCTTCTCGGAAGATCGCCGTACAGGGATTGGTACATTTAGCCCGTCTGATCCTAAATCACAAGATATCGCCGATTTAACAGGTAGTCTGGATTTTTCAACAATCGCAGAATATGGTTCAGAATCAGATCCACGAGCGTATCGCTTTGATGGAGAATTGAATAAGGCAAACCGTGGGATGATGGAATTCCAAGAGATGTTAAAGTGTGACGAGAAGTTTTTATGGCACTTATTATCGCTTACGCAAGAAGGGAATTTCAAAGCGGGCAGATTTGCGCTTATTTCAGCAGATGAATTAATTGTAGCGCATACGAATGAAACTGAGTATCGTTCCTTCATAGCAAACAAGAAAAATGAAGCATTGCACTCAAGAATCATTGTAATGCCAGTTCCCTACAATTTACGAGTGAGTGAAGAAGAACATATTTATGAAAAAATGATTCGTGAAAGTGATGTGTCCAATGTGCATATTGCACCGCACACGCTTCGAGTGGCAGCAATGTTTACGATTTTAACTCGTTTAAAAGATCCGAAGCGTCCGGATATTGATTTAATTAAAAAGATGCGTTTATATGATGGAGAAACGGTAGAAGGTTATAATGCGATTGATGTAGAGGAGCTGCAACGTGAATATCAAGATGAAGGTATGAAAGGTATTGATCCTCGTTATGTTATTAACCGAATTTCTTCTACAATTATTCGAAAAGAGGTACCATCTATTAACGCATTAGATGTACTTAGATCGCTAAAAGACGGGTTGGATCAGCATCCGTCAATTAGTAATGAAGATCGAGAGCGTTATATGAATTTCATCTCATTAGCGAGAAAAGAATATGATGAAATTGCGAAGAAAGAAGTACAAAAAGCATTCGTGTATTCATATGAAGAATCAGCGAAGACACTTATGGATAATTACTTAGATAACGTTGAAGCATATTGCAATAAATCGAAATTACGTGATCCATTAACAGGTGAAGAAATGAGTCCAGATGAAAAGCTAATGCGCTCAATTGAGGAGCAAATTGGAATTTCAGAAAATGCGAAGAAAGCATTCCGTGAAGAAATTTTAATTCGCATTTCTGCTTATGCGCGTAAAGGAAAACGCTTTGATTATAATTCACATGAGCGTCTTCGCGAAGCGATTCAGAAAAAACTATTTGCTGATTTAAAAGACATAGTGAAAATTACGACATCAACGAAAACACCAGACGAAAATCAGCTTAAGAAAATCAATGATGTTGTTGCACGCTTAATTGATGAGCATGGCTATAATTCTTCTTCAGCAAATGAATTATTACGTTATGTAGGTAGTCTGTTAAACCGATAGTTTGATAACAAAACGCTGTCTCTTGTATTTTGCGGGACAGCGTTTTATTATCCGTTCATATGTGTAAACTGTCATACCTTGTCCAAATGTAATAAATTAAGATGCAATTTCATGAATTTATTGTCAATTATTTTTACAATATGCATATGATAGAGTAACCAACCATTCATACGAAAAAAGCCAACACAATACAATATGTTGCAAAGTGAAAATGTGTGCAACTATGCATTGTGTTTCTTTCTTATCAACGGCTGAATGTTTTTCTAGTATGTGAGTGGCAAAATTTTGTTTAGGATGCTCGGAGTATTGTATGAAAACGTTATATATGTTTATGGGATGATTTTCGATGAGCAGTTACCTTTCATTCTAGCTTGCACAGTATAAAACAAAATTTCTAGCTTGCTGTTCATATAGGAAGACAATTACAGTAAGGAGGGAAAGAAATGGGTGAAGAAAACCAACCAAATTATACGATTTCACAGGAAAACTGGTCCCTCCATCGCAAAGGATATGACGACCAACAACGCCATCAAGAAAAAGTACAAGAGGCAATTAAAAATAATTTACCAGACCTTGTAACAGAGGAAAGTATAGTTATGTCTAATGGCAAGGATGTTGTAAAAATACCGATTCGTTCTTTAGATGAGTATAAGATTAGATACAATTATGATAAAAATAAACATGTTGGGCAAGGAAATGGTGATAGCAAAGTTGGTGATGTCGTTGCGAGAGATGGATCAGGTGGTCAAAAGCAAAAAGGACCAGGAAAAGGGCAAGGAGCAGGGGATGCGGCTGGAGAAGATTATTATGAAGCTGAAGTCTCTATTCTAGAATTAGAGCAAGCGTTTTTTAAAGAGTTAGAGCTGCCTAATTTAAAGAGAAAAGAGATGGATGAAAACAGGATTGAACATATTGAATTTAATGATATTAGAAAAACCGGATTATGGGGAAACATTGATAAGAAACGAACGATGATTTCCGCATATAAACGAAATGCGATGCGTGGTAAAGCATCTTTTCATCCGATTCACCAAGAAGACTTAAAGTTCCGCACTTGGAATGAAGTGTTAAAGCCAGATTCAAAAGCTGTTGTATTAGCGATGATGGATACGAGTGGATCGATGGGAATATGGGAGAAATATATGGCACGTAGCTTCTTTTTCTGGATGACGAGATTTCTACGAACGAAGTATGAAACAGTAGATATTGAGTTTATTGCCCATCATACGGAGGCAAAAGTAGTTACAGAGGAAGAGTTTTTCTCAAAAGGAGAAAGTGGCGGAACGATATGTTCTTCTGTATACAAAAAAGCACTCGAGCTAATTGATAATAAATACTCACCAGACCGCTATAATATTTATCCATTCCATTTTTCAGACGGTGATAATTTAACATCAGATAATGCTAGATGTGTAAAACTTGTTGAAGAGTTAATGAAGAAGTGTAACATGTTTGGGTATGGGGAAGTGAACCAGTACAACCGCCACAGTACACTTATGTCAGCCTATAAAAATATTAAAGATGAGAATTTCAGATATTATATTTTAAAGCAAAAAGCAGATGTATTCCATGCAATGAAAAGCTTTTTTAAAGAAGAATCAGGAGAGAAAATGGCATAACCCCTTTAAAAGGGGGTTATTTTTTTGTAAACTTTTTATTTTTCTAGTTGACATTGAAAATGAAAATCATTATCATTTATTCGAGATATGATTACATTTTGATTTATATATTTTGGAGGAGATGTAAGGTTGAGAAAAAATAAAAGAAAACATATAAATGCCATGATTATAGCGGCGACGCTATCGTTACCGTTTGCGGTGTATTCGACACCTGCGTTAGCAGCTGTCGCAATTGAGGCGAATAAAACTGGACAGGCTTTAGAAGATGGTACATATGATGCTGTTATTAAAGCATATAAAGATAAAACCAATGAAGAGTCTATGGCAGCTGTTTATATAAAAGATCCTAAATTAACAATCAAGAATGGGAAGAAAATTGTAACAGCAACGTTAAGTGATAGTGATTTCTTCCAATACTTGAAAACAGAAGATATTCATACTTCTGGTGTGTTTCATGATGTAAAAGTAATAGCAGAGGATAAAAAGAAAAATGGGACGAAGGTTATTCGATTTGAAGTTGGAGAATTAGGAAAAAGATATAATATGCAAATGCATATTTATATTCCGACAATGGGATATAATGAGAAATATCAAGTGCAATTTGAAGTAAATACTACAAACATAGAAAATCATGTTCAGGAAGAACAAAAAGAAAATAAAGAAGAACAAAAAGAAGAGACAAAAAATATAGTAGTGGATAAAAAATTACAACAATACATTAATCAAAATGCTTTAGGTCGAAAAGATATAAATGCACCAATAACGAAAGCCGATGCACTACAAATTAAAGAACTAGAGGTATATGTTGGGAAGGGTATTAATAATTTAGCTGGTTTAGAGCATATGGTAAATTTAGAAACCTTTAGATTGCATGAATCTGAAGTGAGTGATTTATCTCCAATTGCTAATTTGAATAATTTGAAGTCTTTAGATCTTTTCTCAAATCGAATTGGAAATATTGAGCCAATTGCTGGGCTGAATAAAATTCAATCTCTTTCTTTAAGAGATAATAACATTATTGATTTAAATCCATTAAGTAACTTGAAAAAAGTTAGAACATTAGATTTAGTCGGTAATAAGATTGAAGATATTAAACCGTTATTTACAATGGGGTCTCTAGGTAAGTTGTATTTAGCTAATAATAATATTAGTGATTTAACAGGAATTGAACAGTTAAATCATGTAAAGGAATTATGGATTGGAAATAATAACATTACTAATCTTGAATCCATTAGTAAAATGGAGAGCCTTACTCAGCTTGCAGTGAGAGATGCAGAAATTAGGGACATTACACCGTTAGCTAAACTGAAAAACTTACAATCACTTGATTTAGAAGAGAATTATATTTCTGATGTATCACCACTTAGTGAACTAACTCATTTATATGAACTTAATTTAAGTGCAAATGAAATTTCTGATGTAAGACCTATTCAAGAGTTTGGAAAGCGTTTTGTAGTTCAAGTTCATAGACAAAAAGTCTTTTTAAATGAAGGAGTAATAAATGAAGATATCAAGATTCCTGTATACGATTTAAGTGGCGAATCTCTTCAAAATATTAGATGGATAAGTGAGGGTGGAACACATAATAATGGTTTTGTAAAATGGAACAGTCTTGGAGAGAAAGTATACGAGTTCAATTTAGAAACAGGTTCTTCAAAGAATAAAGTACATTTCAATGGAACAGTCATTCAAAAAATAGTTGCTAAGCAAGCAGATTTAAGTGTTATTCCAGATAAAAAACTAAGAGAGTATATTAATAAACATAGTTTAGATAGAACAGACTTGAGTACTCCTATCACGAAAGAAGATTTATTAAAGGTTAAAACATTAAAAATAATTGATGGACAGAATAATGGAATAACAGATTTATCTGGATTAGAGTATATGGCAAATTTAGAAGATCTGACATTAGAAAAGTTTGAGTTGAAAAGTATAGATTTTATCTCGAATTTGAAAAACTTGAAGTCAGTGAATTTAGCGAATAATAAAATAGAAAATTTAGAGCCGTTAGCTAAGTTAGAAAAGCTTGCAGTATTAAATATAAGCAACAATAACAACCAAAATATAAAACCATTATTTACATTAAATTCATTGAAGAAGTTAAATGTTTCAGCCAATAAAATTAATAATGAATCTCTTCAAGGAATACAGGAATTCAAAAATTTAGGGATACTAATAATAAACAATAATGACATTAGTAGCTTGGAAGAAATTAGTGGAATAACTAAAATGGATGAATTAGAAATTAAAGGTAATAAAATAGTGGATGTAACGCCATTAACTAAAGCTAAAGAATTAAGATTTTTAGACTTATCAGATAATAAAATTAAAGATATAACAGTTTTTAGTTCTATGTTAGATCTTTTTAAATTAAAACTGGCTGGAAATGAAATTCGTGATATAAAACCAATTATTCAATTATCTCAGTGGGTTACAATTGATCTTAGCAGACAAAAAATTATGCTAGAAGATGCTCAAGTGAATCAAGAAGTGAAAATTCCTGTTCATGATGTGGAAGATAATCCTCTTGAGGATATTACACTGAAAAGTGAAGGCGGAACATTCAATGAAGAAGAGGGGACAATTGTGTGGAGTACTCCAGGAGAGAAAAAATATGAGTTTGCTTTTGATGGAACGAGTTATTATGGGCTTGGCATACGGTTCAGCGGTGAAGTAACTCAAAATATTGTAGAAAAAATTGAGTCGCCGGAAAAAGAAGAAGGAAGTAAACCAGAAACAGAAGTAGAAAAGCCGAAGGAAGAAACAAGTAAACCAGAGGCAGAAGTAGAAAAGCCAAAAGAAGAAGGAAGTAAACCAGAAACAGAAGTAGAAAAGCCGAAGGAAGAAGGAAGTAAACCAGAAACAGAAGTAGAAAAGCCGAAAGAAGAGACGAGTAAGCCAGAGGTGGAAGTAGAAAAGTCAAAAGAAGAGACAAGTAAACCAGAGGCAGAAGTAGAAAAGCCAAAAGAAGAGACAAGTAAACCAGAGGCAGAAGTAGAAAAGCCAAAAGAAGAGACGAGTAAGCCAGAGGCGGAAATAGAAAAGTCGAAAGAAGAGACAGGTAAGCCAGAGGCGGAAGTAGAAGCAAGTGAACCTGTAACAAAAGGTGAAAATGTAAACGAGTCAGGAGCAAACGTTGAGAAACAAACAGAAGGCTCAAATGAACTAGGAACAGCTACTGTTCAGAAAAATGAAGCGGTACAAGTACCTGTACAAGCAAAGGAAGTAGCGGATCAAGCAGCGAAAGAAAATGTATCAGGTAAACAAGTTAGCAAGAAGAAAGAAGAAAGTAAAAAATCTTTAGCAGCAACAGGCGGACAAGAAAATAATATATCTTTATTTGGTGGCCTAGCATTAGTTTTATCTGCACTTAGTATGTTTGTATTTAGAAGAAATATATTTAAAAAATAAACAACGTTTTATCTTATTATAAGATTATTCAAAAGACGTTATCATAGCAATTTCATTTTGAAATGTGCTTATGATAACGTCTTTTTTATATTAGAAAGGATATGGGTAGAAAAAGTGTAAATATATTAGAGAAGGAGGAGAGGGTATGTATATTAGTTCTACTTTAAAGATTGAAGAGGTTGCATCATTTATGGCAAGTATGAATAAAGATGCTACTCATCATGTTGGTTATTGTGGAGATGAGAAAGAGGAGGTGTTACATACAATTCTTCATGATTTTTCTGATATAGGTTGGGAGAAATCTTTTGTTGTTACTTATGAGGACAATAAAATAATTGGTGTATTAGGATTTGATGTGGATGAAGTAAAGAAATGTGCAGAAATATGGGGACCGTTTATTATTACGGAGAATTGGGGAGAAGTTGCTTTACATATGTGGAAGGAGCTTATAGAAAATGTGCCCTTTCATATTGAGAAATTTTATGGATTTTATCATGTAGAAAATAATAATTGCGCCCATTTGATGAAGGTTTTACATGCTAAAGAACAAGATCGACATAGTATTTTCAGGTTAAGTAATAGTGGTGTGAAACAACATACTATATGTAATGTGGAAGAAGCTTTACCACAAGTATTTGAGCAGTTTATCGCTTTACACAATAACGTTTTTCCTAATACATATTACGAAGGAAATGAAATTATCGAACGTGTAAATAATACGAATAAATTATTTGTAAGTGTGGAGAATGATAGGCTAGAAGGTTACGTATACGTTGAAGTAAATCCGGAGTTTCAAGAAGCGGATATCGAATTTATTGCAACAGCTGAAGAGAGTAGAGGAAAAGGTATTGGTGAGTGTTTATTACGAGCTGCAATTCAGCATGTTTTTTCTTTCCAAGGGATGAGAGAGATAGAACTATGTTTGAATACGAATAATGATGGTGCTATGAAGTTGTACAAGAAAGTAGGTTTTGAGGAGAAAGCATGTTTACAACACTATATAATAGAGTAAAAAACCCATTCGTATGAAAAGTATATTTCATACGAATGGGTTTTATTTAGTTTACTTTGCCGCCTTCCGTAATAACGGATTCAGGACTAATTTGAGGACCGAATTCTTCTTTAGGAGAGGTGCTAATCGTTACATAACCTTCTTTATTTTTTGCGGAACTTCTTTTGCTTGTAAATTAACATCTTCTTTTTGAAGCTCCTTAAAGAGCGAAATGACCATAAGAACGACTACGATAGAAAATGGTAGCGCAGCAATTATAGCTGCTATTTGTAGTGCATTTAGTCCTCCAGCTTGTAATAAAATGGCTGCAATTATCGCGATTGTTAATCCCCATATAAGTTTTAAACTATTTTTCGGTGATAAACTTCCGTTACTCGTTTGCATTGAAACAACAAATGTTGCCGAGTCGGCAGAAGTAACAAAAAATGTGGCTACTAAAATTAACCCGATAATTGTTAAAAATGTAGAGAATGGTAGGTGTGAAATAACAGCAAATAATCCAATCTCTGTACCATTTTTTGCAATTTCATCAGCTATTCCAAGCGATTGGAACATTTCCATATGGATAGCGGTGCCGCCAAATACTGCAAACCAAAATGTACAGATAAGAGTTGGGACTAATACAACTCCAAAAATAAATTCTTTTATTGTACGCCCTTTAGAAATACGGGCGATGAATGTACCGACGAATGGAGACCAAGAGATCCACCATCCCCAATAGAAAATAGTCCAGTTTTCAATCCAAGAAGAAGATTTTTCATTAAATGCTCCTAAATTTAATCCCATACTAGGTAAAGCTCCAATATAAGAACCGAGTGTAGATGTGAAATATTTCATAATAAATACAGTTGGTCCTAAAAGTAAAAAGGAGACGAGTAAAATACCTGCAAGAGAGAAATTCAAGTTACTCAAATATTTAATCCCACGATCTAAGCCAGTTTGTGCACTCGTTAAATATAAAACAGCGAAGATGGCGATAAGTACGAGCTGTGTAAGTAAAGTGTTATGAATAGAAGGGAATAAATAGCTTAATCCTCCGGCGATTTGTTGAGCACCAATCCCAACAGATGGCACAATACCGAATACTGTGGCTAAAACAGCTAAAATATCGACTGTTTTTCCGATAGGAGAATTTTTCGATCGATTAAATAATGGAGTAACTGTAGCACCAATTGTGCTACCTTTTTGTTTGCGGAATGTGAAATATGCAATTGTTAAAGCAACCATTGCGTATAGTGCCCATGGAAAGAGGCCCCAGTGGAAAAATGAATATTGCATAGCGAGCTTGGCGCTTTCTTCTGTACCTGCTTTTCCTGTTAATGGATCTGTAAAATGTGAAATCGGTTCAGTGATTCCATAAAAGAGGAGTCCAATTCCCATTCCTGCTCCAAACAACATGGATAGCCAAGATGGATAACTATACTGTGGTTTTTCTCCATCTTTACCAAGACGAATAGAACCGTACTTAGAAAATGCTAAATAAGTGGCTAAAATAATCATTGCGGTCATAAGTAGAGAGTAAAACCATCCAAATTTATTGAGGATAAATGAGTTTAAGGAAGATGTAACACTTTGTAAATCATAGCCTTGTATCCAACTTGCCGGGGTAATTCCCCATATGATGAATAATGTTGTTAGCAAGATGGAGATATAAAATACACTGTTTTCTTTTTTTATCATAGAATCCCACCCTTGTTTAATAAAGTTAACAATTATATTAACCATAACAATTAAAAGATTAATTGTCAAAAAATTCGATTTTTATTGTGTGTAAAAGGACAGTTTAATCGCTATAGATTCATAATTATTGGAGGTTAGATAAAGGTAAGGCTGTTCACGATATGTACAAAATATGGGGAGAAATAATATGAAATATTGCATTTTATATTGTTGTATCCAGATTTTATGTTAAATTCTTGAATGGAATATTTAAATAGGGGGCAAGGATATGAACAAGAAATCAAAGATCAATAAAGTTATGCTTAGTATTAGTACAATGGCTCTATCGTTAGGGGCGCTTCAAGCTTCTGTATCAGCAGAAGAAAAAGTACCATATAATGTGTTGAAAACGAAACCGGTTGGAATTGAAAAACCAGTAGATGAGATTGGACACGTTTCTAAAGCCGAGGAAACATTATCGTTTCAAGAACGTTTAAAAGTAGGAGACTTTTCACAGCGACCAGCATCTATTATGAAGAGCTCAGAAGTTAAGCAAATTAAAGAAAGCTATTCAATGGCTGATTTAAACAAAATGAATGATCAAGAATTAGTTGAAACGTTAGGAAGTATTAAGTGGAACCAAATTACAGACTTATTCCAGTTCAATGAAGATGCAAAGGCTTTTTATAAAGACAAAGGGAAAATGCAAGCAGTTATAGATGAATTAGCTCATCGAGGTAGTACATTTACGAAAGATGATTCAAAAGGAATTCAAACGTTTACGGAAGTGTTACGTTCAGCTTTTTATCTTGCATTTTACAATAGTGAATTAAGCGATTTAAATGAGAGAAGCTTCCAGGATAAATGTTTACCTGCTCTAAAGGCAATCGCAGCAAATCCAAACTTTAAGCTCGGTACAGATGAGCAAGATGCAGTCGTATCTGCATATGGTAAATTAATTAGTAATGCTTCAAGTGATGTGGAAACGGTTCAATATGCATCGAATATTTTAAAACAATATAATGATAATTTTCATACATACGTAGACGATCGTATGAAAGGACAAGCTGTATACGATATGATGCAAGGTATTGATTATGATATGCAGTCGTATTTATTTGAAACTCGTAAAGAAGCAAAAGATACAATGTGGTACGGAAAAGTAGATGGGTTTATTAATGAAATAAATCGTATTGCTCTTCTAAATGAAGTAACACCAGAAAATAAGTGGCTCGTTAATAATGGAATTTATTTTGCTAGTCGTTTAGGGAAGTTTCATAGTAATCCAAATAAAGGTTTAGAGGTTGTTACACAAGCAATGCATATGTACCCGCGTTTAAGTGAGCCGTATTTTGTTGCAGTAGAACAAATTACAACAAATTATAATGGGAAAGATTATAGCGGGAATACAATAGATTTAGAGAAAATACGTAAAGAAGGACAAGAACAGTACTTACCAAAAACGTACACATTCGACGATGGATCTATTGTGTTTAAAGCAGGAGATAAAGTATCAGAAGAAAAAATTAAGAGACTATATTGGGCTGCAAAGGAAGTAAAAGCGCAGTATCATCGTGTAATTGGGAATGACAAAGCGTTAGAGCCAGGCAATGCAGACGACGTATTAACGATAGTAATCTATAATACTCCAGACGAATATCAGTTAAACAGACAATTGTATGGGTATGAAACAAATAACGGTGGAATTTATATTGAAGAAACAGGAACATTCTTTACATATGAGCGTACGCCAGAGCAAAGTATTTATAGTTTAGAAGAGTTATTCCGTCATGAATTTACTCATTATCTTCAAGGGAGATATGAAGTGCCAGGTTTATTTGGAAGAGGAGATATGTATCAAAATGAAAGGTTAACTTGGTTCCAAGAAGGGAATGCAGAATTTTTCGCAGGATCTACTCGTACGAATAATGTAGTACCGAGAAAGAGCATCATTAGTGGATTATCATCTGATCCTGCAAGCCGTTATACAGCAGAGCGCACATTATTTGCTAAATATGGTTCTTGGGATTTCTATAACTACTCATTTGCGCTGCAGTCCTATTTATATACACATCAATTTGAAACGTTTGATAAAATTCAAGATTTAATTCGTGCGAATGACGTGAAAAATTATGATGCCTATCGTGAAACTTTAAGTAAAGATCCTAAACTAAATAAAGAGTATCAAGAGTATATGCAGCAGCTAATTGATAATCAAGATAAGTATAATGTACCGGAAGTAACAGATGATTATTTAGCTGAACATGCACCGAAATCATTAACAGAAGTGAAAAAAGAAATTAGTGATATGTTGCTTATGAAAGATGCAAAAATGACAAAACATGAGTCTCAATTCTTTAATACATTTACATTAGAAGGCACGTTTACAGGTAGTGTAACAAAAGGTGAATCAGAAGACTGGAACGCAATGGGTAAAAGAGTCAATGAAGCTTTAGAAAAATTGGCACAAAAAGAATGGAGTGGCTACAAAACAGTTACAGCATATTTCGTCAATTACCGTGTGAATAGTTCCAATCAATTTGAATATGATGTAGTTTTCCATGGTATCGCAAAAGATGACGGAGAAAATAAAGCTCCGACAGTTAATATAAACGGTCCTTATAATGGGCTTGTAGAAGAAGGAATTCAATTTAAAAGTGATGGTTCAAAAGATGAAGACGGAAAAATCGTTTCATATTTATGGGACTTTGGAGATGGAAGAACAAGTGCAGAGGTTAATCCAGTACATGCATATGAAAGAGAAGGTTTTTATAAAGTAGCGTTAATAGTAAAAGATGATAAAGGAAAAGAGAGCAGAAGCGAAACAACTGTTACGGTTAAAGATGGAAATTTAACAGAATCAGAACCAAATAATCGTCCAGAGGAAGCAAATCGTATTGGGCTAAATTCTACTATAAAAGGTAGCCTTATCGGCAGGGATCACACTGATGTTTATACATTTAATGTAGCATCAGCCAAAGATATCGATATTTCCGTTTTAAATGAGTATGGAATCGGGATGACATGGGTACTTCACCATGAATCAGATATGCAAAATTATGCTGCTTACGGTCAAGCAAATGGAAATCATATAGAGGCAAACTTTAATGCAAAACCAGGTAAGTATTACTTGTATGTATATAAATATGATAATGGCGATGGAACATACGAATTATCAGTAAAATAAGCGCTTTTCCAATGTATGTTTAACTTTACTTTTTGTGGAAAATAGTATATTATATAGATATATAATATATCGGTTATTTTCTAGGAGGAGCCTGTCACAATAGGTTCCTCCTGTTCTTTTTTAGGTACCTGTCTTACAGGTTTTTCTTTAAAGGTTAAATAACTGAAAATTTAGAATGATAATCTTTGAAAGAGGTGAGGCATACACATAACAAAAAAAGGATTGTTTAAGAAAGGGGGATAAGAAATGGTCTTGTTTGGTTATCCACTTGAAACAATTTATTTATACGGATTTATTATTGCTACTATACTCACTGTTATTTATATCTTTTTTGGAGATATATTTGAATCCATATTTAGTTTTGGAGGCGGATCGGTATCCGTTGTTACGTTATTACTTAGTTTTTTCGCCATGTTATGTGGACTTAGTTATATAGGAGAATATTTATTTTCCTTTAATAGCATTCTTATTTTTGGGGCTGCATTTGCTATATCCTTTATTGGTGTATTCATAATGAAAATATTAATTTTAAAGCCGATTGCAGAAGCTGAACAAAACACTGTGCAACGTATGGATGAATTCATTGGTTGCAAGGGAGAAGTCATTACAACAATTCCTACAGAAGGATTTGGTGAAGTATTAATCTCCTCTCAATTTGGAAGTAATGCAATCCTAGCTAAAACAATTGGAAAAAAAGATATTTCACAAGGAACTGAAGTTATTATTGAGGGAGTCCAAGATGGTGTTTTGCTTGTACAGAACATCGCTTATTCTTTAAAGAAACCAAAATTATAAGGGGGAATTTACATGACGATTCCATTAATTATCGGTGGAGTTTTACTCGCAATTTTACTTCTACTCATTTTAGTATTCATTACGAAGTATCGTACAGTTGGTCCGGATGAAGCGTTAATTGTTACAGGGAACTGGCTTGGTGGCGGGAAAAATGTTGTTACCACAGATGATGGGAAAAAGATTAAGATTATTCGTGGTGGCGGTACTTTCGTGGTTCCGATTATGCAAAGAGCAGAGCTTTTAAGCCTATTAAATTACAAATTAGAAGTTGGTACACGTGATACGTATACGAAGCAAGGTGTACCGATTACAGTAAACGGTGTTTCTATTATTAAAGTAGGATCAACAATTGAAGAAGTATCTACAGCAGCTGAACAATATTTAGGAAAAGAAACAGAAGAGTTAAAAATAGAAGCAAAAGAGGTTTTAGAAGGTCATTTACGTGCGATTTTATCTTCTATGACAGTAGAAGATGCGTATAGTAATAGAGAGCAATTTGCTCAAAAGGTGCATGAAGTGGCTTCTACAGATTTAAAGAAGATGGGTCTTCGCATCGTTTCCTTTACAATTAAAGAAATAATGGATAAGAATGGCTATTTAGATGCACTTGGTCAGCCACAAATTGCAATGGTTAAACGTGATGCAACAGTTGCGAATGCAGAGCGTGAAAAAGAAGCACGTATTGAAAAAGCACGTGCAGAGAAAGAAGCGAAAGAAGCTGAGTATCAACGTGATGCACAGATTGCTGAAGCTGAAAAGCATAAAGAATTAAAAGTACAATCTTATAAGAGAGAGCAAGAACAAGCGCGCGCAGATGCGGATCTTTCTTACGAATTACAACAAGCGAAAGCGCAACAAGGTGTTACAGAAGAGCAAATGCGCGTTAAAATCATTGAGCGTGAGAAACAAATTGAATTAGAAGAAAAAGAGATTGCGCGTCGTGAAAAGCAATACGATGCAGAAGTAAAGAAAAAAGCAGATGCAGATCGCTACGCTGTTGAGCAATCAGCAGAAGCAGAAAAAGTAAAACAAATTAAAAAGGCAGATGCGGATCAATATAAGATTGAAGCTGAAGCGAGAGCTCGTGCGGAAGAAGTACGTGTAGAAGGTTTAGCGAAGGCGGAAATTGAGAAAGCGCAAGGTCAAGCGAAAGCGGAAGTACAAAAAGCACAAGGTACAGCAGAAGCCGATGTTATCAGGTTAAAAGGTTTAGCAGAAGCAGAAGCGAAACAAAAAATTGCAGAGGCATTCGAGCTATATGGCCAAGCGGCAATTATGGATATGGTACTTAAAATGCTTCCAAGTTATGCGAAAGAAATTGCAAGCCCACTTAGCAACATTGATAAAATTACAGTTGTTGATACAGGCGGCAGTGGTAAAAATAGCGGCGCTGGAAAAGTTGCAGGTTATGCGACTGATTTAATGGCGACGATGCAAGAAACATTAAAAGCTTCTTCTGGCATTGACTTAAAAGAGTTATTAGAAGGATTTGCAGGAAAAGGAGCGGTACAACAATTATCAAATGATAAGCCTGTTGTATCTGTAGTAGAAGATGAGAAAAAAGAAGTAGAAAAAGAATAGTAAAGTGGGAAGAACCTCTAGTAGGTGAAATACTAGAGGTTCTTCTGTGAATTATAATATTTCGAATAATATACATTTTTATACATTGTTTTAATTATTTAATTTATATAGAATGAAAAAGGTATATATCAATCCTTTAAATGTAGAAAGAGATGAAAAAAAGAGATAGAGAGTCTCATTGATACATTTGAATCGTATGATTTATATAAAGGAATTAAGTGTAAAACGGTATGGAGGGGTAGAAATATGTTTCAAGGGAAATTAAGGCGTAGTAGTTTAAAAACAAAGTTACTTGTATCATTTATCATCATTTTAATTCTTCCAAGTATTGTAATTGGTTTGACGTCTTATCAGCAGGCAAAAACGAATTTTAATGAAACGATTGTAAACTCAGCGAAAGATAATATAAAAATTTTGGATAATGTAATTAATAAGGAATTGGATAGTAAAAAAGTAGATGCAACTTATTTTACGAAATTATTCACACAATCAAGTTACCAAGCAGACCAAATTCAAAACATCCAAAATAAGCTAGAAGAATACAACAAATTACATCCAGAAATGGAAGCAATCTATACAGGATCTAGTAATGGACAATTTATTCAATCGCCAGCTATTCAGATGCCAGACGGATATAATCCTACAGAAAGAGAGTGGTATAAAGAGGCAGTGAAGAAAAGCGGAGAGGTAATTGTAACTGCTCCATATAAGTCACAAACGACAGGAAATATTGTTATTACATTAGCGAAACAAAATGAGGATAAAAGTGGCGTCCTTGGGATTGACTTAATAATTAATGATATTGTTACTACTTCCAAGATGGTTAATATCGGTAAGAAAGGGTATGTAGCAATATTTGATCAAGATAAAAATGTAGTAGCACATCCGAAAATGAAGCCAGGAGAGAAATTAGAAGAGAAACTTAGTAAGGAATTTTATAAACAGGAAGCTGGTGATTTTCATTATTCATTAGATGGTGAAGATCGTAATGTTACTTTTAAAACGAATAAGAAAACTGGATGGAAAATAGCAGGAATTATGCCTTCAAAAGAAATTATTGAAGCAGCTGAACCTATTTTTTATAAGACGCTAACTGTTATTGTTATTTCATTAATAATCGGTGGTATTTTAATTTACTTCATAATTGCTTCTATTATTAAACCATTAAAACAACTTGTTATATCATCTAAAAAAATTAGTGAAGGTGATTTAACAGAATCAATTACAGTTCATTCTAAAGATGAAATTGGGCAGCTAGGAGAAAGCTTTAACGAGATGGCGGCATCATTACAGAATGTCATTTCTAATATAAATACTTCGGCAAGTCATGTAGCAGCATCTTCAGAAGAATTAACAGCTAGCATGAAGCAGACAAGTGAAGCGACGGAACAAATTACACAAGCAATAGAGCAAGTGTCGAGCGGGGCTGAAATACAAACGAAAGAAGTTGAAGAAGGCGCAACGTTATTAGAAGAAGTTACAGAAGGAATTCAGCGTGTTGCAGATAGTTCTTCATTAGTATCCACAGCATCTATGTATACGAAGAAAAAGGCTGAAGATGGTGGAAAGTTAGTTGAACAAACTGTGAATCAAATGCAATTAATCCATGAGTCTGTTTCACAATCAGATAAAGTTATTGTTTTGTTAGATGATAAGTCGAAACAAATTGGAGCAATCCTTGAGGTAATTCAACATATTGCAGAGCAGACAAATTTATTAGCATTAAATGCTGCGATTGAGGCTGCGAGAGCTGGAGAGCAAGGTAGAGGATTTGCAATTGTAGCAGATGAAGTGCGAAAGTTAGCAGAACAATCAGGACAGTCTTCTACGGAAATTGGAAAACTAGTGAAAGAGATACAATTTGATATAAAAGAAACAGTAAGCTCTATGAAGCAGGTTGGGACAGAAGTACAATCAGGGCTTGTAGTTGCAAATGAAACGAAGCAAAGCTTTGCTGAAATATTGAAGTCTACAGATGATACTGTTGTACAAATTGATAGCATGGTAGAAGTAGCGAAACAAATGACAGTAGATGCAAAACAAGTTAGTGCATCTATCAATGAAATTGCAGCTACGATTGAAGAAAATGCAGCAAGCGTTCAAAATATTGCTGGTTCTTCAGAAGAACAATTAGCTTCAGTAGATGAAATCAATGCAGCAGCAGTTCATTTATCGCAAATGGCAGAAGAATTGCAGGAGATGATTGGGAAATTTAAAGTGTAATAAGAAATGTTAAGAAACGAGGTAGTAATTGTACTTCGTTTCTTTTTTTATGAAGATAAAAATAAAGAAATATAGAGTAACCGTGTTATGATTAAGTGTAACTATAAAAGACTGTATTTTCTTTTAATTCCATCTTTAATCATGTTAGGGGAATGGTTTTGAAATTTAAAAAATTAAAACTACAACCGAGAATTACATTAACGATTAGTACACTTATTCTAGTTGTACTTCTGTTAACGAGTTATTTATTTTATTACATATTATCTGAAACGGTAGAAGAGCAAATTGGTAAAAGGGCTTTGCATGTTGCAAAAACAGTTGCTGTGATACCAGAAATTCAGGAAGCTTTTCAAAGAGAAAACCCAGCTTCTATTATTCAGCCAATTGCAGAAAAAATTCGAATTGATACGGATGCTGATTTTATTGTAGTTGGAAATAAGGAAGGGATTCGTTATGCACATCCTGAGCGAGATAAAATAGGAGAAGCAATGGTTGGTGGAGATAACAAAGGAGTTCTATTAGAAGGAAAATCTTATATTTCGAAAGCGACTGGATCATTAGGCCCTTCATTACGCGGCAAAGTTCCAATCCGTAATCAGGAAAATGAAATTATTGGCGTGGTGTCTGTTGGATTTTCAATGGATGATATTCATGGAGCGGTAGAAGTGTATGGAAAGCGTGTATTTTGGATTACGATAATAGGTCTTTTAATCGGGATAATTGGTTCTATATATTTAGCAGGAAGTATAAAAAGAATGATGTTTGGGATGGAGCCAGAAGAAATTTCCTCTTTATATGAAGAGCATAGTACAGTGATTCAATCTGTACGTGAAGGGATTATTGTCATTGATCAAAAGGGCATGATTAGCTTAGTCAATCAAGCAGCTTATGATATTCTTTCGCTAGATGAACAACGAAATATTATTGGAGAATTTATTTTAAATGTAATTCCTAATTCAACGATACTAGATGTACTTCAAACTGGTGAAGAACAGTTTGATCGTCAATTAAATATAAAAGGGCAGGCTGTGATTGCGAACCGTCTACCTATTAAAGTAAAGAATAAAGTAACTGGCGTTGTATCGAGCTTACGGTTGAAATCTGAAATGGATCAGTTAACAGCAGAATTGTCTCAGACGAAGCAATATACAGAGGCATTGCGAGCGCAAACGCATGAATATAACAATTTATTGTATACGCTTTCAGGACTTATCCAGTTAGAATCATATGAAGATGCTTTAGAGCTTATTCATAAGGAAACAGCGGTATATCAAGATTTTGTTCAATTTATTATGAAGCGAATTCAAAATCCATGGTTAGGTGGGATTTTAATTGGATTTTATAATAGAGCAAGAGAGTTGAAGATTGATTTTATGCTAGATCGAGAAAGTAGTTTAGACAAATTAAGCCCGCACATTGAGAGCAATTATGTCGTTTCTATTTTAGGAAATTTAATTACGAATGCATTTGAAGCGATTGAAAGAAATGAAGAGAATGATAAGAAGGTCAGAATGTTTGTAACTGATATCGGAGAAGAAATTGTAATTGAAGTGGAAGATTCAGGACAAGGGATTCATGATGAAGTCATTACTAGCATATTCTATAAAGGCTTCTCGACGAAAGAAGGCGGGAAGCGAGGATATGGATTAGCAAAAGTAAAAGAGTTAGTAGAAGATTTAAATGGAAGTATTGCAATCGAAAAAGGGGATTTAGGTGGTGCATTGTTTATTATTGCATTACCAAAAGAGAGAGGCGAATTGTAATGGGTGAGGAGATTGAAGTATTGATTGTAGAAGATGATATTCGAATTGCGGACATTCATCGTCGTTTTACTGAAAAGATTGAGGGATTTAAAGTAATTGGAACAGCAACGACTGGAGAACAAGCGAAAGAATGGCTAGATCTTGTGAAGCCACAGCTCGTTTTATTAGACGTGTACTTACCTGATATGCAAGGAACGGAACTTGTCACATATATTAGGAATAATTTACATGATACAGATATTATTATGATTACAGCTGCATCGGAAACAGATGTAGTGCGACATGCTCTACGAGGCGGAGTAACAGACTATATCGTAAAGCCACTTATGTTTGACCGATTTAAAGCGAGTTTGGAAAGTTACCAAAAAAAGATTGTGCAGTTAAAGAAAACTAATCAATTATCTATAGAACAAATAGAACATTTATGGTCTCAAAGAGGCGTAAAGGGAAATGAAATGGAATATGCTCCGAAAGGGATAGATCCTTTAACTTTAGCAAAAATAAAAAAGCATATGTTAACAGTGAATGAAGAAGGAATTACAGCAGAAGTGTTAAGCTCGATGGTTGGGGTAAGCCGATCAACAGCGAGGCGCTATCTAGAGTATTTAATATCTGGAAAGAAAGTACATGCGGAGCTTACATATGGGAGTGTAGGGAGACCGGAAAGAAGGTATTTTCTTGTTTCTTCATAATAAAAAACAGTAGAGGATATTATGTCCTCTACTGTTTTTATCTTATATTGGAATAATCCCAATTACAATTCCAGTAATCAACATCACCATTGTCGTTCCAATTGCCCAAAGTAACGTAAAGCGTTGATGTTCACCAAAATCAACTTTGGCCATTCCGACTAATAAATAAGTGGAAGCGACAAGAGGGCTTAATAAGTGAACAGGTTGCCCAAGTAAGGAAGCACGTCCCATTTCAGCTGCACTAATTCCGTAAGCAGCAGCAGCTTTCGTTAAAATAGGTAATACTCCGAAGTAAAATGCATCATTGGACATGAAAAATGTGAACGGCATACTAAGAAGAGCTGTAATAATTGGTAGTTGTGGCCCAAGCGCGTCTGGTATAAGAGTGACTACACTTTGAGCCATTGCATCTACCATTTTTGTTCCTGATAGAATACCAGTGAAAATTCCAGCGGCAAATACGAGAGAAACAACCGCTAATACGTTTCCAGCGTGAGAAGCAATACGTTCTTTCTGTTGTTCTAAGTTCGGATAGTTAAGCATAACAGCAATAGCGAAAGCAATTGTAAATAAAACAGGTAACGGCATAATTTCTAGTATGAGACAGACAAGTAAGGTAACAGTTAATAAAAAGTTAATCCATAGAAGCTTAGGACGTTTATGAACGGCAGCTTCCACTGTTGCAGCTTGCTCATCCATCGTTTGCATTTGTTTTAAATATTGTACATCCATAATTCCTAATCGTTTTCTTTCTTTTTTTCCAAGATAGTAAGCAACGAAAACTACCCAAATTGCACCAGCGATCATTCCTGGTATAAGTGGTGTAAAGAGCTCTGATGCGTCTAGTCCAAGAGCACTCATAACCCGAGCTGTCGGTCCGCCCCATGGTGTAAGATTTGTCACTCCTGCCCCTAACATAACAACCCCAGCTAATATAAGTGGATTCATTCCAAGGCGTTTATATAGAGGGTACATTGCGGAAACAGTAATCATATACGTTGTTGTTCCGTCACCATCTAATGAAACGATAATAGTAAGAATTGCTGTACCAACAACAATTTTTAAAGGATCTCCTTTTACAAATTTTAAAATCCTACTAATGACAGGATCGAATAAACCGCTATCAATCATAATTCCAAAATACAAAATAGCAAACATAAGCATAATACCAGTAGGTGCTAGTTTTTGAATGCCTTCTAACATCATAGGTCCCATATTTGCATAAAAACCACCAATTAATGCGAAAGTAATTGGAATTAATATTAATGCTACTAGTGCAGACATACGTTTCGTCATAATTAAAAACATAAAGACAAATACCATCGCAAATCCAAGTAGTGCTAACATGTAATCTCCCCCTCAAAATGATTACGCTTTCAAAATGTAATGAAAATTCAGAAAAAATGTTTTTTGTTTATCATAAAAGCATTTATTCAAATGGTAAATAATTTGAAAAATAACATCATTAGAAGCATAATTTTTATTTTGGTCATTTTGTTCACGGTAGTTAATTTGAATTTTTAAAAAGGTAAGCAGCTCTCCGTAAGAATGGTAGAATAAGATGAAAATATTGAAGTGTGAAATAGGGAGTAGATTTTATATGAAAACGAGAATGGAAGAAATTTATAGTTCTTATGAGGGAAAAGTAGAAGAGATTTTTGTTAATGAATCTTCTTACGTATATGAGTGGGAAAAATTAATGATGATTCGAAAAAATAATGGTGAGCTTGAAAAAGTTGCAGTCGGTATCAGTGGAAATATAAGATTAGTAAATGTAGTTGCTGGGCAGCAAATTAATACAAATACATTATTAGTTACGTTAGAAGACGATTTATTAATTACAGGTTGTGAATGATGAGAGATGTGTAGAAATGGCTACACATCTTTTTTGTTCCTTATATTACAAAAAGCACATTATTTTTTCACAAATCTCACACAACTTTTTGATATGCTCCTTGTGGAAGATACGGTTAGGGAGGAAATAAAATGAGAACAAAGTATGTCATGCTTGCTATATGCTTATTCTTTGTCTTTACAATAGTAGGATGTGGTAAAAAACAAGCAGAGGCTGTGGCAATCGATGAGAAACATGATAAATGTGATATTTGCCAAATTGGGGTAATAGATAATCAATTTGCAACAGAAATCATTTTAGAAAATGGAAAAGCATTAAAATTTGATGATATTGGTTGTATGTATAAATGGATGGAGATTAATCCAGGTGAAAAGACGAAAGAGAAATTTGTTCGTGATTATGATTCGAAAGAGTGGATCTCATTAGAAGATGCGACTTACGTATATGATAAAACAATAACAACACCGATGGCTTATAATGTTATTTCATTTGAAAATAAAAAGGATGCAGAGAGCTTTGTGTCTAACTACAAAGGGAAAGTTCTTTCATATAAAGAGCTAGCAGAGCATAAATGGGAAATGAATAAAGAAATGATGGGGAACCCGAAAAAGGGAAATCACGGTGGACATCATTAATAATAGAAAAGGATAACTATATAGTTGTCCTTTTTTTATTATTACTCAGGTGCAAATATAGAAAAGGTGTAAAATTTTTAGAAGAACGGTTACAATGGAATATAGTAACCTAAAGCAATCATTTATGCACTTTTTAGAAATGTATACAAATGCGGTAAAATCGTGCTAAACTAATTGCTTCGCTAATATAGGTTGAGAAACATAGGTATAAGTTTAGATAATCCGATTAAAGAAGGAATATAAAGAACTTATGGATAAATGTACTCAAGAAGAGTTATTGTATGTGATGGAGGAATGGTTAAGAAAACATTATCTTTCATAGGAGCTGTAGTTGTGAGAAAACAAAAAATTTTATTATGTATGTTATTAGGACTTTTAATGACGGTAGTGGCTTGCGATAAGCAAGAGGAGCCAGAATCGAAACCGGTTCATGTGAAAAACGAAAAGAAAAAAGAAAAGCATAAAGAACAGGAAGAATCTAAAGAAGAAAAAAGTATAAATTTAATGGACAAACAGTTG
Source organism: Bacillus cereus group sp. RP37 (assembly GCF_040459695.1). Classification (NCBI taxonomy): domain Bacteria; kingdom Bacillati; phylum Bacillota; class Bacilli; order Caryophanales; family Bacillaceae; genus Bacillus; species Bacillus cereus group sp. RP37. The sequence goes on along the minus strand of NZ_JARVHP010000001.1, from coordinate 4,826,604 downwards.
CTACTTTCTGCGACTCTTGGAGACACAGAAACAGCTATGAAGCTGATTCAAGATGGAGCCAATATAAACGTAGAAGGTGACAACGGAGAAACGCCTATCCTTGCAGCAACGTATCAAAATCATGTAGAGACAGTTAAGGCATTAATTGGTGCAGGTGCTAATATTGAAAGTAAAGATGAGAAACAAAGTAATCCATTTCTTTATGCAAGTAGAGAAGGATATACAGACATTGTAAAGCTACTAATTAATGCAGGGGTTAATACGAATGAAATTACTAAATCAGGTGGAACAGCACTCATTTCTGCATCTGAACGTGGCCATGTAGAGGTTGTAAAAGAATTATTAGAGCATACAGATATTGATGTGAATTATAGAAATGCTCGTGGTGGAACAGCTTTAGTAGAAGCAATCGTATTAGGAAATGGTAGTGAAAATCATAAGAAAGTAATTCAAATGCTTATTGACCACGGGGCAGATGTAAATATGGCCAATAAGGAAAATATTACGCCACTGCAATATGCTGAAAAAAGAGGTTTTAAAGATATTGCAAATATGTTGAGGGTAGCTGGAGCGAATGAAGTCGTACAGCCGCAACCACAACCGGTGGAATAACAAAACAAAGAAATAAAAAGTACGAAATAATCTCATTTAGATAGACAGAATGAAAAAGTCATTTAGTATGATGGATTCAGTAATGTGTATTTGAATGGGATTTTTGTTTTGGGCATGAAAAATAGATTATGAATGGTATATGGAAGTCACTAAGGAGGATATAAATGAGGCTCTCAGAACTTGATTTAATAGCAATTCAGGTAGAGGTTTTATTTGTTCATAATCAAGTAGGGAAAATGAAATGTGTAAATGAACAAGGAAATCCGAAAGCACCACGTTTTTTTCTTGGCAAAACTCGTGAAGGGAGTATAACAAGATATCATTGTGATCTGGATGATGAAACGGTAGGTAAGATTGAGAAATTAATTCGAGAACCTTCAAATCATATAGAGATAGCAAAAATCATTGATGTATTAAATGAAGAAAGAACAGTGAAAAATATTTGGATGGGCCCTGCTTTCATGTTCTCTCATAATTTACATAAGCCAACTAGAACAATACAAATAACAGAGAAGAATAAAGAGCTTTTGCGAGAAAATTTTCCTAATCTAATAGAACAGATGGAATGGAGGCAACCTTACTTTGCAATTGTAAAAAATGAAAAGGTAGTTTCTATATGTTGCAGTGCTAGGAGTACGTCTGTAGCTGCTGAGGCAAGTGTGGAAACTTTAGCAGAGTTTCAAGGGAATGGATATGGTACTGATGTTGTTACAGCCTGGGCGATATCAATACAAGAAGAAAAACGCATTCCACTTTATAGTACTTCTTGGGATAATTATGCCTCACAAGCAGTTGCGAGAAAACTAAAACTGATTAATTATGGAATGAATTTGCATATCACTTAAATTTTAAAGAGAGTTGTTTGCTGTTGGGGATTATTCGTATATCTAGATTATTGTTAAAAATATATGGTGAATATTAACATTCGATTAACACCTAATTAACAATCTATCAAAACTGACTTAATAAATGCGTAATATAGTAAAGGTAACAAAATAACTAGGGTAGAGAACATTTGAGAACACCCGCTTACATATAACGTGCCACTTTCTTAGGTGTGCTCTATTTCCTAGAGTTCAAATAAGGAGAAAGGTGTTCTATGTAAGTAGGTGTTTTTAGTTTGGATAAAAATAGAAAAGCTAGGTGGAATAAATGTTCAAGGAACCTTATATTGCGATGATAAAGGATTGGAAAGAGTACAAAACATATAAAAAATTACCGAAAACAGTTTTTCTTATGACTGGTTCAATGCTGGAGCTACCAGAGCGTGTATATGAATTACAGAAGCATGGACATGATGTATTTCTTCATTGTGATTTTATACAAGGTTTAAATACAAATACAGAGGAAGCCCTTTTGTATATTCAAGATGTTATTGGGGCGCAAGGCATTATTTCAACAAAAGGCTCGACAATTCGAAATGCTAATAAAATTGGATTAAAAACGATTCAACGCATTTTTATTGTTGATACTTTGTCTCTTACAAAATCAATTGAGAATTGTAAAACGACTAAACCGAATGCGGTAGAGATTATGCCTGGTATTATGCCTTCCATTATTAAGCAGTTAGCAGAGGAAATAGAATTTCCTATTATTGCAGGCGGACTAATTCAAACACGAGAAGATGCGGAAATTGCTATTCGTGCAGGAGCAAGTGCGATTTCAACGAGTCATTATGAAGTATGGATACAAGAAGAAAAAAGGAGTGCAATCTTGTGATTGAATTGAAAAATGTTTCAAAGGTGTATAAAAATGCGGAAGAGACAGCGGTTAAAGGTGTATCGGTTCACATTAAGAAGGGCGAGTTTTTTGTTTTAGTTGGACCTTCAGGATGTGGGAAAAGTACACTATTACGAATGATCGCTGGTTTAGAAGAGATTTCCTCGGGAGATTTAATTATTAATGAACATGTTGCAAATGATTTAGAGCCGAAAGACCGTAATCTATCAATGGTATTTCAAAATTATGCACTATATCCACACTTATCTGTAGAAGAAAACATTTTATTCGGACTTAAGGTAAGAAAAGTACAAAAAGAAGAGCGACAAAAGCGATTAATGGAAGCAATTGAAATGGTAGGACTGAAAGAGTATGTGAAAATGAAGCCAGGACAGTTATCGGGGGGACAAAGACAGCGTGTTGCACTTGCTAGGGCAATCGTGAGTCAAGCACCGATCTGTTTAATGGATGAACCACTTTCAAATTTAGATGCGAAATTACGTGCGCAAATGAGGATTGAAATTAGAGAAATTCAGCAACGTCTAGGAATTACAATGATTTATGTTACTCATGATCAAATAGAAGCGATGACTATGGGAGATCGTATCATGGTCTTAAATAAAGGAAGCATACAGCAAGTTGGAACACCGCTTGATATATATAACGAACCAGCGAATGAATTTGTTGCAAGTTTTATAGGTTCTCCTTCGATGAATATAAATGATGGGGAAGTGGACAAAGAAAAAGGCGTATTACATATAGGACAATTGCAAGTTCCGTTATCTATTGGACAGTTAAAGCAATTACCAGAAGGAGCTATTCGAATAGGTATGCGTCCTGAACATATTGCACTGTCTGAGGAAGGGCAAGAAGTGACGCTACAATCTGTAGAAGTATTAGGGAATGAATCTATATTAAATTTCGCGGTAAATGGAACAACTTGGAGTGCGAAAGTCATTGGACAGCTACTCCTGAACAAAGGTGACAAAGTAAAATTATTATTCTCGCAAGAAAAGTTATGCTTCTTTCACCAAAATACGAATGAACGGTTAAAAGTGGTAGCTGAAGAAGAGTTGAAAGTGGTGGCGAAATAATGATTGAAGTAGGGAAGTTACCAGCTCAAGCAAAAGTGTCAAAAAAGAAGAATTTATGGAGTAGAACGAAAGATTTAAGAGTAGGATTATTGTTTTTGGTACCATCTATTTTACTGTTTTCAATTTTTCTTTTCTATCCACTATTTAGAACGATTTACTATAGCTTTTATTTAACAGATATACACGGAGAAGCTAATCTTTTTGTTGGATTAGAAAATTATCAATACCTATTTTCTGATCCTGCTTTCTACAAAAGCATAAAGTCAACTTTATTATTTGTTGTATATACAGTGCCTACGAGTATTATAATCGCTTTATTTCTTGCATTGATTGCAAATGGAAAAGTAAGGGGTATTGGGTTATTCCGTGTGTTATTTTCTTCCACTATGGGAATATCAGTAGCTGCTAGTGCGGTGATTTGGCTATTTTTGTTTCATCCAAGTGTCGGGTTATTTAATAATATATTAGCCTCTATGAATCTACCTGCAATCGCATGGTTAACGAGTCCAGATTGGGCGTTGTTCTCTGTATCGGTTACAACGGTTTGGGTGAATACAGGATTTGCATTTTTAGTTATATTAGGTGGTTTACAAAATATTGATACGTCTTTATATGAGAGTGCATCTATAGATGGTGCTAGCTATTTATATAAGCTTCGCCGTGTTACATTACCGATGCTATCACCAACTTTATTCTTTATCGTGACAGTAACGTTAATTAGTGCGTTTCAAAGCTTTGGACAAATTGATATTTTAACGCACGGTGGGCCAAATGATGCAACGAATTTAATTGTGTATTCGATTTATAAAGAGGCATTTGTGAATCATCAATTTGGAACAGCAAGTGCACAAGCGATGGTATTATTTATTTTCATTTTCATTGCTACATTACTTCAATTCAAGTTTGCTGAGAGAAAGGTGCATTATAAATGATCGTTAAACAGTGGAAACAAAATTTCCTATTATACATGCTGCTCATTATTAGTGCAGTAATGGTATTTTTTCCTGTACTCTATGCGTTTTTAATAAGCTTTATGACACCAGATGATATTCAAATGAGAAGGTTATTTCCGACCCAATTTACTTTTGATAATTTTATTAATATTTTTCAAAAAGTACCGCTTTTTACATACCTATATAACAGTTTAATCGTATCAACAGTCGTTATGATTGGACAACTTATCATATCAAGTTTAGCGGCTTATGCTTTTGTCTTTCTTCAGTTTAAAGGAAGAAATTTTATTTTCTTCCTGTTTATTTCAACGATGCTTATTCCGTGGGAAGCGACGATGGTACCTAACTTTTTAACGATTCAAAACTTTGGTTGGATCAATAGTTTTGCTGGGATGACAGTACCGTTTTTTGCAACAGCTTTCGGTATTTTCTTACTCCGTCAACATTTTATGACGCTTCCGAATGAACTGAAAGAAGCTGCTTTTATTGAAGGAATTGGAAATGTAAAGTTTTTATTTCGCGTCGTAATTCCGTATTGTAAAACGAGTTTTATTACGCTTGGAGTATATAGCTTTTTAACAACATGGAATATGTACTTATGGCCACTCTTAGTGACCACTGATGAAAAAGTGAGAACAGTCCAAATTGGTATAAAGCAGCTTCAGTCTCAAGAAGTTGCAACTGATTGGGGAAGTGTAATGGCCGGTGTTACGGTTATTGTAATTCCAACATTGATTTTACTATTTGTAGGGCAAAAGCAATTACAACAAGGGTTAACAAAAGGTGCAATTAAATAACGAAGAGAAGGTGAATGTAAAATGAATTTAGTTAAAAAAGGTGCTGTTCTATTAATGGCAGCAACAATGGCATTATCTAGTGCCGCTTGTTCAAATAGTAAAACGGAGGGGAAACCTGAAGCGCAGGCAAAAGTAGCACCAGTCGAAAAAAATGGGGATAAAACTGTAATTCGTTTCTGGCACGCGATGGGTGGAAAAACACAAGGTGTATTAGATGGACTTGTTGCAGACTATAATAAGTCACAAAATAAATACGAGATAAAGCCAGAGTTTCAAGGGACATATGAAGAGTCTTTAACAAAATTTAGAACGATGTCTGCTACGAAAGAAGCGCCAGCTCTTGTTCAGTCGAGTGAAATTACAACAAAATATATGATTGATAGCAAAAAGATTACGCCAATTGATAGTTGGATAAAAAAAGATAAGTATGATACTTCAAAGTTGGAAAAAGCAATTACAAATTATTATTCAGTTGATGGAAAAATGTATTCTATGCCATTTAATTCATCTACACCGGTATTAATTTATAATAAAGATGCTTTTGCCAAGGCTGGATTAGATCCAGAGAAAGCTCCGCAAACATATGCGGAATTAACAGAAGCGGCGAAAAAGTTAACGATTAAAGAAGGCGGAAATGTAAAACAATATGGATTCTCAATGCTAAATTATGGTTGGTTCTTTGAAGAATTGTTAGCGACACAAGGCGCTTTATATGTAGATAATGAAAATGGTCGTAAAGATGCTGCAAAGAAAGCGGTATTTAACGGTAAAGAAGGACAAAAAGTATTTGGAATGTTAGATGAATTAAATAAAGCTGGTGCACTTGGAAAGTATGGAGCAAGTTGGGATGATATTCGTGCCGCTTTCCAGTCTGGGCAAGTTGCTATGTATTTAGATTCTTCAGCTGGTGTTCGCGACTTAATTGATGCATCTAAGTTTAATGTAGGTGTGTCGTATATTCCGTATCCAGAGGATTCGAAACAAAATGGCGTTGTTATTGGTGGAGCATCATTATGGATGACGAATATGGTTTCAGAAGAAACGCAACAAGGTGCTTGGGACTTTATGAAATATTTAACGAAGTCAGATGTACAAGCAAAATGGCATACTGCAACAGGCTATTTCTCTATTAATCCGGATGCATATAATGAACCATTAGTAAAAGAGCAATATGAAAAATATCCACAGTTAAAAGTAACAGTAGAACAATTACAAGCGACGAAGCAATCTCCAGCAACTCAAGGAGCATTAATTAGTGTATTCCCAGAATCAAGGGATGCGGTTGTAAAAGCATTAGAAGCAATGTATGACGGAAAGAATAGTAAAGAAGCGCTAGATGAAGCTGCAAAAGCAACAGATAGAGCAATTAGTATTTCAGCTCGTACGAGTCAAAAATAAGAGAAAGCCGTATCCCAAAAGGATACGGCTTTTTTACAAGGAGATAAGGGATCAAAAAAATGAAGAAGTCTTATCTCTTTTATATGAGTAAAGGGTCTAGAATGAATCTTGTCCTTTTCATTATTTGTTTAACTCCATTGCAACTTGTTTGCCATTTACGAAAACCTCTGCCACTGCTACTACAACTTCCATCACTTTTTTCATTTCTCATCTCTCCTTGTTTTTTGTCTCATTTCTTACTTTTAGTATAAGGAAATATAGCAATTGTAACTATCGAATTGGATGACAAGAGACTTACATTGTTGTAAGGATAATCGTTTTATTTGTAAGAAACGTGATTTTGAATATGGATTCAGAAATTTCTGTTGTTTTGAACTATAATTAGAAAGAGAGTGGTTTAGAAAGAAGGGGATAATATGAAAAGGATTCTTGTTATTAGTGATATTCATGGAGAAATAGAAAAGTTCGAACAGTTATTGGAAGAAGCTCAATACGATGCAAGAAAGGATCAATTAATTTTATTAGGGGATTATGTAGATCGTGGTCCCAATGCGCGTGCTGTAATTGAAAAGGTAAAAGAGTTAAAAGAAGAGGGAGCCCTCGTCCTAAAGGGCAATCATGAAGATATGATGATTAAAGCGTTAACGACTGATGAGGAACGTTCATGGAACCATTGGGTAAAAAGGAATGGTGGAGATAAGACTTTATACAGCTATGGATTTGCAGAAAAAGATATTGTGGTTAATGAAGAAGCCTTCCAAAAACCAATTTTACAATCGAATGTTTTAAAGGAACATGTAAAGTTTATTCAAGAATTAGATCATTACGTTGAAATAGAAGAGTATATATTTGTACATGCTGGTGTTGAGCCATTGAAGCGAGTTTCGGAATGTGAACCATATACGTTAATGTGGATTCGTAATGAGTTTCATAATGGATATAGTGGCGAAAAGGTTGTTGTATTCGGCCATACGGAAACAAAAACACTTCATGGTAGTGAGAATTGCGGCGTGTATTTTGGTAGTAATCGTATTATAGGGATTGATGGCGGTGCTGTATATGGTGGCCAGCTAAATTGTTTAGAATTGCCGAGTAAAAAGGTATACGTAGTAAAAAGTTGAAAGAGATAAGGGGAGTCTTATTTCTTTCAATTTTTTATTAAGAAAAATTTAAGAAAGAATTTTTATAATAAATCTTTCAAATTTTATATTGAGAAAAACGTTAAAATATAATTATAAATAGGATTGAACATTATGGTGGAAGGTGAGAATATGCGCTTACTCGTAGTAGAAGATAATGCTTCTTTATTAGAGTCTATTGTCCAAATATTACGCGATGAATTTGAAGTAGATACAGCATTGAATGGAGAAGATGGATTATTTCTAGCATTACAAAATATATATGACGCCATTTTGCTTGATGTGATGATGCCAGAAATGGACGGTTTTGAAGTAATTCAAAAAATACGTGATGAAAAGATTGAAACACCAGTCCTATTTTTGACAGCGAGAGATTCTTTAGAAGATCGCGTGAAAGGCTTGGACTTTGGTGGGGATGACTATATCGTTAAGCCATTTCAGGCTCCAGAGTTAAAAGCGAGAATTCGTGCTTTATTACGACGAAGCGGTAGTTTAACAACAAAGCAGACTATTCGTTATAAAGGGATTGAACTGTTCGGAAAAGATAAAGACGTTCAAGTAGATGGACAAAGTATGAAGTTAACATTAAAACAATATGAGCTTCTAGAGTACCTTGTTCAAAATAGCGGAAAGATTTTAATGCGTGAACAAATTTTTGATCGTGTTTGGGGATTTGATTCAGATACGACAGTAGCAATTGTAGAAGTGTATGTACATCATTTACGTAAAAAATTAGAGCCATTCGGTTATCAGAAAGATATTCAAACTGTTCGAGGTATTGGATATATATTAAAAGAACAATGAAAAAGGGAAGCATGTTTCAGAAGACGCGTATTCGATTGACTATATTGAACTCATTAGTATTTATCATTTTGATAGGCGTATTAGGTAGTATTATTTATTCGTACACGTATAATCGTATTTATAGTGAAGTAGATACATCGATAGACAAAGCCGTTCAGCATAGAGAAAATTCAGATGATAAAAAAATAACTAAAAAAATTAGGGGATATCCTCCAATTGGGGATCCTAGGATAATGAAGTTAACTTGGAGTGGAAAAACTGTGGAGATAGGCACGGGAAATCCAAAATTCCGTCTTATTTTTGAAGAAAACTTAGAAATGTTTGCTCCAAAAAAGTCAGGTTCTTTGCAAGATATAGAAGTGCAAGGGCTATATTTTAGAACGTTTGCATTTCAACAAGATGGAAAAATAGTTCAAATCGTACGCGATATAACAGCTGAAGAAGAGATGCTAAATACTTTATTTTTAATTCTCGTTATTGGCTGTAGCATAGGAAGTCTATGTGCAATAGGAATTGGCTTTTTCTTAGCTGGTAGAGCACTCGTACCCATTCAAAATTCATGGGAAAAACAGCAACAGTTTGTTTCTGATGCATCACATGAATTAAGAACGCCACTTGCAGTCATTCAATCAAAGACGGATGTGTTATTCCAATCCCCATCCGCTACGATAGAAGAAAAAGCAATGGATATCTCTACAATTTCAAAAGAATGTAGGCGGTTATCGAAACTCGTTAGTAATTTATTATTGCTAGCACGTTCTGATTCTAATCAAATTGAGATGGATAAGAAAATATTTGAAATGGATAAATTGTTAGAAGAGATAGTAGATCCATATAAGGAAATTGCTTCCTATCAAGAAAAAGAGATGATATTGAAAGTGGAGCATGACGTATCATTTATGGGTGATAGAGAGAGAATCCATCAAATGATGGTCATATTGTTAGATAATGCGATGAAGTATACGAATGAAGGTGGGCATATACAAATCGATTGTACGCAAACGAATAGCTCGATTCGTATACGAGTGAAAGATGACGGGATAGGAGTGGAAGATGAGGACATCCCAAAATTATTTAATCGTTTTTATCAAGGAGATAAAGCGAGAAGTGCGTCAGAAGGAGCGGGATTAGGCCTTTCAATCGCGAATTGGATTGTAGAAAAGCATTACGGGAAAATATCAGTAGAGAGCAAATGGGGAGAAGGGACTTGTTTTGAAGTGAACCTACCTAAAAATCAAAGAATATGAGTTAGAAGGCGATCTTGTTTTTTACAAGGTCGTCTTTTTTAAGGGAAAGTTAAGAAACTATTTATAACATGTATTATATACAGAAAGTTCGTCGCATAAAGAAGCGATTATAAAAATGTATTTGAGCAGATTATATCGACCAAAATGTTATTTCAATTATGTATAGGGAATGATGAAAAAGAAAGTGTAAGAGGGAGGAATTAATTTTGAAAAAGAAAATGATGACGGTATTCACTATTGGAGTAATGAGCTTAAGCATACTAGGGGGTGCCTCTCCTTCTGAAACATCAAAAGGAAAGACAGATTACACGCAACGCAGTAAAGAGCAATTAAATAATGGAAAGATACATGCGGTGCATACAGAAGAAAAGGCGGAGAATCTAGGTATTGAAACGGAAGGAAAAGAACAAATTACGCTAGAAAAAGAAATCCATGAAACAGAAGTAGGAAGGGAAGCAGAACAGTTAGGCATTTCAATTGAAGGAAAAGATGTTGGAACTCTTACAGAAGAAATCTATGAAACAAAAGTGAAGCAAGAAGCGTTAAAGTTAGGCATATCTATAGAAAATACATCTATTGTAAATTTAATTACTCAAATTAATACGATTAAAATTAATGATGAAGCGGGTAAATTAGGTATTTCGACAAATGGAAAAGAAATAGAGGACATTGCGGAAGAAATCTACGGAACGAAAGTAAGAGAGGAAGCAGGGAAGTTAGGTATTTCACAAAAAGGAAAAGAGATAGAAGCGTTAGCGCAAGAAGTGTACGAAAAAAAAGTGCAGGAAGAAGCAAAAAATTATCATATTGATTTGTATGGTAAAGATATATATCAAGTATTAAGCGAAATTAATGAACAAAAAGTGCTACAAATGGCGGATGAGCTTAATATGGACAAAATGAATATGAACGTTCAAGAATTAGCAGAAAAAATAAAAAAGAATCAGCCTGAAAAAGGAAAAGAACTAAATTTTATACCGGTGATTCGAACGGATGCTGACGCGTTTTATTCTTATTTAACGAACTAAAAAGGGCGTGAGAGTGATACGGAGGTTTAAGTGGTATATATGTATAGTATTACTATCTATAGCAGTATGGAATGTATATACAAATGGAATTACAAAGTATATGGAGAAGTTAACATTCTTCAATATACAAAATGGAAAAGAAGCGGAATTTAGTAATAATGATGAAAAGATTATCTTATCAAATGTTCCTTTAATTCAGCAATTACCAGAGTTAGATAGAGGCTGTGAAGTGACGAGCTTAGCGATGATGTTACAATACGCAGGTATTACAGTGGATAAGATGAAATTAGCAAATGAAATAAAGAAAGTTGATTTTATGAAAGATGGTGTACGTGGGAATCCGAATGAAGGATTTGTAGGAAATATTTATACGTTTTCTGAATCTGGATATGGTGTATATCATGGACCACTCTTTCAATTAGCGAAAAAGTATTTACCTAACAAATCTGTGGACTTAACAGGAAAGAGTATAGAAGAACTTTATAAGAGTGTAAAATCAGGACAGCCGGTAGTCATGATTACAAATGCAACATTTGAGCCATTAGATGAAGATGAATTTACTACATGGGAAACAAATAGTGGAGATGTTTCTATTACGTATAATGAACATTGTGTAGTGCTTATTGGATATGATAAGGAATTTGTATATATTCGAGATCCTCTCGAGGATAGCCTAGATGTAAAAGTGCCAAGAGAAAACTTTGAAGAGGCATGGGTACAAATGGGGAGTCAGGCAATTAGTTATGTGAAAAGCTCTAAATGAATTAGTAAAGAAATAGATGTAAAGAATTGTAAGGGAAGTTTTTGTTAAGAAATAAGAGAACTTCAGCTTATTATATAAGCTGAAGTTCTCTTATTTTTTATGATTAAATCTTTAGAAGTAGTGAATATGAAAAAACGCATAATTGACAAAAAAAATACATGTTATCATTATATATTGTTTTATATATGTTAATTGTATAAAATTACACAAGTATTCACATTACATAAAGGAGGCTTATTATGCAAAAAATATTTAACTGGGTTAAATGTATGAGTATCAAGAAAAAATTAATCATTTCATTTTTTCTTATTTTAACTATACCAGGACTTATTATCGGTGGTGTTTCATATCAAACTGCCAAAACAAATTTTGAACAACAAATTACAGGTAAAGCAAAGGAAAACATTTCGATTTTAAATACTGTTATTTCTCAAAATATAGAAGAGAAATTTGTTGATGCAGCATACTTTGCAGACGTCTTAACAGAGGATACATATCCAAACGGACAAGAAGAAATAGTAAGAACGAAGTTAGCTCAATATATAAAACTCCATCCAGAAGTAGAAGGTATTTATATTGGAACACAGACGGGAAAGTTTATAAGAGAACCATTTATCCAAATGGCTGATGGGTATAATCCAACAGATAGATCTTGGTATAAAGAAGCACATGAAAATAAAGGGAAAGTAATTGTTACTGCACCATATCAATCAGCATCTACTAAAAATATGGTAGTGACAATTGCTAAAGAAGTAAAAGATGGTAAAGGTGTTATAGGAATTAACTTAAATTTAGATAACATCTTAAAAATTTCCAAAATGATTAACATTGGTGAAAAAGGTTATGCAGTTATTCTAGATCAAAATAAGCAAATTGTTAGTCATCCATCTAGAAAACCAGGTGCAAAAGTTACTGATCCGTGGATTAAACCAATTTATGAAGAAAAACAAGGAAATGTGTCTTATACAGAACAAGGTGATAAAAAGAATTTAATCTTTGCAACAAATGAGAAAACAGGATGGAAAGTAGTTGGAGTTATGTTCGACGAAGAAATTACTCAAGCTGCGAATCCAGTGTTTTATAAGACTTTGATTGTCATTGCTATCGCTATTGTATGTGGTAGTGTATTAATTTATTTCATTACAAAGTCTATTACAAGACCATTAAGAAAAATAGCTGACTCGGCACATAAAATTAGTAAGGGAGATTTGACAGAGAAAATTACAATCCATTCCAAGGATGACATAGGGAAATTAGGGAATTCATTTAATGAAATGTCTGCTTCTTTACAAGATGTGATTACTCAAATTAGTTTTTCAGCAGAACATGTCGCTGCATCGGCTGAAGAGTTAACAGCGAGCGTACAGCAAGCAAATGATGCGACAGATCAAATTACAATTGCAATGGAACAAGTATCAGGTGGGGCTGAATCACAAAGTCAAGGTGTTGAAGAAGGTGCGGCTACATTACAACAAGTAAATACAGCAATTCAAGATGTAACTGGAAGCGCGGAATCCATTTCTATCTCCTCATTACATGCGAGAGAAAGAGCTGAAGAAGGGGAAGAATTGGTTGAACAAACAGCAAAACAAATGCAGTCTATTTCTAGATCGGTATCCGAGTCAGATGCTATTATTAAACTTCTTGATGAGAAATCAAAGCAGGTAGGAGCTATTTCTGAAGCGATTCAAAACATCGCTACTCAAACGAACTTATTAGCTTTAAATGCGGCTATTGAAGCGGCAAGAGCAGGTGAACAGGGCCGAGGGTTTGCTATTGTAGCTGATGAGGTTAGAAAATTAGCGGAGCAATCAGGAGAATCATCTGGAGAGATTGCAAATTTAATTGCAGAAATTAAGGCGGATATTGAACATACTGTTAAGGCGATGGATAATGTGAATGGAGAAGTTCAACAAGGCCTTGATGTTGTAACAAAAACGAAAGCAAGTTTTACGGAAATTTTAAGTTCTACTACACATATTGTTTCTCAAGTTAATCAAATGGTAGAAACAACGAAGAGAATTGCTGGAGATGCAAATGAAGTGACAAATGCTATTGATGAAATTGCAGCGGCTGCAGAAGAAAATACAGCTAGTATGCAAAGTGTTGCTGCTTCAACAGAAGAACAAGTGAATTCAATGGAAGAAATTAGTTCAGCTTCGCAAAACTTAGCTGGGATGGCCGAAGAACTACAAGCCATGACTAGTAAATTTAAAGTATAATAACAGCAGATAAGTAAGGTGATATTATTTTCACCTTACTTATTTTTCTATTCAGCAATTAGGGGAGTCATTAACGGGATGAAAAAAAGAAAAAGACTATGGAATTTATGGAAAACGATTACATTGTTAGTTTGTACAGTTGTAATTTTTTCTTTACTTGTGACAGATATATTAATTAGTCATAATGTAGAACGGACGACGGAGGATAGCCAAGCAGAGAAAGCAAAAACAATTGCACACATTGTGGCGAATGATTCAATTGTAATCGATGGTTTGATTGGGAAAGCAGATACTTCTGCAATCCAAACGTATACAAATAGAATATTAAAAAACACAGGTGTTCAATTTATTGTAGTTATGGACATGAATGGAATAAGAAAATCACATCCAAATCCTCAAAAAATAGGCCATCATTTTATTGGGGGAGATGAAGGGCCTGCATTGAAAGGAAAGGAACATGTATCGCTGGCAGAAGGAACTTTAGGTATTTCAATGCGAGTGTTTGTACCTGTATTTTCTGAAACAGGTGAACAACTTGGAGCGGTGGCCGTTGGTATTTCAGCAGATAATGTAAAAGAGAGAGTTAAGGAAAGTAGATATATCATTTACATTGGTGTCGGAGTTGGAGTACTAGTCGGAATTATAGGAGCAATATTATTAGCTAGACATATAAAGAAAAGTTTATTTGGTCTTGAACCTCACAGGATAGCGAAAATTCTTGAAGAAAGAAATACGATGCTACAATCTGTAAAGGAAGGTATTATTGCTGTAGATAAAGAAGCTAATGTAACTTTAATAAATAATGAGGCAAAACGATTGTTTAAGAAAAGTGGACTTGAAGAAGATTTTATCGGTAAAGATGTTGAGTTGTATATGCCTAATTCACGTATAAAAGAAGTATTACAAACGGGAGAGGTACAATTAAACGAAGAACAAAATATTTATGGAATTACGATTGTGACGAATCGTGTTCCTTTATATGTAAAAGGAGAAATAGTTGGTGCAATTGCAACATTTCGTGATAAAACAGAGGTTAGAAAATTAGCAGAAGAATTAACTGGTATTAGACTATATGCGGAAGCATTACGGGCACAATCGCATGAATTTATGAATAAAATGCATGTCGTATTAGGACTTACACACATGAAGCAGTATGAAGAATTACAGAAATATATAAGCGGTATGGTATCAGAGCATCAATATGAAATTGGTGGGGTTATGGAGAGAATAAAAAGTCCAGTATTTGCTGGTTTTTTACTTGGGAAACTTAGCTATGCTAGAGAGAAAAATATAAAATTAATCATAAGTGAAGATTCTTACATGCCGGAAATAGATGATGAAAGTATTATTCATGAACTAATTACGATTGTCGGAAATTTAATTGATAATGCATTAGAGGCAGTGACGAATTGTGAAAAGAAGCAAGTTGAACTTGAGATACAATATGGGGATACATTAATCATTACAGTACAAGATACGGGGAAAGGTATACCAGAAGAAGAAATAGGGGCATTATTTACGAAAGGTTATTCCACAAAGGGAGATAACCGTGGTTATGGTTTGTATCTTGTAAAAGAAAGTATACAGCGAATAAATGGGGAAATTCATATGCATTCATTAGTAGGAAAGGGAACAACGATAACAATTGAAATACCTAAAGGTAGGGATGAGAGGCAAATATGATTAAAGTTTTAATTGTAGAAGATGACCCGATGGTAGCAATGTTAAATACGCATTATTTAGAGCAAGTAGGAGGGTTTGAACTTGTTCAAGCAGTTAACTCCGTTAAAGAAGCGATAGAAGTATTAGAGGAATCACGAGTAGATTTAGTATTACTTGATATTTTTATGCCTGAAGAGACTGGATTTGAGCTTTTAATGTATATTCGGAACCAAGAAAAAGAAATCGATATTATGATGATTTCAGCTGTACATGATATGGGGAGCATTAAAAAAGCATTACAATATGGTGTAGTAGATTATTTAATTAAACCATTTACATTTGAACGATTTAAAAAGGCGTTAACTATATATCGAGAAAAGCTTACTTTCATGAAAGAACAACAAAAAATTAGTCAATCGGAATTAGATTCGTTAATTTTGCAAAAAGAAAAAAGAGAGCCTACTGTCACTAAAGAGCTTCCGAAAGGATTAACGAAGCAAACGATGCAATTAATTTGGCAGAAGATTGAGTCGCTGAATGGACGAGCATTTACAACAGAGGAAATGGCGCAATTAGTTGGTGTTTCAAGGGTTTCTATTCGAAAGTATGTAATGTTTTTGACTGAAATTGGAGTATTAGAAAACGAAATGGTGTATCAACATGTAGGAAGACCAGTGAGTAAATTAAGATGTATTGACCAAAATAAAATAGAGTTTTACGTATAAGCGACTTATTATAAGTCGCTTATACTTTTTTTAATTACAAAATCAATTACAAAACTTACAAAAACTATTTTTACTATTGAAAGCGTTTTAATATTGTTATTAAGAAAACAAGGAGGTGCCATATGGGAATTCAAAAGAATGTGGAAGCGGTATCATTTTCTGGAGAAAATGAAGTACAAAGAGAATCTTTCGCTTCTAAAATTATGAATGTAAAAATCGGTGTTATACCTTTACCGTTATATGTAGTATTGGCTGCTATTATTTATGGGGCATCTGTATATAATAAATTGCCAGCAGATATGATTGGTGGATTTGCAGTTATTATGATCATGGGTATTTTCTTAGGCGACATTGGAATGAGAATTCCAATTTTAAAAAATATCGGCGGTCCGGCAATACTTTCATTATTTGTTCCATCATTACTTGTATTTTTTAACTGGATGAATCCAGCTTCAATGGAAGCTGCGACTATGTTAATGAAAAAATCGAACTTTTTATATTTATATATTTCTTGTTTAGTAGTCGGAAGTATTTTAGGAATGAATCGTAAAGTATTAGTACAAGGTTTCGTTCGTATGTTTATACCTTTAGTAGTAGGGACGTTAGCTTCTGTAGCAGTAGGATTATTGGTCGGTTCACTATTTGGATTTGAAATGAAGCAAACATTCTTCTTCATCATCGTACCAATTGTGAGTGGTGGTATTGGGGAAGGGATTTTACCATTATCGCTAGCTTATAGTGATATTTTAAATGAATCATCAGCAACGTTTGTATCACAACTTATTCCAGCGGCTATTATTGGAAATATGTTCGCAATCGTGAGTGCAGGATATATGAAGCGTTTAGGTGAGAAGAAACCGGAGCTTAGTGGTAACGGTGTATTAGTGAAAACAGACAATCAAGCAGAGTTATTAAAAGAACAAAATACAGAGAAGCCAATTGACTTCTCATTAATGGGAGCAGGTTTATTAATTGCGTGTACGTTCTTCATCTTCGGAGGATTTGCTTCTAAGTTCATCGGTATTCCTGGGGCAATCATTATGATTTTCTCAGCAGCACTTGTGAAATACTTTAAATTAATGCCAGCAAAAATGGAGCAAGGAGCATTCCATTTATATAAATTTATTTCAAAGAATTTAACTTGGCCGTTAATGGTTGGACTAGGATTGCTATATATTCCGCTAAAAGACGTAGCAGCAGTTCTTTCAGTAGGATATGTTGTTGTGTGCGCATCAGTTGTTCTTACAATGGTAGCATCAGGTTTTCTTGTAGGGAAAGTGATGAAAATGTATCCAGTTGAATCAGCAATTGTAACGGGATGCCATAGTGGTTTAGGTGGAACTGGAGATGTTGCTATTTTATCAGCTTCAAATCGTATGGAATTAATGCCGTTTGCGCAAATTTCAACACGTTTAGGCGGGGCAGCAATGGTTGTAACGGCGACAATTTTATTAAAAATGTTTTCATGATCAAACAAGCTAGCTATATTCATATAGCTAGCTTGTCAAATTAAGGGGAGATTATAAGTATGTTAGAAAATCAAATTAATGAAAGATCATTGTTATTACATAAAGAGTTAGTAGGGAAAATTGAGATTACAAGTAAGGTAGAAGTAAATTCAGCGGATGATTTAAGCCTGACATATACACCAGGTGTAGCGGAGTCCTGTAAAGCAATTGCGGCGGATGAAGAAACAGTGTATGACTATACAGCACGTGGTAATATGGTTGCAGTTGTCTCAGATGGAACAGCGGTACTCGGTTTAGGAAACATTGGACCGAAAGCGGCTATGCCTGTTATGGAAGGGAAAAGTATATTATTTAAAAAATTTGCGAATGTAGATGCTTTCCCGTTATGTTTAGGAACAACGGATGTGGATGAAATCGTTACCCTTGTGAAAAATTTAGAGCCTACGTTTGCAGGAATCAATTTAGAAGATATTGCAGCACCGCGTTGTTTTGAAATTGAAAAAAGATTAAAAGAAGAAACGAATATTCCTGTATTCCATGATGATCAACATGGAACAGCTATTGTCGTCTTAGCAGCTGTTATTAATGCATTAAAAGTTGTTAGCAAACAAATGGATAATGTGAAAATTGTTATTAACGGTGCGGGTTCGGCAGGAATTGCAATTGGAAAATTATTATTAAAGGCTGGTGCAAAGCACATTACGTTAGTTAGCTTAGAAGGTATTGTTTGTGAAGGTGAAGCATGGATGAACGAAGCACAAATTGAAGTTTCAAAAAAGACAAATCGAGAACATGTGCGTGGAACGTTAAAAGAAGCGATTCATCAGGCTGATATCTTTATCGGTGTATCTGCACCTAACGTATTAACGAAAGAACTTGTACAGACGATGAATGAGAAAGCAATTGTGTTTGCAATGGCGAATCCAGTTCCAGAAATCTTCCCTGAGGATGCATTAGAGGCTGGGGCAGCTGTAGTAGGAACCGGGCGCTCGGATTATGCGAATCAAGTAAATAATGTATTGGCGTTCCCAGGAATATTCCGCGGTGCGTTAGATGTGCGCGCGACTGATATTACAGAAGAGATGAAATTAGCGGCAGCATATGGGATCGCTAACATCATTGCGGACGAAGAACGTAATGCGAATTATGTAATCCCGAATCCATTAGATAAAAGAGTTGTTCCGAGTGTTGCAGAAGCAGTAGCAAAAGCAGCCATTGATTCAGGAGTGGCACAGATTACGAAAATGCCAAGTTATTAATAGTTAAAAGCAGTGCCTAAAAAGGCACTGCTTTTTTGAGGTAAGAAATTAAAATAATGAAGAAGTGTAGAATTATTGATGTTCCTCCACTATTCATCTCGTTATTTGCTGGCAGTAAGACTCCCGCTCAAAATTCAGTGGGTGCAAGGAAGTATATTAGTTTTATTAACTTACTCAGCAGTAATTACAAACTGATCATAATATTTTTCATTCACATATATATTTAATACCCATAATCCAGATGAAGGTAGTGACATAGTGAGAGGGAGTTCGTTTGTAGTAGAATCGATTGTATTTGAAGCAGTCCAAGTTTGTTTGGAAGTTTCTTGTTGAAAGAGTACTTGTGTTGGAGTTACAGATCCTTGTTTTAGCGCAATAATAGATAATTTTCCTGTTGGCATTTCAGGATCTAGAAAGTACCACATTATTTCATTTTGTTCATTTGCGATAATAGGGCTATCAGCCATTGCGATTTTTTCTTCGATACCTTTTAACGGTATTTTTCCTTCTACGAAGGATGGGGCTTCTTCCCAATTTACATCTTTTAAAACACTAAGATGAAAAAAGGAAGGTGCGTTAATTTGAGAGGATGACGTTTCTAGTATTTCTTTTTTAGGTACATTTGAATCGGGTTGCACTTGCGCACAGCCAGTAATGAGAAAGGAGAAAAGTAGCATAGTTCCGATTTTTTTCATGGTGCCACACTCCTAATTTTTATTGTTAGTGTAATTGTATTTGCTAGAAGGCGGGACAATTCCTTTAAAACGTTAAAAGAGGCCGTAAGTTTTGTACGACCTCTTTTGACATTTTTTATATTTGCTCAGTTGAAAAGGTGGGTTCTCTCTCTTTTTGAGGCATTGTTAAGAAAATAACCGAAAGAACGATACATACGCCGCCTAATAATTGATAGGATCCAAAGGGTTGATTTAGCCAAGTGATTGAAACGATGGCAGCTACTAGCGGTTCAATGCTAGATAAAATGCTTGTTTCTGTAGCTGCTAAATATTTCAGACTACCGATATAAAGGAGGAAAGAAAGAGTGCCACTTATGATGATAAGAATAAGCATAGAAAAGGTTTTTGGTGTAAAAGTTTGTGAAAGCTGATTCCATCCAAACGAGCGATTACAAATAAGCAGGGCGATGCCACCGATTAACATCCCCCAGCCAATTACTACAGTTGTACCGCATTCTTTAATAAGAGAAGCTGGATGAAGGGTATAAAATGCAAATCCAATTGCTGTTAATAGGCCAAAAATAATGGCTTCTTTCGATAAAACGATATTTTCAATTGAACCGTTTGTAATAATAAAGTACGTCCCCGTTAGCGCAGTTATAATTGCGAGTAGTTGCATAGAAGCAGGGAATTTTCTTTGCTCAAATGCAACATAAATAGTAATAAGAACAGGACCAAGAAATTGAAATAATGTCGCTGTGACCGCGTTACTAATATGAACCGTTTCGATAAAGGCGTATTGCGCACCGAGCATGCCCAGAATAGAGAAAATAATAAGTTGTATAGCATATCTAGGGTGTTTCCAAATTTGAAAAATATTTTGTTTCTTTATAAGTAAGAAAAATAAAATAAATATTCCAGCAAGCAACAAGCGAATTGTTAAAAAATCGATTGATGATACGTTAGTATGTTGAAATAGCCACTGAATCATCGGGCCAGATAATCCCCATAAGGTAGCTCCTGTAATAATCATAATGAGTCCAATCCGTCTACTTTTGTTCATGATCATGCATCTCCTCTCGAGTATTTGATTTTTTATGTGTGACATGATAAAAGGAATTATATATAACTTCTGGCACTGTAAAAAGTATCAGATTTTAGTTTTATTAAGGGGTCAGATATTATGTTAGAATTAACGCCTAATTTAAATACGAAAAGTAAAATAGCATTGTATGTGCAATTGTATGAGTATATAAAAAAAGAGATTAAAGATGGAACGATTGTCCCTTTTACGAAATTACCGGCTAAGCGAAAGTTAGCGATACATTTACAAGTAAGTAAAAATACAGTAGAGGCAGCGTACGAACAATTACTTGCAGAAGGTTATATTGAGTCGATATCGAGAAAAGGTTATTTTGTATGCAAGATTGAGCAAATGGTTCATGTAGAGGATAGCGGAGAGAGAATAGAAGAAGTACCGTTTCAGGAGAAGAGTTATAAATTTGACTTTACACAAACAGGAATTGATACAAATGCTTTTCCATTCAATATGTATCGGAAAATTGTAAATGAAGTATGGCAGCCGCATAATAACGAACTTCTCTTTCTAGGACACCCTCAAGGGGAAGCGAGCTTAAGAGAAGAGATTACGAATTATTTGTATGAATCTAGAGGTGTGCGTTGTTCAGCTAGTCAAATTGTATTAGGAGCGGGAACACAAATATTAGTGAAACTATTGTTTCAATTGTTAAAGGGAAGCAATTATGCAGTTGAAAACCCAGGGTATCATAGGAAGATGGTTGTTTTTGAACAGGGAGAAGCAAGAGTCCAAATGTTATCTTTAGATAGAGATGGAATTTGTATTGCAGATTTAGAAAATAGCAATGCGAATGTTGTATTTGTTACACCTTCCCATCAGTTTCCGTATGGAATGATTATGCCCATTACGAGAAGGATGCAGCTTTTACAATGGGCAAAGAAAGAAGAGAGTAGGTATATTATTGAAGATGATTATGATAGTGAATTTCGCTATTCTGGAAAGCCTATACCGGCGCTGCAAGGGTTAGATACAGAGGGGAAAGTTATTTATATGGGGACGCTATCTAAAGCATTATTGCCATCGCTACGGATGAGTTATATGGTGTTGCCGAAGAAATTAATTAAAAAGTATCAACAGCAATATTTATTTTATACACAAAGTGTTTCAAGGATGGACCAAGAAGTGATAAGAAGGTTTTTAAATGAAGGCTATTGGGAAAAACATATTCATAAAATGCGTGTCGTCTACCGGAAAAAGAGGGATCGACTTGTTTTTGAAATAGAGAAGTATTTCTCTAATCGTGTTGAAGTGATAGGGGAAGATTCGGGATTACACATTTTATTAAAAGTGCATAATGGAATGCGAGAAGAAGAACTAATTAAAGAAGCTGCAAAATATAGTATTAAAATATATCCTGTTTCTACGTACTATAAAGATGGTACTGCACCTGAAAATGTAGTTTTACTTGGGTTTGCGATTTTATCAGAAGAAGAAATTGCGAAAGCGATTCAACTATTAAATACAGCGTGGTTTAGAAGAAAGTAAAAAACATCCTCATATAAGAGAGGATGTTTTTTGTTATTTATTTTCATCTAAGAATAAGACCATATGCTCTTCGTCCCAATATTGTCCGTTATATTTTAATGAACGTTCTTGTACACCGAATGTTTTAAATCCTAATGATTCATAAAGTTTTTTTGCTCCATCGTTGCCAACAACAACATCAAGCATAACTTGTTCTACTTCTAAAGATTTAGCAAGTTCAAGACATTCTTTAATAAGTGCTTTTCCTGCTCCAAGTCCGCGTGCTTTTGGAGACACATATACAGAACCGATTTTAGCTTTATGTTCTTGTTTTACATATGGTTTCGTTTCCAGTGTTGCAACCCCGATTAATTGTCCATCTTTAAATGCACCTAGCGTATAGTTTTCATCTTGTGCTAATTTTTGTGCTTTATATTCAATCGCACACTCTTTATTAATAATATCTTCATAAGAAGAGCTGAAAGCTTCAGGATTTTGCTTTAATCCTTCTACACGAAGTTCTAAGTAAATTTCAGCTTCGTCTTTTGTTAATACATGGATATCCAATTGTATCACCCTCCAAATCTTTGACAAATGTACCTTTATTTTATATTGAAATAAGAATAATTTCAAAAGCTTAGCTTATATGAGCTGATTTTATGACAAAATAACACCAGTAGTGTTTACTACTACTGGTGTTTTCACACGCATCTTATTCAAAAGGTAGCTCAATTATAAAGTTTGTTCCTGCTCCTAATTGGCTTGTTACTAGAATGGAACCGTTATGCAATTCTACAATTTCTTTTGCAACAGCTAACCCGATACCTTTTCCGCCAGTAGCTCTTGTTCTGGATTTATCAACACGATAAAAACGATCAAAAATATGGGGGATATCTTCTTCGGGAATACCTTCTCCTTCATCATCTACACTTATTGTAAAAGAATCTGTTTTCGCGAGTACACGTATCGTAATAGATGTGTTTTCTGGCGAATGTTGATAAGCATTGTGTAATAAATTTAACATAACTTGTTCCATACGTCTTTCGTCTATGCAAACTTCTAAATCATCTTTGCAATATACATGGAGTTGCATTTGTTTGTTAGTTAATGTTGTTTTTGTTTTTTCAACCATTCGTTCTAAAAATGGTTGAAGAATAACTTTTTGTTTTTTTATAACAAACTGATGTTGTTCTAATTGCACTAGCATAAATAAATCTTGGACGAGATCAGTTACACTATCTGTTTCATCCTCAATGATTTGTAAGTATTCTTCACGCTCTTCTTTCGTTAAAGAGTCTCTCTTTGCTACCTTCGCATAACCTTTCATATAGGTCAATGGAGTTAATAGCTCATGGGCAACACTAGCGAGAAATTCATTGCGTTCTTTTTTCATATAAGTCAGTTCACTAGATAAATCTTCAATCGTTTTTGCTAAACTTCCAAGTTCATCATTCCGTTTAATACCTAATTGAATTGGTGTATTTAATTTTGACATTTTTTCTGTTGCCCTCTTCATTTTTATAAGCGGTTCTGTAATAACACGAGAAAAAACAAAGACAGAAATAGTCGTTAAAATAATTGTCAAAACACTAATGATAAGAAATTGATTCATGAGTTTAAGTAACATATTTTCTAAGAAAGATGTCTTTAATAACATATACAACTTACCTTGAAATCCTTGAAGTTCCAGCGGGCTTACTGTTGAGATGAATTTTGATTTTTTCCAGTTTTTTTCATTGATTAATCCACCTTCTGGGATAGTCTCTGTTTTACAAGTAAGTTGTTTTTGCATTTCTTTTGTTACAGGTTCTGAGGTAGAAATAATTTTGCCGTTATTGTCCGTTATAATGATAGCTATATCAGAGTTAGCAATTAATTCTGATTCAACTAAGTGTTCAGCCGCAGTGTTGATATCAAACTCGGGGTACATAGCACGTTTAGGCCGTTTACTGTGTTCAGCGCTTTCCATGAGTTTCTTTTCTTTAGAATATACATCCCACTTCGCGCGTTTTTTAATAATTTTACTATAGCGATTTCCTTTCTCTAAAAGAGCAAGTGTTTCTTCCTCAATGCGCATTGTTGAAATGCTTTTGTAAAAAGATACAAAAGCAATTGTTTCAATACATAAAGCTAATATTAAAAAGTATGTCCCAACTTTAAGTGAAAGTTTACTCATTTTCTCACCATACCTTATTTCATATAAAGGGTCAGTGGTATACTATTGTCCACTGACCGAAGTAATTATTCACTTTTCCATTTATATCCGACTTTATAGACAGTTTCTAAGTAATCTTCAACAGGAAATCCTTTTTTGCGTAATTTATCGCGGATATTACGAATATGTGAATCGATTGTTCTATATTCAATGTCTGTTTCATAACCCCAAATTTTTTCGATTAAATCATCTCGGCTATAAGCACGGTTTGTATTTTGTAAAAATAGTCCAAGTAACGAAAACTCGATAGGTGTCAGGGAGATTTTTTCATCATGAACTGTGACAGTATGTTTTGTTTTATCCCACTCAATACCATTGAAGCTGACAAATCCATCTTTCTTTGTACGACGTAATATAGCTTCGATTCTTGCGACTAATACATGCTCATCAAATGGTTTTGTAATATAGTCATCTGCGCCCATAGTGAGACCTTTCACCATATCGTAACTTTGATTGCGGGCTGTTAGCATAATAATTGGAACGTTGGAAATTTGACGAATTTGATAGCAAGCATCCCATCCATCCATATTCGGCATCATAACATCTAACAAAATAATATCGAAGTCTTTTTGTTCTATTAACTTTAGTGCTTCAAGGCCAGAGGTAGCTTTCATACAAAAATAGCCACGAGGACTTAAGAACAGATCTAATAATCGTAACATGCGTTCTTCATCGTCTACTAATAAAATTTTTACCATAATCTTGTGCACCCCAAACTGTTCATTCTACTTGTATAGTTTACATGAAAAGAATAAAAAACTCTTTTTATGTGATTGAGTGGAAGAGTTATTTTTTCGCTCAGAGTAATTGACATAAAAAATGCACTAGTTTTGCACAACTATTTTTTATAATAGAAAACGTAGCGACACAAAATACCCTATGTTGCGACATAACGTCATGTCATTTTATTTATAAAATGACAATTCCATTCTATTGTGTATGTGAGATAGAGAGGGTTTTCGTATTCACCTCGCATCGGATAAGAAAAATTTCCTATCTCACACTTTTTTTAAAAGGAGACCATACACATGAATCCAAAAGAAGAAATTTCAAAAAAAGAAAAGCAAGATCGTAATACGGTTGTCATGTGCATTGCCGTATCTATGGTTATTATTATAAGTTGTGTAAATAAAATTTTGGGGATTTTATAATATAAAAAAAGCTTATTGCTTCTTAAGGAGCAATAAGCTTTTTTCATTATTAGGGGAATCGTTCTATATAATAAACCAAGGTAAAATTGCTAACCCAGAAGTTACAATTGCTGTAGTAAATATTAAAAGCATAGCTCGTTTGTTTTGTTTCATGTCACATTCTCCTCTACATATCAATTGAATGCTATACGTTCATTTCATGATCAGTTAAGGATGGATTTCCTCACTGAGTAAAGTTTTACTTTATATTTTTAGTATAATGAATGGAAAGGTTTGGTACGATCGATAAAGGTGACATGAAGATTACATTGTTGTAATGAAAAAAGCACCTTTTTTAATAAAAAGATGCTTTTGGGAAAATCCCCCACTGAGTAAAGTTTCACTTTATATTGAAGTATTAATCATTTAAGAACAGAACCATATGTTCCTCGTCCCAGTATTGACCGTTATGTTTTAATGAACGTTCTTGTACGCCGTAAGTTTGGAAACCTAATGATTCATATAATTTTTTGGCACCAGCGTTACCAACTACAACATCAAGCATAAGTTGTTCTACATGTAATGTATCGGCATTTTCAATAATTGATTTAATTAGAGCTCGTCCTGCTCCAAGGCCACGCGCTTTTGGGGAAACAAAAACGGAACCGATTTTTGCTTTATGTTCTTGTTTAATAAAAGGTTTTGTTTCTAAAGTAGCGATACCAATTAACTCGTTATCTTTGAAGGCACCTAGAGTATACTTATCCGGATTGCTTAATCGTTTTGCCATAGCAGCTACAGGATCTTCATGTTTAAGAACATCTTCATAAGAAGAGCTAAAAGCTTCCGGGTTCTTCGTTAAACCTTCCATACAAACTTTTAAATATATTTCTGCGTCCTCTGTTGTTAATAAGCGAATTTCCATCGTTGTAACCTCCCTGGTGGATTTCAAATAAATCCATTACTTTTATAAGATTGTGTATGCGTTTTGTTAGCAGTCTCTTTTAATTTGTAAAAGAATGAAAAGATATATGCTACAATGTTTGGTTTTTTAATATGTAATGAAATTATATATTAACTTTATTAACTATTCAAGCGTTTAATATATTACATTTTTATAACTAAAATAACTCCTCGATCGAGGAGTTATTTTAGTTATCCGATTGATAACCATCAATTCGATGTGGATGTGTGTAAATATTGCAGGATTCATTTCTAATAAACCCTACGACTGTAATGCCTAAATCGTGAGCGAGTTGCAATGCTAGTTTTGTTGGAGCGGATTTAGATAGAACAATTTCACATCCGATTTTTGAGACTTTGAGTAAAATTTCGGATGAAATACGCCCGCTAAATGCGATGATTTTTCCTTTAACAGATATATCGTTGCGCAAACAATGACCGTATATTTTATCTAATGCATTATGTCTTCCAATATCCATTCTTGATAGGAGGATATTGTTTCGATCACATAGGGCGGTATTGTGAACACCGCCGGTTTGGCGAAAGGTAGTGGAAGATTGTTGTAAAGTATTCATTAAGTAAAAGCATTCTTCAGGAGTAATTTTTACATGTATATCATGTAAATCTTTTGCTTTTGCTGCGTCGTTTACGAAAATAAAACCTTGTCTACCTTTTCCACAGCAAGAAGTGATGTATCGTTTATTATATAAAGTTTGATAGAGTGGATTTACTTTTGATGATGTTACATGGACAATTCCGTTATCTTTTTGAACCCATAGTTCTTCGACATCTTTATAGGAAGAAATAATTCCTTCAGAAATTAAAAAACCAATTACCATATCCTCAATATAATTTGGTGTGCATACGACTGTTACATATTCTTCACCATTTAATTTAATAGTAATAGGAGTTTCTGTAACAATCTCATCAAGTTGTTTTGAAAATGTACCAGATTGATAGCGTACAATTGTAGAAGTTTCTTGCGTTGGCCCCATATTAAATTCCCCTTTTATATGTATTTCTCTCCCATATTTATCATAAAACAATGGGAAAATAAAAAACACCTATTAGCAAGAAGATCTCAGATTATTTTGGTTATTATTGTATATGTACGATATAATAGAACTGTAGAATAGTGATATTTTCAAGCTTTCGTAGTTATACCTTATAACATCTAGAATCGACTTCATAAGAAAAGTATTTGGGCAGAGCGTTTCAAAAATATGTACAGTAATGCGATTTTGAAAACGGATTCATAATTGTATTGTACAGTTGGTTGTAAGGAGAGGGGAAACTATGGCAGAACAGACAGTCCGTGTAACCGTAGATGGTGAAGAATTTTCAGCATCAGGTGAAAAGACAATACTACAATTATTTAATGAGAGTAATTTGGAACATCCTCAAATTTGTCATGTACCAGAAGTAGATCCAATTCAAACTTGTGATACGTGTATTGTAGAAGTAGATGGGAAGTTAATGCGTGCTTGTTCAACGAAGCTCGAGAACGGTATGCATATCGAAAGACAGTCACAGCGTGCAAAAGAGGCGCAGACTGAGGCGATGGACCGAATATTAGAAAACCACTTATTGTATTGTACCGTATGTGATAACAATAACGGTAACTGTAAAGTCCATAATACAGTACATATGATGGGAATTGAAGAGCAGAAATATCCGTATGAGCCGAAAGTAAGTGCTTGTGAAGTGGATATGTCACATCCGTTTTATCGATATGATCCAAATCAATGTATTGCTTGTGGACAGTGTGTAGAAGTATGTCAAAACTTACAGGTTAATGAAACTATATCGATAGACTGGAGCTTAGATCGTCCGCGTGTTATATGGGACAATGGTGTAAGTATAAATGACTCATCTTGTGTGAGTTGTGGGCAGTGTGTAACAGTATGTCCGTGTAATGCGTTAATGGAAAAAACAATGCTAGGTGAAGCTGGATTCATGACAGGATTAAAACCAGATGTGTTAGATCCAATGATTGATTTTGTAAAGGATGTAGAGCCTGGATATAGTAGTATTTTAGCGGTTTCAGAAGTAGAGGCTGCAATGCGTAAGACGAAAGTTAATAAAACAAAAACTGTTTGTACATTTTGTGGTGTCGGTTGTTCATTCGAAGTATGGACGAAAGATCGCCATATATTAAAAGTGCAACCTGTTTCAGATGCACCAGTTAATGGCATTTCCACATGTGTAAAAGGTAAATTTGGATGGGACTTTGTAAATAGTGAAGATCGTATTACAAAGCCATTAATTCGTCAAGGAGATATGTTTGTTGAAGCCACTTGGGAAGAGGCTCTTGAAGTTGTTGCATCTAATATGCAGCATATTAAATCTGAATACGGCAGCGATGCATTTGGATTTATTTCTTCTTCGAAAGTAACGAATGAAGAAAACTATCTTATGCAAAAACTAGCTCGACAAATATATGGCACGAATAATGTGGACAATTGTTCTCGTTACTGTCAATCTCCAGCGACAGACGGTTTATTTAAAACTGTCGGTATGGGTGGGGATGCTGGAACAGTGAAAGATATAGCTGAAGCAGGTCTTGTTATTATCGTTGGTGCGAATCCAACAGAAGGACATCCTGTACTTGCTACGAGAGTAAAACGTGCTCATAAATTACACGAGCAAAAACTGATTGTAGCAGACCTTCGTAAACATGAAATGGCAGAGCGTGCGGATTTATTTATTCATCCGAGCCAAGGAACGGATTACGTATGGCTTGCTGGTATTACAAAATATATTATTGATCAAGATTGGCATGATAAAAAGTTCATAGCTGAAAACGTAAAGAATTTTGATGAATATAGCAAAATGGTAGAAAAATATACGCTGGACTATACAGAGAAAATTACAGGGATTTCGAAAGAAAATCTGAAAGAAATGGCTCGTATGGTATATGAAGCAGATGGTACTTGTATACTTTGGGGAATGGGTGTAACTCAAAATACAGGAGGGAGTACGACATCAGCAGCAATTTCAAATTTACTACTTGTTACGGGTAACTATCGTCGTCCTGGTGCAGGTGCATACCCATTACGAGGACATAATAACGTACAAGGTGCTTGTGATATGGCAACATTACCAAACTGGCTTCCAGGTTATCAAGCAGTATCAGATGATACGCTTCGTGCTAAGTTTGAAAAAGCATATGGTACAACTATTCCGAAAGCACCAGGATTAAATAATATCGCAATGTTACTTGCGGCAGAAGAAGGAAAACTACGTGGTATGTATGTCATGGGTGAAGAAATGGCTTTAGTCGATTCAAATGCGAACCATGTGCAACATATTTTAGCGAATTTAGACTTCCTCGTTGTTCAAGATATGTTCTTATCAAAAACAGCTCGTTTTGCTGATGTTATTTTACCAGCGGCACCAAGCTTAGAAAAAGAAGGAACGTTTACGAATACAGAACGCCGTATTCAAAGATTATATGAAGTGTTGAAACCGCTTGGTGATTCCAAGCCAGACTGGTGGATTTTACAAAAAGTTGCTCGTGCGCTGGGCGGGGATTGGAATTATGAAAGTCCAAGTGAGATCATGGACGAAATCGCATCACTTGCACCGTTATACTCTCAAGCAACGTACGACCGTCTAGAAGGATGGAATAGTTTATGTTGGGGTAGTCATGATGGTAGCGATACACCGCTATTATATGTAGACGGATTTAACTTCCCAGATAAACTTGCTCGTTTATCATTAGATGAATGGGTACCGCCAGTTGTAGCACCAGATGAGTATGATTTACTTTTAAATAATGGACGCATGTTAGAACATTTCCATGAAGGGAATATGACGAATAAGTCGGCTGGTATTTTATCTAAAGTATCTGAAGTATTCGTTGAAATTTCACCAGAACTTGCTATAGAGCGCAATGTGAAAGATGGTGGTCTTGTGGAATTAGCATCACCATTTGGAAAAATTAAAGTACAAGCGCTTATTACTGATCGTGTAACGGGGAAAGAGTTATATTTACCAATGCATGCAACAGTAAATGAAGAGGCAATCAACATTTTAACTGGGACGGCAACAGACCTTTATACGTGTACACCAGCATATAAACAAACGATGGTGAAAATGCGTGTATTACGTGAAAAAGGAAATCGTCCGTTACCATCTTCAAACCCGCGAGATAAAAAGCGTAATCCGCAAAATGGTGTTGAAATCGAGCAAAAGTGGCAAAGAAAACAATACGTATCACTTGTGGACTAGGGGGCGGAGATAGTGGCGAAAGAAATTACGTTAATTAAAAAGAAAGTTGTAACAGAGGAAGAACAGAAACAGCAAGTAGCAGATGAACTTCTAAATGAGCTATCTAATAATCGTGAAGCAGTAGAAGAAACGATGCAGCTTCTAGCACAGTTGCAGAAGGCTGGTATTTTAGATGCGGCGATTAGTTTACTTGCTGCGAAGGAAGATGTTTCAAAAATCGCTGTGGAGCAATTAAATCGTGAACCAGTTAAAAATGCACTCAACAATATGATGGGTGCGGGGGAAGCATTATCCTCAGTTAATCCAGAAGTAACAAAGCAAATTACATCAAGTTTAGTTACTGGATTACAATTTGCAACAGATGAATTAAATAGTGGTAAAAAAACGAAGGTAATGGATTTCTTTAAAGTATTAAAAGATCCAGACATTAACAGAGCTATTACGTTTGGTTTTAGTTTCTTGAAAGCATTTGGGCAAGGACTAGAGAAAAAATAGAGCAGATGAAAGAAGTGATGGGAAGTAGCCATCACTTTTTTCATTGTATGTATAAGAGTGTTCATGTTAAGCGGAATATATTATTATTATTATTAAAAAGATGGATTAGAACTGGAAATGTGGAATCCATCTCAAATACCGTTTTAGAATGTGGAGGAATATATGCAACACCGTAAAAGACTATCTATACCAGGAGTAATGAGACATTCCTTTCAAACAGTTAAATTTGCTTTTTGGAATGTATTAACCTTTCAACTTGCTTATAAATTATTAGCAGCGATTGTATTTGTCCCGCTATTTGGGATCATTTTTAATAAGTTATTGTATTTTGGTGGTTATGCAAATGCGACGAATGATGAATTATTAGCGTTTTTAAAAACGCCATACGGCATTTTAGCAATTGTAATTTTGTCCTTGTTAGCACTGTTTCTTATCTTTACGGAATTTGCGGTGCTTATTATTATTTCATATTTCGCTCATAAAAGACAAAAGGTGAAATTACGTCCGATTTTATATAAAACCGTAACGTATTTACCTACTCTGTTCACATATTGCTTACCAGGATTTATTTTATATGCTGTCGTATTGTTACCTCTTTTAAATATGGGATATGAAACAGCATTAATACCGCAAATTCAAATTCCTAATTTTATTACAGGAGAACTGTTTAAGACAACGATGGGACAAGTTGGTTATTATACGTTCTTTGCTGTAATTGCGTATTTGAATCTTCGCTGGATCTTTGTTTTACCTATTGTCGTTTTAGAGCAAAAGCCGTTTCGCACAGCAGCGCGTAAAAGTGCAAAGTTAGTGAAAGAAAGCTTTTTTAAAGTACTGTTCTTTTTAGTAGGATTTTTTATTTCAATAGGAATTGTGTATGTTGTATTTTTAGGTATTTATTTATTGTGTTTATGGGGTGTTTATGAATTTACAAATCCGAAAGGAACATTTGCATTATTAGCTGAATCAACAATGTCTGTATTTTTAACGAGTACATTGTATTTATTTAGTTTTATCGTGACACCGTTTTATATTATGGCGATCACACGATTGTATTTACAAAAGGTTCCGATTGAAGATGTTTTATTAGAAGAAGGATTAGACTATTCAAAAACGAAAGCAGATAAATGTTTCTTCCAAAAACACCGTTGGAAATTTATTGGCGTATACATTGTAGGGATTATTACTGCAGGAATGGTCGTCGCCTTCATTGTAACGTTTATTTCAAATTCATATAAAGAACCAATTATTATGGCACACCGTGGGTATATTTCAAAAGGGGTAGAAAATACGAAAGAAGCTGTGCAAGGTGCTATTGATGCAAAAGCAGATTACGCTGAAATAGATGTATTACAAACAAAAGACGGTGAATTAGCGGTTATACATGATTTGAAGTTAAAACGCCTTGCAAATGCTAATGTGCATGTGTCAGATTTAACGATGGATGAGTTAAGGCAGCTTACTCTTAGTCAAGATGGACTTTCAGGACAAATAAGTACGCTTGATGAAATCATTAAGCTCTCAAAGGACAAAATTAAACTCAATATTGAAGTCAAACTTCATGGGGGCGAAAAAGATTTTGTAAACAAAGTATTAAAAACGATTAAAGATAATGAATTTGAGAAGCAATGTGTCATTCAAACGTTACACTACCCGCTTATAAAAGAGTTTAAGCGTGCAAATCCAAATATAAAAGTAGGATATATATTGTATGCAAGTAGAGCTCACTTAAAGAATGTGAAGGCTGATTTTTATGTAGCGGAAGAATACATGCTAAATAAGAAATTAGTAAAAGAAGCAAGGAAGTTAAACAAACCAATTTACGTATGGACGGTAAATGATATGGAAAGTTTAAAGGGATATTATAAGTTAAACGTAGATGGTATCATTACCGATTATCCGGAAGATGCACGCGAAACAATTAAGATGTTAAAAGAGCAAGAAGAGGAAGAAAGCGATCTGTTTGATAAAATTACTGAAACAACAGATGATTTATTTTCCAAATTATTTATAAGTTACCCAGCTGCTGGCTAAATGTCAGCAGCTGTTTTTTTATAAAAAGAATATATCTCTAAAGTATTGTGCGAAGTAATCACTGTATATGTATACGGCATCATTAGGGTTTCTTACATCGTTACATTATTGTCAAATAATAAATGATTACTACTTATTTTGAAGGAGTATAATAAAAATAGAGTGATAGATAATGAAATGGAACGAAGATGCTAATAGAATCAATGTTTTATATATTTACACTATTCTAAATATATAAACTTTAAAAAAATAGTATGTTAGCGTTTTCATAACTTTTAAGTTATGCTAGAATAAGGACATAAGTTATTAATTATTACAAAAAGAAAAAAGACTTTCTTTTTTCTGTTAATTATAAGGGGGCATTTCATTATGCGTATTGGGGTACCAGCAGAAATTAAAAACAACGAAAACCGTGTGGCAATGACACCAGCAGGTGTTGTACATTTAATTCGTAACAATCACGAAGTATTCATTCAAAAGGGTGCAGGTTTAGGATCTGGTTTCACAGATGCGCAGTATGTTGAAGCGGGAGCAAAAATTGTTGACACAGCTGAAGAAGCTTGGAACATGGAAATGGTTATGAAAGTTAAGGAACCGGTTGAAAGCGAATACAAACACTTCAGCGAAGGTTTAATCTTATTCACATACTTACACTTAGCTCCAGAACCAGAATTAACAAAAGCGTTAATTGAGAAGAAAGTTGTTGCGATTGCATACGAAACAGTACAATTAGAAAACCGTTCTCTACCATTACTTGCACCTATGAGTGAAGTAGCTGGTCGTATGGCTGCACAAATTGGTGCACAATTCCTTGAGAAAAACAAAGGCGGTAAAGGTATCTTACTTGCAGGTGTTCCAGGGGTTAAACGTGGTAAAGTAACAATCATCGGTGGTGGACAAGCTGGTACAAATGCTGCTAAAATTGCAGTTGGACTAGGTGCGGATGTAACAATCATCGACTTAAGTGCAGAACGTCTTCGTCAATTAGATGACATTTTCGGAAACCAAGTAAAAACTTTAATGTCTAATCCTTACAATATTGCAGAAGCTGTAAAAGAGTCTGATCTTGTAATCGGTGCAGTATTAATCCCAGGTGCAAAAGCGCCAAAACTTGTAACAGAAGAAATGATTCAATCAATGGAACCAGGTTCTGTTGTTGTAGATATCGCGATTGACCAAGGTGGTATTTTCGAAACAACTGACCGTATTACAACTCATGATAACCCAACTTACGAAAAACACGGCGTTGTTCATTATGCAGTTGCAAACATGCCAGGTGCGGTTCCACGTACATCAACTCTTGCATTAACAAACGTAACAGTACCATATGCAGTACAAATTGCTAACAAAGGCTACAAAGAAGCTTGCCTAGGCAACTCTGCATTACTAAAAGGTATTAACACATTAGATGGCTATGTAACATTCGAAGCAGTTGCAGAAGCTCACGGTGTAGAGTACAAAGGTGCTAAAGAATTATTAGAAGCAGAAACAGTATCTTGCTAATAGAAGCATTATACAAAACAAAATCGAACAATATATAAACCAACATGATAAGAGCTAAGAGTGAAGATCTCTTAGCTCTTCTTGGCAAAAGGGGGCATACATCGTGGCCAACCTATTTAAAAAGAAATCCGTTACGCAATTGTTAGGGGAAAGTAAAAGTAAAACTTTAACGAAAACGCTAGGGGCATTCGACCTAACAATGCTAGGGATTGGTGCGATAATCGGTACAGGAGTTCTAGTATTAACAGGATTAGTAGCAGCAAGAGATGCTGGTCCAGCAGTTATTTTTTCATTCATGATAGCAGCGATTGTTTGTGGATTTGCAGCATTATGTTACGCAGAGGTCGCTTCTACACTTCCTGTTTCAGGTAGTGTGTACACATACTCATATGCAACAATTGGTGAGTTTGTAGCTCATTTAATGGGATGGACATTACTATCCGTATATGTTGTAACAACTGCCGCAGTAGCTGGTGGATGGACTGGTTATTTCCATAACTTAGTGAGTGGATTGGGACTTGAAATTCCAAAAGCGTTGTTAACGATTCCAGCGCAAGGTGGTATGGTAAACTTACCGGCAGTTATCGTTACGTTAGTAATAACTTGGTTATTATCACGAGGTACGAAAGAAAGTAAGCGTGTGAATAACATAATGGTATTAATTAAAATTGGTATTGTTGTTTTATTCATTGCTGTTGGTGTATTCTACGTGAAACCAGAAAACTGGATACCATTTGCACCATATGGCTTAAGTGGAGTCTTTGCCGGAGGAGCAGCAGTATTCTTCGCTTTCTTAGGATTTGATGCATTAGCAACTTCTGCTGAAGAAGTAAAAAATCCGCAACGTGATCTACCGATTGGTATTATTGCTTCGTTAGTTATTTGTACAATCATTTATGTTGTAGTTTGTCTTGTTATGACAGGTATGGTTTCTTACAAGGAATTAGATGTACCTGAAGCTATGGCTTATGTACTTGAAGTTGTAGGACAAGATAAAGTGGCTGGTGTAATTGCTATTGGAGCTGTAATTGGTATTATGGCTGTAATTTTCGCGTACATCTATGCTACGACACGCGTATTCTTCGCTATGAGTCGTGACGGTTTATTACCAAAATCTTTCGCGAAAATTAACAAGAAGACTGAAGCGCCAACATTTTCAGTTTGGTTAACAGGAATTGGTAGTGCTTTAATTGCTGGATTTATCGATTTAAAAGAATTATCAAATTTAGCGAATATTGGAGCTTTATTAACATTCGCCATGGTTGGTGTAACTGTTATCATTCTTCGTAAAACGCATCCGAAATTACAACGTGGATTTATGGTACCACTTGTACCAATTTTGCCGATTATTTCAGTTGCATGTTGTCTATTCTTAATGGTAAACCTACCATTAAAAACATGGATATACTTCGGTGTTTGGTTAGCAATCGGAGTAGTTGTATACTTTGTTTATTCGAAAAAACATAGTCATTTAAAAGACGATGGAAGTTCGCAGGATAATTTAGAACAAGCTAATTAAAAGGGATATAAGTATAGTAAGCCTTGTGCGTCTAGGGAACGCGCAAGGCTTTTTTCTTTTGTGCAAAATGTATATCCTTTTTTCGTATGAGAATGTAATGGATGCGGAAAATATGTGTACGTCTTATTAAAATGTGAACAAAATGTTCGAAAAAATGTATGAGATTTCATTGACACATATGAATAGACGCTCATATAATAAGAGTATAAGATATATGAATGATTGTTCATATGTTCAAATGAAGAGGTGAGCTATAATGGCTGTAAATAAAGTAGAAACACCACAAGAGACATGTTCTCAAACGATAATTCATGAAGAAGTTGTTGATCAAGTAAAACAAACAATTCCAACTGATGAAAGTTTAAGTAAAGTAGCGGAATTATTTAAAGTATTAGGTGATCGTACACGTACGAGAATATTACATGCATTATTTGAAGCTGAAATGTGTGTTTGTGATTTAGCGTATTTATTAGGAATGACACAATCATCTATTTCACATCAGCTTCGTGTGTTAAAGCAAGCGAAACTTGTAAAGAATCGTAAAGAAGGAAAGGTCGTTTATTATTCGTTAGCTGACCAGCACGTAATTCATATCTTCGAGCAAGCGTTTGAACACGTAAACGAGGAAGAATAAAAAGAACGCGAGGAGGGAGAACGATGGCTGAAGCATTAGTGAAAAAGAAATTGATGTTAGAAGGTCTAGATTGTGCGAACTGCGCAATGAAAATTGAAAAAGGTGTTGGAAATATAGAAGGAGTAAATTCTTGCTCTGTAAATTTTGCGACAAAAACAATGGTTTTAGAAACAGAACAAAATAAAGCAAGCGAAGTTGTTACAGAAGCAAAACAACTCGTTACAAAATTAGAACCGCACATTAAAGTGCAAGAAGAAAAAAACACAAAAGTAGTAAAAGAAGTGTTTATATTAGAAGGTTTAGATTGCGCAAATTGTGCAATGAAGATTGAAAATAAAGTTAAGGGAATGCCGACTGTTTCAGCGGCAACTGTTGATTTCGTATCAAAGAAATTACGAGTAGAAGTTGCGAATAAAAGAGAATTAGAAGCGACTGTAGCAGATATAACAAATGTTGTTCAAAAGTTAGAGCCAGATGTGAAAGTTGTTCGTGAAGAAAAGGGTGGCCATGACCATGGACATAGTCACGACCATGGGGAAGCAAATGTGAAAAAGATGATAGGACGATTAGTGGTCGGCGGAATTTTGACAGCAATCGCTGCATTAGCTGGCTTACCACAAATGATAACAATTCCGTTATTCGTCCTTGCGTATGTATTAATAGGCGGAGATATCGTTTGGAGAGCGGTAAGAAACATAACTCGCGGCCAAGTGTTCGATGAGAACTTCTTAATGGCAATTGCAACTGTAGGGGCTTTCGCAATTCAACAATATTCAGAAGCTGTTGCGGTAATGTTATTTTATCAAGTAGGGGAACTATTCCAAAGTATTGCGGTAAATCGCTCCCGAAAATCAATTACTTCATTAATGGATATTCGTCCTGATTACGCGAATGTAAAGGTTGGAAATGAAACGAAACAAGTAGCACCAGAAGATGTACAAATCGGCGATTATATTATCGTGAAGCCTGGTGAGAAAGTACCGTTAGATGGAAAAGTAGTTGAAGGAACATCAATGGTAGATACTTCAGCATTGACTGGTGAATCTGTACCACGTGAAGTTGAAGTTGGAAATGATGTATTAAGTGGTTTTGTAAATCAAAATGGTGTATTAACAATTGAAGTTACAAAAGAGTTTGGTGAATCTACTGTATCAAAAATTTTAGATTTAGTTCAAAATGCAAGTAGCAAAAAAGCGCCAACAGAAAACTTTATTACGAAATTTGCGCGTTACTATACTCCTGTTGTAGTTATTACAGCGGCGATTATGGCGTTTGTTCCACCACTTATTTTAGAAGGAGCTACATTCTCAGAATGGATTTATAGAGCTTTAGTATTCTTAGTAATCTCTTGTCCATGTGCGCTAGTTGTATCCATTCCTCTCGGATTCTTTGGTGGTATCGGTGGTGCATCTAAAAGTGGTGTATTAGTAAAAGGAAGTAACTATTTAGAAGCTTTAAATGATGTGAAATATATCGTTTTTGATAAAACAGGAACACTAACAAAAGGTGTCTTCAAAGTTACAAAAATGGAATCAAGCGAAGGTATTACGAATGAAGAGCTGTTAGAGTATGCAGCATTTGCTGAAGTGTATTCTAACCATCCAATTGCACAATCTATTCGAAATGCATATGGAAAATCGATTGATGAAAAAGTAATCGATGACTATAACGAAATTTCTGGTCACGGTACAGTCGTAAAAGTACAAGGAAAAGAAATTTTTGCAGGTAATGCTAAATTAATGAGAAAAGAAAACATTACATTTAAGCAACCAGAAACAGTAGGTACATTAGTTCACGTTGCTGTAGATGGGAAATATGCAGGTTATATTGTTATCTCTGATGAGGTAAAAGAAGATTCAAAACAAGCAATTCAAAAATTAAAAGAACTAGGTATTAAGAAGACAGTGATGTTAACTGGTGATGCAAAATCAGTTGGTGAAGCTGTTGGTAAACAGTTAGGTTTAGATGAAGTTCACGCAGAACTATTACCGCAACAAAAAGTAGAAGAGATTGAAAAAATTGATGCGGCGAAGAACGGAAAAGAAAAAGTTGCCTTCGTTGGTGACGGTATTAACGATACACCAGTATTAGCGCGTGCAGACGTTGGTATTGCGATGGGTGGCTTAGGATCAGATGCAGCAATTGAAGCGGCTGATATCGTTATTATGACTGATGAGCCTTCAAAAATTGCAACAGCCTTAAACATTGCAAAACGCACACGACGCATTGTATGGCAAAATATCATCTTTGCATTAGGGGTAAAAGGATTAGTTTTATTACTTGGTGCCTTTGGTATTGCAACAATGTGGGAAGCTGTCTTCTCAGATGTTGGTGTGACACTACTTGCAGTGTTAAATGCAATGCGTGTACTACGAGTGAAAGATTTATAAAAAAGAGGACGCAATTGCGTCCTCTTTTTTAGGTTATTTTGTTGAAATTGACTCAATAAAATAATAACAAATATTATTTTGTGAATAAATAACTTAATAGTAAAATTTACAAATAAAAAACATTTGCCTTACTATTTTAATATATTTTTCACAAAGATACATATAGTATTGAAAAAACAGAGAAGGAGAAGCTTCTCTGTTTTATCTCGCTTTAATGGGCAGTAAGACCCCCTCTCCAAATTCAGCGAAAGCAAAGAAGTTAGGTGGGGGATCAACTGCCCATAAAAGTCCGATTGGTTCAACTAATAATCAGTGGGGATGAAGAAAACCCCCACTGATTAAAGTTTCACTTTATTTTTGTATATTTTTTTCAACTTGTTCTCGAACAGTTTGAATGTAATTCATTTTATGATCCCAACATTCTTGACTTAAATCGACAGGGTACTCTTCGGGATTTAAAGTTCTCATATATTCTTCCCAAAATAGTGCGAGACTTTGTTCATTATATTTTTGGATATCTAATATGCTTGGTAGCTCGTATGTTCTTTCACCGTTAACAAAAATATCTTTATGCAGTTCACGAGCTTCAAAGTTTGTTACGAATTTACTTATATAAGTGTGAACGGGATGGAACATTTTTAATCGTTCTTCTTTTCCTGGTTCTTCAGAATCTAATGCAATATAATCGCCTTCTGCATGATCGTTAACGCGATTGATAATACGATAAATTCGTTTAAGTCCTGGAGTGGTAATTTTCTCAGGGTTAGATGAAATTTTAATCGTATCATTTAACTTCCCATCAGTATCTTCAATCGCTACTAGTTTATAGACAGCACCTAAAGCTGGCTGCTCAAATGATGTAATCAATTTTGTTCCAACGCCCCATACATCAATTTTTGCGCCTTGAGATTTCAAGTGCATAATTGTGTATTCATCTAAATCGCTAGAAGCAATAATTTTTGTATTTGTAAACCCAGCTTCATCTAATAGTTTTCTGGCCTTTTTAGATAAATAAGCCATATCACCACTATCGAGGCGAATGCCATAAAAATCGATACGATCTCCAAATTCTTTTGCAACACGAATTGCATTTGGAACACCAGATTTTAATGTGTCATATGTATCAACGAGAAAGACACATTTTTTATGAGTTTCAGCGTATTTCTTAAACGCGACATATTCATCACGATATGCTTGAACGAAAGAGTGAGCATGAGTGCCAGCTACAGGAATGCCAAAGCGCTTGCCAGCACGAACGTTACTCGTAGACGAAAACCCACCAATAAAGGCAGCGCGTGTGCCCCAAAGAGCTGCATCGAACTCATGGGCACGTCTTGTACCAAACTCTAAAAGTTCATCATTATTTGCAGCGTGCTTCATACGAGCTGCTTTTGTTGCGATTAATGTTTGGTAATTCACAATGTTTAACAGGGCAGTTTCAATAATTTGTGCTTCGCCGAGCGGTGCATCAACACGTAATAAAGGTTCGTTATTAAATACAACTTCACCTTCTTGCATACTACGAATCGTCCCAGTGAATTTCATATTTTGTAAATAATGAAGGAATTCTTCTTCAAATTGTAACTCTGCTAAATAAGCGATATCGCTTTCGGTAAAGCTGAAGTTTTCTATGTACTCTACAATTTTTTCAAGACCAGCAAACACAGCGTAACCGTTCTCAAATGGAAGTTTTCGAAAGTATAAATCAAACACCGAGCGGCGATTATGAATACCATCTTTCCAATATGTATAAGCCATATTAATTTGATATAAATCTGTATGTAAGGCATAGCTATCGTCTTTATAATAAGTCATCGCGAAAACACCTCCATAATTTGGTTATAGTATACCAATTTTTCACCGCCCGTAGCAAAGAATGGATATGAAAGTGGAGTCAAGAGAGAAAAAAATGAAATATTGCATATTTTTTAGAAAATTTACATTTATCAATTTATATTTCTCTAGATTTTATGTATTATTAGAGTAATGGGGGTAATGAGAATGGAGGAGGACAATGCAACAAACATTAGAAAAAATAGGCAAACAAGTCTTTTACAAACGGCTACAGCAAAAAATGACACAAGAAGAATTATGTCAGGGCATTTGTTCTGTCTCATACTTAAGTAAAATCGAAAATGGAAAGATCGAAGCATCAGAAGAAATTCTACAATTGCTCTGCACAAGGTTAGAAATTGCCGTGACGGATTTGAGGGATGTAGAAGAAGATGTGAAGGGGAAGTTGGATGAATGGTTGAATGCACTCGTTCATTTGGACAAGCAACAAGTAGAACGCATATATGAAGAATTACAAGGTGAAATGAAGCATGTTTTGGATTTTGAAATTATAAATTATTATAAGTTACTTTATACGCGGTATTTAATTATGAAAAGGGATTTTTCTGCTGTCGAAGAAGAGTTAGAGAGTTTAAAGAAGATGTACAAAAAGTATTCACCATTTCAGAAATTATTATATACGTATAGCAAAGGGTTATATTATTTTTTACAACATAGATATAAGAGAGCATTGGAGTATTTGGCTCGAACAGAAGTAATGGCAAAGGAACAAGGGTATCATGAGAATGGAATATATTTCAATTTAGCTCTTGTTTATAATGAATTGGAAGTTGAACATATGACTTTACATTTTGCTAATGTAGCAATGGAAGGATTTAAGAATGAATATAAGTTCCGTTATGTGATAAATTGCCAGTTACTTATTGCGTTGAGTTATATACAAAAAAAACAATATAATGAAGCGCTATCTATTTATAATAATATTTTGAGGGAAGCAAATTCTTTTGCCGATAAAGAAAGCATAACAGCTATTGCTTTAAATAATCTAGGCTTCTTGTACTATAACTTAAAAGATTACGCAAAAGCTAAAGATTATTATTTGCAATGCTTAAAGTACAAGAAGGAAGAGGATTTAAATTATATTGATGCAGTGTATGAGATCGCTTTACAGTGTATTGAATTAAAAGAATTTGAAGAAGCGAAAGATTGGATTGGTAAAGGGATAGATATCGCGAAGAGGGATGAAAAGTATAAAAGTATGCTATATATACTTTTAATGCTTAAGCATAAATATTTTGAAACTAAAGATGTTTATAAAAAGTTTTTAGAAGTTGAGGCAATCCCATTTTTTAGAGGCGAAGAGAATAAAAAGGAATTAAAAATGGTGTATTTAGAACTAGCAGGATATCACGAAGAATTATTAGAGTTTAGGGAAAGTAATAATTATTATAAATTGGCAATTAATTTATTAGAAGAAAAGGGAGGAAAATAGTATGAAGAAGAAAATAATTATTGGTGCTTTGGCTTTGGTAGCTGTATTAGTGGTATTGGAACCGCAATATGCTTGGACATCGGATATCTATGGTCAAGGAGAAAAAGTAGTTGAAGTGGTAAATTCGTAATAAAAACCCCTTTCCAATCGGAAAGGGGTTTTTCAATATTTGTTCTTCAAAATTCTACAAAACTTGAGAAAATAATTATTTGAATTTTTAGTATATTAATAGTGAAAACATAATGCTAATATGAAACTACTCTTTTTCAAAAAAATAATTTATTAGGGGGAAGGTTCATGAAAAAGAAAAGTTTAGCGTTAGTGTTAGCAACAGGAATGGCAGTTACAACGTTTGGAGGGACAGGCTCTGCGTTTGCGGATTCTAAAAATGTGCTCTCTACGAAGAAGTACAATGAGACGGTGCAGTCACCTGAGTTTATTTCTGGTGATTTAACTGGAGCGACTGGTAAGAAAGCAGAATCTGTTGTGTTTGATTACTTAAACGCAGCAAAAGGTGATTATAAGTTAGGGGAAAAGAGTGCGCAAGATTCTTTCAAAGTGAAACAAGTGAAGAAAGATGCTGTAACTGATGCAACAGTAGTACGTATGCAACAAGTATACGAAGGGGTACCTGTATGGGGTTCTACTCAGGTAGCTCACGTAAGTAAAGATGGTTCTTTAAAAGTGTTGTCTGGAACAGTTGCACCTGATTTAGACAAAAAAGAAAAGTTGAAAAATAAAAATAAGATTGAAGGCGCAAAAGCAATTGAAATCGCGCAGCAAGATTTAGGTGTTACACCTAAATATGAGGTAGAACCAAAAGCGGACTTATATGTATATCAAAACGGTGAAGAAACAACATATGCATACGTTGTAAATCTGAACTTCTTAGAGCCAAGTCCAGGAAACTACTACTATTTCATTGAAGCAGACAGCGGTAAAGTATTAAATAAATATAATAAACTTGATCATGTAGCAAATGAGGATAAGTCGCCAGTTAAGCAAGATGCTCCTAAACAGGAAGCAAAGGCGGTTGTAAAACCTGTAACAGGAACAAATAAAGTAGGAACTGGTAAAGGTGTATTAGGAGATACAAAGTCGCTTAATACAACGTTATCTGGCTCATCTTACTACTTGCAAGATAATACGCGCGGAGCAACGATTTTCACATATGATGCGAAAAACCGCTCAACATTACCAGGAACATTATGGGCAGATGCAGATAATGTTTTCAATGCAGCGTATGATGCAGCGGCAGTAGATGCTCATTACTATGCAGGTAGAACATATGATTATTATAAAGCTACATTTAATAGAAACTCTATTAATGATGCAGGAGCTCCGTTAAAATCGACAGTTCATTACGGAAGTAAGTATAATAATGCGTTCTGGAATGGCTCACAAATGGTATACGGAGATGGTGATGGTGTAACATTTACATCATTATCTGGTGGAATCGATGTAATTGGTCACGAATTAACGCATGCTGTTACGGAAAATAGCTCGGATCTAATTTATCAAAATGAATCAGGAGCGCTAAA
Organism: Bacillus cereus group sp. RP37; assembly: GCF_040459695.1. Lineage (NCBI taxonomy): Bacteria > Bacillati > Bacillota > Bacilli > Caryophanales > Bacillaceae > Bacillus > Bacillus cereus group sp. RP37. Next base: position 4,782,533 of record NZ_JARVHP010000001.1, on the reverse strand, counting down.
TGAAGCAATTTCTGATATCTTTGGTACTTTAGTAGAATTCTATGATAACCGTAACCCAGATTGGGAGATTGGTGAAGATATTTACACACCTGGTAAAGCAGGAGATGCGCTTCGTTCTATGAGTGATCCAGCGAAGTATGGTGACCCAGACCATTATTCTAAGCGTTACACTGGTTCAAGTGATAATGGTGGAGTTCATACAAACAGTGGTATTATTAACAAACAAGCTTATTTATTAGCAAATGGCGGTACGCATTCTGGTGTAACTGTAACTGGTATCGGTAAAGATAAGCTAGGTGCAATTTATTACCGTGCAAACACACAATATTTCACGCAATCTACTACATTTAGCCAAGCTCGTGCTGGTGCAGTACAAGCTGCAGCTGATTTATATGGTGCGAATTCTGCTGAAGTAGCAGCAGTTAAGCAATCATTTAGTGCTGTTGGTATAAATTAAGGATTTAAGAGATAGCTATTAATAAAATACCTCAAAAATAAAGAAGGAGCATAGGCTCCTTCTTTATTTTTTTCTCCATTTTTTCCACAAATAATACAATCCGATACAACCTGCGATTGTTACAATCCACTTTGCTTCATTTGTACCGTTTATAACATGGTATGCAGAATATACTTCAATCAATAAGGACGGTATTTTACCTATTGTACTGGCAATACTGAAGGATAGTAATGACATTTTGCCTAGAGCCGCAAATAAAGTCACAATACTGGACGGAATGAATGGAATAAAGCGAAAAGATAGGACGAGTAGAAAGGCCTCTCTACCTTCTACGTAAAGAAGACGTTCTACCTTAGGATGCTTATTTACTTGATCGTGAGTGAACTTTTGAAGGCCTATACGATAAATATAAAACGAGATAATAGCCCCTAAGGCCTCACCTACAATCGAAATGATTGTGCCGTTTACTACGCCAAAGAGCTGTATGTTAATGGCGGTCAAAAAAATACTAGGGATAAAACCTAAAAGACTGATGATGATGTTGATTAAGATACTAAGTGGAATTGCGATTGAATAATAGTCTGTTAAGAAGTTTTGAATTGTTTCAGCCATTGTTTAAAATCCTTTATCTTTTTTTGCATTACACCATATTTCCATTGTGTAGGCAAGTGCAAATTTACATAATGTAGGAAAACGTTGACGGGACACCATCTACATACCTTATAAGGGTATTAGGTATGTAAAAGTAGGGGTATATTTTACATGTTTTAAAAACACTAAATAAACCTTGTATTTAAAGGTTTTGTTTGTTGTTTTTACGGGGTATTCAACTCGGGAAATAATCACAAAAACATAGGGGTATATTTATGGGGAGGTCGAAAATAGTGGTTTGATGAAACTAGGGTGGTAATATGGCAAAATAGATGAGGAATTTAAAAAATGTGTATGTTTTTTCTGTGTGAAATTGACTTTTAGTGAAGTTACGATAATAATCATGAAAGAGGTGATATGATGAAACGAATAAGCAGTCTTTTCTTGGCTAGTTTATTGGCATTAATGCTGATCTTAAGTGGATGTGCAGGAAAAGAACAAAAAACAGAGAAACAAACAGGGAATCAATCGACATCGGTAGAAAAAATTAGTGATAATATTTTAGATGAAATGGAAGGACCACCTAAAAATGGTCACACGATTGAAAGACATGTGGGCAAATCAGAAGAGGATTTAAAGAATCGTTTGAAGACAGATAAAGTATCAGCGGCAAGTACATACTATGATAAGGAAACAGCGACGAAAGCTGTAAAAGATAGTTTGAAGCAGCATGATAAGGAAATTCAAGATTGGTTAAAAAATTCTAAAGAAGCTCGTCTCGTATTAAATACAACTCATTCATTCCCGGTTGGAAAAACGGTAATAAAGAAAAATATGAATGTAAAAGACAAGCTAGTAAAAACTGTTACTGTTTTAGCGAGAGATAAGTCAGGAGATTTAGGATATAAGATCATTACTTCTTATCCATCTGATAAATAAGAAGGGGGAGTAAATATGTATACGACATTACAATATTTTCTCAAATCGTATTGTACGTTAAGTATCCATGAAGATGAAATAGTAGGCGTGATGGAAGAATTTATAGAGCAAGAAGACGAAGAGATTGTTTTAAAATTACGCGATGAATTATTATATATGAAGAAAAAGGATGCTTGGGAAGAGGCGTGCGTATTAGCTGCGAAGCAAGGAAATCGTATGTGGTCTTTAGAAGAAACGAAAGACCATCTTGCAACCTTTTTATTATTAGTGCAAAAGAAAAAGGCGTGAGTAGATCACGCCTTTTTTTGTTGGTTTGATAGTACCTCATTGCGTTGGAGCGCTTTTATATACGCTTTTTGAAATTTGTCCATTAGATACTACTTCACCGTTTTGTGTTACTTTTTTATACGTAACTGCTGTTATTTTATCATTAGTCCTACTAATTACTTGAGAAGAAACTTCAACGTTTTTACCAGTATTTGTACCGAAAATGCGTGTAGTAATACTACCTCCATTTGAAAATGCTTGAATATAAATATGATTGCCTGTATTGTTTTTAAATTTTAAATCTGGACCATAATCTGCTACTGCTGCATCTTGACCAAGTGGTAAATAATTTACAGGCATAGAATGATTACTTCGAGAAACAATTCCTAGATCTGCCCTTAAAGCGGCGCTATATAAAGTACTACTAACTTGGCAAACGCCTCCGCCAGCACTTTGTATAACTTTACCTTGTGAATATACGGCTGCGGATTTATAGCCATGTGCAGCATCCGTTACGCCAACGCGGCCATTAAAACTAAATGTTTCATCAGGTGCGACAATAACTCCACTTAAAGTATTAGCTGACTTATTTACGTTAAAGGATTGATTCCCGTTACGACCAGCCATTGGGGTCGAGTATTCAGCGATTACTTCTTTAATCCCCATTTTTTGTATATCTTCTGTAGATCGTTCAGGTTTTAATAGTGTAACTGGTAATGTAACGTCTGATGTGCCAGAAGTAATGGCCTGCTTCGTTAAATCAGTTAACTTTCCTTTATCAATTTTTTCTCCATTTTGACTTTGGCTAATATTTACTGTAGAGCCTTCAACACTTAATTCTGCATTAACGGGATTTTTTAATGTTTCATTATATTTATCTTTCATAAAGCTTTCATAAGCAGTTGTATTTAATTGAGGTGTTAATTTATAGTCACGTTTTAATTCACCGTTTTCAGCTTGCTTCCGCATTTTGTAACGATTTATTGCGTTTCCTTCTTGTTCTTTAAAGATTTTGTCGACAATATCTTTCTCTTTATAATTCATTCCTAAATCTTTCCATGTGTAAGTTTGTTTATCATTTTGGAATATGTAGGTAAGAGATTTTTGATCTAATTCAGTTATTTTTTGATTAATTATGGCTTGAATATCTGTTTTATTTTTTCCATCGAGAGAAATACCTTCAAATGTAGTATGTGGTAATGCAGTAGTATCTAATTGATTATTTAATGTGGATACATATTGATATCCACCAACACCGCCTACACAAAGTAATATGCCTCCAGCAATTGCAGAACCGATCAGTATTTTACTTAGCTTCATTTATTTCCCCCCAGGAATTTTTGTATAAATATATGTATTACATTTTTTGTATAAAAATGATGAAAATAACATTATGTACGTACTAGTATACTATTATTTTCACTATGTGTGTAATGTTTTCATAAAAAACGTTACACTGCTGTAATAATTGTCTCTTTTTGTCACAATATGTACGAGAAATATGTTGAAAATTATAATAAAAAGGCTGTCTAGAAAGATCTAGCAGCCTTTTTATTATAATTTTTTATGTTCATTTTTATTCGTAACACCGAGATGTTCTTGTAGTGTTGTCGAAATATTATTGACGCTTTTTTCGTTTGGAACGTAATAATAAATACCACCTATATATTTATCAGTACCTTCTACTTGCATTTTCTCCATTTTTAAATCTGAATCCATTGAATTTTTAGCAATGGTCATCATATCATCAAAAGTTAAGTTTGTTTTTAAGTCTTTATCGACAGCGTCTAATAGGCCACCGATTTTATTAATGGAATTAAGAGATAGTGCTTTTTCAGCAATAGCTTCTAAAACAAGCTGTTGTCGTTGACCGCGCATATAATCACTATCGATATGACGAGTTCTAGCTAGTGCTAATGCCTCTTCTCCATTTAAATGTTGACGTCCTTTTTTCAGATGAATTGCACCTGCTTCGTCTTTACTATTTTGTTCTGTGAACTCAACCGGAACGTCGACAGTAATACCACCAAGGGAATCAACTATTTTGATAAATGATTTAAAGTTGAATTTTACATAGTAATCAACTGGAACATCTAAAAAGTTCTCTACGGTATCAATCGTGCTGTCCACACCACCGAATACGTGCGCGTGTGTAATTTTATCGTATTTATCACGTGATTTAATATAGACACGTGAGTCACGTGGAATACTGACAAGCTTAACAGATTTATCGTTTTTATTAATTGTTGCAAGTAATAGCGCATCCGTACGAGTTGCTTTTCCGTAATTCTTGTCCCTAATATCACTTTCATCAACACCCATAATAAGTACGGAAATGTTGTCAGTCATAGGTTTAACGGCTTTTTCACGTTTGCTGGATTTATCTCCGCGTCCTAGTTCAGAATAGGCGTTACTTAAAACAGATTTTGCTTTACTGTATATATGGAAGGAGTAGCCTCCTGCTCCAAGTGCTATAATCAGTAATGGAATAAGAAGGAACCAAAGTAGGCGTTTTTTCTTTGGGCGCCCTTTTTTGGCTCGGGTATCTTTGTTCATATCGGATTTCATCATTTTTTCTCCTTTAAAACTATCAAAGTGTATACATCTAGAAGCGTATTCAAACACATAGAAAACATTGTACGCTAAATAAAAGCGATTGTACATGTATAAAAAATAGATGTCTTGATTATTTATCCCGTATTAACGGGCAGTAAAACTCCCACCTCAAGGTCCAGCGAATGCAAGGAAGTTAGGTGGGAGATAACTGCCCGTAAAGACCCGATTGGTTCAACTAATAATCAGAGGGGGAAATCCCCCCTCTGATTAAAGTTTCACTTTATAAGACATCTATTCGTTATTGTATACAAAAGATAGGGATAAGAAAATGATAAAATTTTACCTAATTACAACATAATGCTTACGATAATTGCAGATAAAATGCTAACGAGAGTAGCTCCATATAGTAATTTAAGACCAAACCTTGCAACAACGTTTCCTTGTTCTTCGTTTAACCCTTTTACCGCACCTGAAATAATGCCGATAGAAGAAAAATTGGCAAAAGAAACGAGGAAAACAGAAATAATACCAACTGTACGGGGAGAAAGGCTATTAGAAATTTTACTAAGGTCCATCATTGCTACAAATTCATTCGTTACAAGCTTCGTTGCCATAATGCTACCAGCTGTGACAATTTCAGAACTTGGTACACCGATAAGGAATGCAACAGGCGCGAATACGTAGCCGATTAATTGCTGGAAAGTAATGCCGAATATAATAAGGAATAGGTCATTAATGCAGCTCATTAATGCGACGAATCCGATGAGCATAGCGCCAACAACAATGGCTACACGAAAACCATCAAGAATGTATTCGCCGAGCATTTCAAAAAAGCTTTGCTTTTCGCCTTTAATTTCTAAAATATCTTCTTCATCTTTCACGTCGTAAGGGTTAATGATGAGTACGATAATAAAACCACTAAATAAATTGAGAACGAGTGCGGTTACTACATATTTAGGTTCAATCATTGTCATATAGGCACCTACGATAGACATAGATACGGTTGACATGGCAGATGCACAAAGTGTATAAAGACGGTGCTTTGGAATTTGAGCTAATTGTTTTTTTACCGTAATAAAAACTTCTGATTGGCCGACGATGGCAGATGCGATAGCGTTGTAAGATTCTAATTTCCCAAGACCATTTATTTTGCTAAGGAAGTAACCGATCCAATGAATAAAAAATGGAAGTATTTTGAAATGTTGTAGTATACCAATTAAGACGGAAATGAAGACAATTGGTAATAAGACAGTAAGGAAAAATGACATTTCACCTTTATTGGCAAGACCGCCAAATACGAAGTTTATACCATCAGCAGCATACTCGAGTAGCTTTGTAAACAGACTGGAAATGAACCGAATAAGTATGAGGCCGATTTCTGTATTTAATAATAAATAGGTTAAAATCAACTGTATAATAAGCATGATGAAAATTGGTTTAAATTTAATATGTTTCTTATTGTTGCTAGCAATATAAGCAAGGAAGAAAACAACGATAAGTCCGACGAAAAAAGTAATAAATTTCATAGTAAGCCCCCTAAAAAAGATATTCTGCTATATATGTTTTTCATTTCAAGGGAGAATATGCATCTTTGGTAAAGAAAGGAATAGAGAGAACATGAATATATGTAGAGTGCACCACGTTGCAATTATTTGTTCGAATTATGAAACATCAAAGGATTTTTATACTAGGATATTAGGTTTTAAAGTGATAAATGAAGTATACAGAGCAGAGCGAGATTCTTATAAATTAGATTTATGTGTAGGAGAAGAGTATCAAATTGAATTATTTTCATTTCCAAGTCCGCCTAAGCGTCCAAGTTTCCCAGAAGCTGCTGGACTTAGACATTTAGCATTTGCTGTTACAAATATAGAAGAAGCTGTGAAACATTTAAATCAATGTGGTGTTGAGACTGAATCGATACGTATGGATGAAATAACCGGAAAAAAATTCGTCTTTTTCCAAGACCCTGACGGCCTACCTTTAGAATTGTATGAGGTTTGAAATTGGTGAATTTTATATAGGGTTGCTTTTGCGTAAATGAAGAAACTAAAGTGAAACTTCTTTTTTAAAGGAGGTGTAACTTTAGCTAAGAAAGCTAAAGGGCATATGTGGATATTTTAAAATTACTGATGGTAGCCATCCTTATTGCATTAACAGGTTTTTTTGTAGCTGTTGAATTTGCAATTATTAAGGTGCGTAGCAGTCGTATTGATCAACTCGTTAGTGAAAAACGACGAGGAGCATTGGCAGCTAAAAAAGTAACTTCGAATTTAGATGAGTATTTATCAGCATGTCAGTTAGGTATTACAATTACTGCTTTAGGGCTTGGGTGGCTAGGAGAGCCGACCATTAAGCATTTACTTGAACCGTTGTTTTTAAAATTACATTTATCTCCTGCAATTTCCAGTACAGTTTCGTTTATTATTGCCTTTGCAGTGATTACATTTTTACATGTTGTCATTGGTGAACTTGCTCCGAAGACGTTTGCTATACAAAGAGCAGAGCAAGTTAGTTTATTGTTATCGAAGCCACTTATTTACTTTTACCGAGTAATGTATCCGTTTATTTGGGCTTTAAATGGTTCTGCAAGGCTTGTAACAGGGTTATTCGGATTACATCCCGCTTCTGAACATGAAGTAGCTCATTCGGAGGAAGAATTACGATTAATCTTATCTGAGAGTTATGAGAGCGGGGAGATTAATCAAAGGGAATTTAAATATGTAAATAATATTTTTGAATTTGATAATAGAGTCGCAAAGGAAATTATGGTACCTCGTACGGAAGTTGTAGGTTTATATGAGGACGAACCATTTGAAACACATATTAAAATAATCGCACAAGAAAAATATACGAGGTATCCTGTATTTGGTGAGGATAAAGATGAAATCATTGGGATGGTTAATGTAAAGGATTTATTTATTCGTTATATGGATGGTAATCGAGATGAGGAGTGCTCGATTACGCCATATACAAGGCCAGTTATTGAAGTGTTAGAAAATATCCCCATTCATGATTTGTTATTACAAATGCAAAGAAAACGAATCCCATTAGCAGTATTATATGATGAATATGGTGGTACAGCGGGGATTGTTACACTAGAAGATATTTTAGAAGAAATTGTTGGAGAAATCCGAGATGAATACGATGAAGATGAACACCCGCCTATAGAGCATATAAGTGAGGGGTGTAAAATCGTAGAGGGAAAAGTGCTTATTAGTGAAGTGAATGATTTATTTGGCATACACTTAATCGCTGATGATGTAGATACAATTGGTGGCTGGATTATGGTACAAAAGCAAATCGTTGCTGAAGGAGATATTATTGAAAAACACGGCTTTTCTTTTAAAGTTCTTGAAAAGGATATGCATCAAATTAAACGAGTGGAAATAAAGAAGGTAGAAGGATGATTTTCTATAAATATTTATAAAAGGTATATATAGAAAAATAAATGTTTGCGCTTTCAAAAAAGGTGCTATATAGTGAAGGTGGATACTGAAAAATTCTTCTGAATGATACTCGTATTTTTAGAGGGCGAATTTTTTAGATAAGGATTTAGAATGAAAAGTATAGGTGATGAAAATGATAGCAACGAAGGATATACGTATAGAAAAAGATTTTTTAGGTGAGAAGGAAGTACCGAGTGTAGCGTATTATGGTGTACAAACATTACGTGCTGTAGAAAACTTCCCGATTACAGGATATCGCATTCATCCGTCACTCATTACGGCAATGGCAATTGTGAAAAAAGCGGCGGCACTTGCAAATATGGATACTGGTTACTTAGCTAAAGATATTGGACATGAAATTGCAGAGGCAGCGCAGGAAATTGTTGATGGAAAATTCCATGATCAATTTATCGTGGATCCAATCCAAGGCGGTGCTGGAACTTCTATTAATATGAATACAAATGAAGTAATCGCTAATCGAGCGTTAGAACGTATGGGATATGAAAAAGGTGAGTATGCGAAAATTAGCCCAAACACGCATGTGAACATGGCTCAATCAACGAATGATGCGTTTCCAACGGGAATTCATATCGCAACTCTTATGATGTTGGAAGAACTTCTTATTACAATGGAAGAACTTCATTCTGCTTTCCGTGAAAAAGCCAAAGAGTTCGACCACGTTATTAAAATGGGGCGTACACATTTACAAGATGCTGTTCCGATTCGTCTTGGACAAGAATTTGAAGCGTATAGCCGTGTGCTTGCGCGTGATATAAAAAGAATTAAACAGTCTCGCCAACATTTATATGAAGTGAACATGGGGGCGACGGCTGTTGGTACGGGATTAAATGCAAACCCTACGTACATTGAACAAGTGGTTAAACACTTGCGAACATTTAGCGGATTTCCACTTGTTGGTGCAGAACATTTAGTTGATGCAACGCAAAACACAGATGCATACACAGAAGTATCTGCAGCATTAAAAGTATGTATGATGAATATGTCTAAAATTGCGAATGACCTTCGTATTATGGCATCTGGTCCACGTGTTGGATTGGCGGAAATTCAATTACCAGCTCGTCAACCAGGTTCATCTATTATGCCAGGTAAAGTAAATCCTGTTATGGCAGAAGTAATCAATCAAGTTGCTTTCCAAGTAATTGGTAATGATCATACAATTTGCTTAGCATCAGAAGCAGGACAATTAGAGTTAAACGTAATGGAGCCTGTACTCGTATTTAATTTAATTCAATCTATTAGTATTATGAATAACGGATTCCGTGTATTCCGTGAATATTGTATTAAAGGAATTACGGCAAATGAAGAATTGCTGAAGCAATATGTTGAGAAAAGTGTTGGAATTATTACAGCAGTTAACCCTCATATTGGTTATGAAGCAGCATCTCGTATTGCACGTGAAGCAATTGAAACAGGAAAATCTGTTAGGGAGTTATGCTTAGAACATGGTGTACTGACAGAAGAAGAATTGGATATTATTTTAGATCCATTTGAAATGACGCATCCGGAAATTGCTGGTGCTTCTTTATTAAAGAATAAGAAGATGTAATTTGAAAAAACACCGATCCATTTGGATCGGTGTTTTATTTTTAAAAGATATTAAATACAGCATTTAATTGAAGTAAGCTAATAATAGCTAAGAAGATTAAACTGTATTTCATCGCTGTTTTAAATAGGGCAGATTCTTTACCAACTAGTCCAACTGCTGCACAAGCAACTGCTACAGATTGTGGTGAAACCATTTTTGCCATTGTACCACCTACTACGTTTAATGCAACAAGAGTAGAAGGAACGATGTTTAATTGATCTGCAGTTACTGCTTGAAGCGGTGCAAATAATGAACCACTTGATACTACTGATCCTGTAATGAATACGCCAATCCATCCTAAGATTGGAGAAAGAACTGGGAATGCATTACCAGTAGAAGAGAATGCAAGTCCAAGTGTAGATGACATACCAGAGTAGTTCTCTACGTAAGCTAAAGCGATAACGCTACAGATTGTATATACTGGAGCTTTTAGTTCTTTCATTGTTTCAACTATTAATTCTTTAACCATTTTACCTTTTACGCGGTATACGATAAGTGAAACGATAATTGCTAATACGATTGCAGTAGTTGTAGATGAAAATACATCGAATTTGAAAACAGCTGCGAAAGGTGTATCTGCTTTTGTAATTGGTGTAGTTTTCATAACAGCATTATGAAGACCAGGGAACTGAATGTTAAATACTAAGTTTGCTAGTGCACCATCCGGAGCAAATAAAGCTTTAATTGGTTTTAAATTAAAGATTGTTACGAATGCAGTTAAGAATACAAATGGAGACCATGCATATAAAATTTGATTGAATGTATGAGATTCTTGTTTTTCTTGTTTTTCTTCTTTAGAAGAAGATTTTGGCTGCCAAACACGTAAGAATAATGCAAGAGAAACCATACTTACAACGGCTGCGAAAATATTAGTAAGTTCTGCACCTAAGAAGTAAGTTACAAGGAACTGAGTAATTGCGAAAGAAACACCACTTACAAGAATACCTTGCCAAGTTTCTTTAATACCTTTAATTCCATCGACCATTGAAACAAGTAAGAAAGGTAAAACAATACTAATGAATGGTAAAATAAGAACAGTTTGACGACCGATAGTTAATGCGTCTAGCTCAGTTAATTGTGCTGGTACTGTAACTGGGATACCCATAGCACCCATAGCACCACCAGCGATGTTAGCTACTAAACAAATACCTGCTGCTTTTAATGGGTTAAAGCCCATACCTACAAGTAATGCAGCTGTAATAGCAACTGGAACCCCTAGCCCAGCTGCGCCTTCTAAGAAAGCACCGAAAGAATAAGCGATTAATAATACTTGTAAACGTTGATCATTTGTAATGCTTGAAATACTATCACGAATGATGTTGAATTGCTCTGTTTTAACAGTTAATTTGTAAAGGAAAATCGCTGCGATAACGATAGTACAAATTGGATAAAACCCAGATAAAACACCGAATCCGGCAGATGCTACAGCTACTGTTGCTGGCATTTTATAAACAAATATAGCAAGAATAATAGCGACAATCACACTGTAAAGACCAGCGATATAACTTTTCATTTTCAGTCCCATTAAACAAATGATGAAGCAGAAAATTGGTAGTGCTGCGATGAGTGCAGATAACCAAATATTGTTTAATGGGTCATAAATTTGTGTCCAAGTACTCATAATAATGACAACTCCTATCTATTTTATGTGAAGAAATTCACATTATTTGTGAAATAATTCACAATCAACTTACATGCTTAGTATATTCTCCTTCAACACTATTGTCAACGTAAAAAAGTATAATTATTCCATAATAGTGTTAAAAGAAATACTTTGTTCATAAAGTAGACAAAAAGCGCACTCAAGTGTATTTGAGTGCATTGTATAAATTATTTACATATTCTTTTTATTAGCTGATGCCTTGGTATCGAGTATATAGGGTGTTGGAATACTTAAGATTTGATAGGTGTGACATGCTTATCCCATTTGATCTAGTTGGAAAGGGGAATCATGTATATTTAATAAGAGGTCTCGAATAACAGTCCAAGTGATTACAATACTAATTAAAAAAACAATAAGTCAATTTTTAATATTACATTGAATCTTTTTACTGAAAATTCCTTTTAGTGTAACAAAGAGGTTAAATATGCTCCAACTACTTTACGAAAGGTTATCAATTATAGATGGTATTTTACGATATCATTACCGCACGTTTCAATGAGGTGAAAATATAACAAAAAGCTTGATAAAACAACGTTTGCAAGCAAAGTATTTGCAGTCCGTTGTTTTGCTTTTTCGTTATATCATATAGTATAATATTCAAAATCAGCAGGGATTTTTTCCTGAGTTCTTTGCTGGTTAAGATGGAAAAAAATTTCGGCTTTATAAGTTGATAAAGTTATGTCGTAACAGGAAATATAAGAACAGATATATAAATAAATAAAAAGAAAATAAAAACGAAAATGAGGGGAACTTTATGAGCCAAAATCAATTCGAATGTCGTATTTCAGAAGAAGATGTACAAATGTTAAGAGCGTTAGCGCACCCGTTGCGTCTACGTCTAGTAATGGAACTAATGAAACGTGGAACTTGTAACGTAACACAATTACAGGAAGTATTAGAAATTCCACAATCAACGGTTTCGCAACATTTAACGAAATTAAAACAAAATAAAGTAGTGCGCTTTGAAAGACGAGGATTAGAAGTGTATTATCAAATTCATAATGATAAAGTAAGCGAAGTTGTAAAAACATTATTTTCTTAAAATTTGAATATTATGGAAAAGGACGTGTGGAATATACGTCTTTTTTTATTTGTCAGAAAGATAACAAGAGAGTAAAGATTAGCACGTAAGGAAGAAAAGGCTATCAATAAACATGCTGCTGTATGGAATATATTCTAAAGGGAAAAGAAAAGATAGAAAGGAGTGTAGTAAGTAAAAGGAGGAATAGTAGTATGGATGTAAAACGTGTGAAACAAATCTTATCTTCTTCAAGTAGAATTGACGTTACATATGAGGGCGTACCTGTATGGATTGAGAGCTGTGACGAGCAGAGTGGGGTTGCTCAAGTGTATGATGTATCTAATCCTGGAGAAAGCGTTCACGTGAGCGTGAATGCTTTAGAGGAGAAGTAATAGAAAAGACGCTTCTACTTGTAGAAGCGTCTTTTTTGTTATTCCATCATATGTGCAATTTTCTTAGAGAACATAAGAAGTACTAATCCTAGTACAATTACGATAACACCGATGCTTGCGAATACTTCTAAATATCCTAAAGATTGAGTGAAAGCAGCTAATTGTCCTGCTAAGAAGTTTGCACATCCAGTACCAGCTAACCATACACCCATTAATAAAGAAGCTAATTTAACAGGAGCGATTGCACTAACCATAGATAATCCGATTGGTGATAAGAATAATTCACCGATTGTGTGGAACATGTAAGTGAATACAATGAATAGTAAGTTTGCCTTCATTGTAATGTTACCTTCATCACTACCAGTTTTTAAAACAGCTAAAGTTAGAACTAAGTATCCAATACCTAGTAAAATCATACCTAGTGCCATTTTTGTTGGGATTTTTAAATCACCATTTTTTGTTTTTGAAAGCTTAATCCATAAAGCTGAAACAGGTAATGCTAGCAAGATAATGAATAGTGGGTTTACAGATTGGAACCAAGGTGTTGGAATTGTAAATCCACCAATTGTACGATCTACGAACTTATCTGTGTAAAGTGTTAAAGAACTACCAGCTTGTTCAAAGCCTGCCCAGAAGAATACAACGAAACAAGTTAAAATTAAAATTGCAGCTGTACGTTTTTTCTCTTGTGTTGTTAAAGGTTTTTTTTCAATTACTTTTGCAGTTTTTTCTTTAGACTTTTTACCTACAACAGTTGTACCAATTGTTCCTAAGTAACGAGGTGCTAAGAAATTAAAAGCAACCTGTCCAATGATCATACCGATACAAGCTGTTAAGAATCCATATTTGTAATCTGTGAAGTAACCGCAAATGAATGGAGCGATAAGAGCTCCTAAGTTAATTCCCATGTAGAAGATAGTGAAAGCACTATCACGACGAGAATCGTTGTCGCTATATAATTGACCTAGTAAAGTCGAAATATTTGGTTTGAAGAATCCGTTACCGATAACTAATAATCCTAATCCTAAAAATAGTCCAGTTTTCGTATTCATTGAAAATAGTACAAAGTTACCAATTGCCATGATGATACCACCAATAGTAATGGCGTGTCGCTTCGTAATGAAATGGTCAGTTAACCAGCCACCAATAATAGGTGTGAAATATACAAGCATTGTGAAAATACCGTAAATTTGTACTGCAACTGCTTTATCAAATCCTAAACCGCCGCTTACTAAGCTCGTTGTTAAATAAAGAACTAATAAGCCACGCATTCCGTAATAACTAAATCTTTCCCATGCCTCTGTAAAGAACAACAAGTATAACCCTGGTGGATGTTTTTTTGGTGATTGTTGCTCTCCAGCTTTGTCTAATTTTAAAGCTGCATCCATTTTTGTTTCCCCCTAATCCTGTATAACGGATATTTATGTAATCATTTTAATTTACAAAATATTTAGAAGTCAATAGAATTATATGGAAATAGAAAGAAAATTTCTAAAAAAGTTCTATTTTACTTCGACCGTTACTGTATTTTGCCCTGAAAACGAGATGATAAGCGTTTTCAAATGTAATAATTGAATTCTAAAAGAAAATAAAATAGTGATTAATCAGAAAATTTAGATTAAAATATTTATTCTGATATAGAGAAAATATATTCTATTTACTTTTATAATATAACATATTGGGAATAAAAATACAAAATGAAATAATGTGACATTTAAGTGAATTGAAAAATAACCAGCTCCATAGAAGGGGAGCTGGTTAGGGAAATATTATTTAACAAAGCGTTTTTCGATATCATCTAATAGTAGGTTAGCAGCCATTACACCACCAGCTGTATTCCAAATAACGTCGTCAACTTTGTATGCTTTACCATTTTTCACTGCATTTAAGTTTTTAAATAGCGGATCATTGATATATTCTTTTTCTAATTCAGAGCCTTTTTTCTCGTTTCCTTTATCGAATGTGAAGTAGAATAATACGTCACCATCCATGGCAGAAATACGTTCTTTAGATACGTTACGCTCTGCAAAGTCATCTTTATTTTGATCACCAGGACGTTTAAATCCAAGTTCTTTTAAAATAACACCAGAGAATGTATCACCGTGATAAATACGAACATCACCAGGCATAAAGCGCACCATAGAAATTTCTTGGTTTACTTTATCTCCAAGTTTGCCTTTTAAATCTTTCATACGTGATTCGTAATCAGCTAAAACCTTTTGACCTTCTTTTTCTTTATTCAATGCTTTTGCATAAAATTTGAAGTTATCTTTCCATTCACCACGTAGCGTTTCAGAGAACACAGTAGGTGCAATTGCTTTTAGTTGCTCGTACACTTTTTCGTGACGCATTTTGTTACCGATAATTAAGTCTGGTTTTAAAGAAGCGATTGTTTCCACGTTCACTTGTCCTTCATCACCAACAACTTTTACATCTTTCATTTTATCTTTAATATGTGGATACCATGGATCACCAGTCCAAGATTTTACAGCCCCAACTGGTTTCACACCTAGTTCAAGTAAAGCTTCAGTTCCTTCGTTTGTTAAAATAACTACACGTTTTGGATTAGCAGGAACTTCTGTTTTACCCATTGCATGTTCAACCGTAATCATTTCTTTTTTTGTATCTTCTTTTGATTCTTCTTTCGTATTTGATTTTCCACAAGCACTTAAAAGTAGTGAAAAGGCTAGTAAAAATACAAATACTGTAAACGATTTCTTTTGCATAAATTTCATTATGTACCCCCTACATACTGAGAAGTTTTTTCAATAGCAAGCATGATATTAATACTTCATAGTCCAATTGTCAATGAAAATAATTCTCATTTCCGTTGACAATGAGAATTAAGTTGAAATACACTTACAACGTATCATTATACATTGAAGGGGAAACGCTGCATGTTATTAAAAACAAATCGAGCAAAATGGATTGGATTAATTGTTGGGATCATTGCAGTCATTACTTGTATTTGGGGAAGTATTATTTTTGGATATACAAATACGAGTTGGAAATTAGCTTTGGATGCTTTTTTTCATTTTAATGGTTCCAATGAACATATTATTATTCAAAATGTGCGTCTACCAAGGGCATTAATTGCAGCAAGTGTTGGTGCTAGTTTAGCCATTGCAGGTTGTCTTATGCAAACTTTAACGAAGAATCCACTTGCTTCTCCAGATTTTATTGGATTAAATTCAGGTGCTGCTTTCTTCATAGTTGTAGCAATTGTGGTTTTTTCTGTTACATCATTGTCAGCTTTTACCTGGATTGCTTTCTTAGGGGCAGCAGTTGCTGCAATCCTTGTATTCGCTTCTAGTTCTTTAGGAAAAGAAGGGACAACGCCTCTTAAGTTAACATTAGCAGGTGTAGCAATTAGTGCTTTGTTTTCATCATTAACACAAGGGTTACTTGTTTTAAATGAAAAGGCGCTTGAAGAAGTATTATTTTGGCTTGCCGGATCTGTGCAAGGGAGAAAGTTAGAAATTTTACAATCTGTATTCCCGTATTTATTAATAGGCTGGATTGCATCTCTTATGATGGCGGGGAAAGTAAATACGTTAATGATGGGGGAAGATGTTGCGAAAGGACTTGGACAACGAACAATTTTAATGAAATCATTCGTGTTACTTATTATTGTACTGCTGTCTGGTGGTTCAGTTGCGGTTGCTGGTCCCATTGGGTTTATAGGAATTGTTACTCCGCACTTTGCTAGATTTCTTGTTGGAGTCGACCACAGATGGAGAGTGCCGTATAGCGGATTATTAGGGGCAATATTATTAATCTTGGCTGATATAGCAGCAAGATATGTCATTATGCCACAAGAAGTACCAGTAGGGGTTATGACAGCATTTATCGGGGCTCCATTCTTTATTTATATTGCACGTAAGAGAGGGCTTAGCAAATGAAGAAGTATATTCCGTTTCGTATAGGAAAAGGCGTGCTCTCGTTTTTAATGTATAAACGAGCTTGTCTCGTCTTATTCAGTTTATTAGTTGTTTTAATAGGATTATTTTTTGCGAGTGCAGGTATGGGAGACATGAAAATTGCTCCTTATGATGTATGGCAAGCGATCACTGGAAATGGCGATGCGATGTCAAATATGGTTGTAAATAAGTTTCGTATGCCGCGTATTTTAATTGCCATCCTTGTAGGAATTGCACTTGCTGTAGCAGGATGTATTTTACAAGGTCTCGTTCGAAATCCACTTGCTTCTCCTGATATTATCGGGATTACAGGTGGTGCAAGTGTTGCAGTTGTCTTATTTTTAGCTATATTTAGCGATAAAAATAATGCGCTAACCGTAAGCATTCATTATATGCCGCTCGCAGCCTTTGTTGGGGCAACGATTGTAGCGCTTTTTGTATATTTATTTGCATGGAGAAATGATGGATTATCACCAATTAGTCTTGTTTTAATTGGCGTTGGGTTTTGGGCGTTAACGAAAGCGGCAACGACTTTGTTTATGTTGTTAGCACCAATTTATCAAGCAAGTCAAGCGAATGTATGGATTACAGGTACTGTGTACGGTTCTTCATGGCAAAATGTTATGGTACTTGCGCCGTGGGTTATCATTTTAACGGTAATATCATTTATAGCTGCTAGACATTTAAATGCGCAAGAGCTAGGGGATGATATTGCGGTAGGACTTGGTGTTCCTTTAACGAAGTCACGCGTATTCATGTTATTACTTAGTACAGCTTTAATTGGTGGAGCAGTTGCCTTTGCCGGAGGAATTGGATTTGTCGGTTTAATGGCACCTCATATTTCACGAAGACTAATTGGTTCTTTATACGGTGCATTACTCCCAGTGGCGGCAATCGTTGGTGCAATTTTAGTACTTGCTGCAGATTTAATTGGGCGTACAGTTTTCACCCCACTTGAAATTCCAGCAGGAGTATTTACATCAGCAATTGGTGCACCTTATTTTATTTATTTACTTTATAAAAGTCGGAATTCATAAAGGGAGATGAATATGCAAAAAGCATTGGAGACGAAACGTTTGACGTTGTCTTATGGTGAAACAATTATTATTGATGAGTTGAATTTAGAAATTCCAAAAGGCGAAATTACAATCTTTATCGGTTCTAACGGTTGTGGGAAATCAACTTTATTACGTTCACTAGCTAGATTATTAAAACCAACAACTGGTGACATTTTGTTAGATAATCAAGCCATTCAAAGTATGCAAACGAAGCAAATCGCTCGTCAAATGGCAATTTTACCGCAAGGACCACAAGCACCAGAAGGGCTTACAGTATTGCAACTTGTAAAACAAGGACGCTATCCATATCAAACATGGCTGAAGCAATGGTCAGAAAAAGATGAGGAAATGGTACAAAAAGCCCTTGCGGCAACAGGTATGACAGAATTTGCTGAGCGTGATGTGCATGCTCTTTCAGGTGGACAACGTCAACGTGCTTGGATTGCAATGACGCTTGCACAAGATACAGATATTATTTTACTGGATGAGCCTACTACATATTTAGATATGACTCACCAAATTGAAGTGCTAGATTTATTATTCGAATTGAATGAAACAGAACAAAGAACAATTGTTATGGTATTACACGATTTAAATTTAGCATGCCGTTATGCAGACAATATTGTAGCCATTCAAGATAAACAAATATATGCACAAGGTAAGCCAGAAGAAGTAGTGGATGAGAAGCTAGTACGTGATGTATTCCGAATGGAATGTCAAATTAGTACGGATCCGTTATTTGGGACGCCACTTTGTATTCCGCACGGAAAAGGAAGACGTGTACGTAAAGAGGTTGCTCAGGCAATGAGATAATAAAAAAGACGATGAATCATCATCGTCTTTTTTATTTTTCGCAAGAGAATAGTAGGAAGAGGGGAATACGTAAACGTCGTTCATATTCTTCTTCGCTCTGAAAATAAGTTTGATTTGGTGTAGCTTCTTTTATATTTGTAATCGTAAATCCAGCTTGTTGTAATAATGTAAAATATTCTTCCGTTGTACGATGATATTTAATAACTTCTTGATCAATCCAAGGTTCAACGCGTTTTCCCATTTTAAAATAATCATCGATGAGCCAACTCGTTCTTTTTCCGCTCGTTTGCAAGCTTTCAAATGAAGAGGTAATAACAGGGTGTTGAACGCTAAAAGTAAAGGTTCCATTTGTTTTTAAAGTTTCGTACACATTTTGAAAAATGATAGGAAGATGTTCAATATAATGTAAGGCGAGTCTAGATGTTACTAAATCAAAAGTAGCAGGAGGGTATGTGTAGTCTTTGAGGTTTAAAAAATGGACGATCCCATTTTTATTTTCTAGTTGTTTTTTAGCTTTTTCATACATAAGTTCGGAGCCTTCAATACCGGTGTAAGAGCGGCAGTCTTTTTCTAATAATTCCTTGCCAAATTTTGCGTCACCGCAGCCTAAATCAAGGATTTCCTTTCCTTTCACATCACCAATGAGTTGAAAGAAGGCTGGTTTTTCAAGTGATTCATTTGGGCTATTTTCTCGGTATCTTCGTTTCATATATTGTTTAAAAAATGCTTCGTTATTATATGCATCAGATTCAGTAAATGCCATGATTGAAGCCCCCTTAAATATTTTTTTTATTCTACCAAATATGAAAAGTAAATGATAGATTTCTTGTAATGAATCATATATAATCTAGAATTGTAAGCGGTTACTTTAAACTATTTTTCTATAATAAATTCTGAAAACGTGTTAAGCTAGTAGAGGGATTATTAGAACTATTAAGACAATAATTCGCTTACATGAACGATGGGAGGCTTCACAATGTCTAGTAAAACACTTGCAAAATTTTTAGAAGAAAATTTAGAGGATTTAAAATCAAAGGGGCTTTATAACGTAATTGATCCGCTTGAGAGTTCAAATGGACCGATCATTACAATTGGCGGAAAAGAATATATTAACTTATCTTCAAACAACTATCTTGGATTAGCAACAGATAGCCGTTTGCAAGAAGCAGCAATTGGTGCAATTCATAAGTACGGCGTTGGAGCAGGAGCTGTTCGTACAATTAACGGTACTTTAGATTTGCATATTAAATTAGAAGAGACAATTGCAAAGTTTAAACATACAGAAGCAGCAATTGCTTACCAATCAGGATTTAACTGTAATATGGCAGCGATTTCAGCTGTTATGGATAAAAATGATGCGATTCTTTCAGACGAATTAAACCATGCTTCTATTATTGATGGTAGTCGTCTATCAAAAGCAAAAATTATTGTTTATAAACATTCGGATATGGAAGATTTACGCCAAAAAGCAATCGCGGCGAAAGAGTCAGGTCTTTACAATAAATTAATGGTAATTACAGACGGTGTCTTCTCAATGGATGGAGATGTTGCGAAATTACCAGAAATTGTTGAGATTGCAGAAGAATTAGATTTAATGACATATGTAGACGATGCACACGGTTCAGGTGTACTTGGAAAAGGTGCAGGAACTGTAAAGCATTTCGGTCTATCTGATAAAGTTGATTTCCAAATTGGTACATTATCAAAAGCAATTGGGGTAATTGGTGGATATGTAGCAGGGAAACAAAACTTAATTGACTGGTTAAAAGTTCGTTCACGTCCATTCTTATTCTCTACAGCATTAACACCAGCTGATGCAGCTGCATGTATGCGATCAATTGAAATCTTAATGGAAAGCACAGAGTTGCATGATCGTTTATGGGAAAATGGTCGCTATTTAAAACAAGGGTTAAAAGAACTTGGCTTTAACATCGGAGAAAGTGAAACGCCAATTACACCTTGTATTATTGGTGACGAAGTATTAACACAAGAATTTAGTAAACGTCTAAATGAAGAAGGCGTATACGCAAAATCTATCGTGTTCCCAACTGTAGCAAAAGGAACAGGACGCGTTCGTAATATGCCTACAGCAGCTCATACGAAAGAAATGTTAGATGAAGCAATTCGTAAGTATGAAAAAGTAGGGAAAGAAATGGGCATCATTTAAGTAAGGGCATCTTTTGAATAGCTTGCAAATGAGGAGTGGGGAAAATGAAAAAAATTCTAGTAACCGGTTCTTTAGGGCAAATTGGTTCTGAACTAGTAATGAAACTTCGTGATGTATACGGTGCATCAAATATTATTGCAACAGATATTCGTGAAACAGATAGTGAAGTAGTAACGTCTGGTCCATTTGAAACGTTAGATGTAACAGATGGACAAAAACTACATGATATCGCAAAGCGTAATGAAGTAGATACAATTATTCATTTAGCAGCTTTACTTTCAGCGACAGCAGAAAAAAATCCGTTATTTGCTTGGAATTTAAATATGGGTGGACTTGTAAATGCATTAGAAGCAGCCCGTGAATTAAACTGTAAGTTTTTCACGCCAAGTTCTATCGGTGCATTCGGTCCATCAACACCGAAAGATAATACGCCACAAGATACAATTCAGCGTCCTACTACGATGTATGGGGTAAACAAAGTAGCAGGAGAATTACTATGTGATTATTATCATCAAAAGTTTGGCGTTGATACGCGCGGTGTACGTTTCCCAGGTTTAATTTCTTACGTAGCTCCTCCAGGAGGCGGAACAACTGACTATGCAGTTGAAATTTATTATGAGGCGATTAAAAAAGGCGCATACACCTCATACATTGCAGAAGGAACATACATGGATATGATGTATATGCCAGATGCTTTACAAGCGATCATTTCATTAATGGAAGCTGATCCAAGTAAACTTGTGCATAGAAACGCGTTCAATATTACAGCAATGAGCTTTGAGCCAGAGCAAATCGCAGCATCAATTCGTAAACACATTCCGACGTTTACAATGGATTACGCTGTAGATCCTGCTCGTCAAACAATCGCTGATAGCTGGCCAAACTCTATTGATGCAACAGCAGCAATGAAAGAGTGGGGCTTTAAAGCAGAATACGATTTAGACAAAATGACAACGGACATGTTGGCTAAGTTAAAAAAAAAGTTCACAGCTGAGTTAGTGATGAATTAATAGGAAGGGTCGATTCTTATGAATCGACCTTTTTTATTCGTATTTTAGGAATATGCAAAAAAATACAAATATGATAGAATGAGTTAATTTGTGTGTAAAGGGGAGACAGAGAATAGAGAAATGGGAGTTAGCAAAGGGAATTTACAATACGTCGCGTTTAACGGGAACATGTAAGCTTCGATCAGGACAAGTATCAAATCAATACTTTGATAAGTACTTATTTGAATCTAATCCAGTACTGTTATTAGCAATTGCTAAACAATTGAAAGAGCTCATTCCTCCTGAGACAGAAGTACTCGCAGGTTTAGAGATGGGCGGAATTCCAGTAGCAACAGCATTATCTTTACAAACAGGTCTACCAGCTGTATTTGTAAGGAAAGAAGCGAAGAAGTATGGCACATGTAAGTTGGCAGAGGGTGTTGATATTACTGGGAAGAATGTTTGTATTATTGAAGATGTTATCACGACAGGTGGTCAAATATTATTAAGTACGAAAGATTTAAGAGAACTAGGTGCGAAAGTACATCATGTTTTAGGTGTGATTGAACGAACGAAAGAGGGAAGAGAAAACCTATTAGAAGATGGCTTACAGCTACATTCCTTATTTATAATGGATGAGTTAATTGAAGGAGAAAAGCAACATGCAAAGAGTTGACGTCGTATATGCACTAATACATGATGAAGAAACAGATAAAATATTAATGGTACATAATATAGAACAAAACGTTTGGTCATTGCCAGGAGGGGCTGTTGAAAAGGGTGAAACGTTAGAGGAAGCTCTAGTAAGAGAAGTAAAAGAAGAGACAGGTTTAACTGCTGTGGCAGGTGGACTTGTTGCGATCAATGAAAAATTCTTTGAAGAATCAGGGAATCATGCGCTACTTTTTACATTCCGAGCAAATGTAGTAACAGGTGAACTTATTGCAGAAGATGAGGATGAAATTTCCGCAATAGAGTGGGTGGATCGAACAATCGCAAATGAACGATTCCCATTCTACGATGGAGGATTTGAGTCATTACTAGAAGTTGCCATTCCATACAAGTTTCAACCAGAAACAAAGTGAATGAAAGAAAAAACAGGAGCGATAAGGCTCCTGTTTTTCTATTCAATCGTCTTTAGTAATAACTTTTTCAATAGTGGTTTAATCTTCAGACGTAAATCTTCAGCGTGATTTGCAACTAAGAAGTGATGGTTATAAATGTTTTTCATTAATTGATAAGTTGCTTCTTTCGCTTCGCCTTCTTCGATGAAGATTCCGATTACTTCCATACCACTTTTACGAGCAAGTTTGACAGCTTCATGCGTATCTAAAATACCGTCTTGTTGATAGTCCAGCGCAGAAGGCTCACCGTCTGTAAAGACAAGTAAGAATTTATGCTTTTCTGGTCTTTTTGCAAGCTTTTCAGAAACGATACGAATAATATATCCGTCGCGATTATCTTCTTCTTCGCGAAGCTGCATAATTTCGGGACCAACGTTTGGTAACGTTGAGTTTTTATATGTCACAACTTCATGGATAACGTTCGGCTTATCTTCAGGTTTAGCACTAGATGCATCTTCCCAAAATCCGCTAATAGCGTGCGGGATTTTTAAAGATTTCAATGCTTCATGGAATAGGACCACACTCTTTTTCGTTTCTTCCATTTTGTTATACATAGAACCAGAGCAGTCCACTAACAATTGGAATGCAACGTCGAGCTCTTGTGATTCTTGCCCTTTTTTATAAAACATGCGTGGCTGCTTTTCCGTATAAATACGAAGGAATTTCTTACGAAGTCTTCCGTAATATTTATCACTATTTGCATTCGTTTTATTTTCAATCGTTTTTTCGATAATTTTCTTTAATTCTTTTACATCTTTATTAACGACTGATTTGATAGCTTGGTAATCCTTTTTCTCATCGGTATTTGCTTTGCGAGCTTCTTTAAATGTATGAGAAGCACCTACATTATACTTACCGTATGCACCGTCGTTTTGACTAGAAGCGTGTGAAGCTCTTGCTTCCTCTGTATCAGCGCCATCAAAGTTGGATTGTGTACTCTTTTGAGAAGTACCTTGTACAGAACCAAGTGCTTGGTCGCCATCTTCTGATTCACGAGCAGTATCGCCCATCATGTTTGTTTTTGTTCCGCTTTCTAATTCAAAGCGTAAAAAGTTCTCGTTTTCGTTATTTTTATTTTCACGATGCCATGTGGAGAAACTTTCATCCATTTTGTTTTTATTTTCATCGTCATCTATGAGTTGCGTATCATCATTTGCTAAATCTTCGACGCGACAATTCTTTTCGTCTGCAATGACAGATAAATAAAGCGGAGCATGTCCGAAATAATTATTAAGCATATCACTTTCAAGAAGTCCTTCTAAACGATAGCGAATTTTTTCAACGATATACATAATATCTTCCGTATTACGAGCTTGGAATGTTTCATGCAAAATTGCTTCAATTTGCTCGAAATATTCATTATTAAACATTTCATATTTATCGCTCGTTAATGAAAGATAGCAGAGACAAAATAGACGGTCACCGTGATAGTTACGAACGCGATTGATTTCATTTTGTGAGCCGAAGTAATTGCGATACATTTCTTTTCTTCTTTTAAAAACATGCTTTGTGCCAGGGCGTAAGTTTTTTACGATTTCCTCAACACGTAAATCTTCTAATAGAACAAATAATTGTGTTAAAAACTTTTTTAAGGGTGATTCTTGTAATTCAATCGCATAAGAACGAATTAAAGTCATGTCCGAGTAATGTTTATTACCAAGTGCTTTTAAAAACACTTCGCTTTTTAATCCGATTACTGTATCCTCTTCTTTTCGATCATCCCAAAAGTGACTAATGACAACCTTTTTTTCAATTTCGTCGTAGTATGCTTTAAAGCCATACTCAAGGTAGGCATCGTCTTCTTTTAGAAGAGCATACATTAAGTTTTCCATTTGTAGAAACAGCGACGCATCAATTTTTTTGTCACTAAAAATTTGTCTCATGAATTATCCCTCAAAGAAATAACTTTCTGCTAATTCACGGACAGTCATTTGTTCTGTTTCATCGTTTAATTTTGCGATAATGCTACGTTCAATTGCGCGCATAACAGGAATATATACGCCTAAATCACATGCGTCGATAATACCACGAATACTTGCTGCCTCTTCACTTACACGTCCATCACGAGCTAAAGGCATAAGGTCGCTTGCAAATGCAACGAACTTTTCAATTGTCGCAGTATCTTTTAATTTTGATTCAGCTAATAATAGTTCTTTTAATGTATCACCTTGAATGTACGGAACTTCAATAATAACAAAACGGTTTTTTAACGCTTCGTTTAGTTCACTTGTACCAACGTAGCCTTCATTAATTGCAGCGATTACACGATATTCATCATCACCGTATACAACTTCTTGTGTAAACGGGTTTGTAATCATTTTACGGTAATCTAATGCGCCGTGAAGAAGTGGTAACGTTTCAGGTTTTGCCATATTGATTTCATCAATATATAGGAAATGGCCGTTCTTCATAGCTTTCATAAGAGGACCGTTAACGAATGTAACTTCAGATGCGCCTTCTTTCGTTTGTAGTGTGTTGTATCCTAAAATACCTTCTACATCTAGGTCAACAGAACAGTTAATGCTATGCATTGGCTTTTGGAATAAAGAAGAAAGAGTTTCCGCTAGTACCGTTTTACCACTACCAGTCGGTCCTTTTAATAGAATATTTTTGCCAAGAAGAAGTGCTGTAATGGCATCTTCAATAATGCTGTTATCAGATGCTTTATATATTTTCTTTCCAATTAAATGTGCATTTTCACCAGCTTCTTGCTTATTCTTTTCGTGAATTGTAGAAAGCTGCTGTTTTAAATCAGCATGTATATGAAATTGTTCTAACATGTATTTCCCACCTAACATTATTTTCATAAAGTAATATACCTTATGATAACTTGTTTTAATATGGTATGCAAAGAAAAGGAGAGAGGACAAATATAAAAGAAAAAGCAATCAATAGTACATTGATTGCTTATAGTAAAGGAGAAATGAGTCGCATAAAAGACTCCAATATTCGTTTTTTTATACTTCTTTTTTGGAAAGAGTTCCATTTAATTTCAGTGGAATGCTTAAAGTCTTCTTCAAAATCATGTTTAATATCATGAACTGTTTCAGATTCATACAATACACTAATAATTTCGTAATTCAATTCAAAGCTTCGTACATCCATATTTGCTGTTCCAATGGTTGCAATTTTATCGTCAACGAGTACAATTTTTGCGTGCATAAATCCATCTTTATAACTGTAAATAGAAGCACCAGCTTTTAAAAGTGGAGTGAAATAGGATTGAGATGCTTGATCGCTAATAATACTGTCACTCTTACCAGGATATAAAATGCGTACATCTATGCCAGATATTGCACTTAAACGTAATAATGTTAAAGTTTCTTGATCTGGAATAAAGTATGGTGTAGCGATCCAAATAGATTTTTTGGCAGATGCCATAACAGCTAGTAAGGTATTACGAATACTTTTATCATCTGAGCTTGGTCCACTTGCTACAATTTGAACAGCACCTTCTGCACTTGAAATTTCTTTACCTGGGAAGTATTGTCTATTCATAAATTGATCCCAAGAATAAGTATTCAACCCGCTAGAGGCATAGAGCCAATCTTCTAGAAAGATTGCTTGTAATTTATATAACGCTTTTCCTTCTATTTTTAAATGACTATCACGCCAAACGGGAAATTTTTTTGAACGGCCAAGATATTCATCACCGACGTTGAGTCCCCCAGTAAAACCAATTTCTCCATCTACAATGACGATTTTACGGTGGTTCCGATAATTAACTGTTTCAAGTAACCAAGCTGAAAAAATAGGGTCAAATTCAACAATTTCAATCCCAGCTTCTTTCATAGGTTTTAAAAAGCGTCTTCTTAGCGTATTACTTCCTAATCCATCATAAAGGAAGCGGACAATAACACCAGCTTTTGCTTTTTTTATTAACACATCCCGAACTTTTGTACCAATCTCATCAGATTTATAAATATAGTATTGAATATGTATGTGATGTTTTGCTTGCTCGATAGCTTGCAAAATTTCTGAGAATGTTTGATCTCCGTTTGTTAAAAGCTTTGTAGTTGTTCTATCTGCAGCAGGCCCGCCTCCAAATTTTTGTACGACTTCTGTTAAATGGGCAGAGCGTTCACTTAATGGGACCTTGAGTGATAACTCTAGTCGCCTTCCTTCTAATATTTCACGGAATAATTTTCTTTGTTCTTCTGAACGATGAAGATGCTTTTTTCTTCTCCAACGGCTACGCCCGAAAATAGAGTATAAAAGCACACCTATAACGGGAAGAAGTGCTAATACTAAAAACCACGCTAAGGTACTTTGAGGAGACCTATTTTCGATAAAAATAACAAATGAAATTCCTACAATTGTGATGGACCAGAGAACGCCGACAAATGTATATAACGAAATATACGATGTATTTAATAGGAAAAGAACGATAGATACAATTGTAAATATTAATAGTAATTGGACGATAGGTTTCTTCATTTCTATATAATTCCTCTAATCTTTCTTCAATATAGACTTCCTAAATAGCAGATGTACTGTGACATTTTTATTATAAAGTGTTTTCTATTTTTTACAAAATGTAGGTATATCCCCATACTTTCCGCATTTGTCCTACATACAGTGTATTGTTACGTTTTTAAAGAGAAAAGGAGGATGGATAAAATGTATGGTCGTCCAATTGGTGGTTTCGGTCACGGAGGTTTTCATGGTGGTTTTGGACATACACCATTTTTTGGTGGAGGTTTCTTCCCAGGTTTTGTAGCAGGTGCATTACTCAGCCCTGGGTTTGGTTATGGCGGATATGGTTATCCGTATTACTCGGATTATTCTTATTATACAGGTTACCAACAAGATCCGTATTATTCATACAATACCTATTAAGATGAGAAGATGGAAAAGGAGAGGGAAAATATGAATTATATAGAAAATAACGGATTGTATTATCGTAATCATCATCCTCATGGGGGGCACAACCATAACGGTGGACATCACCACCATGGAGGGCATAATCACTATGATCATCACCACCATCACGGAGGCGGATGGGGCTGGGGTGGCGGCTCATGGGGCGGTGGATTCTTTCCTGGAAGTTTTGCTGGAGGTGTGTTAGGTGGGCTTACGGCTGGCGCATTAACGGGTGCAGCAAGTGGAGGCTACTATCCAGCACCGTACCCAGTAACATATCCGGCACCATACCCAGCACCATACCCAACGCCATATCCGGGTTATCAGCAAATATCATATCCGTATTAAACTAAAAAAGAGGCTTTCCTCTTTTTTTAGTTTAATAAAGTAATTATTTATAAAATATTTCCAAAATAAAGGTGTAAATATGTTAATATTTTATTATTGTAATTCAGAAACGTATATACTAATTTTAATTTTTATATTATTATCCGTGAATAGTTGTATAGTGTGCTCGAACTTCTATTTCGCTAGTAAAGTAAAGAGGGTTAGATGTGAGCGGGATTAATAGGAAACAGTGGTTGTATAGAGCTAGTTATAAAGGAATGTAAGAGAATGAATAAGGTATAATAAAGTAAGATCAATATAGCGATAAGAAACTACTATTTATAATTGAAACGGTATTATATTGCTTTTTATTACAAATAATATTATGTTATTTTAATCGGCATATTTCAAAATATGATGAATGCAAATAGCTATTATTAAGAAATGAAATATCTCTATTTCTATGAAGAGAAACAAGTTGTGTTTTAGTCAGATAGGAAGCAAGGAGAGATGCGCATGCTAGAACAAAGAGGTCATGCATTATATGACTCTTCATTGCGAGATTTAAAGTTAGCATTAGATGAGTCTTCAATTGTTGCGATTACAGACCGAAAGGGTCTTATTACATATGTAAATGATAAGTTTTGTGAAATCTCCAAATATACACGAGAAGAGTTAATAGGGAAAGATCACCGTATTTTAAATTCAGGATATCACCCGAAAACATTTTTTCAAATTCTATGGAAGCGCATTTTGAGCGGAAAAGTATGGAGAGGTGAGATTCGAAATCAAGCAAAAGATGGTACATATTATTGGGTTAAAACAACAATTGTTCCATTTTTAAATGAAAAAGGAGAGCCATATCAATTTATTGCGATCCGAAATGATATTAGTAGTAGGAAAGAAGCAGAACGGAGGTTGCGGGTAAGCGAAAGTCGTTATAGGGAGCTTGCGTATCATGATGCTTTAACGAGTTTACCGAACCGATTGCAGTTAATAACGACTGTAAACGAGATGATTGCAGACAAAAAAGAATTTGGTATGATTTACTTTGATTTGGATCGTTTTAAATTAGTAAACGATACGCTAGGTCATATGATAGGAGATCTACTTTTAAGCGAAGTTGCTTCACGGTTGCATTATGTGCTAGGAGAGAAAGATGTTCTGGCTAGGCTGGGTGGCGACGAATTTGTGCTGTTAACAAAAAATCATACACAAGATGAGATGAGGCAGTTAGCGACATCTGTGTTGTCATGCTTTCAGGCACCATTCATGCTTGAAGGTCATGAAGTATACATTTCAGCTAGTCTAGGACTGTGCTCATATCCGCAAGACGGACAAGATGTAGAAACACTATTGAAAAATTCGGATTTAGCCATGTACAGTGCGAAAGAACAAGGTAGAAATGCCGCGTGTTTCTTTACAGATGAGTTACGTGCGAAAATAAATCGTAGAATGAAAATTGAATTCGCTTTGCAAAAGGCAATTCGTGATGAAGAATTAGATGTGGTACTGCAGCCTATTATTGATTTGAAAACGAAGAAATATACTGGTATTGAAGCTTTAGCACGTTGTTCGACAGAAGAAGGGCCTATTTCGCCAGGCGAATTTATTCCAGTAGCTGAAGAATCTGGACTTATTATAAAATTAGGAGACTGGGTATTAGAAAAGTCATGTCGCTTGTTTAAAACATTGCCAGATTACGAAGAAGGACTAAGGTTATCTGTTAATTTATCCATACAACAATTAATGCAAAAGCGTTTTATTTTATCTGTACGTAGCATTTTAAGGAGAACTGGCTTTCCACCGAATCGTTTAATTTTGGAAGTAACGGAAAGTATCGCTGTTCGCCATTTTGATTATATTATTGCTACATTACAAGAATTAAGAAATATGGGTATTTTAATTGCTTTAGATGACTTTGGAACGGGTTATTCTTCCTTATACTATTTAAAGCAACTGCCACTGGATATAGTGAAAATTGATCGTAACTTTATTCGTGAATTTCATTATGATCACGCACAGCCAGAGCGAACGATTGTAAAATCTGTTATTGAAATTGCCCATAGCTTAAATTTAGCAGTAGTTGCTGAAGGGGTAGAAACAGTAGAGCAAGAAAGTTTATTACAATCTATGGGCTGTGATTACGTACAAGGATTTTATTATGCGAGACCTTTATCTATAGGAGAGTTAAAAGAAAAGTTAATTACAAATTTTTAATAAAAAAGAGAAGCCAGTAGCTTCTCTTTTTTTAATTCATTTTTTTTGAGTCTTTCATTAATACTGGATAAAGAATAAGACCTAATACAAACAATCCGATTCCTAAGAAGAACGTTTTTAAATCAGCAGTTCCTGTTTTGATAACCCAAATAGAGTAGACAAATGCTAGTGTAGTAATGATTCCATCCTTTATTCGAGAGCCAGGCATTATATCATACGTTTCTCCTGTAATAACCAATTTGAATTGGTACAGCGTGGAAACAAGGTATGGGATTAAATAAGCTAATGTTGCTACAACGATAGCGAAATTATAGGCTTCTGACACAGTGCCAGAAATCGTTGAGAATAAGAAAATTTGCGTCATCACATTTGTAATAAATAATGATTTTGAAGGACTACCTTTTTTATTTGTTTTCGCGAAAAACTTAGGGAAAAGTCCATTCTTGGCTGCCTGGTAAGGTACTTCTGAACTAACAACGATCCAGCCAACGGTAGATCCAAATAAAGATACAAGTGCAAGTAAAGCCATGATATAGGCACCTTTATTGCCAATTGCTAAATTTAATGCGTCTACTAATGGTTTTTGAGACTCTTTTAAAGCATCTTGTGGAAGAGCTCCCATTGTAAGTAAAGTAATTGACATGTAAATAAGAAGAGCGATAATTAATCCAAAAATGGTAGCTTTTTTTACATCGCGCTGAGATTTAGCACGGTTAGAAAGCATTACAGCAGATTCAATACCGATAAATGCCCAAAGTGTTGCGATAGCAGCTGAATTGATTTGTCCACCTAACGAAATTGATTGTCCTGCCTCATTCATAAATGTTTGACCGTCTCCAAAATTAGAGGCATTGAAAATGAATAATGTGATTACAATAAACATTGTAAATCCGATAATTTTTGCAATGGTAGCAAGAAGATTCATATTTCCAGCTCGATCAATATTTTGAGAAAGAATATATTGAATTCCCCATAGCATAAGGCTACATACGAGGAAAGTTAGTCCTTTTCCGAGTTCTAGTGAAAATCCGTTGAGTGAAAAGAGAATTTGCTTACTTTGTAAAACTGGAAAGAATGTTGATAAATATCCAGCAAAGGAAATAATAACAGATGCCGTTGCAGCCCAGTTCGCAGCCCAATATCCCCATGCCATACTATATCCTGCAACTTTCCCTGCTTTTTTTGAAGGAAACATCGCTTGAGCGTAACTTTGTGGTCCTGCTTTTAATTCTGGTTTCCGAATTGCTAAATTTCCAAATACGAGTGCAATCATAAATACGCCAAGACCTGTAATACTCCATGCGAGTGTAGAACCCATTGGACCTGA
Source organism: Bacillus cereus group sp. RP37 (assembly GCF_040459695.1). Classification (NCBI taxonomy): domain Bacteria; kingdom Bacillati; phylum Bacillota; class Bacilli; order Caryophanales; family Bacillaceae; genus Bacillus; species Bacillus cereus group sp. RP37. The sequence continues at coordinate 4,750,784 of NZ_JARVHP010000001.1, read as the reverse complement.
TACTTGTGCTAAATTTGATGGGAGCATAAATACGCCACCGCCAACCATATTTCCGATCACAAAAGCTGTTAAAATCCATAATCCCCATTTTTTCGTTTCCATTTTTGTTAACTCCTTTGTAGTAAGTTTTGCTTAAACATCATTTTTTACTAGCTTTTTGGCAATAAAAAAAGAGCCATGTAGATAAAAAATACCTACATGGCTCTTTGCCTCACGTAGGTACAACGGGAATAACCCTTGTACCTACGCGTAATTTTTCCGCTAGGTTTCAAGGGTTACGTATGATGATGATGTTTTTGTGCAAATGTAACTACAGTTGTATAAGTAAGCATAGTTCTTTGCTCCCTTTCTCCTCTGATTTTGAAGTTAGTATACTACATGTTTTTTTGAATGAAAAGAAAAATATAAAAATTTTTATAAAAATACGTTTTAGAGATTAAATATTTACCTGTATTTTTCCTATACTGGAAAATAAGTGAGAGATTGGCAGAAGAGTGTAGCATGGTATAATACATATAGAATTAGAAGGTGACAAGGGGCTATTGTAGATGATGAGTAAGTATGAACAAATTTATACAGAAATCAGTAAGTCTATTGATAATAAACAATTAAAAGAGGGGTGCAAAATCCCATCAGAAACAGAATTAATGAAGCAATATGAAGCAAGTCGAGGTACGGTCAGAAAAGCAGTAGATTTATTGCAAGAGCGTGGATATGTTCAAAAAATACATGGAAAAGGTGTTTTTGTTTTAAAGCGAAAAAACATTGAATTCAACTTTGGTGGTATTGTAAGTTTCCAAGAAGAAAATGAACGTTTAGGACGCCATTGTATTACAAAAGTCGTGGAAATAGAGAAAGTAAAAGCGACAAAAGAGGTTGCAAAGCTATTAAATGTGAAAGAGAAAACAGAAATAGATCATATTAAGCGCGTACGAAATATTGATGGAGAAAAAGTAATTTTGGATATCAATCATTTTGTATCGGAATATATTCCTGGATTAACGAGTGAAATTGCAGCGGAGTCCATTTATAAATACATTGAGAAAGAACTAGGGCTTCATATTAGTTACTCACAAAGGGTAATTGAAGTGCAGCCATGTACAGAGGACGATAGAAAGTATTTAGATTTAAATGGAACAGACTATGTTGTTGTTGTGAAAAACTTTACGCATTTCTATGATGGAAGTCAGTTCGAATATACAGAATCACGCCACCGCTTAGATATTTTTCATTTTTCGGATGTGGCGCGGAGAAAATAAGGAGATGGAACGAAATAACGTTTCATCTCTTTTTTTATAAAAAAATCACAAACTCGTATATACGAGTGTTGACTAACTTATATATACGAGTTAATATGTAATTGTAAACGGTATCAAATAAAGAAAAGAGGGACGGGAATATGGGGAAAGACTATCGTAAAACAGCAGAGGAAGTGTTGCAGTATATTGGTGGGAAAGACAATATTGAACAAGCTGCGCACTGTGTAACGAGGCTCCGTATCGCTTTAAAAGATGAAAGTAAAATAGATAATGATAAATTACAGTCTGTTTCATTAGTGAAAGGAGCGTTTCATAACGCTGGGATATTTCAAGTTGTAATTGGCCCTGGGGACGTAGATCGTGTATACGCTGAATTGATAACGCTTGCAGGTATGAAGGAAGCGACAGTAGCTGACGTGAAAGACTCTGGAAACCAAAAGTTAAATCCAGCTCAAAAGTTTGTAAAAGTATTTTCAGATGTATTTATGCCGATATTACCAGCGATCGTAACAGCTGGTTTACTAATGGGGATTAATAATCTATTAGGGGCAAAGGACTTATTTTTTGAAGGTAAAAATTTATTAGATGTGTATCCAAACTTAGGTGGGCTTTGGGATTTAATTAATATGATGGCGAATACAGCATTCGTATTCTTACCAGCACTTGTCGGTTGGTCAGCAACGAAGCGTTTTGGTGGTAGTCCGATATTAGGGATCGTTATGGGATTAATGCTTGTTCATCCGGCCTTATTAAACGCGTGGGATTATGGAAAAGCCGCGACTGGTTTAGAGGGACAAAAGATTGAGTACTTCGATATTTTAGGATTATTTCAAATTGAAAAGGTAGGGTATCAAGGTCAAATCTTACCGGTTTTAGTAGCAGCATTTGTATTAAGTAAAGTGGAAATTTTCTTAAAGAAACATGTGCCAAATGCAATTCAATTATTAGTTGTACCAATTACAACGATTGTCGTAACAGGTGTGTTAGCATTAGGGATTATTGGTCCGGTTACACGTCATATTGGAGATTTATTAACAGTTGGATTAGTAGGTATATATGAAACAGTACCAGTAGTTGGAGCGGTATTGTTTGGAGCATTATATGCACCGCTCGTAATTACAGGTATGCATCATATGTTTATTGCAATTGACTTACAATTAATTGCACAGCACGGTGGTACATTCATTTGGCCAATGATTGCTCTTTCTAACGTTGCGCAAGGTAGTGCGGCACTTGCGATGTTCTGGATTTCTAAAAATCAAAATGATAAAAGTATGGCATCGACATCAGCAATTTCAGCATATTTCGGTATTACAGAGCCAGCTATGTTTGGTGTAAACTTACGAAATAAATTCCCGTTCTATGCAGCGATTATAGGATCGGCTGTGGCAGCGATATTCATTACGTTAAATGGTGTATTAGCACCTGCTATCGGAATTGGTGGATTACCAGCATTTATTTCTATCATTCCGAAATCGATTCCAATATTTATTGTAGGAATGATTATCGCAGTTGTAATCCCATTTACGTTAACATGGTTATTTGCAAAACGAGTAAAACAGAAGTAGGAGGAAGTTAAACATGAAGGATTGGCATAAAAGTGTAGTTTATCAAATTTATCCGAAGAGCTTTAATAGCTATTACAATAAAGAAACCGGTGATATAAAAGGGGTTACAGAGAAACTAGATTACTTAAAAGAACTCGGAGTAGATTATATTTGGTTAACACCGATATACCAATCACCACAAAATGATAATGGATACGATGTAAGTGATTACTACAGCATTGATCCATCTTACGGAACGATGGAAGAGTTTGAAGAGCTTTTAGAAGAAGCAAAGGCACGTAATATTGAAATTATGCTTGATATCGTTGTCAATCATAGTTCGACGGAGCATAAGTGGTTTAAAGAAGCGAAGGAAGATAAAAATAGTCCATATCGTAATTACTATATTTGGCGTGATGAAAAAAATAATTGGCAATCTAAGTTTGGCGGGTCTGCTTGGAAATATGATGAGAAGACAGAGCAATATTATTTACATTTATTTGATGAAACACAAGCTGATTTAAATTGGGAAAATGAAAAACTTCGTGAAGAAGTATATGATATGATGCGTTTTTGGCTTGATAAAGGGGTAACTGGATTCCGATTAGATGTTATTAATTTAATTTCAAAAGATCAACAGTTCTTAAATGATGACGGAAGTACGGCGACAAGTGATGGGCGTAAATATTATACAGATGGCCCGCGCGTTCATGAATATTTACAAGAGATGAACCGAAATGTTTTTGAAGGGAAAGATGTAATTACAGTTGGAGAAATGTCATCTACGACAATTGATAATTGTATCAAATATTCAAACCCTGAGCGTAATGAATTAAGTATGACGTTTAGTTTCCATCATTTAAAAGTAGATTATCCGAATGGAGATAAGTGGACGCAAGCTAATTTTGATTTCATTAAATTAAAAGAGATTATGTCTAATTGGCAAATTGAAATGCAAAAGGGTCGAGGATGGAATGCGTTATTCTGGTGTAATCATGACCAACCTCGCATAGTGTCACGCTTTGGTGATGATAGAAAGTACCGAAATGAATCTGCGAAAATGTTAGCGACTGCTATGCATATGTTGCAAGGAACTCCTTACATTTATCAAGGCGAAGAAATCGGTATGACGAATCCTAAATTCGAGTCCATTGAGCAATATCGCGATGTGGAATCGTTAAATATATACGATATAAAGCGAGAAGAAGGATTATCAAAAGAAGAGATTATAGGGATTTTAAAACAAAAATCTCGTGACAACTCTCGTACTCCGATGCAGTGGAATGAAAAGGTGAACAGTGGTTTTACAACAAGTACACCTTGGATTTCAGTGGCTGAAAACTTTACAGAAATAAACGTAGAGAAGGCATTAGAAGATAAAGAGTCTGTATTTTATCATTATAAAAAGTTAATAGAACTTAGAAAAACGTATGATGTAATTACAGAAGGGGAATATGCTATTTTAGATGGAAATCATCCTAAGATTTGGGCATATACACGTACTGTAGAGAATGAAGTACTACTTGTTATCAATAACTTCTACGGAGAAGAAATAACGTATGCTGTACCAGCTCATGTTCCATTAGGTGGAATGAAACAAGAAATACTACTGTCGAATTATAAAGATTTCAGCAAGGATATTACAAAACTGAACTTAAGACCATATGAATCAATTGTCTATCGATATACGAAATAAAAAGGTTGTATGCCCGCGTGGCATACAACCTTTTATTTTAAGACACCACTATACAAAATGTTTACTTCTACTTCAGGTTTGAATTTTACTTTTGCATAATCTTTATTCCAATTTTTTTTCTTCCATAACTCAGGATGATATGCGATAAGGTGTCTGCCGATACCGAAAGCATCACAATTTGCTTTTTGTAACCTGTTCGTTATTTGTTTTGCTTCTTTTGTAAGTTGTTTAGATAATTTTTCGTTTAATTTTTTCCTTTCTTCCATTTTGTAAATATTATCTCTTGGAGCCTCAAGGGCTATAACTTTTAGTTGAAGCTTAATGTGAGCATATACATTTCCTTTTTTATCTGTCGTTATTTGTAAGTCTCGTTTTAACTTTCGATTACTAACTTCCATTGTTAAATAATCAGATGTCTTCTCTGATTCATCGCTAGTAAGTTTTTGGGTTATACGGGCACTTGTTCCCATTTTTCCGGTTAATAACACGAATAAAACAGCTTGTTTCAGGGGGAGATGTCCAGTTAATTTGTCTTTATTAAATAAAGCTAATCCATTTGTAATAACCTCTGTTCCTTTTATTTTTATAGAAGGAAGGGTGAAATCTTTACCCGGATCTAACATTTTTGTAGCAGCTGTTTCTAAAGTTTCTTTTGGAAACACACTCATATCTTCTAAGCTTCTCACTTTCTTCTTTAGGAAATCTCCAATCAGTAAATTCCCTATTTTCTTTTTTTTGAGTATCTCGGATGTGTCACCATCTACTGAAATAAGTTTTACTAAAGCAGTTGGATTTGTTGGGTCCCGAAAGCTGACATCTAAATAGGGAAGTATACCTTTTTTTTGAATTTTTGTTCCTAATAATTGAACGCCATATTTAAAATATCGAATGTTTCCAGTTACATTTTTTTTTAGGGCATCGCTTGAATCCCTTATGTTAAGTCCGATTGCAGAATGTACTTCATTCGCAAACGAAGACTGCTCGCTACTGGAACTTTTTACGATTTCAAGTGTTTGCTGAAGTTTATTCTCTTCTGTAATATCATATCCAATACTATAAGCTAATCTTGCTTCTCTTAATGGTTCTTGATCCCAACAGCCAGAAAGGAGGGAACTAGTACATAATATAAAAAGTAATTTAACTCTTTTTTTGAACATACTGTTCTCCTTTCTTCTTTCTTATTACTGAATAAAGTAGAAATAAAAGAGGGAGGACAACGATGAAAATATAGGTGAACTTATCAGTGAAAGTTGCAATTACTTTTAATTCTTCAGGTGTATCTATAAATAGGGCTACGCTAAAGGCAATAATACCAACGATTGGAACAGCTTTTTTATAATTAGCGAGGTTGAATATATGTCCAATTCCGATTGAAGCAGCATAATAATAACTAGCAATAGAAGCGACAACTGTTATCATCCATATTGGTATGAATAGTAAATCAGTTCGGTCTATAATCCCGATATGTAAGGAGCGTAATAAGTAAGCAACTGGCTCTGGAATAAGCTCAACTTGTTTTGGGCTAAATACGATAAAGCAAATCCAAACAGTAAAAGTATAAAAAAGAGTTACAAATCCATTAGCGATAGAAATTGCTTTCAGTTTTGCCACAGAACTCCCGTTTACTTTTGGGAAAGCGATAAGAATAATCTCAAAACCATACATAGCTGTAATGGTTTCTTTTGATGCTTGAATAATATTCCACCATCCGGCTTCTGTAATTGGAAAAATGTAAGAAAAATCAGCTCGTGTAAGCCCTAGGGCAATTAAAAGAGTCATTGGTAAAATGAGAATAGAAGCCATGACGTAAAACCGTACGATGACTTTGAACGTATTATAAGCTATGTAACAACAAGCTATTGTAAATAGCATGAGGGTGGCATACCAAGGAGTTGCTTGTAATATCCAAACTTTAATGACATTACAAGCATTTAACATAACCGTCATACCGATAAGGGTAAAATAAAAAACATAAGCAAAACCTAATAGTTTTCCAAACTTATTCCCAAATAGTATACAAATACTTTCATACATATCTGCATCAGGAAATCGTTTTAAGAAAAGCCACATAAGTAAAATAATAAGTTGAATTGCAAGACCAGCGATGAGAGCAGAAATCCATCCGCCACCTTTCGCTATTGGGTGAAGACGGTTTGGTAGAGAAAGTATACCAACTCCGATTTGGCATTGAATAACGAAAAAGGTAAATTGAACAAGTGAAATTTTACTTTGCGTGTTTGTCACCGTTCTCATCCTCTCTCGTTACATGTTGTCGTTGCATTTTTTTCGGTTTTGAATCATGTGGTCGTTCCCAAAACGACCAAATTGGTAGTCGTACAAAAGAGTCTTTCATATCTTTTATCCGCATCGGAGCAACAGGAGAAAGATATGGGGTATGAAATGAATGTAACTGGCATAAATGAACGAAAGTTATAATGAGACCGAATGATATTCCTACATAACCGAATATGGCAGCAAGGAGCATTAACGGAAAACGAAGAATCCGAACTGCGGAACTCATATCATTTGATGGAACAAGAAAAGATGAGATTGCAGTTAAAGCTACAACGATAATCATTGTATAAGAAACGAGACCGGCTTTTACAATTGCATCACCAATTACTAAACCACCTACAATACCGATTGTTTGTCCAACTCGGCTTGGCAAGCGAATACCAGCTTCCCGTAATAATTCAAAGATTAATTCCATTAAGAGAGCTTCAAAAATAGGAGGAAGTGGCACTTTTTCTAATGAAGCTTTAATCGTATAAACAAGTTCGAGCGGCAACACATCAGGATGAAAAGCAACTGTTGCGATATATATAGCGGGCAAGAGAAAGGCAATCAAGAAACTGACTAAGCGAATCATTCGGATGAAAGAACCGACAATCCAGCGGTTATTATAATCATCTGGTGATTGATAGAAAGCAAATAACGTAACAGGAACGATAAGTGCAGTTGGATCTCCATCAGATAAAATAGCAACTCGTCCTTCCATTAAATTTGCTGCGACTCTATCTGGACGCTCTGTATTTAATTGTTGCGGAAAGGGTGAGAAAGACGTATCCTCTATAAATTCTTGTATATATCCTGGAGGCATAAGTGCATCTGTCTTAATCGTTTCTAACCTTCTTTTTACTTCTGTAACTAGATCGTCATTAGCTATGTTTTGCATATAAGCAATGGCCACTTTCGTATGCATTTCTTCACCGAGTGTGAAATATTTAACGACGACATGTGGACTTTTTATGAGTTTACGAATAGAAGCTAAATTGGTTGCTAAATCTTCTACTAAACCAGTATGCGGTCCACGGACAATCCCTTCATTATCAGGTTCTGTTATATCTCTCTTTAAAGATAGAGCTGTTTCGAAAATACAAAAACTGTCGACGTGTTCATGAAAATATAAAGATTTACCTTGTAATAAAAGCTGCACACCATAATTTAAATTTGTTTCTTTTTTCATATTTAATGTGGCAAAAGCTTTATCTAAAGACAAATCTGACCGAGTTAATAAAGGCTCAAGAGCTAATTGATGAATTAAATTTGGGTCGGCTAAAGATTCGATATATAAGATTGTTCCTTTTCCATTTTGAAAAGGGAGATCTAATTTTTTTATATCATCAGAATGAGAAAGTTTATTTTCAATGTAATTAATGTTCTCCGGAAGTGATGGGAACATATGCTTTTTGTTATTATCTTGTTGTGAGCTCTTCTGTTCGGCCATACTTTCCATCTCCTTTACATTGAAATTATTTCTGTTAATTTTTGTTTTTTTTGAGGAAATTATGCTTGGATTATTTAGAAAAGTAGGGGGGATGGAAAGAACGTATATATTTGCGATATTAATATATATCTTTTGTACTATAAGGGGGTAAACCTAGCGGTATGCATAATTACATCATTCGATGAATAGGAAATTTAAGAAAAGCGATTTATAATACTAGTATTGTGTCTTGCCTTTTTAGGTACAGTACACAGCCGGTGATTGGCTAGTGGAGGTTCTTCCATTTTGCCAGTGCCGGTTTTTTATTGGATAATAGAGAAAATGAAGTTTTATAAAGAAAGAAGGGGTTGTTTTGAAGGAGGTAAATTCTATCTTTATGAGAGAAAAGATTGCTAGTACTTATCTTTATTTTATTTCTTTACTTGGTTTGGTTACTATAACTATATCTTTACTTGAAATTAAAATCCCTTCTCATCCAACAATACTAATATTGTTGTTACTATTTATGGGGATTGCAGAGTATTTTCCTGTAAGATTTTGGAGAGGGACTAGCTCGCTTACCTTTCCGATCATTTATGCTATGAGTTGGCAGTTTGGAATTCATATAACTATTGTTGCTATTGTACTCATAACGCTAATTATTCACCTGCATCGTCGTTCACCGATACAAAGAATGTTATTTAATAGTACTCAGCATGCACTTAGTTTGATCTTGGCCGAATGGTTTTCAAACAAATGTATGTCCTTATTAATTAACGAGATAGATATATCAGTTCTGTATGGAAATTTAATATCTTTGTTATTATTTTGCGTGTTTTTTGGTTTTTTCAACAATCGTTTTTACGATTTGTTAATGATACTCCTTCCGCAGCCATATTCAATCTATCAGTGGTATAAAAAAACTGTAACGGTATTTCTTTGCGAAACTTTTGGTTTCTCTTATGCGGCACTGATGCACGTATTAATTGGTACATATAGTGTGGAGGTAAACGAGATTACAGTACTGTTTTTCTTTTTTCCACTTGTAGCAACTTCCGTTATTAGTTCTTTTTCTGTACGGATAAGGATGGAGAAAGAACGATTATATGAGTTATTTCTTATTACGACCGAAATTAGTCGAGGATTAACCGGAGGAAACTTGAAACATATTAAACAAGCACTTAAAGGTTTTTTTGGCATACAAGCATATGTAATATGGACAAAAGATGATGGGAACTGGAATATTCTATTAAAAGATGGGAAAGTGCGCTCTGATATATCTGATGATTCAGAAAAGTTCAGGGCTTTTGAGGAACTTTCTAAAAATCTTGTATTTAATGATTGGAAAATTGGTACAGCTCCTGGAGATGAAATATTTGATAGTGTTATACGCTCACTTGTATATTTTCCTCTTATAGTAAATGGTGAATTAGTCGGAATGTTTGTTGCAGGGAAAAGTAGAAATGCGGGTTTCTTTCCGGAAGATGTACAGTCGTTAGCTACATTTTCTAACCAATTAGCTAACGTTGTTAAAACAAGGATATTGATTTCTGAGCAGGAAAAAAGAATGATCTTAGAAGAAAGAAATAGAATCGCACGAGAAATTCACGATGGTATTGCACAAACATTAGCTGGGGTGATATTCCAGCTAGAATCCGCGCAGAAAAAATACCGTGATAAACCAATAGATATGCAGCAAGTAGTAGAGAAAAGTATAAAAGATTTAAGAGGGAGCCTAGGAGAAGTTCGCTATTCTATTTATGCTTTAAAACCATATCCGACACAACAATTAGGGCTTAAGCAGGCGATAGCAAGTAAAATAAAATCTTTAAAACAAGAATATGAACTAGATATTACATATCATGAAAGAGGTCATGCACGTGCGCTTAGTTTTTCAAAAGAAAGAGTTATTTTTGATACATTACAAGAGAGTTTGCAAAACATCGTAAAACATGCACAAGCAGAAAAGACTGATGTTTTACTCAGCTATCAAAGTGAACACGTGCTTTTAAGGGTTAAGGATAATGGAGTTGGCTTTTCACTATTTGAGTCTATGGTTAAAACGAAGAATGAGCCACATTATGGTATATTACATATGAATGAACAAGCTGACCAACTAGGGGCTACTTTACAGATTGATAGTTCTGTAGGAAAAGGGACAGAAATTACACTGTTAATTCCAGATTCACAAACAAGGGGTGCGTAAAATGATTAAAATATTAGTAGTAGATGATCATGCTTTTTTACGGGACGCAATTCGGAGCATACTAGAGGATGAATCTGATATGAAAGTGGTTGGAGAAGCTAGCTCTGGGGATGAAGTATTGGGGAAATTCGAAGAATGCGGACCAGATTGTATTTTGATGGATATTAATCTTCCAGGGAAAAATGGAATTGAAGCTACAGAGTTAGTGAAAAAAAAATATCCGAATTGCCGAGTACTTGTGTTTACAATGTATGAGCATGATGAGTATTTAATGGATGCACTTCAGGCCGGTGCTGATGGTTATTTATTGAAGGATTCATCATCGGAGCAGGTAGTAGCAGCAATTCGAATGTTATATCGAGGCGATTCAGTTATTCATCCACGTATGACTAAAAAATTGATTACATATCATCAGCAAAAAATGAAAGTAGAATCAAATGAAAATGAACTGACGGAACGTGAAAAGGAAATTCTTTTTGAATTAGTAAAAGGGCTTAGTAATAAAGAAATTGCTGAAGTTCTATATATTAGTGATAAAACAGTTAAAATTCACATCAATAAAATTTTTAAAAAACTAAATGTGAAAAGTCGATCGCAAGCAGTGATTTATGCAGTTCGAAATCAATTGGTTCCGCTAGATTAAATAAGAAATCTATCAAAGAACTATCGTGTTGCTTTATTCTGTATCACAAAGAATAAAGGACAAGATAGTTCTTTTGTACTATGTAGGCATAGAATCCTTAGAGAAAAGATACTCCTTTTGGTTAATTTTCGGAATAATCAAAATGTGTAACAATAAAAATAGAATTACATTTTAATCCTATTAATAATTCATTTCATGAAAATCTTTTGTTGAAAATAAATGATGGGGGGCTCCTATAGAAAGAGTAAAGTGAGTGAGTAGCTATATGAGGCATGGGGATGGTAGTAGTGTTGGAAAGCTTTCATGATACAAAAGATTAAGATTGATAGAGTTTCCAATGCTAAGTAGGAATGTAAGAATCAATTTGTTTCAAAAAATAATATTAATAATGGGGAGATGCAATATGAAACGAGGGAAATTTGGAAAGATTCTTATTGGAACGTTAACAGTTGGAATGTTATTGTCTCAAGGAATTCCATATAACGTATTAGCGGAAGAGGTAAATACGTCTACTTTAACTGGAATTGATGATGCAAATGCTATCTTAAAAGGCCTTACAAAGGAACAACGTAATGCCTTAAAAACGTTAGATACTAAACCAGGTTTTGTTATTTCGCCAGGTATCAATACAGCAAGTCCTAATAATGTGAATGTGATTATAGAATTTAAGCAAGCACCTAGCAAAATTGAGGTATTAAAACAAGCGGCTAAAGGGAAAAAGGTAGCTCTTTCAAATGCGGAACAAAAGGTAGAGGCATCACATAAAGGATTTAAAGCAGAGCTTGAACAGCTTCAAAAGAATAAAGAGAAAGGGACAAATTTAAAATCTGCAAAAATAACAAGAGAATATAAGAATGCTTTTAATGGTGTAGCGATTTCTTTACCAGCGAATATGATTGAAGACTTAGTTCGTACTGGTATCGTTAAGCGCGTATGGGAAGATCATGAGGTTAAAATTGATTTACCGAAAGACACAGCTAAGACTGCTGTCGAACCAAAAATGGCAGATAGTGTACCACAAATTGGTGTGGACAAGCTGCACGATGAAAAAATAACAGGTAAAGGAATTAAGGTAGGTGTACTGGACACCGGTATTGATTACAACCACCCGGATTTGAAAGATGCATATAAAGGATATCGTGCAAAACAAGGTGAGGATCCAAGCAAAATAGATCCAAACTCAATAAAAGGATGGGACTTTGTTAATAATGATGCTGATCCAATGGAGACAACGTATAAGGATTGGCAAAATTCTGGGGGATATCCTGAGATTTATGATGGAAGTGCATATTATACATCCCATGGTACGCATGTAGCTGGGACAATTGCTGCAGACAAACAGAATAGTGTGGATTATGCAGTGAAGGGCGTTGCTCCAGATGTAGATTTATATTCATATCGCGTATTAGGTCCATATGGAAGTGGACAAACAAGCGGTATTCTTGCTGCAATTGATAAAGCAGTGAAAGACGATATGGATGTTATCAATTTATCACTAGGAGCATCTATTAATGATCCTTTATATCCTACCTCTGTCGCAGTGAACAATGCGATGTTAGCTGGTGTTGTTACAGTAGTAGCAGCAGGTAATAGTGGTCCGGGAGAAGGTACCATTGGATCACCTAGTGCAGCAGCACTTCCAATTACAGTTGGAGCAAGTGACGCTGCAATGACTATCCCAACGTTTTCCGCCGATGCAGGTGATGTACATGTAGATAAAATGATGCTACTTGGAAAAAGCTTTACTGATAAGATTGAAGATTTGAAAGGGCAATCCTTATCGGTTGTATATGCAGGGCTTGGGAAAACAGATGATTTTACAGGGAAAGATGTAAAAGGAAAGTTAGCTCTTATTCAACGCGGTGAGCTTACATTTGATGAAAAAATTAAAAATGCTAAGGAAGCAGGCGCAAAGGCGGTAATTGTATACAACAATGTAGATGGAGAAATTACAAGTTATCTTGGGGAAAGTACTTCATCTATTCCATCGTTCCGCTTAACAAAAGTAGATGGTGAGAAATTGCAAGCAAAAGCTGTACATGGAGATGTGTCGTTAGCATTTGGAGAACTTAGTAATATAAAAACAGAGGGAGATCACTTAGCTGATTTCAGCTCCCGTGGTCCTGCAACTAAGACAGATGATATTAAGCCGGATATTGTAGCACCAGGTGTGTCTATTTTCTCAACTGTTCCTGAATATATTAATGATCCAAAAGATGGAGAAAATTATCCGGTAGCGTATGGACGTATGTCAGGTACATCTATGGCAACTCCTCATACTGCAGGAGTAGCGGCACTTATTTTACAAGAACATCCAAACTATAGTCCATTTGAAGTAAAAGAAGCACTTATGAATACCGCAGTTGACCTAAAAGAAGAGCGTTCTGTATTTGAGGTGGGCTCAGGACGAATTGATGCATATCGTGCAGTTCATGCAGATACATCTATCGAGGTTATCGATAAAACATCAAATGTTGTAGATGATGAAGAAGTAGAAATTGAAGAAAAAACAGGCTCTATTGCGTTTGGGTATAAAAATCAAATTGAAAATGGGCCTATTAAAGATAGTCGAAAAGTCTCAATTAAGAACAGCAGTAAAACAGATGGGAAAGAATTTAAATTAGAGGTAGAATATTCACCTACAAGTGTAGGGGTACAAGATGCAGCAAAGAATGGTGTGAAGCTAAACGTACCAGATTCTATTAAAGTAGCTCCTGGTACATCAGAGGAAATTAGCCCTGAAATTATCATTCCAGAAAACGCTGAATTTGGTAGATATGAGGGATATATTCATATTTCAAATAAAAACAATGAAAAAGAAGTATATCAAGTACCATTTGCAGTTAAATTCACAGAAAAAGGGATTGCGTCTGTAGATTTACTGAGAGATGCAATGGCAACAGATACATCTAAATTCCATCCATTTATGGAAAGACCAAGTTCGCCGTTGGCATTTAAATTAAATAGCCCTCTTGAAACTATTGATGCAGTTGTGAAGGACCGAAAGACAGGGAAGGCATTAGGAGTCGTTGGTACACTTAATGCAAGTAGTCTAACACCGAATGTTGAATATATGATGTTTTCTGGTATGGGAGGGTATGTATTTCCATTCACAGGGGATCCAGCTCACCCAATTGGGGATAAACCTGTTATGTTGCCTGATGGAGATTACGAATTGGACTTCGTTGGATATGATAAAGAAGGAAAATCGTATACAAAAGGCGATAGCATAATCATTGATAATGTAATACCTGAAATGAGATTTAAGGATGTACAACCTGGTATTCACGAAGTCAATGATTCCATGTTTAAAGAAGAAGACGGCCAACGTGCATTATGGGTGCATGGTAATATTTATGATTCTACAGTAGATGCATTAAAGGCAAAAGGCTTGCAGTATGATCAAAAAGCGAATCAAATCGTATATTATCAAAACTCAGCCTTCCCATCAGGTTGGTTAAATACAATTCAAGCAAATGGTGATTTTAAATTTGGAGTACTTCCAGAGGAAATAAATGAGCCGTTAAATTTAAAATTATTTGGATATGACCTTGCCACTGCAGGGAATATGGCAACTGGATATAAAGATTATGTCTTTGTAAAAGAAGGGACAGAATACGCTGTTCCAAGTTATGACAAAGATAAAATCAAATTAGGAGAGAAAATTACTTTAACTTTGAATCTCAATAATGTAAAACAGCTTATGTCAGGTACATTTGAAATTCCTTATTACAAGCAGTTCTTTAAATTTACAGATGTGAAACCAAATCCAGCACTTACGGAATATGTAAAACAACATGGACTGAACCTTAAATTAGAAGATCCGAAGGTAAGTGAAGAAGGAGCTTGGGAAAACAAGGTGAAAGTTGGCGCGTCATTGGAAGGAAAAGAATTTAAAGGATTAGATGGAGACACACCATTTTTAGATGTTACATTCGAGATGACGAGCGATGAATACTTTAATGATTTAACTGCATTTGCAGCAGATAAGTTCTCTTATACAAAAGCTGGTGCATCAGAAGGCACTGAGATTCCTGTGTTTAAAGATAAATCTTTTGCTATTGTTTCGAAACATTCAACGGTTACAGGTTATATTGGTCCGGAAGCTTTCTTAAATGAAGAGGGGTATTTAGGTAAGAAAGACTATACAAAACTAGGAGCAAAAGTGTACGCAGTTGGCAAGGATGGAAAGAAATATACAGGAACGATTAATGAAAATGGGCAATTTGAGATTCATAGTGTTCCAGTAAGCGATAAAGAATATGATATCTTCGTAGAAATGCCAGGTCATTTAAATAGTAAATTAACAACAAAAATAGGGAAAATGCAGGATGGAGAATTAGTGGGACAAAACTTTAGAGCTGACATGGATGATAACCTTGCAGGTGATGTAAACGGCGATAAAATGGTGGATATTCAAGATGCTAGAATAGCAGCTCTGTCATATGGAAAAGGAAAAGTATCTGTAAAAGATGGAGATATAAATCAAGATGGTGTTGTAGATGAAACGGATATTCGTTTTATTGAGAAAAACTTCTTGAAAAAGGGTCCAGATGCCAAAGAAAATCAGAAACCAAAAGAAAATGTAGGGCCAGTGACGTTAGATAAAATCTTACGATCTATCGGTTTAGAACCCAAAAAATAAGTGGACAAACTTCTAGAGTAAATAAAGTAATCAGGCAATGAATAGTAAATGAAATGAGATTGGCTAACGAATGACCGGTAATGATTCATGGTAATATTACCGGTCATTTTAAAAGTAATAGGCGTTTGGGCACAAGAAGTAACTAGTTTAAAGTTAGTTTTCTTTCGTTATGGGACAAGGTAGTTGCTTAATGATTATTGTTTGTGGGATGGAAATAAGGTTTGTAGTTTGAACTTTAAAAATAGGGGGACTTGTGAAATGGGTATGAAGAAAAAACTTGGTATGGGTGTCATAACTGCAGCGCTGGGCTTATCTTTAATTGGTGGGGGAACATATGCGTATTTTAGTGATAAGGAAGTATCACAAAACACGTTTGCAGCGGGTACTTTAGATTTGAGTGTGAATCCTGAAGTTGTTATTAATGTCGACAATCTGAAACCAGGTGATGAAATGGAGCGCGGTTTTCAATTAATTAACAAAGGAACCTTAGCAATAGGAGATGTGAAACTCCTGACAGATTACAGTGTAATCGATGCAAAAGGAGATAATGGAAATGCTGATTTTGGTGATCATATCCGAGTTGATTTCTTGTGGAATTTGGATAAAAATCAAGTTCCAATTTGGTCTACTACATTATCTGAATTAAAGGTAGCTACGCAAAACGGAAGTATTCCTAATCTTGTACAAAAAGGTGTTGTAGATCGAGAAGGAAATGGACTTGCTCCTGGTGATGATGATACTTTTTATGTAATGTTCACATTTGTAGATAACGATGAAGAGCAAAATGTATTTCAAGGAGATTCATTAAAATTAAATTGGACTTTCAATTCAATGCAGACAAAAGGTGAAGAGAAATAAAAATAAATGTTATATACGAGAATCAATTGATGAAGAATTAATGAATAGAACTTTTAATAGTGTAAAGGTTGATTTAGTGAATCAACCTTTTTCTTTTTGTGAGAAAATTATGCTTGGGCTGTTTAGAAAAATAAGCTTGAAAGTTACGTTACGTCATCTTTTATACTATAGAAAATAGGATATAGGGGATGGTATAGATGACTTTGAGGTATATGTGGGGATGGAAAGAAATCTTATATTTATTTATGTTTGTATTTATTATTGTTCCAGTAACTGTTGAATCTCTTTTTTATGACTATGCTTTAAAAATAATAGGTAACTCATTATATGCTGGGGTATTAATGGGATTTATAATGGCAGTGATCTTTACTACTGTAGTTTATCTTTTTTGTATAAAAAGGTATAAACTCTCGTGGAAAGATATTGGAATTCGGAAGCTTTCATGGAAAAATCTTTTATGGACAGTTGGAGCGGTTATTTTCTTACTTGTAGCTAGTGTTGCTGTATTAGTGATAATGGAGAAAATGGGTATTTCCTTTGAAAACAGTAAGACGGAGGCGGTCCAAAATGATAAATCAATATATTCATTCTGTATCGCGGTAATTGGAGCGGCCATTATATCACCGATCTATGAAGAGATTTTATATCGAGGTGTTTTTTATACATTTTTTCGTGATAGGTATGGCATGTGGGGCGGTATGTTTATAAGTTCTGTCATATTTACCGTTGTCCATATTCCCACATATAACACATTACCGGTGAACTTTTTGAGTGGGGTAGTATTTGCATGGTTATATGAGAAAACAAATTCTATTTTATCAGCTATGATTGCCCACGCACTATTCAATTTCATAGCAGTACTTTTAACATTTATGTCGAATTAAGAAGATATATAGGAGGGATATATATGGAAATAGCTGTAGAACGAGTTTTTACAAAAGAGATTTTAGCAAGAGCAGCAAAGGCATTTTATGTAACAGTGGAAGAGAAGCCGCTTGGAGATTTTGAAAATTATATTTTTAAGGCGAAGGGTGATCGTGGTGAAGATTACGTATTGCGTTTAACCCATTCTTCTCATCGTTCAAAAAAAGAAGTCGAAGCTGAATTAGATTTTTTACGATATGTTGCGGAGAATGGGGCAAAGGTAGCAGGGCCTCTTTATTCAGCGTCTCAAAATCTTGTAGAAGAAATTAGAGCAGAGGATGAAACTTTCTTTTTCGCTTCTTTATTTACATATGCAAAAGGTGAGCAAGTAAAAGGGGAAGGATCGCCTTATTGGGGAGATGCTTACTTTGAAGCATGGGGAAAGGCGATTGGCCAACTGCATCGCCTAACAATGAACTATCCTACAACAGACTATCGTGATACGTGGGAAGAAGATGAAAGTGGAATTGTTAATGAATTAGAAGATGATCAAGTGAAAAAGATTGCAGCAGTATTAATGGATGAAATAAAGGCTCTTCCCATTGAAAGAGAAACGTTCGGCCTTATGCACGGTGATATCCATCCAGGTAATTTTCATTATGATGGTAAAGAGCTAACAATCTTTGATTTTGATGATGCGGCTTATAATTACTTTATACATGATTTAGCGATGGTTCTCTATTACTCTGTTCTATTTACACCGTGGACAGCGGAAGAGAAGACAAATTTTGCTCGTAAACAGCTACAAGTGTTACGAAAAGGCTATGAGTATGAGCACAGACTAGCGGATAGTTGGTATGAATCGTTACCATTGTTCTTACGTCTACGTGATGTTGGTTTATACGGTACACTTCAAAAGAAGTTTAAGGGGAAAGATATGCCAGATAACTTCCGGAAATTATCAGAAGAATTATATGAAAGAATTATAAGCAAAGAAGCAATTGTGAATATATAATACATTTTGTTCAAAACAAAGTATATAAAATAAATATATACTTTGTTTTTTTATACAAAAATATGTTTGTTTTATTAAAATAATATTGTTATAGATTCGGTATACACTTATAATTTTATATATATTCAGAATATTCTTTATAAAGAAGGAGGGGGAATATTGGAAGCTATCGTAAATTGGATAAATAATATTGTTTGGAGTCCAGCACTTGTTTATTTATGTTTAGGAGTAGGGTTATATTTTTCCATTCGAACGAGGTTTTTACAAGTAAGGCATGTAGGAGAAATGGTGAAGCTGACATTTCAAGGAGAAAAATCAGAGGCTGGTGTTTCTTCATTCCAAGCGTTAGCACTTTCATTATCAGGACGCGTTGGGACAGGGAATATAGCTGGGGTAGCAACAGCGGTTGCATTCGGTGGACCAGGAGCTGTATTTTGGATGTGGGCAGTAGCCTTTTTAGGAGCAGGATCAGCTTATGTGGAATCAACACTCGCGCAAATATATAAAACGAAACATCAAGGACAGTTTCGTGGTGGACCTGCTTATTACATTGAAAAAGGTTTAGGTGTGAAATGGTATGCATTAGTATTCGTTGCAGCGACAATTATTGCAACGGGGCTTTTATTGCCAGGTGTGCAAGCAAATAGTATTGCCGTAAGTTTAGAAACAGCTTTTGGAATTAACACTACCGTATCAGGGGCTTTATTAGTTGTTGTATTAGCTATTATCATCTTCGGTGGCGTAAAGCGAATCGTTAACGTTGCACAAGTTGTCGTACCGTTTATGGCAGTTGGTTATATTTTAGTAGCTTGCGTTATTGTTGCTATGAATATTGAAAAGTTGCCAGAAGCATTTATGCTAATTATAAGGAGTGCTTTTGCATTAGAAGCGGCTTTCGGTGGTATTATCGGTTTAGCAATTTCTTGGGGAGTAAAACGTGGTATTTATTCCAATGAAGCAGGGCAAGGAACTGGACCACATGCAGCAGCTGCTGCGGAAGTATCACATCCAGCTAAACAAGGTTTAGTACAAGCATTTTCCGTTTACATTGATACATTATTTGTTTGTTCAGCAACAGCATTTATGATGATTATTACAGGCATGTATAACGTATTTGATGCAAGCGGAAAAAGCTTTATCGTAAATAAATTAAATGGTGCTCAGCCAGGACCGGGATATACACAGGCAGCGGTAGAATCTGTTTTCCCTGGATTTGGAAACGGTTTCGTTGCAATCTCGTTACTATTCTTTGCATTTACAACAATTATGGCGTATTACTACATTGCAGAAACGAATATCGCGTACTTAAATCGTGATAAAGACCGTCCTTGGCTGTCTATGGTACTAAAATTTGTATTTTTAGGAGCTGTATTCTACGGCTGTATAAAAACAGCAGCAACAGCTTGGGCTTTAGGTGATATCGGTGTAGGAATTATGGCATGGGTAAATATCATTGCGATTTTATTATTACAAAAACCTGCATTAGTTGCATTAAAGGATTATGAAAAGCAGAAAAAAGAAGGAAAAGATCCAGTATTCGATCCAGGGCCATTAGGAATTAAAAATGCTGATTTCTGGGAGCATGAATACGGAAAAGATAAGAAAGAAGAAGTATCTTAATGGAATAGAAATGAAAAAGCAAAGGGGAAATCCCCTTGCTTTTTTTTATGGGCAAAATGAGGCAGGTAGTTATTTTTTTGCCTATTTTTGAATATAAAAAGAATGTACATGCTTTGTTAGAGGGAGGGGGGAGTATGTTGATAGAATTTCGTAATGTAAATAAATATTATGGCAACTTTCAAGTTTTAAAAGATATTAATGTGCAAGTGAAAAAAGGTGAAGTGGTAGTAGTTGTTGGGCCTTCCGGATCAGGAAAAAGCACGTTGCTTCGGTGTATAAATCAATTAGAGACAATTACAGATGGAGAGTTAATTGTACAAAATACGGATGTACACAATGCCAAAACGGATATGAATGAATTACGCCGAAATATCGGGATGGTTTTTCAGCATTTTTATTTATATCCACATAAAACGGTTCTTCAAAATATTACACTAGCGCCTATTAAAGTAAATAAAGTTTCAAAAGAAGAAGCGGAGAAAACCGCAATGTTTTATTTAGAGAAAGTAGGGATTCCAGAGAAGGCTAGTGTATATCCGCATCAATTATCCGGCGGACAACAGCAAAGGGTAGCGATTGCTAGAGGACTCGCGATGCAGCCGGAAATTATGCTATTCGATGAGCCTACGTCTGCTCTTGACCCGGAGATGATCGGGGAAGTACTGGATGTTATGAAAACGCTAGCTAAAGAAGGGATGACGATGGTTGTTGTCACACATGAGATGGGATTTGCGCGAGAAGTAGCAGATCGGATTTTATTTATGGATGATGGCAAGATTATTGAGGATACAACACCGGCGCAATTTTTTGCGAATCCTGAACAAGAAAGAGCACGTTTATTTTTAAGCCGAGTGTTAAATCATTAGAGGAGGAATTTCATGCTTAAAATGAAAAAGTTATTTACCTTAATCGTATTTTCATGTTTATTCGTACTTATCGTTGCTGGATGTGGCAGTAAAAAAGATGAAGCGAAAGAAACGAATACGAAGCAAGGCGGGGCCATAGAGCAAATTAAAAAGCGCGGGAAATTAGTAGTTGGCGTGAAGAATGATACGAATTTATTCGGATTGAAAAACCCTTCAACAGGGCAGGTAGAAGGATTCGATGTTGATATCGCGAAGGCACTTGCGAAAAAAATTCTCGGAGATGAAAAGAAACTAGAATTAAAAGAAGTAACGTCTAAAACGCGTATACCACTACTAAAAAATGGTGACATTGATGCAATTATCGCGACGATGACAATTACGGAAGAACGTAAAAAAGAGGTTGATTTCTCAGATGTATATTTTAAAGCAGGGCAATCGTTACTTGTGAAAAAAGGAAGCAATATTAAGAGTATTGATGATATAAAACAAGGTGTGAAAGTATTAGCTGTAAAAGGCTCAACATCTACAAATAACATTCGTCAAAAGTCACCAGAAGCGACTGTATTAGAATTTGAAAATTATAGTGAGGCATTTACAGCGTTAAAAGCGGGTAAAGGTGATGTTTTAACGACAGATAACGCAATTCTTTACGGAATGGCAAAGCAAGATTCAAATTATGAAGTTGTAGGGAAAATTTTCACGGATGAACCGTACGGAATTGCGGTGCAAAAAGGTGCGGATGATTTGACGAAAGAGATTAATAGCTTACTAAAAGATATGAAAGCGAATGGGGAATACGATAAATTGTATGAAAAATGGATTGGTCAAAAACAGGAGAAGTAAAGTGAAACTTTAATTAGTGGGTTTTTATTCCTAGTGAATAGTAAGAGTGAGAGGATGAGGGATGCTCATCCTCTTCTTGTAAAGAAAGAGGGGAGAATATGTGCCTGATTTTTCTATATTAACGAATAACATTGATATGTATTTAGAAGGCTTTAAATATACAGTTATGTCTAGTGTAATTGCATTAATAGGAAGCTTTATTTTAGGCTTAATTTTGGCTGTAATGCGTATTGCACCTATTCGTATTTTAAATTGGATAGGATCAGCTTTTGTGGAGTTTGTAAGAAATATTCCACTCGTATTAATTGCATTTATATTCTATTTCGCTTTACCTGTAATAGGAATCACTTTAAATGGTTTTGTAGCAGGAACAGTTACGCTTACTGTGTATACTGCAGCTTTTATTGCGGAAGTCATTCGGGCAGGGATTTTATCAGTCGCGAAAGGACAAATGGAAGCAGCACGGTCTTCAGGGTTAACGTATGTACAGGCGATGTATTATGTTGTCTTACCTCAAGCGATGAAAATCGTAATTCCTCCTCTAGGAAATCAATTTCTCAATTTAGTAAAAAACTCTTCCATACTCGGAATTATCGCTGGTACCGATTTGATGTATCAAGGAGATTTAATTTCAACGAAGACATTTGTTACGTTCGACGTGTATATATTTGTCGGGATGTTTTATTTAATAGTAACAATTCCGCTCAGTATGCTAGTGCGTTATTTAGAAAAACGCTTGGCAAAGGAGGCGGTGTAAATGGATTTTAAGGGAGCCATAACAGGTGATCATATTCTATTTTTATTAAAAGGATTGCTTATAACGTTAGAGGTAGCGCTCGTCGCGATTGTACTTAGTTTTATTATTGGTAGTGTAATAGGGATATTGCGCTACATGAAAATACCTGTCGTCTCACAAATATTAGGGATTATCGTTGAAGTGATTCGAAACTTACCACTACTTTTAATTATATTTTTCACGTATTTTGCACTTCCAGAAGCAGGCTTGAAATTAGAAATTATAACGGCCGTAATTGTTGCTTTAACAATATTTGAAGCAGCGATGATATCTGAAATTGTTCGAAGTGGTTTATTATCTATTGAAAAAGGACAGATTGAGGCCGCAAGATCTTCAGGATTAACGTATGTTCAAGCGTTGTGGCATATTATTTTACCACAAGCATTAAGAAGAATGGTCCCGCCGCTTGTCAGTCAGTTTATTTCATTGCTGAAAGATACATCATTAGCAGTTGTTATATCACTGCCAGAGCTTATGCATAATGCCCAAATTATTAGCGGACAGAATGTAAATTATACGATTCCAACGTTTATAGTAGTAGCTTGTATGTACTTTATCGTAAATTATAGTTTATCAATTTTATCGAGAAGATTAGAACTTCGTTGACCCTTACAATATATGTAAGGGTTTTTCCTTGTTTCTCCTTATTTTCCTCTAAATAGAATCTAAATCTTGCAATAATTAGATTTTTTATATTATTTTATCAGAAAAGTTTTAATTTTATATAGAAATTGTAATCGCTTTCGTGTATATTTTTATTATCAGAAAATTTTAACAAGATATAGGGGTATCGGTAGGGGGAGGATTTAGATGCAGCAACCAACGAATGAGAAATTACATCGTACGATGAAGAGTAGACATTTATTTATGATCGCACTAGGTGGTGTAATCGGGACTGGTTTTTTCTTAGGTTCAGGTTACACCATTAATCAGGCTGGACCAGGGGGAGCCATCCTTTCATATTTAGTGGGCGGATTTATTATGTATTTAACAATGCTTTGTCTTGGAGAGTTAACGGTAGCAATGCCAGTTTCAGGATCTTTCCAAAAGTATGCGACGAAGTTTATTGGACCAGGAACGGGCTTTATGATCGGCTGGCTATATTGGCTTGGCTGGGCAGTGACAGTAGGTTTAGAGTTAACGTCAATCGGTTTAATGATGAAAAGATGGTTTCCAAATGTTGATGTTTGGGTATGGTGTCTCGTATTCGGCGTTATTTTATATGCTTCAAACGCTATCTCAGCGAAGAGTTATGCTGAATTAGAGTTTTGGTTCTCTAGTATTAAAGTAGTTACAATTCTTGCGTTTGTTGTTCTTGGTGGTAGTGCATTATTAGGGTTTTTACCATACGATGGAAAAGAAGCAGCACCTCTTTTCTCTAACTTTGTAAGCGATGGCGGGTTATTCCCGAATGGACTAGCTGCCGTATTACTTACAATGATTACAGTTAACTTCTCGTTCCAAGGAACAGAGTTAATCGGGATTGCAGCGGGAGAAAGTGAAAATCCAGAAAAAACAATTCCACGTGCGATCCGTAATACAGTATGGCGCATTATGTTATTCTTCATTTTAACAATGACGATTTTAGTAGGATTAATTTCTTGGAAAGAAGCAGGGGTAATTGAAAGTCCATTTGTAGTTGTATTTGATAAAATCGGTATTCCATACGCAGCTGATATTATGAACTTCGTTATTATTACAGCGTTACTATCTGTAGCGAATTCAGGCTTATATGCGGCAACTCGTATATTATGGTCACTTGCAAATGAAGGAATGGCACCAACATCTTTCCAGAAAGTAAATAAGCGTGGTATTCCAATTACAGCGTTAGTCGTAACGATTGCGGTAGCTGGATTATCTCTATTCACAAGTTTCCTTGCAGAAGATACAGTATACATGTACTTATTATCGATAGCTGGTTTATCGGCTGTTTCAAGTTGGATCATTATTGCTTTATCGCAACTTCGCTTTAGAAGTCAGTATATAAAAGGCGGAGGAAAGTTAGAGGACTTAAAGTATAGAACACCACTATACCCGATTGTTCCAATTTTAGCTTTAATTACAAATAGCATCGTTGTTATTAGTTTAGCGTTTATTCCTGAACAAAGAATGGCGTTATACTGTGGTATTCCATTTATCATTTTCTGCTATATATATTATTATATGAGTAAGAAACGGAAGAAACCGATGAAAGTGGAGATGGAAAAAACAAATGAAACTAACAATCAAACACGATGATATAGAAGCAGATTTATCGTATGGTCAATTAGCGATTGGAAAAGAAAACGGGTATTCACCGTTACAATTACTCATTTCTTCTATCGCAGGATGTAGTGCAATTGTCTTCCGAACAATTTTAGAAAAGAAACGTATTACATACGATACGTTTACAATTGAGACTGAAATTGGTAGAAGTGAAGCTGTATCAAAACCAGTTGAAAGTGTTCATTTGCACTATAAAATCAAAGCACAAAACATTACAGAAGAGCAGTTGGACAAGGCGCTGCAACTTGCAGTGAAAAATTGTACGATTGTTCAATCTGTAAAAGATAGTATAAAGGTTACGGAAACAATTGAACTAATAAAATGAAACATAAAAACGTGAGAATACGGCTCTCACGTTTTTATGTTTTTAATAAAGGGGGAAATATGATGGAATGTTTAGGGTGTAAATTAGCCAACGAAGAAGAAATTATATATAAAATATATGAAGATGACTATGTAACATGTTTTTTAGATCATGAACCTTTCTATCCAGGACATACTTTAATTGTGCCAAAGCAACATGTTGTAGAAGTAGACGAATTAGATGATGTTGTAGCAAAATCCATTATGGATGCTTCTAAGCTGATTGCAAAATCGATTAAGGCATTATATAAGCCTGACGGAATTACAATTTGCCAAAATGGTGGAATCTTTAACGAGTTAACACATTACCATATGCATGTCGTACCAAGATATAAAGAGCGCTCGTTTGCTGAGTTTTATACGGTACAGCTAGGAGAAAAGAAGAATTATAACTTGGAAGAGACAAAGAATTTGTTAAAAGAAGCGATAGAGCAAATGCTGCTTACTGAAAAGGCGTAAGAGAGTTGTTTTTAACGGGGCAGTCAGGAAAATTACAATAAACAAAAAGCTCAATTTCTCAGTTACAATAGAGAAATTGGGCTTTTATTTATTCTATTATTAAATTTTATCTATAAAAAGATTTTGCAGTGTCACAAAGTATAGCGCTCATTCGTTATATAGAGTGAGAGGAGGAATTATATGAAAGTTACAAACAACGATTATAAAAAGATGGAAGAGCTATATGAGTTGTACGAACAAAAAATTTATTATGTGGCTTATTCTATTTTAAATAATATTCAGCAGGCTGAAGATGCGGTTCAAGAGACGTTTATTACTCTTTATAAGAACTTGGAAAAGCTCCATAGCTTGAGCACTGAAGAGCTTAAACGCTACATTTTGAGGGTCGCGAAAAACAAGGCGATTGATAGTTATCGGAAAAATAAACGACATGAAACATTCTTAGAAGAATATGAAAGAGAATCAACAGAAGCAGTAGATGAAAATATTGAAGATTGGGAAAAACGTAAAATGTCTGAGGTTCAAATTGATACATTGCTAAAAGAGTTAAATGAATCGAACAGACAGGTGTTTAAGTACAAAGTCTTCTATAACTTAACGTATCAAGAAATTTCAGGTGTCATGGGGATAACGGAGGCCAATGTCCGTAAGCAGTTTGAACGCGCTCGAAAACGAGTTCAAAATATGATAGGAGGTATACAACATGACGAATTCAAAGAACTCCAAAGAAATATATGAACTTGCTGAAAAAATTGCTTTAGATGATTTTGATAAACTCGAAGAACAGCATGAATTTTCACATACATATATGCACAAAAAGAAATTGTTTATGGAGGAAATGAAGCTGAAAGATGGACAACCGCAGAAAAAGCGTAAAAAACATCGTATGTTAATCGCTGCTGCTTGCTTATTGATTGGCATGCCGACAACCGTTTTTGGGGCAGTGAAAGTCTATAATATGATTGTCCAAAAACAAAATTACGAAGTAAATGTTTCAGTAACAAACAATGACTCGAAAAAGAGTGACAAGTGGTATAAGTTGAAGATTGGTAAATTGCCAGAAAATATGGAAGCAATTGATGACAGTGCTATGAAATATTCATTTAAAGATAACGACGCAAATGGAGGCTTTTCATTTAGTCTTTGGAGAGTAGGGGAAAATGCGGACTTTCAAACTTTATATTCAAAAAGCTACAAAGAAAAAGAGATAGGTGGCAAGAAAGCAGTAATTGTTCATAAAGAAACTGGAAACAACAATGTAATGTTTGATAGGAAGGTTTTTCTCTTTTTTGAGAAAGAAGGGATTATGTTAGAAAGCTTTATTGGATCAGATATAAATGAAGAACAAATGATAGATGTCTTAGGGAATATTTCACTTGAGCCCACGTCAAAAGAAAAGGCATCACATATATCAAATTATGATAAAAAGTATTTTAGCCAAGCAGATGAACCTAAAAAACCTAAAGTGATTCCTTTGAAAAAAGATAGCAAACGACTATTTCATATAGGGCAAAAGGTTCCAGTAACGATATCTATGGATAACAGCCAAATTGAATATGTGATAGAAAAAGTTGAAGTTTTTGATTCGATTAAAGATTTTAAACAAGAGAACTTTAATGAACTTGGCCTAGGGATATTAAGCAAGAAGAAGGCTTTAGATCAGACGGGAAAACTGCTATCGTACAGACGGGATGTATATAAATTAGGGAATGGTAAAGATTCAATTGATACATTAGTAGATTCGCAATTAGTTAATGTTAAATTTGTCTACTTGACAACTACAGTGAGAAATATTGGTAAACAGGCGACAGAAGAAATCTATATGCATCCATCCATAAAGCAGCTTAAATTTGAAGGGAATGCATGGAAATACGCTAAAGAAGAGGGAATGGAAGCAACGCGTATTATGACGGGAGAAGTTGATTATTTAGAGCCTCACGGAGATGGGAAAAGCTTCTACAATATTGGCAGTATCCGACCAGGAGAAACGGTAAAAGTTAACTTAGGTTATTTTGTAGATGAAGATAAACTAGATTCAATCTTTTTGGATGCTTTCCATTACAGAGGGAATGGAAGTACTGAAAATATGAATGCGTCATATCGTTGGTGGATTGATATTCGTCAACAGTCAAAACAATAGGAACAAATAAACAAAAAGCTGCTTATATCTAGCAGCTTTTTTCGTCTTCATACATATGTAAAACTTCTTTCGCACGTATACGTAAACTATCTATCAATTCTTTTGGCTCTAAAACTCGTGCATCTTTTCCAAGTCTATAAAATAAAGGGGTAATAAAATTGATTTCACCTTTATCAATTGTTGAATGTATATATCCTGTCCCGTCTTCGTTTCCTACCACTAATTCTTCAAGGTAAGGAACGCTTTTACATTGGCGCACACCTTCTGTCGTTAATAAGACATGTAACTGGGTAGGAATGTTTATGACGTTAGAGCTAGAGTCAAACCATTCTTCTAAATTCATGAACGTACTTTCATTTTCTTCTGTTGATAATATAGAAAGAATACGATCAACGCGATACAGTAATACTTTTTTTCTACTGAAGTCATAGGATGGTAAGTACCATAGCCCGTCATGAGCATATACACCGATAGGGTGAACGTGTTTTGTATTTATTCCTGTTTTAGATTCGTATTGAAAGTGTAAATTTTTATTTTCAATAGCGGCTGTTAATACTTCGTTTAAAAGAGGTGTATCAATTGTTCTCTTTGGATTCCAAAAAGCGATATAAGAACGTATTTTATCAACTTTCGTCTTCGCATCATGTTGTAGAGAGCTATACAGTTTATGTGTAACAGAATTGATCTCTGTATTAAAAGGCAGGTCTCGGTAGTAGCTTAAAGATTGAAAGGCAAAAAAGATGGAGACCGCTTCTTCTTCCGTAAATAAGATAGGTGGAATGACCCTATTTGTTAATACTTTATATCCTCCATTACGACCTTGTTCAGCATAAATGGGTAATCCCATATCACTTAAATCTAAAATGTATCTATGAACCGTACGAACGGAAATATTAAATTCATCAGCTATTTCTTGAGCTGTAAATGTCTTTTTGGCAGAAGCAAATATAAGAATATCTAATAAGCGTTTAGCTTTTGACAAAT
The DNA here is from genome assembly GCF_040459695.1 of Bacillus cereus group sp. RP37. Lineage (NCBI taxonomy): Bacteria > Bacillati > Bacillota > Bacilli > Caryophanales > Bacillaceae > Bacillus > Bacillus cereus group sp. RP37. The sequence continues at coordinate 4,722,009 of NZ_JARVHP010000001.1, read as the reverse complement.
GTATCACCTTTTTCTTTTTAACATGACATAAAGTGTCATGTTTTATTGTTAGTATATTGTTTACATCATATGTTATCAAGATGAGATATAAGGAGGAAAAAATATGTCACGTGAAATAGTTTTATTTATTGCGGCGAGCTTAGATGGATATATTGCGAAAGAAAATGATGATTTAGAGTGGTTAATGGAAACGGAAGGAGAGGGAGATAACGGTTATACAGAAATGTACGAAACGATTGATACAATAATTATGGGAAAGAAAACGTACGATTATGTAGTAGAGCATACGGAAACATTCCCGTACTTAGATAAAACATGTTATGTTTTTTCTCGTTCAGAAAAAGGTTCAGACAGAAACGTAGAGTTTGTAAATGAAGATGTAGTGGAGTTTACAAAAAGGTTAAAAGCACAAGAAGGATCTAAAATATGGATGGTTGGTGGAGGAGAGCTACTGAGAGAATTCTTTAAGAATAATCTAATTGATGAATATGTTGTTACGATTACACCGCATATATTAGGCTCTGGTGTTCCATTATTTAAAGAAAAGAATCCAGAAATTAATTTAACTTTGACGGATACGAAACGTTTTGGGCAATTTGTAAATTTATATTATGAGGTAAAATGAATAACCTACCAATGAATAGACCAAATCACATCTGATTTGGTCTATTCTTCTTCCTAGTTATATCAATATTTATATGTCTTTAACATATCAATTAACATAAGGGATAACAGATAACATATTAATTTCGATAATTCAAAAGGGAAATTGTAATTTTATGTTGAAATGAATATGGAAATTATGAAGAAATGTAATTAGATTACTGAGGTGGTTGTCTTGAATAAAGGGAGTGAGGAATTGGATGAAAAGAAACTATTAAAATTAGTTTTAGAAATTCAAGAGCTACAAGATTTTGGAGAAGATTTTGAACATAAACTGACTGTATTTGAAAAGAGTGTTCCTTATCCACGTGCAAAAGAATTATTTTTTGCTGACTACGGTGCAGAATACATTGTAAAAAGAGCTATTAATCATAAAAATATAAAGTTAGGAGAGTTAAATAGAGAAGAGTTAGTTACCTTGGTTCAAAAACTTATGGATACAGAAGGAGAAGAATGGGAGCTGGCAATTTGGTTGGACATGGTTAAATCGTCTGTTATTGACCCTAAAATAAGTGATTATATTTTCTGGAGTGATGAAGAATTAACTGCCAGAGAAATTATAGATAAAGCATTGGCTTATAAACCATTACAAATATAAAGTGTGTTACTTTAAGTAGAATTAAAGATTCTTTTTAGAATAAAGAGTGTGAAATGAATATGTTTAGAAATTTATTTAAGTTTTGTCTTTAATTTTATTTAAGTTAAAGGAGAATTTAATTTAATAAGACAATAAAAGACGCTCAGAGTTTTTTCTGCTCTGGGCGTTTTCATATGTCAATTATGATGTAATTTTATAGGTTAATTAATGATAGTTGTATTTCTATATAGATGATAATGAAATGATAAAACAAGACCCATGATCGACTTCGCTCGTTACAGTAATATTCCCGCCGTGTAGTTCTACAATTTCTTTCACGATAGATAGTCCTAAACCAGATCCCCCTGTAGCGCGTGATCTAGCTTTATCAACTCGATAAAAGCGGTCGAAAATGTGAGGGAGGTCTTCAGGCGGAATACCTTCACCTTCATCTTCAATTGTAATGGAAATACGTTTATTTTCTTCTGTAACAGAAATGTTTATATGAGAATGTTCGTTTGAATGTCTATAAGCGTTATTTAAAATGTTCACTATAACTTGTTCAAATCGCTGCTCATCTAAGCTTACTACCAGTGTAGGAGGACAAAAGAAGGAAACTTTAATATGTCTTTCTTTATACATGGCGTTTACTTTTTTGGCTATGCGAGTAAGGAAGGTGTGTAAATGTACTTCTTTTACTTGAATAGAGAAGTTATGTTGTTCTATTTGTGCAAGTGAAAATAAATCTTGAACTAAGTTTGTAATGTAATCAGACTCATCTTTTATAATAGATAAATATCGCAAACGTTGCTCAGGAGATGTGGTTTCTTTTAAAGCAATGTCAGCATAACCTCTTACGTATGTTAACGGTGTTCGTAATTCGTGAGCAACACTTGCTAGAAATTCACTTCGCTCTGTTTTCATATAATGTAAATCATTTGCGAGCGTTTGAATTGATGATGCTAGTTCACCGATTTCATCATTTCGAGTAGTTGTTAATGAAACAGATAAGTCGCCTTTACTCATTTTTTCAGTGGCATGTTTCATGTGTAACAATGGTTTTGTTAACAACCGTGATAATAGAAAGATGGTGATGGCTGTTAATAGAAAAGTAATGACTCCAGCAATAATGAATTGTCTTGTTAGCCCGTTAACCATTTCCTCGATTGATTCCGTTCCGAGAAACATATATACGTAGCCTTCTGTTTTTCCTGCCACTATAATTGGGCTAATTGTACATATATAATTAGATGTTTTCCAATGATTCTCTATAATTGCTCCCTCATGATCTGTCCGTGTTTGCATCTTTTCAATATGCTTTTTTATAGTAGTATTTATTTCATTGGATTTAGCTAGTACATCCTTATTTGCATTTGTAATAACAACAGTGGTTTCAGCTTCGGATTCCATTAGGGCAACATGGGAGATTGTTTGCTTATCAAAATACTTTTCAAGGACATCTCGGTGACTATTTCCGCGCTTTAATAAAGCTGTCATTTCTTCATTTACTCTATTGTTGACAAGGCTATAATAAAGCAAGACAAATAGAACACTTTCGATTAAAAGTGTAACAATTAAAAAATAAAATCCGAGTTGAATAGATATTCGCTTCATCGTTTTGCTCCTTAATCTAGAGTATCAATCCATCGATACCCGACTCCGTAAACAGTTTTTAAATGATGATCAATAGGAAAATTTACTTTTCGTAATTTATCACGCAAATTACGAATATGTGAATCGACTGTTCTATCTTCTGTATTTGTATTTAATCCCCAAATTCGTTCAATGAGCTGATCGCGGCTTAATACGTAGTTCACATGACGTAAAAATAATCCGAGTAAAGAGAATTCGATTGGAGTGAGAAGAAGTTCTTCATTATGGACAGAAGCGAAATGCTTTGCCTCATCCCATAAAATGCCGTGATATTGGATTTGTGCGTGTTGATTCGTTCGCCTTAAAACAGCTTCAATTCTTGCGAAAAGCTCCTCTTCATGGAACGGTTTCGTCACGTAATCATCTGCGCCAAGTTTTAATCCTTGGATGACATCTACCGTTTGATCACGAGCAGTTACCATAATGATAGGAACGTTACTAAATGATCGAATTCTTTTGCACGTTTCCCATCCGTCCATCTTTGGCATCATAATATCAAGTAAAACAAACTTGAAGTTTCGATTTTCTATATGTGAAATAGCTTCTTCACCGGATACTGCACATACGCAGTTGTATCCGATTGGAGTAAGATAAAGTGTTAATAATTCAAGCATTCTCGGCTCATCATCTACGAGTAGTATATCGACCATAGAGTACCTCCGCATTTGTAGTTATTATTTAAATTGTAAGTCAAAATCATGAAGAAATGGTGCAGATTATAATGCATCTGCATAATTTCTTCAGAATTGCTTGTTATTGTAAAGGTGAAATTCTAATTTAGGTAATCATATTGGCTCGAAAACGATTCATACGGAGGCGGTATAGTGAAAAAGATGACCCGAATTTTAGGGATAACAATAATTGCGGCGGCTGGTCTTGCGGCGTGTGGGCAAACGAACACAGATCATAAAAATCATGAATCTAAAGAAGAGAAGAAAACAGAGCAAAAGGAAATGAAAATGAAAATGAAGCAGGAGGTAAGTGCACCGAAAGAAATGAATAAGGGGGCATCGAATGATGTATTAACGACGAGTTTAAAAAATGTAACGAGATTAAATACAAATGACCCTATGCAAATGGCAGTATTAACTTCGCAAACGATATGGCCAGCAACGCATAAAGAGAATCAGCCAGGCGCTGTTATTTTAGTACCAGTAAACGAGTGGCAATTAGGTATTGCAAGTGCGGATCTTATTCACCATCCGAATAACGGGCCGATTTTATTTATAGAAAAAGAAAAGGTACCCGAAATGACGTTAAAAGAAATAAAACGATTAAATCCGCTCGGAACGAAAGATGGAACACAAATTATGGTGATGGGGGATGTAGGTGCATCAATCCTTGAGCAATTAAAAGATTATCAAGTAAAGCAAATAAAAGAAACGGATCCAGCTACATTTGCTAAAGATGTGGATAAAGAATATGCCGATATAACAGGAAGTTATCCAAATAGTGTTATTATCGGTTCATCGGAAGAAGAAGGGCGTTTATATACAACACCGGCTGTAAACTGGATTTCTCATATGCCAGAACCATTACTCTATACAGAAAAAAATAAAGTGCCAGAAGCGACGATAGTGGCATTAAAGATGAGAAAAGATAAAGCAAATATATATTTACTAGGACCAGAAAAAATCGTTTCAAAAGAAGTAGAAAAAGAGTTAAGTAAATACGGGAAAGTAACGCGTATTAGTGGAGAGACTCCAGTAGAGAATTCTATTGCATTTGCGAAATTTAAAGATGAAAAAACAAAATTTGGATGGGGGTTTACAAAACCAGGTCACGGTTTATCATTTGTTTCAAGCAAAACACCAGACTTAGCAGTTGCAGGGGCACCATTTTCACATATGGGTAAACACGCACCTGTTGTATTGTTAGAAGAAGGGAAAGCTTCACAACCAGTGTATGAATTCCTTGCTAGTATTCAGCCGAAGTTTAAAGATGACCCAACGCTGGGACCATATAACCACGGCTTCTTATTAGGAAGTAAGAGTGATATTTCATTTGAAACACAAGGTATATTGGATGAGAGGTTAGAGATTGTTCAGGAAAGTGGCCAAGGGCACGGTGGACATTAATGAAATGAGAAAAGACGCTATGAAGGTAGCGTCTTTTTTTAGGAAACTTTTACATAGCGCAAAATCCTCTACTCGTTATATAATAGCCTTCGTGCAGTCGGCTTAGATTTTCTTATGGAGAAAATTAAATGATAAAGTGAAACTTTAATCAGTGGGGGGTTTTGTTCATCCCCCACTGATTATTAGTTGAACCAATCGGGCTTTTATGGGCAGTTGATCCCCACCTAACTTCTTTGCTTCCGCTGAATTTTGAGGTGGGGGTCTTACTGCCCGGCAAATAGCGGGATAAAAGAGTAGAGGAGTGGTATTTTGTTTCAAACGATAAAAAATGATTGGTTCTCCAATGTGAGAGGGGACGTACTATCAGGAATTGTTGTTGCTTTAGCGTTAATCCCTGAAGCGATTGCTTTCTCTGTTATTGCAGGTGTGGATCCGACCGTTGGGTTATACGCAGCCTTCTGTATTGCAGTTACCATTTCATTTGTTGGCGGAAGAACTGGGATGATTTCAGCTGCAACAGGTGCGATGGCATTACTAATGGTAACGCTTGTTAAAGATCACGGTTTGCAATATTTATTTGCTACAACAATATTAACAGGTATTGTCCAAATTATTTTTGGTGTGTTCAAACTGAGCTCATTTATGAAGTTTGTTCCGAAATCTGTTATGAGTGGTTTTTTAAATTCACTTGGAATTTTAGTTTTTACAGCGCAATTGCCACATTTTAAAAATGCAACTTGGCAAATGTATGCACTTGTCGCATTAGGACTTGTAATTATATATGTATTTCCACGTATTACGACGGCTGTCCCGTCTACACTTATTTCCATTATTATTGTGACAAGTATTGCACTTATGAGCGGATTACAGTTGAAAACAGTAGGAGATATGGGAAGCCTGCCGAAAGAATTACCGTTCTTTAGCATTCCTGACGTGCCTTTTACACTTGAGACATTAGGAATTATTTTACCGTATGCAGTTATGCTTGCAATTATCGGTTTATTAGAGTCATTATTAACAGCTTCAGTTTTAGATGATATGACGCATACGGAAAGTAATAAACATAAAGAAGCACGCGGTCAAGGTATTGCAAACATTGTCGCTGGATTCTTCGGAGGAATGGCAGGATGTGCAATGATTGGTCAATCTGTTATTAATATTAAATCAGGTGGACGCGGACGATTATCAACATTTGTAGCGGGCGGGTTTTTAATCGTATTACTATTCGTTTTAGGTGATTATGTTGTTCATATTCCGATGGCAGCTTTAGTTGCAGTTATGATTATGGTTTCAATCGGAACATTTGATTGGAACTCTGTAACAACGATTCATAAAGTACCGAAAGGAAACGCATTTGTTATGATCGTAACAGTTGTGATTGTCTTAATTACACATAATTTAGCATTAGGTGTAATTATCGGAACAGTAAGTAGTGCGGTTTTATTTGCATTCAATATGGCAAAGATTCACGTGAAACATTTATATATTGAAAATAAGAAAATATACGAAATTCATGGTCAACTTTTCTTTGCATCTATGGCGGATTTTATAAATAATTTTTCATTTGAGGAAGATGTAAAAGAAATTGAGTTGAATTTTACCCACGCACACGTATGGGATGATTCAGCAGTAGCCGCAATTGATAAAGTTATCATGAAGTATGAACAAAGTGGCGCGAAAGTAAGTATAACGGGATTAAATGAACGAAGCTCGAAAATTATTTCAAATTTAGCTACTTATAATAAAAGAATTGCAAGTTAGAAGCCTCCTTTTTAGGGGGCTTTATTATATAATACGAGTAGGATAACGAAAAGGGGATTCAGCATATGTACAAACAAATTATATTAGCATGTGACGGTTCTGAACATGCACTTCGAGCAGCGGAACATGCAACATATATTGCGAAATGTAGCGAAGAAACAAATGTTGAAGTTGTGTACGTAGTAGATAATAGAACGGCAAAATCAGATATTATACAAGGCCAAACAGATTTAGAAACAATATCGGCTAGTCGAAAAGATAAATTAAAAGAGATTGAAGGTTTATTAAAGAAAGAGAACATTTCTTATAAAATTACGATATTACATGGAGATCCTGGAGATACGATTGTTCAGTATGTGAATACAGGAGATATAGATCTTGTTATTGCTGGAAGCAGAGGATTAAATACATTACAAGAAATGGTGCTTGGTAGTGTCAGTCATAAAATAGCAAAGCGTGTGAAATGTCCGGTGATGATAATAAAGTAAAACGAAATAGAACGTAACTAAGACCTTGATATAATTCGGGGTCTTTTTTGCCGTATAAAGGGAGAGTGGGTGGGCATACTAGATATATAAGTTTTAAAAAATATTAACTTACAAATTTGTAAGTTTGTTGTCAGAAAAATCGATGTTATGAAATTTTTCCCATTGGTAAAATAAGAGTATCAAAGGGGAGATAGGGAGGATGGAAGCAATGAAATCATTTCAAAATTTATCATATAGTCAAGGGGTAAGCTTAATTTGTTTAGGGGGATTTGCGGCATCTGTTACGTTAGCTGTTGTAATAAAGATGATTCATCAAATCTTTTAATCTTAGAGTAGGGAAGGAATTGGTTGTTATAAATAGCAAGAGAAGGATTATAAATAAAAAATAGCTCCCGGCATATATCTCAGTGCCAGGAGCTATTTTCTTATTTCTCTGTTTCTGCTTTATCGCTTGTTACGCTAACTTTGCCCCACTTGTATTGATCTTCTGGTGTATATTTATAATCTTTTACGCGATTATTTACACCTTTTAAGTCAAATTTATAATGAAGTGGAATTAATGGTACTTCATCATGAACTAATTTTTGCCATTTGTCGTAGACATCTTTACGGTACTTCTCATCAGCAGCTTCTGGAGAAATACCTTGTTTTAATAATTCTGTGTTTTTGTCAGTAGCCCAACGTGGGTAATTGAATGCTGCATCTTTAGCCCAAATACCAGAAGGGTCTGGGTCAGATCCAGTTCCCCAAGCTGCCGCGAAAAGATCAACTTTTGGATCATCTTTTTTAATCATATCGTAGAATGAGTTAAATTCATGTAAGCGACCATCAAGAAGCTCTACTTTTAGGCCGATGTCTTTCCAAGATTGAATAAAGAATTTTGCAAGTGGTTCACTTACATCGCTACCACTCATTGATAAGAAATTAGCTTTAAATTCTTTACCATTCGGATCTTCACGGAATCCATCTCCGTTCGTATCTTTATAGCCAGCTTCATCTAATAATTTTTTAGCTTTCTCTACATCTTTATCATAGGCACCAGCTTTATTGTTATGATATTTTGGTAGAGATGGTGGGATTGGTGAGTTAGCCGGATAACGTAGGCCGTGATATAATTTTTCACCAATTTCTTTTCGATCAATAGCATACGCCATTGCTTGACGTACACGAACATCTTTAAATTTCTCCTTATCCATCACTACTTCTTCTTTTTCTTTATCCATATGGCCTAATTTAAAACCGATATAGCTATAGTATAAATCGGTTTTACCGACTAATTGTGCATTTTTTAATTTACTTACATTTGGATACTGATCTGCACTTACTTCAGCAATGTCAATATCACCATTTTTTAAGGACGCGTTAACAACGGAAGGGTTAACAACTTTTAAAACCATACTTTTCAGTTTTGGTTTTCCACCATAATAATCATCAAAACGTTCAAATTCAACAGATTCTCCTGGCGTAATTTTCTTCACTTTAAAAGGTCCGAAACCAATTGGATTTTTACGGATTTTGTCAGATTCCGCTAATTTTTCAATTGGTACATCTCCTAAATATTTCTTATGAAGAGGGTATGTCCAAAGCCCAGTTTTCACTGAAGGGTTCGGTGTTTTAAATGTAATCGAGATTGTTTTCGGATCCGTTACCTTAATACCTGAAATTTTTTCGGCTTTTCCATTGTGGTAATCTTCCATACCTTCAATCATTTGCATTTGAGTGTCATAGCGAGAACCGGCATATTTTTTACTACCAATCACTAGATAAGAGTATTCTAAATCTTCAGCAGTAACAGGGTTTCCATCATGCCATTTTACATTATCTTTGATTTTTAGTGTAATTGTCTTTTTATCTTTAGAAATTTCATATGTAGCAGCACCATCATTCGTGTATTCCCAGTTTTCGTCATTTGATAATAAAGATTCATCGAAAATTGTAATGACTTGGTTATCAGGATCCCCTTCATATACAGCGAAGTTCAAAAGACCTTCAAATGGTGTGTTAGAAACAAGACCATATGTTAATGAACCATCTTTAATTTCCTTTTTATCATTTTTAACAGATGCACTAAATTTATTTGTATCTACTTTTTTTGTACTGCTCGTTTTTTCACTACCACCACTGCCCCCACATGCTGAAAGTAGTAATGTTGAAACCGCAAGTGTACTTAATACTTTGAAAAACTTTGGCTTATTTGTCATTTCTTCCACCCCTTATCCTTTTCTTTGTCTTGCGTCGGCCGAACGACGTAGCGCTTGACCAATAAAATTTATACACAGCATCAATGTTAAAATCATGATTGATGCGGGTAACCAAATCCACCATTTCTCTTGTAATACATCTGGATTTCTAGCATAACTAACAAGTGTACCAAGGCTTGGTGTACTTTCTGGTAGACCAAATCCTAAGAAAGTTAGACCAGATTCAATACCGATGTTTCCAGCAAGATTTAATGTAACGCTAACAATGATAATTGAACTTAAGTTAGGTAGTACTTGGAAAAGAATGATTCTCCAGTTTGGTGTTCCTAAAGTTTTAGATGCAGAGACATAATCGAGTTCTTTTTCAGTTAATACTTTTGAGCGAATTAATCTAGCTTTTCCTGTCCATAAGAACACGCTCATAATTAAAATGAAAGTGAAAATATTGAACGTAGGAACAAGTGTAATAAATACAATTACAAGCATTAAAAATGGTAAAACCATAACAAAGTCGATAACGCGCATAATGATATTATCAATAGTTCCTCCGAAATAACCGGCAATTAATCCAATTGAAAGACCAATTAAACAAGAAAGAATAGTAATTGCTAATCCAATTGTAAATGAGTTACGTGTACCAATAATAAGTTGACCGAAAATATCGCGTCCTCCGTAATCTGTTCCTAACCAATGTTCAGCAGAGGGAGGAGCATAAATAGCGAATAAATCAACTCGTACAATATCTTCTTGTTTCATAATAAAAGATGTTGCGTAGACTGCTAGTAATAAGATTGCTAGGAAAAAAAGTGAAAACATTGCTAATTTATCTTTACGAAGTTCTCGCCACATAATAGAGAAACCGGAAGGGCTTTTTTCGTAATGAATAACTTCAGTTTGTTTTTCGGGTTTTGCTAACATAATGTTTCTTCACCTCCATTAATCAATACGAATACGTGGATCGACGATGCTTAGAATAATATCTGAAAGAAGAGTTCCAAGTAACGTTGCAAATCCAGTAAACATAACGAGTGCAGTTATTACACTAAAATCACGTTGAGAGATAGATTGTATAAATAGTTGTCCAATTCCTGGATAGCTAAAAATACTTTCTAAAAAGATGGCACCGCCAACTAATCCTGTAATTTCATAGCCTAAGAAGGCTGCAATTGGTAAGAATGAATTTCGTAAAATATGTCTAGAATAGATTTTTGATTCTGGAACACCTTTTGCTCTTACTGTACGCACAAAATCTTTATGTTTCGTATCAATAATTTCGCTTCGTAAATATTGAACAGTACCAACTGTTGCAATTAATGCTCCGGATAAAGCTGGTAGTAGCATGTGATTCAATTTGCTTAAATAGTAAGCAAATGTACCTGTTGCAACTTGAGGATCTACGCTACCGCCGGTTGGGAATATTGCAAACTTAAATCCGAATAGGAAGAGCATAACGAGTGCAAATATAAATAGTGGCGTAGCAAAACCTAGATAGTTGTAAATGGTAATGAGTCGATCAGCCCATGTATCATTCCACCGCCCACTTATAACTCCCAGTGGTATGGCAATTAAATAAGTAAGAATAAGAATGACAAGTGCTAAAGATACTGTATTTCCAAGTCGTTCTCCAATTAACTCGGTTACTTTCATTTTGTGTGCATAGGAAATACCGAAGTCACCTTGAACTGCATTTTTAATCCAGCGAACATATTGTGTTGTAACTGGGTCATTTAATCCAAGCTTTTCACGTTGTTCTTCAATCACTTTTGGATCCGCTTTTGGATTCATTGCTTTGCCAGTTAAGGCATCGCCTGGCATTGCTTTAGCTAGTAGAAAGACAAGTACACTTAACACGAATAATTGCGGGATCATTACTAAAAATCTCCGTAATATAAACTTCCACATGTTTTATCACTCCCTTATGGTAATGCCACCCGGTGCGTTGGCGAGATTGCTTTTAAGTCATAAGCCCGACCGTTTTCATTGAAATAATTTTCGTATGATTTCTCATACTCAGAGCTTACTTGTTGACGGAGCTTACGTTGTTGTTCTCTGTTTTCAGGACGAATATCAGGAATGGCTGATATTAGGCGTTTCGTATAAATATGTTGCGGATTATTATAAATTTCTGTACTAGTTGCTTCTTCGACAATTCGTCCGCGGTACATAACACCGATGCGGTCACACATATGACGAATGACACCTAAATCATGACTAATGAATAAGTATGTTAGTCCGAGCTCAGCTTGTAAATCTTGCAAGAAGTTTAATACTTGTGCCTGTACAGACACGTCAAGCGCAGATACTGGCTCATCAGCAATAATAAGCTTCGGTTTTAATGTAAGAGCGCGTGCAATACCAATCCGCTGCCTTTGCCCACCGGAAAATTCATGTGGATATTTATAAATTGACTCTGGATTTAGACCAACTTTATCAAGATATTCTTGAACTGCTCTACGTTCTTCATCAGGTGAGAGTTTCTCAAAATTTCGAAGTGGCTCAGCAATAATGTCGAGAACACGTTTCTTCGGATTTAATGATGAATACGGATCTTGGAAAATCATTTGAATATCTTTTCTTTGTTCACGTAGCTCAGAGCGACTTAACTTTGTTAAATCTCTATTATTAAAATGAATGCTACCCTCTGTTGCTTTCGTTAAATGCATAATTGCTTTACCCGTTGTTGATTTGCCACTTCCTGACTCACCAACGATTCCGTATGTTTCACCCGGTTGTAATTCAAAACTTACACCATCGACAGCACGCACGTAATCTAATGTGCGGCCGAAGAAACCACCTTTAATTGGGAAATGTACTTTTAAATCTTCTACTTTAAGCAGTGCCATGAGTTACGTCATCTCCTTTCTTATCTTGGAAGTTGAAATGCTTGTAGCAAGTGCAACGTACCCAATGGTCTGGTTTTACTTCATGTAAAATTGGATTTTCCTCGTGTTGATCAGGTCTAATCCATGGAATTCTAGCTTGGAAGCGGCAGCCTGTACGAGGAAGCTTCGCTAATGAAGGAACCACGCCTTGAATTACATGTAATTTTTCTTTTTCAGCATATGCAGATGGAATTGAGTTTAATAGAGAACGAGTATATGGATGAAGAGGGTTGTTAAAAATCTCTTCAACTTTTCCTGTCTCTACAACTTGTCCAGCGTACATAACGACGATACGATTAGCTGTTTCTGCAACAACACTTAAATCATGTGTAATTAAAATGATGCCCATTTTTGTTTGTTCTTGAATAGACTTTAGTAAGTCTAAAATTTGTGCTTGGATGGTTACGTCAAGTGCCGTTGTTGGCTCATCCGCAATAATGAGTGCTGGGTTACAAGCAATTGCAATTGCGATAACAATTCTTTGTCTCATTCCGCCAGATAATTCATGTGGGTATTGTTTATATGTAAGTTCTGGTTTTGGAATACCAACTTGATGGAGTAGTTCTAAGGTGCGTTCTTTCTTTTCTGCTTTTGAAAGGCTTGTGTGGTAGTCTAAGTTTTCTTCGATTTGTTTTCCAACTGTCATAAGAGGATCGAGTGCTGTAAGAGGTTCTTGGAAAATCATACCGATGTTTGATCCGCGTACTTTATTCATTTCTGCGGTCGACATAGTTAGTAAATCCTTATCTCTATAGTTAAGCTGCCCTTGTAATTTTGTATTTGCTTCATTATGCAGTCGCATAATAGAAAGGGCAAGTGCACTTTTTCCGCAACCCGATTCACCAACTATCGCGACAATTTCATTTTCATGGACAGTTAACGAAACATTATCAACTGCTGCATGATAGTGATCTTGTATGCGAAAGGAAGTCTGTAAGTTTTCAATGCGAAGAAGTGGATTCTTCATGGCTATCCCTCCATCTTTTCTGAAAAGACTAAATATTTTGTATGTTGTTGTTATTTTAATATAAATTGACAATGTTTGACAAGCATAAGTTGAGAAAATATTCAAAAATCTTTTTATACAGAGATTGAATGCTGTTATATAGGGGATTGAAGTTAGTTGAAAACGCTAACATATAAAAAGAGGAGAATAAATCTTTTGTAAGAAAAAAGATTTATATGTAGAAAAAAGAGAGGTGTTCTGGAAAGAACAGTCTCTCTTTTTTTGATAAGAATAATATTAGTACTTAAGCTTGTTTTTGTTTTGCAGATCCTGTGTTTAAAGTAAGGGCAAGGAAGAACATTGCGAGCACACAAGAAGCAAGGAGTAAAATGAATCCGCCATCCCATCCAAATGCGTCTACAATAAAGCCCATAGCTGCGCTAGCAAAAGTAGCGCCACCTAGGTAACCAAAGAACCCAGTTAAACCAGCTGCAGTTCCAGCAGCTTTTTTCGGTGCTAAGTCTAGTGCGTGTAGGCCGATTAACATAACAGGCCCATAAATTAAAAATCCAATGGAAACAAGTGCGATACTATCAATGATTGGGTGACCGGCAGGATTTAGCCAATAAACGAGAACGGCAATGAATACACCGACCATAAATAAAATACCAGCAGGTGCGCGGCGCCCTTTAAACAGTTTATCACTCATCCATCCGCAAAGAAGTGTACCTGGAATACCAGCCCATTCATATAAAGCGTAAGCTGTGCGAGAGCTACTATGAGTAAAACTTTTTTCCTCTACTAAATAAGTAGGAGCCCAGTCTACAACGCCGTAACGTACGAAATAAACGAAAACGTTCGCAATAGCGATGTACCATAAAAATTTATTGTTTAGTACGTATGTAAATAAAATTTCTTTTACTGAAAGTTCACGTTCTCGATCTTTTACTTTTTCATCTGATGGATATTCCCCAGTATGTTCCTCTATAGAAGGTAATCCGCAAGATTGAGGTGTATCTCTCATCGTAATTAACACATAAATACCAACTAAAATTGAAAGAATACCTGGGAAGTAAAAAATACTCTTCCAGTCATTTGCAAAGAAATATAGGCCTAATGTAACGAGTGAAGGCATAAGTGCGCCGCCGACGTTATGAGCGACGTTCCAAATAGACATTTTTGTACCACGTTCACTAATAGAGAACCAGTGAACCATCGTACGGCCACAAGGAGGCCAGCCCATACCTTGTACCCATCCATTTAAAAACTGAAGGACAAACATAAGTATGATGCTCGTTGTAATGAAAGAAAATGAGCCGAAAATAATATTAATGATACCTGATAAAAATAGCCCAGCTGCTAAAAAGTAGCGAGGATTACAACGGTCGGATACGATACCCATAAGAAATTTACTTAATCCGTAAGCGATAGATACTGCTGAAAGGATAACCCCAAGTTCTCCTTTACTAAAGCCTTGTTCGATTAAGTATGGCATTGCTAGTGAAAAGTTTTTTCGAACAAAGTAGTAACCTGCATACCCGATGAAGATACCTAAGAATACTTGTAAACGTAATTTACGGTATTCGCTATCAACGCGATCAGCTGGTAAGCGTTCCGCGTGGGGCGCAGGTTTAAATAATTGTGTGAAAAACATAAAATGAAAATCCTCCCCTAATTAATTCGAAGTGTTGTGGTTCAGAAGAATATAAAAAGGCCATGAAATATAAAAAAGTTCCCTTTTTTATGATTCATAGCCTTGTACTCCGATTCTCCGTGACTGTCAATATTAACTTCGACGAAAATTATACAACTTTGTGACAAAAATGTAAACGTTTTTATAAATAAAAAGTGTTGACGGATTTTGTTCGCGGGATTAATATTTAAATACGTTAAATATTTTATTGTTTAAATAAGAGGTGGATAACATGCCAAATGATATGACGCATATCGATAAAATTCAAGCTCTTGCCTTTTCGATTGGAAAGAAAATGCAGACAGAGTTATTAGAACAAATGCAAGCAACAGGACTTACACCACCACAGTTTTATATTTTAAAGATTTTAGATCATTATGGAGCTTCAAGAGCGACAAAATTAGCAAAAAAGATGTATGTAAAGCCTAGTGCAATTACAGTGATGATCGATCGTCTAATTGATCAAGAGCTTGTAGAACGCTATCACGACAAAGATGACCGTCGTGTTGTCGTCATTGAGTTAACAAAAAAGGGGAAAGCTAGAGTAGAAGAGGCAATGACTGCTCGTAATGAGCATATTGCAAAATATTTTTCACACTTAGAGTTACAAGAAAGAGAAGATTTATTACGTCTTTTTGAGAAGTTAGAAACAATTATTTGCGGGACACAAGAGAAAAAAGAGAATAACTAAGAGGAATTGAGGAGATTACATGGAGCAACAAGAAAATATAAATAGAAAGTTGCTGTTAATCGGTTTAATAATCGCGATGCTATTTGCTGCATTAGATGGAACAATTGTTGGTACAGCAATGCCGCGTATCGTCGGTGAACTAGGCGGATTAAGCTTAATGACGTGGTTAACAACAGCTTATATGTTAACATCAACGACAGTTGTACCAATTGCAGGTAAATTAGCGGATTTACTTGGTCGTCGTAACGTATATATAACAGGGCTAGTTATCTTTATGGTTGGTTCGGCGTTATGTGGTATGGCAAATGGTATGACAGAATTAATCATTTTCCGTGGTATTCAAGGTCTTGGTGGCGGTATTATGATGCCAATGGCTATGATTATTATTGGAGACATGTTCACGGGAAAAGAACGTGCGAAATGGCAAGGTATTTTTGGTGCGTTATACGGTCTTGCTTCTGTAATTGGACCACAAGTTGGTGGTTGGATTGTAGACGCAGTGAACTGGAGATGGGTATTTTACATTAACTTACCAGTTGGTATTTTAGCAACAATCTTTATCGCAATGGGATTAAAATCACATAAACAAACGGGACCAATTAAAATTGATATCGCTGGAATCTTTACGATGATTCTCGGTGTTGTAAGTTTATTACTTGCATTAACGTTTGGTGGAAAAGATTACCCATGGGATTCTTGGCAAATTATCGGGTTATTTGCATTAGCTGTAATTGGTATCGTTAGCTTTATTATCGTTGAGACGAAAGCAGAAGAACCAATTTTACCGATGCATTTCTTTAAAAATCGCACATTTACATTACTAAATGCGATTGGATTCTTTATGAGTATTGGAATGTTCGGTGCTATTATGTTCGTACCATTCTTCATGCAAGGAATTGTAGGAGTAAGTGCTGCTGAATCAGGTACAATTATGACGCCAATGATGATTACAATGATTGTGATGAGTATTATCGGCGGGCAACTTGTATTAAAAGTTGGTGTAAAACCACAAATTATTACAGGAATGCTTATTATGGCTGGAGGATTCTGGTTATTAACAACGATGGATATGCACACAACTAAACTAACTGCTACTTCTTATATGATGGTTATCGGTTTAGGAATGGGTCTTGTAATGCCAACATTAACATTAGCGTTACAAGAAAGCTTCCCGAAAAAAGATCTTGGTGTCGTAACATCATCAAGTCAGTTCTTCCGTCAAATCGGGGGAACATTTGGTATTACAATTTTAGGATCAATCATGAATAATACTTCAGGTACAACATTAACAAAGAATTTAGTACCTGTATTAGATACATTCCCGAAAGAAGCGGGACAAATGGTAACAAAATTTAAAGATATGATTCATACAGATCCACAAGGTGTATATTCGATGTTATTTAGTCCAGAGGCATTAAAACAAATGCCAGAAGCATTCGCTAACAGCATTGTACCAATTTTGAAAAACTCTTTAGTAGACTCGCTTCATACTGTATTCTTAACAGGATTAGTATTCATAGTAGTGGGTGCCATCTTTACGATTTTCTTACAGAAGATTAAACTATCAGATCGTAAAAAAGGCGCTGAAGAGCCTGCTGCACAGGAAAAAGAACAAACGGTATCATATTCGTAATGAAAAAGCATCGCCTTATGGCGGTGCTTTTTTTTGAGTATAACCTTAAAAGCTTTTTTGTGAGAAATGATTGACGTATTTCTAGAAATACGTTATATTATTTTCTGTAAACGGTTACATGGAATGGAGAGGGAAGAGAATGAGTACGATTAAAGACGTTGCAAAATTAGCGGGAGTATCTGTTGCGACCGTTTCCAGAGTGTTAAATAAAAATGGATATGTTCATGAAGATACATTAAAGAAAGTAGAACGAGCGATTGAGATGCTAGATTATAAACCTAGTACAGTAGCGCGTTCACTGTATAATAAAAAATCTCGTTTAATTGGCTTAGTTGTTCCAAATATCGTGAATCCATTCTTTCCAGAAGTTGCACGTGCCGTAGAAGATGTTGCGCATAAGCAAGGATACACAGTTGTACTTTGTAACTCTGATGAGAGTTTAGAGAAAGAAAAGCAATATATTGATGTACTTAGGCAAAATAATGTGGATGGATTTATTGTAGCCACAAATCCACAAAATAGTGTTAATTACATGAATTTGTCAGTACCAGTCGTTGCGATTGACCGTATGTTTAATGAGCGTATTCCTACTGTATATGCAGATAACTATGCGGGAAGTCAGGCTGCTACAAAGTTATTATTAGACAAAGGTTGCAAACATATTGCACATATTCGTGGACCACGTGATGTGAGTACAGCGAATGAACGTTTTGAAGGTTTTGTAGACGTTATTACGAAAAATAATCTTTCTTATATGATTGCAGAGAGTACATTTGATCCAGCTAATAGTGAGCGTGTAGCGGTGGAATTATTAGAAGAATACCCACATATTGATGGAATTGTTGCAGGGAATGATTTAATTGCAATAGGTATTGTAAAGGCTGCACTTCAAAAGGGGATTTCTATTCCAGATGATTTACAAATTATCGGATTCGATGGAATTTCTTTAACAGAAATGATGTATCCATCTATTACAACTGTTGCACAGCCAATTTATGAAATGGGGAAAATTGCAACAGAGCTGTTATTAGAGCAGATGGAAGGGAACGCATTAGAAGAGAAACACTATCGTTTACCGATTGAAATTATAGAACGAAATACAACGAAGTAAGGAGATGAAACAGATGCCAAATATTGCAGTAGTAGGTAGCATTTCAATGGACTTAGTGGCTGTTTCAAAAAAACGTCCGAAAGCAGGAGAAACAGTAATTGGTGAAGCATTTCATACAATTCCAGGAGGGAAAGGAGCCAACCAAGCGGTTGCGGCAGCTAGATTAGGTGCAAATGTAGCGATGGTTGGAGCAGTTGGAAACGATAATTATGGAACTGTAGTTAGGAACAATTTAGAGAACGAACGCGTTTTTATCGACTATGTGGTACCGGTTACAGATACGGCGACAGGAATTGCTCATATCGTTTTAGCAGAAGAGGATAACAGTATTGTTGTCGTGCAAGGGGCGAATGCTCTTGTAAATGAGTCGGTTGTAGATCGTTCAAAAGATCTTCTTATAAAAGCAGATATGGTTGTTCTTCAACTAGAGATTCCACTTGAAACAGTAAAATATGTATTGGCTATTTGTGAGGAGCATAATATTCCAGTTATGTTAAATCCAGCGCCAGCACAAGTGTTATCAGAAGATATTTTAGAAAAGGCAACTTATATTACACCAAATGAACATGAGTGCCGCATCGTATTAGATGATTTCATATCACCAATTGAAGATTTATTGGCTAAATATCCAAATAAACTATTGATGACAGAAGGTTCTAAAGGTGTTCGTTTCCATAATGGTACGGAGATTGTACATGTTCCTAGCATCGCTGTTGATGTAGTAGATACGACTGGAGCTGGTGATACATTCAATGGTGCATTAGCAGTTGCGCTTTCTGAAGGAGAAACACTTCAAAAAGCAATTCGTTTTGCGAATGTTGCTGGTGGTCTTTCTGTAACGAAACTTGGAGCACAGGGCGGTATGCCAACGAGAGATAGAGTACGTGAAGTGCAGGTGATTGTCGGATGAAAAAGCACGGTGTATTAAACAGTGAGATTGCATCAGTCCTTGCTTCACTTGGGCATACAGATACGATTGTAATCGCAGACTGCGGGTTACCAATTCCTGACGGAGTAAAACGAATTGATTTAGCTGTTGAGATTGGAAAACCTAGCTTTTTAGACGTATTGCAAGTGGTAGCTGATGATATGGCAATTGAAAAAGTAACGTTAGCAGAAGAAGTCATTAATAATAATGCGGAAGTAAATCAAGAGATCGAGCTGAAATTAATAGAACCAGCATTTGAATATGTATCGCATGAACAATTTAAAGAGCACACGAAGAAAGCGAAGGCGATTATTCGTACAGGAGAGGCTACGCCTTATGCCAATGTAATTTTACATGCAGGCGTGATTTTTTAATAAAGGGAAGTGATGGGAATGCGTATTGAAATGAAAAATATTTCAAAGGCGTTCAATGGCAATCCTGTTTTGAAGAATGCACAGTTTATGATTGAAACAGGGGAAGTCCATGCATTGATGGGGGAAAATGGAGCGGGTAAATCAACGCTCATGAAGATTTTAACAGGTGTATACAAAAAAGATGGTGGAACAATCACGATTGATGGACAAGAACGAACTTTTAAAAATGCGAAAGAAGCTGAAGAGTACGGTATTGCATTTATACATCAAGAATTGAACATATTATCGAACTTAACAGTAGCTGAAAATATGTTTCTCGGTAAAGAGTTAATGTATGGGAAGACAGGTATTTTACGTACGCGTCAAATGAACGCGATTGCGCAGCAGCAACTAGCGGAGTTAGGTTTACATGTAAAAGGCGCGATGTTGGCAGGAGAGTTATCGGTTGGACAACAGCAAATTATCGAAATTGCGAAAGCGCTAATGACAAACGCGAGCGTTATTATTATGGATGAACCTACAGCTGCATTAACAGATCGTGAAATTGAAACTTTGTTTACTGTTATTAATAAATTACGTAAAGAAGGCGTTTCGTTCGTTTATATTTCACACCGAATGGAAGAAATTTTTTCAATATGTGATGCTATTACGATTTTACGTGATGGGGAATACGTAGGAAAGAGGTTAATTCCAGAAACATCGTTTGATGAAGTAGTGAGTATGATGGTGGGGCGCAGCATTGGTGAACGTTACCCAGAACGAAATAGTCAAATTGGCGATGTTATTTTTGAAATGCGTAACGGAACGAAAAAAGGGAAGTTTGAAAATGTTTCGTTTCAAGTTAGAAAAGGTGAAATCCTTGGTGTTGCTGGTTTGATGGGAGCTGGCCGTACAGATATTATGAAAGCAATATTTGGATACGAACCTTTAGATTCTGGCCAAATTCTTATAAATGGACAAGAAGTAAAGATTGATAGTCCGATAGATGCGATTAGACAAAGAATAGCATTCATTACAGAGGATAGAAAATCTGAAGGGTTAGTGTTAGATTTCTCAATTCGAGAAAATTTAGCCTTACCGAATTTAGAAAATATTTCAAAGGGAAGTGTCTTAAGTAACGAACTAGAACAACAGTTTACAGCGGACATGATGAAACTTCTTAATGTGAAAGCAGCTAGTGGAGAGCAAGCGGTGAAATCTCTTTCTGGTGGAAATCAGCAAAAGATAGTTATTGCAAAATGGTTAGGTATCCACCCGCAGCTACTCATTTTAGATGAGCCAACAAGGGGTGTTGATGTTGGAGCGAAAAAAGAAATTTACTCTATTATGAATAAGCTTACTGAGCAAGGAGATGCCGTTATTATGGTATCATCTGAGCTTCCAGAAGTTTTAGGGATGAGTGATCGCGTTCTTGTTATTCATGAAGGAAAAGTCGGCGGCATTTTAGAGAAAGATGAGGCATCACAAGAGTCTATTATGGCACTAGCTACAGGGGGAGAGTAAGGATGGCTAAGAAGGGGAATGTATTACAACAACTTGGGTCTTTAATTGGACTAGTATTAATTATTGTAGTAATTACAGCTTTAAATCCAGCATTTATTGAAATTCCAAATTTATTTAATATACTGCGTCAAGTATCGATTAATGCGCTTATTGCATTCGGAATGACCTTTGTAATTTTAACAGGGGGTATTGACTTATCGGTAGGTTCTATTTTAGCATTATCAAGTGCACTTGTTGCTGGAATGATGGCAAGTGGCATGGACCCGTTCCTTGCGATGGCAGTTGGATTATTAGCTGGTCTTGTAATGGGAATTGTAAACGGTATCATCATAGCGAAGGGAAAAGTAGCTCCATTTATTGCAACTTTAGCAACAATGACTATTTTTCGTGGGTTGACGCTTGTTTATATGGACGGACGTCCGATCACTGGTCTTGGGGATCATTTAATGTTCCAAATGTTTGGTCGCGGTTATTTTCTCGGTATTCCGGTACCAGCTGTTACAATGATGATCGCTTTCGCAGTACTGTACTTTATTTTGAAGAAAACGACATTTGGTCGCCGTACATTTGCAATTGGTGGAAATGAAGAAGCAGCAGCACTATCAGGTATTAATGTTACGAGAATTAAAGTAATGATTTACGGTCTTTCCGGAATTTTGGCAGCGCTTGCAGGTATTGTCTTAACATCACGACTAGATTCTGCACAGCCGACTGCAGGTACTTCTTACGAATTAGATGCAATTGCAGCAGTTGTATTAGGCGGAACAAGTCTTTCTGGGGGAAGAGGATGGATTGTTGGTACATTCATCGGTGTACTTATTATCGGTGTACTAAATAATGGTTTAAATTTATTAGGCGTATCTTCTTTCTTCCAACAAGTTGTAAAAGGACTTGTAATCTTACTAGCTGTATTAATTGATCGTCGAAAAGAAGCATAATGGAGGGACAATGCATGAAGAAATGGTTACTTATACTCGTTGCATGTATTATGGTCATTACTGCTGGTTGTTCAATGGAACCACCAGAATGGGCAAAGGATTCTAGCGATAAAGGTCGAAATAAAACTATTAAAGTTGGATTCTCTGTTTCAACTTTAAACAATCCATTTTTTGTGACTTTGAAAAAAGGAGCAGAAAAGCAAGCGAAAGAAAGCGGCATTGAATTGATTGCTGTTGATGCACAAAATGATGCAGCAAAGCAAACGAACGATGTTGAGGATTTAATTCAAAAAGGTGTCGATGTAGTTGTTATTAATCCGACCGATTCAGATGCTGTTGCTTCAGCAGTAAGTGCGGCAAATGCAGCAAATGTTCCCGTTATTACAGTAGACCGCGTTGCGAATTCAGGTAAGGTTGTTTCTCACATTGCATCTAATAATATCGAAGGTGGTCAAATGGCTAGTGATTACATTCGTGAATTAGTTGGCGGGGGAGCAAATGTTGCTGAGTTAGAAGGAATCCCTGGATCTTCTGCTGCTCGTGAACGTGGGAAAGGATTCCATAACGTAGCTGATAAGTCTTTAAAAGTAGTTGCCAAACAAGCGGCTGATTTTGACAGAGCTAAAGGATTATCTGTTATGGAAAACATTTTACAAGCAAATGGTGATATTAAAGCCGTGTTTGCGCATAACGACGAGATGGCATTAGGTGCACTTGAAGCATTGAAGTCTGCTGGAAAAACGGATGTAGTCGTTGTTGGGTTTGATGCAACAGAAGATGCTGTAAAAGCGGTTAAAGATGGGCGTATGGCTGCAACAGTTGCTCAAAAACCGGAATTAATCGGGGAGAAGGCGATGCAAACAGCAAAAGAAATCACGCAAGGTAAAAAAGTGGACAAATCTATTCCGATTGAATTAGAGCTTATTAAGAAAAACAAATAAATATAAATTGAAAATTAGGAAGGAAGAATAACAAATGAAATTCTTTATTGATACAGCAAACATTAATGAAATTAAAGAGGCAAATGCATTAGGCGTAGTAGCTGGAGTAACGACAAACCCATCACTTGTAGCAAAAGAAGGCGTAGATTTCCATGAGCGTATTCGTGAAATTTGCAGCTTTATAGAAGGACCTGTAAGCGCAGAAGTAATTAGCTTAGAAGCTGATAAAATGATTGAAGAAGGAAAAGAATTAGCGAAGATTGCTCCAAACGTTGTTGTAAAAGTACCAATGACAACGGAAGGTTTAAAAGCAGTAAAAGCATTCTCTGATTTAGGAATTCGTACAAACGTTACATTAGTATTCTCAGCAGTTCAAGCATTACTTGCAGCTCGTGCTGGTGCAACATACGTTTCACCATTCTTAGGTCGCTTAGACGATATCGGTCATAACGGTATGGACCTAATCCGCCAAATCGCAGAAATCTTTGCAATTCACGGTATTGAAACAGAAATCATTGCAGCATCTGTACGTCACAGTGTTCACGTAACAGAAGCAGCATTAAACGGTTCACATATTGCAACAATTCCAGCAAACGTAATTGCTTCATTAGTGAAGCACCCATTAACAGATCAAGGAATTGAGAAGTTCTTAGCTGATTGGGAAAAAACACAAGAGAAATAATAGAAAATCGAGAATCCTAGTTTAATTGACTAGGGTTCTTTTTCTATTTAAAAGAATTTTCATGCAATTTTGCATATTGTCTTTTAAATTTGTTATATAAGCTATTTAATATATATCAAATCACTTTTTATTTTTCATATTTCGACATAAAAAGGTAGAAGTTCTGACCAGAAAACTGGAGGGGCATGATTCTATAACAGAAAGCTTAACGTTTATAGAATTATGCCTTTTTATATAGGGAGGGCAGAAAATAGGGATTTCGATTTAAATGCACTTATTTATCTGAATTTTAAGTTTTATAAAAGGAGAGAAATAGAATGAGAAGAAAAGCGCCATTTAAAGTGTTATCGTCATTAGCAATTGCGGCAATTATTGGATGTACATCTGTAATGAGTGCTCCATTAGCATACGCAGAAACGCCAGCAAAAGAGAAAGACAATGCATCTACAACACCAATTGATTACAATTTAATTCAAGAAGACCGTTTAGCGGAAGCGTTGAAAGAAAGAGGAACAATTAATCCAGCATCTTCTAAAGAAGAAACGAAAAAAGCTGTAGAAAAGTATATTGAAAAGAAACAAGGCGATCAGGCAAATAAAGAAATTCTTCCAGCGGATACTGCTAAAGAGGCATCTGATTTCGTGAAAAAAGTAAAAGAGAAAAAGATGGAAGAAAAGGAAAAGGTAAAAAAACCTGAAAAAAATGTTAGCCCTGAGCAAAAGCCAGAACCAAATAAAAAGCAAGTGAATGGACAAGTCCCAACTTCTAAAGCGAAGCAAGCGCCATATAAGGGATCTGTTCGAAATGATAAAGTATTAGTATTACTCGTTGAATTTAGTGATTATAAACATAATAATATTGATCAAACGCCAGGGTATATGTATTCGAATGACTTTAGTAGAGAGCATTATCAAAAGATGTTATTTGGTAATGAACCATACACGTTATTTGATGGTTCGAAAGTAAAAACGTTTAAACAATATTACGAAGAGCAGTCTGGCGGTAGTTATACGACTGATGGATATGTAACGGAATGGCTAACTGTCCCAGGGAAAGCGTCTGACTACGGTGCTGATGGTAGTAGTGGTCACGATAATAAAGGACCAAAAGGCGCACGTGATTTAGTGAAAGAAGCTTTACATGCAGCTGCTGAGAAAGGGCTAGATTTATCTCAATTTGATCAATTTGATAGATATGATACAAATGGGGATGGAAATCAAAATGAATCTGACGGTGTAATTGATCATTTAATGGTAATCCATGCTGGTGTTGGTCAAGAAGCTGGTGGCGGTAAATTAGGTGATGATGCAATTTGGTCACATCGTTCAAAACTAGCGATAGATCCAGTAGCGATTGAAGGTACAAAATCAAATGTAGATTACTTTGGTGGAAAAGTAGCAGCGCATGATTACACAATTGAACCAGAGGATGGAGCAGTAGGTGTATTTGCGCATGAATTTGGACATGACCTTGGCTTACCGGATGAATATGACACGAAATATACTGGAACTGGTTCACCAGTCGAAGCTTGGTCATTAATGAGCGGAGGTAGTTGGACAGGGAAAATTGCAGGAACAGAGCCAACTAGTTTCTCACCACAAAATAAAGATTTCTTACAAAAGAATATGGGTGGCAACTGGGCAAATATTTTAGAAGTAGATTACGATAAAATTAAGCGTGGTGTAGGAGTTCCTACATATATTGATCAAAGTGTTACGAAATCCAATCGTCCAGGCGTTGTACGTGTTAACTTACCAGGTAAAAGTGTTGAAACGATTAAACCAGAGTTTGGAAAGCATGCATATTATAGTACAAGAGGCGATGATATGCATACAACATTAGAAACACCGTTCTTGGATTTAACAAAAGGAACAAATGCAAAATTCGATTATAAAGCAAATTATGAGTTAGAAGCAGAGTGCGATTTTGTCGAAGTGCATGCAGTAACAGAAGATGGAACGAAAACATTAATTGATAGACTTGGAGAAAAAGTAGTCCAAGGAGATAAAGATACAACAGACGGAAAATGGATTGATAAATCATACGATTTAAGTCAATTTAAAGGGAAAAAAGTGAAACTGCAATTCGATTATATTACAGATCCAGCTGTAACATATAAAGGTTTCGCGATGGATAATGTAAATGTAACTGTTGATGGACAAGTAGTATTTTCTGATGATGCAGAAGGAACATCTAAAATGCAGTTAAATGGATTCGTTGTTTCTGATGGGACAGAGAAAAAAGCTCATTATTACTACTTAGAGTGGAGAAACTATGCGGGATCAGATAATGGATTAAAAGCAGGAAAAGGTCCAGTGTATAATACGGGTCTTGTCGTTTGGTATGCAGATGATAGCTTTAAAGATAACTGGGTTGGGGTGCATCCAGGTGAAGGCTTCCTTGGGGTTGTAGACTCTCATCCAGAAGCGTTTGTTGGTAATTTAAATGGGAAACCAGCGTACGGTAATACAGGTATGCAAATTGCGGACGCTGCATTTTCGTTTGATCAAACACCAGCATGGAGTGTAAATTCATTAACACGTGGACAGTTTAACTATTCTGGATTACAAGGTGTTACAACTTTTGATGATTCAAAAGTATATAGTAACAAACAAATTGCAGACGCGGGAAGAAAAGTTCCAAACCTTGGACTTAAATTCCAAGTTGTTGGACAGGCAGAGGATAAATCAGCAGGCGCTGTTTGGATTAGACGTTAATAAACGAAAGGCACATTCTTCATATGAAGAATGTGCCTTTTATTTTGTACATTAGGTTATTATTTTAGCTTATGTAATACAAGTGTCTGTTCATATGTAGTGTAGCAAATTATGTGGGGAAAAGAAATATTTCCGAGGAAATTGTCGAAGTATCGTTGGTATTTATACACTTTCATTGTAAAAGAAGCAATATAGTATTGCCTTTACAGTTTAATTTATTTACATTGTTACTTGGCTATACATAAAAGTAATATATTCGGCAATAAAAGAGCTCTATTCGATAGGGCTCTTTTTATGGATAGAAAGGAGTGAACTAAATGAACGAAATAATCGAATGTCCACAGTGTGAAGGGAATATTACTGCGCAACATATTATGGATCTCCCGCATCCTTTTTCATTCAAGTGTCCACACTGTAAAGCGAGGCTAAAAGAAATGAGGATCACACCGTGCTTAATATTAGCAGCAATTTGTATAATCCCACTGTTTATTATAATTGGAGAGAGTATTAAGGAATTACTAGTAAATTATTTTTCTATTATAGACGATGTACCAACTGTACTTATTTTCTTCTTATTTTGTTATCCATTGTATTATCTCTATGAAAAACATAATGCCATATTGTTTATTAAATACGGCTTATTGAAAGTTAAAAGTTGAATAGGAGTTTATCATTATGTTGTGGAAAGTTTATTTAGTCATTGTAGCGATATTAACTATTACTTCGTTAGTAAGGGGTATGTTTCAAACACCAATTCAAAAGTTTGATTTTGTAGTGACTATAATTACGTGGATTGGGCTATTTGGTTTTGTCTTTGATGTAGAGATATTAACCTCACTCGTTTGGAAATGCATTTTCGTGTTTAGCGTTATTTGGACTTTAAGTGCTGTTTTTGTTTTACGTTTATATGAAGAGAAGGATGACCCGCTACCTTTTATATTTAAATTAATTGGTATTATCCCAACTCTGCCATTATATTACGGGTTATATCAGTATGCATTTTAAAAAAGACAATGATGGAGTTATCCCATCATTGTCTTTTTTACTTTGCTTTTTATTTTACGTTTTATTTTGCTTCTTACATAAATCATTCCAGCAAATGTTAATAAGAATGCAGTTCCAATAACGAAGCTGACGCTAGGGGATGCCCCTATTGCTCCAACTGTAAAGGATCCAGCAACAACTCCTAATGAGAAGAAAGCATAAAACAATCCGAATGCTTTTCCGCGCTTATCATCTGTCGTATTTTCAACAAGTAATGCATTTATCGATGGGAAGAGGATAGCGAATCCAATGCCATAAATCATCATAACAATAAAGAGCATACCTTTTGTTGCGAATAATCCAAGTAAAGATAACGCGAATGCCATTACTGCAATCCCAATTAGCATGAGTTTTGAACGATTAAATCGATCGTAAATACGGTTTGTTGGCAGTAAGAAGAAGAGGATAGCGGTAATTCCGAATACACTTAACATCATGCCTGTTGTAGATGCTTTAAGTGCTAATGCCTCAACTTTCACTGGTAACATATAAGTGACAATCCCTTGTGAAAACATTAGTGTGAAAGCACCAATATATGCTTGTAATAACGGTTCTGATTTCAATAGTTCAATCATATCTTCTTTGTTCATCATTTGTGTTCTTGAAGTATCTTTTCTTGATACGTTATTTGGTAAGAAGAATAGAGATACGATTGTACCAAGGACCATTAAAATAGAAATGGTAATGAACACCCACTCTATACCAGCAGTTGCTTTCATAATCCCACTGAAAGCAGGTCCTACAATTGCCGCTGTTCCAACAGCAGCACCAGATAGAGCCATTGCCTTACCTTGTCTTGCTGAATTTGTTTGTTTTGATAAAAACGTAAAGGCAGCAGGAATTAAAAATCCGTCACTAAAGCCGTGCATAAAGCGCACAACTAATAGTTGTTCACCACTTTGAACAACGGTGTATAACAAGACTATGAAACTCGTAAGTCCCATGCTTATATAAAGTATTTTTTTTGCACCAAATTTATCGACGGCAGCGCCAGCAATAATATTACCGATCATATTAGCGAATGAGTACATACCGACAACTAGCCCAACAATAAGAGGAGATCCTCCAAGACTTTGAGCGAACGTACTCATAATAGGTAATTGTGAAAATGTATCTAGAAACGCTACGATAACAATAAAGTAAATAAAATATTTCAAGCGATATTCACCTCTCCTATGCTATTATGGCATAATGCTAATTTCAACCGCAATGAAATTGAATTAACAGATGTGGAAAAAAGTACAAAGTGACAAAATATTGAACGTTATTTGTTAAAATTTAGTGGAAATGAGATTGTTTTTTTGAAATATATGGATGAAAGTATTATAATAGATTTGTAAACTTCACCAGGTTAAGTATATACGTAGAGAGGGATGTATAAAATGAAAGCATTACTTTGGCATAATCAACGTGATGTACGAGTAGAAGAAGTACCAGAACCAACTGTAAGACCAGGAGCAGTTAAGATTAAAGTTAAATGGTGTGGTATCTGCGGGACAGACTTGCATGAATATTTAGCAGGACCTATTTTTATTCCAACAGAAGAGCACCCATTAACACATGTAAAAGCACCGGTTATTTTAGGTCATGAGTTTAGTGGTGAGGTAGTTGAAATCGGTGAAGGCGTTACATCTCATAAAGTGGGAGACCGCGTCGTTGTAGAACCAATTTATTCTTGTGGTAAATGCGAAGCTTGTAAACATGGACATTACAATGTTTGTGAACAACTTGTTTTCCACGGTCTTGGTGGAGAAGGCGGCGGTTTCTCTGAATATACAGTAGTACCAGAAGATATGGTTCACCATATTCCAGATGAAATGACGTATGAACAAGGTGCACTTGTAGAACCAGCAGCTGTAGCAGTTCATGCAGTACGTCAAAGTAAATTAAAAGAAGGGGAAGCTGTAGCAGTATTTGGTTGTGGTCCAATTGGACTTCTTGTCATTCAAGCGGCTAAAGCAGCAGGAGCAACTCCTGTTATTGCAGTTGAACTTTCTAAAGAACGTCAAGAGTTAGCGAAATTAGCAGGTGCGGATTACGTATTAAATCCAGCTACTCAAGATGTATTAGCAGAAATTCGTAACTTAACAAATGGTTTAGGTGTAAATGTGAGCTTCGAAGTAACAGGTGTTGAAGTAGTACTTCGTCAAGCAATTGAAAGTACAAGCTTTGAAGGACAAACTGTAATTGTTAGTGTGTGGGAAAAAGATGCGACAATTACGCCAAACAACCTTGTACTAAAAGAAAAAGAAGTTATCGGTATTCTTGGATACCGTCATATCTTCCCAGCTGTTATTAAATTAATTAGCTCTGGCCAAATTCAAGCAGAGAAATTAATTACGAAAAAAATCACAGTGGATCAAGTTGTTGAAGAAGGATTTGAAGCACTTGTAAAAGATAAAACACAAGTGAAAATCCTTGTTTCACCTAAATAATAGAGAATAGTAAAAAGTAGCTCTTTTCTAGAAATAGAAGAGGGCTACTTTTTTTCTATATAGAAAGGTGATAGACTTTCCTTTAAATAAAGGTATTTTGTTTGGAAGGGGAAGTCTAATGCTTTCATTTATGTTGACATTGAAACGGATGCTAAAAGCTTGTTTACGAGCGTGGAAAGATAAAGAATTTCAAGTATTATTCGTATTAACATTTTTAACATTAACATCCGGTACGATTTTTTATAGTACAGTTGAAGGATTACGTCCTCTTGATGCTTTATATTTTAGTGTGGTCACGTTGACGACTGTCGGTGATGGGAATTTTAGTCCGCAAACTGATTTTGGAAAGGTATTTACAATCTTATACATATTTATTGGGATTGGACTAGTGTTTGGGTTTATTCATAAGTTGGCAGTTAATGTACAGCTGCCAAGTATATTATCGAATAGAAAAAAAGAGTAAAGCATGTGGATGCTTTACTCTTTTTTACATTACATTAGACAAGCATTTGCAGTAGCTTAACAATACTTTATTACAATATAAGTGCATTCATTATATTCACTATGTATAAAGTTATAATGATATGAACATTTGCATATTTTAATTTAGTGATAGAAATTTCATGAAAGGTGGGATATTCTAGTCATAGGTTAACCGGACGGCATCATAGGATCCTAACAAAAAGTTTACAATAATTCAATTATAAAATGGAGGATTTCAGATGAAAAAGAAAGTACTTGCTTTAGCAGCAGCTATTACATTAGTAGCTCCGTTACAAAGTGTTGCATTTGCTCATGAAAATGATGGGGGAAGTAAAATAAAAATAGTTCACCGCTGGTCTGCTGAAGATAAACATAAAGAAGGCGTAAACTCTCATTTATGGATTGTAAACCGTGCGATTGATATTATGTCTCGCAATACAACACTTGTAAAACAAGATCGAGTTGCACAATTAAATGAATGGCGTACGGAATTAGAAAATGGTATTTATGCTGCTGACTATGAAAATCCTTATTATGATAATAGCACATTTGCTTCACACTTCTATGACCCTGATAATGGGAAAACGTATATTCCATATGCAAAGCAGGCGAAGGAAACTGGAGCTAAATATTTTAAATTAGCTGGTGAATCATACAAAAATAAAGATATGAAACAAGCATTCTTCTATTTAGGATTATCTCTTCATTATTTAGGAGATGTAAACCAACCGATGCATGCGGCAAACTTTACAAATCTTTCGTATCCACAAGGATTCCATTCTAAATATGAAAACTTTGTAGATACGATAAAAGATAATTATAAAGTAACAGATGGAAATGGATATTGGAACTGGAAAGGTACAAATCCAGAAGATTGGATTCATGGAGCGGCAGTAGTTGCGAAACAAGATTATGCTGGCATTGTAAATGATAATACGAAAGATTGGTTCGTAAGAGCAGCTGTGTCACAAGAATATGCAGATAAATGGCGCGCTGAAGTTACACCAATGACAGGTAAGCGTTTAATGGATGCACAACGTGTTACTGCCGGATACATTCAGCTTTGGTTTGATACGTACGGAGATCGTTAAGTATTTAAAAAAGGTCAAATCTCATAATAGAGTATTTGGCCTTTTTATCACTATACACATGGAGGTATGAAAAGTGAAAGGAAAATTGCTAAAAGGTGTACTTAGCTTTGGGATTGGTTTAGGAGTTTTATACGGAGGACCTTCAGCTCAAGCAGAAACGTCTACAAATCAAAATAATACTTTAAAAGTGATGACACATAACGTGTACATGCTATCAACAAACTTATATCCGAACTGGGGACAAAGTGAGCGTGCGGATTTAATCGGAGCAGCGGATTATATTAAGAATCAAGATGTTGTTATATTAAATGAGGTGTTTGATAATAGCGCTTCAGATCGTTTGTTAGGGAATTTGAAGAAAGAATATCCAAATCAAACAGCGGTATTAGGTCGTAGTAACGGAAATGAATGGGATAAAACGTTAGGTAGCTATTCATCTTCAACTCCTGAAGATGGGGGCGTTGCAATCGTAAGTAAATGGCCGATCGTTGAAAAGATTCAATATGTATTTGCAAACGGATGCGGGCCAGATAATTTATCAAATAAAGGATTTGTATACACGAAAATCAAAAAAAATGATCGTTTCATTCATGTGATTGGGACGCATTTGCAGGCTGAAGATAGTATGTGCGGAAAAACTTCACCTGCATCTGTACGTACAAACCAGTTAAAAGAAATTCAAGACTTTATTAAAAATAAGAATATACCAAGTGATGAGTACGTCCTATTTGGTGGTGATATGAACGTGAATAAAATAAATGCAGAGAACAATAGAGACTCAGAGTACGCATCCATGTTCAAAACATTGCACGCTTCTATTCCATCTTATACAGGACATACAGCGACTTGGGATGCGACGACAAATAGTATTGCGAAATATAATTTCCCTGATAGCCCTGCTGAGTATTTAGATTATATTATTGCAAGTAAAGACCATGCGAATCCATCGTTTATAGAGAATAAAGTATTACAACCGAAATCTCCGCAGTGGACTGTTACATCATGGCTCAAAAAATATACATATAATGATTACTCTGATCATTATCCAGTAGAGGCGACTATTTCTATGAAGTAGTCCTAAAAAAGTTTCTTCCTATTAAGAAGAAACTTTTTTATTTTGTAAGAGGAAATTTAAACTTTCTTTCCAATATGTATAAGACATATAGAAAAGAGGAGAGAAAAAATGTGGATCGAGGAATTTTTAAAGAGGTTCCATTACCGTGTGCATTTTTGGATGAAGTAGCTTTAGATAGAAATATTCAATCGATTATAGAATTAAGTGGAAATAAGAAGATTCGTATAGCGAGTAAATCGTTACGTTCTGTTCCGGTTATGCAAAAGATTTTAGCTGCAAATGATCGATTTCAAGGTATTATGTGTTTTTCACCTAGGGAGGCTTTGTTTTTAATTGAACAAGGATTCAATGATTTATTGCTCGGATATCCTGCTTATGATGAAAGAGCGTTACATGAAATAAGTTTGTTAACAAAGCAAGGGCTCATTATAACGTGTATGGTGGATTGTGAAGATCATATTGTTTATTTAGAAAAAATTGCTGAGAAGTCTAAAGGGTATTTTCGTGTTTGTTTGGATATTGATATGAGTAGTCGTTTTGTAAAGTTTCATTTTGGGGTCAAAAGATCACCGGTAAAAGATGTACAAGGTGCTTTGAAAATAGTAAAAAGGGTGAAAGAATCATCGTTTTTAATACTAGATGGTGTAATGGGATATGAAGCCCAAATTGCTGGGGTAGGAGATCGCATACCGAATCAACGAGTGAAAAGTAAAGTGATTTCATATTTAAAGAAGAAATCAGTGTTAGAAGTTAAAGAAAGAAGAGGCCATATCGTAAAAGAAATACAAAATCTAGGTATTGAACTAAGGTTTGTAAATGGGGGCGGCACAGGAAGTATAAAAACAACTGAGCAAGATCATTCAGTTTCAGAGATTACGATAGGCTCTGCTTTTTATGCACCGAAGCTGTTTGATTATTATAAAGCAGTGCAATTTCATCCAGCTGTCGGATTTGCTTTACCAGTTGTGCGTAAACCAGCCCCAACTATTTACACTTGTCTAGGTGGTGGATATATTGCCTCAGGCGCAACTGGGAAAGATAAAGAACCTGAGGTTTGGATGCCAAATGGTGCCAAACTATTAGCTTTAGAAGGTGCTGGCGAGGTACAAACACCGATTTTTTATAACGGCGAGGAACGAGTAGAGATAGGAGATTCTATCTTGTTTCGCCATAGTAAAGCTGGAGAATTATGTGAGCGGTTTCCTTTTTTATATCGTGTGAAAGAAGGAGAGATTGTTGGGGAGTATTCAACATATCGGGGGGATGGCCAATGCTTTCTATAAAGGGACAAAAATGGAGAAATTGGACAGGGAATGTAGAAGGAACGCCGCATTATACGATGTATCCAGAAAGTATACAAGATGTAGTAGAAGTTGTAGGACTTGCGCGAAAAAAGGGGAAGAAAATTCGTGTTGTCGGTTCAGGGCACTCGTTTACACCTCTTGTGCAAACGGAAGAAATTTTAGTTTCTTTAGATGAATTGAAGGGCATTGTGAATATTGATGCGGAGAAGATGACCGTTGAAGTGTGGGCAGGAACAAAGCTATATGACCTAGGGAAGTTACTTGAAGAAAAAGGTTATGCACAAGAAAATTTAGGGGATATTGATTCGCAATCTATTGCAGGAGCGATTAGTACGGGAACTCATGGGACGGGTGTTACCTTTGGGAGTTTATCAACACAAGTTATAGAGATTACCGCAGTTTTATCTACAGGTGAGAGTATAGTTTGTTCGGAAACTGTGAATGTGGAATATTGGAGAGCCTTTCAGTTGTCGCTTGGGATGCTTGGTATCATTGTAAAGATAAAATTGAAAGTTATCGGGGCGTATTCACTTGTGTATGAAAGTGAAAAACAGTCACTATCTACTGTAATGAACAAATTAGAAGAATATAAGAAGAATCGCCATTTTGAGTTTTTTGTTTTTCCTTATTCAGATGAAGTACAAGTGAAATTTACAAACGAAACAACGGGTAAAAAAAGTGATTTGAAATGGCATAAACTAAAGGTAGAGTTGCTTGAAAATAAGATGTTTTCTTTGTTATCTAAAGGGTGTAAATGGTTTCCTTCTATAAGTAAAGGAGTAAGTCGATTATCGGCTAAAGCTGTACCGAATACAAAAATAATCGGCCCGAGTTATGAAGTATTTGCTACATCGCGTGCGGTTCCATTTTATGAAATGGAGTATAGCGTTCCTTCAAAGTATATGCGGACCGTTGTAGAAGAAATTTCAAACCTTATTGAAAAGAAAAAGTATAAAGTGCACTTCCCAATTGAATGCCGTTATGTGAAAAGGGATGATATATGGCTCAGTCCAGCGTATGGAAGGGATTCAGCGTATATTGCTGTTCATATGTATAAAGGTATGAAGTATGCTGCTTATTTTGGTGAGGTGGAGAAAATTTTTCTAAAGTATGAGGGACGCCCGCATTGGGGGAAAATGCATACGTTAACGTACGAAAAATTACAAAATATATATCCAGAATTGCATTCGTTTCTAAAGGTGAGGAAGTTATTAGATGAAGCAGAAATGTTTTCAAACCCTTACACAGAAAATTTATTTACGATTATGAAAAAAAGCTGACAAAGTATTACTTGTCAGCTTTTTTTAGTATGATCGCATTTCTTGTTTGACTAATTCGCTCGTAAAATAGTAACTTATCACGACTAAATACATGTAATAAAACATGAATAGTAAATAGACCGTTAATTACGAGTTGGAATAATAATATAACTACTAATACTAAAGGCTCTTTAAGATTTAAGATAGAGCTACTAGAAAGAATATAATTGATTCCACCTAAAACGAAATAGAATATACCATAACGGATGAATAGTTCCTTCAACGTAATACGATCTGATTTTCCTTTCACGTAAATACGAAGCAATGCTTTACCAATTGTCTTTCCGTTCGTAAAGTATGGAATGATAATAAAGTAAATAAAGATTGAACACGTTATGAAAATGAGTTCGTATATGTTCGTGTAAGATTGAATATTAGAAACAAAGAAGGAATTTCCTTTGTTTTTAATGACAGGTACAACGATAGATAAGAAAATCCAATCAATTTGCATCGCGATAAAGCGACGAACGAATCCGACTGGTTTCGTTTCCAAATCAATATGACTATCTAATTCGTTTGCTTTCGGAAGGAAGTACGTAAATATTGGTGCAATGATAAAGCCAATTACGCCGCCTAATGTATTTAAAAACAGATCGTCTATATCAAATAAGCGGTAGGCACAATTATATATACCGTATAGTCCAGTCACTTGTGTTAGCTCGAAAAAGAGTGAAAGACAAAAAGAAATACAAATTGTTTGTAAGAAACTACGTCGGAAATAATAACGTAAGTAAATACCAAATGGAACGGTTAATAGAACGTTAAATGCTACTTGTAAAAACGCAGATTCTTTTAATAGGTAGAAATAAGTAGCTGGTTTCGTTAAAATTGCCGAGGTGTGATTACTAATTTCTTGTATGAAATAAAATGGTGATAGTTGCATGTGCTGCGTATTAGCCGGTTGTAGGCTACAAGTATCATATGTTTGTGGTAACGGCAAAATCACAAGAAAATAGGCATTTAATAAGTAAAGTAATAGTGAGTATAAAATAAATGAACGCCATTTATTTAAATAACCATACTTTCGGTAGTTAAATATTAAAAAAGGTATTAAGAGAAACATTGCTAAAATAGGAAATAAAATAAATGCAGTTTTTACTGGAAATAAATATGCAGTCAAAATGAAGCTCCTTTCAATGAAAATTCGTTTATCATTATAACGTTAAAAGAGCCTGAAAACAAAATTAAAATATTTCGAAATAGAAAAAATTACAAATCTCAATGGAATTAAGTTATACTAAATTTAATATAAGGATATTATGATTATTATAAGTTGAGAGAGGGTACAAGATATGCGATATGAGCTTTTTTCTGTAAGTGGGGATCATATTACAACTTTTGAAAGTGCGTGGCGTTTTCTAGAGGGAGAACAGATTTTTGTTCATGATGATCAAACAAAACGAAATTTTATTATTATCCGCCTAACGCATGATGTATTTCAACAAGATAAACATGTTATTCGTTTGTATTGTCAAGAAAAGAAAGTATACGCATAAAAGGGCCCCTCTTACTGTATAGAAAGGTAAGAGGGGCAAAGATATAAAAAAGCGAGTCATCCTAGTTTAATAGAATGACTCGCTTTTCGCTTTGTAAGTTTCACTTTATAAGAAAATAAGAGTAAGTACACCTACGATAATGCAATAGAAAGAGAAATATTTTAAATTTCCCTTTGCCATAATGTTCATAAACCATTTTAACGAAATATACGTCATAATAAATGTTGCGATAAATGCAACGACATATGGTACGAATAATGTGTCTAGATTTGGATCTTTTGCAATGTCTGTAATACTTAGTAATAAACCACCTAAGCTAACAGGGATATATAGTAAGAATGAGAAACGAAGGGCTGTTTCTTGCTTCATACCAAGTAACATCGCTGCTACGATTGTTGCACCTGATCGGCTAATTCCAGGGATTAGTGCGCAAGCTTGTGCTAATCCGACGATGATTGCATCTTTCATAGAAAGGTCGCCATCATTTTTACGCCCACGCAAGTTTCTAATAATCCAAAGGCCAACAGCAGTAATAAGGAGGGAAATCCCAACCATCTTCACACCTTTTAAGTACTGATCGATGTAATCTTTAAATAAAACACCAATAACACCTGCTGGAATGGTCGCAATAACAAGATAAATAATAAAGAAGAAATCTGATTTTGCGTCTTCTGCTCTTGTGAATATATAAGATAGACCATTCTTCGTTAGACGAATTAAATCATTTCTATAAATAAGTAATACAGCTAATAATGAAGCTGAATTAACAAGTAGTTCGAAGCTAAACCCTTCTATTTCTAGTCCTAGCAAATGTTGTGCTAAAACGAGGTGACCGCTTGAAGAAATTGGAATTGGTTCTGTTAGTCCTTGGAACAGACCAAGAATTAAATATTTTAAAATGAAGTGAAATTGTTCCATAACATCCTCCTTGTTTATTAGTCGAAAGAAACAACTTTTCCATTATAACAAAGATATGGATGAATATTGAGAAGAAATAAAAATTCGAAATATAATAAAAACCCCTTATGGCGTTATAAGGGGTTTTTATTATTAATGAGAAACCGCTGTTTCTTGAAGACCTTTAGTCAATTGAACATCGACTTTTTCAGCATCATGAATATGGTTCATAATAGTAGTATTTAATTTTTGGAACATTTGTTGTGTATTAGCGAATTCTCGTAATATATCATCATTACAAGATTTTTGGTTTTCGATAGCTTTAATAACATTGGTAGCACCATTTTGTAACGTTTGAATCATAATTAAAATATTTTCAATTCTAGCGTTTGTATCGGCACTCATTTCTACACCTTCATCGACTAAATGCAAATTATCTTTTGTGTTATCATATGCTTTTTCAATTTCTTCTTGAATTTTTTTCGTTAAGTTGCCAATGTTTTTTGTACTTTCTGCTGTGCTTTCTGCTAGTTTTCTTACTTCATTGGCAACGACAGCGAATCCTTTACCGTGTTCTCCAGCACGTGCTGCTTCAATACTTGCATTTAAAGCTAGTAAATTTGTTTGTGCTGCAATGTTTTGAATGACTTCTACAATTTGCTCGATTTCTTTTGAGCGTTCGCTTAAATGATTCATACTGTTAGACGTACGCTGAGATTGTTCACCTAATTTGTTAATTACAATAAGTAGACGGTGAACAGATTCTTTTCCTTCATTAGAACAGTCAATAATTTCTTCAATAGATTGAATTAAGCTTTGTTCTTTTTGTAACATTTCGTTATTCAATTCATTGGAATGTGTAGTACGCGTTGAAACATTTTCGAAACATGAGTTTAATTGTTGAACTAAATTTTGAAGTGTATGGTGTTGATTATTTACAAGTTGATGCTCTTGAATGACGCTTTGCACACGGTCGTGAATAGAAGAAATAATCTCTTGTTTTTCAATATCTTTTTGTTTTAATTCTGCTTCTAGTTCCTGTATACGATTTTCTAATTGATCAATTTTATGTTGGAGTGATTTCTTTTGAGTAAACATATATTTATTTCAACCGCCTTTAGAAGTTATATTTTCTCTATATTTGGATTTTAGCATCTTTTATAATTTTTAAATATAGGAATTGTTAAATATTTAAGAATCTATTACATTTTATGCATAATTCCCTTTTTTTCGTCATGAAAAATAAACTGTATTTAATGGTATTGTAAACAAACTGTAAAATAAATCATGTATAACTGTATAAGAAGGGAGTCGGATTATGAACTATTTTAAGCGAATCAGTAGTCTAGTATTAGCAGGAATTATCAGTCTTTCTAGTACAGTCGCTGTAAAAGCAGAGTCAAACGACGAGAAACTTAACAACATGCAACAGCAATTGCAGCAAAACGATGCAGATATGCAGAAGAAAGAGCAAGAGAAGCAAGCTGTTAGTAAAGAAATTCAAGGTATCGAAAACGAACTACATAATTTAAATAATACAATTGCAAAAAATAAAGAGGATCAAGCTGCTATTCAACGTAAAATTGATGAAACACATAAGCAGATTGAGCAAAAAAAGAATGAAATTGTCGTTTTAGAGGATAAAGTCCTTGCTCGTAAGGATATTATGAGAAAACGTATGGTTTCTGTTCAAAACAGTTCAAATACAAGTTTAGTAGTGGAAGTTGTAGTAGAGTCAAAAAACTTTGCAGATTTCTTACAACGTATGAACGCAGTTTCTACTATTCTAGAAGCTGATAAAGAAATTTTACGTCTACAAGAACAAGATCTTCGTCAAATTGAAGAGGATAAGAAAACAATTGATGAAAAAGAAGCATCTTTAGTAGTAGACAAACAAAAATTAGCAAAAGCACAAGCTGAGTTGCAAGATAACTTGAAAAAGCGTCAAGATAACTTACAAACAGTTCAAGCTAAATATAATCAGATTGCAAGCCAACTTAATTTAGCAGCAGAAGAAAAAGCTAAAATTGAGTCAAATATGAAGGCAGTACAAGAAACGATTGCTCGTGAGCAAGAAGCAGCAAGAATTGCAGCAGAAGAGCGTGCGAAAGCAGAAGCGGCTGCAAAGGCTGAGCGAGAAGCTTTAGTGAAAGCACAAGCAGAAATTGCTGAAAAACAAAAGCAAGAGAAAGCTAATAAACCAGCTGAACCTGCTGCTAATAATAATTCGAAGGTAGAACCTGCACAACCTTCGAAGCCAACTGCTGGTGGAAGAGAAATCTATGTACATGCAACAGCTTATACAGCAGATCCAGCTGAAAATGGCTATGCGTCAGGACAACAAGTTTATTCTGCATGGGGAGGCTATAATCTAACTGCAAACCCAGGAATGAAATTAATTGCTGTAGATCCAAGTGTTATCCCATTAGGTTCTACTGTATATGTTGAAGGTTATGGACAAGCAATTGCAGCCGACACTGGTGGCGCAATTAAAGGTCACAAAATCGATGTTTTAATGCCTGATAAAGCTTCATCTAGTAATTGGGGCAGAAAAAATGTTAAAGTTACAATTTTAAACTAAAACGTAATCCAACTTTACAATATGTAAAGTTGGATTTTTTTGTAAAAATAATGTTAAGTTGAGTTTACATTTTGTTAAGGATAACATACAATAAAATTGAGAGGTGGTAAAATTGACCATTTTAAATAGAGTGAAAGAATTAAGGGCTCGCTTCAATTTTTCGCAAAGTGTATTAGCAGAAAAGGTTGGAGTGACGAGACAAACAATTGCAGCAATTGAAAAAGGGGATTACGTTCCTTCGTTGTTATTAGCACTTACGATTTGTGATGTGTTTCAGTTAAAGATGGAAGATGTGTTTGTTTTAAATAAGGAGGGGGAAGAGGATGAATAGAATTATTGCTTCATATATCATAAATTTATTTTACAGTGTATTGGCATGCTGGGCATTTGTAGAGTTTTATGATTTTTATATACAGTTTGCTGATATTATTGAAAATGAGAATTTGTCATCTAAAATAACAATGAGTTTGACACCTGTTGTATTACTATTTATTGTAGCTATCATATTAGCGTTTTTTAAAAGATTGCATAAGAAGAAATATAAAAAATCATCATTGCGATTGTATCCTTTATTATTTCCCCAAGAGGATGAACGTGAGAAGGATATTACAGATAGAGCATGTCGAACAACATTTGTATCATTGTGGTTTGTATTACCTTGTGCACTAGGATTATTAATATTTACACCTGTAGCAAATTTGTATATTCCAGCGTATCCTTTATATGTTGTATATTTGATTTATTTGACTCAAGTGACAGTATTCCACGTATCACTATACAGAAATAAATTAGCTTAAAAAGAAACCTTCTTGCCCCGGCAAGAAGGTTTCTTTTCAGCTAATACTTGTACATATAGCAATATTATCTTATCATTTTATATAGAGTAAGATTTTGTAGGGGAAAGGAATTGTATATGAATAAGCAAAGAATTTATAGTATAGTAGCAATTCTGCTATTTGTTGTAGGTGGCGTGTTAATCGGAAAGCCATTTTATGATGGATATCAGGCTGAAAAGAAACAGACTGAAAATGTACAGGCTGTTCAAAAGATGGATTATGAAAAACATGAGACGGAATTTGTAGATGCTTCGAAAATTAATCAGCCAGACTTGGCAGAAGTAGCGAATG
The DNA here is from genome assembly GCF_040459695.1 of Bacillus cereus group sp. RP37. Classification (NCBI taxonomy): domain Bacteria; kingdom Bacillati; phylum Bacillota; class Bacilli; order Caryophanales; family Bacillaceae; genus Bacillus; species Bacillus cereus group sp. RP37. Next base: position 4,680,697 of record NZ_JARVHP010000001.1, on the reverse strand, counting down.
CATCATTAGATAAGAAACAAGTAATTGGTCGTATTTCGATCCCGAGTGTTTCATTAGAAATTCCTGTTTTAAAATCTTCTACTGAGAAAAACTTATTATCAGGTGCAGCAACAGTAAAAGAAAATCAAGTAATGGGAAAAGGGAACTATGCATTAGCAGGACATAACATGTCTAAAAAAGGTGTTTTATTTAGTGACATAGCGTCTCTAAAAAAAGGCGATAAAATTTATTTGTATGACAATGAAAATGAATATGAGTATGCGGTTACTGGTGTATCTGAAGTAACTCCTGATAAATGGGAAGTTGTAGAGGATCATGGGAAAGATGAGATAACGCTTATTACATGTGTATCAGTGAAAGATAATTCTAAACGTTATGTTGTTGCTGGTGATTTAGTAGGAACAAAGGCGAAGAAGTAAAAAAGAAGGTCAACTCTTTAAAGAGTTGACCTTCTTTTTTACTAATGTTGAGAAATAATAGAATATTTTAGTTGGTATTCAAGTATTTTTCTATTTATGTATAATGAAGTTATAATTCAAGATTTTAGGAGGAACAAGAGTGAGACAACAGGTGAAGAAACTTCTTTTAACAACGAGTATAGCGTTATTGGTAGCTCCAATTTCAGCTTATGCGCATCCAGGGCGTACAGATGCTAATGGCGGACATACGTGTCGTACAAATTGTGAGAAATGGGGATTACAGTACGGGGAATATCATTATCACAATAAACCAGCTTCTAGTAGTGGTGCAACGAGCCCAGCTCCTAGCCAGAATAATAATAGTACTGTAGAAGCTGAGAGACAAGCAGAAGCCCAGCGCAATACTGAGGCTGAAAAACAACGTGCTGCAGAAGCCCAGCGCAACGCTGAGGCTGAAAAACAACGTACTGTAGAAGCACAGCGTAAAGCTGAAGAAGAGAGACAACGTGTAGCCGAGGAACAGAGAAAAGCTGAAGAGGCACGTAAGCAAGAGGAAGCGCAGCGCCAAGCTGATATGGAAAAAGGTCAACTTGAAGGTCAAAAGAATGGAGAAACTGATTTTAAAGCAGGAAAAAATGATGCAGAAGTGCATGTAGCTGGAAAATCTGATGCATATAAACAAGCGTTTAAAGCGACTTATGCAGCCGCATGGTCTTTAGAAGAGCAGAAAAAAACGTATTTTGAAAAAGGAAAAGAACAAGGTTTAGCACAAGAGACGATGGACGATAGTCAAGTTGCTCCAGAGTTTAAGGTAAACTTTGCAGACGGGTTCAAAGTAGGGAATAAAGAAAGAACAGAAAAAATTGAAAAAGAGCAAGCTGAATTAGGGGAAAAGACCGGGAAAGAACTAGCTGAAAAGAATCCTGGAAATAGAGAGAAAGAAGTATACGTGAAGGCATATGAAACAGCCTATGAAAAAGGGTATAAATCTACAAAAAAGGCAGTAGAAAAGGTTGGCTATAAGTATGCGTTTGAAAACTATGATTTAAAGGTACCTGCTAAATATGAAAAGAATGAATCGTTAAAAAAATGGTTTGTTGAAGGATTCAAATCGAATAAAAAAGCGGCTGACATTCGAGAAGAAGGATATAAAAAAGGAGACAGTTGGCTTGCATTCTTCTATAAGAATTTTGTTCCAAGTGAATATAAAGAACATAAAGAGCTGTACGAACAAGCGATAGAAAAAGGTAAGAATGCATAAAAAAAGATGAGGGGAAATCCCTCATCTTTTTTTAATCCATCCACTTCACTAACTTTTTGGAAATTAGTAATAAAACACAACCTAAAACGATTGCTACAGCGCCAATAACTGTAAATACTTCAGCATATCCAAGTGAAGTTGTGAAGCTTGCAAGTTGTCCACCTAAAATGTTGGCGATACCTGAACTTGCTAACCATACGCCCATTAGTAAAGATGCTAGTTTTACTGGAGCGAGCGAACTAACCATTGATAGTCCAACAGGTGATAAGAATAGCTCACCTAACGTATGGAAAAGATACGTAAAGACGATAAATAGTAAGTTTGCTTTTTCTGTAATGTTATGTTCATCACTACCTGTTTTTAATGTAGCGATAACAAGAATGATATAACCGATACCGAGTAGGATCATACCAAGTCCCATTTTAGTTGGGATTTTTAAATCCCCGCGCTTACGAGTTGCAAGTTTTGCCCATAATGCTGAAATGACTGGGGCAAGTAAAATAATAAATAATGGATTGACCGATTGGAACCAAGATGTTGGAACTTCCCATCCGAACACAGAGCGGTCTACAAATTTGTTTGTATATAATGTTAATGAGCTACCAGCTTGTTCAAAGCCAGCCCAGAAGAAGACAACGAAGCATGTTAAAATGACGATAACTGCGGTACGTTGTTTTTCTTTTTTTGTTAACGGTGTATCTCCTACTGATGGTTGTCCAGCAGCTGTTTGCAAATCGCGAGTTGGTTTTTTACCAATATCACCAAGGAAGCGATTTGATAGTGTTGTAAATAAAATTTGTCCAATGATCATTCCGATTGAAGCGGCTAAGAAACCGTAACGGAATCCGTAATGTACAACGCCATCAACTGTTGTTTTGAATAAATTTTCTGATAAAAATCCGCAAACGAGTGGAGCTAAAAATGACCCGACGTTAATACCCATATAGAAAATGGTAAATGCACTATCACGTTTTGGATCATTCTCTTCGTATAATTCTCCAACCAGTGTAGAGATGTTCGGTTTGAAGAATCCATTACCAATAATAATAAGCGCTAATCCGAGGTATAGGCCTAATTGGTTTTGCAAGGCAAATAGTGTAAGGTTACCGATTGCCATTGTTATACCACCAATTGTGATTGCTTTTCGTCTACCTAGAAAACGGTCTGTTAAGTATCCACCAATCATTGGTGTGAAATAACAGGCTCCAGTATAAAATCCGTAAATAGAGAGTGCCCATGCGGGACTAAACCCAAGACCACCGCTTACTAAAGCTGTCGTTAAATATAATGTTAATAATCCTCGTAATCCATAGTAACTAAATCTTTCCCACATTTCTGTAAAGAAGAGTAAGTATAAACCTGGAGGATGTTTCTTTTTTCTTTGTTGTTCTCTTTCTAGTTGTATCGTTGATTCCATGTTATTTTCCTCCTGACACAAACAAAAACAAAGTTAATAATTTTGTACATTTAATATTTTACCTTATTAACTATTATAAGTCAATAAAGGTTGATTTTTCAGAAGAAATTGGAAAAGAGAGATAGCTATAGAATGGGTGTTTCTTTTGTGATAGACTATGGACTATGTTTTCTTTGTTAGGAAGCGGATTATTGCACTTTTTTTATATGTGAAATTGATTTCATAAAAGATGAAATTAAAGAAGGAGAAACAAATGAAATTGTTACAGAAAAAAGAAATTTTACTGATTAGCCTTATGTTATTCTCGATGTTCTTTGGAGCGGGGAATCTTATATTCCCACCTTTCCTTGGGTATGAAGCGGGAGAACATGTGTGGATTTCATTAGTAGGGTTTATTATATCAGCAACAGGTCTTCCTATATTGGGAGTTATTGCTATTGCGAAAGCAGGAAGTTTTCAAACGCTAGCGGGTCGGGTTCATTCTTCATTCGCCATTATTTTTCCGTGTATCGTGTATTTATTTATTGGACCAGGTCTTGGTATACCACGTGCAGGAAGTTTAGCTTTTGAAATGGGGCCAGGTCAGTTGTTCCCAGAAGCGGGAAGTGTAGTTGTATTATGTTACACGGTTATTTTCTTTAGTATTGTGTACTGGTTAAGCTTATCACCGTCTAAATTAATGGGGTTGTTCGGAAAGGTTTTAACACCGTTATTATTAGGGATGATTGCCCTTATTTTTATAAAGAGCATGTTTACATCAGTAGGTAGTGTAAAAGAGGCTACTGGAAGCTATGGACAAGCTCCTATGTTCCAAGGGTTTTTAGATGGGTATTTAACGATGGATGCATTAGCAGCTTTAATTTTTGGGATTGTTATTGCAAATGCTTTACGTGCAAAAGGTATTGAAGATGATAAAGGTTTAGCGAAATATATGAGTATTGCTGGAATTGGGGCAGGACTATTACTATCTATTATTTATGTCATACTTGGATATGTTGGTTCAATGAGTGGCTCATTAGGGACATTTGATAATGGGGCGAACGTGTTAGCACAAGTGATGACTACATTATTTGGACAAGGCGGAGTCGTTTTATTAGGTCTTATTTTTACGATCGCATGTTTATGTGTTTCAATCGGACTTGTTACATCTTGTAGCCAATTTTTCGCAAGTGCATTTCCGAAAGTAGCGTATAAAGTTTGGGCATTTATATTAAGTTTTGTTAGTATGATTTTAGCTAATTTAGGATTAACGCAAATTTTAAAAGTATCAGTACCGATTCTTGGATTTATTTATCCAGTTGCATTAACACTAATTATTTTAGGGTTATTCCATAAATATATTGGAAAGTATGCATACGTATATGCAGTAACTGTTGGGATTGTAGCGTTGTTTAGTGCAGTTGATATTTTCAATAAAAATGTAATCTTGAATCAGTGGACGCCAGTATTGAAATATATTCCGTTTTATACAGAAGGTGTTGGGTGGATTGTTCCAGCTATTATAGGTGCTTGTATTGGCGTTATCATTAGTGTAGTTTTAAATAAGAATAAATAAGTAAAAGGTGTTTTCCTATTTCGGAAAACACCTTTCTTTTTTTTGGAAAATAGTATTGAAAATGAATAGACTAAGAGTATGATAAAGATAATTGGTAATATATAGGTTTTGAATAGGTGATGAGGGGGGAGCGTATGAAGGAGGATTTAAATAAGAAAATAGAAGCGCTTGAAACGGCAATTGAAACGATTCAAGAAGCGCTTTTTGAATTGAAAGCAAAACAAAGAGAAATAGAAGTAGAAAATGCTCAGCAACATGTTAGTAAGGAAAAGACAGAATATATTGAAACGGTAATGGAGGAAAAACAAAAAGAAGAAGTAGTTACAATAAAAGAGCCTGTGCAAGAACGTGAGGTAAAACAAGTGGATATATCTGCTTTTAAACCAGAACCATTTAATATTATTAAGTTTTGCCAAACTTGGTTACCGCGCATATTTGTCGGCATTATGTTACTTGGAGTAATCTGGTTATTTAAAGCAGGGGTAGATGCTGGATTATTAACACCAGCAATACGAATTGTGTTTGGTATTGTCCTATCAATCGGTTTTTATTATATAGGGGATATTCAAATTAAACGAGAGCGGCAAGCGTTAGGGTTAGTATTAGCGGGAGGCAGTATTACAGGTATAGTTTTAACGACATTTGCGGCACATTATTTATATGGATTTATTCCAGCAAGTGTCGCGTTTGTATGTAATATTGCATGGGTCATTTTAGGTATTTATGTAGCAAAGAGGTATCAATCGGAATATCTTACTATCTTCGTAGCGGTAGGAGCTTTCTTCGTACCCTTCTTATTAAATAGTACGACTCCTAATCCGTATATTTTCTTTGGATATGAGACGATACTGACACTTAGCTTATTATGGTATGCGTTGAAAAATCGTTATCAGTATTTATATATGATTTCTTATGCTGTTGCTGCTATTGTCCTTTTTGTCTTCTTTGCTATTATGTCAATGTTAGTAGAGGATTTGCAAATACAGTTAACAGTTGCTTATGGTTTAATTCACTTACTATTATTTTGGCATATGTTTACGGAGAGAAGTTTTATAGTAGAGCCACGCTTGGCGATATTTAGTGCGAATGCAGTTCTCTTTATATTAGCCATTTCAAAAATACCTGAATTCACAACATGGGGATTAATGATTAGTGCACTCGTGCACGCTACTATGTTCGTGCTTGAATATAGGAAGAATAGACATTCTACATTTACAAATCTTTTATTTGGTTTCGCAATGGGTGCATTTAGTTTAGCGATTTTATATGAGTATAGTCTAGTGAATGCAGCGATTGTATTATTATTACAAGGTTTCCTCGGTATGGTGACTGCTATTAAAGTAAAACAACAGATAAAATTGTATGTTAGTGTGACGGTTTACGCGATTGGAATGATACAAACTATTTTTAGTCCGTTTGATCATTTCATTTCAGCTGGGTTCGTTGCTCATATTATTTTAATAGGTACATTTTATTACTGCATGAAGCAAGCGAAAGATGTGTTAATGAGTTTTGGAAAATATGTTTATTCTATAACGCTCTATTGGTTTATGGTTATTGTATTTATTGTAATTACTAGAGTCGGTGAAGTGCTTTCTACAGATGGAAGTATAATAAGCGTATCGGTATCATTATTATGGATGGTATATGCATTATTTTCCGTTTGGCTTGGACGGAATAAAAATATGAATGAAATATTGTATGCCGGCTTAGTCGTGTTAGTCGTAACGATAGGAAAGCTATTCCTTCTAGACTTACCAGAAGTTTCAATGATGATCAGGGCAGTGTTATTCTTAATAGTAGGTAGTATAGGTATCGTTATTTCAAGAATGTTTTTCTCAAAAGAAGAGAAGTAAAAAGAAGGCAATCCATATCCGGATTGCCTTTTTCATTATTTCTTATTAATTATTACAGCTTCATTGTATTTCGCTGTCGTATTTTGGCGTAGACGAAGCGTTGCTTGTCCAGCTGTATTTGAATCGATTTGTACGTTCACAATTTTCTCAGCAGTACCTAAGCTGTTTGTTGTGAAAGAGAATGCACTACTATATCCAAAAGTAGATGGCCAAGTACCATTTGTATTTTGAACCTTTGCTACTTGTGTACCGCCAGTAGTAAATATACCTAAAGAGTAATTATTGTATGTTGTGTTTGGTAATAAGTTATTTACTTGAATTTTTATTTGGAACACTTCATTGTTTGGTAGAGTGCTAGGGTGTGTAACTACGTAGTCGCTTGCTGTTACCGCACCGTTATAACCATATGAACCTGGTTTGAAAGTATTTGTATTAAACCATTGATAACCTGCATTTGGCGCGCTCCAAGGTTCAGGTTGTGGTTCTGTTGATAAGCTTGGTTGTTCGAATGTTTGTAAAGCAGTAGGTAGATCAAGTTGTAAACCATTAACTTGATCTAAACTTGTAAATGTCTCTTTTTTCGATAACCAATTTACGATATTCTCTAGTAAGATAGCATCGTTTTCTTCCTTGTAGCCATCGTAAGTTTTCTTTGTTTGACCAGAGTCTTCACGGACGTATTTTGGCGTAGCATCTTCAACAGGAGAAGAGTCCCCAATAAAAGCAGCTTTTCCAAGACCTACTTTTGAGATAGCGGCATAAGGACCCTCTGCAACACCACCGCTGTTATAAACACCGCTATCAACAGCGTTATTCCATTTTGATGGGTTTTCTGGAAGATACACAAGGCCTTTTGCTAGTTTTGGGTTTGTAATTGCTAGAGTAGAACCAGCATGCATTGCTACAGATGAAACCCCTTCTGTAATTCCGAATGATTGTGCCGGTGATACAATGTTTTTAGCTGAAACATCACCAATAGCATTATAGCGGAAGCGAATACCGAAGTTGTCAGATAGCCAATCAGAGCTTTCTACTCCTTGCATAGCTTGTGAATTTGTTTCCTCGTTAGACATTCCTTTTGCTGGATTATCCCAAGCACCACGTCTATATCCATTAAATACTTCAGAAGAGTCCCAACGATTTTTATTACGATCTGCATTATAATGGTCGGCAATAAAGAAAATACTTCCGCCACTTTTCACATATTGTAACATTGCATCTTGTTCAGATTTCTTGTAAGGAATATTAGCTTCTGGAACGATAAAAACATTGTAGTCTTTTAAATCTTCGTACGTAATAGGTGTTGATTTACGAAGTTCTTTTACATGATATCCGTTTTGGGCAATACCGTTTCCGAAGTCAGAAAAGCCGCCATCGATAACCCAGTCAGCTGTCCCGGCAGTTTGACCGTGTGTATTATCGAATAATACTTTCTTCCCGTTATTTTGATTTACAACTTTTGCAGCAATTTCAGGAGCTGGGTCTACTGAGCTTTCGGCATAAGTAGACGGAATGAACGAGGCTCCTATACTTAGTGTAATTGCTGTTGCTAAAGAAAATGTAATCCATTTTTTATTCTTCATAGAAGAATCCCCCTAATAAAAATATTTGCTTTAATAATGTAATCTATTTTTGGGTGGAAAGAAAGATAGAAAATATTAAATAGTGTAAAGATAGCGTTAATTTAATTGAAAAATATTTGTTAGAATAATGAAAAAATCTCTTCCTAGTAAATAGGAAGAGATTTTGGACTTAACTAATTTTTGAATTAGGTGTTTCATCAATTTTATGAAATCCCTTCATGTAATACACGATAGCTAAACCAATAAGCCAAATTGGGCCGACAATCAATGCGATTCTTGTATCTTCTGAATACGCCATTATACCTAATACTAGTGCAAGGAAAGCGAGTGAGAAATATGAACTTAATGGATGTAAAGGCATTTTATATGTTAGCTTGTCCTTTTTATCAGTTTGCAATCCTTTACGGAATTTAATTTGAGCGACTAATATGATGCCCCAAGTCCAAATTGCCCCGAAAGTTGAAATACTAGTAAGCCATGTAAATACCTTTGCAGGTACGAGATAGTTTAATATAACGCCAATGAGTAAAACGATAGCAGTTGCTACAATTCCTTGACTCGGAATACCGTTTTTATTTAAACGACCGAATCTTTCAGGTGCTTTCTTTTGCTGTGCCAATGTAAATAGCATACGGCCTGTACTAAATAGACCGCCATTACAAGAAGAAAGAGCTGCTGTTAATACGACAAAGTTAATAATACCTGCTGCTTTTGCGATACCGATTTGCTGGAATGTTAATACAAATGGACTTCCTTTCTCACCAAGTTCGTTCCATGGATAAATTGCCATCATAACGAATAGAGCCCCAACGTAGAACAGTAATATTCTCCAAAATACGTTATCGATTGCTTTTGCGAGTGTTTTTTTCGGATTTTGAGCTTCACCCGCTGTAACACCGATTAATTCAACGCCTAAATAAGCGAATAACACCATTTGTAAAGAGAGCAGTAACCCAGAAAAACCATTTGGGAACCAGCCACCATGTGACCAAAGGTTTGAAATGCCGGTAGCGATACCGCCGTTTCCGAATCCGAATAAAATAATACCAGCTCCAACAATTATCATACAGATAATTGTGACAATTTTGATGAGAGCGAACCAAAATTCAAGTTCCCCAAATACTTTTACGGATAAGAAGTTAAAAGCACTCATTAATAATAGAGCGAGTAAAGCCCAAGTCCAGCGTGGGATATCTGGGAACCAGTACTGCATGTAAATGCCAGCTGCCGTAATTTCAGCCATGCAAGTAACAACCCATAGGAACCAGTAGTTCCAACCGGTAATATAGCCAGCTAGTGGTCCAAGGTAATCATAAGCATATTTACTAAAAGAACCGGCAACAGGTTGTTCAATTGCCATTTCTCCGAGTGCTCGCATAATGAAAAAAATAACGAGTCCAGCGATCATATAACCTAGTAGAATAGAAGGGCCAGCTAGCTTAATAGCAGAAGCAGATCCTAAAAAGAGTCCAACGCCAATAGCTGAACCGAGTGACATTAAAGTAATGTGTCGTTCTTTTAAACCACGGTTTAAAGTTCCAGATTTGTTTGTGTGCTGCATAAGAAGAATCCCCCTTGTAGAATGAGCTACCTAAATATTTAACTATTTCAAATTATAAAACATTTTTATCTGTTATGCTACAAAAATAATCGTGACGAGCTGTACTACATCTGTACTTGTCAGACTTAAACTTAAAATTCGAACTATTAGTGAATATATTGACTCCTCTTTTTATTGATTGTTAAGATTAAGTATTATATTTTCTCACATACTAGTAAGAAAAGAATGTGTGATAATAATTCAGATGTAGGAAGGGTACATAACCATGTTTCAATTACAAAAATATAACACTTCTGTGAAGCAAGAGCTTTTAGCTGGCATCACAACTTTTTTTACATTTGCGTATATTCTTGTCATCAATCCGAAAATATTATCTGATGCAGGTGTACCATTTGATCAAGCTTTTACGGCAACTATTATTGCGACGGTTGTAGGGACGCTATGTATGGCGTTTTTAGCTAACTATCCAATTGTTATTGCTCCAGCTATGGGAATGAATGCGTATTTTGCTTATTCTGTTGTTCAACAGGCAGAGGGAATTACATATGTCATTGCGTTTTCAGCAGTATTTGTAACAGGTATTATTTTTCTTTTATTATCTTTCACTTCATTTAGGCAAAAGCTAATTGTCGCAATTCCTGACAGTTTAAAACATGCGATTGCAGGTGGAATTGGGTTATTTATTGCTTTTATTGGATTACGTCTATCTGGAATTATCGTTGATCATCCATCTAACTTAGTTACGATTGGTGACTTCCATTCTCCAGCTGTTATTTTAACTCTAATTGGTTTAATATTAGCGGCGGTATTAATGGCATTGCGTGTGAGCGGTGCATTATTTATTAGTATGATTGTGACAGGAGTTATCGCCTTCTTTACAGGGCAACTGAAGTTCACGGATAAAATTGTTGCGATGCCTCATTTACCAGAGGGTATTATCGTTTCAAATCCAATCAACGCCTTTTCAGATGTAATTGAATACGGATTATATGGCGTTGTATTCTCATTTTTACTTGTACTGTTATTTGATACAACAGGTGCATTACTCGGTTTAATTAAACAAGCAGGTTTAATTACAGATAATACAGAGAAACGTTTTGGTAAAGCGTTTATTGCAGATGCAATCGGCGGGACTACAGGCTCTATCTTTGGAACAAGCCCAACAGCAGCGACGATTGAATCGTCAGCTGGTATTGCCGCGGGTGGTAAAACAGGATTAACAGGTATTGTAGTTGTCGGTCTAACGATTATAACGGCATTCTTCAGCCCTGTAATTGCTTCTCTATCAAGTGTAGCCGCTATTACAGCTCCTTCATTAATTATTGTAGGTAGTTTAATGGCACAAAGTCTTCGTGATATTAATTGGAATGAATTTGAAGATGCGTTACCAGCATTTTTAATTTTCGTTGGTATTCCGTTAACGTCTAGTATTGCGAATGGAATTGCGATTGGGTTTTTAGTGTATCCAGTCTTAAAAATTGTGAAAGGGAAAGGGATGGAAGTACATCCGTTACTATACTTATTTACAATTTTATTTGGATGTCATTTATTCTTATAATATAGATATAGGAGAGGGGGCTTCTTATGAGAGGCTCCTTTTTTGTGTATAATAAAGTGAAACTTAAATCAATTACGTAAATTATAAATTACTTAATGGAATATATATGTTACACTAAGAGTAGAGGAGGAACATGAATGGCTGTAAGTAAAATAAAAGTCGCGCGTGTTCAGTTAGATTTAACACAGCAACAATTAGCAGAAAAAGTAGGCGTTACAAGGCAAACGATTAGTTTAATTGAGAAGGGGAAATACAACCCGTCTTTAGATTTATGTTTGAAAATTTGTTATGCGGTAGATAAAACATTGAATGATTTGTTTTGGGAGGACAAGGAGTGAGGGGATGAAAATCGTGAAAGATGAACGTTTAATGATTGAGGGGCTAAAACATATTAGATTAGTTTTTATCTTACAAAATATTATCATACTAGGTATTGTTTTTTATCGCTACGTTTTGCAAGGTGCAGGATATGAAAGTGTTTCGGATTTATTAATGGTATTTATGGGCGGGATAATAGTTATAAACTTTTTAAATCTGAAAAATTCAGTGGAAGTGTATGAGCATACAGGGGGAGTATCGCGCAGTTATTTTATGAAGTTATTATTCATTCCAGTAGGTATTGTTATTGGGATTTTAGCTATTTGTATTATTGTAACACCAGATATTTCGATAAAGGAAATTAGTATGACAGGGCTTATTATGTTTGCTTGTTTTTTAGTTCCTAGTTTGTTTATATACATATATATGAAAAAAATAAAAAGTGAAGATTGAAATATAAGAAAAGCTTTCCCATACTGCGGAAAGCTTTTCTTATATCTTTTTATACAGTACTTTATGAAGGCCAATCGGTTCAATTTCAAATATCTCACCATGTTCCTGAAAGCCTAAGCGCTTGTAATAGTCAGCTACAGTAACTCGGCCATTACACCATAAAATATTTGCTTGACGTTCTTGCAAGATTTGTTCCGCCTTCTGAATTAATGAGCTTCCAGCACGGTTATTGCGAAACTCAGGTAATGTTGCCATTCCTCGTAGACGATAATGCATACCTGCTGGTAAGTCAGGGTATATTTCTTTTGAGAAGGAAGCGATACTAATAAGTTCATCGTTTATAAATGCGCCTAAGTGAAAGGTATCTGTTTCATAGTCGGAAGAGTATTTACAATCTGTTAACGTTTGACTCGGGCGTAAAATTTTTTGACGTAATACGTAAGTTTCAGATCCATCAATATTTTTCACAGTAATCATATTAACATCCTTTCCTATAAGGCTTTTTCTGTTAGTTGTATAAAGAAATAGGCAGGTGCGGCGAAAAGTCCGAGTATGCTAGCAGTTCCGAGAAGGAGTGAAAGTAGGAGGCAAGAGTATTTTATTCCATTTGATTTTTTCCATCCGTAACTACAAATTTCAATGCTAACACCGATGAGAATAATGGCAACGAGTACTTCCGCTAATAATAAGAGAGCTAAAGTTACAATAGACATAATGTGATCCATCCTCATAATATATGATAGTAACATTTTACCATATAAAATGGAAAAAAATGCCCCTCAATTATGTGAGGGGCATTTTTCTATTCTAATATGCTTTTAAGTGTATCGATGTGTTCTTTTGAGCCAGTTACAAGTAATGTATCGCCGTGCTGTAGGCTTGTATCACCATGTGGGATTAATGCTTTATTCCCACGATAAATTTGAATGACGAGTACATCGCCTAAAAATGGAAGGCGACGAAGTGCAACGCCGTTATATTTATTACTCCGTAGTTCCACTTCACGGACTGTTTCGTTTGCTGTTGTAATCAAGCGAACGAGACTCGGTTTATCAATTAGTGCACGTAATAGAATACGTGTAGAGTTAATTGTTGAGAATACGGCGATATGTTCTTGCGTTGCTTTTTCTTGTAGAAGTGGATCTTCTACACTTGCAATAACATGTTCAACACCTAGCTCCTTTGCATGTTCTGCTAATAATAAGTTTTGTTCATCATCGCTTGTTGCAACAACAACGCGGTCTGCATGAAACGCTGTTTGTTCAGTTAATGATGCAATTGTGATGTCATCTAATTTCACGATAGGGAAGTCATGCGATTTCGCTTCCTCATCATTTATTTTATTTTGACGCATCATATATAGTGTCACGTCATAATCTTCTCGTTTTAAATCAAGTGATAATGGAAGTGTAATTCTGCTCGCACCAATAATAGAAACTTTTGGTTTTGGTGTTTCTACTTTCGGGAACATCTTTTTAAATAATATAGGTGCGAAAATACAAGTAATAACTGCGCTTAAAATAAGGGAAGCAGATAAACTTGGACTGATGATTCCTAGTTTTTCACCAATTTGTGCAGCTGCAATAACTAAAGAGAGTGTCGATGTTAATAAGATGGCACTTCCCAGTACGATATTACGTGGATACCATTTTCGTAAGACGAGTGATGGTAACAGTTTTGAAATAAAGAGTCCCACAATTAAAATTGGGATCATGAGCATACTAGAAGGTTCTTTGAAAATAGACCAAACCTCTAAATTTACACCAACCATTACGAAGAAAATAGGGATGAAGAAACCGTAGCCGATGGAATCCAGTTTTTCAACCATATCTTCATTTGGTGATAATAACGATACAAGTACACCCGCTAAGAAGGCACCTAAAATATTTTCAGCTCCAACAGATTCAGATAACCCGACTAATATTAAGATGAGTGCAAAAACAGCTCGTGTATCAATTTGTACACTACCAGCTTTTAAGCTATCTAAGTATGGAATGTTTTTAAAGCGTTTTGCAACGAAGTAAATAACAATACCAGCACCGAATAGAAGAAGAAGGAGCCACATGCTTTGGCCGCTTTCGGAATTTAATCCGACGAATACAGCGAGTAAAATCATTGTAACTAAATCTGCAATAACAGCAACTAATAAAATGATTTGTCCGATTGCCGTTTTTCCTAAGTTATTCTCTTTTAATGTTGGTACAACAACACCTAAAGAAATAGTTGAAATAATTAAAGTCATAAACATTGCATTATCTACGAATCCTAGCCATACGAATAGTAATGATAGAGCATAAGATAAGATGAAAATAAATAAGAAGATAATGCTTGCTGCTTGGAATGTGTTTGGTTCGTTTGTCGTATTCTTTTTCCCTTTTTGTTTAAAGATCGAAAAGTCAATTTCTAGACCACTTAAGAACATTAGGAAGATAAATCCTAGTGTTGATAAGACTTGAAGCCACATATCTGGCTCAATGATGTTAAATCCACTTTTACCTACAAAGATTCCTGCGATGATTTCTGCAACAACGACAGGAAGTGCTTTTAATTTAAAGCGTTGTAACAAAAGGGGAACGAAAAACGCGATTGCAACGACAACCATAAGTGATAGAACAGAAGTGTGATGTTCCATTGCGTTCTCTCCCTTCAAATAAATATAGTAACTATTTAGCCATATAATAGGTAGAAAAGCAACGCATATGGATTCGATTTCATAAAGAAAGAGTTTTCTTAACATTTGTCATAATAAGTATATTTTTCATGATTCTGTTGTTAATTCCGTAATGTGGATGTAATAGGGGAGGGGATAAAGTGAAACTTTAATCCGTGGGGGTCTTACTGCTCGTTAATGGGGATAAAAAAAGACTGCTGAGGAATCTCAGCAGTCTTTTCATGTACATTACATTGAGAAGAAGATCCATACAGTTAAACCAACTGTTGCAGTTGCAACGAAGAAACTGTATATCATTGTAAGAATTTGAACTCTTCCTTCTCCTTCTTTTAAGTGCATGAACATGATTAATTGTAACAACGCTTGCGCAACAGCCATTACGATAATAGTTGTTAAGATCGTTGAAAGTGGCAGGCTTGTGTAAAGTGCCACGTATAGCGCTAGGAACGTTAGTGCAAGCGATAAAATAAATCCGAAAACGTGTGACCAAGGGAATCCGCTATGCGCATGCCCGTTTGCTTGGTTGTTATTTTGACCCATTTACGCCACCATCCCGTTCAAGTAAACTAGTGTGTAAATAAAGACCCAAACAAGATCAAGGAAATGCCAGTATAAGCTGATAATGAATACTTTACGAGCTGTAACTGGTGTTAAACCTCGTTTTAAAATTTGGATAATAACACAAGTTGCCCAAATGATACCGCCTGTTACGTGGGCTCCGTGCGTTCCAAGAAGAACGAAGAATGCAGATAGGAAAGCACTTGTTTGAATTGTTGCGCCTTCACCGATGTACATAATGAACTCTTCGATTTCAAAGAATAGGAAACCTGCACCTAAAAGTAATGTAAGGATGAACCATCCAAGCATTGCTTTTTGGTTGTGCTTACGCATTTCGTGAATTACGATACCACATGTGAAACTACTTGTTAAAAGTAGTAATGTTTGAATTAAAAGCGTTTTAAGTTCAAACAGTTGCGCTGGAGTTGGGCCATCTGCCGTACGACCAGCAAGGACTAGATAAGAGGCGAAAAGTGTTGCGAACAGCATAATTTCAGCCCCAAGAAAAATCCAGAATCCTAGGATATTCAATCTGCTTTGTTCGGATTGATATTCCAAAGGTAAGCTTTTATCTAAAGCCGCCATGTCATTTCACCTCTCATGCTATATGTTCTGTTTCTTTAATTTCATCAACACTTACGTAGTAACCATCGTCATAATCGAATGAACGATAGATTAAGCAAGCTAAAATACCAACGCCGCCGATTGCTGCAAGCCAGAACCAGCTAAATACTAATGCGAAACCTGCAAGACCGAAGAATAAAGACGCAATAATAGGCACACCAGAGTTACTTGGCATGTGAATTGGTTTTAAATCTTCTGCTGCTGGTGTAACTGTTTCTCCGCGTTTTTTCATGTACCAGAAAGCATCAGCTTCTTTAATTTCAGGAAGCTTCGCGAAGTTGTAATGTTGTACAGGAGATTGAGTTGCCCATTCAAGTGTACGGCCATCCCATGGATCTCCAGTTGTGTCACGTTCACCGTGACGTGCACTCCAAATTACGTTGTAGCAAAGAAGTAGGAAGCCAATACCCATCATTACCGCACCAACAGATGCGATTTGGTTTAGCCATCCCCATCCAAGACTTTCAGAGTAAGTGTACATACGACGAGTCATACCGTCTAAACCTAAGAAGTACATTGGGAAGAAACAGATGTTGAATCCGCTCATAAAGATCCAGAATGTCCATTTACCTAGGCGTTCATTTAACATATGACCAGTCATTTTTGGATACCAGAATGTGAATCCAGCAAGCATAGCGAATACTGTACCTGCAATTAATACGTAGTGGAAGTGAGCGATTAGGAAGTAGCTGTTATGGTATTGATAATCAGCTGCTGCCATTCCAAGCATAACCCCTGTAACCCCACCGACTACGAAGTTTGGAATAAATGCCAATGACCAAAGCATTGGAACTGTAAAACGAATACGTCCTTTATACAGTGTAAACAACCAGTTAAAGATCTTAACCCCGGTTGGAATCGAAATCGCCATTGTCGAAATCGAGAAGAATGAGTTAACCGCTGGACCTGCACCCATCGTGAAGAAGTGGTGAAGCCATACGACGAAACTCAGTAAAGAAATTGCAACCATTGAGTATACCATCGCACTGTAACCGAATAAACGTTTACGTGAGAATGTACTAATGATTTCAGAGAAAATACCGAATGCCGGTAAAATAACGATATATACTTCAGGGTGACCCCATACCCAGAACAGGTTGGCCCATAACATCGGCATACCGCCGCTCGCCATCGTAAAGAAGTGAGCATCGAATAGACGGTCAAATGTCATTAATGCAAGAGCAACTGTTAATACTGGGAAAGCGAAAATAATGATAACTGTTGTAATTAAGATTGACCAAGTAAACATTGGCATTCTCATTAAAGTCATACCAGGTGTACGCATTTTTAAGATAGTAACAAGGAAGTTAATACCGGTCATTAGCGTACCGAGACCTGAAATCTGTAATGCAATTGCGTAGTAGTTATTTCCTACACCAGAAGTAAACTCTGTACCTGCCATTGGGAAGTAAGAAGTCCACCCAGCGTCTGGAGAACCACCGATTACGAAAGCGATGTTGAATAACATTGCTCCGACAAAGAATAACCAGAAACTTAAAGCATTTAAGAACGGATATGCAACGTCACGAGCACCAATTTGTAATGGTACTACAAGGTTCATTAATCCCATAACGAATGGCATTGCCATGAAAAGAATCATTACTGTACCATGTGTTGTGAAGATTCCGTTATAGTGTTCAGCGTTTAAATAAGTTGTTTCTGGGAATGTTAACTGTGCACGGATCATTAAACCATCCATACCACCACGGAATAACATGATAACCGCAGAAATAATATACATGGCGCCGATTTTTTTATGGTCAACAGTTGTTAACCATTCGTCCCAAAGCCATTTCCATTTTTTATACTTTGTTAGTACGAAAATGATTGCTAATGTCACAAGAACGATAGAAGCGTCTGCACCGTAAATAATCGGGTCACCTGTGACAAAGAATTCATCAAGCTTCACTGTGTTCACTCCAATCTGTTGGAATTATAGCTATTATTTTTTTTTGTTTTTGTAGTAGTTGTAATCACAATATTCAAGTGATTTTGGATCTACATAACTTAAGTGGTGACTAGAGAATGTCATACGACCAACTACACCAGGTTTAACAATTTCGTTGTACTTATCTTCTGTTAGTTTAGGAGCAGTTTGTTGTACTTCTTTAACCCACTTGTCATATTTCTCTTTAGTTTTTGCTTCAACTTCGAACTCCATGTGAGTGAATCCTTCACCAGAGAAGTTCGCGCTACGGCCTAGGTAAGAACCTGGCTTATCAGCTTGTAAATAAAGATCCATAATCATGCCATCCATTGTGTACTTCATACCACCAAGTTCTGGTACCCAGAAAGCATTCATTGGGCCGACAGAAGTCAGTTTGAATTGAATTGGTACACCAGCTGGGATGTTTAAATAGTTAACGGTTTCAATTTTTTCCTCTGGGTAACTGAATAACCATTTCCAGTTTGCAGATGTAACATAAATTTCAACTGGTTTAATATGTTTGGACTCTTTCGGAACCTCTTCCGAAGCATAAGTTGCTTTTACTGTTGGGATCGATAATGCGATAACGATAATAACAGGAACAAGCGTCCAAATAATTTCTAATAATGTGTTACCGTGTTGTTCAGGTGGCTCGTAGTCCATATTCTCTGGTTTTTCACGATAACGAATCAAGATGACTGTAAACAAGATGAATACAATTGCGATAATTAATGACATAAGCAAGAATGACCAAACAATTAAATCATACTGTGCTTTTGCAACAGGTCCTTGCGGATTTAATACTGCGAGTTTCTTATCACAGCCGCCTAGGAACAGAAGTAATGATAACGGAAGAAGCGAAGCCAGCTTCCAAAACGTTTTCTTTAGTTGCACGATTGAAAATCTCCTTTCTCCTTGGATTGAAACTATGCCAATAAAACAATATAAACCTATTAATTTATAGATGGCAATAGTTTTTGCGATATTGTTAAAAAATAGACACAAATGCACACTTTTTAAGGTGAATATCATTTGTAACTTGATAACATTGTAAACTATTTTCCAATGAAAAACGTGATTGTGAAAATTTTAAGATAAATAAAGTTATACCAAGATATCCAATAAATAGAAAAAAGCTATCTTATTATAAGGAAGATAGCTGAATATTTTGTATATTTAGTTTATTTCTTGTTTTATATTTATTTGTTGTTCAAGTGTGACAATTTTTTTATATTTAACTTGATATAAAATGTAACAAATGATCATAAATGGAATACCGCAATAAAGAGCGATTCTCTGATCTGGAATGAAAGCTAAACTAACAAATGTAATGAAATTGAGTGAGAATGCTACGATTGGAACTATTGGATAAAGTGGTGTGCGATATTTTAAATCATTAATGTCCCCGCCGTTTTTTAAGAAGTTTCTACGGAAGAAAAACTGCGAAGCTGCGATTGACATCCAAACTACGACAGCGGCCATAGCTGCAATAGATGTTAAAACTAAAAAGACAGTATCTGCCGCAAATATACTTGTTAATAGAGACAAACTTGCAAAGATCAGACTGAAAATTAATGCGTTTAGTGGCACACCTTTTTTAGTTAACTTCGTAAAAGCTGGACTTGCCATTCCTTGTTTTGCCATCGCCCAAAGCATACGAGAATTTGCATATAGGCCAGAGTTGGCTACGGATAATACCGCTGTAATAATAACAAAGTTCATAATGTCTGCTGCATATGGAACACCAGCCACATCAAATACAAGTACAAATGGACTTTCGACTAGATTAGCTTCTTGCCACGGGAGTAAACCTACAACAACTGATATTGCTAGGACGAAGAAGAAGAGAGTTCGCCAAATGGTATTTTTGATTGCTTTAGGGATTGTTTTTTCGGGATTTTCACTTTCTCCCGAAGCAATTCCGATTAATTCTGTTCCTTGGAAGGAGTAATTTACTGTAATCATCGTAAGAAGAACAGCTAATGCACCATTTGGAAATAATCCGCCATTTTCAGTGAAATTGTGAAGCATTGGAGCTGGTTTTCCGTTAAAGTCTAGTAGACCGAACATAACTGCACCACCGAGTACGATGAAAACAACAATAGTTGCGACTTTTACACTTGCGAACCAAAATTCTGCTTCTGCATATGCTTTTGCTGATAAAGCGTTTACAAGGAAGAGTGCTGCTGCAAATGTAACACACCAAATCCACGAAGAAACGTCTGGAAACCAGCGTTTCATTAAAATACTTACAGTTGTTAACTCTACTCCAACTGTAACCGCCCAATTTAACCAATACATCCAACCGACAACAAACCCAAAACCAGGTGAAATAAATTTGCTTGCATAGCTTTGGAATGAACCTGCTTCTGGCATAGCAACAGATAATTCACCAAGACATAACATCGTTAAATACATAACAAATCCACCGACTAAAAATGCAAGAATAGCACCACCAGGACCAGCGTTATGGACGATTTGACCAGAGCCCATAAATAGGCCGGTTCCGATAACACCACCAAGTGCAATCATAAATAGGTGTCTACTTTTCATTGTTCGTTTTAAATCTGTTTGTTCTACTTGTTGATTCATATGCCCTCACCCCGTTATTTTCTTGTATGTATAGACAGCTTTTCATTCCGAGTTTTTAATCATTAGTGGGGGATGTGACACATACTCGGCTTATTTATTATGAAACGAATGGAGTATGTAAAAATACGAACTATGACTAAATACTCTAAGAATGTTTATTAACAAGGTAATATCTTCACCATGTTAATTATTTTGATTTTAGCAAAATAATTCAGAAAAGTATATTGTTTTTTCTTTTTATTAAAAATAATTAGAATTTTAAAACGATAAAAGTGTGAACAATAATTCACAGAATCTTTCTAGCAAACTAGTAAGAAGAAAGGTACAATGATAGGAGGTATGTCTGTAAAATAATAATTAATGGAGTTTTGTTTAAAATGAAAAAGTTAAAATATCTTTTTGTTTTTGGAATTATATTTGCTGCCGCGTTTTTTATAGGGAAAGATAAGATTATACAAAAGGCACAAGTGCTACGCTTAGACTTTCTATCTGAAATGAAAGAAGCGGCTATGATTGAAAATGTTCCGTTTATAAATCAGTTACCAGAATTACCTCGTGGATGTGAAGTGACAAGCTTAGCTATGTTGTTACAATATAAAGGTGTGCAAGTAGATAAGATGCAACTTGCTAGTGAAATTCATCGTGTTCCATTTGAACAAAATGGTTTGCGTGGAAATCCTTATGAGGGATTCGTTGGAAATATTTATACGAAAGCTGAACCAGGATATGGTGTATACAATAAACCAATCTTTAATTTAGCAGAAAAATATGTTCCTGAAAAAGTAATTAATTTAACAGATAGAGACGTGAAAGATCTATATAAGGTAATTAGTTCTGGTTCTCCAGTATGGGTTATTATTAATACAACGTTTAAGCCGCTAGCTGAAAGTAGTTTTGAAACATGGAATACAAGTTCTGGTGAAGTGAAAATTACATATTTTGAGCATAGTGTAGTAGTGGTTGGATACGATCAAAACTTTGTATATGTAAATGATCCTCTAAAAAATAATCCACGTTTCGCTGTTCCACGAGCAGAGTTTGAGAAGGCGTGGGAGCAAATGGGGAAACAAGCGATTACTATTTTATAATAATGAAAAAGCCATCTTTTTGATGGCTTTTTATTTTTAAGTTATTATAACGGAAAATTCAGAAGATTCTTTTAAAAGTTAACAATTCACGTTATAATAACATTTAACTTGGTGAAGAAGGGGAGAAGAGAAATGGATGTTGCGAAGGAACTGGTTTTATCGAAAAATCAATTAATTGAGTGGAGAAGGCATTTTCATAAATATCCAGAGTTATCTTTTCAAGAAGAAAAAACATCACAGTTTGTATTCGATATACTTCGGAAAATCCCATGTTTAGAAGTATCAAGACCTACTAAATATAGTGTAATGGCAAGGTTGATTGGTAAGCAACCTGGTAAAATAGTTGCGGTTCGAGCTGATATGGATGCTCTTCCTATTCATGAAGAAAATGAGTTTGATTTTATTTCTACATACCCAGGTGTGATGCATGCATGTGGTCATGATGGACATATAGCGATATTACTTGGGGTTGTACATAAGTTAGTAGAAGAAAGAGAAAAGATTAAAGGGGAGATTCGTTTTCTATTCCAACATGCTGAAGAAAACTTTCCTGGTGGTGCAGAGGAAATGGTCGCAGCAGGTGTAATGGAAGGTGTGGATTATATTATTGGTGCTCACCTTTGGGCGTCGTTAGAGGTTGGGAAAGTAGGTGTAATTTATGGTCCTGCAATGGCTGCCCCAGATGTTTTTAAAATTACGATAGAAGGAAAAGGTGGACATGCTGGAATCCCTCATGAAACGGTTGATAGTATTGCAATCGGCACACAAGTTGTTGCACAAATGCAGCAAATTGTATCTCGCCTCACGAATCCGTTGGACTCCCTTGTAGTATCTGTTACGCAATTTCATGCTGGGACAACCCATAATGTGATTCCAGAACAAGCGGAGATTGAAGGGACAGTGCGGAGTTTAAGACATGAGTTGCGAGAAGAAACAGTGAAAAGGATTGAACAGATTGTAAAGCACGTGACAGAAGCTTACGGAGCGAAATATACGTTTTCTTATGAATATGGATATCGTCCAGTAGTAAATGATTATGAAGTTACAGAGATTATTGAGCAAACAGCATTACAGCTTTATGGAAGGGAACGAGTTACTCGTTTACAGCCGACGATGGCTGGAGAAGATTTTTCAGCGTTTTTACAAAAGGCGCCAGGGACATTCTTTTTTATCGGAGCAGGAAATAAAGAGAAAGGAATTATATATCCTCACCATCACCCTCGTTTTACGATTGATGAAGATGCATTACCGATTGGCGTGGAAGTCTTTGTATCATCGATTATGAATTTCATAAGTAAAGGAGAATGAGATGAAGAAAATACACGTATTAGCGCTTATTCCAGTTTTTTGTTTAGTTGTTGGACCCGTATTTGCTAATTCAGTTACTCCTTACATATTAGGGATGCCATTTTTATTATTTTGGGTATTATTATCAGTGCTCATTACGTCTCTTTGTATGGGGATTGTGTACGTATTTGATCCTGCTAATAAGGGGGATGTAAAATGACCGCATTACTTATCATTATTTTATTTTTGTTTCTCGCACTATTTTTAGGAATTCGAGCACAACATGGAAAAGATATGAATTTAGAGCAATGGTCAGTTGGAGGAAGAGGATTTGGCACTATTTTTGTTTTTCTTCTTATGGCAGGTGAAATTTATACGACGTTTACATTTTTAGGTGGAAGTGGATGGGCGTATAGTAAAGGAGCACCTACTTTCTATATTTTAGGTTATGGTGCATTAGCTTATATTTTATCTTACTTTTTATTGCCGCCAATTTGGAAGTATGCGAAAGAGCATAATCTTGTTTCGCAGCCAGATTTTTTTGTGAAGAAATATAGGAGTCAGACACTTGGCATTATCGTTTCTATCATTGGAGTTATTTCGATTATCCCCTACCTCGTTTTACAGTTAAAAGGATTAGGGATTATTGTTTCGGAAGCGTCGTACGGAAGGGTGTCACCAGTTATCGCAGTGTGGATTGGCGCAATTGTTATAACGATATATGTAATGGTTTCAGGTATACACGGCTCTGCTTGGACGGCCGCTTTGAAGGATATGATGATACTGTTTATCGTTATGTTTTTGGGTATATATTTACCGTACCATTATTACGGAGGATTTCAGCCGATGTTTGAAGCTGTAGAAGCAGCAAAACTAGGATTTTTATCTTTACCTGATGAAGGAATGAGCATTTCTTGGTTTGTTTCTACTATTGTATTAACAGCTCTCGGTTTCTATATGTGGCCCCATACATTCGCTTCTGCTTTCTCGGCAAAAAATGAAAAAGTATTTCGTAAAAATGCGGCCATTATGCCACTGTATTCTTTAGTTTTACTTTTCGTGTTCTTTGCAGGGTTTGCAGCTATACTGCAAGTTCCTGGATTAAAGGGAGGGGATGTAGACCTTTCGTTATTCCGTCTGGCTCTTCAAACTTTTGATCCTTGGTTTATTGGTATTATTGGTAGTGCGGGAGTATTAACAGCATTAGTTCCAGGTTCCATGCTTGTTATGGCGGCATCTACGTTGTTAGCGAAAAATATTTACCGAACAATGGTCCCGTCTGCTTCAGATAGACAAGTTACTAAAGCAGCAAAATTATTTGTGCCTGTAGTAACACTTGTTGCAGTATTGTTTACATTTAAAGGAGGAGAAACAATAGGAGCTCTTCTTTTAATGGGATACAGTATAGTGACACAACTTTTCCCTGCACTTGTATGTAGTTTGTTTCCACGTCAAGTTATTACGAAGCAAGGTGCAATTGCAGGAATGGGGATCGGGTTGTTAGTGGTCGCATATATTACTTTATCTGGTTCAACTATAGCTACGATGTTTCCTGATTTCCCTCAATATATAAAAGATTTAAATGTAGGAATAGTCGCATTGTTAATGAATATGATTGTGATGTTTATCGTTAGTGGATTTACGAAAAATGTGTCTATAAAAGCAGACAATATAATAGTAGAAAAGTAATCCGTGTGCTAGAGCTATCTTTAAAAAGAGATAGCTCTTTTTTGTATATATTTTCTTCTATTAGCGAAATCTAACTAAAAACTTGTTGAAAAGGAAGTTAGGTGGGGGACTTGTTAGAGTTAAAAGGTAACTTATTTGAAGTTATGAAAGAAATTAGGGATGAGTTAGGTTCGCCTAATGATTTAACAATTAGGGAAGTTGCCCTCGCTGGTAGTTTTACACGCTGTGCTGTTATTTTTTTATGTGGGTTAACAGATAAGGATAATGTTTATAAATATGTAGTTCATACACTTCAATATGAAGAAGTACAAAAAGAAGAGGCTGTTGTTCAAACGTTATTGGATCGTTTTATTTCTATTGCAGAAGTTGGTAAGAAGACAACGTTTCCGGATATTATAAATGCGATTTTAGCAGGAGATACAGTTATATTAATTGATAATATTCAAACCGCTATTGTGATTAATAGTAGAGCTTGGGAAAAAAGAAGTTTAGAACCGCCAGTAACAGAAGACTTAATACGTGGACCGAGGATTGGATTAAATGAAGATATTAATGTGAATAAAATGTTAATCCGACGTGGTTTGCGCGATCCAAAGTTGAGGTTCCAATCTTATATTATGGGGAAGCGATCGCAGAAAGAAGTAACCTTAGTATATATAGAAGATATTATTAACCCTTATATTGTGAAAGAGCTAGATCGGCGTCTTCAATCAATAGAGACAGATGTCGTTTTTGAGACGGGTACGATTGAGCAATTAATTCAAGATAATAATTTGTCACCGTTTCCGCAGTTTTTGAATACAGAAAGGCCTGATAATATTGTGGCCTCGTTAGCGAAAGGAAAGGCAGCTATTTTTGTGGACGGATCACCGTTTGCCCTTATAGCTCCGCTAGTATTTGTTGATATTTTTCAATCTGTAGAGGATCATTACGAGCGCTGGGTGATTGGGACGTTATTGAGGATTTTGCGAATGGTCTCTGGTATTATGGCGGTTTTATTACCAGCGACGTATGTAGCGCTAGTTTCATACCACCAAGGGCTTATTCCATCTAAACTAGCTTATTCTATTGCGGGAGCGAGAGAAGGGGTACCGTTTCCGGCATATATAGAAACGTTAATGATGGCATTAACGATGGAGTTAATACGAGAAGCGGGAATTAGGTTGCCAAAACCGATGGGGCAAACAATTGGGATTGTAGGTGGTCTTGTAATTGGAGAAGCTGCGGTGAACGCAGGGATTGTAAATCCGTTTTTAGTAATTATTATTGCAGTTACTGCAATTGCTACATTTTCACTTCCTGTATATAGCATAACAATTACGTTTCGAATTTTACTTTTTGTCTTTGTATTAGCAGCGACTGCTTTTGGGTTGTACGGAATCATTTTAGCTCTTATTGCACTTGCGATTCATATTACGAATTTAAAGAGTGTTGGGGTGCCATATACAACGCCTATTGCTCCTGCATTTTATAAAGATTGGGAAGAAGAAATGATCCGCTTGCCAAAATCAATGTTGAAAGAAAGACCAGAGTACTTACAAACGAAAGATTCTACAATACGTCCAAAGGAGCGAGAGTAATTGAAACCATTTGAATATGGGGATGAAGAAATTGGATCTCGGGAACTTGGTTTTGCGGTATCGTCAACAATTATCGGTATAGGTGCATTATCTATGCCGCGAGATATTGCTACGCAAACTTTATTTTCGGACGGTTGGATTATTTTGCTTTTGGGTGGATTAGTCTGTGCGGTTTTAGGGTGGTTTGTAACGAGGGTGGCTATTTTATTCCCAAAACAAAACTTTGTTCAATATACGAGTGCACATTTGACGAAGCCTGTTGCATACACAATTAGTAGCATTTTAGTATTAACGTTTGCTGCTTTGACAGCATATGAATCGCGAATGATTGCAATTATTTCACAAACGTATTTGTTTAGTGATACACCAGTGCAACTATTGTCTTTCTTTTTCCTATTAGTTGTTATTTATGGAATAGCAGGATCGAGAGCGGCTTTAGTAAGGCTAAACGTTTTGTTTTTACCTATAGTTTTAATTGCGATAGTGCTGCTTTCTTTATTGAATATAAATTTAATGGAGATAAATAATTTACTACCAGCTTTTCAAACGGACGTCAGTCAATATGCTGTAGGAGTTAAAAACTCTATTTTCACATTTATCGGATTTGAGGTAGCTCTGTTTTATGCTGTGATGTTGAACGATAAGTCAGTGAAAAAGGCACCGATGGCAGTTGCAAAAGCGGTGATGGTAAACGTGTTGTCATACATTTTAATTTATGTAACTTGTATTAGTGTTTTTACTTATATGACAACCCGTGGATTGACGTATCCAACAATTGAATTAGGGAAAGAAATTGAAATTGGAGGAGGGTTTTTAGAAAGATTTGATGCAATTTTTTTCACTACTTGGATTATTACTATTTATAACACGACAGCAATGTATTATGACGTCGCATCTTTATTGTTTTGTGCTATGTTTCCGAAAGTGAAGAAACATATTTTTATTTTCGTAAGTGCCCCGATTATTTTTATGCTGAATATGATACCTAGTAGTTTGAAGGACTTGTCAAATTACGGAACTTATTTAGCTTGGATAGATATGGGCTTTGTCGTGTTAGCACCTTTGTTAGTTTTTATTGTATATAAAATAAAAAGAAGGAATGGTAGAAATGAAACACCTTCTTAAAATCATAATGCTTATAGTTTTAGTTGGATCTATAAGTGGGTGCTCTGAGTTAGAAGAAATAGAAGAAAGAGGATTTGTAGTAGGTGCAGCCTATGATATTGTGAAAAAAAAGAAAGCGAATCCAATTATGAAAGGGACGTATCAGATGGTACTCCCCAGTAAATTGTCGCAACAAGGTGGACAAGGTGGTGGAGATAGCGAAAATTATATTAATGTGAGTGCGAAGGCAGATAGTGTCTTTGAGCAAATACGAATTATTGCCAAAAAAATTAGTCGCTCACTATTCTTTCCGCACATACAAGTGATAATTTTCTCTAAAGATTTATTGTCGAATCCATATGTTTTACAAAATACGTTAGATGTATATATTCGTGATCATGAGATGAGAAGAAATATACGTTTGTTCGTTTCTAAGAAAAATGCAGAAGCTATTTTGAAGCAGAGCGCTAAACCTGAAAATTTACCGGCGCAGTATATTGATATGTTAGCTGAACATCCTCCGAAAAATGCTCAAATGATTGAGGCTGCAAGAATTGGTGAAGTTCAGGAAAAGATGATTTCCAACCGAAGCTTCGTATTACCTATTCTTGAATTAACAAAGCAAGGGGTACAAATGAACGGGGCAGCGTTGTTTCGCGGGAAGGATAATAAGTGTGTAGGTAGTTTGAATGGAGAAGAAACATTTGGAATAAATTATATAATAGGTAAGAAAATTGGAGGATTCTTTACCATTCGTAAAAAAGACCAGCTTATTACATATGAAATTCATAAAATGCGTCGAAAGATTAAAGTATCTACAGAAAATGCTACAAAACCGAAGTTCGATATTCACTTGTTTTTGGAAGGAACATTGGCTGAGTTGCATTTTAGTGATCATAAACAAATTATGAACGAAAAGCGATTAAAGAAAAACATCACGGAGGAAATGGAGAAGCGCATTCAAAAATCGATTAAGCTTGTTCAAAAAAAATATAAGGTAGATGTATTAGAGTTAGGGGAAGTATATAAGCGGCATAATTATAAAGAATGGAAGAAGATAGATAAGAATTGGGATCAAGGTGAAAATTACTTTAGTAATGCTGAGATTACTGTTCATGTTCATCCGACAATTGAGCATTCAGGTTCAGCTTTACCAAAAAGAGTAAAGTAAGGTGATGGAAGGTGTTTACTGGATTAGGAATTAGTTGCACAATATTAATGGCAATTCTTCCGGGGTCCATATACTACATACATAAAAAAATCACAACGTATGGAGCACAACCTTGGAATACTGATATACAAAAAAAGAAACCTGAATAAATTCAGGTTTCTTTCGTGCAAAGCAAATGAAGGGGGATACCTTCTATGTATGCTTTGCTTTTATACAAGCCCTAACCAATGTACCAATTGTGTAGAGAGGAATGTCACAACAATGGCGATAACGGTAGGGATTGCAAACGATAAGAATGTCCATTTTGCACTTTTTGTTTCTTTATATATGTTAACCAGTGTTGTTCCACATGGGAAATGAAGAAGTGAGAACAACATTGTGTTTAACGCTGTTAACCAAGTCCAACCATTTTCTAAGAATAGATTTTTAATTTGGTTAAAATCATCTATTTCAGTTAAAGCTCCGGTTGATAAGTAAGACATTAATAAAATCGGGATAACAATTTCATTCGCTGGTAGTCCAAGAATGAATGCAGCTAAAATAAATCCATCAAGTCCTAACATTTTAGCGAACGGATCTAGGAAGTTTACAAAATACATAAGTAAGCTCGTGTCACCGATGAAAATATTAGCAAGTAACCAAGTTAATGCAGCCGCAGGTGCAGCTACAACAACAGCTCGTTTTAAAACATAGACTGATTTATCGAGTGTTGCACGCACAATTGTATTCCAAACCTTTGGCTTACGGTACGGTGGTAACTCAAGAGTGTAGTGAGTTGGCACGCCTTTTAAAGCTGTTTTTGATAGTACCCAAGAAACAGTTAATGTCATAATAACACCAATTACAACCATTCCAACTACGACACCTGCAGTAACTAATGTTTGCATACTACCTGTATAACCAGCAGCCATAAATAATGAAGCCATTAAAATTAACATAGGCCAGCGACCGTTACAAGGAACGAAGTTGTTTGTTAAAATTGCAAGCATTCGTTCACGTGGTGATTCAATAATACGTGTTGACATAATAGCGGCTGCATTACAACCAAACCCCATTGCCATTGTTAAAGATTGTTTGCCGTGTGCACCGGAGCGTTTGAATAAGCGGTCCATATTAAAAGCGACACGTGGTAAGTATCCGTAGTTTTCTAATAGTGCGAACATAGGGAAAAAGATAGCCATAGGTGGTAACATAACGCTAATAACAGCACCGATACCACGGAATAAGCCGAGTATTAAAATGCCATGTAACCATTCGGGTGCATGTGCTGCCTGGAACCAAGATGTTAAATACCCTTCGGCCCATCCGAAGAACTCAGCAATCATATCAGAGGGTATGTTAGCACCTGCAATTGTAAGATAAAAAATGATAGATAAAATACCGAGCATAATTGGAAATCCCCAAATTGGAGATGTGAAAATTTTATCTAGTTTTTCAGAACGATACAATTTATCAGTATTTGTATATTGAACAGATTCTTTACATATGCTTGCAGATGTTCGATAAATATCTCCGACAATATCATCTCGTATATCGTCTTTTGATAGTGCTTGTGCATGTTGAATAATATAGTCCAATGGAAGAGCTTTACTGGCTGAGTGAGATTCCATTCATTACGACCTCCCTTACAAGTGGTTCATTATGGTGTTTTTGAAGTGTAGTTAAGAAATTTTTATCTCCATCTAATATACGTAACGCAATCCAACGTGCTGGATACGCATCACCGAACACTTTATAAATTTGCGGTTCTAATTCCTGAATCATGCTTTCGATTTTTTCGCTGTAAGAAATTTTAATTGGTGTTGGAATTAGTTTTTTATTTGCTACTTTAGCGATCACATTTAGCAAATGTCCAATGCCTACTCGGTTACGAGCAGAAATCTTAACTACAGGTACACCGAGTGATTTGGCTAATTTTTTTTCATCAATAACGATGCCTTTTTTCTCAGCTTCATCAATTAAGTTAATACAAATGACTACGTTGCTCGTCATTTCCATCACTTGGAGTGCTAAATTTAAATTTCTCTCCATAGCAGTTGCGTCTATAACAACTACAGTTACTTCTGGTTTTTCAAATATAATATAATCCCTCGCTACTTCTTCGTCCGCAGAATTTGAATATAGTGAGTAAGTTCCAGGTAAATCAATTAATGTATATTTACTTCCGTTATGTTCATATTCCCCTTCAGCTTTTAAAACAGTTTTTCCCGTCCAGTTTCCAGTATGCTGTTTTAAGCCTGTTAAAGTATTAAATAATGTACTTTTCCCGGTATTCGGGTTGCCAGCTAAAGCAATGCGATGTTTGCTCATCTGAAATCATCTCCTATTAATACCCCGAAAATAAGGGAACTTTCTTCCTTGCGTAGTGCAATAGTGGTGTTGCTTACTTGATAAGCGACAGGATCTCCAAGTGGACTGCGTTGTAATACTTTAATCGTTGCCCCAGGGATAAATCCTAAATCTAATAAACGTCGTTTCATAGTTCCTTCTAATTGTATCTTCTCAATTTGTACAAACTCTCCTGTCTTAAATTCGGAAAGTGGTTTTGTATTAGCCGATACCATAAAAGTTACCTCATCTCTATATTGTTAGTTTAAGTTTAAAAAGTTTCCTTAGGTAAACTTTTTGTTAGTAATATAGTAGACTACATTGGATGATGCTGTCAATTGGTACTTTAAAAATATTCATTTATTTTTAGAATTGTTCCAATTTATTTAGTTGTACTAAAAAATATTACTGAAATTTTATTTAATGTAAATGAAGTAAGAGTGTAAAAGTTAAAAAATACAAAGGATTTGTAAATGTATTTTTAACTAAAAGGGGAAAAGAGCGAAAAACATTTACATTGAGTTTACATTGTTAAGAATAAATTTACATTACAGCTTAATTAGTGTGGATTTTGTTGGGTTCTTTAACTATAAATCTTGGGATTCCTAGCTTTTAAGGGTTATTATCGTTATTTACTTAAAATTAAAGATTGCTTAACACTCACATAATATTGCTGTCCTACAATGAATTTGTGTTCGAAAGAAAATGAATTCGAAAAGTGATAATCCAAATGGGGGTACAAGACATGGTTATGAAAAAAGGTATTAAATTTTCTTTAGCGGCTTTAGTGGTAGCAGGAGCGTTGGTTGGATGTGGGAAAGCGGAAGATACAGCTAGTAAAGAAAGTGCTAAAGGAAGCGATAATACAAAACAAGAATTATCAGGCACGATTGCAGCAGCTGGTTCTACGGCTCTTCTACCTCTTGCGGAGGAAGCTGGAAAGAAATTCATGGAAAAAAATTCGAAAGTTTCTATTCAAGTTCAAGGTGGCGGTAGTGGAACTGGGATTAACCAAGTAGCATCGGGTGCAGTACAAATTGGTAATTCAGATGTTCCGTCTGGAGATAAAATAAAAGATGCTGAAAAAGCGAAAGAATTAGTAGATAACAAGGTAGCGGGTATTGCATTCGCACTTGTCGTAAATAAAGATGTAAAAGTTGATAACTTAACAGTAAAACAAGTACAAGATATCTTCACTGGAAAAGTAACAAACTGGAAAGAGGTAGGCGGGAAAGATGAAAAAATCAACGTAATTAACCGTCCGGCTTCATCTGGTACACGTGCTACGTTTGAAAAGACAGTTATGAAAGAAGCGAAAATTAATGATGGAACTGGTACAACACAAGATTCTAACGGTGCAGTAGAGCAAGCGATTAACTCTACTCCAGGTTCAGTAAGTTATTTAGCGATGTCTTACATGGTTGGCGATAAAAAAGGTGCGCTACAAACAGTGAAAATTGATGGTGCTGAACCAAAAGTTGAAAACATTTCGTCGGGTAAATATCCATTCTGGTCTTACGAGTACATGGTAACAAAAGGTGAGGCAAAAGAAGCAACGAAAGCTTACATTGACTATGTAAAAGGTAAGGATTTTGAAAAGCAAGTAGAAGATATGGGTTACATTCCTATGTCTAAATTAAATAAATAAGAAAGTTTTATGGGGCTGGCTGCAAGGCCAGTCCTGTTCATTTCAATCTATGAAGTGGGGTCTGACCTGTGATGAAGGGGAAAAAACAAATTAATTACGTAAAAAGTGAATATATAGGAAGATCGCTTGTTACGTTTTGTGGTATTTTTATTGTTTTAATTACATTAGCTATTATTGCGTTTATTTGCGGTAAAGGTATTCAATCTTTTACACAAAGCGGTATCTCATTTACTGAGATGTTAACATCGACAAAATGGAATCCAAATGCTGACGAAGGAACCTTTGGGGCTTTGATTTTCATTGTAGGTTCAACAGTGGTTTCGTTAGGTGCGGTTATTATTAGTGCGCCAATTGCTATAGCTCTTGCTATATTCATGAATTTAATTTCGCCGAAGTTTGGGAATAAAGTATTGAAGCCTGTTTTAGAATTATTAGTTGGTATTCCTTCGGTTGTATACGGATTATTAGGGGTTACGATTTTAGTGCCGCTATTACGTGATTCGTTTGGGGGAGTGGGCTTTAGTTTAATTGCAGGTATCGTTGTATTAAGTATTATGATTTTGCCTACTATTGCTAGTATCGCTTCTGATGCAATACGCTCTGTTCCATTTGATTATTTAGAAGCTTCTTATGGTCTAGGATCAACGAAATGGCAAGCGATTAGCCGAGTGATTGTTCCTGCTGCGAAAAAAGGGATTTTAACAGGTGTTGTTTTAGGTTTAGCACGTGCTTTTGGTGAAGCGTTAGCGGTTCAAATGGTAATTGGAAACACAATTAAATTACCAGAAGGAATATATAGTCCGACAGCAACGTTAACTGGTATTTTGACAATGGACATGACAAATACATTAAACGGAACTGCTTGGAACAATGCGCTATGGAGTTTAGCGATGATTTTACTTGTTATTTCATTCCTGTTTATTTTAGTAATTCGAGCGATTGGGCAAAGAGGTGAGCGATAATAATGAACGCAAGAACGGTAAATAAAGTTTGGACAGGTATCTTTTATGCAGTTGCAGCTTTAGTTGTAGCTCTTCTAGTATTCTTAGTGTTTGAAATTCTGCAAAAGGGATGGGGATTTTGGGATCCTAATTTCTTGTTTGGAGAACCAAGTAATACAAGAGCTGGTGGTGGGATTGGTCCGCAGTTATTCAATTCCTTCTACATGCTTGTTATAACGCTTGTTATATCTATTCCTCTTGGATTAGGTGCTGGGATATATTTAGCAGAGTATGCAAAACAAGGACGTTTCTTAAACTTTGTTCGTTTATGTATCGAGACAATGGCGTCTTTACCATCTATTGTTGTTGGTCTATTCGGTTTGCTAGTGTTCGTTACTATGACAGGTTGGGGATATACAGTAATGGGTGGTGCCCTTGCTTTAACGATTTTAAACTTACCAGGTTTAACACGTGTTTGTGAAAATGCGATTTCAGAAGTGCCTCATAATGTAAAAGAGGCGAGTCTTGGATTAGGTGCAACGAAATGGCAAACAATCGCTCGTATTATTATTCCGTCGTCATTACCGCAAATTATTACAGGTATTATTTTAGCGGCGGGTCGTATATTTGGTGAAGCGGCAGCGTTAATTTATACAGCGGGTTTAACATCCCCGATTTTAAATTCAGCAGCGGACTTCTCAAGTCCTGCGCATCCTTTAAATCCATTTAGACCAGCTGAAACGTTAGCGGTTCACATTTGGAAGTTAAATTCTGAAGGAGTTATTCCGGATGCAAAGTTGATTGCGACAAAATCTGCAGCTGTATTAATTATTATGGTATTACTATTCAACGTTATTTCACGCTTGGTAGCATCTATCTTGCACAAACGTTTTACAGGAACGAAAAGAAAAAGTAAAACGACGAAGAAAGTAAAAGCGGCATAAATTATAAAGAGGAACTCTCTACTTATAAGTAGGGAGTTCTTTTTGTATTTTAATATAGAAGGAATGGATGTAATGATTGTTGAATTTGTAATTGATTATATAGATGAATAGGTACGGATGAGAGGGGAAGTTAATTTGTTTTTTCTGCAAATGTCAGGTTTTCCTGGATCGGGAAAATCGACAGTTTCTAAGTATATAGCGAAGTTAACAGGTGCTGTAATTGTAGATCACGACGTTTTGAAATCGGCATTGTTACAATCATTAGAAATGAAAGGGGTTGAATCGACAATTGTTGGCGGAGTATCATACGATGTTGAATGGTCATTGATTGATTCTTATTTAGAACAAGAGCATAGTGTTATATTGGATAGTCCATGTCTATATGAAGGGATGGTTGAAAAAGGAATGAAACGGTCTAATAAACACGGTGTAAAATATAAATATATTGAATGTTATCTTAATGATATGGAAGAGATTAATAATAGGCTACAAACACGTAAGCGTATGGTCAGTCAGATTGGAAGAGTGGATTCGGAAGTAGCCTTTAAAAAGTGGTTAGATGGTAGTAAAAGACCTTTAAATAGTGAATATCTTATTGTGGATTCTAGTAAACCTCTAGAGCAATATGCGGAAAAAATGATGGATTATATGAGTAGGTAGAGAAAAAAGCGTTATCTTCATTCGTGAAGATAACGCTTTTTTTTAAATATCAGGTGTTTCTGTAGAAGTGCTTATTTTTCTGCGCGAGCGTCTTTTTCTCCCAATTTTATCTAATAGTTCATACATAACTGGAACGACTACTAATGTAAGAACGGTTGAGACTGCTAAACCACCGATGACAACGACTGCCAAACTTTTTGATACCATACTTCCTGCTTGGGATTGGCCAAATAGGAGTGGCAGCATAGCGACGATTGTCGTTATAGCTGTCATAATAATTGGACGTAATCTAGTGGATCCAGCTTCTAGTAAGGCTTCTCTTGTTTCCATTCCGTGTTCCCGATTTTGTTGTACTCTTTCTATTAATACGATAGCGTTTGTAACGACAATCCCGATTAACATTAATGCGCCGATCAAGGAATTTACATCAACAGGTGTTCCTGAAATGATTAATCCTAAAATACCGCCAACGGCAGCTAATGGCAAGGAGAACAAAATTGCAAAAGGAGCGCGTGCTTGCCCGAAGGTGATAACCATAATTAAATATACAATCCCGATTGCAATCCCCATAATTTTGAATAGGTCCGTGAAGTTTTCTTGCATAGATTCAGTGGCGCCTGCAATAGTTACTTTTGCGCCGCTAGGTAAATCTAAATCAGTTATCGCTTTGTTTACTTCTGTGCTTACTTTACTTAAATCTTCACTTGAGGCCTCGGCATTAATTTGAATCGTTTCTTTACCGTCTTTATGGAAGACTTCTGTTTGAAGTTGCTTTTCTGAAATGGTTGCAATGTCTTTTAAAGGAATTGGTCCATTGATAGGTGATAGTATGTTAGTGTTTAAAATGTCTTCTTGTTTAGTAATGTTTTCTTTTTTGTGTTCTATTATAATAGTTGTTTTTTCATTATTGATTGAAACTTCACCAATAGGTGATTTCTTCATAAGGAATGCTACTTGTTGTGCTGCTAATTCTGGTGTTAATCCCAGTTGTTCGGCCTTTGTCTGATCAACATGGATTTGCCATTCTTTCTTAGAGTCTTCTAAATTCGTTTTTACTTTAGAGAGAGCAGGCATATCTTTTAGTTTTGTTTCGACGATAGTAGCAGCCTTTTTTAAATTCGTTTCGTTAGTGGCTGTTACGTTAAATTGCAAATTGTTGCCGCCACCAGAGCTTGAATAACTCGTTTTTATGTAATCAAGTTCAGCGGGCTCAAAAGCTTTATGTTCTTTTTTTAAATCTTTAATATATTGATCAATATCAGAGCCTTTCTTGAAGACTACAAATATACTGGCAAGATTATTTTTTGTCGTTTGTCCCCATTGTGCATCTTCTGCGCTAGATCCCATTCGTAAAATAACATCCGTTACATCTGAATTAGAAAGTAATTTCTTTTCGAAATCGAATGCTTTTTGTTTTTGCGTTTCAGGAGCGTAATCAGCTGGGAATGTCATGTTAATAGATAACATTGTGTCGTCTTCAGATTTTATGTTCGCTTTCGGTAGTAATATATAGGCTGCAATCGATCCTGCAAATAATAAAAAAGAAGTAAGTAGAATAATGAATTTATGCGAAAGAGCCCACTTTAATGTAGCGACATATCGTGGTGAAGAATTTGGCTTTCGATGTTTTGTCTTTTTGAGTAGTAAAAAAGCCATAAGTGGAACAACTGTTAGTGCGACGATTAAGGATGATAGTATGGAATATACAACTGCTAATACCATAGGTAACATTAATTTTCCAATTACTCCTGATACGAGGCCGATAGGTAAGAAAACAGCGACTGTTGTTAAAGTAGAAGAAGTAATTGCGACGGCGACCTCTTTCGTTGCATCGAGAATAATATCTTTAGAGAAAGATTCTTTTTGTAAACGACGGAAAATATTCTCAATGACAACGATGCTATCATCGACGAGACGTCCAACTGCAACAGCTAAACCACCAAGCGTTAGGGTGTTAAGTGTGATGTTAGATTGGTGGAGTAAAAAGAGAGTTAATAAAATAGATAATGGGATACTGACAACAGCGATGAGTGTTGTTCGGAAGTTACGCAAAAAGATTAAGATAATTAGAGTTGCAGCAATTGCCCCAAGTATTACTTCTTTTCCCATACTAGTAACAGCATTTTCAACTTGCTCATGAGTTGAGGCTAAAAGTTTAATAGAAAACTGATCTTTATATTGTTTACTTATATCTTTAATTTTTTTATCGATTTCTTTTCCGATTGCAACCGCATTTTTACTTGGCTCTTTCATAATGATTAATCCGGTTCCTTCTTCTCCATTTATATGCGAGATTGTATCGTAGTGTTGTTTAAGCTCGATTTGAGCAACATCTTGCAACTTTACTTGAGGTGCAACGGTGATGTTTTTAATGTCATCTACATTTTTTATATCCCCAATGACGCGAAGGTTATATTCTTCTTTATTAACGGTAATTGCTCCAGCTGGAGTGGAAGTTTCTTTTCCTTGTAAAACTTTTAATACTTGCTCTGTTGTTACGTTTTTATCTTTTAATTGGTTTGAGTCTAGTACGATAGATAATTCAGAAGCTGATTTTCCGAAAAACATAACGTTGGCAACACCATCAATGCTTTCGAGTTGCGGTACGATTTCTTTTTCGATTTGTTTTTCATCTGCTTTTGAAAATCCGTTTTGCTTCTGGATAGCAATTTGGGCGAGTGGAATCATAGAAGTATTTAATTGGCTAACTACGGGTTTCGTTGCATCTTTAGGTAATTTAATTGTATTAATGGCCTTTTCGACTTCGCGTGCTGCGTCTTTCATATTTGCTTTGGATGTATACGCGATATCGATGCGTGATAATCCCTCGTGCGTAGAAGAGGTGATGCTATCGATATGTTCTAAATTGCGAAATTGTTTTTCGAGAGGATCAGTTACTTCTTTCGTCATCGCTTCAGCGTCGAGTCCTTGAGATAAGGTGGTGACAGTGACTGCTGGATTATCGATGCTTGGTAAAAATTCCATAGGTAATTTAGAGCCGGAATAAACGCCGAGTATGGAAACGAGAAAAACCATGATGATAACAGCGGCGCGATTTTTTAATGAAAACTTTGTTAACCTATCCATAAAGTAATTCCTCCATTGGTTTATTTATAGTTGAGTACGTCCTTTCTTAACTATATAACAAAAAATGGATATTTTTCATTAATTAAATGTAAAAAAATTCTAACAATAATCTTAAGTTAATGTTTTGTAGGAATTTCGTTATTTATCTCGCTATTCGCCGGACGATAAGACTCTCACCTCAAAATTCGGTTGGAGTCGAGTTGCCTGTAAACACCCGATTCGTTCAACTAATAATTTGTGTGGAGGAACAAAGCCAAAAATCAGCATGTTCGCTTTATTAGGAAGTGAAAATACTGATTGGAGGGGGAAGAGGTAAA